>NZ_JACMSF010000034.1 GCF_014257025.1 Streptomyces cupreus
GCGCGGAGCCCGGGGGTGCTGCTGGCTGGCGGGCGGCGGGTGTGTGTGGGGTGTGAGCACGCGGGATGCGGTTGAGTCGCACCTTGGCTATGAAGCGCAGGCGGTAAGCCAGTCCATGGAGCGCATTGCTGTGACGACCAGGCGTGCTGCATCGGGATGGGCCGGAGTCTTGAGCTTGTGAGCCATCCTGTTTCGTGCGGTGAACAATGAGACGAGGTTCGACCAGAGGTCGGGATCGTCGTTTTCGAGGCTCCGCCCGATCACGGTGTGCGCGATCGGCCCGTAGAGTGCGACGGCGCTGCCGTGGGTGTCTTGCAGTGAGCGCAGACTCGGGCAGGAGCCGGGAGCCCGGGCGGACCTGAGGGTCTCTTTGGCGTATGTCTCGGCCGCGACCGCGGCCAGCAGGGTCGCCATCCCCGGCTGGGGGCTGTTCGTCGATTGTGTCAGGTAGCGCGCTTGAGACAGGAGGGCTCGTGCTGGTGAGGCACCGTCGTTCAGCGCGGTCGTGGCGCTGTCGATGGTCAGCGTGGGCAGACCTCTGACGACGGGGTACCCGGGTGTGAGCGGTTCGGGCACGCTCAGGGCGAGCCCCCTGGTCACGTCCTGCGCCGTCAGGGAGAGCATCTTCGGGATGTCTCCCACCATGCCTACACTCGGCTGCTCGACGCGCAGAGCGTCGGACAGTCGAGCGGCGGCGAACCGGAGAACGGCGATGGCGGCCTTCACTTCGGCCTGGACTGCGGGCTCGTCGAGACTGGGGTCGAGAGGGAACGTCACGTGCGCAGTGAAGTACGCTGGGCTCAACGCTGTCGGCGCGCTGACATGGGTGCCCGACCAGCTGACGTATCCCTGCGCTGGGAAGCGGCCTTCGAACTTCGGGAATTCGAGGACAACATCGAAGGCCCCCACCCTGGTGGTGAGCGGCTGCCCCGCAAGCGCGGGATCGATGTCACCCATCCGCCCGACCGTCGGCTCACTGGACGGCTGGAGCCGGTAGACGGTGGCGACGGAGTAGTTGCAGTCCTTGGAGAGTTCCGGGACGGTGGCGCCGGCCTCGTATCGCGCCCGCAGGGACAGCGCGAGCTTGTGCCGCTCGGCGGCCCGCGCGGCTGAGCGCATCCGCAGCGTCAGCTGCGTGGTGCGCACCGTGCCGCCAGCCTCGATCAGCAAGCGCCGGGCACCACGCCGGGTCTCTCCTGCGGCTGCGGCGAGTTCGGCGAGGGTCGCGCCGTGCTCCTCGTACAGGGTGCGGAGATGTGCGGCCAGTCGTTGGCGGGCTTGGGGGTCCTGGCGCATCCTGCGGGTCTGCCACGAGGTGCGCATTTCGATTCCGGCGTCGTGCAGCCGGTTGAGGACCGTGCCGTACGACAACCCGCTGGCGGTGACGAGTTCGTCGACTGTGGCGCCGGATTCGTACTGCTCGCGCAGGGCCTCAGGAGCCACCGGCCGGTTCTCGGCAGGAGCGGTCGGAGGGTTGTCTGGGTTCATGCGGCGGAGTTCCATTCGCTGAGGGCTTCGGCATGGGCGGCGGCCAGTTCGTCGTAACTGCGCTGGTCAGCGGGGGTGATGAGGATCAGGCGGCCGTCGGTGGCGACCCGCCAGTCGGGGATGACACGGCCGGTGGCTGGGTCGAGGACGCGCCCGTCCGGGGCGTGCCACGTGGAGGGGATCTCGTCGGGGCGCGGTGTGGGGACCAGGACTTGGCGGCCGTCGTGGACGAGCACCACGGCCTTGCTGCGGTGCTCCGCAAGTCGGTCCAGCGTCTCCCGGTAGGCCGCACGCTCGGCCGTGTGCACCGCCTTGCGGCGGGCCGCGACGCCCGTGGTGCCGTGTTGCTCGGCCACCGCGTCCCAGCCCTGTGCTGGCCCCGCGTGCGAGCCGGTGGCTGCGTCCGGGAGGCTGTCGCCGAAGCCCTCCAGCGCACGAGGCGCGAGGGCCCACGTCTCCCCGGTGCGGTGGACGAGGCCGTGGTCGGCCAGGCGTTGCAGGGTCCGGTAGGCGGTGGCGCGCGAGACCGAGGAGGTGCCGACCAGCTCGCTCACGGTTTGGGCGGGGCGGACGTGCAGCGCGCCGATGATCACGAGGGCGGCGCTGCCGAGGCCGTGGTGGGCGAAGGCGTCGTGGCCCATCAGCCGGGCGATGACGGTGGAGTCGATGTCGGCCGAGCTGCCGGTCTCAGGGGTGGGCCACTCCTCAAGTGCCGGGTCGGGGGGTACTGAGTGGTCCGGAAACGAGACAGGCCAGTGGGGGCAGCGCTGCGATGGTCGGCGCTGCCATCGGCGAGGTACCAGGTGGAGCCCTCCCGGCCGTGACCGACCCGCAGCCGGCGCAGCCAGCCCTGCGGCTTGAGGACGGTCTCGTAGACCACCCGCAGCGTCGTCCGGGAGACACCGGCTTCCTCCGCGGTCTGCCGCTCGCTGGCGTGGTGCAGAGGGCCGCCGGCGGTCTCGGCGAAGGTCAGATGGGCCCGCAGCACCCGCAGCGCGCTCCGCCCCCGCTCGCCGCGCCAGGGTGTGGTCTCGATGCGGTCGCGCAGCGCGGCGAGGACCTCGTAGGCGTGGTGACGCGACTCCAGCACTCGCGTTCCGGTGACCGCGGCCGATGCGCTGGCCCACACCCGACGGATGTAGTCCAGGGCGCGCGCCTGCCCGGAGCGCAGCGCGATGTGCCGAGCGTGACGGCCACCCTCGTGGTCCGGGTGCAGCAGCAGCCGGGCCAGCTCGTCGACGGTGCCGCCGGCCCGGGCGACGTGGCAGGCGATGGCCGCTGTGATGCGGTGCCCGTGCTCGGCCACGCCGTGCCGGTCCTGGCGCGCGACCACGGTGTGGCCATCGGACCCGAGCCTGATGTAACTGCCGGTGGCGTACCGGCCGGTGAGGTCGCCGAGCAGGACGAGCTCGGCCGCTGCCGGACGAAGCCGGTGAAGGCCCAGTCCGCCGAACGGGCGAGGGGTCTGTCGCTGTGGTTCTGTCTGGTGGTTGTGGTGTGCCACGGTGGAGTCGTCTCGCAAGGACAAGGACGCCACCCAGGCCCGCTAAAACCATGGGTGGCATCCGGAACCGACCTCCAATCGGTGCCAGCGAAGCCTCCAGGATGGCCGTCCTGGAGGCGTTCGTATGCCTGGCTCCGCTGTGAAGGCAGGCGTCCCCATCGCAACTCGACCAAGGACTGAACAGAGAGCTGTCGAGAGGTCGTTACTTCTGATCCATCCGGTCAACTCGGTTCGCTCGAAGGCGAGTTGCAGAGGGATCGCCTCTGACTGCCTCCGAGCGACCCGGGTCGAACCGGGGTCGAATCAGAGCGTTCTCCTCTGACTGCCTCCGGTCGCCTCTGCAACCCGTCCTAGCAGGTCACAGCCGTTTCGGCCGCCATAAGCCCAGGTCAGAGGGGTGCGGTCGGATTACCACGAGTACACGGTCATCACGCCTGGTTCGTCCACGCGTGGAGCTCGCCGGATCGTGACCGGTGAGGAGTACCAGGAGGACTACTACACGGCCGATCACTACGCCTCGTTCGACCTGATCGACTACGGCTGCTGAGTTCGCCGGACCAGCCGGAGGTCCGGTCCGCGTTCAGCCGGGCCTCCGGCTCTCGGCGACGGCGAACAGCGCGAACGCCAGCACCAGCAGGGTGACGCTCGCGTAGATCTCGTAGCCGTCGAGAAAGCCGAGCCGCTGCACCAGGCCCCAGTCCCAGTCGGTGAACCGGTGCAGCAGACCGGCGATGCCCTGGACCAGGGCAAGGAATCCGAGAACTTCCAGCAACTGCTTCATGGGAAGACCCTCGCCCCGCGGACCCCCCACTCACATCGGCCGCGGGGCGAGACCGGTCCGACGGAAGTCTCCGGGCCCGGAGGCCCGGCGCGCCGAAAGTCTGCGATGCCGCGACTTTGGTCGACGATCCCGCCGAGGGAAGGGTGTCGTGGCGCGTGGCTGCGTAGATTTGTCGACCGTGAGTGGTGATGTGCCGGGGCCCGAGTCGCAGCCCTTCGTCGAGCAGCGCTGGCTGCTGCCCTCGGCGGTGGTGAAGGAGCTCGACCCCGACGGCGAGCGCCCGGGGTGGCGGTACCGGCGTACCGCGCGCGACTGGGTCGTCGACTTCTCCTGCTTCCTGGTGGCCGTCTCCTTCGGCCTGCTGAGCGCCGACACCGTGGATCAGGAGAACCTCCCGGAAGCCGTGATCGCCCTCGACCAGTTGCTGGGCGCGCTCGCCTGTGCGGCGGTGTGGCTGCGCCGCCGATGGCCGCTCGGGCTTGCCGTGGCGATGATTCCGGTCGGCTTTCTTTCGGCCACCGCGGGCGGCGCGAGCCTCGTCGCGGTGTTCACCCTCGCCGTGCACCGGCCCTTCCGGTATGTGGCCTGGGTGAGCGGGGCCGCGCTGGCGGTGACGCCGCTCTTCTACTGGTACCGGCCCGACCCCGAGATCCCCTACGGCTGGACGCTGTTCAT
Source organism: Streptomyces cupreus (assembly GCF_014257025.1). Taxonomy (GTDB): domain Bacteria; phylum Actinomycetota; class Actinomycetes; order Streptomycetales; family Streptomycetaceae; genus Streptomyces; species Streptomyces cupreus. The sequence goes on from NZ_JACMSF010000034.1 coordinate 4,449, forward strand.
CGGCGTGGTACTGACCGGAGCGGTCGTCGGCTGGGGCATGTTCGTCCGCTCCAAGCGCCAGCTCATGCTCAGCCTGCGCGACCGCGCCCGACGCGCCGAGACCGAGGCGCAACTACGGGCCGAGCAGGCCCAGCGGCTGGCCCGCGAGGCCATCGCCCGGGAGATGCACGACGTCCTCGCCCATCGGCTGACCCTGCTGAGCGTGCACGCGGGCGCGCTGGAGTTCCGGCCGGACGCGCCCCGGGAGGAGATCGCGCGGGCCGCCGGGGTCATCCGGGAGAGCGCCCACGAGGCCCTCCAGGACCTGCGGGAGATCATCGGGGTACTGCGGGCGGGGGAGCGCGACGACTCCAGTCGGCCCCAGCCCACCCTCGGCGCGCTGGAGGCGCTGGTCGCCGAGTCCCGTGAGGCCGGGATGAAGGTCGCCCTCGACAACCGGGTCAACGACCCCGCCGCCGTCCCCGCCTCCGTCGGCCGCACCGCCTACCGCATCGCCCAGGAGGGCCTGACAAACGCCCGCAAGCACGCCCCCGGCACCGAGGTCACCGTCACGGTCACCGGCGGCCCGGGCGAGGGGCTCGACATCCTCGTGCGCAATCCGGCGCCGGAGCGTGACGTACCGCCTGTGCCGGGGTCCGGACAAGGGCTGATCGGGCTGACGGAACGGGCGACCCTCACCGGGGGCCGCCTGGCACACGGCCCGACGGCGGACGGCGGCTTCGAGGTACGGGCCCGGCTGCCCTGGGGGTGAGAACTGCGCCTGTGGTGAACCCGGTTGACTTGCGTGGAGAAGATGACGCAGGTTTGTGCGGCCCACCGTCCCACAGGCACCGGAAGGAAGGACCAGCGTGAGTTTCGGGGGACCGTACAACCCGTACCCGCCACAAACGGGCCCGCAGAACGGCGGACCCTACCCGCCACCGCCCCCGTACGTCCCGCCCCGGCCCCCGGCGCCTCCACCGCCGTACCCTTATCCGCCGCACTCTCCCTTCGTGCCGCCGCAGCCCCAGCCGCCCACCACCTTGATGGGCTCCCTGAGAAGCCTGCGGGATGCCGAATGGCTGCCCCTGCGTGTGCTGTTGCGCGCCGGGCGGCCCCGGATCCACGGTTGTGTGTGGGCGCTGGCGCTGTTCCCGTGCACGGCGTTCGTGACGCTGCCGTTGATGGCCGGCTACGTCTTCGCCCGTTCCGCCCGCGCCCAGGCGCACCGGCGCTTCCCGCCGCGCGGACACCGCCGTATCGAGGACCCGGACGTGGTGCGCGTGCAGCGGGTGCGGGCCTGGACGGCTGCCGCCATGTCCCTTTTGCTGCTGGTCATGTACGGCAAGCCGGAGGACGTCAGCCAGGCGCAGGAGCAGTACATGACGCGGCTGGCCATCACCCCGCCGCTGCTGCTCCTGAGCGCACCCGTGGTGATCGCGTTCCTGTTCCGCGTGGCCTCGCCCCAGGCGAAGGCCCAGATGCGGCCGAGGCTGCGTGCGGCCGGGCGGTCGGCGCTGGTCTACGTCGGCGCGGTGACCGCTGTACCGCTGCTGCTCGTCGCGATCGTCCTGGTCGAGGACCGTACGTCCGCGGACCTCGATCCGGGCTTTCCCTGGATGCAGTTGGCGCTGACGCTGCCGTTCTTCTGGGTGCTGTTCTTCCTGGCGTTCGCCACCGGTCCGGCCGTGCGCACCGGGTTCAACTCCGCGGGCGTGCACGCGGCGCTGCCCGCGCTGCTCACCGCCGTGCTGGTGTGGGAGTTCGCGCTGATCAGCCTGGTGACGGGCGGACTTCCGCCCGGTCCGCCCGTCGTCCAGATCCTCGCCGTCCTCGCCGGCCCGGCCTCGGTCACCGCGGTGGTCCGCTGGGAACTGCACCGTCTGCGCACGCGCTACGGCGTTGTCCTGCGGGCCTGAGAGCCGGTGTCACCGGAAGCGGCGGGGCACCACGCGCTGTCCCGCCGCCCCGTAGACCCAGGGCGAGGTGCCGTCGATGAACTCGGTGGGGAAGCCCGGCCGGAACCCGGTCGTCTCCTCCAGTTGCGCCACCACCTCGGCGGGCAGGGTGAGTTCGGCCGCGCCCAGGTTGTCCACGAGCTGCTCGACCCGCCGCGCGCCGACGATCGGGTGTACGGCGGAGGAGTGGGCCATGGTCCAGGCGAGCGCGATCTGCGAGGGGGAGACGCCGAGTTCGTCCGCCGCCGACTGCACGGCCCGCGCCACGGTGTGCTCGCGCTCGCCGATCGAGTCCGCGTCCAGTCGCGCGGGCTCGTCCCCGCCGACGCCGCCCGGCCGGGTGTACTTGCCGGACAGGATCCCGCCCTGCAACGGGCTCCAGGCCGCCACCGACATCCCGAAAGCCTCGGCCATCGGCAGCAGTTCCCGCTCGATGTCCCGGTTCAGCAGGCTGTACGGCACCTGGAGCGAGGCGAACTCCGTCCAACCACGCAGCTCCGCGAGGGTGTTGGCGCGCGACACCAGCCAGGCCGGAGCGTCCGAGATGCCGATGTAGAGCACCTTTCCGGAGCGCACGGCGTCGTCGAGGGCGCGCATCGTCTCCTCGATCGGGGTGTTGCGGTCCCAGATGTGCACCCAGTACACGTCGATGTAGTCGGTGCCGAGCCGGCGCAGACTGGTCTCCAGCGACAGCGTCAGGTTCTTGCGGTGGTTGCCCGCGGCGTTCGGGTCCTCGCCGTTGCGCGAGCAGGTGTACTTGGTGGACAGCACGAACCGGTCGCGGCGTCCCTTCAGCAGTTCCCCGACGATCGTCTCGCTCAGCCCGTCACGGTAGTTGACGGCGGTGTCGATCACGTTCCCGCCGGCCTCGGCGTAGGTGTCGACGATGCGCGCGCACTCCTCCGGGGGCGCCCCCACCCCGTCCTGCTCGCCGAAGGTCATGGCCCCGAGGAACAGCTCGGACACACGCAGGCCGGTACGTCCCAGAAGTCGGTAACGCAAGGAATTTCCCCTCCTTGGATGCTTCGCCGGGCAATCTGGCCGCACCGTGCGCAACCCGCCCCGGCAATCATGATTACGTAAGCTCCATGACTGCGATCAGACTGCTCCTCGTCGACGACGACCCGCTGGTCCGGGCCGGTCTGTCCCTGATGATGGGCGGCGCGGAGGACATCGAGATCGTCGGCGAGGCCTCCGACGGCGCGGAGGTCGGGGAACTCGTCGAGCGCACCCGCCCGGACGTCGTCCTGATGGACATCCGGATGCCCTCGGTGGACGGCCTCACCGCCACCGAACGCCTGCGCGGCCGCCCCGACGCCCCGCAGGTGGTCCTGCTCACCACCTTCCACGCCGACGAGCACGTCCTGCGCGCCCTGCGCGCGGGCGCCGCCGGATTCGTCCTCAAGGACACCCCGCCCGCCGAGATCGTGGACGCGGTACGGCGGGTCGCGGCGGGCGATCCTGTCCTGTCGCCCACCGTGACACGGCAGTTGATGGAGCACGCGGCGGGCGCAGCCGCCGACCTCCGCCGTACACGCGCGCGTGCCCGTATCGCCGCCCTGAACGACCGCGAGAGCGAGGTCGCCGTCGAGGTGGGCCGCGGTCTGTCCAACGCGGAGATCGCCGCGGCCCTGTTCATGAGCGTCGCCACGGTGAAGACCCATGTCTCCCGCATCCTGACCAAGCTCGATCTCAACAACCGTGTGCAGATCGCGCTGCTGGCCTACGACGCGGGGCTGCTCGAAGAATCCGACGAGGAAGGGCACTAGCCGCGCACGTCGTCCGTTGTGAGGGTGTCGGGGGAGTTGTCCGAGGGGGAGCGGTCATGAGCGGTGTCATCGATCTGGGGGAGTTCGGCGAGGAGTTCCGCCGCGATCCGCATCCGGCGTACGCGAGCCTGCGCGCCATGGGGCCCGTCCACCGCGTCCGGCCGCCCGAGTGGGAGTCCGAGACGTGGCTCGTCGTCGGCCATGAGGAGGCGCGCGCGGCGCTGGCCGACCCGCGGCTGTCCAAGGATGCCGCCAAGATCGGCCTGTCGTCCCTCGACGAGGAGATGATCGGCAAGAACCTCCTGGTCTGCGACCCGCCCCAGCACACCCGGCTGCGCGGCCTGATCTCCCGCGCCTTCACCATGCGCCGCGTGGAGGAACTGCGCCCGCGCGTCCAGCGGATCACCGACGACCTCCTCGACGCGATGCTGCCGTACGGCCATGCCGACCTGGTGGAGTCCTTCGCGCACCCACTTCCGCTGACCGTCATCTGCGAACTGCTCGGCGTGCCCGAGATGGACCGCGCGGAGTTCCGCAAGATGTCCACGGAGGCCGTCGCCCCCAGCGGCAAGGGCAGTGAGTACGACGCCTTCGTGGGCCTCGCCGCGTACTTCACCGACCTGATCGAGGACAAGCGGGCCGTGGGACCGAGCGGTGACCTGCTCAGCGACCTCATCCGCACCACCGCCGAGGACGGCGACCGGCTCTCCCCGGACGAACTGCGCGGCATGGCCTTCATCCTGCTGATCGCGGGCCACGAGACCACGGTCAACCTCATCACCAGCGGCGTCCACGCCCTGCTCACCCACCCGGACCAACTCGCCGAGCTCCGGGCCGACATGACCCTGATCGACGGCGCGGTCGAGGAGATGCTGCGCTACGAGGGCCCGGTGGAGAACGCCACCTTCCGGTACGCCGCCGAGCCCCTGGAGATAGCCGGCGCCCGGATCGAGGCGGGCGACCCGGTGATGATCTGCCTCACCGCGGCGGACCGGGACGCGGAGCGCTACCCCGCCCCGGACCGCTTCGACATCCGCCGCGACACCCGCGGCCATGTCGCCTTCGGCCACGGCATCCACTTCTGCCTGGGCGCCCCCCTGGCCCGCCTGGAAGCGCGTACGGCGATCCGCACGCTGCTGGAGCGCGCCCCCGGCCTCGCCCTCGACGGCCCGCCCGGCGAATGGCTCCCGGGCATGCTGATGCGGGGCATGCGCAGCCTGCCGGTGCGCTGGTAGGTGTCCTGGTAGGTGTCAGACCACGGCCGTCTCGTGACCACCGGGGAGTTCCGCAAGGCGCACCGGTCTGTGCTCGCGTCTGGACAGCTCGCACGCCTCGGCGACCCGCAGCGCCTGCAAGGCCTCGCGGCCGTCGCAGGGGTTGGCCCGCTCGCCAAGGACCACCTCGACGAACGCCGCGAGTTCCGCCTCGTAGGCGGGCCCGAAGCGTTCCAGGAAGCCGGGCCAGGGCTTGTCCGCGGCGGGCGGTCCGCTCGGTTCGGTGGACGCGATCGGCGTGCGGTCGTCCAGGCCGACGACGATCGTGTCCCGCTCCCCGGCCAGCTCCATGCGCACGTCGTAGCCCGCGCCGTTCAGCCGGGTCGCCGTGGCCGTCGCGAGCGTGCCGTCGTCCAGGGTGAGCACCACCGCCGCCGTGTCGACGTCACCCGCCGCACGGAACATCGCGGGACCGGCGTCGGACCCGGTGGCGTACACATCGACCACCTCGCGCCCGGTCACCCAGCGCAGCACATCGAAGTCATGGATCAGCGTGTCCCGGTACAGCCCGCCGGACAGCGGCAGATACGCGGCCGGCGGCGGCGCCTGGTCGCTGGTCAGCGCCCGCACGGTGTGCAGCCGCCCGAGCCGACCCGCGCGCACCGCCTCCCGGGCGCCCGCGTAGCCCGCGTCGAAGCGGCGCTGGAAGCCCATCTGAAGGATCGTTCCGGCGGTCTCGACCTCGGCGATCGCCTGGAGCGTGCCGGGCAGATCCAGCGCGATGGGCTTCTCGCAGAACACCGGGAGCCCCGAGCGCGCCGCCCGTCCGATCAGCTCGGCGTGCGCCGACGTCGCCGTGGTGATCACCACGGCGTCCACGCCCCACTTGAAGATCTCGTCCATCCCCGGAGCCGCTGTCTCGCCAAGACGCAGGGCCAGCTCCGCCGCCCGCGCCGGATCGGCGTCCGTGAGGATCAGCGAACCGACCTCCCGGTGCCGGCTCAGTGTGTTCGCATGAATCGTGCCGATCCGGCCTGTACCGATGACTCCGATGCGCATGGGAACAAAGTGCGGTCGCATCAGGCACCCTGTCAATGTGTATGTCCGGACAATCGAACTACACGACTTCCCGTCAACCGGCCACGGAGCTACGCTCGCCCCGTGCCGAAACCAGAAGTGGACCCGACCGTGTCGCTCGACCTCAGTGTGGACCGGAGCAGCCCGGTGCCGTTGTACTTCCAGCTGTCCCAGCAGTTGGAGGCCGCGATCGAGCACGGAGCGCTCACCCCCGGCAGCCTGCTGGGCAACGAGATCGAGCTCGCCGCACGGCTCGGCCTCTCCCGGCCCACCGTCCGCCAGGCCATCCAGTCGCTCGTCGACAAGGGTCTGCTGGTCCGCCGCCGCGGAGTGGGCACCCAGGTCGTGCACAGCCAGGTCAAGCGCCCCCTGGAACTCAGCAGCCTCTACGACGACCTGGAGGCCGCGGGCCAGCGCCCCGCCACCAAGGTGCTGGTCAACACCGTCGTTCCGGCCTCCGCCGAGGTGGCGGCCGCGCTCGGCGTCGCCGAGGGCGGCGATGTGCACCGCGTGGAGCGGCTGCGCCTCGCGCACGGCGAGCCGATGGCGTACCTGAGCAACCACCTGCCCGGCGGACTGCTCGACCTGGACACCGCCCAGCTGGAGGCCACCGGCCTGTACCGGCTGATGCGCGCCGCGGGGATCACCCTGCACAGCGCCCGCCAGTCCATCGGCGCCCGCGCCGCCACCGCCGCCGAGGCCGAGCGCCTCACCGAGGACGAGGGCGCCCCGCTGCTCACCATGCAGCGCACGACCTTCGACGACACCGGCCGCGCGGTCGAGTTCGGGGACCACATCTACCGGCCGAGCCGCTATTCGTTCGAGTTCCAGCTCCTCGTACGACCGTAATCACGGCCTTCTCGGCGTCCCGAGTTCGTCGCAATGTCCGGACAATGCGACCGGCTCGCACGCCCCGACTGCGCGGCGCATGATCCCTGTGTCTGATACTGGGGCGTTTGGGGCTGGTGAGGTCACCGCCCCCTTGCGTACGTCAGAGCACAGCAAGAAGGGCACCGCCTCGTGGCACGGTTGAGGACCTGGACAGGAATCGCGCTGGCGGGGGCACTGTGCGTGTCCGTCGCCGGCTGCAGCAGCACCGGCGGCAAACGCGCCGAGGACGCCCGCAAGGCCGCGGCGGCCCAGGGGAAGGCGGCGGTGAACACCCCTCGCTGGACCTTCGCGATGATCACCCACTCCGGTGATGGCGACACCTTCTGGGACATCGTCCAGAACGGCGCCAAGCAGGCGGCCGTGAAGGACAACATCAACTTCCTGTACTCCCACGACGACGAGGCCCAGCAGCAGGCGCAGCTCGTGGACGCGGCCGTGGACAAGCAGGTCGACGGGATCATCGTCACCCTCGCCAAGCCCGACGCCATGAAGGCCGCCGTGGCCCGCGCCCGCAAGGCCGGCATCCCGGTGATCACCGTGAACTCCGGCTCGGAGGAGTCCAAGGCGTTCGGCGCGCTCACCCACATCGGCCAGGACGAGACCATCGCCGGCGAGGCCGTAGGCGAGGAGCTGAACAAGCGCGGCCGCAAGAAAGCCGTCTGTGTGCTGCACGAGCAGGGCAACGTCGGCCACGAACAGCGCTGCGACGGGGTGAAGAAGACCTTCGACGGCACCGTCCAGGACCTGTACGTCAACGGCACGAGCATGCCGGACGTGCAGTCCGCCATCGAGGCCAAGCTCCAGGCCGACAGCTCCATCGACTCGGTCGTCACGCTCGGCGCCCCGTACGCCGACACCGCCGTCAAGGCCAAGCAGGGCGCCGGCAGCGACGCCGAGATCGACACCTTCGACCTCAACGCCAAGGTGGCGGCCTCGCTCAAGGACGGCACGCTCGGCTTCGCCGTGGACCAGCAGCCGTACCTCCAGGGCTACCAGGCCGTGGACCTGCTGTGGCTGTACAAGTACAACGACGACGTCCTCGGCGGCGGCAAGCCGGTGCTCACCGGCCCGCAGATCATTACCAAGGACCAGGCCGCGGCGCTTGAGGAGTACACGCAGCGGGGCACCCGATGAGCGCCACGACCGTCTCCTCCGACGAACGGCTCCTGGAGACCTCGCCCCTGCGCAAGCTCCTCGGCCGCCCCGAACTCGGCTCGGTCGTCGGCGCGATCGCCGTCTTCGTCTTCTTCGCGCTCGTCGCCGACGGCTTCCTGCGCGCCTCCAGCCTGAGCACGGTCCTGTACGCGTCCTCGACGATCGGCATCATGGCGGTCCCCGTCGCACTGCTGATGATCGGCGGCGAGTTCGACCTGTCGGCAGGCGTCCTGGTGACGTCCTCAGCCCTCGTGTCGTCGATGTTCAGCTACCAGATGACGGCCAACACCTGGGTCGGCGTAGGAGTGTCCCTGCTGGTCACCCTGGCCATCGGCGCCTTCAACGGCATCATGCTCACCCGCACCAAGCTGCCGAGCTTCATCATCACGCTCGGCACCTTCCTGATGCTGACCGGCATGAACCTCGGCTTCACCAAGCTGATCGACGGCACGGTCTCGACCAAGTCGATCGCCGACATGGAGGGCTTCTCCAGCGCCCAGGACGTCTTCGCCTCGACCCTCACGATCGGCGACGTCGACTTCAAGATCACCATCCTGTGGTGGCTCGGCCTGGTCGCGCTCGCCTCCTGGATCCTGCTGCGCACCCGTGCCGGCAACTGGATCTTCGCGGTCGGCGGCAACCAGGACGCGGCCCGCGCGGTCGGCGTCCCGGTCACCAAGACCAAGATCGGCCTCTACATGGGCGTCGCGTTCGGCGCCTGGATCTCCGGCCAGCACCTGCTCTTCTCGTACGACGTCGTGCAGTCCGGCGAGGGCGTCGGCAACGAGCTGATCTACATCATCGCGGCCGTCATCGGCGGCTGTCTGATCACCGGCGGCTACGGCAGCGCGGTCGGCTCCGCGGTCGGCGCGTTCATCTTCGGCATGACCAGCAAGGGCATCGTCTTCGCCGAGTGGAACCCCGACTGGTTCAAGTTCTTCCTCGGAGCGATGCTGCTCCTCGCGACCCTGCTCAACGCCTGGGTCCGCAAGCGCGCGGAGGCCACCAAGTGACACTCGTCGAGCTGGCGGACGTCAGCAAGCACTACGGCAACATCCGCGCCCTCGCAGGCGTCTCCCTGGAGGTCGATACGGGCGAGATCACCTGCGTCCTCGGCGACAACGGCGCGGGCAAGTCCACCCTCATCAAGATCATCTCGGGGCTGCACCAGCACGACGGCGGCGTCCTGCGCCTCGACGGCGAGGAGACCATGCTGTCCTCCCCGCGCGAGGCCCTGGACCGCGGCATCGCCACGGTCTACCAGGACCTGGCCGTCGTACCGCTGATGCCGGTCTGGCGGAACTTCTTCCTGGGCTCCGAACCCCGCAAGGGCGTCGGCCCCTTCAAGCGCATGGACGTCGAGGTCATGAAGCGGACGACCCACGCGGAACTCCTGCGCATGGGCATCGACCTCCGGGACGTCGACCAGCCCATCGGCACCCTGTCGGGCGGCGAACGCCAGTGCGTGGCCATCGCGCGGGCGGTCCACTTCGGCGCAAAGGTGCTGGTCCTGGACGAACCGACGGCGGCGCTGGGCGTGAAGCAGTCCGGCGTGGTCCTCAAGCTCGTGGCGGCGGCACGGGACGAGGGCCTGGGCGTTGTGTTCATCACACACAACCCACACCACGCGTATATGGTCGGCGACCGCTTCGTGCTGTTGAAGAGGGGCACAATGGTGGGCAGCTACACGCGGGAGTCCATCGAGCTGGACGAGCTGACCAGGCAGATGGCAGGCGGAAACGAGCTGGACGATCTACGCCATGAACTGAAACGTGCCTAGAGGCGCCGGGAACTGCGCGACAAGCCACATACGGCTTGTAGACGGCGTACATCATGAACCACCCCATTGTTTCCCTGTACGGCACCGGGATCGCCGGTGAGGCAGAATCGGGCCTGATGAGCACCTACGGCACCTTCAACGCCCCCATCGGCTCCCGCCGCGCACCAGCGCTCCGAACGGTGGGCACCCGTGAACGCCGCTCCCATTTGACGGCGCCCCGGGTGCCGACGGTCGGCATCGACATCGGCGGCACCAAGGTGATGGCCGGCGTCGTCGACGCCGACGGCAACATCCTGGAGAAACTCCGCGCGGAGACACCGGACAAGTCCAAGAGCCCCAAGGTCGTCGAGGACACCATCGTCGAGCTGGTGCTGGACCTGTCCGACCGGCACGACGTGCACGCCGTCGGCATCGGCGCGGCCGGCTGGGTGGACGCCGACCGCAACCGCGTCCTGTTCGCCCCGCACCTGTCCTGGCGCAACGAACCGCTCAGGGACCGTCTCGCCGGGCGGCTCGCCGTACCCGTACTGGTCGACAACGACGCCAACACGGCCGCATGGGCGGAGTGGCGTTTCGGCGCGGGCCGCGGTGAGGACCATCTGGTCATGATCACGCTGGGTACCGGTATCGGCGGCGCGATCCTGGAGGACGGGCGGGTCAAGCGCGGCAAGTTCGGCGTGGCGGGCGAGTTCGGCCATATGCAGGTCGTACCCGGCGGCCACCGCTGCCCGTGCGGCAACCGCGGCTGCTGGGAGCAGTACAGCTCGGGCAACGCGCTGGTGCGCGAGGCGCGTGAACTGGCCGCGGCCGACTCCCCGGTGGCGTACGGGATCATCGAGCACGTCAAGGGCAACATCTCCGACATCACCGGCCCGATGATCACGGAGCTGGCCCGTGAGGGCGACGCCATGTGCATCGAGCTGCTCCAGGACATCGGCCAGTGGCTCGGCGTCGGCATCGCCAACCTGGCGGCGGCCCTCGACCCGTCCTGCTTCGTGATCGGCGGCGGTGTCTCGGCCGCCGACGACCTGCTCATCGTCCCCGCGCGGGACGCGTTCAAGCGCCATCTGACCGGCCGCGGCTACCGCCCCGAGGCCAGGATCGCGCGCGCCCAGCTCGGCCCCGAGGCAGGCATGGTCGGCGCTGCCGACCTCGCCCGCCTGGTCGCCCGCCGCTTCCGGCGCGCCAATCGGCGCCGGGTGGAGCGCCATGAGCGCTACGAGCGGTATGTGTCGTCCCGCCGTGCGTCGCAGGGGCCCGCGTGACCCCTGATCTGCCCGGTCAGGCCGAATCGGCGGACGAACCGTCCCGGCCCGCCGAGGACCGGCGCCACATGATCCGCCGCAGGGCGCTCACCCTGCTCATCATCGGGCTGCTCATCGGCGTCCCGGCCGGCTACCTGGTGATCTCCGCCAACCAGAGCCGGGACAGCGGCAAGGACAAGGAGGCCAAGTACTCGGCGAGGGGACTCACCGAGGGCTGGCCGTCCAAGGTCCAGCGCCGCCTCTACCAGGTGCCGGTGCCGCACCCGGCGAACCAGGTCGCGTACTACGAGACGAACAACTGGCGCACCAGCAGGCTCTACGTCCAGTTCCAGACCACGCACGCGGGTCTGGACGCCTTCCTGGCCGAACTCGGGCTCAGCCGGGACGACCTGAAGCGGGAGGACATCACCATCGGCGCCCGCGACCAGAAGGTCACCGGCTGGAAGTTCGCGGGTGAGGGCTCCCGCCCCGGCCCCTACTTCGGTCTCGTACGGGAACAGAAGAACCCGGCGCCCACGCAGGACATAGTGGTGAACACGGGGAACCCGACGTACCCCATGATCTACGTCGTCTCCCGCACGGTTCCCTGACCGGCCTGGCCCGGCCCGGCCCCGGCCGGGCGGCGGGGCCGGTTGTCAGACCCCGCCCGTAGAGTCGAAGACGTCTGATCCGACTCCGGGCTGGGAGGTGACAGGAAGTATGAGTCAAGCGGCTGTGGCGGACGGTCTTCGTACGGCGGAGGCGGTCCCCGTGCGACTCGCCGCCGTCTTCCTGCCCGCGCCCCTCCCGCGCGAGGGCCGGATCGCCTTCTGGGACCCCGAGGACGGCCCCCTGCCCGCGGGCCCGGAACCCACCGAGCTGACGGTGGTGCGGCGGTACGGCTCCGGCGTCCGCCGCAGGCCCGCCCCCGCGCTGACCCTCCCGCTCGACGCCGCGCTGCCCCTCCTCGTGCGCGCCCGGCGCGACCCCGCCGCCCACCCCGCCACCGCAGCCTGGGGCGCCGCCGCCCAGCACGCCCTACGGCTCACCGCGCGCGGCCGGCTCCTGCCCGGGCTGACGCCGACCGGCCACGACGCCTGGCGGGCCGGACCCCTCGCCCCGGACGACATCGCCCACCTGCGGGCCATCGCCGCCGCCCTGCCCTACGAAGGCCACGCGGTACCGCTGCCCGGCCCAGGACCGCTCCGGCTGCCCGATCCGGAAGCGCTGATGCGCTCCTTCCTGGACGCGGTCGCGGACACCCTGCCCCGCACCCCGGCCGCTCCCTACGCCTCCGGGAAGCCCTTCGCGGACCGCCGGCCGCAGCGACTGCCCGAGGCACACGACTGGGCGGCCGAGGTCGCCGCCGGGATGGACGCGGGCGTCCGGATCTCGCTGCGCCTGGACCTGTCGGCGTACGAGCTGTTCGACGGCGAGGAGGGCGTCCGCAGCGCGGGCGCGGCGATCGTCCAGGTGCACAGCCTCGCCGACCCCACCCTGGTGGCCGACGTGGCGGCGCTGTGGGCGGGCGAGGCGGACGCGGCCTTCGGACCCCGCGCGCGGGTCGACGCGGCCCTCGCGGTGCGCCGCGCGGCCCGTGTCTGGCCGCCGCTGGACCGGCTCGCCGAGCAGGACGTGCCGGACGTACTGGCGCTGTCGGACGAGGAGTTGGGCGATCTGCTGGGGGTGGCGGCGACCCGGCTCGCGGCGGCGGGCGTCGGGGTGCACTGGCCCCGCGACCTCGCCCAGGACCTGTCCGCCGCCGCGGTAGTACGGCCCGCCCCGGGCTCCGCGACCGACGGCACCGGCTTCTTCGAGAGCGAGGAACTGCTCCAGTTCCGCTGGCAGTTGGCGCTCGGCGGGGAGCCGCTGAGCGAGGCCGAGATGGACGCGCTCGCCGAGGCGCACCGCCCCATCGTGCGGCTGCGCGACCACTGGGTGCTCGTCGACCCGGCGCTGGTCCGCAAGGCCCGTAAGCGCGAACTGGGCCTGCTCGACCCGGTCGACGCGCTGTCCGTCGCCCTCACCGGCACGGCGGAGGTCGACGGCGAGTCGGTGGAGGCGGTGCCGGTCGGCGCCCTCGCCGCCCTGCGCGACCGGCTGACGGCGGGCGTCCGCCCCGCCGAACCGCCCCCGGGCCTGGACGCCACCCTGCGCGACTACCAACTCCGGGGCCTGGCCTGGCTGGACCTGATGACCTCCCTCGGCCTCGGCGGCTGTCTCGCCGACGACATGGGTCTCGGCAAGACCATCACCGTCATCGCCCTGCACCTGCAGCGGGCCCGCAGCGAACCGACCCTGGTGGTCTGCCCGGCCTCCCTGCTCGGCAACTGGCAGCGCGAGATCACCCGCTTCGCGCCCGGCGTCCCGGTCCGCCGCTTCCATGGCCCCGACCGCACCCTGGAGGACCTCGCCGGAGGCTTCGTTCTCACCACGTACGGCACCATGCGGTCGGCGGCGCCGGTCCTCGCCCAGCAGACCTGGGGGATGGTCGTCGCGGACGAGGCACAGCACGTCAAGAACCCGTACTCGGCGACGGCCAAGGCGCTGCGCACGATCGCGACCCCGGCGCGGGTGGCGCTGACCGGCACACCGGTGGAGAACAACCTCTCCGAGCTGTGGGCCCTGCTGGACTGGACGACCCCGGGACTCCTCGGCCCCCTGAAGTCCTTCCGTGCCCGGCACGCGCGTGCCGTGGAGAACGGCGAGGACGAGGAGGCGGTGGAGCGGCTGGCGCGACTCGTACGCCCCTTCCTCCTGCGCCGCAAGAAGTCCGACCCCGGGATCGTCCCGGAGCTGCCACCCAAGACCGAGACCGACCATCCGGTGCCGCTCACCCGCGAACAGGCCGCGCTGTACGAGGCGGTGGTGCGCGAGTCGATGCTCGCCATCGAGACGGCGGAGGGCATGGCGCGCCGGGGCCTGGTGCTGAAGCTGCTGTCGGCGCTGAAGCAGATCTGCGACCACCCGGCGCTGTACCTGAAGGAGCCCGCCGCGGCCGAGGCCCTGGTGGCCCGTTCGGGCAAGCTGGCGCTGCTGGACGAACTGCTGGACACGCTGCTGTCGGAGGACGGCTCGGCCCTCGTCTTCACGCAGTACGTGGGAATGGCCCGCCTGATCACCTCCCACCTCGCCTCCCGCGCGGTCCCCGTGGACCTCCTCCACGGCGGCACACCGGTCCCGGAGCGTGAGCGCATGGTGGACCGTTTCCAGGCGGGCGAGACCCCGGTCCTGGTGCTGTCCCTGAAGGCGGCCGGCACCGGCCTGAACCTCACCCGAGCCGGTCATGTCGTCCACTTCGACCGCTGGTGGAACCCGGCCGTGGAGGAACAGGCCACCGACCGCGCCTACCGCATCGGCCAGACCCAGCCCGTCCAGGTCCACCGCCTCATCACCGAGGGCACGATCGAGGACCGTATCGCGCAGATGCTGGAGTCCAAGCGGGCGTTGGCCGACGCGATCCTGGGCTCCGGCGAGTCGGCCCTCACGGAACTGACGGACCGCGAGCTGTCCGACCTGGTCTCCCTGCGGAGGACGTCATGACGTCACGACCGTCGGAGGAGGCCCGGCACGCCTTGCGGGCGGCGCGGGAGCGCGAGGCCAAGGACGAGCGTCCCGGCGCCGCGGATCGTCCCACCACAGAGCGACCGGAGGAGGGCGCGAGGACGTCCGAGGCGGTGCCGGAGACGCGTGAGGTCCGCCCCGCGGACGCGGCACGCGCGGCACTGCGGCGCGCCGTCGGCGGCGCAGGGCAAGGCACGCCATCGGAGAAAGACGCAGCGGCGGACACGCCCGCACCGGCGCGGGAGACAGCCCACGCCGACCCACAGACGGCGCGCCCCGCGGACGTCGCGCGTGAGGCGCTGCGGGCCGCGCGCCGCGACAGGCGCCAGACCGATCCGGACCCGGCGAACCCGAGCCCGGGGCGCGCGCGTACTCCCCGCAGCCCCGCGCACCCGACGCTGAGTGATGCCCCCGCCGTACGGGCACGCGCCCTGCGGGAGCTGCTCGCCGACGCCTTCCGCCTGCCCGCCGATGTGGAGGCGCCGGGGGAGGAGCCCACCGAGACGGCCCCCGCCGGCCCGACGGACGCCGACGCTGCCCGCAACGCCGTTACTTTCGGCGGCCAGGAGACCCCCGCAACCCCCCGCGTCCCCCGCAGCATGGCCGCCCCTTCCCGAGACGACGACCACCGCAGCACCTTCCCCGCCTTCCCGCCCCGGGAGCCCGGCGACGCCGCATTCGCCGAGACATGGTGGGGCAACGCCTGGGTGTCGGCCCTGGAAGAAGGGGCGCTGGACCCCAAGCGGCTCGCGCGCGGGCGCGGTTACGCCGAGCAGGGGCATGTGGACGCCATCACCGTCACACCCGGTCTGGTCCTCGCGTATGTGAAGGGCAGCCGGCCTCGGCCGTACCGCGTGCAGGTGCGGTTGCGGACGCTCGACGACGCCGACTGGGAGCGGTTCCTGGATGTCGCCGCCGAGCGGCCCGGGCATATCGCCGCGCTGCTCGACAAGGAGATGCCGCACTCCCTCGCCGAGTGCGGCGTGCCGCTGCTGCCGGGGCCGAGGGATCTGGAACCCCGGTGCAGTTGCCCGGACTCCGGGCACCCGTGCAAGCACGCCGCCGCCCTCTGCTATCAGACGGCACGTCTGCTCGACGCCGACCCCTTCGTGCTGCTCCTGCTGCGCGGCCGGGGTGAGCGCGAGCTGCTCGACGCCCTGTCCCGCCTCAGCGCCGCGAGGGCGGCCCGTGCCGCGCAGGACCAGGAACCGGCGCCGCTGCCGGGCGTACGGGCGAGCGAGGCCCTCGCGCCCCGCGAACTCCCGCCCCTGCCACCGCCGTTGCCGGTGCCGCCGCACCCCGAGCAGCCCCCGGTCTATCCGGCGGCGCCGGGCGGCCCCGACCCGTTCGCGCTGGACCAGCTGGCCACCGACGCCGCCGCCCGCGCGCACGCGCTGCTCGGCACCGGCCGTGACCCGCTCGCGGAGCTGACGCTGTGGCAGGACGCCGTACGGCTCGCCGCGGCCCGCCCCGGTTCCGGCCTCACCGCCGGCACCCGCGCCCTGTACTCCTCGCTCGCCTCCGCCGCCGACCGCACGCCCGCCGAACTGGCCCGCGCGGTGGCCGCGTGGCGCCAGGGCGGCGCGGAGGGCCTCGCCGTACTGGAAGAGGCCTGGGACCCGCCGGCCGGCCGTTTCGACCGGGCCCGCCCGCTCCTCCTCGCCGCCGACCTCCCCGCCTTCCGCCCCTGGCGCAACCGACTCACCCACCCCCGCGGCCATGTCCAGCTCCGCCTCGGCCGCGACGGCCTGTGGTACGCGTACGAATCAGAACCGGGCCACGACGACTGGTGGCCCCGCGGCACCCCCGACCTGGACCCGGTCGGCGCCCTGACCGGCCTGGGCGGCCCGGTCGAACCATAACGGCGCGCAATCCGGGCGTCGCCCTGCTGCGCACCGAGGCAGGCCGGACGGGCACCGCACGACACCGGCCGCGAAGCCTTCCGCCACCCCGCCGCACCCCGCACCTCCTCGCCGCCTGGGCCGCCACCGAAAACGCCGAACCCACCGCTGGTCCGACAGGTCGTTCACCTGATCCGGCCCACATCCTCACAACCCCCGTCATAGGGCAGTTGTGAGATGTGAGAGCGTGCAGGACGTGATTGATAGCGTGACGAACACCCTGCAATACCGCTTTGACGGGCCAGAAGAGGCTCCGGTCCTGATCCTGGGCCCCTCCCTGGGCACCACCTGGCACATGTGGGACCGCCAGGTCCCCGAGCTGACGAAGCAGTGGCGAGTCTTCCGGTTCGACCTGCCGGGGCACGGCGGCGCGCCGGCGTACCCCGCGGGCTCGGTCGCCGAGCTCGCCGAGCGGCTGCTCGTCACGCTGGACGGGCTCGGGGTGCAGCGCTTCGGTTACGCGGGTTGCGCGTTCGGCGGTGCGATCGGTGTGGAGCTGGCCCTGCGTCATCCGGAGCGGCTCGCCTCGCTCGCCCTGATCGCCGCCTCGCCCCGCTTCGGTACGGCCGACGAGTTCCGGCAGCGCGGGGTGATCGTGCGGACGAACGGTCTCGACCCCATCGCCCGCACCTCGCCCGAGCGCTGGTTCACCCATGGCTTCGCCACCGCCCAGCCCGCCATCACCGACTGGGCCGTGCAGATGGTGCGCACCACCGACCCCGGCTGCTACATCACCGCCTGCGAGGCGCTGGCCTCCTTCGACGTACGCACCGAGCTCACCAGCGTCGGCGTGCCCACCCTCGTCCTGGTCGGCTCCGAGGACCAGGTCACCGGCCCCGCCGAGGCCCGCACCCTGGTCGCCGGCATCCCGGACGCCCGGCTCGCCGTGGTCCCCGGCGCCTCCCATCTCGTACCGGTGGAGCAGCCCGCCGCCGTCACCGATCTGCTGGTCAGACACTTCTCCACCGCCTGGCAGCCCGCCTACGACTCGACCACCGGCCAGGTCGCCATCACCGCCGCCCCCGTGAAGCCGGTCCTCACCACGGCGAGCGCGGCGACGGCCCCGCCCGTGGCGCCCCCGCAGCCCGCACCGATCGCCGAGATCGCCCCGGCCGTCGTCCCCGCCCCGGTGGCGGGCGGCCGGCCCGATCCGTACGACGCCGGGATCAAGGTGCGCCGTGAGGTGCTCGGGGACGCGCATGTCGACCGGGTGCTGGCGCAGGCCGACGAGTTCTCGGGCGACTTCCAGGAATTCGTCACCCGCTACGCCTGGGGCGAGATCTGGGACCGCCCCGGCCTAGACCGCCGCTCGCGCAGCTGTGTCACCCTCACCGCCCTGGTCGCCGGCGGCCACCTGGAGGAGCTCGCCTTCCACACCCGGGCCGCCCTGCGCAACGGCCTGACGCCCACCGAGATCAAGGAAGTGCTGCTCCAGGCCGCGGTCTACTGCGGTGTACCGGCGGCGAACAGCGCGTTCACGGTGGCGCAGCAGGTGATACGCGAGGAGACCACACCGACCGAGTGAAGCAGCTGCAAGGCGCAGGAGGGCGGCGACGCGATGGGGGAGTCGGCAACCGACGACAACGCCGCTGGGGGTCCCCTCTCTGGGGGAACGCGTGCCAGACTCCCCGACGCCGACATGATCCGCCGGACAGGGCCCTAGGGGGCAGGATGGTGCCATGAGGTTCACGAAGATGTCGCACGCCTGCGTCCGTCTGGAGAAGGACGGGCGCACGCTCGTCCTCGACCCCGGAGGCTTCAGCGAGGAGGACGCCGCCCTCGGCGCGGACGCGATCCTCGTCACGCACGAGCACCCCGACCACTTCAACGAGGAGCGGCTGCGCACCGCGATGGAGGCGAACCCGGCCGCCGAGATCTGGACCCTGAAGTCGGTCGCGGAGAAGATCTCGGCCGCCTTCCCCGGCCGGGTGCACACCGTCGGCCACGGCGACACCTTCACCGCCGCCGGCTTCGACGTCCAGGTCCATGGCGAACTGCACGCGGTCATCCACCCGGACATCCCGCGCATCACCAACGTCGGCTATCTCGTCGACGGCGGCCGCGTCTTCCACCCCGGCGACGCCCTCACCGTCCCCGACCACCCCGTCGAGACGCTGATGCTCCCGGTCATGGCCCCCTGGAACAAGATCTCCGAGGTCATCGAGTACGTCCGCGAGGTCAAGCCGCAGCGCGCCTACGACATCCACGACGCCCTGCTCACCGACCTCGCGCGCCCCATCTACGACAACCAGATCGGCGCCCTCGGCGGCGCCGAGCACCTGCGGCTGGCGCCCGGCCAGAGCGCGGCTCTCTGATTGTCAGTGCCGCCGGGTAGGTTGTGAGACATGCGCATCGCGACCTGGAACGTGAACTCGATCACCGCCCGCCTGCCGAGGCTCCTGGCCTGGCTGGAGAGCAGTGGCACCGACGTGCTCTGCCTCCAGGAGGCCAAGGTCGGCGAGGACGCCTTCCCGACCGAGCAGTTGCGCGAGCTGGGCTATGAGTCGGCGGTCCACGCGACCGGCCGGTGGAACGGCGTGGCGGTGCTCTCCCGCGTGGGCATCGAGGACGTCGTCAAGGGCCTGCCCGGCGACCCCGGCTACGACGGCTCGGTCGAGCCCCGCGCCATCTCCGCGACCTGCGGCCCGGTCCGCGTCTGGTCGGTGTACGTGCCGAACGGCCGCGAGGTGGACCACCCGCACTACGCCTACAAGCTCCAGTGGTTCGAGGCCCTGAGGGCGGCCGTCGCGGGCGACGCGGGCGGCAGCCGGCCGTTCGCGGTGATGGGCGACTACAACGTGGCGCCGACGGACGACGACGTCCACGACGTGGCCGCCTTCGAGGGCCTGACCCACGTCACCCCCGCCGAGCGGGCGGCCCTGGCGTCCCTGCGCGGGGCGGGCCTGTCGGACGTGGTCCCGCGCCCCCTGAAGTACGACCACCCCTTCACCTACTGGGACTACCGCCAGCTCTGCTTCCCCAAGAACCGCGGCATGCGCATCGACCTGGTCTACGGCAACGAACCGTTCGCGAAGGCGGTCAAGGACGCGTACGTGGACCGCGAGGAGCGCAAGGGCAAGGGCGCGTCGGACCATGCGCCGGTGGTGGTGGACCTTGATGTGTAGACCCTGACGATCACGGCATCAAGGCCCGCAGATCCACCGACGAGGCCAGCGCCGCGAGCCCCGCGTCTCCGGGGTGCAGATGGTCGCCGCTGTCGTACTCGGGCAGGATGCGCGAGGGGTGCGCGGGGTCTCGTAGGGCCGCGTCGAAGTCCAGTACGGCGTCGAAGACCCCGGTGTCCCGGATCCAGGCGTTCACCTCGACCCGCTCCGTGTCGACGGCGGCCGTGCAGCGGGCCTCGCCCTCGCACGGCACGATCGTGGCCGCCAGCATCCGCAGCCCGCGCGCGTGTCCCCGGTCCGCGAGCTGCCGCAGCCCCTCGATCACCTGCTCCGAGTCCGCGCCCCAGCGCACGTCGTTGACGCCCTCGAACACCACCGCCGTACGCACCGACGGCTGTGCGAGGACGTCCCGGTCGAAGCGGTTGAGGGCGTTCACCCCGGCCGTGTCCATGGAGATCCCGTCCCCGGGATAGCGGTCGGCGACCACACGGTTGCCGGAGATCCCCTGGTTCAGCACCCCATAGTGCGGCACCTCGTCCTGGCCGAGCTGCCGGGAGGCCAGCACATTCGGCCAGCGCCGGTTCGCGTCGACCGTGGACTTGTCCCCGTCCGTGATCGAGTCCCCGAGCAGCACCACAGACCCGGGCCCGCCTCCCACATCCACACCGGCGAGCAGCGGCCAGTTGGTCAGGATCGAGGTGTACGCCGTAGCCGAGCCGTCGGCCGAGTGGTCGCCCGGCTCGCTGAGGTACGACCGCTGCTGTGCGAGCCGGTGCACCGGGGCCGCCGACACCGTGCCGGGCAGATGGAAGCTGACGAGCAGGTTCGTGTCCGCGGGCACCTCGAAGCCGAGCGGGTCGCTGAACACCTGGGCGCCCGCCGGGATCTCGGTGCCCGGGGCGCCGCCGAACGACAGCGGCAGTGGCGTCCCCTGGGGTGTGGCGCCGGATGCCTGGACCGCCACCGTGGCGCTGCCGATCCGTACCGGAGTCGCCGCGAAGGTGTTGTCGAACCGCACGCGGACGCGCGGTCCGCCGGCCGAGGTGTGCACCACAAGACGCAGCGTCCGGTCGGTCCACGGTCCCACGGCCGCGTAACCGCCGGTCGCGGTGGACCAACTGCCGGTCCACCCGGCGGTGTCGGTGCGCACCGACACCGCGAACACATGCAGCCCGGGCGCGCGCGGCAGCCGTACCGAAGCCACCTCGCGGCCCTCCGCCAGCGGCACCGTGACGACGTACAGCCGGGCCCTCTCGGTGAGCTGGCCGTCCGGTGTGTTGACGTGCGGGAGGGCCAGCGCCTTGGTGGCGAGGGGGCCGGTGCGCCAGTCGGGGGCGGTGAGCCGGTACGGGGTGCGGGTGCCGTTCGCGTATGCGACCGTGCCGGGGCCGGTCACCTCCTCGCCGGTCGTGCCGGCGACGAGGAAGGCGAGGGCGTCACCGCGGCCGTGGAGGCGGATGTTCTGTCCGTCGGCCAGGACGTTGTCGGGCTCGCCGGCGGAGCTGTCCGGCCAGGTGAGGCGAGCGCCCTGCACGGTGAGCGTGCGGCCCGGGCTCCAGCCCGCGGCGGCCAGGTCATGGGCCGAAAGGGAGGCGCCGGAGCCGTCGAAGTCCGCCTCGGCGGGGCGGGAGTCGTCGCTGACCGCGGTGTTGTCGAAGAGCCGCTCCAGAGGGAGCGGTTCGGCCGCGGTCGTCGCGGAGGCGGTCGCGGACGACACGGGCAGCAGACCCGCGATCAGCGCGCACACGACCCCCGCGCCCCGAAGACTCGGCCGCACGTCCCGCCCCTCTCCTCGGCGAAGCCCTTTGCTGACGTGATGTCAGGCGGGCACGAAGCTATGGATGTGGCGGGCGAACGTCAACGAGGGCCGTGTGAACAGCCGTCGAACTCACCTGTTCGTCACGAGTTCGCCGTCACGGGCAGCTCGGCGACCACGGCGTGGTCGGACTCGACGGGGCCGATGTTCGCGGCGCCGCCCGGGGAGCCGAGCTCGGCGAAGAACTCCGTGTCGGCCCGGCGGAAGTCCGCCCACTCGCCGGGGACGTCGTCCTCGAAGAAGATCGCCTCGACCGGGCAGACGGGCTCGCAGGCGCCGCAGTCGACGCATTCGTCGGGGTTGATGTACATCTTCCGCCGGCCTTCGTAGATGCAGTCGACGGGGCACTCGTCGACGCAGGCCTTGTCCTTGAGGTCGACGCAGGGCTGGGCGATGACGTACGTCATGAGCGACTCTCCGTGGTCCAGATGTCGTGCCGGGCTGGTGAGTGCGGTGAGGGTAGGAGCCGTGGCAGGAATCCCCGTGGATGTCTGATGGAGTCCGTCTCGAACCCTTGTGACCCTGTGTTCGGGAGCACGTCGGTCCTGGTTGCGATGGATAATTCAGTGTCCGTAGACTTCAACAGAGAATGAAATATCTCGGCTCCGTGCCCGGCGCGGTGAAAGGACATGACACCGTGTTCTCGGTTCTGGTGCTCGGTACGACTTCCGCGCTGGCCTACGCGGCCGCGGCGGTTGCGCAGCGGATGGCCGCCCTTCGGGCCGCCGGGCCACGGGGAGTCGGGCTGCGGCGGTCGGGGGCCTGGTGGGTGGCGGTGCTGCTGAACGCGTTGGGCGCCGTGCTGCATACGGCCGCGCTGCGCTACGGCTCGCTCGTCACGGTGCAGATGCTCGGAGTGCTGACCCTGGTCGCGGCGCCCTTGTTGTCATCGGGTGTGCTGCGGCATCGGATGACTTCGGCGCACTGGTCGGGGACGGGGCTGACCGTGGCGGGGGTGGTGGGGCTGCTGGCACTCGTCCCGTCGGCCGGGGAGAGTCGCACGCTCGACGCGGCCGAGCTGGTCGGGGTCGTGGTGTTGACCGCGGTCGCGATGGGGGTGCCGGTTGTGGCGGCGGCGGTTGCTCGAGGTTTGACGGTTGCGAGTCTGTCGTACGCGGCCGCGGCGGGGGTCGCCTTCGCGGCGGCGAGTGCGCTGGCTCAGACGGCGGTGCTTCGGGTGACGGGGGCGGGCGCTGGGACCTTCGCGTCGACTGTGCTGGTCGCGGGTGGGGTGATGTTTCTCGCGCCGGCAGGGCTGTTGTTGTGTCAACTCGCCTATCGGGGCGGGCTGGAGGCTCCGCTGGCCACGGTGACGTTGGTGAATCCGGTGTTCGCCGTGGTGATCGGGGTGGCGGCGCTGGGGGATCGGTACTCGACGGGGCTGATGACGGTGGTCGCCGGGCTTGTCGCCGCGGTCGCCGCGGGGCGGGGGGTGTTCATCCTGGCTCGTGCGGAGACCTCGGGTGCGCCGGAGGGGTCGCGGCCTCAAGTCGCGGCGCCTGGGGGGCATTTCTGGGGGATACGGCTGCGGAGGTCGGGGGCGGTTGTGGTGGGGGCGTCGGAGTCACGACGGTAACTACGGCCTCGGCTGCGCCTTCGAACCCCTTGTGTTCCCAACCGTGCCACCCGTGCGGCCATCGTCGTC
Source organism: Streptomyces cupreus (assembly GCF_014257025.1). GTDB lineage: Bacteria > Actinomycetota > Actinomycetes > Streptomycetales > Streptomycetaceae > Streptomyces > Streptomyces cupreus. The sequence continues at coordinate 27,567 of NZ_JACMSF010000034.1, forward strand.
GGGTGCGGGTGACCCCTGCGGGGCGGATTCGCCGTCGGCGGCTGCGGAATCCTGTGCGGGTGCGGGTGCGGGTGCGGGTGCGGGTGCGGGTGCGGGTGCGGGTGGGCGGTGGATGGGGGCTTGGCGATGAGTTCCGCTCAACGTCCGCAGCCCGCCGCAAGTTCCTCCGATCAGCGCCCACAATCCGAACCCGTGTCCTGCCCTGTTCCGCCAGGTGATGCCGTCCAGCGCGAAGCGGCACCTCCCCTCACCCGCACCCATAGAGCCCCGCTCAAGCCCCGCCCCAACCCCCCTCGTGCCCCGGAACTCCCCGCCTTGTCGGGAGTCTTGGCTCGTGTAAGTCTCGGCAGAGGTGAGTTCACCGGTTGTTGAGTTCCTCTTGTCAGTGGGGCACGGCATCAGCCGTATATCGCAGGGAGTTCCTATGAGCAGCACTGGTACCGGTCTCACCGTGCGTGCGGAGGAGGCCGAGGCGTTGGCCTGGGTGATGTTGGCCGAGTTGTCGGGGACCGTGCCCGCGCCGCCGCCCGTGGAGCAGGTGGACGTGGTGGTGGGGGACGGCGGTGAGGGATGACCGCCGATGCGGCCGTCGGCGTTCGCGGCGTGCAGTCGGAGGTGAGGGAAGGTGACGTGCGCGATGCCGCCCTTGCCTCCCGCACCGCCGCCCGTCTGCTTGCCGCTACCTCCGGTGACGTACGGAATGCCGCGCTGCTCGCCATCGCGCGGCGGCTCACCGTCGACCCCGCCGACATCCTCGCCGCGAACCAGCGCGATGTCGCCGCGGCCAGGGAACTCGGGCTCTCCGCCACCGTCCTTGACCGGTTGACCCTTACTCGTGAGCAGCTCGGCTCGCTCGCCGGCACCGTGCGTTTCCTGGCCGCCCAGCCTGACCCCGTCGGTGCCGGCGTGGACGGGTCCGTCATGCCCAACGGGCTTGAGGTGCGGCGGATCCGGGTCCCCCTCGGTGTCGTCGGGATGATCTACGAGGGGCGTCCGAACGTGACCGTCGACGCCGCCGCACTCTGCCTCAAGAGCGCCAACTCCGCCCTGCTGCGCGGCTCCTCGACCGCCCGGCACACCAACGCCGCCCTCGTCGCCGCCATGCGCAAGGCGCTCGCGGACACCGGCGTGCCCGTCGACGCGGTGCAGACGGTGCCCGGCACCACGCATGCCGCCGTACGCGAACTGATGTCCCTGCGCGGCCTGGTGGATGTCCTCGTCCCGCGCGGCGGCGCCGAGCTCATCCGGACCACCGTGCGCGAGTCCGCCGTACCCGTGATCGAGACCGGGGTGGGCAATTGTCACGTCTACGTCGACGAGCACGCCGACCTCGACAAGGCCCTCGCGATTCTGCTCGACGCCAAGACCCAGCGGACGTCCGTCTGCAACGCGGCGGAGTCCCTCCTCGTCCACGAGGCCGTGGCGCCCGCCTTCCTGCCCCGTGCCCTGCTCGCGCTGGCCGAGCGAGGCGTGGTCGTGCACGGTGACACGCGGGTGCGGGCCTGTCACGACAGCGTCGTACCGGCCACCGGTGAGGACTGGGACCGCGAGTACCTCGACCTGGAGATCTCCGCCGCGGTCGTCGGCTCGCTGGACGAGGCCGTCGAGCACATCCGGCGCCACGGCACCGGCCACACGGAGGCCATCGTCACCGACTCGCAGTCCGCCGCCCGCCGGTTCGTCGCCTCACTGGACACCGCGGTCGTCGCCGTCAACGCCTCCACGCGCTTCGCCGACGGCGGCGAGATCGGCCTCGGCACCGAACTCGGCGTCTCCACCCAGAAGTTGCACGCGCGCGGCCCGATGGGCCTGACCGCGCTGACCACCACCAAATACGTCCTGGTGGGCGATGGGCACACCCGGGGCGGAACCACCGCCCCACTGCCCTAGACGGGAGGTCCGTTCATGCAGATACGCATCATCACCAAGACGAAGCCGGCGGGCCGGCTCGTGTACCGGGACGATCGACGGCGGGTTCGTCGGCCCGCCGGACTGGCGCCCCCGTTGGGTCTCGCGGGAGTGGACAACGATCCCGCCGAGTTCCATATCGTCCGCAGCATCGACTGAGCGGCTCACAGAACTGAGCGGCTCACAAAGAAGGGCGGCGCCCGTCGTGGAATCCGACGGGTGCCGCCCTTCGCCCGTCCGTCAGCCGAGCCCCGGTCCGCCCGCGTCCCGTGCCGCGAACTCGCGGGCCGGCAGCACCCGTACGCTCACCTCCCGGCGCAGTTGCGCCGGGAGTCCGCCGCGGGCGGCGGCCGGGAGCAGGACCAGGTCGTCCTGGTGCACCACCTCCCGGCCCGAACGGCCGCGCAGCAGGGACAGTTCCTGGAAGGCGAGCGAGGCGAGGCCGCGGGCGACCACATGGCCCTCTTCGTCGAGGAGTTCCACCGGGTCGCCCGCCACGAACTGACCCGCGACGCGGGTCACCCCCGTCGCGGGCAGCGCGCCACGGCCCTGCACAAGGGCATGCACCGCGTCCGCGGTCAACTGGACCGTGCCGCGCGGGCTGCTGGCGTGCTCCAGCCACAGCAGATGGTCGGAGTTGCGGTCGCCGGTGCGGTGGAAGAGCGTGCCCGTCTCCCGGCCCGCCAGCGCGTCGGCCGCGTGCCGGGCGGCGGTGAGGACCACCGGGACGCCCGCCCCGGTCGCGATCCGCGCCGCCTCCACCTTGGTCTTCATGCCACCGGTGCCCACGCCCGAACTTCCCGCGCCGCCCAATTCCACGCCCGCCAGGTCCTGTTGGCCGTGGACGTCCTTCAGACGCTGCGCCCCCGGTCGCCGGGGGTCGCCGTCGTACAGGCCGTCGATGTCGGACAGCAGGACCAGCAGATCGGCGCGGACCAGGTGGGAGACCAGGGCGGCGAGGCGGTCGTTGTCGCCGAAGCGGATCTCCGACGTCGCCACCGTGTCGTTCTCGTTGACGATCGGCACCGCGCCCATGGACAGCACCTTGGTGAGCGCGCGGTAGGCATTGCGGTACTGGGCGCGGCGGCCGATGTCGTCGGCGGTCAGCAGGACCTGGCCGACCCGAAGGCCGTAGCGGGCGAAGGAGGCCGTGTAGCGGGCCACCAGCAGACCCTGGCCCACACAGGCCGCCGCCTGCTGCCCGGCCAGGTCCTGCGGGCGCTCCGCCAGACCCAGAGGGGCGAGGCCTGCGGCGATCGCGCCCGAGGAGACGAGGACGATCTCGGTGCCGGTGGCGCGGGTGCGCGCGAGGACGTCGACGAGGGCGTCCACGCGGTCCGAGTCCAGTCCGCCGACCGCGGTCGTCAGCGACGAAGAACCCACCTTCACCACGATCCGCCGTGCCCTGAGCACATCAGGGCGCAGGGCCTCGGCGGCAGGAGTCGGGGGACTGGTCATCGTTCCGCTCCCGTTTTGAGGGCGAGTTCCCGAGGCTCACTCGGGGCTGACTCGCGCCGGTCTCGTAGGTCGCCCAAGAGCGCGTGCACGGTCTCCACGACCAGCACGGGGCGCTCGTACGGCAGGTCATGGCCCTGTTTCGGCACGGTGTGCAGGGTCGCCCCCGGGATGTCGTCGGCCAGGCGCAGGGCCTGGGCGGGTGGTGTGTAGCTGTCCAGGGCGCCGACCAGGATCCGGGTCGGCACCCGACCGAGCGCGCCGAGGCGGCCCGCGCAGTCGTGCGTGGTGAGCGCGGCGAAGAACTCGGCGACGGTCAGCGGCGGGATGGCGCGCAGCGCGTGCGCGTCGGCCCGGGCGGTGTCGGTCCCCGGGCCCCGCCCGAACAGGGCGTGCCAGATCGGGGCGGCCGAGGGGTGGGAGAGCGGTCCGGTGAGCAGCCGGTGCACGGCCTTGGCCCAGCCCGGCGAGCGCAACAGACCGTCGGCGACCAGCCGTTCGGCATGCGCCCTGCGCTGCGCTGCCCGGTCCTGGGGTACGAACGGAACCGCCCCGACGTCCTCCACACACGTCGAGAACAGCGCGACACCGGACACCCACGGCCCGATCAGGTCGGGCCGGGCCGCCGCGAGCTGCTGTACGGCCATGCCGCCCATGGAGTGGCCGACGAGCAGCACGGGCCCGTCCTCCGGCGAGGTCGCCCGGCGCAGCACGAGGTCCAGGTCCCGTCCGAGCAACGCCATGTCCAACGGCGCCTGCCCCCGCGTGGACCTGCCGTGCCCGCGCTGGTCGTAACTGACCGCCCGCAGCGCGGGAAACCCGGGCCGGGGCCGCGTCAACGCGTCGATGTGCGGCCGCCATTCGAGCGCCGACATGGTCCACCCGTGCGACAGTACGACGGTGGCCTCGGCCTCCGGCGAACCGTGGGCGTACACGACGATCTCGGCGCCGTCCTCCGTGATGACGGTCCCGGCGAGCCGCCGGTCCTGCCCCATCCGTACGGCGCTCATGACGCCGCTCGCTGACCGGCACCGGCCCCCGGAACGGGCCTGATGGTGATGGTGATCCGGGGACTGCCGGGGGCCACGAAGGTGCGCGCGGACCTGCTGGTGAGCGTGACCCGGGGACCGGTGGGCCGACGGCGCGCCTTGGGCACGAGGGGAACACGGGTGCGGTCGGCGGAGATCGGACCCGGGACACGGCGAGGCTCGGGGGCGAGCGGCACGCGCGCACGGTCCGTGGGCGCCGGCCCGGCCGGATACCGCACACCAGCCGCCACTTGGGAGCCCCGCGAACCCTCCAGCCGCCGCCCGTCAGGGCTCAGCGACACTGGAGTACGGGGGCCGCCGGTGACCCCGCGCCCGTCAGGCCCCAGCGGCACCGGAGTACGGTTGCTGCCCGGTACGCCCCGCCGCCTGTCAGGTCCGGTGGGCACTGGAGTACGCGTGCCAGCGGGGACCCCGCGCCCGTCAGGGCTGAGGGGCGCTGGAGTGCGGTTGCCGCCAGGCCCGCCCCGCCGCCTGTCAGGTCCGGTCGGCACTGGAGTACGGGGGCCGCCGGGGACCCCGCGCCCGTCAGGCCCCAGCGGCACCGGAGTACGGTTGCTGCCCGGTACGCCCCGCCGCCCGTCAGGTCCGGTGGGCACTGGAGTACGCGTGCCACCTGGCGCCCCGCGCCCGTCAGGGCTCAGCGACACTGGAGTACGGGGGCCGCCGGGCACCCCGCGCCCGGCAGGCCCCAGCGGCACCGGCCCGCGCCTGCCACCCGGTGCCCCCCGCCCGGCAGGGCCCAGCGGCACCCCCTGCCCGTCCGCCGCAAGCGGCACCCCTCGTCCATCCCCCGCCAGCGGCACCCCCCGCCGATCCGCAGGCACCGGCCCCGCCGGATGGCCCCCGCCGGCTGGAAGTTGCGGTCGTTCCGGGGCCGTGCCCCGCCGCCGCGCCCCGTACCCGGTCAGCGGCGTTCGGCCCAGGGCCGCCACGCCGCCGCGTATCTCGGGGCGTTCGACGCCGACCACCCCCTGCTCACCGCCGCCGGTCCGGCGTACCCGCTTTCTCGGCGCCCGGGGATTCGGCATGCCGCTCACCGGCCCGCGGGTGCAGGAGGACGCCAACTCGGCGAGCTGCCAGGCCTGTTGGACCTGACCGAAGGAGATGCCGAGGGCGCCCGCGATCCGGCGCGGGGTCCAGCCGTGGCGGCGCAGGTACCACACATACGCCGGCCGCTCCCGGGGCGTCGCGCTCAGCCTGCGCCCGCCGGCCGCCAGATACGCGGCCAGCTCCGCGGCCGTCGACTCCAGCGTGCTCGCGATACGCAGCAGCTCACGCCGTTCCCGCGCGTTGAACCCGCCCCAGATCCCGGCGCCCTCGTCGCGCACCAGGGCCTCGCGCAGGCACTCCCGGGCCACTGGGCAGCGTCCGCACAGGCGCTTGGCCATGGCCTCCCGGTCGAGGCCGCCGGAGGATCCGGGGAGCGGGAAGAAGGTCTCGGGGTCGGTGTCGCGGCAGGCCGCGCGTTCGGTCCAGGGGTCGGGGTCCGCGTGGTGCGGCGGTGCGTGCATGGCGGTCGGCCCTTTCTCGGTGTGATCCCGGTGGCCGGTGCTCTCGGCTGTCCTCCCGGATTGAATTCCATGCGCGTTGAATTTCGCTCTAGTTGGAGTCAACTCGGCTCTCGTACCTTCGAGTTCAGAGGCCACCCCGAGGCTCGCTCGGAAGGGCGGGCACCTCGGAGACAAGGTTCTGGAACGTCGTGTGCCGGTGCGGGCTGCGCCTTTTCATGCGCACTCGTCATTCCGCGCCGCACAGCGCCCGCGAGGGAAAGCACCGTCAGACACCGGGGGGAGTGTTCGGCATGCGCAAATCTGCACGGCGAGAGCCCGTGCCCGGCGACGACTGCGACGTCGCTCGGCCGCCCGACCACCGGGCCGGACGTGGTCGGTGCTCCCTACTCCCGCAAGTCAGCCACCGCTTTGGAGGCGTCGTGCCAGTCGTCATTGCTCCCGCTGTCGCTCTGCCCGTTCACCAGGTCAGCACGGACGAAGTCCTGGAACGCATGGCGCAGTTGTATCCGGACCATCCCAAACTCGCGCGCGCCTTCGAGGTCATTCGCGCCACGACCGTACGGACGCGCTGGTTCACCCGCCCACTGTCCGAGCAGTTCAGGAACGGAGGTTCGGTCCGCGAGCGCACCCGTGAGCACCTGCGGGACTGTCTGGAGCTCGCGGAGCGGGCAGCGCGCGCGACCCTGCGCGAGGCCGGACTGGAGCCGGAGCAGGTCAGCGCTCTGATGGTGTCCAGCGCCACGGGACACACCATGCCCGGGCTCGACATCATGCTCATGGAGCGGCTGGGAATCGCGCCTGGGGCCCGGCGCGTACCAGTGACCCAAATGGGCTGCGGCGGAGGGGCGTTCGCGATCTCGATGGCCGCGGAGTTGGTGATGGCACGGCCGGAATCCAATGTGCTCGTGGTGTGTGCCGACGCCTTGAGTCACTACCTGCACGAGCGCGACAACGGCATGGACGGAATGATCTTCAAGGGGCTCGTCGGGGACGCGGCGGGTGCCTGTGTCGTCCGCGACCGGTCGACCGGTCGGCACATGGAGATCGTCAATTCCTGGAACTGCCTGGAGGTGAGCGCTCGTGACGTCGTCGGTACCTACATGGACAACGAGGGTCTGCACATGTACAACTCCCCGGCGGTGACTGACGCGATCCGTGGACTCATGCCTGGGCTGAAGGAGTGGCTGAAGAGCACCGCGCCCGCCGGCGAGGACGGCAAGCTGGAGTTCGCCGTCTCCCACACCGGGAGTCCCAGGGTCCTGGAGCGCTTCGCCGAAGGCCTTGAGTGTTCGCCGGAGATCTTCGGTCCGGCCCGCGACTCCCTGCGCGACCTGGGGAATCTGGGCTCTGCCTCGCTGCTGGACACGCTGGAGCGCACGTTCGCCAAACCGCCCGCGTCAGGGGCGCGCGGTGTCGTCTTCGGTGTCGGACCCGGGATCTTCCTGACCGCGATGCAGGCCATCTGGCGGGATGACGTGTGACGTCCTGCGCGCCACATCCCATGCAACGGGCGGGCGGGACCAGGTCAATGGCCTGGTCCCGCCCGCCCGTTGCGGTAGGTGGTCGTCGGCTTCACGTGTGCCAGAAGGTGAGTCAGCTCTCGTGGGTCTCGTCGGTTTCGTCGGAATTGCGCGGTTCCAACGTGGCGGAGAGGCGCAGCTCCAGTGACGGCATCACCCAGGCCATGAAGTCGTCGAAGTCCATGTCCGCCAGCGGCTGCATCTGGATGATGTAGCGAAGGATGGCCAGCCCGGCGAGATGGCCCGAGGCCAGGGCCGTCCGGATCTCGGCGTCCGGCTGCTCCTTGTAACCCGACGCGCTCGCCCAGGCCTTGGCGCTTGTCTCCAGACGGTGCTTGAGAACCCCCGAGGTGTCGCTGTCGGCGAGCCCCGCCCGGTAGATGGCCTTCATGGCGTAACGCGTCCTCTCGTTCTCCCAGAACGAGAAGTACGTCGTGGCGAGCCAGACGGCCTGTGACGTGGAGGTGTCGGCCAGGGGCGCCTCGCCGACAACCGCCGAGACGCTGAGGCTTGAGTTGACCGCGGCGTCGAACACGCCTTCCTTGTTGTTGAAGAAGTGGTGCACCAGAGCAGGATCGACCTGGGCGTTCTCTGCGATGGAGCGGATCGTCGTACGGGCGTAACCGCGCTCGGCGAACAGATGCAGTGCCGCGTCGAGGATCTGTTCACGCGTGCCGCTGTCGCCCGGGCGGCGCCCGCTGCGGGCACGCTTCGGACGACTCCGGTGTGCGGCCGGGGTCGCGGACAGGTCGGGTCCTTCGGGGGTGGAAGCGGAACCGTCCGGGCGGCTGGGTTTCATTGGATCACTGCACTCTGCATGGGAAATTTAGGAAGAAGTAATTCACTGTACAGTGAAAATATCCTATCAGGCCGGGATGACGTGAGGCCATGGGCATACGGAGTCTTGGGTTCTTCCTTACGTTCCCTGTTCATCCTTCGTCCGCCGCCAACACCGTCCGCAGCGACGGCGTCACCAGATCGGCCAGCGCCGCCACCGGGAGATCGGCGATCGGCCGCAGCCGCAGGACGTACCGGGTGAACGCCACGCCCAGCAACTGTGCCGCGAGTATCCCGCTGCAGGCTGCCGCACGCTCCGCCCCGAGGGCGCCGCGCAGACTGCTGGTGAACTGCTCGTGCAGCATCTGCCGCAGATGCTCCGCCGCCCGCTCGTTGGTCGCCGCGCAGCGCAGCAGCAGCCGCATCGAGCCCTCGTCCAGGTCGTCCTCCCACGGCGCGAGGAAGTGCGTGATCAGCGCCTGCGGGAGCAGCTCCGCGGGCGTGCCCGTGAGGTCCGGCAGATGCAGGTCGACGTCGAGCGCCGCGTCGAAGAGCTGTCCCTTGCTGCCGAAGTAGCGCATGACCATGGACGGGTCGATGGAGGCCGTGGCCGCGATGGCCCTTATCGTCGACCGCTGGTACCCGTCGGCCGCGAAGTGCATCCGAGCCGCCCGCAGTATGGCCTCGCGGGTCCGCTGGGAACGCGCCGACATCAGCTGCTGTGCCATGGCGACGAGCCTTTCTGCGTCCTGTCCGTGCGAGCGCCCACGCGACGGCGGACCGCCGCGCGGGAAGCAGATCGAGGGGGTCGGCCGGGCTGTGGGGGAAGTCCACGGTTTCCTCTCGTCACGTGCGGTCGGCGGCGGCCGGCTCCGTGTCCGGAGCCTCGGCCGGTTTCTCCTGGGCGGGGCGGGCCGGGGCGCTGTCGGCGGCGGGGGCCGGCTGCCGTTGCGGGGTCGGGCCCTCGGTACCGCACCAGCGGTGCAGGGCCTGCCGTACGCGCGCCTCGCGGCCCGTGGTCGACGACGTGCTGTCCACCCACGCAGCGTAGCCGTCCGGGCGGACCAACACGGCGCTGAGTCCGGAGAGTCGGGGAACGTCGCCGTCGACCCGGACCGGGCAGACCCGGGAGCCCCAGGCCTCGGCGACCGCGGCGGCCCCACCGTCCTCACGCAGGTCGAGCAGCAGGAACCGGCCGTCGCGCATCAGCTCGTACAGCCGTACCGGCGCTCCCTCCGCCTGCGCCACCGCCAGATCCGGCACCCGCTGCCCGGGGCGCAGCCGGGCGCCGCCGAGCACGGCCGGGCGGCCCCGGCCGGCGTAACCGGCCCGTAGTCCGGACAGCGTCTCGCCGGCGAACTTCTGGATCTTGCGACGCCCGAGGAGCCGGGTCAGCACCGCGCGGCGCAGCCCCGTCACCACCGGCGAGGGGTGGGTGGCCATCCGGGTGGCATGGTCAGTGGCCTTGAGGATCTTCTGCGCCTGCGGCCGGCGCTCGCTCTGATAGGTGTCGAGCAGACCGGCCGGCGCCCAGCCCTGGAGCGTGGCGGCCAGCTTCCAGCCGAGGTTGACGGCGTCCTGGATACCGAGGTTCAGGCCCTGCCCGCCGAGCGGGGAGTGCAGATGCGCCGCGTCGCCCGCGAGCAGCACCCGGCCCGTCCGGTACTGGTCTGCGAGCCGCTGGTGGATCTTGAACCGGGCCATCCACCGCGGATCGTGCGGCTTCGGGTCAAAGCCGAGCACCTCCTTCAGCCGCTCGGCCAGTTCCTCAAGCGTCACCTCGTCCCGCGTCCACGGGTGGTCCCGGTGCCCCACCGCGATCCGGTGGAAACCGTCCCCGAAGGGGATCGACACCATCATCGCGCCGCCCCCGGTCAGGATCGTCACATCGTCCGGAGGCGGGGTCTCAAGGCGTACGTCCGCGAGGATCGGCGCGATGTCGTACGTACGGCCGCGGAAGGCGATGCCGGACAGCTCGCGCACCGCGCTGTGCGCGCCGTCGCAGCCGACCACGTAGTCGGCGGTCTCCTCCCACTCGCCGGACTCGGTGCGCACCTGCAGCCGTACCCCTGTCGCGTCCTGCTCAAGGCCGAACAGCTCGGCCCCGCGCTGCACGATCACCCCGAGGTCGATCGCGCGCTGCTGGAGCGCCTCCTCGGTGCGGCTCTGCGGGACCACGTACAGCGCAGGGAAGGGGCTGTCGATCGCGGTGAAGTCGATCGACGCGCCCTGCGCCGGCAGCATCCGGCCGACCGGGCGGCCCACCGCGGTGAGCGCGTCGGCGTGGCCGCGCAGGTCCAGCACCTCCAGGGTCCTGCTGTACAGGGCCATGGCACGGGACTGCCCGGACACCTCCGTACGGCGCTCCAGAACGGTGCAGGAGACTCCGGCGGCGGCCAGCTCACAGGCCAGCGCCAGTCCGGTGGGTCCTGCTCCGACGATGATCACGGACTGCTCAGGGGTGGGTGCCATGGGACTCTCCTTGGACATCTGTCAGCGATACGGCCGGTGCGGGCTGCGCACCGGAAGCGGCGGTAGGCCGGCCGGCCCGCGCCGCCCAGGCACCGGAGCCGAGGGCCAGGGCACCGAGCAGCAGCCAGCCGACGGCCCCCCGTTGCACCACGAGGAACGTGACGACGAGCGGACCGTAGGTGTTGCGGGCGGCGTTGCCCAGGCTGAAGAAAGCCAGATACACCTGGCGGCGGTCCTCGGGCGCGAGGTCGTAGGAGATGGCCCAGGCGCCCGCCTGCTGGTGCATCTCCGCGAACGCCTGGAAGGCCACCGCGCCGAGCAGCACCGCGACCGCCCAGGCCGTGGGCAGTTCGCCGGTCGCGGCCAGCGCACAGCAGCCCGCGGCGAGCAGCAGACCGCTCAGCCGCAGCGCCCGGCCGCCGTCCTCGGCGCTCTCGATGCCGTGCGTCGCCCGCACCTGGAACAGCACGACCACGACCGTGTTGAGCACCAGCGTCCAGGCGATCACCGGCCGGGGCAGCTCGTCATGGGCCAGCACCCACAGCGGGATGCCGACCGTCAGCACCGTCACATGCAGGCTCACCACGGAGTTGAGGACGGTCAGCCCGGTGAACCGCCGGTCCCGGAAGACCGCGAGGCGCCGCCGCCACGGCAGCGGCCGGCCCCCGCCGCCCCGGCCGGCCCGCAGCCGGGCCACCAGCGCGGCGGCGAGCACGAACGACAGCGCGTTGCCGTACACGACGGCCAGATACACCCCGTCGCTGTCCCACAGCAGTGCCCCGGCGGCCGCGAGACCGCCGAGCGAGAGCCCCAGGTTCTGCAGCGACCGGGCCATGCCCATCGCCCGCACTCGCTGCCCGGCGTCCACGGCCGCCCCGAACATCCCCTGCACCAGCGGCGAGGCGGCACGGTCGGCCACCGCCAGCAGGGACACGACGAGCAGGAAGGGCACGAACCCGGACGCGAACGGGTAACACGCCAGCAGCGCCGCCCGGGTCAGATGGGCGGCGATCAGCGTGGTGCGCGGACCGGCCCGGTCCGCCAGGATCCCGGTGGGCACCAGCAGCGCGAAGGACACCGCGCCCGCGACGGCCAGACCGAGCCCCACCTCACTGCTGCCCAGGTCCAGATAGCGGGTGAGGAAGACGACGGAGACCGCCATGTAGAGCCCGCTGCCGAGGGCGTCCACGAACACGGCGGCCAGCAGCGCCAGCGCGCTGCGCGGCAACCGCTCCCGCTCGGCGGACTTCTTCATGTCGGCTCCGTTCGGCGGAGAGGTTCAGTAGTAGTCCCGCATCAGGTCGTCGACCCAAGCGGGCTGTACGACGTCCTCGCGCGGCCCGAACTGGGTGAGATACGGCTTGATGTCGAGCACCGGGGTGCCGTCCACGGCGTCGAGGCCGCGCACATGGACGTCGAGCCCGTCCACCTTCAGCAGCTTGCAGCGCGAGACGCCGATGCGGTTGGGGCGGTTCTTCGCGCGCTGGGCGAAGATCCCGGCCCGCGGCCAGTCGGGGTTGCCCCGCGGATGCCGGGCCCCCGTGTGCACCTTCTCCGGCGCGACCCGGTGGAAGCGGAAGACGACCTCCAGGTGGGAGAAGGTGTCCAGACCGAGCAGCGCCTCGGCGGTGAACTGCTGGCCGTCCAGCCGGATCACCGAGGTGACATCGCCCCAGTAGTCGTCGGACAGGTCGCTGCGGTCGGTGTGCACGCGTCCGATCGGCACCAGGTCGGTGACGGCGCCCGGCCGTGGCTCCTCCAGGTGCGCGAACCACACCTCGTCGCGGACCAGTAACTCGCCTGCGACGGCCCGCTGCACGGTCAGGAAGATCTCGTCGGCCGGAACGTTCAGCAGCTGCGAGAGCCGCCCCTGGAGCAGCCGGAGCAGGGCGCCCACCTGGTCCTTGCTGTAGCTCTCCTTGCACACCACGAACCCGACCGGGGCCGGGGGAGTGTCCGGGGCGCGCCACTCGGGCCGGTGATAGGTGCCGGGCTCCAGACGCTGCCACCACACCCAGCAGTGACCGGCGGGCAGCCCCAGCAACTCCGTGACGCCGGCGGCGAGTTGTTCCAGGGCCGCCGGGCCCGGGCTCGCGTCCGGTGAGAACAGCCGGATGACGGGCATGTCAGGACACCTCGCCCAGCGGCTTGACGCCGATCACCATGCAGGTGCGCACGGGGATGTAGAACTCCTCGCCGTCCTGGCGGATCCCGAGCGCCTCACGGTGTTCCGCCGGGGCCTCGGCGAGCCGCCGCCGGATCGCGGCCTCGGCCTCGGCGCCGGAGGAGGCGATCTCGCACCAGCGCTTGACCGGCACCCCGGTACGGCTCTCCGCCTGACGGCCGCGGGCGACCGGGACGTTGAGCCCCGCGCCCTGGAAGAAGCCGACCCATTCGTCGAGGGTGTAGCTGCGCTGATGGGTGGGGTCGTGCAGGATCTCCAACTCGTGGTTGAGCGCGTCGATCACGGGGTCCTCGTGCCCCTCCAGGTCGATCACCGCGAGCCGCCCGCCCGGCCGCAGCAGCCGGGTCATCTCACCGACCGCCTTCGGCATGTCCTGGAAGTGGTGCGGGGCGAGCCGGGACACCACCAGGTCGAACGAGGCGTCGGGGAAGGGCAGTTCCTCGGCGACGGCCTGCGCGGTCTCCACCGTCACCTGCCGTTCCGCGGCGAGCCCCCGGAAGGACTCCAGCATCGACGGTGCCGGGTCGACGCCCACCAGCCGGGCCGGGTACTCGTCGGCGAAGGACAGGGCCAGATGGCCCGCGCCACAGGCCACGTCACAGATCGCGCTGCCCGTCTGCGGCCCGAGTGTCTCGTGCAGCGCCTCCATCGTCGGACTCGACCGGTGCACCTCGCTGGTGGCGAAGTTGTCGGCGATCTTGTCGAACCGCCGGCTGGAGAGAGTCTCACTCGCGGGCATGTCGTTCCCTTTCCTGTCGTGCTGTGAGCTGACGTGACGTCATGTGGTGACGCCCACCAAGGAGGTGAGCGCCGGCAGCGGATCACGGGCCGGGCCCGGGCCGCAGGGGTGCAGCGTGTGACCGAGTCCTTCGAGTACATGGACCCGGACCGCGGGTGAGTGGGTGCCGATGAGATGGCGGGCCGACCAGTCGGCGTACATGGCCGGCTCGAACACCGCGGGCGGCAGCTTGTCGTCCGACTCGTCGGCGAGATAGCCGACCAGGTCGAAACCGCCGTAGACCATTTCGATCAGGGGGATGCGGGAGGTCAGGAAGGCGTCCGACTCCACCACCGTGCCGATCAGGACGACCCGGTCGGCGCGCGGCGGCGCCCCCGACTCCAGCAGCCGCAGCAGTGCCTGGCCGCCGAGCGAGAAGCCCACCAGCGACAGGGAACCGGTCATCACATGCCGGTAGCCGTCCAGCAGCCGCCCGAGCCGCTCGGCGCGGATGCGCTCGTCGTCGGCCGAGGCGGGGCAGTCGCGGTCGCGGGCGGGCATGTCGCACTGCAACACCTGGGCGCCCGACGCCACCAGACGGGCCGTCAGCCGGTCCAGGAGCTGGTCGTCGCGTCCCTCGCCGTCGAGGTGCGAGACGCTTCCCGGACCGGCGAGCAGCACCGTCGCGTTCGGCGGCCCGGCCGGGAACGACCGGCGGGCGCGGTAGGCCGTACCGTCCGGATCGCGGCGCCACTGGATGTGGCGGTGCACGCTCACGGTCTCACCTCCGGCAGACGGCTTCGGCGAAGGAGCCGATGCGCTGGTGGAAGTAGACACTGATGATCTCCTCGTGCAGGGCCTCGCCGTCCAGCGTGGGCACGACGCTCTCCGCGGCCCCCGGCACCGGCTCCACGAGCCCGCGCTCCAGGAGTTCGGCGAACACCCCGGCGAACGGCTCGTCGTGGAACAGCTCGATGCCGAACCGGCGCCTGAACCGCGCGGCGTCGATGGGCTGGTTCGCCTTGAACGCGAACCCGAGCACCATCCCGATCGCCTCCGCCCCGGCCAGCCTGCGCCCGAACGCCAGTGGCAGCCCGGGGCCGTTCTGGATCAGCCGGGCGTAGCCGCTGATGTCCGCGATGTTGTGGGTCTGCACGACCGTGTCGTCGTCGCCGGTGAGCCAGCCGTAGGCGCCGGGGCCGTAGGCGATCATCGAGTCGTGGCGCTGCCATTTGTTGCGCGAGACCCGCGGGATGTTGCCGTCCGGGTAGACGCCGGGCCGGTTCCACCAGCCGCACGGGCTCGGGTGGTAGCCCCCGTCGAGCAGCAGCTCCACGATGGCCTCGCGCATCTCGTACGTCTCGTCGAGGCCGGGGAAGAGATGCTCCTCGCGCAGCCGGTCGCGGACGCTCTCCACGTTCCACAGCGCCCGGTTGCCGATCCCCATCTTCGCCCGGTCCGCGTTGCGCAGCCGGTAGATGGTGATCGTGGGCACCTTGAGATCGACCAGCGTGCGGATGTCGTGGGCGACCTTCTCGGGGGTCTGGTGGGGCAGCCCGAACATCATGTCGACGTTGAACGGCCGCCCGGTCGCCCGGAGTTTCTCGATCGCCCGCAGCGACATCTCCGCGTCATGGCCACGCCCGGCGAAGGCGTTGACCTCGCTCTGCAGCGACTGCACGCCCACACTGAACCGGTTGAAGCCGATGGCGCAGGCCTCGGCCAGCTCGTCGTGCTGGAAGTTGTCGGGGTTGCCCTCAAGGGAGATCTCGCAGTCGTCGGTCAGCGCGTACTCGGCCCGCATGTGCTCGACCAGCCGCCCCAACTGCTCGGTGCCCAGCAGGGACGCGGTGCCGCCGCCGAGGTACACCGACTCGATCCGGGCCTCGGAGAGCCAGGGCGCGTGCGCGAGCCTGCGGCGCGACTCCTCCAGCAGCAGGTCGGTCCAGACCTGGGAGGCGCGTTCGCCCTCCGCGCCGCCGGGGATCTTGCGCTTGACGTAGTTGCAGAAGTGGCAGATGTACGCGCACAGCGGCACATGGAAGTACAGATGCGCGGGCCGGCCGGCGCCCGGGTGGGCGCGCAGGGCGTCGGCGACCTCGTCGGGGTCGAGCCGGTCGCCGTAGTTGGCCGTCACGTTGATGTTGTAGTCGTCCTGGCCGATCCTGAGGGCCGGGTTCTCCTGGAGCAGCCGAGCGAGTCCTGTGCCGGGGCGCACGGCGGTGGTGCCGGCTGAAGCAACCGTCTTGCTCATCGCGACCTCGTCTCCTGTCCGGGCTAGGCCGCTTTGGGCCCCCGCTGGTCGGTCACGCCGCGCCTGACGTTCGCGCGGCCCTTCCCGGCCCGTCCCTCACGGGCCGGGAAGGCCGTGCAGCGCTCGCCCCCGTTTCCGATCCCTCGGCGGTCCCGGGGGTCCCTTGAGCGCTCTTCCGCGGGCCCGTCCCTCTACGAGCCCGGGGGGTCTTGCTGCGCTCCGGTCCGTCTCGCCACGGCGGTGGGTCAGACCTCGACCTCGATGACCGTGGCCTCGGTGATGTTGGTGGCCTCCACCAGGAGGGTCTCGCTGGGTGCGGTGGCCGAGGCGGCGCCGACGGCACTGAGCGTCACGCCCTCCTGGCCGGGCTCCAGGTGGATGCGGATGACCTTCTTCTCTTCGGGCATGTCCGTGTTCCCTTCGATGAGGGGCGGCAGCGGTCGCGCCGCCCGCGGACGGGGCCCGCTCACGACGTCGGGAGCGGGGTCGGTGGGGCCCGGCGAGATCGCCGGGCGCGATCGGCACACGGCCGGTGGGGCCGCGTCTAACGCGGGGTGAGAGTCAGGCGTACGTCGCGTCGCTTGCGCTCCCGCCAGTAGCGGCCGGCGCGCAGCATGAACTCCTGGAGGTACTCGGTGGCACCGCACCCCTTCGGGTCGCCGGTGAGATTGCGGGCCAGCGGGGGGCACCGGAACTGGCACCAGATGTCCTCCGCGGCCACCGGGCAGCTTCCGCACACGGTGTGGTCGCTGAACCGGATGTCGCGGAAGGCGTCGAAGCCGGTCTCCCAGATGTCGGCGAAGGACCGCTCGGTCAGGTTCCCGGCCCGGTGCAGCTGTCCCGACATGCAGTTGCTGCACGGGTAGACATCGCCGCGGCTGTTGACGTAGACGACCGAGCGGCCGCACTTCTCCTGGCCGACGGCGCGTTCGAGGCGCTGGCAGAACTGGATGGTGTCCACACCGCGGATCTCGTCCGCGGCCCGCCCGCCGGCCTCCGGGCCCGAAGGGGCCTCGGGCCCGATGTCGGGTTGGATGTCCGGGGAGGTGGAGTACCGCTCCATGCAGCGCCGGTAGACCTCGAAGACCTCGTCGACGTCCTCGGGGCGCAGCAGCATGTCCGGGTGGAGCAGGGCGCGGCCCACGGGGTGGGTCTCCAGCCACTGCGGCCGGGGGTAGCCCCGCTCCGCGCACCACTCGAAGATCTCCTCGGCGTCCTGGATGTTGTTGCGGTGGACGGAGATCGCGGTACGGAACACATGGCCGTGCCGGCGCATCGTCTCGAAGGCGCGCTGGAGCTTGGGAAAGTCCATCCGCCCGCGCACGGTGCGCTCGGGGTCGGCGGTGTCGAAGCTGATGAAGAACGACTGGCCGGGCGGGATCGCCGCGAGCTTCTCCTCGGTGATCAGCAGGCCGTTGGTGAAGATCTGGGTGCTGAACGGCTTGCTGCGGGCGTACCGGATGATCTCCACCGCGTCCCGGTGCGAGAAGATCTCGCCCCCCGTCAGGAAGACCTGGAGCACGCCCATCTCGGCGAACTCGTCGAGCAGGGCCTTGATGCGCGGGGTGGACATCTCGTCGGGGCGCTTGAGCGCGGAGTCCGCGTAACAGTGCTTGCAGCGCAGGTTGCACAGGTTCGTGGTCTCCACGAACGCGATGGCCGGGGCGGACAGATGGAACCGGTCCAGGGTCACCAGCGGATCGCTGAGCGCGTGGGTCATCAACTCCTCGGCGGGGACCGGCCGTCCGGCGTTGTGCCGCAGGATCAGCTGTCGCGCCGAGTCGGCGAGGAACTCCACATGACCGTTGGGCAGGAGGGCGACCAATCCGCCCTCGTTCACCTGGAATGGGATCTTCCGCACGGGTCCCCGCCTCCCGGAAGGCCAAAGTCAACATTCGTTGAACTCATGACCTGATGAACTCTACGGAGAATGAATAAGCTTTGGCAAGAGGTATCCGGGCGGTCGGTTCCCGCGTGCCGGTGGTGCCGGTGGCATGGTCGGTGCGAGGCTGAGCGTATGAACATCCCTTTCCTGGACGCCTGGCGGAAGCGGCATGGTCTCGCCCGCGGCGTCGCCGTGTTCGCGGACGGCGACGACACTCACGAGGGCATCGCCGAGCTGCTCTCCGAGTGCGATCTGCTCCGCTCCCAGGCGTCCCGGGAGGGGATCCGTCTCGACGACTCCGCCGCCTCGCTGGAGGCCCTCGACCAGCTGCTGCCGCGCTGGCGCGACGACGAGGAGGTGCTGCCCTGGCTCGGCAACGACGCCGGTCTCTACCTCGGTACGGTCATCGTGCGCACGGTCCCGGGCGCGCAGTGGGAGATCTGGCCGAGCGGCCAGCCCGTCGTACGGCTCTCCTCGGGCCGTGAGTTCGATGTCGTCGCCTCCGGGCACGAGTGGGCCTCCAGTGGTGTGCCGGAGCTCTCGCAGCTCTACGCGGAGGTCGCGGAGGCGTGAATCCCTGGCCTGAGCTGCGGCTTAAATACGGCTAATGCCCGAAAAGTGCGTGTCGCCCATTAGTTCCCGTTTTGTCTGGATAGTTTGCGGCAACCACGACACAGCTGAGAGTGGGTAGGGCTGGGCATGGTCCTCGATCCGTTGATCGAACTGCGTGACGTCAACAAGTACTACGGAGAGCTGCACGTCCTGCAGGACGTCAACCTCACCGTCGGCAAGGGGGAGGTGGTCGTGGTCATCGGCCCTTCGGGGTCGGGGAAGTCGACCCTGTGCAGGGCGATCAACAGGCTGGAGACGATCCGCTCCGGCACGATCCTGCTCGCCGGACAGCCGCTGCCCGAGGAGGGCAAGGCCCTCGCACGGCTGCGCGCCGATGTCGGCATGGTCTTCCAGTCCTTCAACCTCTTCGCCCACAAGACCGTTCTGCAGAACATCTCGCTGGGTCAGATCAGGGTCCGCGGCCGCAAGAAGGAGCAGGCGGACAAGCGCTCCCGTGAACTCCTCGACCGGGTGGGCCTCGCCGACCAGGCCGACAAGTTCCCGGCCCAGCTCTCCGGCGGACAGCAGCAGCGGGTGGCCATCGCCCGCGCCCTCGCCATGGAGCCCAAGGCGCTGCTGTTCGACGAGCCGACCTCGGCGCTCGACCCCGAGATGATCAACGAGGTGCTCGAAGTCATGCGGCAACTGGCCCGCGAGGGCATGACCATGGTCGTCGTCACCCACGAGATGGGCTTCGCCCGGTCCGCCGCCAACCGCGTCGTCTTCATGTCCGACGGCCGCATCGTCGAGGACCGCGCGCCCGAGGACTTCTTCACCGCCCCGGAGAGCGAGCGCGCCCGGGACTTCCTGTCCAAGATCCTCAAGCACTGAACGGGGAGTGCGACCCATGCCGCGTACCACACCTGTGTCCTCGACGGCACCGGACGACGGATGCTCAAGCCCCGCTCACCGCCCGGGAAGTGTCCCGCGCCGGCCCTCGACTACGATGGGCGGTTCGTCCCCCTAGCGGTCGCCGTGGCCGGCCGGTTCAGCCGGGGACGCTGCTGCCGGAGGGGGGAATACCCCCACGGCCCCTCGACCGCAGGGGGCAGCAGACACAGAGCCATACCCGATCCGGCGGCAGTCGGAGATCACTGCTCGCGCAACGGGACCGACACGTACGACGGGTCGTTCGCCGGCGAGGAGAAGGTCAGCTGCGCGCCGGTCGGGTTGTGCTCGATGCAGAGCGGGTCGACCGTGTCGACCACCAGGGCGAGCCGGTGCCCCGCCGGGACGTCGCAGGCCGTGGGAAACGCTCCAGGCCGACGCCGAACGGCTTGTGGGGCGTACGCCCGTGGAAGGTGCAGGGCGCGTTGCTGACCAGCTTGCCGAGGCCGGGCGGGCCCCCGTCGTAGAGATGGGCGACGAGGGTACCGCTGGGCCGACGCCGGCGATCAGGGTACGCCGAGACGATGCCCACGGCGGTCGTGCGCAGAGCCTTGCGAGATCCTCAGGAGGCGCGGTGGGAGTTACGGGGAGCCGCCGGGGCCGGCAGGGGCGTCTGCGCGGTCCGGGTGACATCGCCGACCAGTTCGACCACGTCCGGTCCATAGGCCTGGGAGTTGACGACCTTCAGCAGCAGGACGAAGGAGTTGCTGCCGTACTTGCGGGTCAGGCGCTCGTGGTTGCGGGCCAGATAGCGGGTCGCGGCCTGGTTGGTGATGGCGCGCTGGCCGCAGAAGAGGAAGACCGGACGGCTCTGCTTCGGGTCGCCCGCGGTGAGCCTGGCCAGCAGTACGTACTCGGCGACGCCCGCCTCCAGCCGGTAGCGCTCGGTGCCGATCTGGAAGGCGCCCCGGTCCGGGCCGGGTTCGGGGTCGATGTTGATGCGTATCCCGGGCAGCATCGCGGACATGTGGGCCAGCATGCGCCGGTTCGACCCCGGGCCGCCCACACAGAACTCGGTGCGCTCGCCGAAGCCCTGATGGACCGCGTCCTGCGTGACCACCTGGGTGTGCGCGCCGCAGTCCTTGATCAGCGCGGACAGCTCCAGCAGTGCGAAGACGTCGAAGCGGTGCACCGCGGGTTCGGAGGTGGCCGGGTCGCGGTTGACGACGAGCAGTGACTCCGAGTTCTCCGGCAGCCCGAAGAAGGCCTGCTTGCGGCGGAGCTTCCGCTTCCACACATAGGTCCGGGCCAGCCAGCCGATCGCGGCACTGATGCCTGCGGCCACCACGCCGAGGACGATATTGCGTACGTCGTCATTCATGGGCGCGCATGGTAGCGCGTGCTCCTGACGGGGGCATGTCGATCCATTAGGCTGCGCGAACGGTTCCTGACTGGAGGTGCGGATGCGTCTTTCCGTCGCACGCAAGCTGTCGGTCCTCGCGGTCTCTGCCGCCGTGGTGTCGGTGGGGGCGGCGGCGCCTCCCACCGCTTCCGGTACGGCCGTCGAGAAGGTCCCCGTCGCCGTGGGCTACGGCGGCGCCGTGGCGAGCGTCGACGCGGACGCCTCCGCCGCCGGGATCGAGGTGCTGAAGAAGGGCGGCAACGCCGTCGACGCGGCCGTCGCCACCGCCGCCGCGCTGGGCGTCACCGAGCCCTACTCCGCGGGCATCGGAGGAGGCGGCTACTTCGTCTACTACGACGCGGGGTCCCGTACGGTACGCACGATCGACGGCCGTGAGACCGCCCCGCTGAGCGCGGACTCCGGGCTGTTCCTGGAGAACGGCAAGCCGCTCGCCTTCGCCGACGCCGTCAGCAGCGGCCTCGGTGTCGGGACGCCGGGCACACCCGCGACCTGGCAGACGGCGCTGGACAAGTGGGGCAGCAAGAAGCTCGGGAGCCTGCTCAAGCCGGCCGAGCGCCTCGCCCGCGAGGGCTTCGTGGTCGACGACACCTTCCGCGCGCAGACCGCCGCGAACGAGAAGCGGTTCCGCTACTTCCCCGACACCACCGAGCTGTTCCTGCCCGGCGGGTCGCTCCCGGTCGTCGGCTCCACCTTCAAGAACCCCGATCTCGCCCGTACCTACAAGCAGTTGGGCCGGGAAGGAGCGCGCGCGCTGTACCGCGGCGACCTCGCCGAGGACATCGTGAACACGGTCAACAAGCCGCCCGTGGACCCCGCTACCGGCTGGAACGCCCGCCCCGGCGACCTCACCGCCAAGGACCTCTCCGCCTACCGCGTCAAACTCCAGGCGCCCACGAAGACCTCGTACCGCGGTCTCGACGTCTACTCCATGGCGCCCTCTTCCTCCGGTGGCACGACTGTCGGTGAGGCTCTCAACATCGTTGAGCGGACCGACCTTTCGAAGGCGAGCGAGGTCCAGTACCTGCATCGCTACATCGAGGCGAGCCGGATCGCGTTCGCCGACCGAGGGCGCTGGGTGGGCGACCCCGCCTTCGAGGACGTACCGACGAAGGAGCTGCTGTCGCAGCGGTACGCCGACTCCCGGGAATGCCTGATCAAGGACGACGCCGTGCTGACGAGCCCGCTCGCGCCGGGGGACCCGCGCAACCCGGCCGCCTGCGACGCGGGTGGTACGGCGGCCCCGACGACGTACGAGGGCGACAGCACGACCCATCTGACGGTGGCCGACAAGTGGGGCAACGTGGTCTCGTACACGCTGACCATCGAGCAGACCGGCGGCAGCGGCATCACGGTCCCGGGCCGCGGCTTCATCCTCAACAACGAGCTGACGGACTTCTCCTTCGCCCCCGCCAACCCAGCCGTTCACGACCCGAATCTGCCGGGTCCGGGCAAGCGGCCGCGCTCCTCCATGTCCCCGACGATCGTTCTCGACCAGCACGGCAGGCCCGTCGTGGCGCTCGGTTCGCCCGGTGGCGCCACCATCATCACAACGGTGCTGCAGACCCTGACCGGCTTCCTCGACCGTGGACAGCCGCTCGTCGACGCCATCGCCGCGCCGCGCGCCAGCCAGCGCAACCAGACGACCACCGAGCTCGAACCCGGGCTGTACAACAGCCCGTTGAGGGCACAGCTGGAGTCGATCGGGCACGGCTTCCGGCTCAATCCCGAGATCGGCGCGGCCACCGGCGTCCAGCGACTGCCGGACGGCAAGTGGCTCGCCGCCGCCGAGAAGGCACGCCGGGGCGGCGGCTCGGCGATGGTCGTGCACCCGGCGCCGTAGTCACAACTCGGGGGCGGGCGCCGCGCCTTCCGTCCGGAAGGCCAGGCGTCCGTCCTCGACGGCCACCTCCACCCGGCCGCCCTCCGCGACCCGGCCGTCCAGCAGCAGCCGCGACAGCTGGTTGTCGACCTCGCGCTGGATGGTGCGGCGCAGCGGACGGGCGCCGTACTCGGGCTGATAGCCGCGCTCGGCGAGCCAGTCGACGGCCGGCTCGGTGAACTCGACCGTGACGTCCTGCGCCTGCATGAGCCTGCGTGTCCGGTCCAGCAGCAGGTTGGTGATCTGCCGCAGCTGGTCGGGGTCGAGCTGCCGGAACACCACGATCTCGTCGATACGGTTGAGGAACTCGGGCCGGAAGTGCTCGCGCAGCGGCCGCAGGATCCGCTCCCGCCGCGCCTCCTCGTCCGCCTCCTCACCGCCCGCCCCGAAGCCGATCCCGGCACCGCGCCGGGTGATCGCCTCGGAGCCGAGGTTGCTGGTCATGACGATGACCGTGCTGGTGAAGTCCACCGTGCGGCCCTGCGCGTCGGTCAGCCGTCCGTCGTCCAGCACCTGGAGCAGGATGTTGAAGACGTCCGGGTGCGCCTTCTCCACCTCGTCCAGCAGCAGCAGGGAGTACGGGTGCCTGCGCACCACCTCGGTGAGCTGGCCCGCCTCCTCGTGGCCGACATAACCGGGCGGGGCGCCCACCAGACGGCTCACGGTGTGCCGCTCCTGGTACTCGCTCATGTCCAGGCGGACCATGCGCTCCTCGCTGCTGAACAGCGCCTCGGCGAGCGCCCGGGCCAGTTCGGTCTTGCCGACGCCGGTCGGGCCGAGGAAGAGGAAGCTGCCGATCGGCCGGTCCGGACTGGCGAGCCCGGCCCGCGAGCGCATCACCGCCTCGGAGACCACGCGCACGGCCTCGTCCTGGCCGACGACCCGCTCGTGCAGATGCTGCTCAAGATTGAGCAGCCGGTCCTTCTCCTCCTCGGTCAGGCTGGCCACCGGGATACCGGTCAGCCGTGACACGACCTCCGCGACCGCCTCGGCGGTCACTTCGAGGTTCTGCCCCTCGTCGGCCGCGCCGTCGCCCTCGGCGTCCGTGATCCGCTGCTTCAACTCCACGATCCGGTCGCGCAGTTGGGTGGCCGTCTCGTACTGCTCGTCCGCGACCGCCTGGTCCTTGTCCCGGGCCAGCTGCTCGACCTCGCGCTCCATGGCCCGTACGTCCGTGCCCTTGGTGCGCGCCCGCAGCCGTACCCGGGCGCCGGCCTGGTCGATCAGGTCGATCGCCTTGTCCGGCAGCCGGCGGTCGGTGAGATAGCGGTCGGACAGCTCCACGGCGGCGACGAGGGCCTCGTCGCTGTAGCGGACCTGGTGGTGGGCCTCGTAGCGGTCCCTGAGGCCGCGCAGGATCTCGATGGCGTCCGCGGTGGTCGGCTCGGGCACCAGGATCGGCTGGAAGCGGCGGGAGAGGGCCGCGTCCTTCTCGATCCGCCGGTACTCCTCCAGTGTGGTGGCGCCCACGATGTGCAGCTCGCCGCGGGCGAGGGCGGGCTTGAGGATGTTCCCGGCGTCCATCGCACCGCCCTCGCCGCCGCCCCCGGCGCCGACGACGGTGTGCAGTTCGTCGATGAAGACGATCAGCCGGTCGGAGTGGGCGCGGATCTCGCCCACGATGTTGGTCATGCGCTCCTCGAAGTCGCCCCGGTAGCGGGTGCCCGCGACGACCCCCGTGAGGTCCAGCGCGATCACGCGCCGCCCGCTGAGCACGTCCGGGACGTCCCCGTCGGCGATCCGCTGGGCCAGCCCCTCCACCACGGCGGTCTTGCCGACGCCCGCGTCGCCGATCAGCACGGGGTTGTTCTTGCCGCGCCGGGAGAGCACCTCGATGGTCTGCTCGATCTCCTCGTCCCGCCCGATCACCGGGTCGATACGGCCCTGGCGGGCGAGGTAGGTCAGATCGCGGCCGTACTTGTCCAGCGTCGGCGTGTCCACGGACCGGGGGCGCTCGGGGCGCGGTGCGGTGTCCGGCGCCTCGGGCGGCAGGCCGGCGGGGCCGAAGCGCGCCGAGTTCAGGATGTGCCCGGCTGCGGAGTCCGGGTTCGCGGCGAGGGCGCTGAGCACGTGCTCCGGGCCGATGTGACCGGCGCCGCGGGCCCTGGCCAGTTCGTGCGCGTCGAGCAGGGCGCGCTTGGCGGCCGGGGTGAGCGAGAGCGACGTCGGCGGTGGGACCTCTCCCGGCGGGTGCTGGACCGGGCCCGAGCGCTCGTCGATCTCCGTGGCCAGGGAGTCCGGGTCCGCCCCGGCCCGGCTGAGCAGACTTCTCGTGGGCTCGGCGGAGAGGGCCGCGCGCAGCAGGTGCTGGGTGTCCAGGTCCCGGCTGCCGTGTTCGGCGGCGTACTGGGCGGCGCCGCGGACGAGTTCCCTGGCCGGTTGGCTGAGCAGCTGGCCGATGTTGATCTGTCGGGGGCCGGGGCGGGGGCCGCCGAAGAATCGGGCGAGGAATTCTCCGAAGGGGTCCCCCTCCGGACCTTCCGGGAAGAAGCCGCTGGTCATCGGATCCGTACCTTCGTTGACGACGTACCGGAGTCGGGTAACCCGGACATGGTGCGCTTATGTCACGATGGCATGTTCTGTTGCGGTGGGCACGTTCTGGCGCCTACGGACGGGGCCTGCGTCACCTGGCCGTCAGAATCCTTGGGCCCTCTTCTGTAATCGCCACCGTGTGCTCCACGTGCGCCGCCCTCGATCCGTCGTTCGACTTGAGGGTCCAGCCGTCCGGGGCCGCGTGGTAGCCGTCCTTGCCGCCCGTGATCAGCATCGGCTCGATCGCCAGGGCCATGCCGTGGCGCAGGGGCATGCCTCGGCGGGGGCGGCCCTCGTTCGGGACCCCGGGGTCCTCGTGCATCTGGCGGCCGATGCCATGGCCGCCGAAGCCGTCGGGGATGCCGTAGCCCGCCTCGCGGCAGACCGTGCCGATGGCGTGGGCGATGTCGCCGATGCGGTTGCCGACCACGGCCGCCTCGATGCCGGCGGCCAGGGCACGCTCGGCCGTGTCGATCAGGCGCAGGTCCGCCGGGCGCGGCCTGCCCACGGTGAAGGTGATCGCCGAGTCACCGGCCCAGCCGCCCAGTTGGGCGCCGAAGTCGATGGACACCAGGTCGCCGTCGCGCAGGCGGTACGCGGTGGGGATGCCGTGCACGATCGCGTCGTTCACCGAGGCGCAGATGACGGCGGGGAACGGGGTCGGCGCGAAGGACGGGCGGTAGCCGAGGAAGGGGGATGTCGCGCCCGCCTCCCGCAGGACGGCATGGGCCACCTCGTCCAGCTCCCGCAGGGAAACGCCCACGTCAGCGGCTTCTCGTACGGCTGTCAGGCCGCGGGCGACGACCTGGCCCGCCTCGTACATGGCATCGATCGATGTGTCCGTCTTCAGTTCCACCATGCCAATTACTATACCGGTATTAGAATGGCGGCATGGTGCGTAACCCCTTGACACCCGAAGAGCGCGAGCGCGGTGAGCGGCTCGGGCGGCTGCTCCGCGAGGCCCGCGGTGGCCGCAGCATGGCGGAGGTCGCGGCCAGCGCCGGTGTCTCTGCCGAGACCCTCCGCAAGATCGAGACCGGGCGGGCGCCGACCCCGGCCTTCTTCACGGTGGCCGCGCTGGCTCGGGCGCTCGGGCTCTCGATGGACGAGCTGGCCGGATTGTGCACGCCGGTCGGCGTGTGAGTCCGCGCCCGCACGTCACGTACCGGCAGGGCGGGCGTACTCTGCGTCCCGCCGGAAAACTCCCTGTAGCTTCTTCGTAACACGACTGGTGTTGCCTACGGACCGGAGTGCTCCGGTCTGGCGGGAGTTGGGCATGGCTGTGGAACAACTCCCTACTCATGTACGGGAGTTCGCGAACTACCTGAACGGCCTGACGGCGCGCCTCGATCAGGGCGGCGGCTGGTGCGGGGTGTTCTGGCAGCGCGATCCGGACGGCATGCGCGCCTGCCTCGACGGGCGTGAGGTACCGCCGTGGGACGTGGTCGAGGCGCTTCTGCAGGATCTCGCCTCGGAGTACGGCCCCGAAGCCGCCCGCGCCGAGGTGGAGGGAGCGCGAGGGCTGCACTCTGCCGCGCTCTTCGCCTACGACGCCCGCCCCGGCGGCCGGGACGCCCTCGGCGACCGGCTCGACGTGATGCTCCGCGAGCAGCGGTACGCCGCGGAACGGCAGGCGGAGCTGGGCCGGTCGCTGTCCGCGGCGACCAGCCAGGAACACGCGGACGCTCTTCGCCTCGATCTCGCCTGGGCGCGTGACGATCACACGCGAGCCACTGCCAGGTGCGCCGAACTCCGTTCACGGATGGCCGAGTTGGACCGACGGTCGGCGAGCGGGCAGACGGAGGCCATACGGCGAGAGCGCGCCGGGGGAGGGGCCGTGCTCGCCGTCGACGGCGCCCGGATGCCCGCCCCGCGCGCCCCTGAGACCCCGGCCCGCATCCCCGAGCCCCAACCGGAACCCCCCGCCCCCAAGCAGCGCAAACGCCGCCGAGGCGGCGCCCGCTTCGCCGGCATGGTCGAGGAGGACGCCGCCCCCGTCGTCGTTCCGCCCACCGCCGTGCCATCCTTGCCCGAGCCGTCGGCCGGGGGCCGCCGTACCCCCCGAGGTGCCCGCTTCGCCGGTGCCGCCGAGGGCATGGAACCGGCGGAACCGCAGGTCGAGCACGTGGACGGCGCGGACCGGCGGGAGGTCGTGGGGGCCGTCGAGAGGCTGGTGCGGCTGCGCCATGAGGGCCGTAGCGGTGAGGCGCACGCGCTGCTCGCCGAGATCGCCTACTCCTCCCCCGGGCGCTACCCCCTGCTCGCCGTCGAACTCCAGCGGGCCGGGCTGGCCGCGGACTGGGCCACCCTGCTGTGGGAGGCCGCCTCGCTGCCCGCCGACCGGCTGGTCGCGGCGGCGGACGCGCTGGTCGCCGCGGGGATGGGCGTGGACGGGGAGCAGATACTGCGGCAGGGAGTCGTCCGGACCGCCGACGAGATCGGGCGCGCAGTGCTGGGCCTCGCCGAGGAGGGGCGCCGACGCGAGGTGCGCGCCCTGCTCGACGCCTACGTCCGGGTCCGTACCCCCGAGGAGGCCGCCCGCAGCGTGGCCGCGGACCCGGGGACCCTCGTACCGTTGCTGCTGGAGGCCGCACGGGGTGTCTCGGACGAACGGCACTGGGATCTCGTCCACGCGCTGAGGGTCGCCGGATTCGCCGCCTGACCGGGTGGGCCACTCACCCACAGGAGTGTGAAACCGGATCGACTCAGCGGGTTAACGACGATGGTCTTGGCAAGCCCGTCCGGGAGGCTTACGTTCGTGCCTCTACGGCCTGCGTCTACGGGCGTAGAGGCTCTGACGTCCCGCCGAAGGAGCAGCTCATGGCCAACGTCGTACGTGCCGCTCTGGTCCAGGCCACCTGGACCGGCGACACCGAGTCCATGGTGGCGAAACACGAGGAGCACGCCCGTGAGGCGGCCCGCCGGGGCGCCAAGGTGATCGGGTTCCAGGAAGTCTTCAACGCTCCCTACTTCTGTCAGGTGCAGGAGCCGGAGCACTACCGCTGGGCCGAGCCCGTGCCCGACGGGCCGACCGTGCGTCGTATGCAGAACCTCGCGCGCGAGACCGGCATGGTGATCGTGGTGCCGGTCTTCGAGATCGAGCAGTCCGGCTTCTACTACAACACCGCGGCCGTGATCGACGCCGACGGCTCCTACCTCGGCAAGTACCGCAAGCACCACATCCCGCAGGTCAAGGGCTTCTGGGAGAAGTACTACTTCAAACCCGGAAACGCCGGCTGGCCGGTCTTCGACACCGCCGTCGGCAAGGTCGGCGTCTACATCTGCTACGACCGCCACTTCCCGGAGGGCTGGCGGCAACTCGGGCTCAACGGCGCCCAGTTGGTGTACAACCCGTCCGCCACGCACCGCGGGCTCTCCTCCCATCTGTGGCGTCTTGAGCAGCCCGCGGCGGCCGTCGCCAACGAGTACTTCGTCGCGGCGATCAACCGCGTCGGCGTCGAGGAGTACGGCGACAACGACTTCTACGGCACGAGCTACTTCGTCGACCCGCGCGGACAGTTCGTGGGGGAGGTCGCGAGCGACAGCAAGGAGGAACTCCTCGTCCGCGACCTCGACTTCGCCGTCATCGAAGAGGTGCGGCAGCTGTGGGCCTTCTACCGCGACCGCCGCCCCGACGCCTACGAAGGGCTGGTGCAGCCGTGATGGCCGACGATCTGCTGGGACGCCACCGCCGGGTGCTGCCGGACTGGCTCGCCCTCTACTACGAGGACCCGCTGGAGCTCACCCATGGCGAGGGCCGCCATGTCTGGGACTCCGAGGGCAACAAGTACCTCGACTTCTTCGGCGGCATCCTCACCACGATGACGGCGCACGCGCTGCCCGAGGTGACCAAGGCGGTCAGCGAACAGGCCGGGCGTATCATCCACTCCTCGACCTTGTATCTGAACCGCCCCATGGTCGAACTCGCCGAGCGGATCGCCCAGTTGTCCGGCATCCCGGACGCCCGCGTCTTCTTCACCACCTCCGGCACCGAGGCCAACGACACGGCCCTGCTGCTCGCGACGGCATACCGGCAGAGCAACACGATCCTCGCGATGCGCAACAGCTACCACGGCCGTTCCTTCAGCGCGGTCGGCATCACCGGCAACCGCGGCTGGTCCCCGACCTCCCTGTCCCCGCTCCAGACGCTGTACGTCCACGGCGGGGTGCGGACGCGGGGTCCGTACGCGGCGCTCAGCGACGAGGACTTCATCGCGGCCTGCGTCGAGGACCTCAAGGACCTGCTCGGCCACACCCGGGCGCCCGCGGCCCTGATCGCCGAGCCCGTCCAGGGCGTCGGCGGGTTCACCTCCCCGCCGGACGGCCTGTACGCGGCCTTCCGCGAGGTGCTCGCCGAGCGCGGCATCCTCTGGATCGCCGACGAGGTGCAGACCGGCTGGGGCCGCACCGGCGACCACTTCTGGGGCTGGCAGGCGCATGGACGCAGCGGCCCGCCGGACATCGTCACCTTCGCCAAGGGCATCGGCAACGGCATGTCCATCGGCGGGGTGATCGCCCGCGCCGAGATCATGAACTGCCTGGACGCCAACAGCATCTCGACGTTCGGCGGCACCCAGATCACCATGGCGGCCGGGCTCGCCAACCTGACGTACCTCGTGGAACACGACCTCCAGGGCAACGCCCGGCGGGTCGGCGGGCTGCTCATCGAACGGCTGCGGGCGGTCGCCGCGCACGTGCCGTACGTACGGGAGGTGCGTGGGCGCGGGCTGATGATCGGCATCGAGCTGGCCGAACCCGGGACGGACCGGGCGGCACCCGAAGCGGCGGCGGCCGTGCTGGAGGCGGCCCGCGCGGAGGGACTCCTCATCGGCAAGGGCGGCGGCCATGACACCAGCGCGCTGCGGATCGCCCCGCCGCTGTCGCTGTCCGTCGCGGAGGCCGAGGAAGGTGCCGCGATCCTCGAACGCGCTCTGAGGAGCCTTCAGTAAGGGAACACCGCCATGACCACCACCCTGGAACCCGCCCTGTCGGTCCGCCAGGTCCTCACCCTGGAGCGGGTGCTGGCCGGGGAGCCCGAGGTGGTGGCCGGCGCGGGCCAGCTCGACCGGCCGGTGCGCTGGGTGCATGTGGCCGAGGCCGCCGACGTCGGCGTGATGCTCAGCGGCGGCGAGATGGTGCTGACCACCGGGGTGCTGCTGGCCGGTGATGAGAGCGCCCAGGCCGAGTACATCCAGTCCCTGCACCGCGCGGAGGCCGCGGCCGTCGTCCTCGGACTCGGCCGCGCCTTCCCGGCCGCGCCGGATGTGATGCGCCGGGCGGCCGAGCGGTGCGGGCTGCCCATGGTGGTCCTGCACCGGCCCTTCCCCTTCGCCGAGTTGACCGAGGAGGTGCAGTCCCGGCTGGTACGGCGGAAGTTCGCCGCGGTCAGCCTCTCGGAGTCCGTGCGGACCGCCCTCACCGGCCTGATCACCGCGGGCGCCCCGCTCCAGCGCCTGCTCGACGAGATCGCCCAGCACAGCGCCTGCCCGGTCGTCGTCACCAACCTCGCCCACCGGGTGCTGGCCACCGCGGGGGAGCGCTCGGCCGTGGACGACGTGCTGCGCGACTGGGAACGCATCGCCCGGCAGGCCGGCGGCAGCGAGGGCGACGGCTGGATCCGTGCCGAACTCGGTGGCAGGGGCGAGCGCTGGGGCCGGATCGTCCTGTGCGGCCACCGCGGCGACACCGCCACCGGACGGCTGCTCGCCGACCGAGCCGCCGAGGCCCTGGTCCTGCACCGCATGCTCGGCGGCAACTCCGCCCACACCTGGGAGGAACAGTCCGCGCAGAGCCTGCTGACCGACCTGGTCAGCGGGGTCGTACCGGCCAGGCAGTTGCTGCCACGGGCGCGGGCGGCCGGACTGCCCGTCAACCGGCGCACCTTCGTGCCGCTGGTCGTGCGG
The DNA here is from genome assembly GCF_014257025.1 of Streptomyces cupreus. Classification (GTDB taxonomy): domain Bacteria; phylum Actinomycetota; class Actinomycetes; order Streptomycetales; family Streptomycetaceae; genus Streptomyces; species Streptomyces cupreus. The sequence goes on from NZ_JACMSF010000034.1 coordinate 58,478, forward strand.
GGCGGCGAACCTGCCCAACTGGACCGGGTGCTGCGGATGGTGGGCCTCCCGGGAATCGTCGCCGAGCTCGCCGACTCGGTCACCGCCGTCCTGCTGAGCCTCGCCCGGGACCAGGACGCGAGCGTGCTCGCCGCCAACTTCGCGACCCGGCTGCGCTCGGAGGCGCCCCGCACGGTCGTGGCCGCCGCCGACCCCCGCGCCGCCTGGGACGACGTACCCGCGGGCCTGCGCGAGGCGCAGCATGTCGCCGACGCCGTGGCCGATTCCGCGGCCGCCCTGGACCTGCCGGTCGTGGTGCGGCTCAGGGACGTCCATCTACGCGGACTGGTCCGGCTGTTGCGGGACGACCCGCATGTGCAGTCCTTCGCGGAACGGGAGTTGGACGGGCTGCTGTGCGGCCCGGAGGAGGATCTGCTGGCGGTGCTGCGCACCTACCTCGCCACCGGCCGCAACAAGTCCCGCACCGCCCAGCTCCACCATGTCTCCCGGCCCGCCCTCTACCGCCGCCTTGAGGCCATACAAGGCCGCCTCGGAGTGGACCTCGACGACTTCGAGCAGGCCGCCTCGGTGCACATCGCCCTGCTCGCACACGACGCGCAACAGGGTTGAAACATGCGACGACCTGGGAAAACGGCGGTGAAACATGGGCCCACGAGGGGGTGACACCGTGGCACGCCGGATGCCCGCAGACGTGACACCGTGCAACTCAAAGACCTTTTTCGGACTTCCTAGTCTTCTCGCACACCGAGCGACCGGAGGTCCCGATGAGCAGAGTGATCCGTGCCGCCCTCTTCCAGACCGCGTGGACGGGCGACAAGGAGTCGATGATCCAGGTACACGAGCAGGCGGCCCGCGACGCGGCCGCGCAGGGTGCTCAAGTCCTGTGCTTCCAGGAGCTGTTCTACGGACCGTACTTCTGCCAGGTGCAGGACAAGGCGTTCTACGAGTACGCCGAACAGATCCCCGAGGGCCCGACCGTACGCCGCTTCCAGTCGCTGGCGAAGGAGCTGGGCCTCGTCCTGGTGCTGCCGATGTACGAGGAGGAGCAGCCCGGGGTCCTCTACAACACCGCCGCCGTGATCGACGCCGACGGCTCCTACCTGGGCAAGTACCGCAAGACCCACATCCCCCAAGTGCAGGGATTCTGGGAGAAGTTCTACTTCCGCCCCGGGAACAGCGGCTGGCCCGTCTTCGAGACGGCCGTCGGCAGGATCGGCGTCTACATCTGCTACGACCGCCACTTCCCCGAGGGCTGGCGGGCACTAGGCCTCGCCGGTGCCGAGATCGTCTTCAACCCCTCGGCGACCTCGCGCGGACTGTCCCGCTATCTGTGGCAGCTGGAGCAGCCGGCGGCGGCCGTCGCCAACGAGTACTTCGTGGGCGCGATCAACCGGGTCGGCGTGGAGGACCTCGGCGACAACGACTTCTACGGCACCACGTACTTCGTGGACCCGGAGGCCCAGTTCGTCGGCGAGGTGGCGAGCGACAAGGAGACCGAACTCGTCGTCCGCGACCTGGACCTGGCCAAGCTCCGCGAGGTCCGCGACCGCTGGCAGTTCTACCGCGACCGGGAGCCGGGAGCGTACACGCCGCTGACAGCACCCTGATCGCACCGACCGCCCCGTCCACCCTGGGAGGAGAGGGACCATGAGCAGTCGTACCGTCATCCGTGGCGGTCTCGTCATCACCGCGTCCGACGAGGTCCACGCCGACGTCCTGATCGAGGACGGCCGCGTCGCCGCCCTCGCCGTGCCCGGTACGCAGAACTGGAGCGCGGACCGCACGATCGACGCCACCGGGAAGTACGTCATCCCGGGCGGCGTCGACGCCCACACCCACATGGAGCTGCCCTTCGGCGGCACCTTCGCCTCCGACACCTTCGAGACCGGCACCCGGGCCGCCGCCTGGGGCGGTACGACCACCATCGTGGACTTCGCCGTGCAGAGCGTCGGGCACAGTCTGCGCGAGGGCCTGGACGCCTGGCACGCCAAGGCCGAGGGCAACTGCGCGATCGACTACGCCTTCCACATGATCGTCTCCGATGTGAACCAGGACACGCTCAAGGAGATGGATCTTCTCGTGGAGGAAGGGGTGACCAGCTTCAAACAGTTCATGGCCTACCCCGGGGTCTTCTACAGCGACGACGGCCAGATCCTGCGCGCCATGCAGCGCTCCGCCGAGAACGGCGGCCTGATCATGATGCACGCCGAGAACGGCATCGCGATCGACGTCCTGGTGGAGCAGGCGCTGGCACGCGGGGAGACCGATCCCCGCTACCACGGCGAAGTCCGCAAGGCCCTGCTGGAGGCCGAGGCAACCCACCGCGCCATCAAGCTCGCCCAGGTCGCCGGCGCCCCGCTGTACGTCGTGCACGTCTCGGCGACGGAGGCAGTCGCCGAGCTGGCCAAGGCACGTGACGAGGGGCTGAACGTCTTCGGCGAGACCTGCCCGCAGTATCTGTTCCTGTCCACCGACAACCTCGCCGAACCCGACTTCGAGGGCGCCAAGTACGTCTGCTCCACGCCCCTGCGCCCCAAGGAGCACCAGGCCAAGCTCTGGCAGGGCCTGAGGACCAACGACCTCCAGGTCGTCTCCACCGACCACTGCCCGTTCTGCTTCGTGGGCCAGAAGGAACTCGGCCGGGGCGACTTCTCCAAGATCCCCAACGGTCTGCCGGGCGTGGAGAACCGGATGGACCTCCTCCACCAGGCCGTCGTCGACGGGCACATCTCGCGCCGCCGCTGGATCGAGATCGCCTGCGCGACCCCGGCCCGGATGTTCGGCATGTACCCGAAGAAGGGCACCATCGCGCCCGGCGCCGACGCCGACATCGTCATCTACGACCCGGGCGCCGAACAGATCATGTCGGCCGACACCCACCACATGAACGTCGACTACTCGGCCTACGAGGGCAAGCGCACCACCGGCCGGGTCGAGACGGTCCTCTCGCGCGGCGAAGTCGTCATCAGCGAGCGGGAGTACACCGGCCGCGCCGGGCACGGGGTCTACACCCCCCGCTCCACCTGTCAGTACCTCAACTAGGAGTGGCGCACATGGACTTCGGACTCGTCCTGCAGACCGACCCGCCGGCCTCGAAGGTCGTCAGCCTGATGAAGCGGGCCGAGCGCAACGGCTTCACCCACGGCTGGACCTTCGACTCCGCCGTGCTGTGGCAGGAACCGTTCGTGATCTACAGTCAGATCCTCGCCAACACCACCAGGTTGACGGTCGGGCCCATGGTCACCAACCCGGGCACCCGCACCTGGGAGGTCACCGCCTCCACCTTCGCCACCCTCAACGACATGTTCGGCAACCGCACGATCTGCGGCATCGGCCGCGGTGACTCCGCGATGCGGGTCGCCGGGCGCACCCCCAACACCCTGGCCCGCATCAGCGGGGCCATGAAGGTCATCCGCGCCCTCGGCCGCGGCGACGAGGCCGACCTCGGCGGCACGGTGATCAAGTTCCCGTGGATCAGGCCGGGCGCCGAACTCCCCGTCTGGATGGCCGCGTACGGCCCGAAGGCGCTGAAGATGACCGGCGAGGAGGCGGACGGATTCATCCTCCAGCTCGCCGATCTGTATCTCACCGAGTACATGGTCAAGGCGGTCAAGGACGCGGCCGTCGCCGCCGGACGCGACCCTGCCGAGGTGAAGATCTGCGTCGCCGCCCCGGCGTATGTCACCGAGGACGACTCGCCCGAGGCCCTCGCCCACGCGCGCGAGCAGTGCCGTTGGTTCGGCGGGATGGTCGGCAACCATGTGGCCGACCTGGTGTCCAAGTACGGCGAGCACTCCGCCGCCGTACCCGATGAACTCACCGACTACATCAAGGCGCGTGAGGGGTACGACTACTCCCACCACGGGCGCGCCGACAACCCCGACACCGCCTTCGTGCCCGACGAGATCGTCGACCGCTTCTGCATCATCGGGCCGGTGGAGAAGCACATCGAGAAGCTGAACGCGTTGCGCAAGCTGGGCGTCGACCAGTTCGCCGTCTACGACATGCACGACGCACAGGAAGCCGTCATCGACGCGTACGGGGCGCAGGTCATCCCCGCCGTCAACGGCTGAAGTCGGTAGCGGACGAAGTCCGTCACCCCTCCCGATAACTCCCCCTTCCCGCCGTCCCGGGCAGGGGGCCCAGGGCGCTCTTCCCTCAGCGCACCCCCCATCGGCGCCACCCGCACGGCCTTTCCCTTCCCACCGTCCCTGATTGGCCTGCCCATGACTGACACCGCTCCCACGGCGATACCGCCGTCCTCCCAAGTCACCCTCGCCGACGGCCGCGTGGAGCTCGCCCCGGGGTCCCCGCCGCCCAGCGGTCCGTACGCCAACGACGACCTGCTCCCGGTCCCGGTGGAGAAGCGGACCTGGACCACGTACAACTTCTCCGCGCTGTGGGTCGGCATGGCCCACAACACGGCCTCCTGGACCCTTGCCTCCGGGCTCATCGCCGTCGGCATGGACTGGAAGCAGGCGGTGCTCACCATCGCGCTGGCCAATGTGATCGTGCTGGTGCCGATGCTGCTCACCGGGCACGCGGGGCCGAAGTACGGCATCCCCTTCCCGGTGTTCGCGCGCGCCTCCTTCGGTATTCGCGGCGCCAACCTCCCCGCTGTCGTACGCGCGTTGGTGGCATGCGGCTGGTTCGGGATCCAGACCTGGATCGGCGGTGAGGCGATCTTCTTCCTGGCCGGGAAGCTGATCGGCGACGGCTGGGCGGACGCCGGCAGGATCGGCGGATACGCCTGGACCATGTGGCTGTCGTTCGCGATCTTCTGGGCGATCCAGGTCGCGATCATCTACCGCGGTATGGAGACGATCCGCCGGTTCGAGAACTGGGCGGCGCCCTTCGTACTGGTCGGCGCCTTCGTGATGCTGTGGTGGATGAGCGACAAGGCGGGCGGCTTCGGCCCGCTGCTCGACCAGCCCTCCAAGCTCGGCTGGGGCGGCGACTTCTGGAAGCTGTTCTGGCCGTCCCTCATGGGCATGATCGGCTTCTGGTCCACGCTGTCCCTGAACATCCCGGACTTCACCCGGTACGGGAAGAGCCAGAAGGCCCAGACCTGGGGTCAGGCCCTCGGTCTGCCGACGACGATGACGCTGTTCGCGTTTCTGTCGGTGATGGTCACCTCCGGTTCGGCGGCGGTGTACGGCGAGCCGATCTGGGACCCGGTGCAACTGGCCGCGAAGACGGACAACGTGGTCGGGCTGCTCTTCGCCCTGGTGACCGTGCTGGTGGCGACCCTGTCGGTGAACATCGCGGCCAACCTGGTCTCACCGGCCTTCGACTTCTCCAACATCGCGCCCCGGAAGATCAGTTTCCGTACCGGCGCCCTCGCCACCTGTGTGCTCGGCGTGCTGATCTTCCCGTGGAAGCTGTACTCCGACCCGCAGGGCTACATCTTCACCTGGCTGGGCCTGGTCGGCGGTCTGCTCGGCACGGTCGCCGGCATCCTCATCGCCGACTACTGGATCCTGCGCCGGGGCCGGCTCGACCTGACCGACCTGTACCGCACCGGAGGGCGTTACTGGTACGAGGGCGGCTGGAACTGGCGGGCCGTGGTGGCCTTCCTGGCCGGTGGGGTGCTGGCCATCGGCGGCGCGAGCTTCGATCCGCTGATCGACGGCACCCCGATTCCCGCGCTGTCGTCGCTGGCCGACTACGGCTGGGCGGTGGGCCTCGGCACCTCGATGGTGCTGTATCTCGCGCTGATGCTGCTGCGCGGCCGGGAGGAGCGAACCGTCTGACGCGCTGTCCGGAGGACGGTCAGCCCTTCTGGCCGTCCTCCAGTGCCGCGACCGCCTCCTTGGCGGCCTTGATGGCGCCCTTGTTGATCTCGTCCGAGCTGGGCGCCCCCTTCGTCTCGAAGTCGCTGCCGTTGTAGGTGACGACGATCAGCGCGTTGGAGACCTGGGCCAGCACCACGCCCTCGCGGGTCTCCTGATTGTCCTCGGTGGTCAGGTTCACCACCGAATAGCCCGCGTCACCGAGGCCCGGAACATCCCCTCCGCCGCTCTTGTCCTCCATGCGCTCTTTGTGCGACTTCTGTGCCGCTTCGTCCGAGTCCGTGATCTCGAAGGAGACGTCGAGCCAGCGGTAGTCGTACCCCTTGAGCGCGTTCCAGGAGCAGGTGCGGCGCAGCTCCGTGTCCGTTGACGGGATCTCCTTGCCGGCCGTCTTGGCGCCCGGGACAAGCGATTTGACCGTGGCCGAGGAGATGCTGTCGCAGGGCGCGGGGGCCCCGGCGTACGTCTTCGACGCGGCCGAGGTGGAGGGCGCCGAGGCGGACTTGTTCTCCGTCTTCTCCTGCGCCTGGGGTGCGGCGTCCGGTTCCGCGGCCATCGGGCCGGACGTCAGCGCCCAGCCCGCCACGGCGAGCACTACGACGGGGGACAGGCGGGCGGTGAGGGCGAGCGGCAGGGGGAAGGAACGCACGGCGCACTTTTCGTGGGGGACGGTGCGGAGGGAGTCCGCACTGCGGACGTGACGGCAGTTTCGCACGACTCCCTGTGGGGTGGAAGTGTCAACTCGCTCCGTGCATGGGCGGTGACGGAGGCCCACCGCCCATGGGTCCTATGCCCTGTTATGTCCGTGCGGTGGGTCGGCTCAGCGCGGACTCGATCCTGTCGACCGCCGTGAACGCCCCGTACGCCACGAGGTGCACCAGACAGTGGTCGGTGTGCTCGGGCCGCCGCCAGGCCGCCACGTCCTCGTCCGTGATCCGGTACGGCGCGAGGGCCGCCAGCAGCGCCAGACGCGCCCCCGGCCTCTCCCGACGGTCCGGGAACCCCTCAAGCCCGAGTCCCGGGTGCCGCCCGTCCCAGTGCCACAGCTTCTCCAGTACGACGGCCTGGTCGTCGGCGTCGAGCAGATCGGCGCCCGCCATGGCCGCCCGGAGCAGCGCCGCGTACGCGGGTCCCACGGCGGTGCCGCCCGCCCACGCGGGGGCCTCGCCGGGCTCGGCGTGGTCGAGCAGGGCGAGTGCCGTGCCCGGCCTGGCGGGGCGGCGCACGGTCCGGGAGAGCGAACGGCCGGCCAGGCTGCGTACCACCCTCAGTCGCTGGGCGTTCGCGGGCATCAGGTTCTCGGTCAGCAGCGCCGACACAATCCGGTTGATGAAGTGGAAGGCGAGCGCGGTGCCGATGTAGCCGGGGGCGTGCTCGCGCGGGAAGGGGTACGGCTTCGACGCCGGGCTCGGCACGCAGGTGCGCCTGCCCCACTCCAGCACGCGTGCGTGCCCTTCGTTCTCCGGGCGCTCTCCCCGCGCGAGGCGCTCGGCGAGGGCGTGGTCGCCGGTGGCGTGCAGCAGCACGGTGTGGGCGTCCACGCAGAACGGGCACTGGTTGGCCTGGGACACCCCGAACGCCGCGAGCTCCTTGCCGGTACGGCTGCCGGGTCCCGCGATCAGTGACTCGCGCATCAACGCCCAGGTGGCGGCGAGGAGTTCCGGCGCGGAGGAGAGCACCACGAAGGTGGGTGGTTCGTCGATGCCGAAGTCGAGGGCGAGCTGGTTGTAGACCTCGGCGACACGTCCGGTGGCCGCCTTGCGCGGCAGGGGCTGGGTGTAGCGGAAGGGTGTGGTCATGGGCAGCAGCGTGCGGTGCCTGGGGGTTCCGGGTCGTCGTACGGCCGAAGGGAGTTGACGCTGCGTCGGCCGGGTGGCCCGGGACCGGAAACTACTGCGTGGGGAGTAGTGCCGGAGTTGTCCACAGGGCTGACGTCGCTGTCCGTGCGGGCGTCTACTGTGCCGTCATGAGCGGGATCCCGGTCTCACGCAGACACCTCGCCGACGCGGCCCTGGCGGTCGTGGTCGGCGCCCTTGTGCTGACCACGACCGCCGGCGCGACCTTGGTGGACTACGCGCTCATGGTGGTGGGCTGTGTGGCGCTCGGGTTCCACCGGGCGGCGCCGCGGGCGGTGCTGGCGGTGGCGACCGTGAGCGGCGCCGCCTACGTGCTGCACGCCGAGCCGGGAACCCTGGCCGCCCTGCCCGTCATCGGCGCCGTGCACACGGCGGCCCGGGTCGGACACCGGGCGCTGGCGGGGGCGGCGGCCGGAGCGTTCCTGGCGGCGTACATCGCGACCGGGCCCGGCACCCAGGAGGTGCTGGAGAAGTCCGCGCTGCTCGCGGGCTGGTTCCTGTGCGCGGTGGTGACCGGGCTCGCCGACCGCAACTGGCAGGCCTATCTGCGCCAGACCGAGCAGCGTGCCCTGGAGGCGGAGCGCACCCGGGAGGAGGCCGCCCTGCGCCGGGCCGGTGAGGAACGTCTGCGCATAGCCCGGGAGTTGCACGACTCGCTCACCCACAGCATCTCCATCGTGAAGCTCCAGGCGGGCGTCGCCGTCCATCTCGCCCGCAAGCGGGGCGAGGAGGTGCCGCCCGCGCTGCTCGCCATCCAGGAGGCGAGCGGGGAGGCGATGCGCGAACTGCGGGCCACGCTGGAGGTGCTGCGCACCGACGAGCCGAGCGGCACCCCGGCGCTGCTGGTGGAGCGGGCGCGGGCGGCGGGCCTCGCGGCCGAGCTGGCGGTGACCGGGGACGAACGCCCGCTGCCCGCCACCGTGGACCGGGCCGTGTACCGCATCGTCCAGGAGGCGCTCACGAACGCGGCACGGCATGCGGGGCAGGCGAAGGTCAGCGTGGAACTCGCCTACGGTCATGAGGAGTTGACGATCCGGGTGGACGACGACGGAAACGCAGCCCCGGACCGCCCGCCCGTGCCCGGCATCGGGCTCACCGGCATGCGGGAACGCGTCACGGCCCTCGGCGGCACCCTGCACGCGGGCCCGCGCACGGAGGGCGGCTTCTCGGTGCGGGCGCAACTGCCGCTGGGGGAGGCGGGATGATCAGGGTGGCGCTGGTCGACGACCAGGCCCTGATGCGAGCCGGGTTCCGGGCCCTGCTGGACGCCGAGGACGGCATCGAGGTGGTCGGTGAGGCGGCCGACGGGGAGCGGGGCGTGGCGCTCGTGCGCGCCGAGGTGCCGGACATCGCGCTGATCGACGTACAGATGCCGGTGATGACGGGCATCGAGGCGACCCGCCGGATCGCCGCCGACCCCGCGCTCGCGGACGTCCGCGTGGTGATCCTCACCAACTACGGCCACGACGAGTATGTCTTCGAGGCGCTGCGCGCGGGCGCGAGCGGCTTTCTGCTGAAGGACACCGAACCGGCCGACCTGCTCCAGGCGATCGAGGTCGTGGCCCGCGGCGAGGCACTGCTGTCCCCGTCGGTCACCCGCACGCTCATCGGCGAGTTCGTCGCCCGCCCTCCGGACCGGGCCACCGCCCCCGGCCTGGAGTGCCTCACCCGCCGCGAACGCGAGGTGACGGCCCTGGCCGCCCGTGGCCTGAGCAACGAGGAGATCGCCGAGCACATGGTCATCAGCCCCTTCACGGCCAAGACCCACATCAGCCGCGCCATGACCAAGCTGGGCGCCCGGGACCGCGCCCAACTGGTGGTGTTCGCCTACGAGTCGGGTCTGGTGACGGCGCGCGGCGGGAGCTGACCCGCGTACGATCGCACGACCCGACGGCCGCGTCTCAGGGCTTGCGCGCCACGCCGCCGTAGACGTCCGTGGGCTCGGGTGTGGTACCGGGTTCGGGGCGCCACAGGGGGCAGGAGACGATGCCTGGTTCGAGCAGCTCCAGGTCCTCGTAATAGGCAGCAAGCTGTTGCGGGCTGCGCAGGACGTACGGGACGGCACCGGTGTCGTCGTAGCCTTGCTGGGCGCGCTTGAGTTCCTGGTCGGTGTCGGTGCTGTCGTAGTGGACGAAGTAGCTGCCGGACGGCAGCACGGCCTGGAGGCGACGGACGATGGATGTGGCCTCTTCGTAGTCCTGGATGTGGCCGAGGATGCCCATGAGCATCAGGGCGACCGGCTTGTCGAAGTCCAGGATCCGGCGTGCCGCCTCGATGATCTTCTCTGGGTCGTGCAGATCGGCGTCGATGTACTCGGTGACGCCCTCGGTGGTGCTGGTGAGCAGGGCCTCGGCGTGGCGCAACACCAGGGGGTCGTTGTCGACGTAGACGATGCGGGACTCGGGTGCCACGCGCTGGGCGACCTGGTGGGTGTTGTCGTAGGTGGGCAGGCCGGTGCCGATGTCGAGGAACTGGCGGATGCCGAGTTCGCCGGCCACGAAGGACACGGTGCGGATCAGGTACTGCCGGGAGGCACGGGCCATGGTCTCGATGTTCGGCGCGATCTCGCGGTAGGCGTCGCCCGCGTCCCGGTCGACGTCGTAGTTGTCCTTGCCCCCCATCCAGTAGTTCCAGATGCGGGCCGAGTGGGGCACCGTGGTGTCGATCTTGGACAGGGCTTCCTGGTCGGGGGAGGGCTGGCCGTCTGCCATGGGAATTCTCCTGCCATGCGTCACGCGGTCGGTCACTAACCTACCGTCAACTTCGTCTTGTTCCCCGCGACTTCGCGATGAGCGGGGCCATGCGCGGGGGATGGGCGGTCGAGGTCTCCCGCGTCGAGAGTGACGACGGGTACATGCTGAGAGAGAGAACGGAACACCCGTGTGTAGGCGTCGGTCGCCTCGCTGAAGGCCGTGGGGGCGATCCGAGGAGGATGCCGGGGCGCCGTCAGGTGGATGAGAGCCCCGTCGCGTTCAGCCACGGACTCGGCGAAGTCGAGCGCCTGGATCCAGGACACGCGGGACTCGCCGCGCAGCAGCGGTCCGTACACGAGTTCGTGGATGATGCTGCCGCTGAGCACCAACCGGCCCGGTTCGGCGAAGAGTTCGCGATACGGCCGGGTCGGGTCCACATGGTGCAGGCGATCCGCATCGCATCTGATCAGGAAGCCGTGTTCGGCCAGTTCGGTGATCAGATCGCTCCTGCCGATGCCGTCGGCGCTCTCGATGACGAGAGTGCTGCATCGGGTGAGGGCCTCCTGCAGGTTCATGCAGTGTGGCCGGGTCGAGGCGACGTGTGCATACCACTTCCTTCAGGACACCGGGCTTGCTCAGTGTGAACGGGGAACCCGCACAGCAGGAGGGCGCGTGCGGGTTGTCCGGTGGTGCGGGCGTAGTGGTGTACCGGGTGGAGTGGGGCGGTGCTCAGGCGACCAGGAAGTCTGCCTGGCCTGCCTTGGCCGCTTCGAGGAACACGATCATCTCGTCGCGGGAGTAGACCAGCGCGGGACCATCGGGGTCCGTGGACTGGCGGAAGGCGACGCTCCCGTCGGGCAGCTGCTTTGCCTCGACGCAGCTGCCGCCGTTGGTGCCGCTCCACGGCTTGTGCCAGCCCTCGGTTCCCAGATCGGTCGCCGGCATGCCGCTGTAGATCGGGTCCATGGATGCCATGGTCACAACTCCTTACGCAGTTCAGCCAGGATTGCCCTGGTTCGTGCGACCGGCTCCGCCTGGACGGACATCCGGTCCAGTACCTCGAGATAGTTGACGACGTCCGCGGGCCGGTCGACGTAGACCGCGCCGGCCAGGCTCTCCGTGTAGATGACGTCAGGGAGTTCGGAGAATCCGAAGCGGAAGTGGTGGAAGGGGCCGAAGGCGCCCGGGTGGGCGCCGGCCGAGAATCGCATGATCTGGATCCGGACCTTGGGCAGGTCCAACGCTTCGTTGATCCGGTCGATCTGAGCCCGCATCACTTCGGGACCGCCGACCGGCCGGCGCAGCACCGTCTCGTCCAGGACGGCCCAGACGGCTGGTGCCTCCGGCTTGGTGAGCAGGTCCTGGCGCTTGAGCCGCAGATCGACGCGGCGGGATATGTCCTCCTTCGACTCGTTGGGAAAGCCGATACGCATGAGCGCGGTGACGTAGTCGGGTATCTGCAACAGGCCGGGGACGTAGTGAGGTTCGTAGAGACGGATGACGGTGGCTTCGCTTTCCAGGCTCACGTATGCCTGGAACCACTCCGGGAGTACGTCGCGGTACTGGTACCACCACCCGGGTTCGTTTGCCTTCCTGGCCAGGTCGAGGAACCCCTCGGTCTCCGCTGCCGGGACCCCGTAGGTGCGCAGCAGTTCCTTCACGTACGGGATGCGGAGCTTGACCTCGGCCTTCTCGATCCGGCGGACCGTGAGAGGAGTGACCTCGATGGCCCGCGCGGCGTCCTCGAAGGACACACCGGCCTGCACCCGCAGCTGCTTCAGCCGCTTGCCGAGGACCATCCGCAGGACAGTGGGTGCGCTGCCGCCCGAGCGGTTCTCGCTCACGTTCCACCTCCCTAAGCGGCCGTCACAGCGTGAAGTGTGCCACGCAGCCGACGACAGAGACAGAGCGATGAGGATCGATTCGAAATTATCAGAACGCCAGTTGCGAATCGAGTGTGTAGACAACCATAGTGACCGTGGGACCTGTCGCACAGGTCGGCGCGCCGAAGTCAACTGGGCGCGGTCTGGGCCGACTTGAGGTACCGGCAAGGGTGTATCCGCACACGAGCGAGGCGAGACCTGGATGGCCACCGTGACCGAGGGACACGCAAGGAGCCAGGGCAAGGGGGCCGCCGGAGCCAACAAGGCTCTGGCGTCCGCGCTGAAGGAGTCCGGCTGCTCCTATGCCTCTCTCGCCCTCCGGGTCAACGACCTCGGACACCGGCAGGGCATTGACTCCAACTACGACAAGACGTCGGTCACCCGCTGGCTCCAGGGACAGCAACCGCGCGGCGAGACACCGGGGTTGATCGCCACGGTGCTGTCCGAGCGGCTCGGCCGCGCCGTGTCACCCGCGGACCTCGGCTTCCAACGTGATCAGCAACGCCCGGTCGAGGGCCGTGCGTTGGTCTACGACGAAGACGTGGCCGAAGCCCTCCACACGCTCGCCGAACTGGGATCGACCGACATCTCCCGCCGCAGCCTGCTCGGACCCGCCCCCTTCGTCGCCGGCGCCCTGGCCAATCCTCAGCGCGAGTGGCTGCTGTGGCTGCTGGAGAACCAGAACAGCGACCGTCCCATGCGGGTGTCCGACGGGGGACCGGTCGAGCAGGTGCACGCGATGATCGCCCTGTTCGACCAGATGGACAACCACTACGGGGGCGCCGGTGTCCGCACCAGCATCGTGCACTACCTGGCCACCGAAGTCGTCCCCATGCTCCAGCGGCGCAGCACACCCCCGCCCGAGCAGCGCCTGCTGTACGCGGCCGCGGCCAGGCTCGCCGCGATGGCCGGCTGGAGTTCGTACGACGCAGCGGAGTACGGGCTGGCCCAGCGCTACATGACCCAGGCACTGAGGCTGTGCGCCGAGAGCCGCGACCGGGTGCTGGGCGGGCAGATCCTCGCCGGCCTGTCCCATCTGGCCACCAACCTCGGCCGCCCGGACGAGGGAGTGTCCCTGGCCCGGGCGGGCATTGCCACCGCCAAGGGAGCGGGCAGCCCGTTGGGGTTGATGCGCCTGCACGCCATGTCGGCCCGGGGGCACGCGGCCCAGGGCAACGCCGCCCGGGCGAGCGAGGCCCTGCGTCAGGCCGAGCGGCAACTGGACGCCAGCCGGGGGGCTGACCAGGAATCGCCCTGGGTGCGTTTCCTCGACGACCACTATCTGCAAGCCGAGGCCGCGCTCTGTTTTCGCGATCTGGGGCTCGCCGCCCAGGCTGAGCGCACGGCGAGCGACTCGGTGAAAGCCAACGCCGACCGGCGCAGGCGCCAGGCCATCAGCCGCTCCGTGCTGGCCACGGCCCACCTTCAGCAGAACCGGCTGGACGAGGCCATCGGCACCGCGACCGAGGCACTCGACACACTCGCCACCGTGCACAGCGAACGATCCGTCCAGGCCCTGCGCGATTTCCGCAGGCGCCTGGACTCCCGCCGCCACGAGCCCCTTGTGCATGAGTTCGTGCGCCGGTCCCAGGCGGTACTGGGAGCCGTAGCGTGATCCGGCTGCCGCGATGAAGCGGGCGAACACCTCGGGAACCTTCCCGCGCATGTTCCGCACGCGTTCGAACGCACCGGCCGGACCACTACGCGCCCGCAACCGGACAACCCGCACACCCCCTGGTCCGATTCAGTCACGGGGCGGTTGGCTGCATATGCAGCCCTTGCCCTTCCGACCGCGCTGCAGCCATCAGGAGGACCAATGACGGCATCCGGAGCACAGCGCCGCACGCCGTTACCCTCGCGAGCGACCGGACCCCATGCACCGGGCGATCGTGCCACCATTCGCCAGGCGGGGCATGCCGTGATCTCCATGAGCAGACCTCCACGCCTGCACGCCGCGATCCCTGCCAGCCCCTCTCAGGCCGCACGCGTGCGGCGCCTGGTCACCGAGCACCTCCGCCGTGTCACGCCGGCGACCAGTCACCTGGACGATGTCGTACTGGCCACGGACGAGTTGTTCACGAACGCGGTCCGGCACGCGAGCACCAGCCCCGATGACACGATCACCCTCACCATCGACTGCAGCGGCTCCGAGCTGCGGGTGACGATCGCCGACCGCTCATCCGCCCTGCCGCGGCTGCATGCGTCGGACGGAGCCGCAGAGTCGGGACGTGGACTGGCCATCGTGGCCGCGCTGACCGACGAATGGGGCATCGCACCCTCGGATCCCGGCAGCCCGGGCAAGCGAGTGTGGTTCGCGCTACAGCTTGGAGCAGCGCCGTGAAGCCCACGTCGGGCAGCCTGTCGAAGAGCGCGCATGGGACAACGGACGGCGGGGAAGAGGGCCGCCCCGTCCTGACGTCCGTACGCACCGGTCACGGCAGGGACAGCACCGGCGCCGACCCCACTCGTCCGGAGCCCGCGGCTGCATGGATGCTCCCGGCTCTGGCAGCCGCCCTCGCCACCGAGTTGCGGCGCCGCGCGGACCAGGAGCAGGACCTGATGCGACGGGCCCAGGCCGAACCCACCCCACAGCGCCGACACGACATCGCCGCGTGCCGCCACGCCAACACCGAAGCGCTCAAGACCATCGTCCGCAACCATGGCTGGCCGACCACCGACCAGGTGGGCGACCCCGCCTCGACCGCAGCGCTGATGATCCTGCTGCACGCCTCGGATCTGGACTTCCAACTCGTCTGCCGCGACCTGATCGCCGAGGCCGTCCTGGAGGGACGCTGCTCCGCCGTCCACCTCGCGTACATCGCCGACCACTGCGCCGTCGAACAAGGCCAACCCCAGTTCTACGGCACGCGAGTCAGCCCCGAGACTCTTCGCCCCTATCCGATCCGGCAACCGCAAACCCTTGACGAGCGCAGACACGATGTGGGCCTGAAGCCGCTTGCCGAGCAGACGAAGGCGCTGCGCCTGGTGGCTGGAACAAGGTCATGTTCGGTCGGACCACGCGAGTGCGGCGGCGCGTGACCGCGCCTCCAGCAGCTGTTCGTGGGGGTGTTCTGCGTGCTGCGTGAACGGCTGCGGGCGGGCCTTCCGGTTGTTCCAGGCGTGCAGCAGGTAGCGGATCTTGCTGGGGTGCTGACCGGTGGTGTCGGCGGTGACGGGGATGGAGCAACCGGCGATGAGGTGCAGGACGACGGCTTGATACTCAAGGGTGCGGTTGGTGTTCAGGGGCAGAGGTGGAGTGCGGGCGTCGATACAGCGGGTGAAGTGCTCCCAGGCGCGGGCCGTGGGGTTGGGGTGGCTGACTATGGCGGACCAGTGGGCGACGACATGGCCGAAGGCTTCGCGGACAGCGGCATGTGCATCCTCGGGTTGCAGGTGGGCGCCGGCGTAGGCGAGGTAGTGGGGGTGGTGGAGGGCGTGGAATGCAAGGAAGGCAGGGGGCAGGTCGACTGCGGGGGGCTCGGGATGGGTGAGGCGCACGGGTTCCTCCCCGATGGCGGCAGCGGGTTGACGGGTGGTGGTCGGCGCGTGGGTGTGATCCGGTGGTTGTCCGTTTCGCGCTCGGAGACCGTCACCGGGAGTGCGCGGTGGCGGCTTGCCACAGGCGCTCGGTGTCGGCGAGATCGCCGTTCAGGGCGAACACGATGCGGCCGGTGGTGTCCCAGTCGGGGACATACGGGTCGGTGAGGCTGTGGGCCATGGTGCCCACACTCGGAGCGCCGGCGGTCGCGTCCCGGAGGCTCCACGGATCAGGCGGGCTCGCAGACAGGTACAGCGAGCGCAGGACGCTGTTCAGGCGCAAGGCCGCTGATTCCGGATCGGTGGCGGGCGGGGGATCCGGCTCGGGCCGTACGGATGCCTCCCACACGGGGCGCAGATACCCGGGGTCGACCTGGTATGCCTCAGCGAGGCGCTCGGTGACGTGCCAGGACGGGCGCCGCGTCCCTGCGGCGATTTTCGAGAGGTAGGACGGGGAGATCAGAGCGTAGTCGGCGATCTCCCGCATCGTCTGTCCGCTGTGGCGCTGCAGTTGCGAAATCATGATGGCCAACCGATTGCCGGTGGCGCCCGCTTGCGGCACGGGACCCGGCGGCGCTTCGCTGGTTCCCGGCGCGGTATCGGTGGACCACAGGGCGGCGTGCGGTTTCGCCATGTGGGCATGCGTGGCCACCGCCGCGCGTGCGTCTCGGTTCTTTTCCCAGCGCTTGAGCGCTTCAGCAGTCCACCGCTTGCGCAGCCGGGAAGAGCTGATCTTCAGGGCGTCCCCCATGGCCTCCCAGGTTTCGCCACGGGCCCGGCCGCGACGCACCAGCGCCGCCTCAAGGTCTTCGATCTGGCGCACGAGGCCGGAGTGCTTGTGCAGCAGGTGTGCGGAGGAGGATTCCTCACCGGCGTCGGAGATCAGGTCTCTGGCCTGGGCCCGCAGTGCGTGCGCGATCTCGACGACAGCGGCGTCGAGGGAGGGATCGGGGGGCGGTGCCGGTTTCCGGCGTAGTGCGGCACCGCAGGCGGCGCTGCAGTACTTGGAGGGGCGGCCACGGCTCACCTTCTTCTTGAACTTCCTGCCGCAGTTGGCGCAGACCCTGGTGCGCGTGGCGGATGCTGTCATCGTCCTTGATGACCCTTTCGGGGATGAACGGGCACGTATTTTGGGGAATCAGCGGGCCGTTGGCGGCCCTTTTCGCGGCAAAGCGCGGTGCCCGTGCGGTGAATGAGGGGTGAAGTGGCGGTGGCGGCCAGCACGGGACACACCACCGCCGCACGGATGCTCGCGACCTCTCAGATGGCGCGAACTCGCCGGTAGACGGCTTGAGTTCCCCTGGCGACAGCAGCCACGGAGATGACCAGCGCCGTCACCTGCCACCCCCCGGTCGTCCCCGCGATCGCGATGAGGGGCCCCACCACCAGCGCGATGAAGAAGCTTCCCCGCACGGTGACAGCCAAGTCATCGGCCTGCCTGCAACCTGGGAGCGAAAACGGAGACATGATAATTTCAAGCTTCGTCGCCGCCGGTCCCTCAGGGTCGGGGAGGCGATAGCGATTCAAGGGCATCGAACTTCCTTTCGCGGAATGGTGCTGCGGGTCGTGAATCTGATGTGACCGGCAGGCCCTGGCTCGGATTGGACCCCCGCCAGGGCCTGCGGCTTTTCCCGGATTCAAACGCCGGTTCCCGGACACTACTTCGACGCCGGACTGTCGCGCCATCGCCACGGAAAGTTATGGCCAGAGACAGCCATAGCGAGTCGACAAATCCCCGCAGCCCTCCGTGATACTGCTGCATAACGCACCTATAACCACTTGCTCCAATTACGAAGGAAATCAATCAGCAAGCGAACAGCAGTGATCAGTGGATCGACTAATGCCACGGATCGTGGCGATCGGCCACGGTCCTGATGGCCAGGACGGCCCGCGCAAGCCCAGGAGCCAGGTCGCACCTGATCTCCGTGTGCCAGTCAACTCCCCCATCTCCGGAAGCGGGGGAGAAGAGACGCGGGGCGATCGATAGCCTGCTCGGTGATCAGGGTCGGACCGATGTGCGCGAACAGCGAGGTGAGAGGCCGTATGTTCACCACCCGCCCCATGCTCCAGGGCACCTTCGGCATGGTGTCGTCGACCCACTGGCTGGCCTCCCAGTCGGCGATGGCCGTCCTGGAGGACGGCGGCAACGCCTACGACGCGGCAGTCGCGGGGGCGTTCGTGCTGCATGTCGTCGAGCCGCACCTCAACGGACCGGCCGGTGAGGTCCCGATCCTGCTCGCCCCGGCGGGCGGTGAGGTGCAAGTGCTGTGCGGACAGGGCGTCACCCCGGCCGGCGCGACCGTCGCGCACTACCGAGGGCTCGGCCTGGAGCTGGTCCCCGGCACCGGACCCCTCGCCGCCGCCGTACCCGGAGCCTTCGACGCCTGGATGCTGCTGCTCCGGGACCACGGCACCAAGTCCCTCGCCGACGTGCTCAAGTACGCCGTCGGGTACGCGGAACACGGGCACGCGCCCGTGGAGAACGTCGGCGCCACCGTCGAGGCCGTACGCGAGCTGTTCGAGACGGAGTGGACGTCTTCGGCGCAGGTGTATCTGCCGGACGGTCGGGCGCCGCGCCCTGGACGGCTCTTGCGCAACCCCGCCCTCGCCGCCACCTGGAAGCGGCTGCTGGCAGAGGTGGCCGGGGCGGGTGACCGGGAGGCGCAGATCGAGGCGGCCCGGGAGGTGTGGCGCACCGGGTTCATCGCCGAGGCGCTCGTCCGGCAGGCCGAGCGGCCCACGCTGGACACCAGCGGCGAGCACCACACCGGCACCCTCACCGCCGACGACCTCGCCGGCTGGTCCGCGACGTACGAGGCGCCGGTGACGTACGACTGGAACGGCTGGACCCTGTGCAAGCCCGGCCCCTGGAGCCAGGGCCCGGTGCTGCTCCAGCAGCTCGCACTGCTCCCCGCCGAGCTGCCGCGCTACGGCTCCGCCGCATACGTCCACCTGCTGGTCGAGGGCTGCAAGCTCGCCATGGCCGACCGCGAGGCCTGGTACGGGGACGCGGCCGAGGTCCCGGTCGCGGACCTTCTGTCCGCCCAGTACAACGCGGGGCGGCGGGCGCTCGTGGGCGACAAGGCCTCCCATGAGCTGCGGCCCGGCAGCCCCGGGGGCCGCAGTGCCCGTCTGAGCGCGCACGCGCGCGTGGTGGTCGACGACGCGTCCTTCCGGGCGCCGGGCGCCGGTGAGCCCACGGTCGCGCGGCACTCCGCCGCACCCGTGCCCGGCGAGCCGGAGGTGGGCGGTGACGGGGCCACCCGCGGCGACACCTGCCACCTGGACGTCGTCGACCGCTGGGGCAACATGATCTCGGCCACGCCCAGCGGCGGCTGGCTCCAGTCCAACCCGGTCGCGCCCGAGCTGGGCTTCCCGCTCGGCACCCGGCTCCAGATGACCTGGCTGGAGGAGGGACTGCCGGCCTCACTGACGCCCGGGCGCCGCCCCCGCACCACGCTCACGCCCTCGCTCGCCCTGCGCGACGGGGAGCCGGTCCTGGCGTTCGGCACGCCCGGCGGCGACCAGCAGGACCAGTGGCAACTGCACTTCTTCCTGGCCGTGGCGCTGCGCGAGCCGGTGCGCGGCGGCCTCGACCTCCAGGGCGCGATCGACGCCCCGAACTGGCACAACGACAGCTTCCCCGCCTCCTTCCACCCGCGCGGAACGCGGCCGGGGAGCGTGACGGTGGAATCCCGCATGGGCGCCGAGGTGATCGAGGAGCTGGTCAGGCGGGGGCACCGGGTGACGGTCGGCGAGCCCTGGTCGGAAGGGCGGCTGTGCGCGGTCGCACGGGATCCGCGGACCGGGGTGCTGTCGGCGGGGGCCAATCCGCGGGGGATGCAGGGGTACGCGGTGGGACGGTGAGGGGCGGGGGCGCTTGTCGAGGGCCGTGGGGGCGCCCGTCGCGAACCCGCCTGTTCACGCCGATTCCACCCGGCATACACCGGACGGGCGGGGATTGTCAGTGCGGCGTGCTCTCATGGAGACATGATCGTAGACACGGAAACCATCGACGAGTTTCTCGCTCGGCACGCCTCAGACGTGGAGGAAGCCGTCCGCCAGGCCGCCGCTCAGGAGATCATGCCGCGCTGGCGCACGCTCGCCGCGCACGAGGTCGACCAGAAGAACGGACCGCACGACCTGGTGACGGACGCGGACCGCAGGGCCGAGCAGTACCTCACCGAAGTGCTCGGCGCGCTCCTGCCCGGCTCCGTCGTGGTCGGCGAGGAGGCGGTGCACGCCGACCCCGCGACCTACGGGGCGATCCAGGGCACGGCACCCGTCTGGATCGTCGACCCCGTCGACGGCACCCGCCAGTTCGTGCACGGCGTCCCCGGGTTCTGCACCCTGGTCGCGCTGGTGCAGGGCGGCGAACTGCTCGCCTCCTGGACCTACGCCCCGGCCCGCGACCAACTCGCCACCGCGATACGCGGCCAGGGCGCCTACCTCGACGGCGAGCGGCTGCACACCGGCGTGCCGGAACCCGGCCGGGACCTCCGCGTGGCCACCTCCCACCCGGACTACACCACCGACGAGCAGAAGCACGCCCTGCGCGGCGTGTGGGCGGACGGCGTCGCGCCGCGCGCCTGTGGCTCGGCGGGCCTGGAGTATCTCGCCATCGCCCGGGGCGAGTTGGACGCCGTCGCGTTCAGCTGGGAGGCGGCATGGGATCACGCGGCGGGCCTGCTGCTGGTCGAGGAGGCGGGCGGCGCCCACCTGACCCTGACCGGCGAGCCGTTCCGCGTGACCGGCGGCAACGCCCTGCCGTTCACGGCGGCCCGCGACGCGGCCACCGCGAGTCGGGTTCGGGAACTTCTGCGGCGAGGGCCGGCCTGAACCGACCCGGGGGCGCGGGGCTGTATCGATATGCGGCTCCGCCGCGTGGGCGCGATCAACCCCCACCCTCCCGCGCCCGCGAACAACTGATCGGCCCGAGCTCTCAGGCGTACCCGTCATATGCTGACAGTGAGTGGCCATCGGCTGACGAAGGGGTCCGAAGGTGCCGTCGATGCTCGATGCGGTCGTGGTGGGTGCGGGGCCGAACGGACTGACCGCTGCCGTGGAGCTGGCCCGGCGCGGCTTCTCCGTGGCCCTGTTCGAGGCGCGTGACACCGTCGGCGGGGGAGCCCGTACCGAGGAGCTCACCCTCCCCGGGTTCCGCCACGACCCGTGTTCGGCGGCGCATCCGCTCGGCGTCAACTCCCCGGCGTTCCGCGCCCTCCCGCTGGAGCGGTACGGCCTGGAGTGGCTGCACGCCGAACTGCCCATGGCACACCCGTTCCCCGACGGCACCGCCGCCGTGCTCTCCCGCTCGGTCGGTGAGACGGCCGCCTCGTTCGGGGCACGGGACGCGGGGGCGTACCGCAGGCTGGTCCAGCCCTTCCTGCCCCACTGGGACAACCTGGCCCGGGACTTCATGTCCCTGCCGCTGACCGCGCTGCCCCGCGACCCGGTCACCCTCGCCCGCTTCGGCCTGGTCGGACTGCCTCCGTCGACCTGGCTGACGCGCCGCTTCCAGGGGGAGCGCGCCAAGACCCTGTTCGCCGGTCTCGTGGCCCATGTGATGGCCCCGCTGAACGGCTTCGCCACCGGCGCCGTCGGACTGGTCTTCGCCCTGGCCGCGCACGCCCGGGGCTGGCCGGTGGCCCGGGGCGGCTCCCAGTCGATCTCGGACGCGCTCGCCGCGTATCTGAAGGACCTCGGCGGCTCGATCCACACCGACTACGAAGTCAAACGCCTCGACGACCTGCCACCCGCGCGCGCGTACGTCTTCGACACCTCACCCACGGCCCTGGCCCGGATCGCCGACCTCGGCCGCTACTACGAGCGGTACCGGTACGGCGCGGGCGTCTTCAAGATCGACTACGCGCTGGACGGGCCGGTCCCATGGACCGCGCCGGAGGCCCGCCGTGCGGGGACGGTGCAGATCGGCGCCGACAGCGCGGAGATCGGCACCGCCCTGCGCGCCGCGTCCCGGGAGGGCCGGGCGCCCGACCGGCCGTTCATGATCACGGTCCAGCCCAGTGTCGTCGACCCGGGCCGGGCCCCCGCCGGCAAACACGTCTTCTGGGCGTACGCCCATGTGCCCAACGGCTGGACCGGCGACCTCACCGACGCGATCGAACGCCAACTGGAGCGCTACGCCCCGGGTTTCCGCGACCGTGTCCTCGCCCGTGCCACGGCGGGCCCGCCCGAACTCGCCGCCCGCAACGCCAACTACGTCGGCGGCGACATCGGCTCCGGCGCGGCCTCCGGACTCCAGCTCCTGCTCCGCCCCAGACTGTCCCTGTTCCCGTACAGCACCCCGCATCCGGCGGTCTTCATCTGCTCCTCCGCCACCCCGCCCGGACCCGGCGTGCACGGGATGTCGGGGCACAACGCGGCGAAGGCCGTCTGGAGAAGACTGAGGCAGACATGACCACCATCACGCTCGTCCAGGGCGACATCACACGGCAGACCGCCGACGCCATCGTCAACGCCGCCAACTCCTCGCTGCTCGGCGGAGGCGGTGTGGACGGCGCCATCCACCGCCGGGGCGGTCCCGCGATCCTGGAGGAGTGCCGCAAGCTGCGCGCCTCCCACTACGGCAAGGGCCTGCCGACGGGCAAGGCGGTCGCCACGACGGCCGGCGAACTGGACGCCCGCTGGGTGATCCACACCGTCGGCCCCGTCTTCAGCCAGAGCGAGGACCGCTCCGACCTCCTCGCCTCCTGCTACCGAGAATCCCTGCGCGTCGCCGACGAGCTGGGCGCCCGCACGGTCGCCTTCCCGGCCGTCTCCACCGGCGTCTACCGCTGGCCGATGGACGACGCGGCGCGTATCGCGGTGGAAACGGTACGCACGGCGCAGACGTCGGTCGAGGAGATCACGTTCGTCCTCTTCGACGAACAGGCATACGACGCCTTCGACCGACAGCTCCACTAGACGACACCGCTTCCCCTCACCCGGACGGCCCGCCCACGGTCGCCTCCCTCCAGCCCACGGGGTCTGCTGACCACAGTGGAGCAGGAGGGAGCACGGGCATGGCGGGTGACGGGGACCCCTCGGGCGCCGAGCAGTCGGAACTCGATGGGCTGCGGGCCCGCGTCGCGGCCCTGGAGGCCGAGCGTGCCGCGCGTCCGGAACGGCACCGGGTCAAGTCGCTGCTCGCCGCCGTGCTGATCGTCCTCGGCTGCATCCTCGCCCCGCTGGGCGCCGTCGCCGCGTGGACCGCTGACATCGCGGGCGACACCGACCGTTACGTCGACACGGTCGAGCCGCTCGCCCGTGACCGGGACATCCAGAACGCCGTCGCGAACCGGGTCACCGACGCCGTGATGAGCCGCCTCGACCTGACCGCGCTGCTCTCCCAGACCCCGGCCGCGGACCGGCCGCTGGTGGAGAAGGCACTCGGCAGACTGGGCCCCTCGCTGGAGGCCGCGGTCGCCAGCTTCGTGCACGACAAGGCGCAGGCGGTCGTCGCCTCGGACGCCTTCGACAGGATCTGGACCGAGGCGAACCGCCTGGCCCACGACACCGTCGTGAAGGCACTGACCGGCGAAGGCGGCGGCGCCGTGAAGGTCGAGGGCGACGCGGTGACCCTGGACCTCGGTCCGGTCGTCGAACGGGTCAAGGAGCGCCTCGTCGACGAGGGCATGACCGTGGCCGGGAACATCCCCGAGATCCATACCGAGATCACGGTCGTGCACTCGGAGGACATCGGCCGGGCCCGTACGGGGTTCCGGCTGCTCCAACTCATCGGATTCTGGCTCCCCGTCATCTCGGTCGCTCTGATCGCGGGCGGCGTACTGCTCGCCGCGCACCGCCGCAAGGCGCTCATCGCCGGCGCGCTCGGCTTCGCCTTCGCCGTGGGCCTGCTCGGCATCGCCCTGACCGTCTTCCGCGCGGTGTACCTGGACGCCCTGCCCTCCGGCGTCTCCCAGCCCGCCGCCGAGTCGGTGTACGACATCCTGATCCGCTTCCTGCGTACCAGCGTGCGGGTGGCGGTCGTCCTCGGTGTGGTGGTCGCCCTCGCCGCCTGGCTCACCGGACCCGGCCGCCGGGCCCGGTTCGTACGGCAGATGTGGCACTCGGGCATCGGCGCCGTCCGCTCGACAGCCGAACGGGCGGGAATGCGCACCGGCCGGGTGGGACACTTCGTCCACCGCCACCGCACCTGGATCTCCTGGCTGCTGGTGGCCGCGGTCGTCCTGACGTTCGCCCTGTGGCCGTACCCGACCGGCTGGGTCGTCGTCGGCCTGGCCCTCACCCTGCTCTTCGCCCTCGCGGTCGTCGACTTCGTGGCCGAGGACGAGGCTACGACGTAGCCCTCACTCCGTTACGTCGCTGATCCCCAGCCGCAGATGCTCCACGTGATAGACGGCCTGGTCGAGGAGTTCGGCGACATGGTGGTCGTGCAACGCGTACACCACCGACCGGCCGCGCCGCTCGCCCAGCACCAGGCCCAGATTGCGCAGCAGCCGCAGCTGGTGCGAGCAGGCGGACTGCTCCATGCCCACCTCGGCGGCCAACTCGGTGGCCGGCAGCGGGCCTTCGCGCAGCCGCGCGAGGATCAGCAGCCGGGAGGGGGTGGACAGGGCCTGGAGGGTGGTCGCCACCTTCGCGACATTGTCCGCGTCCAGGCGCACGCGCTCTTCGTCGGTGGTGGTGACGGCTCCATGACCCATGGGCGTATCCTACTCATCACACATGAACAGATGAATGGGTCTTCATGTGTTCCTGTATGGTGGCCCGCGTGTCCACCACACTCGTCCCCACCTACGCCCCCGCACCCGCCCCGACGGCCCCCCGCCGCCGCACCCGGATCCTCGCCCTGCCCGAGGCCCGCTGGGCGCTCGCCGCGACCGTCGCCTTTCTGCTGGGCCTCGCCCTCGACCTGACCGGCGCGCCCGCCTGGGCCTTCGGTCCGCTGTATGCCGTCGCCTATGCCGCGGGCGGCTGGGAGCCCGCCCTCGAAGGGCTGCGGGCGCTGCGCGAGAAGACCCTCGACGTCGACCTGCTGATGATCGTCGCGGCGCTCGGCGCGGCCGCGATCGGCCAGGTCCTCGACGGTGCCCTGCTGATCGTCATCTTCGCCACCTCCGGCGCCCTGGAGGCCCTGGCCACCGCCCGCACCGCCGACTCCGTGCGCGGCCTGCTCGACCTCGCGCCCACCACCGCCACCCGGGTCACCGACGCTGGCGAGGAGACCGTACCGGCCGCCGAACTCGCCGTCGGCGACGTGCTGTTGATCCGCCCCGGTGAGCGCATCGGCGCCGACGGCCGGGTCCTGGACGGCACCAGCGAGGCCGACGAGGCCACCATCACCGGCGAGCCCCTCCCGGTCGTCAAGCGCCCCGGCGACGAGGTCTTCGCGGGCACCCTCAACGGCGCCGGCGCCCTGAGCGTCAGCGTCGAGCGCGACCCCGCCGACTCGGTGATCGCCCGCATCGTCACCCTGGTCGAGGAGGCGTCCCGCACCAAGGCGCCGACGCAGCTGTTCATCGAGAAGATCGAGCAGCGCTATGCCGTGGGCATCGTGATCGCCACCCTCACGGTCTTCGGCGTGCCGCTCGCGTTCGGCGCCGATCTCACCGGCGCCCTGCTGCGGGCCATGACCTTCATGATCGTCGCCTCCCCGTGCGCGGTGGTCCTCGCGACCATGCCGCCGCTGCTGTCCGCCATCGCCAACGCCGGCCGGCACGGCGTCCTGGTCAAGTCGGCCGTCGCCATGGAACGCCTCGGCGAGATCGACACCGCCGCCCTCGACAAGACAGGCACCCTCACCGAAGGCGCCCCCGAGGTGACCGCCGTGCACCCGCTGGCGGAGTCCGGTCTCGACGAGGACGCCCTGCTGGCGCTGGCCGCATCCGCCGAACACCCCAGCGAGCACCCGCTGGCCCGGGCGATCGTCGCCGCCGCCCGCACCCGTGGCCTCGCCCTGGCGCCCGCCGAGGAATTCACCGCCACCCCGGGACAGGGCGTCACCGCCACCGTCGAGGGGCGCGTGGTGAGCGTGGGCCGTGCCGACGTCGACAGCGACGCCACCGCCGTGGAAGTGACCCGGGACGGCAAGCCCCTCGGCACCCTCACCCTCACCGACCGCCTGCGCGCCGAGGCCCCCGCCACCACGGCCGCCCTCACCTCCCTGACCGGCACCGCCCCCGTCCTGCTCACCGGCGACAACGCCGGCGCCGCCGCCCGGGTCGCCGAGGCCACGGGGCTCACCGACGTCCGCGCGGGCCTGCTCCCCGAGGACAAGGTCGACGCCGTACGCGCCCTTCAGGGCCAGGGCCGCAAGGTGCTCTTCGTCGGCGACGGCGTCAACGACGCCCCCGCCCTCGCCGCCGCCCACTCCGGCATCGCCATGGGCCGCGCGGGCTCCGACCTGGCCCTGGAGACGGCGGCCGCGGTGATCGTGCGGGACGAGCTGACGACCGTGCCCGCGGTGGTACGGCTGTCCCGGGCCGCCCGCAGGCTGGTCGTGCAGAATCTGGTGATCGCGGGCGTCTTCATCACCGGCCTCGTGCTGTGGGACCTGATCGGACACCTTCCGCTGCCGCTCGGCGTGGCGGGTCACGAGGGCTCGACCGTGCTGGTCGGCCTCAACGGACTGCGCCTTCTGCGCGAATCGGCATGGGCGCAGGACCGCCGAGGTTGATGTCGGATTCTCGCCAGCCCTCCCTCGGTGCGTGGTCGATGCTGGACGCATGCAGAAGGGGATGCACACCGAGACCGAGCACTGCGTGCGGGCCGTCCAGGCCAAGGACGCGCGCTTCGACGGATGGTTCTACACGGCCGTCCTGACCACCGGGATCTACTGCCGGCCCAGCTGTCCGGTGGTCGCGCCCAAGCCGGAGAACATGGTGTTCCACCCGAGCGCGGCCGCCTGTCAGCAGGCCGGATTCCGGGCCTGCAAGCGGTGCCGTCCGGACGCCAGCCCGGGCTCCCCGGAGTGGAACCAGCGCGCCGATCTCGTGGCCCGCGCCATGCGGCTGATCGCCGACGGTGTCGTGGACCGCGAGGGCGTGCCCGGCCTCGCCGCCCGGCTCGGCTACAGCACCCGGCAGGTCGAACGCCAACTCCTCGCCGAGCTCGGCGCGGGCCCGCTCGCGCTGGCCCGTGCCCAACGCGCCCAGACCGCCCGCCTGTTGATCGAGACGACCCCGCTGCCGATGGCGGAGATCGCCTTCGCCGCCGGGTTCTCCTCCATCCGTACCTTCAACGACACCGTGCGCGAGGTCTTCGCCCTGGCGCCGAGCGAGCTACGGGCCCGCGCACCCCGCCCGGGGCAGACGCCCGGAGCGCTCGTCCTCCGCCTGCCGTTCCGCGCCCCCCTCAACCCCGACAACCTCTTCGGCCACCTCGCCGCGACCGCCGTACCCGGCGTGGAGGAGTGGCGGGACGGCGCGTACCGCCGCACACTCCGGCTGCCGTACGGCCAAGGCATCGTGTCCCTGGCTCCGCGGCCCGACCACATCGCGTGCCGCCTCACGCTCAGCGACCTGCGCGACCTGGCCGTCGCCATCAGCCGCTGCCGCCGCATGCTCGACCTGGACGCCGACCCGGTCGCCATCGACGAGCAGCTCAGCACGGACGAACTGCTCGCACCCCTGGTCGCCAAGGCGCCCGGCCGGCGCGTCCCGCGCACGGTCGACGAGGCGGAGTTCGCCGTACGGGCCGTGCTCGGCCAGCAGGTCTCCACGGCCGCCGCCCGCACCCACGCGGCCCGCCTGGTCACCGCACACGGTCAGCCGGTCGACGACCCCGAGGGCGGCCTCACCCACCTCTTCCCGGCGCCCGAGGCACTGGCGGCGGTGGACCCGGAGTCACTGGCGATGCCCCGCACCCGCCGTACGACCTTCACCACCCTGGTCGGCCAACTCGCCGACGGAAGCCTCCACTTGGGTGTGGACAGCGACTGGGAGGAAACCCGGGGCCGACTGCTCGCCCTCCCCGGCTTCGGCCCCTGGACGGTCGGCGCCATCGCGATGCGCGCCCTCGGTGACCCCGACGCCTTCCTCCCCACCGACCTCGGAATCCGCCGCGCGGCAGGGGAGTTGGGCCTGCCCTCCACTCCCGCCGCCCTCACGGCCCGCGCCGCGGCCTGGCGGCCCTGGCGGGCGTACGCCGTCCAGTACCTGTGGGCGACCGACAGCCACCCGATCAACTTCCTCCCGGTCTAAGGACGTTCCATGCACCAGCACACCATGATCGACAGCCCGTACGGCCCCCTCACCCTGGTCGCCGACGACGGCGTCCTGTGCGGCCTCTACATGACCGAACAGCGCCACCGACCACCGGAGGAGACCTTCGGCGACCGAGACGACACCCTGTTCGCGGAGGCCGAGGAACAACTGGAGGCCTATTTCGCGGGCGAGTTGAAGGAGTTCACCCTCGACCTGCGCCTGAAGGGCACACCGTTCCAGCGCGGCGTCTGGAACCAGCTCCGCAAGATCCCCTACGGCGAGACCCGCTCGTACGGCGACCTGGCCGACGCCCTCGGCAACCCCGGCGCCTCCCGCGCCGTCGGCCTCGCCAACGGCAAGAACCCGATCGGCATCATCGTCCCCTGCCACCGCGTCGTAGGCGCCAACGGCAGCCTCACCGGCTACGGCGGCGGCCTGGACCGCAAGAAGAGACTGCTGGACTTCGAGAGCGGCACGGCGCTGTTCTAGGTGTACTCGGCCGACACGTTGGTGACACGTAGGCGTCGGTAGTTGATCAAAGCAGGACCTCCGGGCGTAGTGGAGATTGCCGTCTTTCACTCACCTCGGAGGTCCTGGTGGCCCACGCTAATGCCCGGCTGACCTTTCACGGCAGATGCCTGCTGGTGCGCCGTGTCGTACTGGACCGGCGTCCGGTCGCTCACGTCGCGAAAGAGCTCGGTGTCTCCCGCCAGTGCGCCCACCGCTGGGTGAACCGCTATCGCGCCGAGGGCGAGGACCCGCTCGACCTCCTCGTCCCGGGTGCGGTCCTGCGGCTCAAGGTCCAGGTGCACCCGGTTCTTGACGGTCTTGGGCTCGGGGACGGTGACGAACAGCAGTCCCGCCCCCTCGATCAGCGCGTACTCGTCCCCGGGCTTGTCGTCCTCGTGCAGGGGCAGGTCCAGCACTCGGGACCAGAACTCGCCGAGGCGGTAGGCGTCGGCGGAGTCGATCGTCACGTGGCGGATCCGAGAAGTCATGATCGCATCCTGGGCTACCAGCCGATCCCGCGCAGCAGTTCGGGCAGTGCCGTGCCGATCGGCTCGTGGATCACCTCGTCGGCGAGTTCGTCGTACGGTGTCGGCTCGGCGTTGACGATGACGAGCCGTGCGCCGTGGTCGGCGGCGATGCCGGCGAGGCCCGCCGCGGGCTGGACCTGGAGGCTGGTGCCGACCGCGATGAACACCTGGCAGGCCTTGGTGATCGCGACCGCCTCACCGAGCACGACCGGGTCGAGGCGCTCGCCGAACATCACCGTGGCCGACTTCAGGATCCCGCCGCACTCCAGGCACGGCGGATCCTCCTCACCGGCCTCGACCCGGGCGATCGCGTCCTCCATCGGGCCCCGCGCATGACAGCCGGTGCACACCACGCCGCGTGCGCTGCCGTGCAGTTCGAGCACCTTGCGGGCCGGCATCCCGGCGAGCTGGTGCAGCCCGTCCACGTTCTGCGTGATCACCCTCACCGGCACCCCGGACCGCTCCAGCTCGGCGACCGCGTGGTGCGCGGCGTTCGGCTCGGCCTTCAGCGTGCGGTTCTTGCGCCGCATCTGCCACGAGCGACGGCGGATCTCCGGATCGCCCATGTAGTACTCGTACGTCACCAGCTTCTCGGCGTCCGGGTCCCGCCGCCACAGACCGTTCGGCCCGCGGTAGTCGGGGATCCCGGAGTCCGTGCTGATACCGGCGCCGCTGAGGATGGCGACGAGGGGCTTGGTCATGCCACCGAGAGTAGGCCGGGGCCAGGGGTGCGGCGATCGGATATTCGGGTCGTGGGGCGGCGGCCGGTGGTGGCGTCCGCGCATGGCCAAGGTCACCGTCTCGCTCGACGCCGAACTCGTCGTCGAAGCCATGGTCCTCGCGGGCGTGGGCAGTCCCCAGGATGCCGTCGAACTCGTCGTCCGCGACTACATCGCACGCGGTCACCGCACCGAGGCCCGCCTCGCCGCACGCGACGACGCGCCGCGCGAGGTGGACGCAAGGCCCAAGGACGTCGAGGGCTGACCCCGCCCGAGCCGGATCAGCCGACCCGGCGCCCGTTCTCCAACTCCGCCGCGCCCCCGCCGTCCGCGAGCACGTCCAGCGCGACCAGCACCCGGCGGCCCAGGGCACCCGGCAGATACTCGGTGAGCTCCTCGCGCGGGACCAGACGCCAGGACAGCAACTCCTCCTCCTGCAGCCGGATCGCCTTGAAGTCGTCCTCGCCGAGGACACCACCGTCGTACAGATAGGCGACCAGCGGCGGTCGGCCCGTGCCGTGCACCCAGTCCACCGCGAGCAGCGGGCCGAGCGGGACGTCGAGCCCGATCTCCTCGGCCGTCTCCCGGCGCGCGCCCCGGCGCGGGGTCTCGCCCTCGTCGGACTCGACCGTACCGCCCGGAAGCGCCCAGCCCTCACGGTAGTTGGGCTCGACGAGCAGCACCCGGCCCTCCGTGTCCCGGAACAGGGCGGCGGCACCGGCGAGGACGCGGGGGAGCCCCGCGATGTACGTGGCGAAGTCCTGAGTGGTCATCCAGGAAGGGTAACCACCGCGTCACTCGCT
Source organism: Streptomyces cupreus (assembly GCF_014257025.1). Classification (GTDB taxonomy): domain Bacteria; phylum Actinomycetota; class Actinomycetes; order Streptomycetales; family Streptomycetaceae; genus Streptomyces; species Streptomyces cupreus. The sequence goes on from NZ_JACMSF010000034.1 coordinate 88,968, forward strand.
CCCGACCAACCGCAGTGTCCGCTCCGCCAGCTCACTGATCCGCACCCCGTCGAACCCGAACACCGCACTGCGCACCGTGTCCTCCAACGGGTCCCGCCACTGCGCCGGGATCGCCTGCGCCCCGGTCAGCACCCCGGCCACCGAACCGGCGGTGGCCCCGTTGGAGTCGGTGTCCAGGCCGCCGCGGACGGTGAGGGTGATGGTGCGGGTGAAGTCGCCGTCGCCGTACAGCAGGCCCGCGGTGAGGACGGCGGCGTTCGGGACGGTGTGGATCCAGCCGAGGCCCGCGGTCTCCTCGGACACCGTGGTGAGCGTGTCCTCCCAGGTCATCCGGGTGTCATGGAGCGAGATCACCCGGCGCACGGTGCGCGCGAGGCGGCTGCTCGCCGGGATCACGGTGAGCGCCTCGTTGAGGGCGTGCCGGACGGTGGGCGCGTCGAACGCCGCCGAGACCAGCGCCGCCGCCCACATCGCCCCGTACACGCCGTTGCCGGTGTGCGACAGCACGGCGTCCCGGCGGGCCAGGGAGGCGGCGCGGCGCGGGTCGGCGGGGCAGGTCCAGCCGTAGATGTCGGCCCGGATCAGGGCGCCGATCCACTCCTGGTACGGGTTGTCGAAGGTGGCGGTCAGCGGCGGCTTGAGCCCGTTGGCGAGATTCCGGTACGCCGCCCGCTCGGCCGTGAAGGTCTGCAGGTACGGCAGCCGCAGCAGCCACAGATCGCCGACCTGCTCGGTGCTGAAGCCGAAGCCATGGGTCTCCAGCAGGTCCAGGCCGAGGATCGCGTAGTCGACGTCGTCGTCCCGGCAGCTGCCGTGGATCCGGCCGCGCACGCACTGGCGCCACTCGGGGCGCAGTTCGAAGGCGTCGTCGTCGCCGGGCGGCGGCTCGGGCAGATAGTCGGTGAGCGGCAGGGAGGCTGCCCGCCGCAGATAGCGGTCGATACGGTCCCGCGTCCACAGGTCGCCCTGCTCGACCGGTTTGCCCAGCATGTTGCCGGCGATCCGGCCCAGCCAGCCCCCGAGGACGCGGTCGGTGAGCTCTGGCTCGGTGCCCACAGGGGTCATAGCACCGGTCTACCCGATTCCGCGGGGCCCGGACAGCGGGGCGTCCGGCCCGGTCCAGGGACCGGTCGGGGCATGACGGCGAGGGCGTCCTGCGGTTAAGGTCGCAGCGGCGCGACTGGCCTTGACATGCGCGAGGCCCGGAGAGCAAGGGGATCACAGGTGACACAGCGCGTGCTCATCGCCGCGGACAAGTTCAAGGGCTCGCTCACGGCCGTACAGGTCGCCGAACGGGTGACGGCCGGGCTGCGGCAGGTCGTGCCCGACGTGGACGTCGAGGCGCTGCCCGTGGCCGACGGCGGCGACGGCACCGTGGACGCCGCGGTCGCGGCCGGGTTCTCGCGGCATGAGGTACGGGTCGCGGGGCCCCTCGGTGACGAGGTCACGGCGGCGTTCGCGCTGCGCGGTGACACGGCCGTCGTCGAGATGGCGGAGGCCAGTGGGCTCCAGCGGCTTCCGGCGGGTGTCTTCGCGCCCCTGACCGCCTCCACGTACGGCTCCGGGGAACTGCTGCGGGCCGCCCTCGACGCGGGCGCCCGGACCATCGTCTTCGGCGTCGGCGGCAGCGCCACGACCGACGGCGGCGCCGGGATGCTCTCCGCGCTGGGTGCGCGGTTCCTGGACGCGGACGGTGAGCCGGTGGCGCCGGGCGGTGGGGGGCTCGGGGAACTGGCCTCGGCGGACCTCTCCGGTCTGGACCCGCGTCTGGCCTCGGTCGAGCTGGTCCTCGCGAGCGATGTCGACAACCCCTTGACGGGGCCCAAGGGCGCCCCGGCGGTCTACGGGCCGCAGAAGGGGGCCTCGCCGGACGACGTGGCCACGCTGGACGCGGCGCTCGCGCACTTCGCGAAGGTGCTGGAGGGCTCGATCGGCTCCAAGGCCGCCGAGTACGCCGCCTCGCCGGGCGCGGGCGCTGCGGGCGGCATCGGCTACGGCGCCCTGCTCCTCGGCGCCCGGTTCCGCCCCGGAATCGAGGTGATGCTCGATGTGCTGGGCTTCGGGCCGGCGCTGGAGCGGGCGGATCTGGTGATCACCGGGGAGGGCTCCCTGGACGAGCAGACGCTGCACGGCAAGGCCCCGGCGGGGGTCGCGGCGGCGGCGCGGGCGGCCGGCAAGGAGGTCGTAGCGGTCTGCGGCCGCCTGGCCCTCCCCCCGCAGGCCCTGGGCCGGGCAGGCATGCGGCGCGCGTACCCCCTGACGGAGATCGAGCCGGACGTGGCGAAGTGCATCGCGGACGCGGGCCCCATCCTGGAGCGCTCGGCGTCCCGCATCGCGGAGGACTTCCTGCGCTGACGCAGGCCTCGTCCTCAAGCGCCCTACGGGCTGTAGGGGCGGCGGGGCGAAGAAAACCCAAAGGCCCCGGAGTCCGTCGTAGAAGACGGATCCGGGGCCTTCGAAGTACCGGCGCTACGGAAGCTGTGCGGCTCGCGCCTCGCGGCGGTTGTCGCGGAAGTTGTTCACCCGGCGCGCCGTGGCGAACAGCGGGATCACCGCGCCTGTGACCAGCTGGAGGGCGCAGCCGGTCTGGAGGAGCAGCTGGCCGCTCGGGGCGTCGAAGGCCCAGGCCGCCAGCAGACCCATCGACACGACGATCCAGGACAGCATCGCCACCGCGAGCCGGCCCCGCGGCTTCGGGTACTCCACGCGGCTCACCATCAGCCACGCCGTACCCAGGATCGCCAGCAGCGTCGCCACGAAGGGCAGCTCCAGCAGCACGATCGAGACCACCGTCAGCGCCCCGAACGGGGAAGGCATGCCTTGGAACATGCCGTTCGGGACCGTCACGCACGAGAAGCGCGCAAGCCGCAGCACCACCGCCAGCAGCACCACGATCGCGCCGACCGCGGCCACTCTCTGGTGCGCGTCGTCCGCGACCATGCCGTAGACCAGCACGAAGTACGCCGGCGCCAGGCCGAAGCTGATCAGATCGGAGAGGTTGTCCAGCTCGGCGCCCATGGGGGAGGAGCGGAGCTTGCGCGCCACCAGGCCGTCGAACAGGTCGAAGACCGCGGCGCAGAGCATCAGGATCACGGCGGTCGCCGCGCTGTGCCGGGCCATGCCCGTCTCCTGGCTGCCGGTGAGGTGCGGGATCAAGATCCCCGTGGTGGTGAAGTACACCGCCATGAAGCCGCACGTGGCGTTGCCGAGGGTGAGGGTGTCCGCTATCGAGAGGCGGAGAGAGAGGGGCATCTCCTCCTCTTCGTCCACCTCGTCCGCCTCGGGCACCCAGCCCGCCTGAGTTTCCGGATCAATCACGGTCAATGCGAGTCACCCCAGCCACGGTCTTCTGCCCGACCTCGACCGCGACCTCCACGCCCTCGGGCAGGTAGATGTCGACACGCGAGCCGAAGCGGATCAGACCGATCCGGTCACCCTGCTCGACCTTCGTCCCCTGAGGGATGTACGGCACGATGCGGCGGGCGACCGCGCCTGCGATCTGGATCATCTCGATGTCCCCGAGTTCGGTGTCGAAATGCCAGACTACGCGCTCGTTGTTCTCGCTCTCCTTGTTGAACGCCGGAACGAACCCACCTGGGATGTGCTCGACCGAGGCCACCGTGCCGGAGAGGGGGGCGCGGTTGACGTGGACGTTGAGCGGGCTCATGAAGATCGCGACGCGGGTGCGACCGTCCTTCCACGGCATGATGCTCTGCACCACACCGTCGGCGGGCGAGATGACCCGGCCCTGGGCGATCTCGCGCTCGGGGTCGCGGAAGAACCACAGCATGCCCGCCGCGAGGGCGGTGGCGGGCACGGCCACGGCCCGGGCGGCGCCGGAGCGGCGGGCCTTGGCCAGGCTGAGGGCTGCGGTGGCGACGGTCGGGAGAAGCCACGGCGATGCTCCGCGCGCGAGGCGTACGCCGGCCCGGCTGTCGCGAGGTGCAGAGGTTTGGCTGTGGGGCATGGATGACCTTCGTAGCGGATGATGCCGCGCAGTGAGGGGGGACGGCGGCTTTCCCGGGATCGTACCGGTCGCGGGCCACAACTGGGCAAGCCAGGAAGCCGAGTAGGCGGCTGAAGAGTGTTGACGGGGTGTGATCTTCTTCTCCAAGAAAACACCCCGTATCCGGACAATCAGCCCTGGAATCGATACTCTTCGAGCAGCCGACGACCGATGATCATTTTCTGGATCTCGGCGGTACCTTCGCCGATCAGCAGCATCGGAGCCTCACGGTAGAGGCGCTCGATCTCGTACTCCTTGGAGAAGCCGTAGCCGCCGTGGATCCGGAAGGCGTCCTCAACGACCTCCTTGCAGTACTCGGAGGCGAGGTACTTCGCCATCCCAGCCTCAAGGTCGTTTCGTTCCCCGGAGTCCTTTTTGCGTGCCGCGTTCACCATCATCGCATGCGCGGCCTCGACCTTGGTAGCCATCTCGGCGAGCTTGAACTGGATCGCCTGGTGCTGGGCGATCGGCTTGCCGAAAGTGTGACGCTGCTGGGCGTACTGGACACCGAGTTCGAACGCACGCTGAGCGACACCGCAACCACGCGCCGCCACGTTGACGCGGCCGACCTCCACGCCGTCCATCATTTGGTAAAAACCTCGGCCGGTGACCCCGCCGAGCACGCGATCCACCGGAACGCGCAGGCCGTCCATGATGAGTTCGGTCGTGTCGACCCCCTTGTACCCCATCTTGTCGATCTTGCCCGGAATGGTCAGGCCGGGGCGGACCTCACCGAAGCCGGGCTCCTTCTCGACGAGAAAGGTCGTCATCGACTTGTGCGGCGCCGTGCCCTCGGGGTGTCCTTCGTCACTTCGCACCAGAACGGCGACCAGAGACGACGTTCCGCCGTTCGTCAGCCACATCTTCTGGCCGTTCAGGACGTACTCGTCGCCGTCCCTGACCGCCTTGGATGTGATCGCCGACACATCCGAACCCAGACCGGGCTCCGACATCGAGAAGGCACCGCGGATGTCGCCGGCCGCCATGCGCGGCAGGAAGTGGTCCTTCTGCTCCTGTGTGCCGTGCTGCTTGAGCATGTACGCCACGATGAAGTGGGTGTTGATGATGCCGGACACCGACATCCAGCCGCGCGCGATCTCCTCCACACAGAGGGCGTACGTCAGCAGCGACTCGCCCAGACCCCCGTACTCCTCGGGGATCATCAGACCGAACAGGCCCAACTCCTTGAGGCCGTCGACGATCTGCTGCGGATACTCGTCGCGGTGCTCCAGCTCGGTCGCGACCGGAATGATCTCCTTGTCCACGAAGTCCCGAACGGTGGACAGGATCTCCTGCTGGATATCGGTCAGACCGGCGGTCTGGGCGAGTCGCGCCATGGCTACTTCTCCTGCTCCTTGAGCTCGGGGCGGCCGGGCTGCTCGCCGCCGCGCTCCTTGATGTACGTCTCGGTCGGCACCATCACCTTGCGGCGGAACACGCAGACCAGCGTGCCGTCCTGCTTGTAGCCCTTGGTCTCGACGTAGACGATGCCGCGGTCGCTCTTCGACTTCGACGGCCACTTGTCGAGCACGGTCGTCTGCCCGTAGATGGTGTCGCCGTGGAAGGTCGGCGCCACGTGCTTGAGCGACTCGATCTCCAGGTTGGCGATCGCCTTGCCGGAGATGTCCGGCACGCTCATGCCGAGCAGCAGCGAGTAGATGTAGTTCCCGACGACGACGTTCTTGCCGAAGTCCGTCGTCTTCTCCGCATAGTTGACGTCCATGTGGAGCGGGTGGTGGTTCATGGTGAGGAGACAGAACAGGTGGTCGTCGTACTCCGTGACCGTCTTTCCCGGCCAGTGCTTGTACGTCGCCCCGACCTCGAACTCCTCGTAGGTGCGTCCGAACTGCATGGCCTTACGCCTCCGGGATCTCGAACTTGCTGGTGCGCTGCATGCCGGCGGCGCGGCCCTTGCCGGAGATGACCAGGGCCATCTTGCGGCTGGCCTCGTCGATCATCTCGTCGCCGAGCATCGCGGAGCCCTTCTTGCCGCCCGCCTCGGACGTGTAGTAGTCGTACGCGTCCAGGATCAGCTCGGCGTGGTCGAAGTCCTCCTGCGAGGGCGAGAAGATCTCGTTGGACGCCTCGACCTGGCCCGGGTGCAGCACCCACTTGCCGTCGAAGCCGAGCGCGGCGGCGCGCTGGGCGACCTCGCGGTAGCCGTCGATGTTGCGGATCTGGAGGTAGGGGCCGTCGATCGCCTGGAGGTTGTTGGCGCGGGCGGCCATCAGGATCTTCATCAGGATGTAGTGGTAGGCGTCCGCCGGGTAGCCGGGCGGCTGCTCACCCACGACCAGCGACTTCATGTTGATGGACGCCATGAAGTCGGCCGGGCCGAAGATGATCGTCTCGACGCGCTGGGAGGCCGTCGCGATCTCGTTGACGTTGTTCAGGCCCTGGGCGTTCTCGATCTGCGCCTCGATGCCGATCTTGCCGACCTCGAAGCCCATCGTCTTCTCGATCTGCGTCAGCAGCAGGTCCAGGGCGACGATCTGCTGGGGGGTCTGCACCTTCGGCAGCATGATGCAGTCGAGGTTCTGGCCGGCGCCCTCGACGACGGTCACGACATCGCGGTACGTCCACTCGGTCGTCCAGTCGTTGACGCGCACGACCCGCGTCTTGCCCGTCCAGTCGCCCTCGTTGAGGAACTTCACGATGGTGTGCCGCGCCTCGGGCTTGGCGAGCGGCGCGCACGCGTCCTCCAGGTCCAGGAAGACCTGGTCGGCGGGGAGGCCCTGAGCCTTCTCCAGGAAGCGCGGGTTCGAGCCCGGTACCGCCAGGCAGGAACGCCGGGGGCGAAGGCGGTTGACCGTGGTCATGCGGGGACCTCCAGGGGGTCGAGCTTGTTCGCTTTGCGGATCTCATCGACGATGCGGCCGATGATTCCGGTGATGTCGAAGTCCTTCGGGGTGAAGACCGCGGCCACTCCGGCGGCCCGGAGCTGTTCGGCGTCACCATTCGGGATGATGCCACCGGCGATCACCGGGATATCTGTGGCACCGGCCACACGGAGGCGCTCCAGCACGTCCGGCACCAGCTGGGCGTGCGAGCCGGAGAGGATGGACAGACCGACCGCGTGCACGTCCTCGGCGAGGGCCGCGTCGACGATCTGCTCCGGGGTGAGCCGGATGCCCTGGTAGACCACCTCGAAACCGGCGTCACGCGCGCGTACGGCGATCTGCTCGGCGCCGTTGGAGTGCCCGTCCAGGCCCGGCTTGCCGACCAGGAAGCGCAGCTTGCCGACGCCCATGTCCTTGGCCGTGAGATCCACCCTGCGGCGGACGTCGGCCATCGCCGTGCCCTCCTCGGCGGTCACCGCGACGGGCGCGGAGGAGACCCCGGTGGGCGCCCGGAACTCGCCGAACACCTCGCGCAGGGCCCCGGCCCACTCACCGGTCGTGACGCCGGCGCGGGCGCACTCCAGGGTGGCCTCCATGAGGTTGGCGGTGCCCTTGGCGGCCTCCTTCAGCTTCTCCAGCGCCTTGCAGGGGCGCGGGTGGTTGAAGGGCGGCTGATAGCGGGTGTCGCGCCAGTTCTGCATGGCGGCGATCACCCGGGCCTCGACCGCCGGGTCGACCGTCTGGATGGCCGTGTCGAGGTCCGCGGTGAGCGGGTTGGGCTCGGTCGTCTCGAAGATGTTGACGCCGACGATCTTCTCCTGGCCGGACTCGATCCGAGCGCGGCGCTCGGCGTGGGACGCCACCAGCTGCGACTTGAGGTAGCCGGACTCGACGGCGGCCATCGCGCCGCCCATCTCCTGGATCCGCTCGATCTCGGCGAGGGATTCCTCGACCAGCGCCTCGACCTTGGACTCGATCACCTTCGAGCCCTCGAAGATGTCCTCGTACTCCAGCAGATCGCTCTCATGGGCGAGAACCTGCTGGATCCGCAGCGACCACTGCTGGTCCCACGGCCGGGGCAGACCCAACGCCTCGTTCCAGGCCGGGAGTTGGACGGCACGCGCGCGGGCGTCCTTGGAGAGGGTGACGGCCAGCATCTCCAGCACGATCCGCTGGACGTTGTTCTCCGGCTGCGCCTCCGTCAGACCCAGGGAGTTGACCTGGACGCCGTAGCGGAAGCGGCGCTGCTTGGCGTCCTGGATGCCGTAGCGCTGAAGGGTGATCCTCTCCCAGATGCGGCCGAAGGCGCGCATCTTGCACATCTCCTCGACGAAGCGGACGCCCGCGTTCACGAAGAAGGAGATACGGGCGACGACATCGCCCATGCGCTCCTCGGGGACCTGGCCGCTGTCGCGCACCGCGTCGAGGACCGCGATCGCCGTGGACATCGCGTACGCGATCTCCTGGACCGGCGTGGCGCCCGCCTCCTGCAGGTGGTAGCTGCAGATGTTGATCGGGTTCCACTTCGGGATGTGGGAGACCGTGTACGCGATCATGTCCGTCGTCAGGCGGAGCGAGGGCCCGGGCGGGAACACATGCGTGCCGCGGGACAGGTACTCCTTGACGATGTCGTTCTGGGTCGTGCCCTGGAGCTTGGTGATGTCCGCACCCTGCTCCTCCGCGACGACCTGGTAGAGCGCCAGCAGCCACATGGCGGTGGCGTTGATGGTCATCGAGGTGTTCATCTGCTCCAGGGGGATGTCCTGGAACAGTCGGCGCATGTCACCGAGGTGCGAGACGGGCACCCCGACCCGGCCGACCTCGCCGCGGGCGAGGACGTGGTCCGGGTCGTAGCCGGTCTGCGTCGGCAGGTCGAAGGCGACGGACAGACCCGTCTGGCCCTTGGCGAGGTTGCGCCGGTACAGCTCGTTGGACGCCTCGGCCGTGGAGTGACCGGCGTACGTGCGCATCAGCCACGGCCGGTCCTTCTGACGCTCAGTCATGCATCGGCCCTCAGATGTTGCGGAAGCGGTTGATGGCGTCGATGTGCTGGGCGCGCAGCTCCTCGTCGCGCACACCCAGGCCCTCCTCGGGGGCCAGGCACAGCACGCCGACCTTGCCCTGGTGGAGGTTGCGGTGCACGTCGAACGCGGCCTGGCCGGTGTCCTCCAGGGAGTAGACCTTCGACAGCGTCGGGTGGATCTTGCCCTTCGCGATCAGCCGGTTGGCCTCCCAGGCCTCGCGGTAGTTGGCGAAGTGCGAGCCGATGATCCGCTTCAGCGACATCCACAGGTAGCGGTTGTCGTACTCGTGCATGTAGCCCGAGGTCGAGGCGCAGGTGGT
>NZ_JACMSF010000035.1 GCF_014257025.1 Streptomyces cupreus
CACCGGCTCGGCGACCACCGGCTCGGCCTCGGCTTCGCCTTCGGCCGAGTCGTTCCCACCCGCACCACCCGTGCGGCTTTCGTTGTCGGCTGCCGGTGGCCCCTGTGGGGTCTCCTCGCCGTCGGCGGCTGCGGGCTCGTCGACGACCGGCTCCAGTTCCGCGACCGGCTCCGCCTCGACCACCGGCTCAGGTTCCACGGCCGCCACCGGTTCCGGGGCTGCCTCTGTCACCGGCTCGGGCTCGGGCTCGATGGCCGGCTCGGCTTCCACTGCCACGGGCTCGGGCTCGATGGCCGGCTCGGCTTCTGCCGTCACCGGCTCGGGGTCGATGGTCGGCTCGGCTTTCGCCGGCACCGGGTCCGGCGTTTCGGTCGTCGGTTCCGGGTTCGGCTCGACCGCCGGTTCCGGTGTTTCTGTCTGCTGCTTCGGGACCGTGACGTTGTCGAAGGCTGCCGCTACCAGCTCATGCTCGTCGTCGTCCGACGACTGGCGGGGTTCGGGGACTGCCGCCGGAGTCGGCGTCGGAGTCGGAGTCGGCGTCGGTTCCGGGGCGGGGGACTGCGTAGGCGTCCTGTCCGCACCCTCTGCCTCGGCCGTGCGGCCCTTTCGGGAGCGGCCGAACGCGTTCCGCAGGAGAGTGAGAATGCCCATGTGCGCAACCCTTCGCATGAGTTGAAGCCCGTCAATCCCTGGCCAGGACGGACACGTAAGGTTAGCCGCCCCGGACGGTGATCTTCGGCCGGGATCCCCCGAGCGGAGTCCCGCGCGTCAACTCAGGTTCCGATACCTCAGGTTCACCCTTCGTTCATCGGTCGTCCCCGCTTTCGCACAAACATCCCCCTACCGTCCGTCACGCTGGATACAAGGGGAAGCAAGGGGAGAACAAAATGCGCATTCCGCTGCCGCTCATCAGAACGTCGTCCGGTTCACATCCCGGCGGCCGTTCCGCCATGACCTGCCGATTCCGGTGTGGTGACGCCTGTTTCCACGAGGTGCCCAACACCACCGACAACCCGTACGTCGGCGACGTCATCGCCGGCGCCCTGAGCCGCCGTAGCGTGATGCGTGCCGCCGCTGTCGTGACCGCCGCTGCCGCCGCCGGTACCGCCGCCACCGTCGCCGCCGCGCCGTCCGCCGAGGCCGCGCCCGCCACCACCGACAAGCCCACCAACAAGGGCGCCCGCGGTCTGCGCTTCACGCCGGTCGCGCCCAACACCACCGACGCCGTCACCGTGCCCGAGGGCTACGGCCAGAACGTCGTCATCCGCTGGGGCGAGCCCATCCTCCGCGGTGCCCCGGCCTTCGACCCGGAGAAGCAGACCGCCAAGGCGCAGGCCCAGCAGTTCGGCTACAACTGCGACTTCCTCGCCCTGCTCCCGCTGCCCGGCGAGTACAACCGGCAGATCCTCGTCGCCAACCATGAGTACACCGACGAGATCCTGATGTTCCGGGGCTACGACGCCGCCAACCCCACCCGCGAGCAGGTCGAGATCGCCTGGGCCGCGCATGGGCTGTCCGCTGTCGTGGTCGAGGGAGAGCAGAAGACCGGGCGTCTCAAGCCCGTTCCCCGGCATCCGCTCAACCGGCGTATCACCGCCACCACCGAGTTCCGGATCACCGGCCCGGCCGCCGGGTCCGACCTGCTCAAGACCTCCGCCGACCCCTCCGGCACCAAGGCCCTCGGCACCCTCAACAACTGCGCCGGCGGCACCACCCCGTGGGGCACCACGCTGCACGGCGAGGAGAACTTCAACCAGTACTTCGCCAACTCCAGCCGCGCCACCGACAAGCGGTACGGCATCGGCACCGGCGCCACCGAGCGCAAGTGGGAGCTCTTCGACAAGCGCTTCGACGTGGCCCAGGAGCCCAACGAGGTGCACCGCTTCGGCTACGTCGTCGAGCTCGACCCGTACGACCCGCACTCCACGCCGCGCAAGCACACCGCGCTCGGCCGCTTCAAGCACGAGGGCGCGACCGTGCGGCTCACCGACGACGGCCGTCCCGTCGTGTACTCCGGTGACGACGAGCGCTTCGACTACTTCTACAAGTTCGTCGGCAGCAAGCGGATGAAGAAGGGTTCCAGCCGCGCGGTGCGCGAGCACAACCTTTCTCTGCTCGACGCGGGGACCCTTTACGTCGCCAAGCTCACCGGTGACTCCCCCGCCATCGAGATCGACGGCACCGGCAAGCTCCCCTCCGACGGTGAGTTCGACGGCTCCGGTGAGTGGATCCCGCTGGCCACCGCCACCGCCGACGGTGCCGTGTCGCACGTCGAGGGCATGACCGCCGAGGAGGTGTTCGTCTTCACGCGGCTCGCCGGTGACAAGGTCGGCGCCACCAAGATGGACCGTCCCGAGGACATCGAGCCCAACCCGCACACCGGCAAGGTGTACGTCGCCCTCACCAACAACTCCAACCGCGGCAAGACCGGCTACGCCGGCGTCGACGAGGCCAACCCCCGCAACAGCAACAAGCACGGCCAGGTCCTGGAGCTGACCGAGCGCTGGAACCGCGCCGACAGCACCAAGTTCGCCTGGAGCCTCTTCCTGGTCGCCGGTGACCCGAACGACCCGGCCACCTACTTCGCGGGCTTCCCGAAGGACCAGGTCAGCCCGATCTCCTGCCCGGACAACGTCGCCTTCGACCCCTACGGCAACCTGTGGATCTCCACCGACGGCGCCCAGCTCGGCTCGCACGACGGCCTGTTCGGTGTAGCTACGCGCGGTGACCGCCGTGGTGAGCTGAAGCAGTTCCTGACCGTGCCGAAGGGCGCCGAGACCTGCGGCCCGATCGTCCAGGACCGCCGGGTCCTGGTCGCCGTGCAGCACCCGGGCGAGATCGACGGCGCGGACGTCGAGAACCCGGCCTCCACCTGGCCCGACGGGCCCGGCACCTACGTCCGCCCGGCCGTCGTGGCCGTGTGGCGCAAGGACGGCTGCGACATCGGCGTCTGACCCTCGCGGGTGAACCGGAGAAGGGCTGGGACCGGCGGTCGTCCACCGTCGTGTTCCAGCCACTTCCGGTGTACGGGGGCGTGCCGCGCCGCCTCCCGAAGGCCGTCCGACAACTCCCTCAGTTGTCCGGCGAAGGTTGCCGCCGCCGTGTGAGCAGCCAGGTGCCGAGCGCCACCGCGAGGCCGACGGCGACCAGCAGCCAGGACACCGTGCGCAGGGTCGCGGTGAGCGCGTCGTACACCGCACCCGCGGCCGGGCGGTGCACGTCCTCGGGCAGGTCGGCCAGGGTCAGTCGGCGGCCGAGGGCGACGGCCAGGGCGAGGAACGCGCCGCCCAGCGCCGTACCGAGCGCGGTCGCGGTCACCGCGCGACGGCGGCAGGCGGCGACGGCGATCCCGGCGACGGCGAGCACCGCGGCCGTGACGGGCAGCCAGAAACCGGCGACCTCCAGCACATGGAACCCCCGTCGCAGTCGGTCCAGTTCATCGGCCGGAAGCACGGCGACCTCGGTGCGCTCGACCGGGATACGGCTCGCGAGCGGCATGTTGTCGGCGGCCAGCCGCTCCTTCACATCGGCGGCGACCGGAGCCAGATCGACCCGCACCTCGCCCCCGCCGCCGTCGCGTACGGCACGCAGGATCGCGTCGTGGACGGCCCGGTTGCCGCTCTCCCAGGCGGTGCGGAAGGCGTCGGTGCCGGTGAAGGACCGCACCGCGTCACGGACGAAGGGCCGCATCCGGGCTCCGGCGTCCGTCTCCCGCACGATCCCGTCCCCGACCGTGTCCACGACCGCCTCCCGCACGGCCGGATCGGTGGCCAGCGGAGCCATCGCGGTGACGTACCGGCCGGTGTCGGCGAGCCCGTACGACGCCCAGGCCGCCAGCGCGCCGAACGGCACCAGAAGGCAGGCCAGCGCGATCAGCGCGGCCGAGAGGGCGTTCCGCGGACGGGAGGACACGCCTTCAGGCAAAACCGCGCCGACCGGGCGGGCCAGTGCTGACGGCCGTATGGCCGAGGGCCCGCACCCCTTGGGGGAACTGGGCTCCCGGCTCTCCGGTGGAGGGTTCACCCGAACGGGTGTTTCCTGGTGCTGGGGAGAAGGAGGCGATCATGCGCACCACTCCGGCCCTGCGGACCCTGGCCGTGGCCCTGCTCACCGGCGGCTCCCTGATCGCCGCCACAGCGGGCGCGACGGCCGCCGCGGCAGCCCCGCCGACCTACGCCGACGGACATGGCGGAGACGGTGGCGGCCATGGCGGTCCGATCTGGGGCACAGTCATTTCCCACACGAAGCTCAACGTCAGGGAGGCGCCGACCACCCACGCGGACGTCGTCACCCGGCTCTCTCCGGGCAGCCAGGACCGCGTGGACTGCAAGGTCCGCGGCCAGAGCGTCAACGGCAACCCGGACTGGTACTGGCTCGTGGGCGCCCAGGGCTGGGCCAGCGCCGTCTTCGTCGACGTCGGCAGAGCGCACGTGCCGACCTGCGCGGACCCCTGTCCGGAATGGAAGGACGGGGCCTGGACCAACTGGGACGAGCCGTTCACCAACGACTCCTGGAGCGCGTCCTCGTCCGGTTCGTGGAGCGCGTCCGGTTCGTGGAGCTGGAGCGTCTCCGGATCGTCGTCCAGCGCCTGGAGCTGGCTGGGCGGCTGGTGAGGGAAAGGTGAGGGAGCGCGTGGGCCCCGGCACTGCCGCCGGGGCCCACGCGTGTGCGTCAGCGGGGCAGCGGATTGCCCACGGCGTCCTCGTGTGTGTAGTAGCGGTAGAAGAACACCGCGAAGATGGCCGCCGTGACCAGCAGACTCATGGTCACGGACCGCAGGACGCTGGCGCCGGTCTGGCTGTAGAGGAAGCCGAAGGCCGCGCCCGCGAAGGCGGACTTCGTCAGCGAGTGCAGCTCCCTCTTCAGCTTGGGCGCCAGCACGGCCACCGCGATGCACAGCACCATGAAGGCGATCGCGGTGACAAAGCCGAACAGGATGTTCCAGCCGGTGATCTCACCGCCGCCGCGCCGGTTGGCGGCGGCCCAGTAGCCGTAGATCAGGCCGAGGACGACCGGGATCCCGAACCGCGCGATGGTGTGGGTGCGCTCGCTGAAAATGTCGGGTGTGACCGTCACTCTGACCGTCGGGCGGCGGCCGGGTGTGGGTGCCGCATGAGCCATGGGAGCACCTCCTCCTTGAGGTCTGTCGCCCCCGACATCCAGAGCACACCCGGGGAAGGTGCCCTGGCAAGTCGGAGATGCGGTGCGCACACCCCCGTGTTTCGCTGGCGGCATGAGCGGGCGAGGACTGAGACCGGTGAACGGTTCCCCGGCCCGCCTGGGACGTCTTCCGGCCCTCGTTCCCCGGGACCGGCTCCAGCGGCACCAGATGCTGCGCGTGGGCGGCCGGAGCGTGGCGTGGGTGCCGCCGTTGCTGCTGCTCATCGCGATCGTGGTGACCGACTGGAACACCACGGAGGACTTCCGGATCATCTCCTGGGTGGTCCTCGTCCCCGGCATCGCCGCGGCGATCTGCGGGGTGTGGGGCACGGCCGCCTTCGCGCTGCTCACGACGGTCACCTATCTCATCGTCGACAGCACCTGGCCCGGGGAGTTCCAGGCCGGGCTCCCCGACTTCGTGCTCTCCGCGATCGGCGGCGTCCTCGCCGTACTGGCCTGCGCGGTCCGGGTGCGCGGCGAGCAGCGCATGCTGCACATGCGGGACGTCACCGACACCATCCGCCGTACCGTGCTGCGCCCGCTGCCGCCCGGCTGGGGCGGCCTCGACCACGCCGCCGTGTATCTCACGGCCGACGTCGAGGCGGCGGTCGGCGGCGACTTCTACGACATCCAGCCCGGACCGCACGGCACGCGCGTCCTCCTCGGCGACGTCCAGGGCAAGGGCCTCGGCGCGGTGGAGGCGGCCGCGGCCCTGCTCGGCACCTTCCGCGAGTCCGCCTACCACGAGCCGGACCTCGCCACCGTCGCCGAACGCCTGGAGACCCGCATGGTCCGGCACGCCCGCCACTGCGCGGCCCTGGGCCGCGACGACGCCGACCGCTTCGCCACCGCCGTCCTGCTGGACTTCCCCGCCCACGACCCAGGCACCCTGGAATCGGTCGTCTTCGGCCACGACCCGCCCCTGGTCGTCGGCCCCTCGGCGATACGACAGCTCCCCCCGGGCGACGCCCTCCCCCTCGGCCTCGGCGAACTCACCGGCACCCCCGACCCGCCCTCGGTCCTCCGCACCCCCCTGGCCCCCGGCGAGACGGTGCTGCTGACCACCGACGGCGTCACCGAGGCCCGGGACGCCATCGGCGCCTTCTACCCCCTCGCCGACGAGGTCACCCGAGCCGTGGCCGCCGACCCCCGCCTCACCGACCCCCACCTCCTGGTCGCCTTCGTCCGCGACGGCACCCTGCGCCACTGCGGCGGCCTGCTGGCCGACGACACCACGGTGTTCGCGGTACGGCGGGCGGGGTGAAAGGGACGTTTGCACTCCTGAGGCTCGCCTTTGCTCTCCTGGGGCCCACCTTTGCAGCCGCAGCGGTTACGGTGCTGCCGTACGTGATCGACGGGGGATGGGGAGGGACCGATGCCCGGAACCGTGCTGCTGCTCGCCGCCTCGCCGGCGGGCAAGGGCTGTCTGGTGGACGCGGCGTCCGTGCTCCCCGTCCTCGCGGCGGTACCGCCCGCGGTGCTCGCGGGAACCGACACGGCGAACGTCGTCGAACTCGCCGACCCCCTCGAACCGCAGGCCGTCCTCACCCGCCTGCGCGCAGCCGCCGCGGCCCCCGGCCCACTCACCGTGTTCATCACCGGACAGCTCCAACTCGACCGCCGCCAAAGGCTGGTTCACCTGGCGCTGGCGCGCACGACCGCGTCGACGGTGCGCTATACGGCGCTGCCGTGGCACTGGGTCCGGGAGGAGCTGCGGCTGCGGGCGCCGGGCACGACGACGCTGGTGCTCGATCTGCACGCGGACGCGGAGACTTGGGAGCTGATGCGGACCCGGCCGCTGGACTCGGGGCGGAACAGCGCCGTTTACGGACGCATCGCGCCGCCGCCGGGACGGCGGACGGTGGCGGCGCCGTCGTACATGAAGGCCGTCGCGACGATTCTGCGCAGCGGACGCCGCCCCGCGCTCGCGGAGTTGCATCAGCAGGCGCTGGCCAGGGTGGGCAGCGAGGGTTACGCGGACCTCGTCCTCGGGGCACCCGGGGCAGCCGCCCCGGACCCCCACTCCGCCATCACCGCCGCCGTGCAGTCCGGACGCCACCTCGACGCCGACGCGCTCGCCGCCCGCCATGAGCAGGCGGCTCTGCAGACCCACGGCCCCGGCTCCTCCGAGGCCCTGCACTGGGCCGAAGTCCGGGCGGATCTGGCGATGTTCGCGGGGGATGCCGTCCGCAGTTGCCGTGCCTGGCTCGGGGTGGCGTCCGCCCGGCTGGCCGCGGGGCAGTCGGCGGCGGACCCGGACGTGGAGTCCGCCGTGGACCGGGCCCACCACCAGTGGGGCCGCATCACCGACCCGGCGCGGGCCCGTGAACTGGGGCCCGCGCTGGCCGAGTTGAGGACGCGGGTGCCGGGGCCGCAGGGTGCGCTGGACCATGTCCAGCGGCAGTTGCAGCGGCTCAGCTAGTGAAGGACAAGAAGGAGAGCGCCCCCGACACCAGGGTCCGCACGCCCGTCGGCACGGTGGCCAGGTCGGGCGCGAACAGGGGGCTGTGGTTGCTCGGCACCGACTCCGACCGGCCCAGCGGATCGTCCCCCGGCGCCGCGTCCCAGATCGCGGGCGGGGTGCTCGTCACGAACCAGTAGGAGTACGGCAGCTTGCCCTCGGCGAGATGCGAGAAGTCCTCGCTGCCCATCGCGGGGCCCGGGTCGAACACGGCGTCGGCGCCGAAGACCTCGCGGTGCGCCTGCGCCACCCGACGGTCGGTGTCCGCGTCGTTCACGGTCACCGGGAACTCGCCGCCCACCGTCACCTCCGGCTCGCGCGGACACCCGGCGGCCAGGCACTCCCCGGCCGCCACCCGCCGGATCGCGGCGACCATCCGGTCCCGGACGCCCTCCGACTGCGTACGGAGATTGAGGGAGATACGGGCGGTGGACGGAATGACATTGGCCGCCGTACCCGCCTCGATCCGTCCGACGGTCAGCACGGCCTGCTCGCGCGGGGCGAGCTCCCGGCTGACGACGGTCTGCAGACGCGTGACGAGAAACGCGGCCGTCACCACCGGATCGACGGTCGTCTCGGGCCGCGACCCGTGCCCGCCCCGCCCGTGCACCACGATCTCGACGTCCGTCGTGGCCGACATGATCAGCCCCGGCACATGCGCGATGCCGCCCACCGGACCCGGCGCCACGTGCTGCCCGAGCAGCACGTCCGGCCTCGGGAACCGGTCGTAGAGCCCGTCCGCGACCATCGCCGCCGCCCCACCACCGGACTCCTCGGCGGGCTGCCCCACCACCATCAACGTCCCCGACCAGGCATCCCGCCCACCCGCGAGCGCCTCGGCGGCCCCGACCAGCCAGGTGACATGCATGTCATGCCCACAGGCATGCATCACACCGGGCACGGTGGAGGCATACGGCAACCCGGTCTCCTCGCCGACCGGCAGGGCGTCCATGTCGGCGCGCACCAGCACGGTGGGGCCCTCGCCGTTCCTCAACAGCCCGACAACCCCGGTACCGCCGACCCCCTCGACGGTGTCGAACCCCGCCGCGCCGAGCCGTGCCGCGAGCCGGGCGGCCGTCCGGTGTTCCTGGAAGGACAGCTCGGGATGCCGATGCAGATCCCAGTACAGATCCTCCAGTTCCGCGACGCGGAGACCGGCGGTGAGTTCCAGCGCGGCGCGGGCTGCGGCAGAGGTCGTCATGGGGCCAGCGTGTCACTAGGAGTTTGGTGATTTCCATCACGTGGATGTAGCGGACTGATTACTCTCGGCTACATGGCTCACATTCGTGAACTGGACCCCAGTGCGTCTCCGTTGGACTACTTCGGCTACGAGTTGCGCAGGAAGCGGGAAGAGGCGGGGCTGACCCAGAAGGAGCTCGGGGACATCCTCTTCTGCACAGGCTCCTTGATCGGCCAGATCGAAACCACGCTGAAAGTGCCGACGCGGGAGTTCGCCGAGCGGGCGGACGCGGCGCTGATGACGGACGGGATGTTCTCGCGGCTGATCGGGCTGGTGCTCCGGTCCCAGTTGCCGAGCTGGTTCCAGCCGTACGCGGAGATGGAGGCGACGGCGACGTACATCTCCACGTATCAGTGCCAGTTGGTGTACGGGCTCTTGCAGACGCCGGAGTACGCGCGAGCGGTGCTCTCCGTCGACCAGGATGATCGGCTCGACGAGATGGTGGCCGCACGGATGGAGCGCCAGCGCATCCTGAGCCGTGACGAACCGCCGGTGCTGTGGGTGGTGCTGGACGAGGCGGTGCTGTACCGGCAGATCGGCGGCCGGGAGGTCATGCACGACCAACTCGCCCACCTTCTCCGGCTGTTCGAGAAGCCGTGGATCCAGATCCAGGTGCTGCCGTTCTCGGTGGGCGAGCATGCGGGGATGATGGGGACGTTCACGCTCCTACGCTTCGCCGATCACCCTGACCTGCACTACAGCGAGAGCTACGACGCCGGGCACATGACGGCCAATCCGCAGGTGATCAGGGAGCGTTCGGTCGGTTACGCTCGCCTGCAGGCCGAGGCTCTCTCCCCGAGGGAATCGGCAGCCCTGATCGCTCGCGTGATGGAGGAACGCTATGAAGAGCAGCCTGGATCTGACCCGCGCTGAGTGGCGTAAGTCCTCGTACAGCGGAAGCAGTGGCGGCGAATGCGTCGAGGTCGCCGACCTGACCCCTCTGGTCGCCATCCGGGACTCCAAGAACCCCGAGGTCGGCATACTCACCCTCTCCCCGGTTTCCTACGCCGCCTTCGTAAGGCACGTGGCCGGAGCCTGAATCGAGTCCCACTTCGCGGCGCGGAAACGTAACAGCACACTCGTTCGAGTGAACGGCTCCAGGTTTCGGATCCGCGGTGCCGGTCTACGCTGGGATCGTCGCGCTGAGCGAAGGAGGTCTGTCATGGCGGTGGCGGAGCCGATCATCATGCCGGGGTATCAGGGCGAGGCCATTCATGGGCCTTACGACGACCCTGACGGCGACAGTGACGCGGACAGCGGCGTGCCCGACAACTCGGACACGAGCGTAGAGGCGGCCTTCGAGCTCTTCGGTGCGGCGGCCCCCCGGGGTTGGCGCGTGGAGCTGATCGAAGGGGAGATCTACGTGACGCCACCGGCCAACGGGGAGCACGAGGAGATTGTGTCGCGGCTCAACCGCCAGATCATCCGGAAGGACCCCGACGACTTCTTGTTCACCTACACGGGCATCGGTCTCACCGTTCCCGGGGCGTCCAAGACGGGTCATGTCATCCCCGACCTCGTTGTCGCACCCGAAGGCAGCTTCGATGACGAGAAGCAGTGGCACGACACTCAGACCGTCCTGCTTGTCGCCGAGGTAACCTCCCCCGGCACCGCTGATCGTGATCGCGAGAAGAAGATCCGCGGCTATGCCCGAGCAGGTATCCCCGTCTACCTACTGATCGACCGCGAGGAAGCGGAGATCACCATCTACTCCGAGCCGTCCGGCGACGACTACGCCCAGGCCCCCAAGTGCAAGATCGGCCTCACTGTCCCGCTGCCCGCCCCCTTCGGGTTCGAGCTGGACACGACGAAATTCTGAGCACACTCGACGTTCTGGACGTCAAGGGCCGCCGCCCTCGCCGGCCCCGCGTTCGCTGCCAGGACCAGCGTGGCCACGGCCACGATCGCGGCAGCGATGCCTCGGGCGTAACGCTCGCTTGTGCTGGTTCGTTCGAGCACGGCGACCTCGCAGCAGCGGTGTATTGACGTGATGTATTAAGCGGGTTGGGTAATCAGGCTTAATTCCCGGTTTAACCTAGAGGCTGTCGGAGTCGAACGGCAAGGGGCACCAGGGGAGTTGGGCAATGTCGGAGCGCGACGACCCGGTGACCATCGGGCGCAGGGTGCAGCAGTTGCGCGGCGAACGAGGGCTGACGCAGAAGCAGTTGGCCGAGCCGGCCTACACGCCCGCCTACATCTCCACTCTGGAGGCCGGCCGGGTGCGGGCCTCCGACGAGGCGCTCAGGCATATCGCCGAGCGGCTCGGGGTGGCCTACGACGAGTTGATCACCGGCCGGTCCGCCCGTCTCGCCACCGAGTTACGGCTCCAACTCACCGGCGCCCAGCGCACCCTGGCCACCGGCGCCACCGAGGCCGCCGCCGAGGCCTTCAGCGCCGTCCTCGGCGAGGCGGAGGCGAACGGACTCGTCGAGGAACGGGTCGCCGCGCTGCTCGGGCTCGGGGAGTGCGGTCTCGACACCGGTGATCTGGACGACGCCCGCTGCCACTTCGAGCAGGCCGAGCGGGAGCTCGCGGCGGCCCCGCTGCCGGTGCGTGTCCCGGCCCTGCGCGGACGCGCCGTCGCCCACTACCTCGCCGGTGAACTCCGGTACGCCGTCTATCTGCTGGAGTCGACTCTTGACGAGCTGAACCGCGGTGGAATGCACGATCCCGACGCGCTGCTCCTCCTCTACGCCAGCGTCATCGGCCCGTACATGGACCTCGGCGCCCACGCCCGCGCCGCCCAGGCTGCCGAGCTCGCCCTCGCTCTCGCGCCGCAGGCCGGGGACCCGGCACTGGTCGCCCGAATGCATCGGTCCGTCGCCCGCACCCTGCTCGCCGAGGGGCGGATCGCCGAGGCCGACGCCTCCCTGGCCAAGGCGGCCGAGCTGTACCGGGGGCTCCAGATCCGTACCGAACTCGCCCACTGTCACTGGATGCGCGGGTACGTCTGTGCGCAGAACGGCGAGCTGGACCGCGCCGAGGCCGAGCTGCGGGAGGCGCGGGCCATGCTGTCCGCCAAGCGCGCCGGCCTCTACACCAGCCAGGTCGCCGTCGAGCTGGCCGACGTACTGCACCGGCGCGGCAAGTCCGACGGGGCCGCCGCCCTCCTGCGCGAGGTCCTCAGCGACCTCAGCCCCGAACGCGGCGCCCTGCACTCCGCCGCCGCCCACCGCCTCCTCGGCATCATCGCGGAGGACGCCCGCGACACCGAGGCCGCCGAGGAGCACTACGTCCGCGCCCTCAGCCTGCTGGAGCGGGCCGGCGCCGCCGGTGACCTGGCCGACCTGTGCCGGCTGCTGGGCGATCTGCTGCGCCGTACCGGACGGGTGGAGGCCGCCCTGGACGCGTACCGGACGGGTCTCGGGCACCGTACGGCCCCCGGCACCACCACCCTCGGACCCGCGCCCGCACAGCCGCCTCTGTGACCGTCCCGGCTCTGCGCACGGCCCCGTACGGTTAGCCTGCCCGTGGCACAAGGCGAGTGGGATCCTGGGGCAGGCGCGTGGCGAATCAACGGACGGTGGTCTACGGCGGCCTGCGCGCGGTCGTGTACGTCGTGGTCGGCGGTGCCGCGCTGCTCGCCGTCGCCACCGTCGCCTCCGTGCTGGGGCCCGCCCTCGCGTTCGACCTGTACACCCCGGCCTTCGCCGCCTGGTGGACCGTGTTCACCGCCATCGCCGTACAGGGCGTGCCCTTCCTGCTGCTCGGCACCGTGGTGTCGGCGGCGATCGGGGCCTTCGTGCCCGAGCGGGTGTTCACCCGGCTCCTGCCGCGCAGTCCGGCGCTCGCCGTGCCGGTGGCCGGTGCGGCCGGGGTGGTGCTGCCGGGGTGCGAGTGCGCGTCGGTGCCGGTGGCCGACAGCCTGATGCGCAGAGGGGTCGCCCCCGCGGCGGCGCTCGCGTTCCTCCTGTCGGCCCCCGCCATCAATCCCGTGGTGCTGGTCGCCACCTCCGTCGCCTTTCCCGGGCAGCCCGAGATGGTGCTGGGCCGGCTCGTCGCCTCGCTGGTCACGGCGGTGGTGATGGGGTGGCTGTGGGTGCGGTTCGGGCGCGAGGAATGGCTCCGGCCGGCCAGGCGCCGCGGGCATGACCACGGCTCCGGTCCCGGCGCCTTCGTCGCCGGGCTCCAGCACGACTTCCTGCACGCGGGCGGGTTTCTCGTGGTGGGCGCGGCCGCCGCGGCCACCTTCAACATCGCCGTACCGCGCTCGCTGCTGGACGTCCCGGGATGGGCGGCCGTCCTGCTGCTCGCGGTGCTCGCCGTGGTGCTGTGCGTGTGCAGTGAGGCGGACGCCTTCGTCGCCGCCTCGCTGAGCGGCTTCTCGCCGACCGCGCGGCTGGCGTTCATGGTGGTCGGGCCGATGGTCGACCTGAAGCTGTTCGCGTTGCAGGCGGGCACCTTCGGGCGGTCCTTCGCGGTCCGGTTCTCGGCGGTGACCTGGGTGGTCGCCGTGGTGTGCAGTGTGCTGGTGGGGTGGTGGCTGCTGTGAGGCGGTACGGACCGGCCGTTGTGTTGCTGCTCATGGGCGGCGCGGTGCTGCGGATCTCGCTGTTCGGCGAGCTGTATCTGCGGTATGTGCAGCCCGGTCTGCGGCCGTACCTGGTCGTGTCGGGGGCGGCGCTGGTGGTGCTGGGGCTGGTGGCGGCGGGACGTCCGGCCCACGCGGGACACGGTCCCCGGGTCGCCTGGCTGCTCACCCTCCCCGCCCTCGCCCTGCTGCTGTTCCCGCCGCCCGCCCTCGGCTCCTACAGCGCCGAGCGCGAGGCCGCCGAACGGGCCGCGCAGGGGATCGGGACCTTTCCGGCGCTGCCCTCGGGGGATCCGGTCGCCCTGACGCTCGGCGAGTTCACCTCCCGGGCGATCTACGACAGCGAACGCTCGCTGAAGGGCCGCACGGTCCGGCTCACCGGGTTCGTCACGCACGACGGCGACGGGAGCTGGTACGTCACCCGGCTGATGGTCTCCTGCTGTGCCGCCGACGCCACCACCAGCAAGGTCGAGATCCGGGGCGCGGACGCCCTGCCGGACGACACCTGGGTCACGGTCACCGGCACCTGGCACCCCGAGGGGGAACTGGGCAGCGACGAGGCCTGGCCGCCCGTCCTCGACGCGGGCTCGGTGCGGCGGGTCGAGCAGCCTGCGAACCCCTACGAGAAGCGGTAGCGGGTTTCGCCCCCTGCGCCCCGGGTAGTCGGGCGGAGTCCGGGGCGGGCGATCCAGGGCCTGGGGCCGCCGAACCCGTGGGACGGTGTGCGCCGCGCTGGAGGTGTGAGGAGGCGGTGACCGTGCGGCCCAGGGACGACCACCGTGGTGCCGTCGGCGGCGACCACCGGTCGAGGGACCGCGAGCAGGACGCGACCGCCGCGCGGGGCATGGGACCCGGTGAGATTCCGCGGCGGCTGTGCGCCGTCGCGGTCGAACTGCTGCCGGTGACCGGGGCCAGCGTCTCGCTGCATGACGACGAGATGCCGATGCGCCTGTGCGCGAGCAGTGCGCAGGCCGCGTATGTGACGGACATCCAGGCCACCTTGGGCGACGGGCCCTGCCACAGCGCGGTGCGCAGCGGGCGGCCCGTGCTCGCCTGCGATCTGACGGAGGGGCAGGACGTGGACCGCTGGCCGGTCTTCGCCGAGGAGGCCACGCAGGCCGGGGTGCGGGCGGTGTACTCACTGCCCCTCGGCGACGAATCGGTGTGCGTGGGCACGCTCGACCTCTACCGTGACACCCCCGGCGTACTCACCGCCGACGAGCTGCGTACGGCGCGGGCCCTGGCCGGGGCCATGACCGTGGCCGTGATGGCGCTGTCCCGGGAGGCGGAGGGCGACGACCGCGACCGGGACCGGCCCGGCTGGCTGGACGGCCTGGCCGCCGACCACGACGGCATCTACCAGGCCATCGGCATGATGATGGCCCAACTCGGCGTCGGCGCCCACGAGGCCCTGGCCCGCCTCCGCGCCCACGCCTTCGCCCACGGCCGCACAGCGGCGGACGTGGCGAGGGACGTGGTGGACCACCGGCTGCGGTTCCGACGGGAGAGCTAGCCTCTTCGCTTGCGGAGCAGAAGATTCCCTGTGTGGCGATTTGGTGTGGAAGCGTGAACTCCACCTGCATTCCCGCAGGTTGACAGGGCATCAGCGACGCGACCACCATGGGCTCAGCGCTGTGGCACATGTGACCAATGAGCCCAGTGTTTCTTCGACCACCACCCCGGCACGGCACGGCCCCGCCGTCGATGCGCGCTGCCCTGCTGCCGTCACCCGGGTTCTGCTCACGTCAAGATGGGGAATCGCATGTCCATAGCGAGACGTGTCATCGCACGACGCCTGCTGGGGACGGGCGCCGCGTCGCTCGCCCTGTGCGCCGCCAGTGTCGCCGCCGCCTCCGGCGCCTTCGCCACGGGTGCTCCGGGCGGCGACGGCTGGAAGTCGGGCGGCCAGTACCAGCCCGGTACCGGGGCGGGCACCGAGACCGCCACCGACCGGTGCCAGTTCTCGCTGGACGGCACGGACTTCTACGACTCCGTCAAGGTCGACGACCAGAACCTCAGGCCGACCGACGACGGCAAGGTCCACATCCAGGTCCGCGTGGCCGGCGACGCCACCACCTGCACCGCCTCCCTCGCCTCCTACCTCGCCCACGGCCCCACGTTCGCCACCTCCGGCGAGCAGGTCTTCGTCGACTTCGACACGGTCACCGTCAAGCCCGGCCAGACCGACACCCTCGACATCGCCGTGCCCGACGCGGGCTGCTTCGCGCAGATCGACCTCTACCGCGGCGCCGTGAAGTTCGACGGCCGGCTCGACGCGAACGACGGCTTCGTCCACGGTGACGTGCCCAAGGGCCCGGACCGCCCGGTCATCAAGGACAAGCTGATCGCGGCATGGAACGGCGGCACCAAGGACTGCACGACCACGGAGTCGAAGCCCCCGGCCACGCCGACCCCGTCCACGCCCGAGGAGTCCGTCCCGGCCACGGAGACCCCGGCGACCGAGCCCCCGGCCGAGGAGACCCCGGCCACGGAGACCCCCTCCGAGCCGACCCCGACCCCCGCCGACTCCACCACCGCCCCGGCTCCCAGCCCGAACGGTGGCGGCGGTGACCTCGCCGAGACCGGCGCCGACAGCAGCACCCTGCCGATCACCATCGGCGCGGCGGTCCTCCTCGGGGGCGGCGGCGCGATCGTGGTGGCGACCCGCAGGCGCCGCGCGGCGCGGTCGTAGGACGACGCAGAAGGGGCGGGCAAATCCCGGAAGAAGACCCTCGCCCGCCCCTCCTCACCGTCCCGCTACTCGCCCTCCACCGCCGACAGCCACAGCTTCACGTATCGCTCGACGTCGACGTCCAACGCCACGTCCACCAGCCGCTGTTCACGCTCCCCGTGGTGGATCTCCGCCTCGCCCGGACGCGGACGCCGGTCGACGATCGTCTGCCCTCGGGTCGGGCCCGGCGCCAACGAGACCTCCACCGGCAGGAGTTCGGTGGTGATGCCGCCCGGGTCGACGACCGCGCAGACCGCCCCCGCGTCACCGAGCCCGCCGGACGGGTCGTCGCCGTCCGGGTCGGGGGCGGAGGGGCGGTGGGCGAGGAGTTCACCGGCCAGCCGCAGCCGCGGCTCCGAACTGGCCCGCAGGCGCTGCACGTCCGCCGCCGGGACGAGAACCCGGCTGAAGACGTCCAGCCCGTACATGGTGATCGGCACCCCGGCGGTCAGCAGGATCGCGGCGGCCTCGGGGTCGTGCCAGACGTTGAACTCCGCGACCGGCGTGGCGTTCCCGACCTCCACCGCGCCGCCCATGAACACGATCCGCTCGATGTTCCGGACCACCTCGGGGTGTGTACGGAGCAACAGCGCGATGTTCGTCAGCGGCGCGGTCGGGATCAACGTCACGGGCCGCGGCGACGCCAGGATCTCCCGCCGCAGCAGCGTCACCGCGTCGACGTCCACCGGGCGCCGGGTCGGCGCGGGCAGGCCCAGGTCGCCCATCCCGTCCTGCCCGTGCACATGCGACGCCGCGCGCACCGGCTCGATCAACGGCCGCTCGGCACCCCGCGCGACCGGGATGTCACCGGCCCCGGCCTGCTCCAGCACGGTCAGGGTGTTGCGTACGACCCCGTCCACGCCGGTGTTCCCGGCCACGCAGGTCACCGCCCGCACATCGAGCCCCGGATGCCGTACGGCGAACAACAGGGCCAGGGCGTCGTCGACGCCGGTGTCGCAGTCGATGATCACCGGGATGGGCTGACCGGTCACGGGCGCTCCCTCTTCGACAGTCACTACGCAACCGACCTTACGCAGCCCCCCACAGTTCGGCCCCGCGAGTCCGCACAGCCGCGTCGATCCGTCGCAGCAGCTCTGCCACGGGCACCGCCCCGACCCGGCTCCCGTCCCTCAGGCGTACGGCCGCCAGGTCGCCGTCGGTCTCCCGGTCCCCGATCACCGCCTGGTACGGCACGAGCCGGGCCGCCCGGATCCGGGCGCCGAGGGTGCCGTCGCCGGGGCCGGAGAGCTCGGCGCGGAGTCCGGCCGCCCGAGCCCGCCGTACGACCTCGTCCGCCTGCTCCACCTGGGCGTCCGCCACCGGTAGCACCATCAGTTGCACGGGGGCCAGCCAGGCCGGGAAGGCGCCGCCGTGGACCTCGATGAGGTGGGCGACGGCCCGTTCCACACTGCCGATGATGCTGCGGTGCACCATGACCGGACGGTGTTTCGCACCGTCGGGGCCGATGTAGTGCAGATCGAAGCGTTCGGGCTGGTGGAAGTCGATCTGGACGGTGGAGAGGGTGGACTCGCGGCCGGCGGGGTCGGTGATCTGCACGTCGATCTTGGGGCCGTAGAAGGCGGCCTCGCCCTTGACCGCTTCGTGCTCGACGCCGTCCAGCGCCTCCCGCAGCAGCGCGGTCGCCCGCCGCCACAGTTCCGGGTCGGCGACGTACTTGCCGCCCTCGCCCGGGAGCGAGAGCCGGTACCGGGACGCGCGGATGCCGAGGTCGGCGTAGGCCCGCCTGATCAGGTCCAGGGCGGCGCGGGCCTCCTGGGCCGCCTGTTCCAGGGTGCAGAAGACATGCGCGTCATTGAGGTGGATCGCGCGCACCCGGGTCAGACCGCCGAGCGCGCCCCACAGCTCGGAGCGGTACATGTCGCCCAACTCCGCCATACGCAAGGGGAGTTCACGGTAGCTGTGGGAGCGGGAGCGGTAGATGAGGGCGTGGTGCGGGCAGAGGCTGGGCCGCAGGACGACCTCCTCCGCGCCCAGCGGCATCGGCGGGAACATGTCGTCGCTGTAGTGCGACCAGTGCCCGGAGATCTCGTACAGCCGACGTTTGCCGAGGACGGGCGAGTACACATGCCGGTACCCGGCGGCGCGCTCCTCCTCGCGGATGTACTCCTCCAGTTCGTGGCGTACGACGGCGCCGTCGGGGAGCCAGTACGGCAGTCCCGCGCCCATGAGGGGGTCGGTGTCGAAGAGGTCGAGTTCGCGGCCGAGTCGGCGGTGGTCGTGCATGTCGTACTCCCTCGCTCAGGGGGGCGAGGAGTCCGGAAACGCTGAAGCCCCGGGGCGCTCGCCCCGGGGCTTCGTTCGCTGCTCAGCTTTCAGCGCGCCGGGACCGGATCCGGCGTCGTCGTGAGAGACATGGGGGCGCGCTGCATGAGGTGACGGTAGCGAGGGGTGACGGGGGCGGGCGAACGTTTTTCGCTGACCCCGCTCACCCGGACGGACCGGCGCACTGGTGGACCGCCCCGCTCGGTGGTGCCTTGAAAGCACGCACTTCGATCATGGCAGCGCCCCCAGGAGGCCACACGATGCCCCGCGTCCCCATCGCCCCGGCCCTCGCCCTGGGCGCCCTGCTGACCGCGACCGCCTGCGGCGCCGGCGGATCGGACACCACGGCCAGGCCCCCGGCATCCGCCTCCCCCACCGCGTCACCGCCCACGTCCGCCCCGTCCCCGGCGTCCGCTCCCGCCCTCACCGAGGCGCAGGCCCGGGCGGCCCTGATCACCGAGGCGGACCTCGGCGAACCCTGGTCGGCGACCCAGGGCGCCGCCACCTGGCGGGACGGCATGCTCAAGGCGAGCACCGACAAGGCCGACTGCCGACGGCTGCTGGACGTCCTCTACACCGAGGAGTTCTTCGGCCCCGACGCCCGCACGCGCGCGGTGACCGGCCTGGACGACGACTGGGACGGGGCCCAGATCCGCTACCAGGTGGTGGCCCACCCGTCCAAGGACGTGGACCGCACCCTGTCCTGGCTGAAGTCCCTGCCGAAGAAGTGCGGTGAGTTCACGGCGGTGACCGGGACCGGGGCTCCGGAGTACGGCGAGGTCTACGAGACGGAACTCCCCGAGGTCGGCGACGCCCGTCAGGGCCTGCGCATCACGCTGAGCGCCGACGACGAGACCACGCTCACGCTGGACGTGGCCGCGGTCCGCGTCGGCGACGACGCGATGGTCCTCACCAACGGCGGCCTCGGTGACGTACCGGCCGACGCGACCTGGGTGGCGACGGAACTCGGGGCAGAGCGGCTGGCGGAGGTGCGGAAGTCGGGGCGCGCGGAGGTCTGACCGCGCCTTGGTGGTTCGGATACGACCGTATGGCTCACCCGAGACGTCCGTACGGCCGAGCCGTACGCGTCAGCGGCGGTGGCGGCCGGAAGAATCGCAGGCAGTTGTGTCGCCCTCCGTTCGAGGAGCTCTGCCGACCATGAACAGGTTCAGCAAGATCGTGTCCGGGCTCGCCCTCGCCGGTGCCGTGCTGTCGGGGGCGCCGGGGCAGGCCGTGGCGGAGGGCGGGCGCGAGCTGTGGGGCGCCGCCACCATCGAGCCCGGTCGGGAAGGCATCGTCGAGGTCGCCGGGTACACCGGGCCCGGCCTCGGCGCCGGATCGGCGCTGACGCTGACGGCACCCGCCCCGGCCGTCGTCACCGGCACGCCCCTCGACGCCCGCGGCTACCGCGGTGCCGTCGCCTCCGGCGGGCGCAGTGGCACGTACACCTTCACCGGGCCCTCGGCGGACGAGTCGTGGCGGGGCCGTGGCTTCCCGTTCGTGCTGTCCGTGCCCGCGAAGGCGGTCCCCGGCACCCGGCTCACCGGCTGCACGATGGTGCTGACGGACGCGAAGGGCGTACCGAAGGAGCGGGGCGCCTGTACGGTCACCGTCGGCCTGCCCGCACCGACGCTGCTGCGGCCGCAGTCGGGCGTACCGCTGACCGCGCGCCCCGAGGCCTCCGGCACCGCCTACCCCGGCGCGCAGGTCAGCGTCAGGGACGCCCTGGAGAACGAGGTCTGCTCCACGACCGCCACCGCCGAGGGCCGCTGGTCCTGCGTCCCGGCGCTCCCCCTCACCCCGGGCCCGGGCCTGCTCCAGGCGACGGCCACGCTGAACGGCGTCGCGGCCGTGAGCGACCAGATCGCCGTGACCATCGAGGGCGCCTGAGCGCGGGCGCTCTCACTCCACGAACGCCATCTCCCGCGAGGTGTTGTTCAGCCGCCGCCCCCCGTCCTCCGTGCACGTCACGATGTCCTCGATGCGCACCCCGAACCGGCCTGGCAGATAGATCCCCGGCTCGATCGAGAAGCACATCCCCGGCACCAGCGGCAGTTGCTCCCCCTCGACCAGGTACGGCGGCTCGTGCGTCGTGACGCCGATGCCGTGGCCGGTGCGGTGCACGAAGTACTCGCCGTACCCCGCGACCTCGATCACCGTCCGGGCCGTCCGGTCGATGTCCTGGCAGGCCACTCCGGGGCGCACCGCCTCGAAGGCCGCCTGCTGGGCCGTGCGCACGATGTCGTGGACCCGGCGTTCCTCGTCCGTCGCCGGGCCGACGTGGACCGTGCGGGTGGTGTCGGAGCCGTAGCCGCCGAGGAGGCCGCCGAAGTCGAGGACGACCATGTCGCCGCGCCGGATGACCCGGTCGCCCGCCTCGTGGTGCGGGTCGGCGCCGTTCGGGCCCGAGCCGACCACCGTGAAGTCGACCTGGGAGTGGCCGTGTGCGCGCAGGAGGCGGGCCAGGTCGGCGGCCACGTCCCGCTCACGGCGGCCGGTGAAGCGTACGGAGAGGATCTCCTCGTAGGCCGCGTCCGCCGCGGCGCCCGCCGCCGCCATGCGGGCCACCTCGTGTTCGTCCTTCACCGCGCGGAGCATCGGCAGCACGGTGGTCAGGGCGCGGTAGGTGGTGAGCGGCAGGGCTTCCTGGAGGCCCAGCAGATGCAGGGCCCAGGTCGAGTCCGAGATGCCGTAGCGGCCCTGCGGGCGCAGCAGTCCGGCCGCCGCCGCGTACGGGTCCTGTCCGTCCCGCCAGTCCGAAAGACGCAGCGCGCCCGCGCCGGGGCAGGCCTCGGCGTCGGGGCGTTCCAGTGCCGGGACCAGCAGCCGGGGTTCGGACTCGGGGGTGAGGACGAGGAGGGTCAGCCGTTCGGTGATCGCGGTCGGGCGGTAGCCGCACAGCCAGGTCAGATCGGGGCCCGGGGTGACCAGCAGCCCCGAGAGCCCGGCGGCGATGGTGTCCCGGGTGGCCCGGTCCATACGGTCCGCGTGGTCCTGCTCGGTGAAGGCCGAGGGTGCCTCGGTCATGGTCCAACCCCGTCGCCGTCGGTTGCGCTGACCTGTCCATTGGAGGCGGGGGCGCGGGGCGCCGCCCAGAGGGGCTCGGCCGTTCGGGTGGTCACCCGTTCGGATCGGCTCGCCCTGCGCGCGCCCGCA
The DNA here is from genome assembly GCF_014257025.1 of Streptomyces cupreus. Taxonomy (GTDB): domain Bacteria; phylum Actinomycetota; class Actinomycetes; order Streptomycetales; family Streptomycetaceae; genus Streptomyces; species Streptomyces cupreus. The sequence continues at coordinate 21,563 of NZ_JACMSF010000035.1, forward strand.
CAGCCGCAGATCGTGGACGTATCGACGTCATCGGCGGGTCGGCGCGCAGGGTGCCGTCCGCCCCGGACGGAACGGGACGGTTCCATGACTCAGCAGCCGCACGCGAAGCCGCCGACCGCCGAGGAGGGGCAGAAGCCCCCGGTCTGGGAGGAGAGCAACCGCCCGGCCGGACCGGCACCCGGCACCGCCGGCCGGCAAGGTCCCCCGGCCGACACCGCCTGGCAGACCGCCTGGCAGACCGGCGGACTGGTCTTCGCCGGAATCCTGATGCTGGTCAACGGCATCGTGGCGATGCTCCAGGGCATCTCCGCGCTCGCCTCGGACGATGTGTACGACAGGGTCACCGAGTACGTCTACGAGATCAGCCTCACCGGCTGGGGCGTGATCCTGCTGTGCCTGGGCGCGCTGGCCGCGGTGGTGGGCTGGGGCATCCTCAAGGGCATGTGGTGGGCCCGGATGACCGGTATCTTCCTGGCCTCCTTGAACATGGTCGCCCACTTCCTGTTCATGCCGTACTCGCCGGTGTGGTCGGTCCTCATGGTCGCGATCGACTTCTTCGTGATCTGGGCCCTCGCCACGGCTCCCGCCAAGGCGGACGCCTCGAAGCGCCCCGCCGCGTCGGCGGGGCGCTGATCCGGCTTCCCCGGAGTGGGGGCTGCCCCTGATCGGCGGGGCAGCCCCTGGTCGTGGCTCAGACGTGGCCCAGGCCACCGCTGCCGAAGGACCCGCTGGACCCCGGGAGCCAGCGCTTGCGCTTCTGGTCCTTGCCTCGCTTGCTGCCCGCGTGCCGGAGGTCGTACGGCATGAGCCGCTCGCCGCCCTCCGACAGCGGCACTTCGTCCGGCTCCCGCATCTCTCTCATCTCGCGGACCGGCCCGCCCTCGGGCAGCTTCGGCTGCTCCTCGGGGCGAGGATGCGGAAGCTCCCGGTCCATGACCCGCATGCCGTACTGCACGGCCCACACCAGTGCACCGGCGATGAAGAGGCCGCCGGCAAAGGCGGCGATCACGTTGAGTACGTCACTCGACGTGGCCGCTAGTTCAAGCGTTGTCGCACTCATGCACCAATTATCCCCGAAACGGCCGAATGCACGCCCCTTGGGGAGGGCCGGATTCCGTCGCCGTCAGTCCGTCTCGGCCGCCGTGCGCCGGGCGTAGGCACGGGCCGCTCGGGCGCGGTCGCCGCAGCGGGTGGAGCACCAGTGCCGACGGCCGTGCCGCAGCAGATAGCGGGTGCAGGGCGGTGAGCCGCAGGCTGTCAGGCGCTCCGCGTCGGCCCCGGTGAGCAGGTCGGCGGCGTCGGCGGCGAGGGCCGCCAGGGCGTGGTCGAGGATCTGGTCGGTGGGGTGGGCGACGGCCCGGTACAGCCCACGGGTGGCGTCCCAGCGCAGCAGGGGCGCGGCCGGCGCCCGGGTGAGCGCGTCATTGACGGCGGCCAGAGCCCCGGTGGGCGCGGGCGCCCCGTCGAGACGGGCGGCGAGCAGTGCCCGGATCTGCTCGCGCAGGGACCGCAACTGCGCGGCGCACATCTCCCGGATGCCCGCGTCGGCGGGCGCGAGACCGTGCTCCTCCAGCCACTGCCCGGCGCCCTCGGGGGTGCCGAGGAAGTCGATGTAGTGCCCGCCGGGCAGGGCGATGGCGCTGTTGGCGAAGTCGAGCGCCGGGTACTGCTCCGCGCCGGGGGCGGGCGGCAGCGCACTGCCGTCGACGGCAACGGTCTCTCTCATGAGCCTCATGGTACGTCTTGCGCCCATCCGTGAGAAAGGTCTACGGTCTCTCACGGATGGCCTATCTCTTATCCGTGAGGAGCCTTGATCCATGTCCAAAGACCTGCCCGTTCGCGTCCTCGGCGGCCCGACCGCCTTCTTCGAGTACGGCGGCCTGAACTTCCTGACCGACCCGACCTTCGACGCCCCCGGCGAGTACGGAGGACCGGGCCGCCCGACGCTGCGCAAGCTGGCCCCGTCACCGGTCGCCCCCACGGATCTGGGCCGCATCGACGTGGTCCTGCTCTCCCACGACGAGCACGCGGACAACCTCGACCACGCGGGCCGCGCCCTGCTGGCCGACGTCCCGCTCACCCTGACCACGCCCAGCGGCGGCAGCCGGCTCGGCGGCAACGCCAAGGGCATGGCGGACTGGGAGACGGTGCAGCTGGACCGGCCCGGTGGCGGCACGGTGACGGTGACGGCCGTACCGGCGATCCACGGCCCGGGACCCCGGGAGGCGGTGGAGCCGATCACCGGCGAGGTCGTGGGCTTCGTCCTGACCGGCGAGGGCCTGCCCTCGGTCTACGTCAGCGGAGACAACGCGTCCCTGGACGCGGTGAAGGAGACAGCGGACCGGTTCGGCCCGGTCGACACGGCGATCCTGTTCGCCGGTGCCCCCCGCTTCCCGGTCCTCTTCGACGGTGCCCCGCTCGTCCTCGACAGCGCTCAGGCCGCCGAGGCCGCGCGGATCCTCGATGCCCGCCGCGTCGTGCCGGTCCACTGCGACAGCTGGGCCCACTTCACGGAAGGGCGCGAGGACGTGGTGGCCGCGTTCCAGGCGGCCGGTCTCGCCGACCGCCTGGACTGAACCCGGTCACGGCTGAAGCGGCATGCTCCAGCAGTTCGAGTGGGCCGACCTGCCCTTGAGGCGGTCCGTGAGCCAGTCGACCGCGTCGCCCTGGTCGGTGAGCAGCGGCGTGACGTGGTTGAGGAGCGGGCTGCCCGTGTTCGGGATGATCTCGGCGTCGTAGGTCACGTTGACGCCCTTCGCGCACCAGTCCGTCGCCAGCCGGCGGGCCTGGGCGTGGGGGACCAGGTCGTCGCTGACGCCGGTCACCACGCGGACCGGGGTCGTCGGCTTGAGGGTGCCGATGCGCTGGGTGTTCAGGAAGGACGTAAGGGCCGGGGTGGCGGCGATGATGTCACTGACCGAGCGGCCGTCCGTCGTCCACGCCGTGCTCTTGGCCCGGCCGTACTTGAACAGCGCGTCGCCCACGCACATCGTCGACAGGTCGGCCAGCGCCGCCTTGCCCGCCGTGTTCAGGTGGGCGTCCGCGATCGGCTTGAGGGTCGGGTCGGACTGGAGGAAGCCGTTGAGGGACCAGCCGATCGCGCCGGCCAGTTCGCTGCCGTCGATCGCCCGGGTGACCTCGGTCAGGTCGGCGGGCGGGGCACCGGAGTACGTTCCGGCGAGGTTGACGTCGGGGGCGTAGGAGGGCTGGAGTTCGGCTGCGGCCGCGCTCGCTCCGCCGCCCTGGCTGTACCCGAAGAGGCCCACCCGGGACCCGGCGGTCACCGAGGCCCCGTCCACCGCGCGCGCGGCGCGGGCGGCGTCGAGCAGGGCGTGGGCCTCGTCGACGCGGTTGACGTAGGTGTGCAGCCGGTCGGTCGCGCCGAGCCCTGCGTAGTCGGTGACGACGACGGCCGCGCCGGTGGCGAGGAGGCGGTAGATCGCCAGGTCCTCGTAGCCGACGGAGACCGTCTCGCCGTTGAGCTGGAGGGGATGCTCCAGGCCCATGGACGCGGAGCACTGGTCGCCCTGGCCCATCGTGCCGGGGGCGAGCGCCACCAGGGGGCGTGGGCCCTCGCCCTTCCAGGCGGCGGTGGGTTCGATGTAGGCGCCGGTCACGGCGACCGGGCGGCCGCCCGAGTCGGTGGACTTGTACATCAGCCGGGTCGCCCTGCCCGGCAGCGGGCCGTTCAGACTCGGCAGGCTCAGGGCCAGCTTGAGCGGCTCGGTGCGGACGAGGGCGCCGTCCGCGGCGGGCAGGGTGGTGGGCGGGTTGTAGAACGCCGGGATGGTGACGCCTCGGGACACGACCTCGTCGGCCGCCGTGGCGGGGGCGCCGGCGAGAGTCTGGGCGCCGAGACATGCGGCGGCGAGGACGCCCCCGGCCACGAGCCGTCTGCGTGCGGGCATGGCGAACCTCCTGTTGAAGCGGCTGGCAGGAAGGTGCGGTGATACGGCGGCCCGCCGCACGCGCGTCGTCCGGAGCGCGTGCGGGGGCCGCCGGTGAGGGGCTCGCCAGACCGTACCGCCGGTAACCCTCTGGTTGATACCGGCCGGTAGGTTACGGTTCAGTAATTTAAGTTCTCACGAGAACAGCAGACGCCACGTGAGGGGCCCCGGATGCCCGTCGGCGTCGCCCCGCAGCTCCGGCCGCGATTTCTGGAAGTCCCGCACGTTCAGCCGGTCCGCCTCACCCCAGGTCTTGCTCGGGCCGACCTTGTAGTGGTCGCCGAAACCCCGCTTGACCAACTGCTTGCCGAGCCGCAGGACGTGTTCGTTGGAGGCGCCGGCGCGGAAGTACTTGCGGCCGGGGAAGGCCGGAACCTTCGGCTTGGTCTGCTCGGGCTTGGTCTCCTCCGGCTCGTCCCCGTCGTCCCCGAGGTCCAGGTCGGACTTCGCGTGCTTCAGCAGCCGGGCGAAGTCGATCGCGCCCGGGTCGCCGTGCGTGTTGTGGCAGAGCAGACCATCAGCTACGTACGTGTGCGTGTCGGTGGACAGTGAAGCGATCGGCTGCAGGCCGATGTGCTCGACCTGCAGCACTGCCGTATCGCCCGTCGTTTCGCCGACGGCGGCTCCCTCCCACATGCGAGCGGCAACCGGAAGCAGTCGCTCGGGGCGCGGCGTGAAGTCCTTCGGGTTGTTGGCGACGGAGGTGCTCGTGGCGGCCGTCGCCGCCGCGGTCACCCTGCCGGCCTCCTCCCGGGCGCCGTGTCGGCCCCCCGCAAAGGCATGTCCGTCGGCATCGAGGACGCCCGCCATCCACCCGGCGACGCGGGTGTCCTCGGGTACCCATGGGCGGCCGATGCTGACGATGCGGTGCTTGAGCGGGTCGAGATCTTTGCTGGCCACCCAGGCGATTCGGGGGCCGCGATTCGCGTGGGGGAAACGCACCAGCCACGGATGATCGGCCGAAGCCACGACCTCGCCTTCGGTAGTCGTGATGCGATACGAGTCCTTCGTGCCCGGCTCGTTGCGGGTGACGGTGCCCCGCCGGTATCGCCGCCCACCGTTGGCGTTGCCGATCTTTACGGTCTCCTCGTCGAACGACACGATCTCGTCGCCGACTTGGAGATCACCGGCCCGTCGCCACGTCAGATCGCCGCACAGGATTGGAGTGTCCGGGTGGACGCAGTTCTCCGGCACGTGCATGTGCCCGCACACGCCCTTGAACCCCTCCCACTTCGCCCCGGACATCCGCTGACCGCCGCCGTTGGCGTACGACGACGGATACGCCGGCCACGCCCGCGGACCGGACAGCGGCACCCCGTGCTCCTCGTGCATCCACGCCAGGAACCGCGCGACCCCGAGCAGCGCCCACTCCGGCGCCTCGGGCCAGTAGACGTGCGCGTCGCCGGAATTCTTCCACTTGGTGTGGGTCTTGGGGTCACAGGTGCCGACCAGTTCGACCTGGCAGACGTTCAGGGTGTTGGTCTCGACGCCGCCGCCCAGGTTGACCAGCGCCCGGGAGGAGGTCTCCACGTCGAAGTGCTGGTACCACTTCAGCTTCTTCGCCCCGAGATCCGGCACCGCCGTCAGGTTCGGCGCGGAGGTCCCGCCGCCGTAGCCGGGCAGCGAGCGGCCCTCGGTGGTGTGCAGGACGACGACGTTGACCTGCATGGCGTCGCCGCCGAAGTCGTCCTGGTACCAGTTGGCCCGACTCGCGCCCGGGTATCGCTGGGGTCCTGTCTTCGTGCTCATGGCCGCCTCCTGCGTTCGAAGGGCTGTCGTGCCCAACCACGAGGAAACTTAAGGTACTTGGAGGTCGACGCGAGGGCGGCACGAGTATTTCGCCGCCTGTGAATCCAGTCCCCGGGAGGGGCCCGCGAACCGGGGCGTACTGCGTTTTCAGTACGGCGCATTGTCGGCAGCCGCACGACGACACGGCACCCCTCTCCCCGAGAGCCTGGACGCACCTTCGACGTCCAGATGTGGAGACCTCCCCTCGTGGCTACTTTCCTTTATCGATGGGGCCGCCTGGCCTTCCGGCGGCGCTGGTACGTCGCCCTGGTGTGGGCGGCCGTGCTGGCCGCCGTCGGACTCGGCGCCATGAAGGCCCCGGGCGCCGCCGACGAGGAGTTCTCCATGCCGGGGATCGAATCGCAGAAGGCGTTCGACCTGCTGGAGGAGCGCTTCCCCGGCACCACGGCCGACGGCGCGACCGCCCGGGTCGTCTTCGTCGCGCCGGGCGGCGAGAAGGTCACCGCCACCGAGAACAAGGAGGCCGTCGAGGCGGCGGTCGCCGAACTCGGTGACGGCTCCCAGGTCGCGAGCGCCGTGGATCCCTTCCGGGCCGGCGCCGTCAGCGAGGACGGCTCCACGGCGTACTCGACCGTCACCTACAAGGTCGGCCGCTCCGACCTCACCGACGCGAGCAGGACGCACCTGGAGGAGGCGCTCGAACACGCCCAGGACTCCGGGCTCACCGTCGAGGCCGGCGGCGACGCCATGGAGGACACGGGTGGCCCCGGGGGCGCCGCCGAGATGATCGGCATCGCCATCGCCGCGGTCGTGCTGCTGGTGACCTTCGGTTCGCCGGCCGCCGCCGGACTTCCGCTGCTGACCGCCATCATCGGCGTCGGCGTGAGCATGGCCGCGATCCTGGCCCTGTTCAGCGCCCTCGGCCTGTCCACCACCACCGGCACGCTGGCGATGATGCTGGGCCTGGCCGTCGGCATCGACTACGCCCTGTTCGTTGTCTCCCGCTATCGCGAGGAGCGCGCCAAGGGCCGGGCGCCCCAGGAGGCCGTCGCCCTCGCCACCGGCACCGCAGGATCCGCGGTCGTCTTCGCGGGCCTCACCGTCGTCATCGCCCTCGCCGGACTGTCCGTGGTCGGCATCCCGATGCTCACCAAGATGGGTCTGGCCGCGGCGGGCGCGGTCGTCGTCGCCGTACTGATCGCGCTGACGCTGGTCCCGGCCTTCCTCGGCTTCTGGCCGGGCGCCGTGCTCGCCCGCAAGGCCCGCCGCCGCGGCCGTGTCGAGGAAGCCGCCAAGGACAACGGCGGCACCCGCTGGGCCCGGTTCGTGCTGCGCCGCCCGCTGCCCGTGCTGCTGCTCGGCGTCGTGGGCCTCGGCGGCCTCGCGATACCCATGACCGACCTCCAGCTCGGCATGCCCGGCGACGAGGCCAAGTCGACGTCCACCACCGAGCGCCGGGCCTATGACGCGCTCGCCGAGGGCTTCGGGCCCGGCTTCAACGGGCCGCTGACCCTCGTCGTCGACGCCAAGGGCGCCGAGGATCCGAAGGCCGCCGCGGCCTCCGTCTCCGAGGAGATCGGCGGCACCGAGGGCGTGGTCTCCGTGTCCCCCGCCCGCTTCAACGAGGCCGGAGACACCGCCGTCTTCTCCGTCGTACCGTCCACCGCGCCGACCGACGAGAAGACCAAGGACCTGGTGACGACCATCCGCGGCGAGCGCCCCGCCGTGGAGTCCGAGACCGGGGCGACCTTCGAGGTCACCGGCACGACCGCGCTGAACATCGACATCTCCGACAAGGTGCAGTCCGCGCTGGTGCCGTATCTGATCGTCGTGGTCGGGCTCGCCGTCATCCTGCTGCTCGTGGTCTTCCGGTCCCTCCTCGTCCCCCTGAAGGCGGCCCTCGGCTTCCTGCTCTCGGTGCTCGCCTCCCTCGGCGCGGTGGTCGTGGTCTTCCAGCAGGGCCACGGCTCCGAACTCCTGGGCGTGGAGACCACCGGCCCGATCATGAGCCTGATGCCGATCTTCCTGGTGGGCATCGTCTTCGGACTCGCGATGGACTACGAGGTCTTCCTCGTCTCGCGGATGAGGGAGGCATACGTCCACGGCGAGAGCCCCGCCCGCGCCGTGTCCGGCACCTCCGCGAGCTGCGCCGACCCCGGCCTCGCCGCGACGAAGGTGCTGATCCTCACCACCTTCGAGACCGAGGACTACGTCGCCCAGGCGCTGCGGGCCGGGGCGAGCGGCTTCCTCGGCAAGGACGTCACCGCGGACGCCCTGCTGGCCGGCATCCGCACGGTGGCCTCCGGTGACGCCCTTCTCTCCCCGGGCGCCACCCGCACCCTGATCACCCGTTTCCTCACCTCCCCGGCGCCGGGCACCCAGCTCGCGCCCCCGGAGCGGCTGGCCGAACTCACGGGCCGCGAGCGGGAGGTGATGGCGCTGGCGGCGGAGGGCAAGTCCAACGGAGAGATCGCGGAGCTGCTCACGGTGAGCCCGCTGACGGTACGGACGCACATCCACCGGGCGATGACCAAGCTGAACGCCCGTGACCGGGCCCAGCTGGTCGTCATCGCGTATCAGACGGGTCTGGTGCAGGCGGGGCCGCACGGGTGAGGGGACCGGCGTATTCCCGGAGTGCCATTGGAATTCCAATGCCAGGGATAGGAATCCTCATTGGAAATCTATGGGTCGACGGGCCTACCTTCGAGACACCACCGAACCCCCTGGAGCTCACACCATGTCGAAGATCCTCTTCGTACTGACCGGCGTCGACTACTGGACGCTCGCCGACGGCACCCGCCACCCCACCGGCTTCTGGGCCGAGGAAGCCGTCGCCCCCTACCGGCGGTTCAAGGCCGAGGGCCACGAGATCGTCGTCGCCACGCCCGGTGGAGTCGTGCCCACCGTCGACCCGGGCAGCCTCGCCCCGGAGTTCAACGGCGGCCAGGAGGGCGCGGACGAGATCGCGCGGGCGCTCGACGCGATGACCGAGCTGAAGAACCCCATCAGCCTGGCGGACGTCGACCTCGACGACTACGCCGCCGTCTTCTACCCCGGCGGCCACGGCCCCATGGAGGACCTGTCGGCCGACGCCACCTCCGGCCGGCTCCTCGTCGACGCCCTCGACTCCGGCAAGCCGCTCGGCGTGGTCTGCCACGGCCCGGCCGCGCTGCTCGCCGCCACCCGCGAGGACGGCGCCAACGCCTTCGCCGGCTACCGGATCGCCGCCTTCACCGACGCCGAGGAGCTCCAGGCCGGTCTCGGGGACAAGGCGAAGTGGCTGCTGGAGACGCGGCTCGTCGAGGCGGGCGTGAACGTCCAGGCGGCCGAGCCGTGGGCGCCGCACGTGATCGTCGACCGCAACCTGGTCACCGGCCAGAACCCGGCCTCCTCGGCCCCGCTCGCGGCCGAGCTGCTGAAGAAGCTGGGCTGAACGGCCCATACGACCGGATTAGGCTCCTGGGTGTGAGCCATAAGGAACCCAATGGCACAGGCCCGGGAGCCCAGGATCTCAACCTGATCCGGACGTTCCTCGCCGTCTACCGCTCCGGCTCCTTCACCGCGGCCGCGCAGATGCTGGGCATCTCCCAGCCCACGGTGACGACCCAGGTGAAGGCCCTGGAGCGGCAGTCGGGCCGCGAACTCTTCGCCCGCCTGCCGAGGGGCGTCACGCCCACGCCGTACGCCCATGACCTGGCCGCCAGGATCGCGGCCCCGCTGGACGCCCTGCTCGCGGCCACCGGCCACGACCCGGCGGAGGCGGGCCCTCCGGCCCCGGTCCATCTGGCGGGCCCCGCGGAAGTCCTCTGCCTCCGCGTCCTGCCCGCACTGGCCCCCCTGGTCGCGGAGGGCGTACGCCTGAGGGTCACCCCGGGCCTGACGGACCCCCTCCTCGACGAACTCCGGGCGGGCCGCCACGACTTGGTCATCTCGACCACCCGCCCCAGAGGCCGAACCCTGACCGCGACGCCACTGGTGGACGAGGAGTTCGTCCTGGTGGCGGCACCGTCCTGGGCGGCCCGGATCGGCGACCGAGTGACCACGGAGGGCCCAGGCATCCTCCACACGGTCCCCCTGATCGCCTACGCCGAGGACCTCCCCATCCTCCGCCGCTACTGGCGCCATGTCTTCGACCAACGCCTGAACTGCCGGGCGGCGGTCACGATGCCCGACCTACGAGGCGTCCTGACGGCGGTGACCGCCGGCGCGGGCTTCTCGGTCCTGCCCCGCTACCTGTGCGAACAGGAACTGGCCACAGGCACCTTGGTCCCCCTCCACATCCCCGAGGACCCACCCATCAACACGGGCTATCTGGTCCAACGCCCGGGCACTCCGGAGAACCCACACGTCACAAAGGTCCGGGACCAGCTGCTCCGCCTGGGCCCCACCTGGTGACACAGCGGGGCCGATCGGGGTGTGGGCGGTGGCCCACACCCCTCCGTTTCAGAAGTCCTCGGCTTCAGAAGTCCTCAGCGATGATCTTCTCGATGTTGCGCTCGGCGAGCGCGGTGATGGTCACGAAGGGATTGACGGAGACGTTGCCGGGGATCAGCGCACCGTCCATCACATAGAGGCCCGAATGGCCGTGCAGACGGCCGTAGTTGTCAGTGGCCTTGTTGAGGACCGCGCCACCGAGCGGGTGGTACGTGAGATGGTCGCCCCAGATCTTGTAGGCGCCGAAGAGGTCCGTGCGGTAGATGGTCCCCTCGGTGGCGTTGATCCTTTCGAAGATCGACTTGGCCATGGTGATCGACGGCTGCTTCCACGCGGTCTGCCAGTCCAGTTCCACCTTCCCGGTCGACGCGTTCCAGGTGAACCGGCCGCGGTGGGGGTTGTCGGTGATCGACAGATAGAACGACGCCCAGGTCTCGATGCCCGTCGGAAGCGGCGCCACCTCGGCGAACGCACCGCCCGCGGTCCAGTTGTCGATGCCCGCCGTAGGGATCGACGACTGGAGGGCTCCGGTCGGATCCCACAGATGGTTGGCCCGGCCGCACATGACGTTGCCGTTCTCGCCCCAGCCGTTGCCGACCTCGCTGTTGAGGCCGGGCAGCGCGCCCGTGGCCTTCAGCCGGACCAGCAGCTTGCTGGTGCCGACGCTGCCCGCGGCGAAGAACACCCTTTGCGCGCGTACGGACTTGGTGGCCCTGACGGCTCCGCTCGTGTCGAGCTGCTCGACGGTCACGGAGTAGCCGCCGGTCGCGGGCGTCACCGAGGTGACCCTGTGCAGCGGTGAGATGCCGACCCGGCCGGTCGCGCGGGCCTGCGCGAGATACGTCTTCGGCAGGGTCTTCTTGCCGTGGTTGTTGCCGTAGAGGATCTCGCCGGCCAGGGCCGACCTGGGCACGGCTCCCGTGGCCTCCTGCTTCATGTAGTCCCAGTCGTAGACGCTGGGGACGAACATGAAGCGGAAGCCCGACCGTCCCGCGTGTTTGCGGCCGACGCGGGCGTACTGGTAGCACTCCGCCGACTCGAACCAGACGGGGTCGATGGTGGTGGCGCCGAGCGTGCTGTTGGCGCGCGGGTAGTAGACGTCGTACATCTCGTCGACGTCGACGGACGGGAGGACGGCGGGGAAACGGGACCGCTGCGGTGTCACCGCCATCCCGCCGTTGACGAGCGATCCGCCCCCGACTCCCCGCCCCTGGTACACCACGATGCCGCCCATGTCCTCGGCGTCCAGGATGCCCGTGTACCGCGGCACGTCCTTGTCGAGCGGGTAGCCGAGGAAGTTGCTCAGCGGCTGCTTGGTCCGGGTGCGAAGCCAGAAGGAGCGGTAGTCCGGGCTGATGGTGTTGGCGAACACCTTGCCGTCCGTCCCCGGGCTGTCCCAGGCCATACCCATTTCCACCATGTGCACATCCACACCGGCCTGCGCGAGTCGCAGCGCGGTGACGGACCCCCCGTACCCGGTGCCGATCACGAGTGCGGTGACCTGCGCGCCGGGTTCGAGCGCGGCAGCATTCGGCAGATCGAATGCACCCAGTGCTGCGGCGCCAATAATAGAACCAGTTCTACCAATGAATCGTCGGCGGGAAAGACCTCTTCCTTCCAGTGTGATGACAGATCTGGAGCCCATGTAGATCCCCTTTCTCTTACACAATCGAAACGGGTTCTACTAAGAAGCGTGAAACAAGTCACGAGAAACCTACGGGTAACTTGAGAGCTGTTCCGTGGGATTTCCGTCAGTCGCCGGCGATGGAGATCTGGCTCTCCTGCATCGGGTTCTTGTCGGCGTACCGCACCAGGTCGAGGAAGCGCGAGTCGCCGACGACTGCCAGCAGTTCCTCGCTGGTGACCGGGGCGGAGGTCGTGGCGTTTGTGTCCGGGGTGACGGTGAGTGCGACATCGCTGTTCCCGTAGGAGAAATAGACCATGGTGGCCGTGGTCTCCGGTGAGTCGGAGAGCATGCGGTACGAGATCGCCTCGATGCCGCCGGGCAGGGTGGTCCGTTCACAGCTGCCGCCCTTGAGGGCGCCCGGCTCGTCGGGGCAGGGCTTCGGGCCGGAGCCGCCGCCGGACGGCCGTACGGAGAAGATGACGGGGAACACCTTGCCGTCGTCGGTCTCGCCCTGGTAGCGCCGCACTTCGAGGTCGACCGGCCGGATCAGGCCGACCGCGTCCGGCAGCAGCTCGTCGAGGAGGACGGCCACCCGCTGCTGGAAATCCTCCCGCTGTTTCCGCTCGGCGGGCGGCAGGTCGGCCATGGCCGTTTCCTCATCGCTCGTGGGTTCGATGTGCACCGGCGTGCGGTACGCCTCCGGCTCCTGCACCGGGGTGGGCGACTCGCTCGGCTCGGGGGTGCCGCTCGCGGCGGGTCGGACCGTCGTCCCACCGTCGCCCCCGGCCGGCAGCCCCACGGCGCCGACCACTGCTGCCCCGGCCACACAGACGATCCCGGCGGCGATAGCGAGACGGGCACGCGCCCTGCGGCGGCGGCCCTGGGTGACCGCGGTGGGCACCAGGTCGTGCACCGGCGGCAGTTCCGCCACCGTCCGTTCCATCGCGTCCCTGACCAGCAGGGCGTTCCGCTGGTCGTCCTCGGGCATGTTGTCTCCCATGGCGGCTCCTCAGCTCTCCGTGGTGTAGATGTGGGCCTCGCCCAGTTGCGCGCGCAGCTTGGCCAGGGAGCGTGAGCACTGGCTCTTGACCGTGGATTCGCTGCAGTTCAGAAGCTCGGCGACGGACTCGACGCTCTGGTCCTCCCAGTACCGCAGCACGACCATGGCCCGGGCCCTGGGCGGCAGCACGGCCAGTGCCGACAGCAGGGTCACCCGCCGATCGGCGTGCTCGGGCGCGGGCCGGGAGCCGGGGCGGGAGTGCGCCAGCAGATCACGCAGCCGACGCCGCCGCTCGGCCAGATAGGTGCGGGTCAGCACGGTCCTGGCATAGGCCTCGATGTGGTCGGCGGCGCTCGCCCGCCGCCAGTGCTGGAACAGCTTGGCGAGCGTGGTCTGCGTCAGGTCCCGGGCCGTCTCCGGGTCCCCGCACAGCAGGTACGCGGTCCGGTACAGCCGTCTCTGGCGCGCCCGGGCGAAAGTCTCGAAGCTCTCGGGCGCCCGGGAGCGCCCTGGTGCTTCGGAGCCCCGGCCGTTCTCCGGCATCTGTTCTCCTCTCAGAAGCCCTGTCAAGGGGCTCTGTTCCTGTCACCCCTCTTCAGAGCGCTGCCGCACGCCAAAGGTTGAAAGGAGGATTCACTCGGTCCGCCGGCTGCACCGCATGGCGGTCGCACGCACGACACGCCGCCGGATGGTCCATCCGACCTGTTCGCGACCTTTCGGACCATACAGTGCTGAATATGGTGAAATTTCATATTGCCTACCTGGCATGTACCGCAGCGATCATCGGGGCGGCGTTCGGGGCCGCCCCGCCCGTGGGTGCCGACCCAATGATCCATGTGGTCTTTCCAGGGGAGTCGATCCAGAAAGTGGTGGACGCTGCCGAGCCGGGAGACACCGTTCTCCTGACCGCCGGCACATACCGCGAGAGCGTCAATGTGAGCACGTCCGGGATCACCCTGCGCGGCATGGGCCCCAGCACCGTCATCGAACCGGGCACGAAGAAGGACGCCAACAGGTGTGCCGAGGAAGGCAACGGCATCTGCGTGGTCGGGACGAAGGACCGCAACGTCGAGGGCGTCACCGTCGCTTCCCTGACAGTGACCGGCTTCGCGAGCACCGGAGTGTTCGCCCAGGCGACCGACGGGCTGACCGTGCGGAACGTGACCGCGGTGAAGAACGGGGTGTGGGGGATCGCCCAGGAGCGTTCGGTCCGCGGGGTGTTCCGGAAGAACACCGCCCGGGACAACGGCGACGCCGGACTGTTCCTCGCGAACACGATCAAGGCCGAGGAAGGCGCCGCGAACACCGAAGGAGCGGTGGTCGAACGCAACCGCCTGGAAGGCAACCGGATCGGCATCACCGTCCGGCGCCTGCGGAACCTCACCGTCGCGAACAACCACCTCACCGGCAACTGCGCGGGCGTCTTCGTCGTCGGCGACGAGAACAAGCCGAGGGCCGGCGCCCTGACCGTGCGCGACAACCACATCGCGCGCAACAACAAGTCCTGCCCGAAGACCGCACGGCTGGACGCGTTGCAGGGCTCCGGCATCGTGCTGACCGGTGCCGAGGACACCCTGGTGACGCGGAACCTCATCATGGGCAACGTCGGTGCCTCCCGGTTGTCGGGCGGCATCGTCCTGTTCAAGAGCCTCGTGGGCACCACCAGCGAGCGGAACCGGATCACCGGCAACGTGCTGGTGGGCAACGCCCCGGCGGACCTCGTCAACACGGACACCGGCGAGGGCAACACCTTCGAAGGCAACTCCTGCCAGGCGTCCATGCCTGCGGGACTGTGCTGACCGGCCGTGGTCGCTCATGAACTCGAAGAAGGAAGACGGCATATGACGACCGCTCAGACCGCCCCGCCGCCGTCCATGCGGCTCAGGGAGCTCGTGTTCGGGGCGGCCTGTGCGGCCGCCCTCCGCGCGGCCGCCCGGCTGGGGGTCGCCGACGCCCTCGGTGACGGCCCGATGGCCGTGGAGGATCTCGCGGCGGCGGTGAAGACCGAACCGAAGCCGCTGCGGCGGCTGTTGCGTGCCCTGTCCTGCTACGGCGTCTTCGCCGAGCAGCAGGACGGGACGTTCACGCACACCGACATGTCCCGGCTGCTGCGCGAGGACGATCCGAACAGCCTGCGCGCCATCTCCCTGTGGTGCACCGAGCCGTGGACCTGGGGCGCGTGGCCGAGGCTTGACGAGGCGGTGCGCTCGGGCCGCAACGTGGTCGAGGACCTGTACGGCAAGGAGTTCTTCGTCTACCTCAACGAGGACGCCCCGGAGTCGGCCGATGTCTTCAACCGTGCCATGACGACGTCCAGCGTGCAGTCCGCGCGGGATGTCGCCGAGTTCCTCGATCTGTCGGGGAGTTCGTCGGTCGCCGACATCGGCGGCGGTCAGGGACATGTGGTGGCGAGCCTGCTGGAGAAGTACCCCTCGCTCCACGGGAGCCTGCTCGACCTGCCGCGCGTGGTGGAGAACGCCGATCCACGGCTGCGGGCGGGCGGCGTGCTCGCGGACCGGGTGCGCATCGTGCCCGGCGACTGCCGCGAGGCCATCCCGGTCCGGGCCGATGTGTACATCATCAAGAACATCCTGGAGTGGGACGACGACAGTACCGCCCGGACCCTGCGCAACGTCATCGAGGCGGGCGGTCCCGGAGCGCGGGTCGTGGTCATCGAGAACCTCGTCGACGACACACCGTCCATGCGGTTCAGCACGGCCATGGACCTGCTGCTGCTCCTGAATGTCGGAGGGGCCAAGCACACCACCGAGAGCATGGTCGCCCGGCTGACGGACGCGGGCCTGGTCATCGACGGCATCCGCCCGGTCAACCCCTACCTGCACGCGTTCGACTGCACCGTCCCCGGATGACCACGTCCCGGACAGATCCCGCAGACCGCCGGTCGCCGGGCACGCAACCCTCGCGTGCCCGGCGACCGGCGGTCGAACGGCCGGTTCAGGAGGCGGTGTCCCGCTCCCAGCGGTAGAAGCACCGCGCCATCGCGTCCTTCGGCGAACGCCAGGTCGCCGGGTCGTACGCGGTGACGTACGCCGACAGCCGTTCACTGATGTCCCGGAACTCGGGGTGCCCGGCCAACTTCGCGATGGCGGGGCCGGGGTCCTGCTCGGACTCGATGAGGTGCAGATACACGTCGTCGAACTGGAAGAGGCTGCGCCGGGCGACCCCCACGAGGTGCGGCAGCTCTCCCCGGTCCGACTCCTCGAACACCTCGGCGATGTCCTGGGCCGACCCCGGGGCCATACGGGCGACGATCAGGGATTGGTGCATCGTCCTGTCCTCCGTCGGATCAGTCGGACAGTGTCGGCACGGGGCGGCGTTCCCCGGCGACCTGCTCGATACGGTCCCGGATCAGGGCCATCTGGACCTTGGAATTCCGGTTGATGTTGTCCGTCATCCAGTCGTCGTCGACCGGCGCGTCCGGCTTCATCGCGAAGTCCTGCGTCCACACCATCCGCGTGCCCTCGGGCACCTTCCCGTACTGCCACACGATGTTCATGTGGGCGAAGGGCCCGGTCTCGACGCGTCGGGCCCGCACAGTGAGCGTGTCGCGGTCCGTCTCCCGTTCCGAGACCCAGCTCCACACCTTGCCGTTCTCGTCGGGGTGCATGGTGAGCCGGAACGTGGTCTTGTTCCCCTCCTGGGAGAGGATCTCGGCGGTGGCGTACTCGCTGAACAGCCGGGGCCAGTTCGCGACGTCGTTGGTCATCTCCCAGACCAGGTCGACCGGCGCGGCGATGGTGATCTCGTTCTGCGTGTGTCCGGCCATGTCAGGCTCCCGCCAGAAGCGCGCTGTTGGTGAGTTCGAGGAACTGCCGGGGACTCTTGCTCTTCTCCGCGTCCGGCGGCATCGGCGTGCCGTACCTGTTCTCCAGCTCGCCCACGATGCCGAGCAGACCGAGCGAGTCGATGCCGAGGGCGTCGAAGCCGGAGTCGCACCGCTGCTTGAGTTCCTCCGGGGCGACGGTGACCCCGGCGGCCTTCTTCATGAGTTCGGACAGCTCTTCCACGGTGATTCGGTCACTCATGCGGTTTCTCTCCTTGCTTCGTGACAGGTGCTTCGTGATGTGTGCTCGCGATGCCTCGCTACGAGGCGTCGCCGGCGCCGAGCCGTAGCACCAGCGCCGAGTTCGACCCCATGAGTCCTCGGCTGAGGACCAGCGCCGTGCGCGGCTCGGCGGCACGGGCGCGGGTGGTGACGAGGTCGAGGTCGTGGCAGATGTCGAAGACGTTGGGGGTGGGCGGGATCACGCCGTGCTCCATCGCGAGCACCGCCGCCGCCGCGTCCAGCACGGGGGCCGCGCCGTAGCCCCGGCCGATGGCGGTCTTCGGCGCCGTGACGGGGACGCGTGTGCCGTGCGTGCCGAGGGCGTCGGCGATCGCCAGCGCCTCGGCGCGGTCCGCCTCCGGTACGCCGAGGGCGTCCGCGAAGACCACGTCGATCTCCTCGGGGGCGCAGCCGGCCTCGCGCAGGGCGCCCCGGATCGCCTCGGCCAGCCCTTCCCGGGACTGCTCCCAGCGGGAGGCACCGGTGAACGTCGCCGCGTGTCCCGCCAGGACGGCCCGTACGGGCGCGCCCCGTTCCCGGGCCGCCGCCTCGGCCTCCACGACGAGCATGGCGCCGCCCTCGGCCGGCACGAACCCGCAGGCCGCGGCGGTGAAGGGGCGGTAGGCCCGCTCCGGGTCCTCGACGGTGCTCAACTCCCCGTAACCGAGCTGGCAGACCACCGAATAGGGGGCCAGCGGCGCCTCGGTCGCGCCGGCCACCATCACATCGGTGCCGCGCCGCACGGCCCGCGCCGCGTGCGCCAGCGCGTCCAGCCCGCCGGCCTCGTCGGAGGCGATCACCCCGCAGGGGCCCTTGAAGCCGCGGCGGATGGAGATCTGGCCAGTGCTCGCGGCGTAGAACCAGGCGATGGACTGGTACGGCCCCACGAAGCGGCTGCCCTTGGACCACAGCTGTTGCAGCTCACGCTGCCCGAACTCGCCGCCGCCGGAACCGGCCGCGGTGACCACGCCGACGGAGAACGGCGCGGCGTCGGTGGCGGGCCGGTCGAGGCCGGCGTCGTCGAGGGCGAGGTCGGCCGCGGCCATCGCGAAGTGCGTGAACCTGTCGGTCTGGACGAGGTAGCGCTCTTCGATCGCCGACGGCGGGTCGAAGTCCCGGATCTGGCCGGCCACCCGCAGCGGCAGGTGCTCGCATCCTTCGCGGGCGACCCGGTCCAGGACGCTGATGCCCTCCCTGGTGGACTTCCAGAAGGTCTCGGTGCTGGTTCCGTTGGGCGCGACCACGCCGATTCCGGTGACGGCCGCGCGCCTAGGATGCGGTTCGCTCATTCGGTCTTCTCCCTCGGCAGGTTCAGGATCACCGCGGACTGGAAGCCGCCGAACCCACTGCCCACGGAGAGCACGCTGCTCAGTCTTCGCTCGCGAGCGACGCGCGGGACGTAGTCCAGGTCGCACTCGGGGTCCGGGGTCTCGTAGTTCGCGGTGGGCGGGACGACCTGGTGAGTCAGGGCCAGCGCACAGGCGGCGACTTCGATCGCCCCGATCGCGCCGAGGGAATGGCCCACCATGGATTTGATGGAGCTCATGGGCGTGTCATAGGCGTGCGCGCCCAGAACCCGTTTGACCGCGGCCGTCTCGTGCCGGTCGTTCTGCTGGGTGCCCGACCCGTGCGCGTTGACGTAGTCGATCGCGGTGGCGTCGAGGCGGGCCTGGTCGAGGGCGCCCTCGATGGCCCGGGCCATCTCCAGGCCCTCGGTGGTCAGACCGGTCATGTGGTAGGCGTTGCCGAAGGTGGCGTAGCCGCTGATCTCGCAGTACACCTGGGCGCCGCGGGCCAGGGCGTGGTCCAGCTCCTCCAGGACGAGTACGGCGCCGCCCTCGCCCATGACGAACCCGTTGCGGTCCGCGTCGAAGGGGCGGGAGGCGTGGGCGGGATCGTCGTTGTTGGGGGAGGTGGCTTTGATCGCGTCGAAGCACGCCATGGTGATCGGGGAGATCGGCGAGTCCGACGCCCCGGCTATGCAGACGTCGGCCCGGCCCTCCTCGATCGTGTGGAAGGCGTACCCGACCGCGTCGAGCCCCGAGGTGCAGCCCGTGGAGACGGTCTGCACCGGCCCGCGGGCCTCGAACCGCTCCGCCACCGTCGAGGCGAGGGTGCTGGGCGCGAACGCCCGTTGGAGGTGGGGGCCCGCTTCCCGGTGATCCACGTCCCAGCGTTGCCCGTGGCTGCTGACCAGGACGTAGTCGTGTTCCAGCCGGGTGGTTCCGCCGACCGCGGTGCCCAGCGAGACCCCGACCCGCCAGGGGTTCTCCAGGGCGAGGTCGAGGCCGGAGTCCCGTATCGCCTCCTCGCCGGCGACCAGGGCGAACTGGATGTACCGGTCGCACCGGGCGATCTGCTCCGC
This sequence comes from Streptomyces cupreus, assembly GCF_014257025.1. Taxonomy (GTDB): domain Bacteria; phylum Actinomycetota; class Actinomycetes; order Streptomycetales; family Streptomycetaceae; genus Streptomyces; species Streptomyces cupreus. The sequence goes on from NZ_JACMSF010000035.1 coordinate 40,751, forward strand.
GTCCAGCCCGTGGGCCGCCGGGTCGAAGTCGCACTCGGCGGCGATCCTCGAACGCAGCCCGGCCGGGTCGAAGAACGTGATGCCGCGTGTCGCCGTGCGACCGCTGGCCAGGAGATCCCAGAACGCCGGGACACCGATGCCGCCCGGGGCGACGATGCCTATGCCGGTGACCGCCACGCGCCTGCTCATGAGCGGACCTGAGGTGGCTCGGCCGCACGGCCCGTACCCGCGTGGGCCGCATCCACCGCGATCGGCACGCCGTTGGCGTCCTCGGTGTCCACATGGCCGAGCGGCGGGCTCGGGGCCAGCGGTCCGAGGTGGAAGACCATGCGGGCCTCCACCCTGCCGACGTTGCGGAAGCGGTGCCGCATATGGGCGGGGATCAGGAGCCCCTGCTCGGGTCGCAGTTCGTGGGGCTCGCCGTTCAGATCCACCTCCAGCTGCCCGCAGATGACGTAGATGAACTCCTCGGAGTACGGGTGGTAGTGCTCCGCGATGCGGTCGCCGGGCTGCACGATGGCCACGCCCATGAAACCGCTGGTGGAGCCGACTGCGGCGGGGGTGAGCATGGCGCGCAGATCGCCGCCGCGCCGGGTGTTGGGCTCGACCTCGCTGAGATCCACTATTGCGGGATGACGTTTGATCACGACGTTCCTCCGAACATGAGCTGCATCGACATGAGGCATGAGGCGTGGCCGGCACGGCGGCCCGGCGCCGCGATTCAGGCGTCGGGCGCGCGGCGGTCGGTGACGAGTTCCATGCGGGCGACCTTGAGCAGGCGAGCGGGGGCGATGTCCTTCAGCGCCGAAGCGTCCGCTCCGAGGGCTCCGCCGTCGAGGAGTTCCGTGAGCTCGGCCGCCGGGCCGCGATCCGTGAGCCCGAGCACCGGGCCGGGGTCGGTGTCGATCCCGCCGCGTACGTCGACCAGTCGCACCACGACGTCGTCGCGCTGGAAGATCGTGCTGCGCAGCACCGGTCCGTGCGGATCGTCCGCCGCCGCCTCGTCCTGACGGGCGAGCAACTCGGCCAGCCGCAGACCGCACCCCTCCCGGGCCGGGTAGTACAGCGCGTGCCGCACAACCTCCGGACTCTCCTGCCCTGCCGTCACATGGTGTACGGCGGGCAGCGCGGCGCGGGTGAAGAAGACCCGGGCGGACTCGGGATCATCGAGATCCCGGTCCTGCTCCAGATAGGGGTTGATGGCTTCCTCGACGGCCCGTACCTCGGGCTGCCGGGCGACGTGGCGCAGCGCGGCGAGCAGGTCGCCCCGCACCTCAATGGCCCGAACCACCCGGTTGCCGTGCATGAACAGCGAGGTGCGGCACAGCCGGGTGGTGTCGTCGACCCGTGGCTCGGGGGAGGTGTAGCCGGCGAGGATCTTCGCGACGGTCTTCTCACTGCCCGGCTTGACCGTGAAGGTGAGCGCATGCCGGATCAGGCCGTCACCGATCCTGGGCGACGTCTGGAGCCGGCGCTTCCCGGCCTCGGCTCCCACCGCCGGGCCGCCGGTCTCGCGGACGATGTGGAAGCGGAGCGACCTGGTGTCCCGGACACAGCTGTGCAGGGGCTTCACCATCTGCACGTGCTCCTCGCTGTTCACCCAGGTGAGGAAGGGCGGGGCGCTCTCCCACTCACTTGTGATGAGCCATTGGGAGGGGTTCTCGATGGACTGGCACAGTTGGTCGCTGACATGCCCGGGCACGGAAGCAACCTGGTTGCACAGATCCTCGTACGCCTCAAGGAACTGCTGCTGGGCTCCGTCGTAGACGTCCACCAACAGGACGACACGGAGCCTGGAGCCGTCGAACACGGACTGCGAGACACGCTGCGACGCCTGTTGCGTAGGCGGTTCCGAAATTCGGTCGGACGTGGTGGTCATCTTGCGTGCATCTCCTTCGTGGGCAGAGGCGGATGAGCGTCGGCCACATGGGGATGACGTCGGCTTGCCTCGATCCTGAGCCCGCCTCCGGAGGCGCGCGACTCGTATGCACCGTGGGGGTGACCCGCCGGCTCGGCAGGCGGGGCCGGCTCAGGCGAGGTGGGCGAAGACCACCAGGTTGTCCGTGTAGTCCTTGGCCGTACGGTCGTAGTCACCCGCACAGGTGATGAGCCGGGCCTGGGCCTGGGCCGTGTCGCCGTACACACGTCGGCTGGGGAAGTGCTCCTTGTCGAACGTCTCCACGCTGTCGACCACGAAGGACGCTCTGCGCCCGTCAGCTCGTTCGACGTGGAAGGCGTCCCCCTTCTTCAGGTTTCTGAGGTTCGCGAACACGGCCGCCGATGTTGCCGTGTCGACATGCCCGGCGATGATCGACGTGCCCGTCTCCCCGGGGGACGCTCCCTTGGCGTACCAGCCGACGAGGTTGACATCGTCGGCGGGAGGAGGATTGAGCTGGCCCGTGCGACCGATGGCGAGATCCGTGAACGGGGCGTCGACCGAGATTTTCGGAATGAGCAGGCGCACGGGCCTCGATCGCGGCAGATGCTTCCCCACCGGCTGCCCGGCCGGCGGAGCCGGCGCGGAGGCGTGTGCGACCCGCGGCGGGAGGGGGGCTTCGGACGGCGAGTCGTTACTGCCGAACAGGCCCACGGTCAGCGCCAGGAGCGCTACGGCGCCCATCATCACCTTGGTGTGGGGTCCCCGCACGGTCGGGGCCGGTTCGTTGCAGCCAAGGTTGTCGGCGGGGGAAGAAGGACGAACTGCCATCGGACACCACCTCACCAGGGCGCGGCAGCAAATCGGACGGACGGGGCACGGGGAAAGCCGGCATGGCCGCCACGCGGCACGCGCGTGGCGGCCACTGCGGCTATCGCATCCGGCATGGGTCAGGCCACACTTCCGGCGCTCTTCTTGCGGCGCGCCACGTACAGCCCGGTTCCGGCCAGTGCCAGGACGGCGAGCCCGCCCGCGTTCACGGCCGGCGAGGCCAACCCGCCGCCCCCGGTGTGCATTCCGCCGCTGGGCTTCTCGTGCTTGCCGCTCCAGGAGTGCTCGTCCTTCTTCGCGCTACCGGAGTCCTCGCTGTCCTTCTCCTTGTAGGTCTCCGGGTCGTACTTGGGGTCCTTCGCGGTGCCCCAGTCGTCCTCGTTCACCATGGTCAGCGCACCACCACCCGTGTGCATGCCACCCCACGGCGACTCGTGGTTGCTGTCCTTGCTGTACTCCTTCTCGGACCCCTCTTCGGACTCCTTGCTGTACTCCTTCTCGGACCCCTCTTCGGACTCCTTGCTGTACTCCTTCTCGGACTCCTTCTCGGACTCCTTGCTGTACTCCTTCTCGGACTCCTTGCTGTGGGAGGAGTCCGTCTGGTCCCATTCGTCCCCGGCCGCGTAAGCACCGGGTGCGCCGAGAACAAGGACGGTCGAAGCCGCCGCAGTGGCCAGGAGCATGCGAGCAGAGTGCATTTGACGTTCCTTCCGTCGGCGGCCGGGCAGCTGATGCTTCGTCAGCTGATATGACCCGCCTCCGACGTGATTCATCGTCAGTCAGCTGTTCTCCCGTCGCCACTCGAGGCGATCACTTGGGTGAACCCGCCCGGATTCCCGGCGGTCCGCAGAGCCTCAACGCATCTGCTCCCCTCTTGAACAGGCTTGTCCGGCAGGCGAGTTCACCCCGGCCGAGGTCGCTGCGACCACCGCCGTCCGAAGGGCGGAGGTCAGACCGTTGCCAGCAGCGTGGTCAGGACGCTGCGCAGTGCCGACTCGGCATCCATGACCTGCCCTGACGATCGCCAGGCCACGAACCCGTCGGGTCGCACGAGTACGGCCCCTTCAGGCGTCGTACCGTGGGCGGCCGACCAGTCCGTATCGTCCTCGGGTGTGAGCTCGGCAGCGGGTCCGTTGCCCACCCGGTACGAAGTCAGCGGGATGGACGTCGCTTCGGCGAGGCGGGTGGCGGCCTTGTGCCAGCCACTCGGGTCATCGGCGTCGCTGAGCAGGACGAATGACCGTTCGTAGAGGTCCAGAGTGGAGATCCGTTCACCCTGGTGCCGCACCGTCAGGTGGGGTGCCCTGCTGCCGGTTTCACCGGACAGGTCGAGGCGGTCCGGGACGACCGGAGCCGCGGGGTCGGCGCCGACGACGGCGCCCTGGGGATAGCGGTAGCCGAGGGCCACGTTGAGGATGCCGCGCTGCGGGCCACCGCCGCCCACGGCCGGAGGGGGAGCGAAACCCGGATGGCTGTGCTCGACCGACCGAGCGGCGGCGCGGGCGCTGGTCGCCTCCGCCACCGGGCGGCGCTCGGCGTCGTACGAGTCCAGCAGCCCTTCCCCGGCCCAGCCGCCGAGCACCGCGGCCAGCTTCCACGCGAGGTTGTGCGCGTCCTGGATGCCGGTGTTGGAGCCGAAGGCCCCGGTGGGGGACATCTCGTGGGCCGAGTCGCCGGCCAGGAAGACGCGTCCTGACCGGTAGCTGCGGGCGACTCGTTGGGCGGCGTGCCAGGGAGCCCTGCCGGTGATCTCCACGTCGAGGTCGGCGACCCCGACCGCGCGGCGGATGTGTGCGACGCACCGCTCGTCGGTGAACTCCTCCAGGGTCTCCCCGTGTTCGGGATGCCAGGGCGCGTGGAACACCCAGTGCTCCCGGTTGTCCACGGGCAGCAGCGCGCCGTCGGCGTCCGGGCTGGTCAGATAGCAGACGATGAAGCGGCGGTCACCCACGACATCGGCCAGGCGGCGGGAGCGGAAGGTGATGCTGACGTTGGAGAACAGATCGCCGGGACCGCTCTGGGCGATGCCGAGCTGCTTCCGGACGGGGCTGCGGGGGCCGTCGGCGGCGACGAGGTAGTCCGCGCGGATGGTGGTGTGCTCGCCCGTCTCGCGGTTCTTGACCAGCGCGGTGACGCCGGAGGTATCGCTGTCGAACGACATCAGTTCGGTGGCGTACCGCAGGTCGCCGCCGAGCTGTGTGGCGTAGTCGAGCAGAACCGGCTCCAGGTCGTTCTGGCTGCACAGGCACCACGAGCTGGGGCTGATCCGGGCCAGTCCGCCGCCCGCGTCGATCTCCCGGAAGAGCCACTCACCCGCGTCGCCGACCAGGGTGGGGGTCTGCAGGATCCCGTGGTTGTCGGCCAGCGTGGCGGCGGCCTGACGGATCATCGGCTCGACGCCGGCTGTCCGGAACACCTCCATGGTGCGGACGTTGTTGCCCCGGCCGCGGGGGTGGATGGAGGTGCCGGCGTGGCGCTCCACCAGGGTGTGCCGTACCCCCAGTCGGCCCAGGAACAGCGAGGTCGACAGGCCGACGAGGGAACCGCCGACGATAAGGACCGGGACCTGATGGGTCTTGTGGTCGGATTGGTCGGCTCTTTGGTTCATCACTCGCCTCCAGCGGGTAGTGTCCGTTGACTCGGCCGGATACGGCCGGGAGCTTCATGCCTGCCCCGCGGTGCGTACGCGGGCTCAAGCTTTCACCCGCTTAACTCGCCCGGTTCGCCGAGTCGGCGGGCACACGGAGGATCACCCGTGCGCGCCGGCCGGATGACGCTGACGCTGGCGTCGGTCACGGCCCCGGCCACAACCTGATCGCGGCCGGGGCCGCGGCGGCCGCCGTCGCCGCGGTACGCGCCCTGCCCACGGAGCACCTGGGGTCCGGTGAAGGCGCCGGTGGCGCCCCGGCCCGAGCGTGGGTCGGGGCGCCTTCCTCACGGAGCGATCGTCAGCAAGTCGCGCTGTTCCTCGGGGAGTTCGACCTTGTCCGCGTACAGGAGCGCGTCGGCGGGCTCGAAGACGAGGGACACCTCCCCGGAGAGGCCGCCGCGGCCGCTGAGGACCTGGACGACCTGGTCGCCGAGGCGGACGTCGTACTCGTAGCGGGAGCCGACGTAGGAGCTGGTGAGGACCTGGGTCGTCAGACGGTTGGTGCCGGATGCCGTACCGGACTGCGGGACGACCTCCAGGCGCTCGGGACGGATCGCCACCGTGACGGACTCGCCGCCCGCGACGCGCTCTTCGCTGTCGACCTGCACCACGTCGGTGCTGCAGTCGAGGAGGATCCGGTACCGCTTGCCCTCCTGCCCGACCACCCGGCCGGTGAGGAAGTTGCAGCGGCCGACGAAGGCGGCCACCGCGGGGGCGGCGGGCCGCTCGTAGATCTCGTGCGGCGTGCCGATCTGGATCATGTTGCCGCCCTCCATGACCGCGATCCGGTCGCTGAGGGCGAGGGCCTCGTCCTGGTCGTGGGTGACGTAGACGGTGGTGATGCCCAGCTCCACCTGTAGGCGCTTGAGCCACGCGCGGGCCTGCTCGCGGAGCTTGGCGTCGAGGTTGGACAGCGGCTCGTCGAGCAGCAGCACCGTCGGGGAGTAGACCAGGGCGCGGGCGAGCGCGACCCGCTGCTGCTGGCCGCCGGAGAGCTGGTGCGGGTAGCGGCCGCTCAGCTCGGCGAGGCCGACCTTGTCGAGCGCGTCGTGGATCAGGGTCTTCTGCTTGTCCTTGGGGACCTTGCGGATGTTGAGGGGCAGCGCGAGGTTCTTCGCGATGGTCATGTGCGGCCACAGCGCGTAGGACTGGAACACCATGCCGAGGTTGCGTTCCTCTGGCGGCAGGAACACGCCGGCCGAGGCGTCGACGAAGGGTCTTCCGCCGACGGTGATGGAGCCCTCGGTGGGCTGTTCGAGTCCGGCTATGCAGTTGAGCGTCGTGGACTTGCCGCAGCCACTGGCTCCCAGGAGGGTGAAGAACTCGCCGTCCTTGATGGTGAAGGTGACGTCGCGCAGGACGGAGTTGTCCCCGAACGTCTTGGCCAGGTTCTTCACGGTCACCTCAGGCATGGTGCTTTCCCTTCATGAGCAGGCCCGCGAGAGCGACGAAGACCGCGGTGATGGCGATCTGGAGGGTCGCCAGAGCGGCGACCGATCCGGCCCTGCCCTGGGTCCAGAGGCTGAGCATGGTGGTTCCGAGGATGTTGTTGTCCGCGGAGCTGAGGAACACCGCGGGGGAGTATTCCTTGAGCATGATCACGAAGGTGAGGATCAGCGCCCCGGCGAACGCCGGGGTGATGAGGGCCCGCAGGACGCGGAAGAACGTCATCACCCAGTCGGCGCCGGAGACCCGGGCCGCGTCGTCCAGTTCGCCGCCGATCTGCATGATCGCCGGCGCGACCGAGCCGAACGCACTGGGCAGGGCGCGCATGCCGAAGGCGATGATGACGGCGTAGATGGTGCCCTGCAGCACCGAGCCGATGCCGAACGGGGCGAGCGCGAAAGCCCAGAAGAAGCCGATACCGATGATGATGCCGGGCAGCGACTGCGGGATCAGCGCGAGGTACTCCACGGCGCGGCCGAAGCGGAAGGTGGAGCGGCGGGCGACTATCACCGCGAGCACCGCGATGGCGCTGATCGTCACCGAGCCGACTCCGGCGACGATGAGGCTGTTCCAGAGGGACTGCACGTAGTTGTCGGAGTCGAAGACGATCTCGTAGTTCTGCGTGGTGACCGTCTTCAGCGGCGACTGGAGCGGGGTGAACACCAGCGTGAAGGAGCGGAGGACCAGGCCGGTGATCGGGATGAGGGCGCCGGCGATGACGTAGAGCCAGATGCAGACGATGCTCACCCACTTCAGCCAGCCGAGATCCAGCTTGCGGGGGCGGGTCACCTTCCCGCGTACGGACACGAAGCGGGCGGCATCCTTGAGCAGCTTGGCCTGCACCGCCACCAGGCTCAGGGTGACGACGAGGATGATCGTGGAGGCGGCGCCCAGCATCGTGTAGTCGGGGTCCACCGACTGCAGGCCGTTGCGGTACAGGAACGTCGAGAACACGTCGATGTTCACCGGCTGGCCGTACAGCAGCGGCACGCTCAGGGTTTCGAGGGAGACGGAGAACACCAGGATGGCGCTGTAGACGATGGGCGGCCGGAGCATCGGGACGACCACCTGCAGCAGGATCCGCAGCGGTCCGGCGCCGCAGACCTGGGCCGCCGACTCCAGGGAGGCGTCCGACTGGCGCAGTGCGCCCGCGCAGAACACGTAGGCGATCGGGGCGAGTGCCACGGCCTCCGTGAGCGCCATCCCGGGAATCGAGTAGAGGTTCCACGGCACGCTGCCGAGGACCTGCTGGACCTTGATGCTGACGAACCCGGCCGGGCCGTACATGATGATCCAGCCGAAGCCCAGGATCAGCGAGGAGATGAAGAACGGCCACTGCATCGCCAGGGCGATCAGCCGGCCGCCCGGCAGCTTCGTGCGGACCACCACGACCGCCATCGGGATCGCGATGGCCAGGCTCAGCAGCGTGGTCAGCCCGGCGAACAGCAGCGTGTTGAGCGCTACGTCGCCGAAGCCCGCGTCGGTGAAGAGCCTGGTGTAGCCGCTGAGGGTGAAGGCGCCGCCTGCTTCGTAGAGCGGGCGGTTGCGCACGCTCTGGTAGAGGGTCGGGACGATCGGGGCCAGGACCAGGAGGGCGAGGAACGCGAGGACTGCGTACTGGACGACCTGGTCCCGTCCGATGCCGAGGGGGCGGCGGTAGCGCGGCGGCTTGAACGTTTTCTCATGTTCGCCGGCCGGTGTGCGGGTCGGCTGGGTCAGGGTTGACATCTGTTCTGGCTCCGATCGTCCCTTCCGGGGCTACTTCTTGAGGAGACCGTTGAACCGGTCGAGCCAGGCGTCGGCGTCGTTCTTCGCGACGGCCGCGTAGTCGACGAGGATGATCTTGTCCTCGCCGACCTCGTCGACGACCTCCTGGTAGGTGTGCAGGCCCTCGCCCTCGACGCCCTCCCGGTAGGACGCCAGGCCGCCCTCGGCGACCGCGCGCTGACCCTCCTCCGAGAGCGCGAAGTCCAGGAAGAGCTTCGAGGTCGCCGGGTGCGGCGCCTCGGCGGCGACTCCGATGCCGCGGGGCAGGACCACGGTGCCGTCCTCGGGGAAGACGATCTTCACCAGCCCGGCGCTGTCCTCGACGACCGGGTACGCGGGCGAGGCGCTGATCAGGAAGCCGGCCGTGTACTCACCGGCGACGATCTTCTCCAGCTGGGTACCGGAGGAGGTCTCGGGACGGGTCAGCGGGAGGATCTTCTCCAGCGAGTCCCATGCCTCGGGGTTGCCCTCGGTGAGCGCACGGGTGACCGTGAAGCCGAACGAGCCCTCCGGGTCGCGGACCGTGACCTTGTTCTTGAACTTGCCCTCGTCGGCACTGACGATCTCGGCCAGGTCGGCGATGCCGGTCGGGGGCTTCTCCATCAGGGCGGTGTTGTAGGCGATCGTCATCGGGTCCTGCGACATCGAGTAGACGCTGGGCAGCAGTTCCGCGGATTCGCCGAGCTCGGACAGCTCCGGGGACTGGTACTCCAGGACCGTGTTCTCGCGCGCGGAGAAGTTCGCCCAGGCGCTCGCCGCGCTGGAGATCAGCACGTCCGCCGGGGAAGAGCCGGCCGCGTTCTCCGAGAGGACCTTCTGGAACAGCTCGTCGCTGTCGAGCTCGTTGACCGAGACGGTCTTGATCCAGTCGTACTTCTTCTTGAAGTCGCGGACGACGGGGGCCATGTTCTCGTCGCCGAGGTTGGAGTAGACGGTGAGCTTGCCGCCCTCCTTCCTGGCCTCCTCGATCAGAGCGTCGTAGTCCGCGGGGTAGTAGGCGGGCTGCTCGCCGGCGACGATCTTGTTCTCCGCCACCTCGGGCGCGTCACTGTCGCCTCCGCAGGCGGTCAGCGCGCCGCCGAGCGTGAGCGCCAGGACGAATGCGGTCGCGGAGCGGTGGGTTCTGGTCATGGTTGTCCTCCTCGTGCGTGCCCGCCGGCACCTGTTTCGGGGAGGCTAGGAGTGACCGGAGCCACACCGGCAGTCTTGTGGGCGCAACCTGCTCTTGTGCTCACAAGCCTCGTTCTGCTCGTTGTGCCGACGCCGTGGCGACGGAAACACGCCACAGGTCTGGGCAGCAGCCTCTCGGGCGCTTACCTTGCGTTCACAACTGCGTCAATCGGATGAATCAGTCCATGAGGCGGCGAGTGGCGTCGGGTGACCAGGAAAGTTGAGGTGGGCAGGTGCGAATCCCCCGGCCCCGGCGTGTCTTTGCCCAGGTGCTGGCCATGCAGCTGGCCATCACCACCGGGGTGACGATTCTGGCCACCGGCCTGTTCCTCGCCCCGTTCGGCTCCCAGCTCGACGACCAGGCGATGCGCCGGGCGCTTGCCATCGCCCAGACCGCCGCCGAGCCGGACGTCGCGCGCGATCTGGTCGCCACCGAGCCGAGCGCGTCGGGGCCTGTGCAACAGGAGGCCGAACGCATACGCGGAGCCACCGGGGCGCTGTACGTCGTCGTGATGGACACCCACGGCGTGCGCTGGTCGCACACCAACCCGGCCGCGATCGGCTACCACGTCTCCACGGATCCCGGTCGTGTGCTCGCCGGAAACGAGGTCATGGAGATCGACACCGGAACGCTCGGCCGCTCCGCCCGCGCCAAGGTGCCGCTGCGCGACGACCGGGGCGAGATCGTGGGGGCGGTCTCGGTCGGCATCGCCTACGGCAGCGTCCGCGACCAGCTGTTCGGCGCGGTTCCCGGGATGCTGCTGTACGCGGGCGCAGCGCTCGCCGTCGGTGTCCTGGCCGCGCTCCTGGTCTCCCGCAGTGTGCGCCGCCGCACCCACGGCGTCGCCTTCGCCGATATCTCCGCCCTCCTCGACGAGCGCGAGGCGATGCTGCACGGCGTCCGGGAGGGCGTCGTCGCCTGTGACCGGCGCGGCAGGATCCGCCTGGTCAACGACGAGGCCAGGAGACTGCTGAACCTCGAAGCGGATGCCACCGGACACACCCCGGACGAGGCCCTGCCCCCGGGCCGAACGGCGGACGTGCTGGCCGGACGCGTCGACGGCGCCGACCTGCTGACCGTCAGCGGCGGCCGGGTACTGGTCGCCAACCGCATGCCGACCCGGGACGGCGGGACGGTGGTGACGCTGCGCGACCGCACCGAACTGGAACTCCTGGGCCGCGAACTGGACAGCACGCAAGGTCTGCTGGACGCGCTGCGCGCCCAGGGCCACGAACACGCCAACCGCCTGCACACCCTCCTCGGGCTGATCGAGATCGGCCGCCACGACCGGGCCGCGCAGCTCATCGCCGATGTCGCCCACACCCACCGCGCGTCCGCCGAACAGATCGCCGAGCGGATACGGGACCCGCTGCTGTCGGCGCTGCTGGTCGGCAAGTCCGCCGTCGCCGCCGAACTCGGCGTACCCCTGCGCCTGTCCCCCGCCGCGCTGCTGGCCGACCGGGTGGTCGACCCGCGGGACCTTGTCACCGTCCTGGGCAACCTCATCGACAACGCGGTGGACGCGGTGGCCGGGCACCGGCCCTCCGATCCCTTCATCGAGGTGGAGCTGCGGGCCGAGGGCACCACCGCTGTTCTGCGCGTGGCCGACAACGGGCCGGGCATACCGCCCGAGATGCGCGAGCGGGTGTTCACCGAGGGCTGGTCCACCAAACCCCCGGACCACCGCCCGCACGGCCGGGGCATCGGTCTGGCCCTGGTCAGGCGACTCGCCGAACGCTACGGCGGAACGGCCGGGGTCACCGCCCGCACCGGCGGAGGCGCCGTCCTCACCGTCGTCCTGCCCGAAGCGCTCGCCGCCGATGTCCCCGCCGACATCGCGGACGACAGCGTCCCCGCAGATCAGCTCGCCGCCTCAGGAGAGTCCCGATGATCGATGTCCTCGTCGTGGACGACGACTTCCACGTCGCCGAGATCAACGCCATGTATGTCACCCAGGTCCCTGGCTTCCGGGTCACCGCCCGCGCCCACACCGCCGCGCAGGCCCTGGCCACCCTTGAGCGCACCCACGTCGACCTCGTTCTCCTCGACCACTTCCTCCCCGACGAGACCGGGCTGACCCTGGTGCGCCGCATGCGGCAACTCGGCCACCACGCCGACGTCATCATGGTGACGGCGGCCAGCGACGTCGCCACCGTCCAGGCCGCCATGCGGTACGGAGCCCTCCAGTACCTCGTCAAGCCGTTCACCTTCGCCGCCCTGCACGCCAAGCTCGACGGCTACAACACCCTCCGCCACGCCCTGGAGGACGTGGGCGGACGCGGCCGGGCGGGCCAGGACCAGGTGGATCAGATCTTCGGCGCCCTGAGATCCACCGCCGAACCCCGCTCCACCCTCCCCAAGGGCTACTCCACCCCCACCATCGACGTCATTCGCCGCGCCCTGAACCAGGCGGGACACCCTCTCTCCGCCCACGAGGTCGCCGAACGCACCGGCATCAGCCGGTCCACCGCCCAGCGCTACCTCAAATACCTCGAACGCGCCGGACGCATCGCCCTCACCCTCAAGTACGGCGAGACCGGCCGCCCCGAGCATCGATACGTATGGGCCGCGGACTAACCCGGAGAGTGGATACGGCGGACACGGGGGCCGGATCGGCGCCGCCTCGCAGGCTTGGGTGTCAGCAGGTCTCGCGGAGGTAGCCGTCCGTACCCCCGGACACGACATCCTGGTCGCGTCGGACGATGCTCAGCGCACTGCCCCAGCCGGAGCACGCGTTCGACAGACCCTCCGCCGTGTATTCGACAACGAGCACATTATTGTCGAACGCTTTGGCGAACTCGCCGCACTCGTTCCACTCGCCGCACTCCTCCACCACGGCGAAGTCCAGGCCTACGGACGCCCGGTCGGGCGCGAGCTCCAGAGTGTTCTTCTGGGCGATGGCCAGGCCCTTCTCGTGGGCGTGCGCCGACAGCAGTTTCATGAACGCCTTGGCCTGACCGGCCGTGAGGTAGTCCGGGAAGCGGGTGAAGGTGTCGTAGTTGTCGGGCTCGACAGCCTGGTATCCCTTGGCCGCACACTCGTCGATCCAGCCGTTCACCTTGGCGGCGACGCGCTGCCGCTTGGCGTCCGTACGAATGTCCAGGACCGCCTCGTTCCAGTCCTCGTCGTAGACGACATCCCCGTTGGCGTCACGCAGCAGCAGGTCGGAGTCCCAGTCGTCCTCCTCGTGCTCCTGCGCCTGGAGGGCGTTGAAATTGCAGATGTTGTACGCACCCGGCGCGGACGGGTCTTCGTGGCTGCGGCTGACCACCCGCACCCCGGCCGGCAGGGTGTACGCGCCGCCGATCTGGTAGTCCCACCGTGCGTGCTTCGGCGGTGTCGTCACCGCTGTTTTCCCTGCCGATTCCGCTGCTGTTTTCCCCGCCGTTTTCACTGCCGCGATGCCCAGCCCGGTGAGGACCAGGGCCGCGGTGAGGCCGATGAGGATGCGCCGTCCTCGGCGTCCGTGACGGGCAGGGCGTGCGTCGGAATCCTCGTGGCCGGGTTTCACCGTTTCCGCCGGGACGGCCGCTCCCGGGGTGACCCGGGTGACCGGGGCGACCGAGGTGGTGGAATCCGGCAGCGTCAGGACCATACGGTGCAGGTCGGCGAGTCGGGGGCGGGCGGCCGGGTCCTTGGCCAGGCAGCGTTCGGCGATGCTCCGGAGCGGTTCGGCGACGCCGTCCAGGAACGGAGCCTCGTACATCACCTGATAACCCGTCAGGTAGGGGCTGCTTCCGTCGAACGGACGGTTACCGGTGGCCGCGTACACCAGCACCGACCCCAGTGAGAACACGTCCGAGGCGGCGGTGACTTCGCGTGGCGAGGCGAACTGCTCCGGCGACATGAAGGGCGGCGTGCCGATCAACCGCCCCGTCACGGTGAGGGCTTCGTTGTCGACGGCATGCGAGATGCCGAAGTCGATGACGCGGGGCCCGTCCTCGGCCATCAGGATGTTGCTCGGCTTCAGGTCACGGTGCACCACGCCCACCCGGTGAATGTCCCGCAGCGCCTCGACAAGGCCCAGCGCGAGCGTGCGCAAGTCACGTCCGCTCAGCGGGCCGTCCTGGGCCACGACATCAGACAGGGTGCGGCCCGGCACATACAGCGTCGCCATCCACGGCTGCTCGGCGTCCGGATCGGCGTCCACCACCGGGGCCGTGAACGCCCCGCTCACCTGGCGTGCCGCCGCGATCTCCTGCCTGAAGCGCGTCCGGAACTCCTCGTCCTGCGCGTACGGCGGGTGCACGACCTTGACCGCGACCTGCCGTCCCGAGGCCGAGCGCCCCAGAAAGACGATGCCCATGCCGCCACTGCCGAGCCTGTCGGTGAGCGCGTAGCCGCCTATGGATTCCACATCGCCGGGTCTCAGGGGCATCACCCGTCACCTTTTCCATGTGCCGCGCCGCCGAAAGGTAGTTCAACGGCAGACTAGTCCGGGGCTCTCCGGGCGAGGCGGCCTTCGCGAGTGGCGCTGATCTCTCTTTGCGGGAATGGGAGCCACAGGCCACTTGGGCAGAGGCTCGTCACCGGCGTGACCCGGTTGTTTCTGGGGCATCTTCACCCTGCTTCGAGTCAGGGCGGCGGAGGCAGGAGGCCGCGACCACGAAGGGCCACAGGGACTGGAGGGATGTCACAAGGCGTTCAGCGACCCCGGCGGCACCGTGTCGATGCATCTCAATCATGAACCAGGCTGCTCCGGCACCCATCACAGCAGTCGCCGCAAGGGAGGGCACGGGCCGCAGTCCCCACGGTGCCGCTCCGCTGCGATCGGCGGCCAGAACCGGCCAGACCGCCAGGAGCGCGAAGGCGACCCCGGCGGCTGAACCGTGGAGCAGGGAGCCCCCACTGCTCGGCGGCGGGAGCAGTGCCACCACCAACGCCGATACTCCACCGCCGCCCAGCGCCACACGTCCGGCGAGCGCGGCCGCACGTAGCCCCCAGGCGGTCAGTAAGTGGCAGACACCCAGGGCGAGCAGCGCTCCGGTCATCACCCAGAATCCCGCTGCCTCGTAGGCCGCCAGGACACTGATCGTCTCAGTGGCAGGGTCGTATGCGGGCCCCTCAAGGTGCGCCGCGATCGTCCAGCCTCCGATCAACAGGACAGGCGCGCACCCCGACGAAAGCAAGGCCCACCTGGGCACAAGTCGCACCGGTTCACCGTAAGACGCTCCGGTACTCCGCACGGCGGCGCCGCGCCCACCGGGGCGTTGCCTCAGCTCGTTTTCCGCTCCCGCTGCCCGTCTGTGCCGTACAGCTTTGCCGAGGCGTTCACATGGGCCAGCCTCCGCAGCGCGCTGAACATCGCCTCACCCAGTACGGTCCCGACCACCACGGCCTCCACCATGTCCTCGACCGCCACCCGCCGGTCCACGTAACGGAGGTCGGCGCGGGCGACCTGCTCGGCTGCGTCGGCGTAGTCGTCGAGCACTTCGACAAACGCCCCGTGGCCCAACCGGCCCATGGCGGCGAGGACCTTGGACAGGTCGGCGGCGGCGGGGTTCGACTCGTGCGTCCGCCAACCGCGCCGGGAGATGAGGTCGGCGACGACGGCCCGGGCGGCCGCCGACTCGGCGTCGTCGTGCTCGACGTCCCCGCTGCCGAGGTGGTCCGCGGCGGCGCCGAGCACTTTGTGCAGGGGACGCCCCGGCTCGTCGAGGGCGGCCAGTACGTCCGCGATCTCGGTCACCTTCATGCCGCCCACATCGAGCAGGGCTCGGATCAGCTGCAGCCGACGCTCGTGCGCCTCGCCGTACGTGGCCTGGTTCGGGCTGGTCAGCTCGCCCGGAGGCAGCAGGCCCTCGCGGACGTAGTACTTGATCGTCGGCACCGACACCCCGGTCTTGCGGCTCAACTCTCCGATACGCACTGCCGGTTCACTCCCTGACCTTCGCCCTGAGGCCGGGGCGGCCCTTGCCGACCCGCCTCCCATCATAGATAGTTGCGCTATCGGATAGCGGATAGTGCTGCTATCCGTTTTTCTAGGGGGTAACCATGTCTTCTTCACGTCCGTCCTCCTGGCCCGCGCCGTTGTGGTCGCCGTCGGCGCCATGGCGGTCATGGCATCGGCCGCTGGTGCTGTTCTCGGCGGCGATGGCGCTGATGGCGGTGGTGTCCGCCGTGGGACTCGCCGTCGACGACCGTGTCCTGGTGGGTGCGCCGATCTGGTTCAAGCCGTTCAAGTTCGCGGTCTCGTTCGTGGCGTACTGCCTCTCCCTGGCCTGGATGCTGTCGCTTCTGCCCAGCGGACAACGCGTGGGCTGGTGGGCGGGGACGGTCGTCGCACTGGCGAGCCTCGTCGAGATGGTGATCATCACCGGGCAGGCGGTGCGCGGGAAACGCAGCCACTTCAACCACGAAACACCCTTCGACGAGGCGCTGTTCAACGCGATGGCCGTCACGGTCGTCATCCTCTGGCTCGGCACACTCGCCATCGCCGTGCTGCTGCTCCGTGCCCGAATCGCCGACCGTGCGTCCGCCTGGGCGCTGCGCTCCGGCATCGTCCTGGCGCTGGCCGGGGCCGGCGTCGGCTTCCTGATGACCCAACCCGCGCCGGGGCAGCGGCGTGGCGTGTCCAAGGTGGTCGGCGCGCACAGCGTGGGCGTGCCCGACGGCGGTCCGTCGATGCCGCTGACCGGCTGGTCGACGACCGGAGGCGATCTACGGATCCCGCACTTCGTCGGCATGCACGCGTTGCAGCTCCTGCCGCTGCTGGTCATGGTGCTGACCGCCCTCGCGCCACGCTTCGCCCGCCTCGCCGACGACCGGATACGGCTGCGCCTGGTGCTGCTCGCCTCGGGAACGTACGCCGCCGCCTTCGCGCTGGTTCTCTGGCAGGCGTTGCGTGGTCAGCCGCTGATCCACCCGGACGGCGCGACGGCGGCGATGGCCGGAGTGATCCTGGCGGCCGTCACTCTCGGGACGTACGGATCCCTGAGGGCTCCAACTCCCGCTCCACGCGAAGCACATGACGCTGCTCATGACGCTGCTCATGACGCGAAGACGCCCCCCACTCCGAAGGACCTCGTGGCATGACCGGATTCCTCTTCGAGCTCTCCTTCTGGCTCGCCGCACCCGTATGGCTGCTCATGATCTTCGCGCCGGGGTGGGGCCCGACCGCCCGCATCGCAGGGTCACCGTGGACCGTGGTGCCCGTACTGCTCGTCTATCTCGCGCTGGTGGTCCCGGTGTTCCCCGAGCTCTGGACCGCGGTCCGCAGCCCGGATCTCGACACCTTCCGCGATCTGACGGCCTTGGCGGACGGCGCGGGGGCCATCTGGGCGCAGGTCATCGCCTGGGATCTGCTGATCGGGCAGTGGATGTACCGGGAGGCCAGGCGACTGGGGATCTCCGCCCTGCTGATGGGACCGCTGCTGGTTCTCACGATCCTGCTGTCACCTTTCGGACTGCTGGTGTTCCTGGGGCTGCGCGCGGCGTCAGTCCGTCCGTACCGCATGTGACGTTTGAGTGTGCAGGTGCGCTGGGTATTACGGGCCGCCTGTGTGACGGCTGTGCCCAAGCCGTGGGAAGAAATTTGGGGGATGAGCGTGGCTCCGAGTGCTGCACGCCATCGGCGTTCGGTGAAGCGTCGTGTTCTTGCCGGGGTTTCCGTCGCCGCGGCGGCCGGGATCGCGGTCACCGCGACGATGGCCATGAACGCCGAGGCGGCGTGGACGTCGACGTGGAACGTGTCGGCATCCGGCTGGACCCCTGACGATTCCCCCACGGTGTCGGTCGACCGGCAGGGCGACGCCCTGCTGGCCTGGAACGCCTGCGACCTGTCGACGCCGGGCTGCTACTACCGGATCCAGACCAGAGTGAAGACCGCGAGCGGTACGGTGACGGCGATCCGCACCCTGTCGCCCGACGGTGCCGCGCCGTCCTGGCCGGAGGCCGCCTCCGACGACACCGGCGACTCGGCGGTGGTCTGGCAGCAGGACAGCCAGGTCGTGGGCCGCCGGGTCTCGGCCTCCGGCAGCCTCGTCGGACCGCTGCAGAAGCTGTCCACGTCGGCCCCCGCGGTCACCCCGGTGGTCGCCGTGACCCCGGGCGGCACCGCGATGGCGGCCTGGACGGAGATCCGCGACGGAAGCTGGTACGCCGTCGCCCGCCGCCTCAAGCTCGACGGCACGCTCGGGGCGCCCATCACCCTCGGCTCGGGCTCGGCGGAGAAGCCTGCCATCGGCGTCGACCGCAACGGCGCGTTCGTCGTCGCCTGGGCGCGCGCCTCGGACGTCGTGGCCAGGCGGATCACATCGACGTCCGTCTCCTCGACGAAGGTGCTCACCTCGCCGATCGCGTCGTACGGCGGTTTCGGCATGGTGCGGGTCGGCGTGGACCGGGACGGCGACGCGGTCATCACCTACCACTCCGGCGGCGGTGCCCGCTCGCAGGTCTGGGCCTCGCGCTGGAGCCGCACCGGCACCCTGGCGTCTCCCCTGCGCATCTCGGCGTCCACGGACAACGTGGGCTTCCACCACGCCCTCGCGACCGACCTCGACGGCGACTCAATGATCGTGTGGACCCGTTACAACAGCACCGGCAAGCTCGAGTTGCTCGGCCGCCGCCTGTCCGCGGCCGGTGCCCGGGGCGCCGTCACCGGCCTGGGTCCCGGCGACCGCCCCGACCTGGCCCTCGACGACGACGGCGACGGCATGCTGGTCTTCCATACGGTCGTCCCCAAGTCGACGCCCCCGTACAGCTACACCAAGACCAGCGCCCGCCTGATCAGCCGTTCCGGCACCTTCGGCACCACGAAGACACTCACGTCGGACGGGCGGGTACCGCAGGTCGACACCCGCCCGACCTCCCGGTTCACGGTCGTCTGGCAGCAGGAGAGCTTCCCGTACACGATCAAGTCGGTCACCGGTCCCTGACCGGCTTCGACTGCCCCGCTGCTTTCGCTCGGCGGGTTCCCACTCATCCCTCTGTGAAGGAGATGCATGCGCAAGCGCGCTGCCTTTGCCCTGCTCACCACCGTCGCCGGGCTGGCCGGCTTCGCCGTCCCCGGTGCCTACGCGGACGAGACGGTGGGCGACATCCAGATCAACAGCGTCGTGGTCAACGGCGGTAAGAGCATCGTGGTCGACACGGCCGACAAGACGATCACGGTCTCGGTGACCGCCACCGACCCGTCGGGCATCTGGGACGCGGATTTCTACCTGTGGCGGGGCCCGGACGGCGCCGACCCCTACTACGACGCCGACGACTACATCGTGCCCAACGAGGACACCACCCCAGCGGACTGCGTCGCCTCCAGCAGCACCACGTCCACCTGCTCGAAGACCTTCACCTTCGAACCGGACTGGTGGCTCACGAACGCCGATGCCGGTACGTGGAAGGTCGGTGTCCAGGTGTCGGCCAACGACAACAGCTGGGCCGAGCGGTACGCCTACACCACCACGCGCCTTCAGCGGCACTCCAAGCTGACCGCCAACGCGAGCCCTGAGCCGATCGCCAAGGGCAAGACACTGACGATCACCGGCAAACTGACCCGGGCCAACTGGGACACGCTCGATTACGGGGGCTACACCAACCAGCCGGTCAAGCTCCAGTTCCGCAAGGCCGGTACTACGACCTACACGACCGTCAAGACCGTGTACACCTCCAGCACCGGCAACCTGACGACCACGGCCCTCGCTGCCGAAGACGGCTACTGGCGCTGGTACTTCGCGGGCACCTCCACCACCCCTGCCGCCAAGGCGACCGGCGACTTCGTGGACGTGCAGTAACCCGAACAAGTCGCCGCCCTGCCCCGTCCATGCGAAACCCCCAGGTCATAGACCTGGGGGTTCGTCTCAGAAGCCTGATGAGTAAACGCTCGGCTCTTGAGTACATCAGCCGGTACGGCCCTTGCGTCGGATGCAGCCTGCGGGGTCCGAGCCGAGCCTGTGACGCAAAGTGGAAAGGGCTCAGTCCGAGGTGATGTTGACCGTGACCGAGCCGTAGGCGTAGGCGTGCCGCGCGTCGCCGTAGTACTGGACGGTGTACTGGACATCGCCCTTGGCCTTCGGCTGGTCGGTGTAGTTGAACGTGCCGTCCGCGGCGACGGTCGCGGAGCCGATCAGCGTGCCCTCACCCGCCATGGGGCCGTCGATCCGCCAGATGTCCACGGTGCTTCCAGCGCCGAAGCCCACGGGCGCTTCGAGCTTTCCGGTGAGGGTGAGGTTCTGGTTCCGGGGCGACGAGGCGGGTGCTTGCACGGTGACGGTGGTGGCGACCTGCGGGTGGTTCAGGACCTGCAGCGTCAGGGACGAAGAGCCGCTGGTCTCGGTGACTGCGAAGATCCGGCTGCCGTCCGGAGCCCAGGCCAGACCGCCGGACACGAGGGTGGTGTTGGCGTAGTCGGAGGGCTCCGGGAAATCCCAGGCCGTGTAGGCCGTGGAGTTGCCCTGCGTGAACAGTTGCACGTCGGGCCAGGATGGCCCGTAGACGCCCGCCGCTATCGTGCTGTCGGGGGCGACGGCCACCGCGGTGGGGGACCAGTTGGTGGTGTAGATGCCGTCGTCCGCCAGGTCTGCTGTGCGCAACACCTGGTGGTAATGGGCCGCGGCGCAGGCGACGACGATCTGCCGGCCGTCCGGTGTCAGCGCGACGTCCTGCAGGCTTGCGCATCCGTCCGGCCCTGGATCGACGCGCTTCGCCTGGGTGTCGGCCTGACCGGTACTCACGTCGTAGACCGCTACGGCGGCTGCGTTGCCGTCGGACTCGGCTGCCACGAGCGTGTTCGGATCCTGCGGCGTGGCGGCCAGGCGGGGCGAGCCGCGGAACGTGTCGAGGCCCTGGCCCCGGGTGACGACCGGCTGCGCGCCGCTCAGGTCCAGGGAGCCGAGGGCGCCCCTCCAGGTGTCGAGGCTGTAGCCGAACCAGATCCTGCCTCCGGCCAGCGCGAGGGAGGTCGGACCGGCATAGGCACCCGCGCCGGTACCGGTGTCGTACCGGGCGGTCTCCTGCAGGGTGACGGTGTCGATCGCGGCGATCGCGCCGGCGTCGCGGAGGGCTACGTACAGCGTCCTGGAGTCGCTGGACAGCGCGAATCCCCAGGCGCCGTCCGCACCGCTGATCTGCTTTATGACCTGGCCCGTGTAGTCCGTCACCAGAACGCTGTCACCGAACGGGTCACTGAGAAAGACCTGCTGATGAGCTGCGTCGACGGCTATGTCCCGATACGAGCTGATCGGCAGTGAGCTACTGGTGTCCGCGGCGGCCGCGGTCGTTCCGAGGCCGAGGAACGAGAGGCTCAGAGCAGCGGAAAGTGCCGCTCTTTCTGCGAACTGTCTTATGCGCACGTGGTCGGTCGCTTCCTTCAGTAGGACGTCGTCTGGAGGTGAGCTCCGCGAAAGGCACGACGAGCACAACGGTCCGGCGCTGTGCACGGCACTGCCACTGTCATGATCGACAGGCGGCACTTACCCAGCGCAAACGCCCACCCGGACGTCACACCGGTGGATCACGTAGCGCGGCACACAGCCGGGACGCTCCGGCTGCCGCACGCCATCGGCGTTCGGTGAAGGCTCTCGTTCGCCAAGGAGTTCCCGACGCGACGCGCGGGGCCGCGCCCTCATCGGCGCGGCCCCGCGTTGTCAGTGGTCCCGTTCCGGACCGGGCCCGCTGCTCACAGTCCTCCGGTGTACTCGAAGATGTAGAGCCCGTGGTCGCGGTCGGAGGCGGCGACGTACTCCTTGCCGCCGGACTCGAAGACCTGGGCGCCCCAGAAGTTGTTGCCGCCCTCGTCGATGTAGTGGCCCACCTCGACGATCTCGTCGTCGACGATCTTCGCGACGCGCAGCCCGGCCGCGTAGTACGAGAAGTAGAGCAGGTCGGCCCGCTTCTCCGAGACGGCCACCTCGTGGATGGACAGGTCGCCGGAGCCCGTCGCGTGGGCCGGGTCGTGGGCCTCGGGGACGGCGTAGGTGTCCAGCTCGGTGAGCTTGCCGCTCTCGTTGCGGTAGAGGTGCGCGTAGCCCCAGCCGTCGAAGTACGACGAGAAGGTCAGCCGGTCGCCCTTGGTGCCGACCGGCACCGGCAGCTGCGCGGGGCCCGTTCCGGCCATGCAGGCCGCGTCGTCGTACGGCTGGTTGAAGATCGCGAAGCCCTGGCCGCGCGGTGCGACGCCGAAGGTCGGGATGTCGCCCTCGACGCTCATGCCGAGGGTCTGGTCGCAGGCGTCCGTGCCGGTGCGGTTGAAGACGAGTACGGCGTCGTAGCCGCCGGCCGCGATGACGTTCGCGACCTTCTCGGTGAAGGTGCACACGCCCCGTTCGACGACGGCTACGTCCACGGCGTTCGGGTCGCCGGCGGGGACCGCCGGATCGCCGATGCAGGCGCGGCCCGCGAAGACGGAGTCGCCGGTGATGGTCTGCGCCTCTTCCAGGCGTGTGGTGTTGCTGCCCTGGCTCGCCGTGATCTCAGTGCCGTCGGTGACGTTGCGGGCGGCGAGCGCGTACGGCCCGAAGTCCTCGTCGGCGCCGATGACGTACTTGTTGTCGAGGGTGAACTCGGCCTGGTGGGCATTGCCTTCGGGCGCCACCTGGAAGCCGCTCTCCAGCGCCTCGGGGTCGAGCGCGGCGAAGTCGGTGTCACCGAGGTAGGCGACCTTCGTCGGGTCGGTCACGTCGAGGGTGACGTAGCCGGCGTCCCAGTAGGAGGCGAGCATGATCTGACGGCCGCCGATCTGCTTGACGACCATGTCGTGCAGGAAGATCTCGGTGAGGTTGGCGGGCGCGTTCTGGACGATCTGCGGGAACGCCTCGTCGAGGTCGTACTCCGCGATGACCTTCGCCTTCTTGGGGTTGGTGATGTCGACGATGTCGACGTCCGGGCCCTCTTCGTTGTCGACGATGACGGCGTACGCCTTGTCGCCGGCGTCCCAGGCGAAGACGCTGTGGATGTCGTTGGCGTCCTTCTTGCCCTGGCCCACGACCGTGTGGTCGCCGACGCCCTCGGCGAGCGGGGTCGGGTGGGCCGGGTCGCTGACGTCGTAGAGGTTCATGCCGCCGAAGCCGACGGCTTCCTTGCACTTTTCGTTGTTGCTGACCAGCACGTCCCCGTTGAAGTAGGGGGTGTCGATGTGCAGGGTCTGGATGCCCTCGCCCGGGGCGCTGCCCTCCTTCGCCTGGATGAAGGCAACCTCCTTGGGCGCGGCGGGCTTGCGGATGTCCACCACGTGCACGCCGTTGTACTTGCAGGTCGCGCCGCCCCAGGCGGCGAGGTAGGCGTACCCCTCGAAGACGCCGACGTCGGCGATCTTCTCGGGCTCGACGTTCTTCAGGCCGAGTTTGCTGACGAGCCGGACGTTCTCACTTCCGGCGGGGAGGTGGCCCTCGTCACCACCGTGCTGGTGGCTGTGGTGATCGTGTGTGGCCCCGGCGTTGTCGATACCGCCGTCGTCGGCGGAGACACCGTCATGTGCGTGGGCGACACCGGCGAAGGAACCGGCGACAAGGCCCACCGCGGCGAGACAACTCGCGGCGCGTACGCGGGCTCTCGCTCTGCCCATGGCTCTTCCCATGGCTCTCCTTGGTGTGAGAGTGAAGAAGCGCGGGGGGCAGCGAGGGGAACGTACTCCGTGCGTGGCCTGTGAGGAAAGGGTTGTGGAGCCGCGTTAACGTGATCGTATCGGCGGCGGCTTCGGACGGGGTGTCAGCGGTCGTGGCGGTCAAAGAAGTTGTTCTGCATTACGGCAGCGGACCGTGACGGGGGGCTCGTCGGGCTGACTCCAGCCTCGCGGACCCCGGCGACGCCCCGGCGGGCGGATGCCCGCGTCCTGACACGGAACTTGTCGAGGGCCGCCGGGGGCGGAGCTGGATGTCGACACCGATCCGTCCATGCGTGCCGCACCGCCATCGCCACCGCCGCGGCCGCTGACAGCCCGTCCTGGCCGGCGGGTTCGGTGGTCCAGGTGATGTGCGGGGGCAGGACTCGTGCGCACAGGGGGTTGCCACCGTGGTCGGTCAGGCCGAGGCGTCCGACCAGCAGGCCGTCGCGTGCGGCGGCGGCGAGGATGTCCGCGGGGATGGCGTCGAGCATGAGCTTGGGGCGGCGGAACATGGTGAAGCTGCCGCGGTCCTGCACGTACGGGCCTTTCACGTCGATGCCGGTCGGCGAGGCGGTCGCGGTGCACTCCAGGGTCCACGTCGCCGACGCGGCGTCGCCGGGCTGTGGGTGGGAGTCGGCCTCGACGCGATCCGGCGCGTTGTGGATCAGCAGCTCACAGTCGGCGAAGTCGCCGCGGAAACGCTGCCGCGCTTCCACGTCCTCTCCGGCAATCTCGGCCACCAGATCGAGCACCACGTCTTCCCGGACCTGCCCAGCAACCGCTACGCCGAGGTCGCGCCCCGGGTGCGGGAGATCTGCGCCGGGCACGGACTGCCGTACGTCACCCGGCCCGTCCTCCGCGCTGTCGTGTTCCAGCGGTCCACCGCTCGACGCCGATCCCCGGACTGGTGTGACCGACGCGCATCCAACCCTGCCGGGCACGACATCCAACACATGTCTCCGGGCCGTGAACGATTCTCCGCCCGAGCGTCGACGATGCCGCCGGGAACCGGTCGCGCGTGAATTCGCTTGGTCACAGCGTCGGCAGGCGCATGGCGAGCAGGGCCACGTCGTCGGTGCTGCCGGGCGGCATACGGGCGAGCAGTTGGTCGCACAGCGTGTCCAGCGGTGCGTGGGCGAGCGTGAGGGCGTGGCGGCGCAGCCGGTCCAGGCCGGTGCCGAGGTCGCTGCCGGGGCTCTCGACCAGGCCGTCGGTGTACAGCAGCAGGGTGGAACCCGGCGGCAGGGACTGGGTCGCGTTCGGCCGGCCCGTGCCGGTGACCAGGGGAGCGCCGAGGACCAGCCCCTGTCCGGCTTCGAGGTACCGCGCGTGTCCGCCGGGGGTCAGGAGGAGGGGCGGCGGGTGTCCGGCGCTGGTCCACCGCAGGGTCCACGGTCCGGTGTGCGGGTGGCCTTCGACCCGGGCGAGGACGAGGGTGGCCATGGGGACGGTGGTGATGGCGGGCATGGCGTCGTCGAGGCGGTCGACGACGGCGCCGGGCGATCCGGTGTGGTCCCAGACCAGTGCGCGCAGGATGCCGTGCAGTTGTGCCATGCCGGCCGCCGCGGTCAGGTCGTGGCCCACGACGTCACCGATGACCAGGGCGAGCGTGCCGTCCTTCAGCTCGAACGCGTCGTACCAGTCGCCGCCCACCTGGGAGCCGGCCGGGGCGGGCTGGTAGCGGGCGGCCAGCCGCAGGCGGCCGGGCTGGGGCAGCGGGGCCAGCAGGTTGCGCTGCATGGCCTCTGCGACGGCGCGCTGGCGGCCGAACCGCCGTGCGTTGTCGATGACCAGACCGACCCTGCGGCCGATGTCGCTCACCACCTCCAGGTCCTCGGTGTCGAAGGGGTGCGCCGGGTCGGTGCGCACCAGCGTGAGGGCGCCGGTGACCTGCCGCTTGGCGCCCAGCGGCACCGTGATGGCGGACGTCGCGTGCACCGTCCGCAGGAAGTCGCCGTGGACGGCGGCCAGGGGAGAGCCGGGTGGTGCGGCCGTCTCCGTCTCGTCCTGCTCGTTCTGCAGCACGGGATCGCCTTCGTTCAGCACCTGGACCAGAGGTGAGCGCTCTGCCTCCCCGGGCTCGGGAAGGCGCTCGCGCCCGCCCTCCAGTCCGGCGTCCCGGCCCGCGGGACCGGTCACCGCCACCCGGTGGACCTGCCCGGAACCGGTCCGGAGGTCCACCGCCGCCCAGTCGGCCAGACGGGGAACCAGCAGGCGGCACAACCGGGCGAGGGCCTCGTCGGTCTCCAGGGTCTGCCCCAGTACCTCGGTGATCTCCGCGACCAGCGTCAGCCGCTCGTTGAGGTCCTCCAGAGCACTTGTATAGGCCGCACGTTCCCGGCGCGCGCTGCGGTCGCCCGTGATGTCCGTGAACAGCACGACCATGCCCTTGGAGGAGCCGCCGTCCGTCAGGGGAGAAGCGGACCAGGAGATCGTGACCAGACGACCGTCACCACGCAGATAGCGGTCGCCCTCCCCGCGCGCGGCGGCCCCCTCGGCCAGCGACCGGAGCAGCGGGCACTGCTCCCGCAGGAGTGTGCCGCCGTCCGTGTCCCGGTGCAGCAGCTCGTGCGCGTCCTTCCCCCGCGTCTCGGCGGCGGCTCGGCCCAGCAGCCGTTCGGCGGCCGGGTTGACGGCGAGGATCCGTCCGGCCGGATCCACCACCATCAGGGCTGTGCCCAGCTGCTCGACGACCTGCCGCCAGAAACCCGGCTCGGCCGCCGGCCCCGACCGCCCCTCACCTCCCGCACCGGGCACCGCGACTTCCACCACACCGCCCTCCAGTCATGGCAGCCACCCACCGAAGACCGCAGGCGCATCAGGGGAACCTTCACACCGGTAACCGATGGTCTCCGTCAATCGATGGTCTCCCGACAGGAACCCGCTCGCATGGCCGACACGAGGACCTGCCCGCCCACTGCCGCCGTCAGCGGACGGGACGCCGCCTGGCACGCCGGGACAGCCGCATCGCGAAGAAGGCCACGTCGGCGACGAAGAGCACGATGCCGATGGCCAGGAGATAGCCGAGGTCGTCCGCCGCCGCCCCGATGAGTCCCAGTACGACGGCCACGAGGACGAGCAGAAGGAAGAGCACCACCACGCCGGACCACCTCCTGTGCCGGGTGCGTGCGGTCAGCGGCGTGCGAGCTGACGTTCGCCGTTTGCTCCCGGCCGGTACGTCATGCCGTAGTGCCGGAAGATCTCTTCCTCCCGCTCGGCCGGCAGCACGTCGTCCGTACCGATCGAGGGGGCCTTCCGTACCTGTCCCCTGGCGTGGGAGACCTTGACGTAGCCCGGTCCGAGAACCACGTCGTCGAGGGGGACGAAGACCAGGCGGTGGCGGGTGGGCAGCCCGGTCCGGACGGTGGCCATGGCAGGTTCGTCGGTGGCCGTGTCCACATAGACCGCTTCGAGCATGCCGATCCTGCGCTGTTTCGGGTCGACCACGTCACGGTTGCGCCACTCGCGGATGTCGGCCGAACGGATCATGCCCCGCTCCTGTCTGAGAGCTTCGCCGCTGGTGCAACGGCCCGGCGTACACACTCGGTCAGCCGCGATCCTCCTCCTCGGCCTCCATGAGCCGAATTCCCTGATGCGTCAGCATGACGGTCGCGGGTGTGTCTCCATGGGCCCAGCGGACCGTGACGAGCCCTTCCTCCACCAGATAGGTGCAGGCCGCGGCCAGATCCTGCTCGGGGATCGCCAGATCGTCACGCAGCTTGGCCCCGGAGACGTCAGGGAGGCCGCTGCCTTCCATGCCCTCGTACAGGGTCTTCATGATCGCTTCGCGATGGTTCTTCCGCTGGTGCAGTGTTGCCATGGTCGCCGCCACTCATGCCGGGCTCCGAACCCGTCGCCCCAGGCAAGGAGAAGGCCACAGGTCACCGACTGACTCCCGCAGTTCACTTTACTCCGGGCCGGGTACCCGCTCACGACCAGCGCTCACGACCAGGACTTTTCGTATGCCGGAATTCCGACCGGCCCCGGCCCGTCGTCTCGTGTTCCGTAGTCCTCCAGACCAGGTGCCTTCCACAGCGCGCCCCCGTCCGCGCGCCCCCGTCCTTCCCGGCCCTCCCTGCTTCCGTCACGGGCCTGTTCCGCCGTCATGAGCCCGGTCGCGGTCATCGGCGGACCGGTGCCCGCGCTCGCGGCGGCCATCAGCCGGGCGGCCGAGGAGGCGCCGGTCTCCGGGGGGACCACCAGGAGGTCCCAGCGGCCCGCGGTGCAGGACAGCAGAACGATCCCGTGCGGATCCAGCTCTGAGGTGAACCAACCGACCTTCACCACATGGCCGCTGACGAAGATTCTGGGCGGGAGGATGGGCCAGTGGCGGGGGTTGACCGCGATACGGGTGATCCGTCCCCACAGCGGATCCAGCACGTCCGCCAGGGCGGAGAGCTCGCTCGGCAGGTCACGTGAACGGGGCCACCAGGCGCCGTCCAGTTCGGCGTGCCCTGCGGAAGGACCCTTGGACCTCAGCGCGAGGCGCGCGGTCGGGGCCTTGAAAGGAACGGCCCGTAGCGGGGGATGAGAGTTGGTCGCGGACATGGCGCAAACCCGTCTCCGGACTCCCGCGTGAGGGCAGCGGCCCGGTGTCGTCGCTCACCGGGAACGACACCGCCATGGAGCCGATGTGCGAAGTGCTCCCGATGAGTTCACGCTACTCCCGAAAGAGCCGGGCGGACCGGACAGCGTGCCGCAGGCCCATCTGCTCCTCAGCCAGGAAAGCGTTGCCGGTCAGCCGCGGCGGGTCCTCGGGCCGGACCGCCGTCGGTGCGGGGGATGGCCGGGATGGCCGTGGTCGAAGTCGCCGAGACGATCCGCGCGGCGAGGTCCGACAAGGGCAGCGGGACGGCGTTGTGCTCAGGTACCCCGTCGCGCGGGCCCGCGCGACGAATGCCGATCATTTCTTTCCACCGTCCGGCGAAATACGGCAGGTTCAGACTGTTGTCTCTGGGACGAATGTCCGGGGCAGGGGCGCATGGGACCGTTTCTCCATTGGCAGTACGGTCCGTTGGGTCTGCCCAAGGAGTAGGCTGAAATGACCGAGGATATTTCGCGCACCGGCTTCCAGGCTCGTGTCGTTTTCGGCGATTGAATACGCCGGGCCGGTCGCAGCCGGGCCGGGGCAGGGTCCGCGTCATGACTGCGACCATTTCCCTCCCGCCGACAGCCGAAGCCGGTGACCGTTCGCCGCTCTCCTCGTCCTCTCTGCGTCTGTCGCTGGCTCCCGCCGGTTCCGCACCGGCTCTGCTGGACGGCGCATGGTGGCCCCGCTCCCGCGATCTCGGGGCCGAACTCCCTTCCCTGGCCGCCGTACTGGATCCGTTGTGGGGGCGGATCACCCGGGTCACGGTGAATCCCACCCACTGGCCGGTCGTTCCGCGCAAGGTGCCCGTCGCCGGGCACGTGGTGAAGGTGGGCTGGTTCCTGGCCGAGCAGGACCCGCACGAACTGCTGTTGCTCTCGTACCGGATGGGCCGTTGGAACCTCCTGGTGGTCCCGCCGCAGACGGCTCCCGTCTCGGCCGCCTGGCTGATGGCCGCCGCGAGTGACCCACTGGGCACGTCGACCGCGAGCCGGTTGATGGAGGAGGCGGCGCGCCTGCGGACGGTGTACGAGGCCGACCGGGCCGTGGAAGCGGTCTGGGACTCCGAAGGTGGCCATGAGGCCCGCGATCCGGCCGCACGTTCCCGGATCCCGACCGTGACCGCCGCGCTGCCGCATCAGCTGATGGGGAGGTGAGGACCGTGGAGACGTTCGTGACCGTGATCGTGATCCTTGCGATGATCGCCCTCGGGGTGCTCCTCATCCACCTGCTCAACGCGCAGCACAGTGACCGCATCGCCGCCTTCCACTACGGCCGCTCCGGGATGCCTGTCCCGGGCCCGTCGGCTCGGCGGAAGGGCCACGGCCGGGAGAGCGAGCAGCATCGCAGGCCGCGGTAACCGTCGCGACGACGGGTCCGACCGACCGAGCCGACCGAACCAACAGCACCGCCCGCAGCCCAAGACCCCGGTCGCAGCGCCGCACATGACAGGCCGGGGTCTCCCGTGTCCTGTGCCCGCGAGCCCGGGAACGGCACAAGGCTGACAGGGAGGCCGATGAGCAGTCCATCCGAAGCCGATCGGCTGGTTTCCGACCCACACCGGCCCCGCCCACCCGGCCCGGTCTGACCGGGCTTCCGACACTGCCGTCCGGGCCTCGGGCGGCTCCGGCACCCGTCCAGGACACGATGCCCGCCGAGCACGGACCTTCCGTCCGACCCATGGTGCATCCCGGACGACCGATCCGCCATCCGCCACCGTGCTCGCCAACCCGGGCTGCCGGCCCGGCCGTTCACCCGTCGCCCACACCCGCGGCATGCCGCGAGGGCCGAACCCGGCCCGAAGCCTGTCCAGCCCCGCGGCAATCTCCGACGGGTACTTCGTACGTCGAACCGAGGAGCCATGCCCCTTCCACAACTGAACGTCCACCGGCACGACCACACCACCCACGCGCTGATCACCCTCGCCGGGGAGATCGACCTGGCCACCGCCCCGCTCGTGCGCGCCGCACTGGCCGCATGCCTGCGCGACGGCATCCGCACCGCCGACGTCGATCTCACGGCGGTCACCTTCTGCGACGCCAGCGGACTCAACGCCCTACTCACGGCATCCCGGCTCGCCGCCGATGCCGGAGCGACCCTCCAACTGCACTACCCCCCGCCGACCTTGGCCCGCATCGCCGAGATCACCGGCTCCGGCTTCCTGCTCCACGACCTCCACGCCGTTCGAACACCGTCACCTCGGGTTCCCGCCGCCGCGGGCGGTGCGCGGTGATGGCCCCGCTCCGACGTGAGCCGCCAGGGTGCGCACCGACTCCCGCCCACGCGGTGCGCCTGCGCCGGCTGAACCGCTGGCAGGCCGAGACCCTGCGGGAGGACCTGGCCGATCTGTACGTGGAGTCCTCCCGTGCGCAGGCAGGCCAGGAGTACCGGGGCCGGGAGGCGTTTCTGCGGCGGCTCACCGGTGACATCCGGCGGTCCGGATTCGCGCTGCTGATCGCAGAGGACAGCGCCTTCGCCGGGTGTGCCTACGGATTCCCCGTACCGCGCGAGGGGACGTGGTGGAGGGGGTTCGACGGGACCCTCCCGCAGAGCGTCGAACAGCTCACCGCGTCCGGCCACGTCTTCGCGATCACCGAGATCGTCGTGCATCCCCACACGGACGACCAGGACCTCGCCCGCCGGCTCCAGCAACGCCTGCTCGCCGACCATCACGCCTCGCTCGGGGCGACGCTGGTCGACCAGGCCGACGTTCCGGCCTGCGACGCCTTTCTGTCGTGGGGGTGGCAGGACATCGGGGCGATCCGTCGCCCGCCGGATCCCACGGTCCTGAGGCCATGGGCGCCTGTGCTGTTGCGGGCCATGATCCTTCCCCTCGGCCCACGCACGACTGCCCGCCCGGACGGCCTCGCTCACGAGAACCGCACCCAACGGCCCGACTGACGACCAGCGTCCCACCGGGCCGGGTGACAGCAGGGTCGCGCACGTACGGTGCTCACCCAGCACGCGCATACGGGCGGAGCCCCGGCAAAGCACAAGCCCCAGGTCGCTGACCTGGGGATTCGAGACGGCGTCCCGTTCCGGTACGCCGTCCTTCGATGAGCCAAGTCGGCCCTGCGGGCGTGACGCCACCTCGGTACCAGCGGTCGCGAAGACGCTGCACTGGGTCTGGGACGCGGACCCGGCGCATGGCACGGCTTGATTGGGACCCTGTCGTCAAGAGAGGCTCTCGGGAGCGGCCGACGCCAGGCATCACCCGAGACTGCTGCCAGCGTGGTTGTCAGTGCCCGGCCCTAGTGTGCCCACGTGACATTTCGATCCGGCTTCACGCTCTGGCAACTGGTCCAGACGGCACGGGGACTGACTGAGGATGCGCGCGTCCGGGAGCGCGTCGACGCGGTGCTGCACATCATGGGTGGCCTCGGTGGGACGTACGGCAAGGGCAGGCCCCTGGTGAACGCCTTGGAGGACGTGGCCCAAGAGGCCATCATCCAGGGCGACTTCGCATTCGCCCAGCGCTTTCAGCGCTTTGCGGCCTATGCCGGAGGCGAACTGTTCCTCGACATTCTTGAGAACTACTACGACGACGAAGCCCGACAGCGCAGCGAGAAACACATGCGCAGGATGGCCGCCCTGGGTGCGGACAGGGCGGTCGCCGCCCTGGACGTCCTGTGCCGCGACAAGCCCGGCGCAAGCGCCGCCGACGCCCGTGACCTCTTTCGCGGCATAGCCCAGTCCGTCGACTACTTGGGCCTCGGGGATGGCGAGGGCGGGATCCGGCTCTCCACCAAGGAGGCGAGGCGACTCCAGGAATACGGACACATGGAGATGGTCCTCCGCAACCTGCCCCGGCCCGCCTCCGCAGAGGCCGCCCGGATGATGAGCGACGTCCTGGCCGATGTCGACGCCGGCATGCTGGCCCAGTTGCTCGAACTGCGGGCCAGGCAAGTTGGCCTGGCGGCACTGCGTACCGCGGTGGAGGACCCGGACAGCTCCGAGAGTGCCCTCCATGGCTGTCTGAAGAACCAGGAATGGATCTTTGGCGGGGCCTACGTCGCCGAGCTGGTACGCCGGCAGTACACCCCGGACGCCATTCGGGTGATGTCGTCGGGGAGGTCGGGGGACTCCTTGGGGCGGCGGCTGCGTGTGGGAGAGGCGCTTGCGCTGGCGCGTGGTGCGCAGGATCTGCGCGGCCATCCACCAGGAAAGAGCACCGCGTTGCTCCGGGGCGAGCGGCCAATGCGGGGTCAGTGCCCAGTCTTTGTCGTCGAGGATCACCTTGAGGACCGTCTCGGCGTTGCTCTCCAGGGAGGTGAAGAGTTCCTCGCAGGCATGATGGGGGGACGCCCTCAATGGTCGTGCCCCAGTAGAAGCCGCGCTCGGCGCCGATCGCGGTCGGCGCGGCCGGGAAGGCCATGTCAGGATCGTCGAGGCGCCGCACTCGCAGTTCGTACCGTCGCCGTGCTTGATGTTCGGCGAAGTGCCGCAAGTACATCTGGGGAACGGTGTGGTCTCGCGTCCTGCCCGTTCTGGCCGCCTTCTTTCCTGCGGACGCTTTGCCCACCTGCCGCTCCCTTACCAGCGATTCGAAGTCTCCCGACAGTAAACAGCGCGTTGTGCGATGCTTGTTAGAGGACAGTATGTGACGTGATGCCGTATTAGTCGTCACCGGAACGTGTGCCGCCGCTGCGTCCTCGCTGTCCAGCAGGCCCGGCTGTGCTGAAGTGGCCCCTGTGAGCGACCGCCAGCCCTACGACACCGACTTATCCGACGAACGCTGGGCGTTGATCGAACCGGTCATCGACTCCTGGAAGGCACAGCACCCCTCGGTCAGCGGCCATCATGGCCGGTATCCGATGCGGGAGATCGTCAACGCCCTGCTCTACCAGGGCCGCACCGGCTGCCAGTGGGCCCTGCTGCGCGGCGAACCCAAGCACTTCCGGCGCCCTGAGGTCGGCGACCTGACGCTGGTCATCGAGGTCATGCGATTCGGCGACGACGGCCAGCGTATGACGGTCTACCAGGCCGAGCCCGGCAGCGCCGACGAGGCGGCGCTCGGGAAGCTCGCCGCGCGCTGACCGGGTCCACCGATGCCGCCGTCATCGGATGACCGGCCGCCCGAGCGAGCCAACAACCCCGCCCAAGGGCTGTCGCCGAGAGTGACCAGGACGAACCGGCGGCGCGGCGGGTCGGACACGAACGGCCGCCACGCCATCCCCGCGTCCGTTGTGAAGCTGTTCCGGCTTCGCAGGCCCACCAGGTTCTCGCTGGTGCGCAGGTGGTGGCAGTACAGCGCCTGGCTGTGCGCGTCGACGATCCGCAGCTGCGGCGTCCAGCTGTGGTCGGCGAGGTGGGCCAGGACGTCCTCGGCGAAGCGGCGGTTGCGCTCGGCCGGGAACCACAGGAGCTCCTGGTCCGCCAGGTCGGCCCAGGACAGGGCGGTGTGCTCGGCCAGCGAGTGGTCGGGGCGCAGCACCACGCCGTGCGGTTCGTCGGCCAGGGTCAGCGCGGCCAGGTCGTCGATGGGGTGGAAGACGCGCATCACCCCGAAGGCCAGGGCGCCGGTCCGCAGGAGGTCGAGCTGCCGCTGGGAGTCGGCCTCGTCGAACTCGACGGTCAGGGAGCCGTCGTCGGCGAAGATCCGCTCGACGCGGGCCAGCAGGTGCTCCGGAACCGTTCGGCAGACCCCCACCCGGACCGGGCGGCGCGCGTCGCGCGCCTGGGCCAGCGACGCCTCGATCTCGGCGAGGGCGCGGATGGCGGTCGCGTACAGGATGCGGCCGCCCTCGGTCAGCTCCATCCCTTTGGGCCTGCGGTGGAATAGCGGGGCGCCGACGCGGCGTTCCAGGGCGCTGATCTGCTGGCTCAGGCTGGGCTGTGCGATCCGCAGCACGCGTGCCGCCTCGGTCATCGTGCCTTCCTCGACGACGGTGACGAAGTAGCGGAGATGGCGCAGTTCGACGCTCCGGTGGTCGTACATGCCCGTTCCTTCCCCTCGCGATAGGCCCGAGCCTATGGCTTGCTTCCGCACGGCTATTGGCACGAGCCGGATCTCGTGGGTTTTCCTAAGGAGGCCGTCCACGGCCTCGTCGGTCCGCTGATCAATCTCTGAGAGCTGAGGAACCACCTATGAAGATCGCCGAGTTCCCCGCGTCGGCGGCGCGGGCCAGCGTGGCCGCGGCCCTGGCGGAGGACAGGGCCGCCGACGACATCACCACCTCGTGGAGCGTCCCGGCCGGCCCTATCGCCACCGCCGAGATCAGTACCCGCCAGCCCGGTGTCGCCGCCGGACTGCCCGTGGTCCACGAAGTCTTCGCCCAGACCGACGCCGAGGTCGAGGTCGAGACTTTGGTCGCGGACGGCGTGCGGCTGCGGGCCGGGGACGTCCTGGTGCGGCTGACCGGATCGGCTCGCAGCCTGATCACCGCCGAGCGCACGGTGCTGAACTTCCTGCAGCGCCTGTGCGGCATCGCCACTGTCACCGACGGCTTCGTCCAAGCCGTGGCCGGAACCCCGGCGCGGATCCTGGACACCCGCAAGACCGCCCCGGGGCTGCGGGCGCTGGACAAGTACGCCGTCACCGCGGGCGGCGGCAGCAACCACCGGCTCACCCTGGCGGCGATGGTCCTGCTGAAGGAGAACCACATCACCGCGGCGGGCGGGGTGGCCGCGGCGATCAATGCGGTCCGGAAGGGAATGGCCGATTCCGGGACGAGCGTGCCGATCGACGTCGAAGTGCAGACCGTCGCGCAGGCCCGCGAAGCCATGGAAGCGGGAGCTGGCTGGCTCATGCTCGACAACATGGAGGTGGCCGACATCGAAGAAGTGATGCGAATGAGGGCCGGCCGTTCCGGCGGTTCGGAGATCCTCCTGGAGGCTTCCGGCAACGTCACCCTGGACCGGGTTCGCGCCATTGCCGATGCCGGCGTCGACCTCATCTCGATCGGCGCCCTGACGCACAGCGCACCCGCGCTCGACCTGACGATGCTGATCACGATGGACGCGGCGCCATGCCCGAGGTGACGATCGTCGACGCGTGCCGGCGGCAGGGCCAGGGCGGCAGTCCGACCGCCGTTCTCGACGACGCGCCCTTCACCGATGCCGAGCGACGGCGCATCCCTGCTGCGACAGGCACCTCGCACGCGGTCTTCATCGCTGCGGTGGACGGCGAGGATCAGGCTCGACCGTCGTATCGGCTCCGGTTCTTCACCGGCGAAGGCGAGTTGCCCGCCTGCGGTCACGGCACAGTCGCCGCACTGGCGCTGCTCGCTCTGCGCTACAGCGGCGACGCCGATTACCGGGCCGCGCTGCACACCACAAGTCGCGTATTCGAAGGCTGGGTGAAGCGAGAACACGACGACCTGACGGCCACTTTCGACCCGGGCCCGATCAGCCCGCGGGACGCCGGGGAACCCGAACTCCGGGCGATCGCGACCGCCCTCGGCCTGATGAGCGAAGCCCTTCCCGACGGCGCCTGCGTGGCCTCACCAGGCCGGCCACGGCTCCTGTTACCCGTGCGATCGCGCACCGTGCTGGCCGAACTCCGTCCGGACTTTACGGCACTGCGCCATGCCTGTGACCGCTACGGACTGCTGGGCTGCTACGCCTACTCGATCCCCGATGCGGACGGTCGGGCGGCGGCCCGGATGTTCGCCCCGTCGATCGGCGTCCCCGAGGATGTCGCCAACGCCAACAGCACCGCATGTCTGGCCGCGTATCTCGCGGATCAGGGCGTCACCGGCATCGCGGTCGACATGGGCGATCACCTCGGCCATCCGTCCACGATCATCGCCAACGCACAACGCAGCGCGTCCGGCACCCTGATCCGCCTGGGCGGCGCCGCAGAAATCGCGCGCGCCGTCCGCCTTCCCCGGCTCGGCTGACACGAAGGCGACTTGCGGTGGTCAGCAGACCAACAAGGACGGCCGCCGACGCTCGTCCGAGACCAACCCGTAAGCCAGGTGCACTCATCCCAACACTGGAGGTTCCATGCCCAAGGGCTACTGGGTCAGCGTCTACCGCACCATTTCAGATCCTGAGAAGCTGGCTGCTTACAACAAGCTGGCCCGCCTGGCCGTCGAGCCCGGGGGCGGCCGGACCATCGTCCTTGGCGGTCGGGTCGTGGCGCATGACGCCGGAATCGCCGAGCGCACCGTCCTGGTCGAGTTCGACAGCTTCGAGCAGGCCGTCGCGGTGCGCGAGAGTGCGGCCTACCAGGAGGCGCTGGTCGCCCTCTCCGACGGCGTCGAGCGCGACTTCCGCATCGTCGAAGGCATCGACTGACCGAGGTCCAGTCGGATCTTCACTGAAGCTATGGCAGAGACACCACTCGCTTTGAAGCCGGGCCTCCCGTTCAGGAGGCCCGGCTTCGCGCTGCGGTGCCTTGTTCTGGTGTCCATTTCGCGTCACTGCCCGCTACTGGTGAGGGTGATCTGTCCTCGGAGCCAGTCACTTCCTCACATTGGTCAGTGAGTGACGCGGGCCCTCGTCAGAAGGTATACGGGGCGAAGAGGCGAACCGGGTGGATCATGAGGCCGAGCAGTCGGTCGAACTCGGCCCGTTCGTCCTCGGTCATGAGCTGGACGGCGTTGCCGAGGGTTTTCTGGGTGAGCTGCTCCATGAACGGGGCGAGGAAGAGCTGGAAGGCTTCCGGCGCTTCATCCACAGTGCGCATGTACTCCTGGTATCAGGTGAGTTGTTCGCGCACCTCTTCGAATTCGACGCGGGTGGCGGTGAAGGCGAGGGCCTGTTCTTCCTTGCTGAACGGGCGTCCGTCGCGGTGGCTCCAGGTGTTGGTGTCGGATCGGTACTTGAAGTCCGCGTCGCAGAGTAGGTCGACGATCTCGGGTCGGGGACAGGGTCGGATATCGGTTTCGGGCATGCGGGTGCTCCTCCAAAGAGTCGGGTGGGTGGAGGCATCAATGGTCTGGAGAATCGCCGGTTTCGGTAATCGGCGATCGTCGGCTATATTCCGCCCGCTTTGCCGGTCAGCGGCGACGGCTGGAGTCGTTCAACGCGCTGGTGGCCGGTTGTTTGGTGGGAGCCAGGGACGGGGCGGATGGAGTTGGCGGCGCCACTCCCGCGGTCTCGGCCCTGCTCGCCTGTGCAGCTCGCGCTTGCTCGCTGGGTGCCGGCCTTGTGCCGAGGCGTTGGATGCGCCAGGTGAGGGTTCTGACGGTGGAGCGGGCGTCGTCCAGTGCGCGCTGGCGGGCGGCGTGCTGGAGGAGCTGTTGGGGGTCGTCCTGGCCGGCGGTCTCGGCTTGGGTGAGAACGGCGGCCAGTGCGGGCCAGGCGGGGTCGGTGAGGACCTGCTCGGCGTGGTCCGGCAGGACGGCTCGTAGGTGCTGCGCGTGGCGTTCCACGGTGCAGGCTGGTGGCTTTCGCTGGGCCAGGGCGGCCAGCGGCTGAGCCGCAGCGTGCTCGCAGGCCGTCTGGAGGTGGGCCAGGGCCTGGTGGGCAGCGGCGACCTGCTGGTCATGCCGATGGGCCTGGTGCCAGTGGGCAGCGGCGACGACGACCAGGACGGTGATGTCGAGGAACATCGCCAGCCCGGACCCGTCACCGGTGACCGGTGACCGGTGCCGTGCGTAGTGCGCGCACGGCACCGCGCAAAGCGCGGGCCTGGTCCTGCTTGGCACGGATGCGGGAGCGGGAGGCGCGTTCGAACGCGAGGGCAGCCTGATGAAGCTGCGGGAACAGGTGGTCGGGGGCGAGCAGCGGCAGGATGTCGAGGGCCTCGCCGAAGGCCGCGATGTGTGCCTGGGCCACCGTGTCGTCGTCCTGGTTGAGGTGGTGGGGGATGCGTTCGGCCGCCGCGGTGGCCTGGTGCCAGGGGTTCGGCCTGCGCCGGGTGCCCGACTCGGTTGCCGGTGGGGGTTCGATGCCGGTGAGGCGTTCTGTGATCTTGGGGAAGGACAGGTCGGGGGCGAGTTCGGAGCCGGAGAACCAGATCGGCTGGCCTGTGGCGTTGGTGTCGCCTTCGACGGCGACCTTGTATCCACGTACGTCCCCGGAGGGGAAGTGCTGGACGTCGACGCGGACACCGTCGAGCCCGTCGAGCATGTGGAGGAACTCCTTGGGGCTGGTGGCGATGGACACCAGCTGGCGGACGGTGGTGCGCAGGTGTTCACGGGAGGTCTTCTGCTGGCCTTGGCGGCGGGCCTTCTCCTGCTCGGCCCGGGTGGGGCGTTTGACGGCGGTACGGTCCCCGCGGACCACCTGGAAGAGGCCGTATTCCTTCTCGATGGCAGCGACAGACTCCTGACGTGTCGTCAGGAATTGCCCTCCGACACCCCTTCAGTGGGCACATTCCCGCGACTTAGGGCACGCGGAGGGCATGAAGCCCTCGAAATGGTCTAGACAACAAACAAACCCCAGGCCGCTGACCTGGGGTTTCTCTCTGGAGCGGGTGACGAGAATCGAACTCGCGCTCTCAGCTTGGGAAGCTGCGGGCATTTGGGAGAGACTTGGGCGCTGACCTGGGCGAACGGTTTAGCTGGGGCCTTGTAGGGCTCGGCTGCTTTCACCGTGATTCCCCGCTGTTCCCCGCCCGATCTGGTGCGCTTGTGGTGCGACCATGAGCGGGGATCCGGGCGGGGCTGTCATCTGAACGCACAGCTGATACGCCCGTAGTCTTCGATCTGCTGCCGTTGCTCCTCTGGACCTGGAGCGTGCTCGTCGTCTCCACACCTCAGAACCGTTCCGTCGTCACCCTCGTACACGTCCACAACGCCTCCGTGATGACTACCGGCTCCCGGGCGCCGATCGAGTCGGAGGACCAGCCGTCTGCGCATCCGTACCCCTGGTACGTCCATCGAACTGGCGTGTATGCGGGCGACGGAGTCTCAGAACTGACAGAAGGGTCCTCGACATCGTCATTCCACCCGCTCAGCTGGGCTGTCACCGGGAGGACGATGAAGATCCCTACCGCGAAGATGCCCGCCAGGGCGTAGCCCGCCACCCGAGCGATACGCCATGCGCGGCCCGGGACGAGTCTTCGCAGGACTGAGCATGGATGTCTTCTATCGCAGAGAACGACTGCAGAGATAGCGCCTCGCGTCCTGTTGGCCATCGCCGCCGACACCTCGGATCCGACCCAATATGCTTTCCAACTGTGTTGGTGCCTGGCAGGGCCGCGAACTGGGCCGTTTGCCTGCGTTCATTGGCGGCCGGTCTTGGAAGCAGCTTCCGTCTTCCGTCCCGTCTGAACGTGCGTGAACGGCACTGAATGAGACGGAAACTGAGACGGTCTGCCGAGGGCGGCACGAGGGTGTGGGCACGGCCGGTTAGGTCTATGTGGTGGGAGATCCGCAGCGCTCACACGGTCGATACCTCACGTCCCGTGCATCACCCAGAAGCATCCAGCTGGCGTCAGCTAGGTGTCGTCCGTCGCCGACCATGAGGCCGCAGTGCTCGCTGCCGTGGAAGACCTCACGGCTACCGGCAGCGCTGGCGCGGACCAGTACCGCTGGCTCCCCGGAGCGGTCGACACCTTCGTCTGCGTAACACTCCTGCATGTACTCCATCGCGTCACGCTGGCCGAACGCACTGGTATACGGAAGCTCTCTTCCCCGCATGCTCATCCTCCGTCTGGGCCCGGGCTCCATCGCTTGTTAAGGCAGACGTACCGTAAGTTGCCCTCTCAGCGACCGGGTTCGGTGAAACTCAGCAAATCCACCCATGGCTGTGCTTGGGAGATCGACGCATCCGCTACACCGGGCTCCGGGCGTTGCGGCTGCTCCCGGTCGTTGCAGACTGCCAGCGGCGACTTCACCCTGTGACCACCGCTTTAGGAGTTCGATCGCACCCCGGTGTGACGGAGACCTACCTCGCGCACAGGTGCCACGTGCGGCTGTGGGTTGTCGTTGTCGTCCGCGGTCGTTGATGTCAGCGTTAGATGTCAGCGCAACAGTCCGGAGACCGGGCAGACAACAAGGGCTCTTCGGGCTGGTCTGCCCAACTCCACCAGACGTGCCTCTCCACAGCGGTCGGTAGCTTCGCTGACCGCCGGTCCTCGTCGTCCTCCGCATCGGGCTGCAGCAGTGCCCACACTTCTAGAAAGTGGTCACGCCTCCCGGCATCGTGGGATATCCTGATCCGTTATGCCGAATGGCAGCGCCATCAGCATGCGGCTCGACGGCGATTGGATACGTTCACGCCTCGAAAAGCCAGCCTGAAGGACGTCCCAATGGTTGAGAACGGGGCAACTGCATGAGAACGCCACGCACATTCGAAAGTATGTCCAGCCTCAACGGGGTCATCTCAAAAATAGAACAAACGATCGGTGTTCCGAAGGTGGGGCCCTCTAACTTAATGATCTTACCTTGCCATGATCAGCTTCATGGGATGCACCATGTTGGGAAGACTGGATTGACACGTCTTACCTGCCGCCTTACGTTGTTGACACTTGATCGTGTAGGGGGTTTCGAATGAACGAAGATGCCGAGATTCAGGCCATGAGTTCCGTCGTTTCGGCATTGAACGGTCTTGAAGATGATGCAACGCGAGCTCGCGTGTTGAGGTGGGCTGCAGAGCGTTACGGAATCTCCGTGCCGATGCCCAATTCATCGGCGAGTGGAAACGGTGCGGCGACAGATGACGACGGCAGGATCAGGACCAAGGCCCCAGCCGTTCCTACCGACCCAGTGTTTGATGACTTTGTGGACCTATTTGATGCGGTAGATCCAAAGACTGAAATGGATAAGGTCCTCACTGGCGCCTACTGGCTTCAGGCGGTGAATGCTCAGCCTTCCTGGCAGTCGATGAAGATTAACAATCTTCTGAAAGATACTGGCCATGGTGTTGCGAACATCACCCAATCTCTGACTAAAGCTCAGCGGAGGTCACCGGCCCTGGTTCGCCAGGTGGCGAAGGGTAAAGCCGCCCAGTCCTGGAAGACATACAAACTCACCACGTCGGGTATCGCGTATGTCAGGGATAGGCTAGGTATCACCGGGGCGGTTCCCGTGGTCCTGACTGACGATGAGGCGGAGTCGTGAGCGTTCCTTCGTCTTTCCTGGGAGGGCTCCCCTCTGCTCTGCGAGAGGAGCTTGTAAACGCCCTGGAGAGCATCACGCGGAACTTCAGTGAGGGGAGGTGGGAACCGTCCGAACTGAACGGGGGGAAGCTGTGCGAGATTGTGTACTCGATCATTCGCGGACATGCTGATGGCCAGTTCCCTCAGCAGTCATCCAAGCCCAGTAACATGGTGAGAGAGTGTCAAAAGCTTGAGCAGGAAACCCAACTGCCTCGCTCGCTCAGGATTCAAGTCCCTCGGATGCTGATTGCCCTGTACGAGATTAGAAATAATCGAGGTGTTGGCCATGTGGGGAGTGATGTTGATCCTAACCATATGGATGCCGTTGCCGTTCTCTACATGAGTAAGTGGCTTATCGCCGAACTCATTCGCGTTTTCCATAAAGTCGACACGGCGGCAGCCGCCGAAGCCGTTGACGCGCTGGTGGAACGCCAACTAGAGGTCGTCTGGGCCGTTAATGGGAAGAAGCGAGTTCTTTCTGAGAGGCTCAGCCTCCATGACAAGACGCTTTTGCTGCTCTATTCAGAGTCCTCTCCGGTCGCCGAGAAGGATCTACTGGCATGGACTGAAGCCGCTAACGCCAGCTCATATCGGCGGGATATCCTCAAGAGATGTCACAAAGCAAGACTCATTGAGTACGATGATGCGGCGAGAATAGTACGTATCTCACCCAAGGGTGCTCGCTACGTTGAGGAAAACATCTCCTTTTCGGTGTCCTGACGATCAGGTCGGCGGAGCGGCTTTGGGCTGGAGCTGCTTTGGCGCGAGTGATCATGACCCCGTAAGTTTCCAGCGCGTCGGGCAGTCTGTGGAAC
The DNA here is from genome assembly GCF_014257025.1 of Streptomyces cupreus. GTDB lineage: Bacteria > Actinomycetota > Actinomycetes > Streptomycetales > Streptomycetaceae > Streptomyces > Streptomyces cupreus. The sequence continues at coordinate 82,426 of NZ_JACMSF010000035.1, forward strand.
TGCCCGGTAAGGCCGGCGTTGGGCCAAGTTCTTCGGGGCTGTAGTCCGGCTGTGCCCCTCAGGGACACCCGCTCTAGAGGCTGGGGCGCCTGGCTGGTGGCCTGCGGCTCCCTTGGTTGGGCTAACCGAGGCGGATGCGGCTGTGAGAGACCGCTGTTGCCTGGCTGACCCCTGCATCTGGCACAGCTGTGGCACGTGCCGATCTGCAGGGTGCTGAGGGAGGAGCTTCTGATCCATTGCTCTACAGAGATCGGTCAACGAAGGTCATACAGGCTGCAGGGAGGGTCGTCAGAGCCGGTATCGGGCGCGGGCGGTTGCTGGGTTGCTGTACTTCGTTGCTGTGCAGCAGGATCCCGGCGGGGGATGAGGTCATGAAACGAGAACAGCTCGAACGGCTGCTGGGCGGTGGCGACGAGACGACGTCAGCCGCCCTTTCTGCTCTCCGTGCCGGCGCTTCTCACGTTGTCTGGGATGGAACGACGTCACCCGAGTCGCTCGCGACGGTCTACGGGCGGCGGCTCCGTCACACCCTTCGGAGGGGCATCGAGACCTCCGGCCTGGCGCGGGCCGTGCAACACCTGGACCTATTCGGCCGACCCGTTCGATTGGGCCAGATCAAGACTGCCGACGGATCGTGGGTTTTCATGCTGTACCTCGACGAGGACGGCAGCACGCTGGTGGCATGCACCGGTGTCCGGCAGACCCAACCGAGGCCGCCACGGCCGGACACCCGCTGAAGCTCTGTACCGCCAACACGTTTTCCAACTGTGGTGGTGGGGTGGTGGGCTGTGTGCAGGGGCGTTCACCTGGGTTCATGGGTGTCTCGCCACAAGGTGGCGATCGGTTCTGGGTCTCCCCTGAACGTCGGTGAACCAGGCTGAATGAGACGGAAACTGAGACGGAGGCAAGGGCCAGGTGCTCGGCTCTATCCCAGGTGGACGGGGCAATCGGCGCTCTCCCTGGAATCTGTGGGCCTACCGCCGCTACCTACTGCCGGCGAGCCGCAAGGAGTTCTGGGCGGTGGGCCTTAGTCAAGACTCAGGCTGCGTCCCGCGGGGGAAGCGCGTGCAGCCCCAACTTGCTGTAAACGGTCTCTGGCCGGCGTGACGACACTCGCCACGCTAGGTCTTCGAAGTAGCGCATGGGCATTCGCTGGTGCTCTTGACGCTCCAAGTAGACGTAGGGCGCTAGCAAGGTCCATGCCCGCAGCAGACTCCCGCCGTAGGCGCCGATGATCAGGGATTCATCGACGAGACCGTGTGCGACCAGCTTGCCGAGATCGTTGTAGAACAGACCTACGCGCTGGATGTTCCGCCTCGCTTCCTCGGGGAGTTGTAGATAGGCGACAGGTTGCGGGTGCTCGATGGGCAGCCGATACAGCACGTATTCGATTGCGTCAAGGTAGTCGTCACTCCGCGTGTCCCTGAACCCCTCCAAGATCATCGCCAGGATGGTCGACTTTCGGGATGACGTGAGCTGGCTCCATGCCAACCATGCCGAGGTGAGCAGCGCGATTACCGATACCAGCAAGGTCACAACGTTCAGATTCATCGATCGTCCCCCACTCTGCCCAACCGGCGGTGACAGCACAGTGCACCCGTCCGGCGTTCTAACGGCAGACCAAACATCTCAGCCTTTTCCATCATCGGCCTGAGCTGGCCAGATGCAGGGCGAGGACAGCCTGGACAAGGCAGGTGATCCGGGTGGTCGAGCACCGGAGCTTGCGCAGGAGCCGCCAGGACTTGAGGGTGGCCATGGCCTGTTCGACGAGTGCGCGGATCTTCGCGTGGGACCGGTTCACCGCCTGCTGACCGGTGGAAAGGGTCTCCCACCGCCCCCAGTACGGGGTGCGGACCGTGCCGCCGGCACCCCGATAGCCCTTGTCGGCCCAGCACGTGATGTCGGCCTCGGCAAGGGCATCGACGATGCCGTGTTCGCGGGCCGCGCGGACGTCGTGGACAGCTCCGGGCAAGGCCGGTGAGGCCCACAACAGTCGGCCGAAGGGATCGGCAAGGACCTGCACGTTCATCCCGTGCTTCTTGTGCTTGCCTGAGTAGAAGGGCCGGTCCGCGGCGATGCGGTCGATCGGCAGAAGCCGTCCAGGAGTAGGTAGGCCTTTACCGAGGCGGCGCGGACGGCGTCGGCCAGGGTGGGCGCGAGGGCGGCCAGGAGATCGATGGCCTTGGTGACGTAGCGGTAGGCGGTCGTGGTTCCGACGCCGAATCCGGCCGCGAGCTGGGCATAGGTGTGTCCCACCCGCAGGTGGGCGAGCGGGAGAAGGGCCTGGCGGCCGGCGCTCAGCCGCCGCCAACGGGAGCCGATCGAGGAAACGAAGGGCAGAGCTGGACACGTCGATGCCGGACGGGTAAACAAGCACGTGAAGCCTCTGGTGGAGACGGTTCTCTTGGTCGAAAACCCATCTACCAGGGGCTTCACTACGTTGTCAGCCCAACTGCCAAGCATTGCCATCAGGTTGGAAAGGGCTCACTTTCTCGGACGGGAGCTTTCGGGTTGCGTCCTGGTCTCGCGAGTGCATGCTGGAAGAGAGGGAGTTGCCCCCCAGCTACACGACAGATTGCTGGTGAAGGGCGGGCAGGGGCCGTTGAGACACCTCATCCAGTAGGGGGCAGTCATGGGTGATGCCGCTTGGATCATTCTGATCATTTTCGGGTCACTGATTGTGCTATACGTTATTAGCGCGGTGTTTTTCCCGGACGTAACCCGTTCAAAGCTGCACCAACTACATAAGGCCAGTCTCACAACAGAGGGAATATCCCTCGAATTCTTGAGTGAGGCGGTCAAGCAGAAAGAGAATCGCCAGCCAAAGGCGGCTGAGCTTGAGGCTCTGCTGCATGGTCTACCGAGCCCACGACGATTGCTATGGGTTGACGACAACCCGCAAAACAACCTTAACGAGGTTCAAGCACTTCGCAGCGCTGACTTGGATGTAGATATCGCTACTAGCAATGCTGAAGCGGTCATCCTGGCGCGTCACCGAACTTACGATGCCGTCATAAGCGACATCAAAAGGGATCCCCCGGAGCCGCAGTCTGCGGGGCTTGATCTCGGCAAGGAGCTGGCTGCTATTCCTGGGGTTCAGGCTGAGGATCTTCCGATCATCTTCTATGTGGGGCGGGTCGAGCAGGATCGCACCACAGAGGGCTATCCGGTAACAGATACACCGACGGGTCTGTTTGAAACCCTTAAAGCGTCGCTTACCAGCCAGACGGGGGTATCGTGATGATAATTCAATGGTGCATGAAGGGGATCGGTGGCCTCTCAGACAGTGAGGCTTTGGATATCTTGCTAGGCGGGGAGGGACTGACTTGTCATTGGTGGCGAAATTATCCCCCTCTTCCTTGGCGTCAGGTTCCAGATCGCCTTACCGAGCATTATCTTGACATGCATGTGAATCATTACGACGAAATAGACCCCGACACGGGCCAGTCGTTCTATCTAGCAAGTCCGTTTATCTCCCTGTCGGCAGGATGTGTCAGTCGCGACGTATATCTCCGAACGAACGTACTGCATCGCGCCCAACGTACGGCTGTTTCTTTTGCGACGGACTGGGGCAGGAGGGCGGGGCATGTCTTCACCTGTTATGTAATCGTTGGAATAAATCGAGCAACGCCCATTCCAGGCGTGGCGGAAGAAATTCGGGATCTTAATCACGCTCGCCCGTACTCTGACTATTACGTGGAAGGGGAAGTCGCGGCCAAAATTCAGGTACCAGCCGTACAGCTCCGAGACTGTGAACGCTGGGAACCGAGTGCCGGCGAACCTGGTTCGGCAAAGGGGGCTCAGCGCTGGAATAATCCTAGGTTCCAATCGCCCGATGTGCTTATCAATATAAGGGGTCTACTGTGAACCTCGCACAAATAATCGACACGCTCGGCGTTGACCGTGAAACGGCCGAAAGGCGTGCGAGGTTCTTTATTAACTACGTAGAGGACGTGCCGCTCAAGGAATTTCCGGACTGGCAAGGATATGCCGAGCGCGCTGATGCGTTCCGTGAAGCAGCACAGTCGGCTTTTCTCGTTGATTCGAAATGGGCGGCTGACTTGCTTCGGAAGGCCGCGAGCGAGTACAGGTCATCTGGCGTTCTGTATGGATGGTTCCTGCATCGCTGCACCATAAAATCCGGCCTAAGTGAACGCGATGCGGAAGTGGCGAGCTCACTCTTGATGCTCATGAAAGAGGGTTCAGCCCCAGTAACCCGAAGTGACATAAGAGATATTCTAGTGCAAGCCCACTTGAAGTCAGACGTTTTGCGGTCTCCTGTGCAGCAGGCGTACTTCCTTATGGCGATACTGGGAAGTGGGTGGGATCCCAAAGAGTCGCCTATTCCATTGGCACAGGAATATACTGACACGCTCCGGCGGCATTTTGGCCAGTATCCGATTGGGCCACGGAGCGCGCAAATTAGCAAATACCTGATGCTAGCAGGGATGCTGGCAGATCTTAGCTACAATCCTGGAGAGGCGTCTCGGAACGCATTGTTTAACGAACTGATTCCGCTAGCTGAGGCGCATGCTCAGGGCCTGTATGCTGCCAGGGAAAATCGTTACCAATGGCGGCGAATGATGTCTTCTATCGACCTTGTCGATCTTGATATTGCTTGCATGGTAGCTGTCGCTAATGATCTCATAATTAGGGCGCATGGCATCCCTATCGAGTCGCAGAACTCCCGCCCGGAGGAAGATCCGCTCCGATGGCTGTCGATCGAGGCTGGTGCGGAGCTCTACCGCTATGCCCAATAAGTGCCCTTCCTCCAGCTAGCTGCACCCCACCATCGAGCGCATATCGGCGGAGTCCTTACGAGGTCGGCGGAGCGGCTTTGGGCTGGAGCTGCTTTGGCGCGAGTGATCATGGCCCCGTAAGCTTCCGGCGCGTCGGGCAGTCTGTGGACCTGCCCGGTAAAGCACGACGTTGGGGCCATGATCTTCGAGGCTCGCGCCAAAGTGGCTGCCTAAAGCCGTGGAGCCGACCGCCCCAGCCACGACGTATCCCTTCTCTCAGCTCAAGCGGCTGATTGCTCTGAGCGCGGCACGGGCGCCGGCCGGGCTGGAGCGGGGCGGAGGCAGGAGCGCAGGCCCGGCCGGGGGCCGGGTCGCGCGCGGGGAGCGGAGCGAGCCGCCTTGAACCCGTGAAGAAGGTTGTTACTCAGGTGGTGGCTGGGATATGCCACAGGGGGGCCGCGTACTGCTCCGGTCGGCTGTCGATGAGCAGTCGGCGTAGGGCGTCGCGCTGGGTGCCGTTGAGGTTCAGGGCCTCGGTGAGGTGGCGGAACGTCGTGTGGGAGACTCCGCGGCTTCGGGCCTCCGCCTCGAACTCGGCGAGTGCGGGTAGCAGCGACTCGGCGTCCAGCCTCGTTGGCGGCTGCTCCTTGAGCCAGAGAGCCTTGTTGCGCTCGTAGTCGATTTCCGAGAAGCCGCAGATCTCGCGGCTCAGTGCTTCCACCTCGTCCAGTGTGGTCGTCGCCATGATTGCGCGGGCCAACTCGTTGCGGCTCAGCGCCTCGTCCATGTCGGCCTCGTGGACTGCTGGGCTCTCGTCGGTTAGCGGGATGGGAAGTCCCGCGTCCCGTACTTCGCATATGCCTCGTATGCCGCGGGCCGCAGCCGCGAGCATCCCCGTTGCTTCCGAGGGGTGCCATTCCAGTACCGAGTTGATCGGGTCGACGTCCTTCGGCGTGAAGGTGTGGACGAGTGGGCCCAGTGTGCCTCGCAGGTCGTCGAGCGGAAGTTCGCCGTCGAGGCCGGGGCCTGCGATCAACAGCCTGACCCGTGCGTTTACTTGGCAGCACGCTGCCAGTGTGAGGGCGTCGGCGAGAGGGCTCTTCAGGGTTGGTTCGTCTCCGCGTGCAAGTGCGTCCCCGCCTACGTCAAGGAGGTCGATGGACTCGGGCTCCAAGTGGCTGATCAGCTCTTCGAGTTGGCGTGTGACTCCCTCGACGCCCTGCCTCGGGTCGATCAGCGCGAACGTGTGCGGGAGCTCTGCGGCGAGCCGGGGGAGTGTGGATCCCGCCGGAGCGATCGGGCGTGCTTCCGCCGGCACTTTCCGCACGGCCTGGGTGATCGGTTCGAGGCCGGTGAAGTCGTCCGCTCCTCGGGGGCCCGGTACAGGGTCGATCAGCAAGCGGTCCCACGCGTACGTGAGGATCACCGCCTGGTCGTCGCTGTCGCCGTACAAGGCCGCGTCAAGCATTGCGGCGGCGACCGCGTCGCCCCCTCCTCCTGCTGCGACGATCAACCGCGTCATGGGCCCAAGCGTACGGGGTCCGGCATTGACCACTCACCCTATAGTGGCTAGACGCCATAGCCACTTGGGCTCTTGCGCTGCACTGAACGAGGAGGGCACATGCCGCAGATCGAGGAGGCTCAGCCGAAGTATCTCCAGATCGCGCACTTCATCCGCGATCAGATTCTTCGGGGTGACCTGCGGCCGGGGGACGAGGTTCCGTCGGAACGTCAACTGGCGGCGGACTGGAAGGTGTCCAGGCCGACGGCCGCACGGTCGCTGGAGGCGTTGAGTCATCAAGGGCTCGTGGAGAAGCGACAGGGGTCCGGTACGTACGTGCGCAGCCTCGAAGTGAACCGGCGGGCACGTGAGTTGTATGGGCGGGCGCGGCAGACGGGCAAGATCTACACGCCTGGTGAGTATGCGGTCATCACGTCGGCCGGCTGGTTGGACGCGCCCGATCACGTCGCTGAGGCGTTGGGCCTGGTGAAGGACCGTCGCGCCGTGCATCGTCGGCGGGTTACCAATAACCAGGACGGACCTATCACGTTGTCCACCTCGTGGTTCGCGCCGGACGTCGGACAGCGGGCGCCCAAGCTTCTGGAGCCGGAGCGGATCCAGGAGGGCACCTTGATGTACGTCGAGAACATGACGGGACGGCAGGGGAGTTACGCCGAAGATCGCATGTGCGCTCGGGAGGCGAACGACGAGGAGGCGGCAGATCTTCAACTTCAGTCTGGATCCGCTGTCTTGATCGTGCATCACGTCGTGTTCGACCTCCAGGATCGGCCGTTGGAGTTCGCCGAAGCCACCTACCCGCCACACCGCTGGGCCTTCGAGCAGGGATACCCCCTCACCTGACGGTCTGTCATTTCGACGAATCGCTTGCACGTCGTGAGTGGCTAATGCCACTATCCAGTAAGTGGCTAAGGCCACTTGATCGGAAGGGGGCACGGCGTGACGAGTCAGCGGCCGGATCAGGGCACGCACTTACCTTGCTGGAGTTGCCGGGGGCGTGGTTGGAAGCGCGTTGGTTCGCGTACGAACCTGGCACTCGCCACTGTCGCCGACCGTGCCCGTGCCACATCGAAGCGGCGCTGCCTCGACTGTGACGGCAGCGGCAAGGAGTGAGCGCGGATGGCGTACACGATCGACCGCTACCCCTCTGAGGACTCGCTGCGGCTTGGTGCGATGACCCTGCACCCGGTCGCGGAGTCCGTGCCTCGGGCTCGGCGCTGGTTCCGGAAGTTCATCGACCCGTACAACCTGGCCTGTTCCCTCGGTGACTGTGAGCTGATGATCTCGGAGCTGGTCACCAATGCCATTCTCTACGGGCGCTCGGAGGACGAATGGGTCGTGAGAGTGGAGTGGTTCCGCGAGAAGAACTCGCTCCGTGTCGAGGTGCACAACCCAGGATTCCCGGCGAACGTGCGGCTGCGGTGCCCGGATGCCCATGAGGCGCACGGACGAGGATTGCTGCTGATCGACTCCATCGCCGACTCCTGGCACTCCGGGCCCAGTCGCTTCGGGGGAACGGTCGTCTCGTTCTTGGTCGCCGATGCTTGGCCGTCATGAACTGAATACGCTCCGCTGGTACTGCACCGCCGGAATCGTCGCTAGTCTGGTTGACCGGTTGACTTGGCCAATCTCGACAGACGGCGGCATTCATGGCGTATGAAGTGGAGGCACCGAAGTACGTTCGCCTCGCTCAGACCATTCAGAGTCGCATCGAGGACGGTACGTACGCGCCCGGTACCCGTGTGCCCAGTGAGAATCAACTGGTGCAGGCTTTCGGGATGTCCCGCCCCACCGTCGTACGGGCCTTGGAGCTGCTGAAGCGGGACGGCTGGCTGGAGTCCCGGCAGGGATACGGCACCATCGTGCGCGGACGGCCGGCGGTCGTCGAGAAGAAGGATCGCCGGGGGAGTGAAGCGCTCGCGCGTGACGAGTCCCAGGCCCCGGGGCGGCTCATCGAGGTCGGTCACGTCCCTGTGCCCACGCGCGTTGCCTCCGTGCTCGGGCTACCGAAGCGTGCCAAGGTTCTCGTGCGCCGATTCCTGGTCGAGGAGGACGGCGAACCGGTCGAGCTGGTGTCGTCCTACTTCCCGGCCGGTTTGGTCGAGGGCACCGAGCTTGGTAGCGAAGTCGCCCTGAGTGGCAGTACCCGCGCACACTTGGAAGCGCGGAAGAAGGTCCGATTTGACCACGTGACGGAGCGTGTCTCGGCTCGGCTTCCCGAGCGCAGCGAAGCTGAGCTTCTTGACCTTCCGGACGGGGTGCCTGTTCTCAGCGTCTTGGTCGTAGCGTGCGACGCTGCCGGACAGGCGCTGCAAGTCTCCGATGTGCTGCTTCCTGCTGATCGGCAGGAGCTGGAAGACACCTACCGCCTGAACTGAGCACGATCCAGGGCCAGTTACTGGCTCCTCTCACTTGACAAGTCAACCTGGCATCTCTACTTCGAACTTGCTAAGTCAACCTGTCAGGTGGCGGGTTGATCGAACCCAGAAGGAGACATCCCTGTGCGCGTGATCCGTATCGACGCCTCGACCGCCACGATCCTGCTCACCGAAGCGCCGGCGCCGAAGGTGCGCGACCGGCAGACCGGGGAGATTGCCAAGGACGCCGTGAGCGGAGAGGCACTCATGACTGTCGGCGTCGTCTACATCGACGAGGGTGAGTCGTCGCTGATCCAGGTCACCATCCCCGAGAGCGGAGTGACGGACGGGCTGACCGTCGGTGCCCCGGTCTCGCTGCCGGGGCTCGTCGCCCGGCCCTGGCAGAGCGTGTTCAACGGGCGGGAGCGGCACGGCATCGCCTACCGCGCCACGGCCGTCATGCCCGGCGCCTTCCAGATGGCTCAGGCGGGCTGATCACCGTGACGGACCTGGTGACCTGGGCCGAGCTGGGCGGAGGACTCGCCGCGATAGGCGGTGCGGCCTACACGCGGCACGCCTACCCGGCCGCGTACTGGTCCACGGTCGGGCTGCCGCTCTCGGTGGCCCGGCTGCTGACCTCGTACTCCTCGACCATGGACGCCTGCGGGCTGACGGTCGAGCCGTCCCGGTGGCGAGCCCTGGCTGTCCGGGCAACCACCCGTCGCGAGGTACGGCCGGTGCCGCCGCGCCGGGGAGTGATCCGGCCCGACTCGACGGGCTTACGGCTTCGGCTCCGCCTCGCTCCTGGGCAGGAACCGGCAGACGTGGCCGCCTCTGCCGAACGGCTGCGGCACGCCTGGGGCGTTCACGCCGTGTACGTCCGGGACGTCAAGCCTGGTGTCGTAGAACTCCGACTCGTCGGCTACGACGTCTTACGCAAGGTGCGCATGCCTCGCCGCGTTGTCAGCGGGCTTCTCCGCGTGCCAGTCGCTCTGCGGGAGGACGCGACCGCGTTCGTCCGCGACTACCGGGCCGTACCGCATGAACTCGTGCTTGGGGCCACGCTGTCCGGCAAGTCCATGTACCTCCGTCATCTCATCTCCGGTCTCGCGCCCCAGCCCGTCGCCCTGGTCGGCGTCGACTGCAAGCGCGGTGTCGAGCTGGCGCCGTTCGCCTCCCGGCTGTCCGCGCTGGCGACCGACCCGGACGAGGCGGCCGAACTGCTTCCCGCGCTCGTGAAGGAAATGGAGGACCGATACGACCTGATCAAGGCCCGGCAGGGCATCGCGCCCGGTACCGCGGACGAGGAGATCACCTCTGACGTCTGGGGCCTGCCCGAGTACGAACGCCCCGCTCCCGTCGTGCTGTTCGTCGATGAGGTGGCGGAACTCTTCCTCGTCGCCACTCGCAAGGACGAGGAACGGCGGGACGAGATGGTCACCCAGCTCATCCGCCTTGCCCAGCTCGGCCGGGCGGCTGGCATCTACCTGGAGGTGTGCGGGCAGCGCTTCGGCGCCGAACTCGGCAAGGGCGCGACCATGCTCCGCGCTCAGTTGACTGGCCGCGTCTGCCACCGCGTCAACGACGAAGCCTCCGCCAAGATGGCGCTTGGCGACATCGCCCCCAAAGCGGTCTATGCGGCCTGCTCCATCGCCCCCAAACTGCCCGGCCTGGCCGTCGTCGGCGACACCTCCGGCGGCTGGTCCCGCATCCGCACTCCCTACCTCTCCCTCGGTGCCGCCGCCGAGATCTGCCGGGAGTCGGCGCACCTCGCCCCGGACGTACCGGCGCTCGCGCCCTTCCGGCCGCACGTCCCGGCCGCGCACGTAGGTGCCCTCGGACCGGTCATCGCTTCCCGCCCGGTCACCGAGTAACCGCACCTGTTCCCTCGGCCGGCGCGGCCGTCCCGCGCCACGTCCCTAACCCCGCCATGCCTGAAAACGGAGAGAGACGCTCGTGACTGCCTCCATGGCCTTTTACGCCGACCGCAATACCACCATCCGCCTCAGCAAGTACGGCACGGAACGCACCCCGATCCTCACCCTCGACGGTGAGGACCACTCGCTGACCGTGTCGGTCTTCGACCGGGTCCCCATCGCCGAACACCTGGCCTTCGTCCGTGAGTTGTCCGCCGCCTGCGCCGACTACGTCAAGGCCCTGGAGACCTACGCCGCCGCCCCACCCGAGAGCGTGAAGGACCGGGACGAGGAGGCGTGATGCGGCTGCCCGTCCGCCTGGACGCCGTACTCATCCAAGCCCTGATCGCCGCCGCACTGTCCTTCGCCCACCTTCACGACCTGGCCTCCGCCGCCGGACAGAACGGCTGGAAGGCGTGGGCCTACCCGGTCTCCGTCGACCTGCTGTTGGTGGCGGCTTGGCGGCGGCTGCGCTCCGGTGGGTCGAAAGCGGCCGGGTGGTGCTGGTTCCTCGTCGCACTGACCGCATCGCTCGGCGCCAACGTCGCCACGGCCGGACTGCTCGACCTGGACGCCGTACCGGCCTGGCTGCGGATCCTCGTCGCCGGATGGCCGGCCGTCGCCTTCCTGGGCGGGACGCTCCTCGTCCACGGATCACCGGAAGGGCCCGAAGCGACTGGGGCCCTGACCCCTGAACCACCTGCCACGGAACCCGAACCGGCTCCGCCGTCCACAACTCCGGTCCCACCCGCCCTCGTCGCACACGCCCGCAAGGTCGCCGACGAACACCGGGCCCGGACCGGGACACCCATCGACACCCCGACGCTTCGCGCCCGGCTCGGCGTCCCGCTGCCGCTCGCCGAAGCCATCGTCGCCCAACTCACCTGAACCCGGGAGAACTTCCGCCCATGCGCCCGTCCACGCTCCGCGCGCTCAACCGCGCTGCCGAGCTGACCCGTCAGAACCGCCTCACCGAAGCAATGCTCGTCGCCGAACCCGTGATCCTCACCGCCGACCCCGTCGAGGGCAACGAGATCCGGCAATGGCTCATCGACCACGTCACCGACTTCACCGGCGAGAACCACACCCACCCGAAGGAGCTGCCCTGATGCCCGCGAACCCCCGCTTCCGCCGGGTCGTCCGCATTGGCCCCGTCCAGGTCGGCACGTACTACGACAGGCGCGGACGCGAGAAGCACACCGCTGCCTGCACGGCTCCGCGTTGCGGCTTCTCGACCGACTACGACAGTCGCGCCGCCGCCGAGCTTGCCGCCCGCACCCACCGCTGCCGCGTCCGCTGAGGAGAAGCCGTGACCGTTTCACTCCCGCTCGTCTTCGTCCTAGGCGTCATCTCCTGGGCCGCGATCAAGTTCCTCGGCGTCCGCCTCTGGGTCGCCGTCGTGATCGCGCTGTTCGGCTTCTGGCTCTCGCACACCTTCCTCGCCCCCGCCATCGAGTCCGGCACCCGCTCCGGGGTCGACGTCGTCAACGGCACCGACAGGTGACAAGGAGGTCCGCCATGTTGTTCCGCCCCCAACTGCCCGAAGCTCCGCACCTGCCCACGACCATCACCACGCAGCACCAAGTGCAGGCTCCCGTACCGTCCGCCGGCCGTCCGCTCACCCCCTACGTGGGAGCGGTCGCCGCCGTGGTCGTCGTCGGCATTGTCCTCACCGCGCTCCTGGCGGCGGTCGCCGTGACGGCCGTGTCCGTCGCCATCGCCGCCGTGGTCCTGCGCTCTCTCGTCACAGGCGCCAACAGGCGCTGACCGGCCACCGGGGCGGCAAAAGCCGCCAAGCATCCCGCCGCCCCGGGGCCTTCCCTCCCAACTGCCGAAACAGCCGAAAGGAACCCCCATCATCACCCGGCAGACTCCGCCCCCGCTGGCGGAACTCTCCATGCTGGCCTCGCTGGGCACCATGCCCGAGCTGGCCCGCCAACTCTCCGTCCTGGGCGGCTGCACCCACCCCGTCCGCCTCGACGGCCACCGCACGGAGTACGCCGTCAACACGGCGACCGGCGAGATCGGCAACGTCCTGCGCCACCTGGACTCCGCCGCGCTCCCCGCCGGTCAGCTCCTCGTCCGCTGCAACAACCGACGTGCAACCCGCTGTGCCGCGTGCGCCGAGACGTACCGCCGCGACACCTACCACCTGATCACCGCCGGACTGCGCGGCGGCAAAGGCACCCCGGAACAGGTCTCCACCCACCCCCGCGTCTTCGCCACCTTCACTGCCCCCGGCTTCGGCCCGGTCCACAACCGCCGCACCGACGGCCGCCCGTGCCGCTGCGGCACCCACCACGACCAGGAGGACGCCGCACTCGGCACCCCGCTGAACTCCGACACCTACGACTACGAAGCGGCCGTTCTCTGGAACGCGCACGCGGGCGCCCTCTGGCGGCGTTTCTCGATCTACCTCCGCCGGGAAGTCGCCAAGCGCGCAGGCCTCACCCAACGCGACTTCCGCGACCACGCCCGCGTCTCCTTCGCCAAGGTCGCCGAATACCAGAAGCGCGGAGCCGTCCACTTCCATGCGGTCATCCGCCTCGGCGGCCCGGAAGGCGGCGACACCTCGCCCCCGGCCTGGGCCACGGCCGAGCTCCTGACCGACGCCATCCGCGCCGCCGCGACCGCCGCACGCATCGACGGCCCGCAGATCGACAGCCGGGCCCACACCTTCGCCTTCGGGCGTCAGCTCGACGTCCGCCCGATCCGTTCCGCCGACTTCGACGGCGGCCAGGACCTGACCGAGCGGGCTGTAGCGGCGTACATCGCCAAGTACGCCACCAAGGGGGCCGAGACGGCGACGGGCACCCTGGACCGACCGATCCGCTTCCTCGCCGAGCTGGCTCACGCCCGGATCAGCGACCACGCCCGGCGCATGATCCGTACCGCCTGGA
>NZ_JACMSF010000036.1 GCF_014257025.1 Streptomyces cupreus
GCGGCGTTACGGGTGAGCGCGCGGGTGCGGGCGTGGGCGTAACGGACGCGGAAGAGGGGGTTGGACTCGCGCTGGACGAGGTGCTCGTCGCTGATGCGGGGCCGGTCGTGGATGGCGGGGTGCAGCAGTGCCCAGCGGGCGGCGTCACGGCCGAGCGGGAGGGGGTCGGCTGGCGCGGGGACGGGGCGTACGTTGACGTCGCCGGGCCGGCCGTGGGCGTCGACGCCGACGCCGAGGACGTCCTGCCACTCCGGCTCGGGGCGGGCGTCGCAGCTGGTACGGACGAGGGTGCCCTGAGACCGCAGAAGCCGGGAGACTGCGTCCATGACGACGACGGCGCGAACCTCGTGGGGACAGTGCAACTGCACGACGTCCCGGCCGGACCCGTCGGCGAAGCCGTACCGCGATCCGCGCCGCAGGATGTCCTCGACGAGGGCGGTGGGCGCGGCACCACGAAGACTGAAGTTGATGAACCCGGGCCCGGTGACGACGACGTCGGCGACACCGTCGGACCCGACGAGGTGCGGCCGCAGGATCTCGGCGACGCGCTGTGGCGTCTGCCCGGCGGGGCGGGCGAGCTGAAGCGCGATGTTGGTGGCGTAGTCCCCGCAACCACCGGGCCCCGGCACGGTCACCAGAACCCGCTCCGGCACGGCCACGCGCAGCTCCCCCTCATCGACAGCACGACGCACCGCGCGCAGCACGGTACGGGAGAGCTCGACGGGGGTCACGGGACAAGCGTATGGGAGAAGGGGGGTGGGTAAGCGAGCGGGTTTGGACGATGGTCCGGGATGTGGACGGTGGGTGGAGGGGCGGCAGGAGGGACGGAAGGAGGAGATGCCGGTGGAGGGGCGGATGGTGGACATGCCGATGGAGGGGCGGATGGTGGACATGCCGGTGGAGGGGCGGATGGTGGACATGCCGGAGAGGGGCGGATGGGGGGACATGCCGGAGGAGGGGCGGATAGAGGACATGCCGAAGGGATGAGTGATCACGAAGCCACGCCGACCGCCATCCCGCCCGCCGACCGCTCAGCGACGACCCCGTCCGCTCACCCGGAGTCCCCCGCGCGGGCACGGGCACCGGCCCCCAGAACACCATGCTTCCGCTCGATCAGCTTGCGTACGAGGGCGACGAGCTCGGCGGGTTCGAAGGGCTTGGCGAGGAAGGCGTCGACGCCGACGTCGAGGCCGCTTTCGACCTCGTACTGCGTACAGGCGCTGACGATGGCGAGGGGCAGATCCCGGGTACGGGGGTCGGCGCGGAGTCGTGCGGCGGTGCGCAGCCCGTCCAGCCGGGGCATGACGACGTCGAGGGTGACGACGTCCGGACGCACCTGGTGAACGACATCCAGACACTCGGCACCATCGGCCGCGGTCACGACCTCGAAACCCTCCAGTTCGAGATTGACCCTGATCAGCTGCCGGATGACCTTGTTGTCGTCCACAACAAGCACCCGGCCCGACGCGCCTGGCACAAGTTGAGAGTAGGTCCGGACCGGGCACCGCGTCCGGGTTTTGCCCACTTCCACCCCCTGCGGGCGACCCCACCCCCCGGAAACCGGTTCATGAACACCCCGAGTGAGCTGGTAGGGTTCTACCCGTCGCCGCCACCCAAGGCGCCCGACACGCCCCCGTAGCTCAGGGGATAGAGCAACGGCCTCCGGAGCCGTGTGCGCAGGTTCGAATCCTGCCGGGGGCACTCGCCTAGTCACCTACGAACTTTCGTACCTGACCAGCGCGGATGCCGACATGAAGAGGGCGGGAGTCAGTCTCACTGACTCCCGCCCTCTCTCGTCGTCTCTCAGCGTTCGCGACACACCTCCGACACACTCAGAGGCAACGCCGCCGTCGCCGCCGTCGTAGTGGAAGCCACACCAGGGCGCCCTTACTTGCGGGCTTTGGCTCCCTCGAAGACGACCAGGAACGGTGAGATGAATCCCGACGCCTCTATGGGGCTCGTGTGTCCGAAGATAACCAGCGCTACCCCAGCGGCCAATGCTGCGCAGTACATGAGCGCATTAGTCGGTGGACTCGGTCCTTGGGTCGGCTGCACGTCTTTGGGCATACTCGTCTTGGCTCCTGACTCTGCTTGCGGGGTGGTGGGCCAGGAGGGTCATCCGCGTCATTTCAGAGGCGCTGCGGGTGGCCCTCTTTGTTGAGCTCTCTTTCCGCTGGCATTGAAGGCTACTCGCCAAGTGGTCCAGGACAACCACACACAGATCAGATGTGCTCGAAAATGAGAAGATAACGAAAGGGCGGGTGACGCTGATATGTGCGTCGCGGGGCACGTCCGCAATGTGGAGCTCACGGCTCCACAGGTCACGCGCGACAACGGCGCCTACTCCCGGGCGTTCCCGCGTCCATCGCGCTGGCCGGAGGGCCCAAGCCGAAGAAGTCCCGGTAGGTCGGCGGCAGCGCCCCTCGGTGCGCGTTGGCTGCTAAGCCATATCGCCATCCTCTTCCAGCCGCTTCGCAATCTTGACGTTTGCAGCTTCCTCATGACCGTCAATACAACCGCGGTAGCGGCGATGGATGACTTTCGGCGAATTGCCAACGCGACGGGCTATTTCTGCAATGAGCACCCCGGCGTTCAGCCACCGCGTGATGCAAGCGTGGCGTAGGTCATACGGGCGCCCAGCCAACGGCGAGTCGACTCGTTCGGGCGGCAGCGCGTATTCCCGCGCTTCCTCCCACGCCCGCCAGTAGGTGGAAGAGCCGACTACTCCCCCTCGCTCGTTGCCGAACACCCGCCCTTCCTTCGCGGTCCCGAACTCCTTCAGGTGGGCCCGGAGGATGGCAACCAAGACCGGGGGGATGGGGACCGGCCGGTCGGTGGACGCCTCGCGCGCCTTCAGGCCCCGCCGGTCGTGGCGCTCCCCGGAGTCGGTCCACTGCTTGCCGGAGACGGGGCGCGTCTCCCGCAGCGTCAGCGTGCCCCAGCCCTTCTCTGGCAGGTGGCAGTCCGACAGCCGTAGCCCGACCGCCTCAGCGGGCCGGAGACCTGCGTAGTACAGGACCGCGTAGAAGGCCACCAGGCGCCGCCCACGGCAGCGATCCCACGATCCGACGTAGGAGACGGCGGTGAGCAACTGCCGGGCCTGTACAGCGTTCACCAGGACGCGCGAGTCCACCACGTCGTTAGATCCCATGCGCTTCCGGCGGGTCCGCTGGAGTGGGTTCTCCGGGAGCTCCCCCACGCTCACAGCGTGTTCGAGAGCGGCGTTCAGGGCCCGGCGGCGCCGCTTGTACGTGTCGCCCGCGGCCGGGGTGCCGTCCAGCTTGTAGCTGACGCGGTACAGCGCATCCTCGAACACCTCGGCATCGGTAAGGTCGCCCAAGGGCCGGTCGGTCGTTGTGACCCAGTCGTACGCGGCCTTGAGTTCGGCCGGCGGGTCCTCCCCCTCATTCGCGGGCACGATCCCCCACCGGAAGGCCAGCCGAAGGGTCCCGTCGTCGGGAGCGTCGTCCCCGCGCTTGACCATGGCGAGCGTCACGGCCGCGAGACCGTCAGCCATGCCCTCACGGGTCTTGGCCGCAGCCATACGCCACCGCCCGGCTACGTACTTCCGGCAGAACTCAAACCACCGCACCGGCGGTTCGGCGTCGGCCACCTCGGCGGCTTCGGCCGCTGCGCGCACCTCGGACTCGGGCAGCCCCGATTCGATCTCGAATGCTTCGCCGCGCCGGTTCATGGCCTGCCACAGCTCGGACCGTCGGCTTTCCGCGAGAGCGGACGTGGTGAACGTGTCGCCGTACACCTGCCCTGCGACGACCCACCGGAGGCGCCACGGGCGGGACTTACGCCCGGTCTTGGACACCTTCCACAGCTTGACGTCGAAGGAGTAGCCCGGCCGGGCCGACCCGCGAGGGCGCCCGGCCGGGGTGTCGTTCTCGGCGCTCACGCAGCGTCCTCCCGCTCCGCAAGCCAACGCTCGTACTCAGAGCGCCGGATCCGCACATCGCCGTTCGGGAGCTTGATCGCGCGGGGTGCCTTCCCGAGCTGGCGCCACCGGTAGAAGGTCGACGGGGCGACCCTCAGATCAGCGATGACCTCCTTGACGGTCATCTTCCCGTCCCGCGTACGGGCGCTCATTCCGCCATCCCTTCGGCTTCGTCCGCACCGGACAGGCCGGACAGCTCCAATTCCGACTGTCTGGGGTGTTCGTGCTGGTCAGATGGGGTAACCGGACAGCCGGACAGTGCGGACACCTCTTGGGCGCCCTCTGTCCGGGTGTCGGTGTCCGGGTAGTACCGGCCGCTGGGGTCCTTGGTGAGTTGTCCGGAGTCGGCCATGCGGTTGCACGTGCGGCGGATCGTGTCGATGTCGACGTGCGGCAGCTCACCCGCCATGTCCTTCGGCTTGGCGCCGGGGTGGGCGCGGACGTAGCGCAGGATTGTCGCGCGGGTGTCGCTGACGGTGTGGTCGGTGACCGGGCCGTCGAGCAAGTGCCAGGCGCCTGAGGCGGGTTGGAAGCTGAGGGCGTACTCGGCTTCGTCGACGTCGCGGCCGGTGACGTGCAGGATGCCGTCCGCCTGCCCGCGGGCCCGCTTGAGCACGAGCGTGGCGTCCGCCGCTCCGGCAATGCCGTTTGTGCCGGACACCTCGGTCAGGAAGTCCTCGGAACCTGCCTTGCGGACGTGGTGGACGAGGACGACGGCCACGTTGTAGTGGTCGGCGAGACGCTTGGCGTAGCCGACGGCGACATAGTCCGCGTCGTACGCCGACACCCCGGCCGGGGCCTGTCCGCGCATCTTGGCGAACACGTCGATGACGACCATGCGCGCATCCGGGTTGCGCTCCAGCCACTGGGCGATCGCCTCGGTCCCGCCCTGGGGGAAGGGCGGGCATTCAGTGACCAGCGTCAGCCCGGCGGGGGCTGGCTGGCCTCCGAGGATCTTGCCCATGCGGGTCTGGAGACGGCGTGGGGTGTCTTCCAGGGCGAGGTAGAGCACCGGTCCGCCCTGGACGGGCACGGAGTCGAACGCCTTGCCTCCGGCCGCGACCGACAGTCCCAGTCCGAGGGAGAGCCAGGACTTGCCGACCTTGGGCGGTCCGGCGAGCACGTTGACGCCCTCGGCAAGGATGCCGGGCACGGCCCATTTCGGCTCCGGGAAGTGCGCGGCCATGAGCTGATCGGCCGTCCAAGCGGTCCGTCTACCGCGTACCGAAAGACGCAGAGATCGCGCTGTGGGAGTTCGAGGAATATGACCTCGAATCCGAATCGAACCCCACCCTTGTCGACCTCACCTGAGAGGCCCTTGCGCACACAACGCGCAAAAGTCCCCCGCTGGTTAGGTCTGGCAATCAGCGCGCCTCGGACTGTCACATCGACCAGCATCTTCCAGCGCATAAGGGCTGCGGTGGGGCCTGGCTAGCCTCGGTTCGAGTCATAGCCCCACCGAGCCCGGCCGTCTTTGCCCATGAAGCATTTGGCGTTCTGGTCGTCAGAGCTGCTCCCGCCATTTCTCCCGCTGCTGCCGGAGCTGCCGCCTTGGGCCGGCTGTGCGGTGACGGTCACCTTCGCCCTGACCGTCTTCGTCTGGCTCCGGCACCGATGCCGAGGAAGAACGCGAAGCTAGCGCGGGCAGAACGTATCTCTTGCGCGCCCACCTCGGAGTCGGACGTGGCAATTGCGGTATGGGCGGCCACATGTGCGGGTTGTTCATCTCGTCCCCCTGCGGGCGTTTCTGGAGGGGATGACGGTACTGCCGGGCGGAGGATGTGTCCGCTGCCTGTGGGAGCGGTGACCTTTCCGTGACGGCCTGGCGGCTCGTCCGGCTACACGGCAGGCTCCGGGCGGCGTTCCCCCGTGCTCGGAACTCGTCAAGGACGGCCTGATCGTGAGACCTGATCCGGATCAGGCCGTCTACCGGCCGGCCTGACTGCCGAGCCGGGCGAGCCCGCCGTCCACGGCGTACATGCCGCAGGTGAGGGCGCCGGGTTCGGACGTGACGGTTTTCGGCGTCGGGGAGGCAGGCGTCGAAGATTGAGGTGGAACCGTCGAGTTCACCAGCCTGAAGCCGGTGGAGAGAGCGTTGACATCGGCAACGAGGTCAGCTGGTGCAACTGGCTGTCGTCTGTCACCTCGTACACGTCGACGTCAGAGGGCGGTTCGGCGGCCCGGCACCGGTTCAGTCGTCGGATCCCTTTCCCTTCCCCTTGCCGTGCTCGCCCTTGTCGTCGCTATCTCCGCCGTCTTCGTCGTCCTCTCCCGGAGGCGCCATGGTGGATGTCTCGACAGACGGGGGCGTAGCGGCAGGGGTCTCGCTCACGGGTACGGATCTGACGGTCGTCGGCGTCGGTGAAGTCGGCTGCGTGGGCGAAGGGTTGTCGTCGCCGGTGTTCAGTGATGCTCCGATGGCGGCGGCAGCAGCGAACAGGACTACTGCGGCGGCGCCCAGTGCTGCTTTCGGTGCGAGCCTGCGGTGGGTGCTCGGACGGGAGTGCGTGACGGGGACATCCGCCGGACGCGGTGGCACCGGCGCAGGGATGACCGGGGCGGGCAACGGGGCGGTGCTCTGCGGCTCCGGAGGGGGCTGCGCCTGCTGCTGCGTGCGGAGCCAGGTGGCTGCTTGCTCGGCGGCGGGCCGGTGTGCGGGGTCCTTGGCCAGCAGGTGCAATACGTAGTCGGAGAGCGGCTGCGATATCTCGGGGCGCAGCCGGGCAGGCGGCAGCGGGGCGGCGTCGACGTGCTGTTGCACCACGGCGAGCGAGGTGGCGCCACGAAACGGGGGCCGGCCGGTGAGCAGTTCGTACAGCACGCAGCCCAGCGAGTAGACGTCCGATGCCGGCTGCGCCGCCCGCCCCAGGGCCCGCTCGGGGGCGAGGTAGTCGGCGGTGCCGAGAATCTTGCCGGTGACGGTCAGGGTGCTGGCTGCGTCGTCGGCGAAGCGGGCGATCCCGAAGTCGGTGATCTTCGCGGTGCGGTCGGCGGTGAGCATGACGTTGGCGGGCTTGATGTCCCGGTGGATCACCCCTTGGTGGTGTGCTGCGGACAGGCCCGCCGCCACCTGTGCCGCGAGGGCGGCCGCCTCCTGCGGGGCCAGGGTGCCGCGCATCGACCGCTCCTGGGCCAGGCTCCAGCCGTCGACGAGTTCCATGACCAGGTAGAGCCGACCGTGGTGGGAGCCGAAGTCGTACACGCCCACCACGTGGGGGTGGTTGAGGCGGGCCGCGGTCTGCGCCTCCAGGCGGAACCGCTCGGTGTCCGTGCCCTCTTCCGTCTTCAGCAGCTTGACCGCGACGGGGCGGCCGAGGACCTGGTCGGCTGCTCGCCACACCTCGCCCATTGCGCCGCGTCCCAGCAGCTCGTCCAGCTGATAGCGGTCCGCCAGCAGCACCCGTTCACCCACCCCGAATCGCAACATCAACCGCACATCACACAGACCCGAATTCTCGTACTTGATGATCATTCGGGTTGCGGCGCGCCCAGGTTACCGGGGCGCCCCGGACGGTGGCGGCAGTCCCGTCGAACCCCCGCGGGCAGGCAAGCGACCGGGGGTCTGCCCCGGTGGTGCGAGTGCCCGCGCCCTAGGGGGAGCAGACATCACGGGGCCTGACCACAGCAGGCCCACCTACTACAGGGGCCTGACCACAGCAGGCCCACCTACTACAGCGCACGGGGTGGTACCGGCGTCACACTGCGGCAGACCTGAGGATCACGAGGTCGGTCGCTGAACCGACGGCTGGGTGGATCACAGCCGGGGCTACGCTCGGCGTCGAAGGATCTTCTCTGCGGCACTGCATATCCGCGACAGCACTCGGTCGGCGTCCCGCCGACGGTCGGCGTCCGAACTCAAGCACGCCACGAGAGCAGCTATCAGGACTGGCAGCAGGATGAAGCCCACGACAGCGGCGGTGTACGACGTCATGGCGGACAAAGGCAAGTGGCGTCACACAGCGGGGCGAGCCTGTTATCCACAGATTCCGGTGCGCCTTGCGGATAACTGGTATGGCTGACCTCCTCCCTGCGGCAACGGACGCAGCGCGGACCGGTGCAGGCTCCGGTGACGGCGGCCGGAGTCGCGCCGTAGCCGCACCATGCAGGCTCGTCGCCGTTGAGGACCGTCCGGCAACCCCTGGCTGCGTCAGCATCCGGACGCTGCACGGGCCACGAGGACAGCGGTGATCGGTGCGGCTCTGACGTGGAGGGTGGCCCAACGCTTGCGGGGCCCGTCACCGCGGGAAGCTGCCAACGGCACGGCCAGGAGGCGTAGATGCTCCGCTGCTGACACGTGATGTCGTCAAGTACTCGTATTCACCGAGGTGTTGACTCCGTAACCGTCCACCCTCATGTGTGACGCTCCAGGTGCACGGTGCGCTGGAGGAGGTGACCCACCGACAGGGGTCAGGGCGTCCGCCCTCTTGGGGGAGGTATGCGGGCGCTGTCGTGCAGGGGCAGGCTCGTTCCCCCGTGACGGGTCTGTCCCTGCTCGCGCAAATCAGCCCGGGCCCGTTCTCACTGGACGGGAGGCCGGGCGGCTCTTCACTCTGGCAGCAGCCTCGCGGGCCAGAGCGGATCGCCGTAAATCGCGTGAGCCGGCCCGGCCTCCCGATTACGGCGTTGGACGCCGAGGACCGGGTAGTTGGAGTGACCGTGCTTGCCGATCAGGTCGACGGCCTCGGCGGCGGCGTCCTTGCGGACGAAGACGGCGTCCGCGCGCGGCACCATCACCTCGTCCAGGGTGCGCTCGGAGAACTCCAGCGCGTGGTCCAGCAGCGCGGCGGTGTCCTTGGGCAACTCGCCCTGCTCGTGGGACTCGCCGGTGAGATGGCCGAGTTCCTCAAGGGTGGCGCCGTGGTGGAGTTCCTCCACGGGTTCGATGCCAGGAGATAGCCGGCCATACCGGGCCGCCTCGTGCGGGGGCGCGCACGAGGCGGCCCGGCGGTCAGGCGGCGTCCCGGGCCGGGCCGACCAGCTCGGACAGGACGTTCTCCATGGTCACGAAGCCGAGGACCGCGCCCGTCTCGCCGGTGACCGCGGCCAGGTGGCTGCCGTCTGCACGCAGCGCGGTGAGGGTGTCGCCCAACGGGGTGTCGATGCGGACCGGGTGACCGGGTGCAGGGCCGTGCGCGGGAACGGCTGGTTTCGGTCGGTGATTCCGAGGGTGTCCTTGATGTGCAGGTAGCCCAGCAGGGCGTTGTCCGGGCCGGTGACCGGGAAGCGGGAGTAGCCCGCCTCGGCGGCCGTCCGTTCCAGCGCGGCCGGGGTGATCGTGTGGGCGACCGTGCGCATCCTCTGGGCCGGGACCAGGATCTCCCCCACCGGGCGGGTGCCCAGCTCCAGCGCGTCGCGCAGCCGTTCGCCGTCGGCCGGTGAGAGCAGGCGGGCCTCGCTGGAGTCGACGACCATGCGCGCGAGCTGGTCGTCGGTGAACACCGCCTCCACTTCGTCCTTCGGCTCTACCCGGAGCAGTTTCAGCAGCGCGTTGGCGAAGGCGTTGATACCGAACACGACCGGCCTGAGGGCCCGGGTGAGGGCCACCAGGGGCGGACCGAGCAGCAGCGCGGTCGGCACCGGCGCGGCGAGCGCGATGTTCTTCGGCACCATCTCGCCGATCAGCATGTGCAGGTAGGTCGCCAGGCTGAGCGCGATGACGAACGCGATCGGGTGCACCAGGCCGTGCGGAATGTGAGCCGCCTCGAAACCGGGCTCCAGCAGATGCGCGACGGCCGGCTCGGCGGCCGCGCCGAGCACCAGCGAGGAGACGGTGATCCCCAGCTGGGCGGTGGCCATCATCGCCGACAGGTGCTCCAGGCCCCACAAGGTCATCCGGGCCCGCTTGTTTCCCTCCTTCGCACGCGGCTCGATCTGGCTGCGGCGCACCGAGATCAGGGCGAACCCACCGCCCACGAAGAAGGCATTGGTCAGCAGGGTCAGGGCACCGACGAGGAGTTGCAGGACCGTCATCGGGACTCCTCCCCCGCCTGGACCGGCACCCGGGCCGGTTCGATGATGCGGACGCGGATGTGGGAGCCCTTCGATGCGCTGGTTGTTGATGGACTGCCGGTCCTACAGGCGCTTGGCGTAGCGGGTCGGGAGAACCCCGACGCCATTGCCGGCCCGCGAGCGGAGTACCGACGTGGGCCGGTGGCATGGCGAGGTCGCGGGTCTCCTGCCAGACCCGGTGACAGTGGGCGGCCGGCGGGATCCCGGCGGCGTTGTGGACGAAGGCCAGGAGCAGACGCTGTCCCTAGGGCAAGGTCAAGACAGAGCGGGAAGCCAGGCCGCCCCGGCGGCTGCACCACGGGAGCGGCCTGGGTCCGTCACGCCTGGTGCCTCAGTCGGTGAGCCTGGCTCTGTAGTCGCCGGCGCCCTCCACGGCCGCGACCAGCGCGGCGGTGTCCGGGTCGGCGCCGGGTTCCAGGTGGACAACCGTGCGCCCAGCGCGTACGTCCGTGCTGGACGAGCGGACAGCGGGGAGATCCTCCAGCTCGTCGTCGATGAGCAGGCCGCAGCTGGCGCAGTGCATCCCCTCGACGAGGAGGACCACCTCCGTGCCGACCTGGCCGTCGGTCTTCGCCTTCTTACGGTTGAACAGGTTCACCAGGACCTCAGTTGAATTCGATGGTGCCGGTCTGCATGCCCATGGCGCAGGAGAAGCGCAGGGCGCCGGGTTCACGGGTGCCCAGGTCGACCTTGGTGTCGCCGTTGCGCTTGACGATCTCCTGGACGCCGAGTTCGGGGATGGTGAAGGCGCGGGCGCAGCCGCCGGAGTCCTTGCCGCGCAGGACAAGCGTGGTGGGCACGTCGGCCTGGGCGGCGAAGTGGGTGGTCTCGTAGAAGTCGGTCACGATCAGGGTGACGATCTGCTGACCGGAGGGGTCCATGCGGACGGGGGCGTCAGCCGGTGTCGTCTTCGCGCCCCCGGAATCTCCTGGGGCGGTACCGCTCTGGTCGCCGCCTTCGACGATGAACGGTCCGGTGGCGGCGGCCTGCTTGTCCGTGGAGTCCAAGGACACCCACCCTCCGGCCTGCAGCCCGGAGACCACCGTCCAGGCGGCGATCGCCAGTACCACCACACCGGTGAGCGAGGCGAGTTGGCCCGACAGCGCCCTGCTGGTACGGCGGAGAACGTAGCCGAGCGCGGCGAACAGCGGCGCCGTCCCCAGCACGAAGCCGAACATGACCGCCGCCCCGGCGACCGGCGACCCGGACGTGATCGCGAGCAGCTCCACGGACAGCGTCACCCCGCACGGTACGAGAACCGTGGCGAAGCCGATCAGGGCGGGCGTGGCGACCGAGTCGGTCCTGGCACTGCGCCGCAGGAGCCTGCCGAACGAGGCAGGCGGCCGCGGCACCAGCCGGCCCACCGCCTTGACCCCGAACAGGTCAAGCGCGAACAGCACCATCAGCAGCCCGGCGGCCACCACCATCCCCGCCTGGACGCGGGGGCTGGGCTGCAGGGCCGCGCCGAACACCCCCAGCAGACCGCCCAGGATGGTGTGCGACAGCAGTTTCCCGGCGAGGAATGCCGCCACGGGTGCCACATGCCCGGCCAGTGGCTCACGCTTCAACGGCGGGGCGACCCGCTCGGCCGTGGCCGTGCGGCCCGCGGGCTTCAGCCGCTTCGAGGCGGACGAGGCGGAACGAGTGGAGGTTCGGGGGGAGGGTTCGGCGGCTCGGGCCGGGTCGCGGCGGGTGACCGCGCCGGCCAGCAGACCCCCTTGTACGGCGGCGCAGGAGGCGCCACCGGCGAGGAGACCGGTACTGACACCGGTGATGAGCAAAGCGACGGACGACGGCATGCGTCGTTACTCCTGTTCTGCAACAACGACACGCACGCGCCTGTGGCTGACGGCGTGCCGAAGCGGACATGAGACAGCGCGGCGCCTTGCGAGACGAAGAAGCCTCACAAGGGAGCAGCCATCACGTCCGCGACACACACAACCGGTGCAGATCAGGAGGCGCAAGCGCCGGCGGCGGTGCGTTGGGCTGCGACACCAGCGCGGCGGGGGAACAGGCCACGACCTGCGGCGCATCCCCGGGCTCCGCAGCAGCCGGGCCCGCCTGTACGACGGTGCCCTTCGGTGACGCACACGGCTCCTCGGCCATCGGGCAGTGCGGGCCACGCTCGCCGGAATCGGCCGCCATCACCGCGTGACCGGCCGCTCCCATGGGCACCCGCTCAACCACCGCGTCAGCGTGAGCGGCCGACGACATCGTCCCCATCGGCCCGGCCATGGCCATGGCCATCGCCATGGCAGGACGGGCCAGACCAGCGAGGCACAGCAGCAGCGCACACGCAAGCAGCGCCCCGGACCATGTCCGGAGCGGCAGCGGCAGCGGCACGCGTCGCGTCATGCGCGCCATGGTAGGGCACCCCGGACGCCCCGGCCGATGAGTGCGCACGAACCACGCCGGCCTTGACCTTGCCCCACACGGGAGAGGTTCCAGCGTCGTAATGTCGGGTGTATGGGGATCCGCGCACATCCCTCAACCGGACTGCGTCGCTCATCCCCCTGATCTCGAAGGACCCATCGTGAACCAGCTGTTGTACGTACTCCCCGTCCTCGTGTGCCCCATCGGGATGGCGCTGATGATGTGGTTCATGATGCGCTCCCGCCACTCCGCGGACGCGCAGCCGCCGTACAACGTCAACAAGGACCACCCGCGATGACCGGCGCCTGGCTCCCGTCGGCTCTGACGCTGCTCGCCGTCGCCGCCACATACCTGTGCTGCATCCGCCCCATGCGCCGCAGCAAGGGCGTCTGCTGCCCGGCCCCGACCGCACGCACCAGACAGAGCGTCGACGAAGAAATCAGGCGCACCCGCGAGGAGCTGAGCCGGCTGTGCGAACAGGCCGCCGTCCGGCAACCCGACCCGATCTCGCGCCCCGATCGGTGAACCGATGAACGCGCGTGCCCTCGCTCCCGCCCTCGCCGCCACGCTCCTCGCCGCCGGGCTGGCGGCATGCACCAGCGAGCCGGAACAGTCGCCGACGGCGGTGAGTCACGTCCACGGACTCGGCGTCGACCCGTCCGACGGCAGGCTCTACGTCGCCACCCACGACGGCCTCTTCACCCCCGACGGCAAGGGCGAACCGCAGCTTGTGGGGGACAGCCGCGACGACTTCATGGGATTCACGGTGGCCGGACCCAAGACCTTCCTGGCCAGCGGGCACCCGGCCGCCGCCGACGAGCCACCACACCACGGCCTGATCGAGAGCCGCGACGCCGGCAAGACCTGGAAGACCCGCTCCCTCAAGGGCGAAGCCGACTTCCACGCCCTGGACGTCGCACACAACACGATCTACGGCTACGACAGCGCCAACGGCAAGCTACGTGTCAGCAAGAACGGCACTACCTGGGACGACCGCGCGTCGCTGCGCCTGCTCGACATCACCGTCAGCCCCGACGACCCGAACACCGTGCTGGCCACCACCCAGGACGGCATCGCCACCAGCACCGACGGCGGCCGCACCTTCCGCTCCGGCACCGAGCCGGTGATGGCCTTCCTGTCCTGGCCCAAGAAGGACGCCCTTTACGGAATAGACCTCAACGGGAAGCTCAACCGCAGCACCGACGGCGGCACCACATGGAAATCCGTCGCCGACGTCCCCGGCGGACAACCGCACGCCCTCACCGCCGTCAGCCCCAGCCACATCGTTGCCGCCACCCAGGAAGGCATCTACGAGACCAAGGACAGCGGCACAACCCTCACCAAGCGCCTCCCGATCGCCGGCTGAGACGGAAGGGAGCCGCCGTGTTCTATTACCTGCTCAAGTACGTCCTTCTGGGGCCGCTTCTGCGGTTGCTGTTCCGGCCGCGGGTCGAGGGGCTCGATCATGTTCCGGCGGCGGGCGCGGCGATCGTCGCCGGGAATCACCTGTCGTTCGCAGACCCTCTCCTCATGCCCGCGGTGCTGAAACGGCGCATCACGTTCCTGGCCAAGGCGGAGTACTTCACGGCGTCAGGTCTCAGGGGCCGACTGACCGCGCTCGTACTCCGCGGTGCGGGGCAGATTCCGGTGGACAGGTCGGGCAGGGCCGCGGGGCAGGCGGCGCTCCGGAAGGGGCTGGGGGTACTGGCGCAGGGTGAACTGCTCGCGATCTACCCGGAAGGCACGCGCTCCCCCGACGGCCGGCTGTACAAGGGCAAGGTCGGGGTGGCGGTGCTGGCGCTGGCCGCGCGGGTTCCGGTGATTCCGTGCGCGATGGTGGGGACGTTCCAGCTCTGCCCTTGGGGACGTGTCCTGCCGGGACTCCCGCCGGTCAGGATCCGTTTCGGGGAACCGCTGGACTTCTCGCGCTTTGCCGGGATGGCGCACGAGGAGACGGTGCTGCGGGCCGTGACCGACGAGATCACGTACGCGATTTTGCGGCTGTCGGGCCAGGAGTACGTGGATCGGTACGCGGCCGACGTGAAGGCCGGGCATGAGGTGCGGCGGAACTGAGGTCCTGCCCTTGGGTGGTCCGGACGGCCGTCCACTGCTGAGGTACGGCTATGCTCCCCGGCATGGTTGCGGCCCGGCCGATCCTCAGCGTGCTGCGGTCCTGCTCTTCTGCGGCAGGTCCGTGGCGATGGGTGCTGGCCACGCTACTCATTGCACTGATGTACACACACGGTGTCAGTGGGGAGAGCGCCGCGGGCCATGCGCACCCTGGGGCGGTGTCCAGTTCGGTGGCCCTGGACGTGCAGGAGGCCGCTCCGGTCGCGCACAGCCATGACGGGCCCGGCTCGCACTCGGGCCGGCGGCACACGGACCATCACGATGCTCCGGCACCCGAGCCCGAGCATGCGGCCCATCAGTGTGTATCCGGCCAACCCCAGCAGGGTGTTGCGCTGCCCGCCCCCTGCGAGGCTCCGCTCGAGACGGTTCGGCCTCGGCACGCGTATGCACCAGCCGCCACTCGACCTGCCGCCGCCCCCTGGGCATCTCCGCCGTTGCCGGATTCAGCGGTCCTACGGATCTAGCGCATCGCGCCTCTCGGACCGGTCGCCGAGGCGTTGGTCACGCCGCGCGCCGTCTCGGGCCGCCTATGGCGGCGGCTTCGCCGTGCCCCGTAGTGCCTCTGCCCCTTCTGCTGCACCCATAGCGAAGAGCCGTGCGGAGCGTGGTCGGCATCGGGTTCCGCTGTTCCCGGGAAGTCGGCCTTCGGCCCTGTAACACCCCTCCTCTGGTGGCTCGTGCTTCGTCCCCGCGTCTTGTTGACGGGCCCGAATGTGATCACCCCTGCCCCCATCGAACCCACCCGTGAAAGGCCAGCTCTTGTCCACCTCATCCAGTCTCGCCACCATCCCGGCCCCGTCGCAGCCGGCCCCCAGCCACCGCCGTGCCAGGAGGCGGGAAGGCGCGTCCCTGCCGTGGCGCTACCTCGGCTACGTCGGCTACTACGTGGGGGCGGGACTCATCAGCGGCGCGGTCGTCCATCACCCCATGGACCCGACCCGCTACTCGATGATCGCCGGCGCCGGCGTGCTGGTCTTCCTGCTCGCAACCGTCCTCAACGACATCGTCCTCCCGCCCGAGAGGCCCGCCTGGTCGCGCATGCTGCGGGTGCTCGGCACCTCGACGATGCTCTCGTTCGGCCTCGGCATGCTCAGCGGCGGCATGCAGCATTTCGCAGACCTTCCCGACCGCTGTGCCGTCCTGATACCGCTGGGCATCGTCCTGTCCTTCGTCGCCTACTTCCTCAAAGAGGACAAGAGGCCGTGGCGGCGCATCTTCGGTCTCCTGGGTCTGGCAGTTCTCATCGTCGCGGCCCTCACCTTCGCGGGCCTGCGCCACATTGCCCCCGCCATGGCCGAGTCCGGAGGGGGACACAGCCACAGCGATGTCGTGACCGAGAACGGCAGCGCCGAAGAAAGTGACGCCGACCACCGCGGCGGCACCGCCGATCCGACCTCAGAGCCCACCACGCCAACGAAGGACACCCGGCCCAGCGAGGAGCCCGGACACGACGACGGCCATCACCATTGAGCCGACCGCCCGCACTCAGCACGACGCCCTGCTCTGGCTTCGAAGAGGCCGACAGGACCGATGCCTGTCCCGTGGAACCAATGAGGCACGCCGAGACATCTGGGGGCGCCGGTCCGAGCGGCTGCGGAAGACGGCGAGCCGTGCGGAGGGGGAATGAGGGCATCCCGGCGCGCTGAAGGCGGTGGCGACTGTGGTGCTGCCTGTGGTCGTGGGGTCGACGGATCGGAGGCCGACCTTCGGGCGGTGGATTGGGCCGTGGACGAGGCGGTCCGGCACGGGCTGCCGCTGCGGAGTGCCTCACGGTGGCCAAAGGAGACAACGGAAAGCCGTCGAGCGGCTGGATGAAGCACGACAGCTCTTCTCAAAGCGACGAACAGGCAAGGATGAAAGGTCGGATATAGCCTGAAATAGCCCTGCTATTTGGCATGCCTTGCTCACCGCACGGGAGGGGCTCATGACCTTCGTCCAGCTCATCGACTGCAAGACCAGCAACGTCGATCAACTCAACCGGCTGATGGACAGCTGGGTCGAGGCGACCCAGGGCAAGCGGACCGCCACGCACTCGATCGTCGGGCGGGACCGCTCGGACTCCGCCCATGTCGTCGAGATCGTGGAGTTCCCGTCGTACGAGGAGGCGATGCAGAACTCCAACCTCCCCGAGACCAACCGCATCTTCGAGCAACTGGTCGCCGCCTGTGAGGAGACTCCCACCTTCACGGACCTCGACGTCGTACGGGACGAACAGCTCAACAAGCTCGTCGTGCGCAGATTCTTCGACGAGGTCATCAACGCCAAGAACCTGGACCTGGCCGACGAGCTGTGCACCGGCGACTACCGGGAGCACGACCCCGCCCTCTCCTCCTACGACGTGGACCTCGCCCAGGCCAAACGGGAGAACGGCGAGATCCTGGACGCCTTCAATCCCCGGCTCTCAATGGAGGGCATGATCGCCGAGGGCGACCTGGTGACCTGCCGGATCACCTTCCAGGGCCGGCACACCGGCACGTACCAGGGGCTGGAGCCCACCAACCGGGACGTCGCCGGAACAGGGCACGCCACGTTCCGCTGCCAGGGCGGCAAGATCGCCGAGAGCTGGTGGAACTGGGACGACCTCGGGCTGCTGCGGCAACTAGGGGCCATCGAGGCCTGACCCATCCATCCCCAGGCTCCGATGTGGTGCTGCGGGCACGCTGGAGCGCCGCTGCCGCTGTGCCGGCAGGGTGCCGCCCTTCGACGATCAGGCGGCGAGAGCTGACGCCGAGCACCGTTCCGGCGACGGCACACCGCGGCGCGCGGTGTGCCGTCGTACCGGGTGAGGGGATCGTCCAGAATTCCGCCTCGCCAGCTGGATGTGGCTGTCCGCCTCCACAACCTCGGTGCTGGTCACTCGGTGGGACGGGGCCCCGCGGCGCGGCGGAGCCGGTTGGCGATCGCGAGCCCCAACCCCTCCTCCACCGGCAAGGACGCGACGATCAGGTCACACCCCCGCTGGTCGAGCTCGCGCAGGAACCCGTACAGCCCGCGTGCGTAGGCGGCCATCGACGCGGGGAGGGCCACCACTGCGTGCGCCTTCACCGGAGCGTCGGCGAAGGAGGAGGGAAGAAAGACGCCCACCTGGTGCCCCAGCTCCTGCGCGAGTTCCGCTTCGGCGATGACCTTCTCCGGCTCGACGAGGACGACCCGCGCCCGCGGCGCGTAGTGGGACGGGTGCTGGCCCGGCACCCGAACGCGGCTCGTTGCGTGGACCGCGAGCGGGCGCCCCAGCGCCGCTTCGAGGTCCTCGTGTGTCACCCCGCCGGGCCGCAGGATGCTCGGGATCTCGCCCGTGGCGTCGACGATGGTCGACTCGACGCCGACCTGGCAGGGGCCGCCGTCCAGCACGAAGTCGACGGCATCACCGAGCTCCGCACGTACGTGGTTCGCCGTGGTGGGGCTGACCGAGCCGAACAGGTTGGCGGACGGGGCCGCGACACCGCCGCCGAAGGCCGCCAGCAGTGCGAGTGCAACGGGGTGGTCGGGCACACGCACGGCCACCGTCTGAAGGCCACCGGTGGCATCGAGGGGCACCCGCCGCCCGCGCCGCAGGACCAGCGTGAGGGGCCCCGGCCAGAAGCGTTCGGCCAACAGGCGCGCCGTCGCCGGCACGTCCTCGACCCAGTCGCCCAGGAGCTCCGCGCCGCCGAGGTGGACGATCAGCGGGTGGGAGGGCGGACGCCCCTTGACCTCAAAGACGCGCGCGACGGCGGCGGGGTCCTCGGCGTTGGCGCCCAGACCGTAGACGGTCTCGGTCGGGAAGGCCACCAGGCCTCCGGCGCGCAGCACATCGGCCGCCTTCTCGATGTCACTGGTTCTTGCCGTCACCCTGGCAATCCTCTCACTGCTCCACTGTCCACATTCCATGGTCTCGTCGGCGCATAACGATGAACCAAGGCCGACGGCACCGCGTGAGCGAAGGCCGCACGAAAACCTTCACGGCGACACCAGGGAACACCACCGGCGCAGCCAGGCCAGCGTAGAACCGGCTGTCCGGTCACCGCCGGGCGTCGCCTGGTGCGAGCAGACAGGTGACCCCGGCGCGGCTCCGGCAATGGCGGGCGAGCCCCACGGCACGGTGACGGTCCGGATGCCCGCGCATCCGGTGGCCACGACCTGCTCAACCAGACCGGCCCGCTGGCCTCTCCAACGCCCACCTGACCTGGCGGCCATCCCTGACGCCACCCTCACCCCCGAGGCCGTGCAGTCGTCGATCACGGACGTCACCGGCATCGACCCCGTGCTGCTGCCCGCGGGCGCGATCGGAGCTGACCAGTGTCCGCAAGGCCGTCCCCGACCGCCTCCAGGAAACGCTGAACACCGGTCGGCCGGCTGGCTGCGGGTTTCACCGTGCGGAGGCAGCAGCCCTGCTCAGGCCATGGGAGGCGACCAGCTGCGCACTGCCGTCGGCCAGCCGGTAGGACAGACCCGCCACGGCGAGGCGGCCGGCGGCCACCCGCTCGGCCAGGACGCGGGAGCGGTCCAGCAGCAGATCTACGGTGTGCCGGATGTGCTCGTGGAGGATCTCCTCGGCCTGGTCGCGTCCGGCAGCACGGGCCGCCAGCACGCTCGGGGTCACCCGCTCGACGACGTCACGGACGAAACCGGCGGGCGCCCTGCCGCCGTCGGCGGCGGCGCATGCAGCCGCGATCGCCCCGCACGAGTCATGGCCGAGGACCACGACCAGCGGGCAGTCCAGCACGCTCACCCCGTACTCGATGCTGCCCAGCACCTCCGAGCCGACCACGTGCCCGGCCGTACGGACCACGAACAGATCACCCAGTCCCCGGTCGAAGATGATCTCGGCGGCCAGCCGGGAATCGGAACACCCGAACAGCACCGCGAAGGGACTCTGAGCCGGTGCGGTCTCGGTACGGCGGGCAGCGTCCTGGTTGGGGTGCTCCGGCAAGCCGGTGACGAACCGCTGGTTGCCGGCCAGCAGCATCGCGAAGGCATCGTCGGGAGTCGGCGTCGGTAGCTCAGTCATGGCCGCAGGTTACGGCTGGCCCAGGGGATACGCGCGGCCAGGTCCACGGACGGCGGTCGTCGCACTTCCGCTGGTGGCACACCCAAGCGCCGGGCGACGTCGCTCTCGACCCGCCTCCTCAGCGTCGCTGCGGAGCGGCTCGGCCCACACCTGCACGCCCGCACCGCCTAACTGTGCGCCAGCCCCTTTGTCCCATGACGTCGTCACGCACCTCCCCAACGATGCTCCGCGGGGATGGGGGTGTACGCCGCAGGAGAGCACCTGCAGGGGACCGGTGACGTCCATGGACAGAAACGACCTGGGCACTCTGTCCCGACCGTAGCGCCGGGCTCCTGCGCTTCAGGTAGGTATTCGCACCCTTTCCGGCGATATGCCCGGCCGGGGGCTCGGTCGAGCCTCCGGCCGGGCGGCAGAGCCTTACGACGAGGTCGTTACGGCGCCGTGGCCTTCGCCGGTTGTGCGGTCGTGACCTTCACCGGTTCGGTGTCCGGTGCGCTGTGCCGCTCGGCCCAGGACTCCAGGGCGGTGCGGCAGGCGTGGTCGAGGTGGTGCAGTCCGGACAGGTCCAGCTCGACGGGCCGGTCCTGGGGCAGCGCCTCCAGGCTGCCGAGGATCTTCGGCAGGCGCAGGAAGGTCGCGTTGCCCGACAGGTACGCCTGGATGGGGCCGGCGCCCTTGTCGATGACCTCCAGCTTGAGGTGCGAGGCTTCCCAGGCGGTCTTGATCACCGCAAGGGCCAGGCCGATGAGTACGCCCTCGAACATGTTCACCGCGACGATCGACACGGCGGTCACGATGAGGATCAGGGCCTCGCCCTTGTGGTCCCGCCACAGTTCGGCGATCTGGCGGAACGGGATGAGTTTCCAGCCCGCGTGGACCAGGATGCCGGCCAGGGCGGGCAGCGGAATCAGCGCCAGGGCGGAGGGCAGCGCGGCGGCGAACAGCAGGATCCACACGCCGTGCAGCACACGCGACGCCTTGGTCTTCCCGCCCGCTTGGACGTTCGCGGAGCTGCGCACGATCACCGCCGTCATGGGCAGCGCGCCGAGCAGACCGCATACCGTGTTGCCCGCGCCCTGGGCGATCATCTCCTTGTTGTACTGGGTGCGCGGACCGTCGTGCAGCCGGTCCACGGCCGCCGCGCTGAACAGCGACTCGGCGGAGGCGATCAGCGCGAACGCGACGATGGTGCCCCAGATGGCCGGGGTGGCCAGTTCACCGAAGGCGTCCGCGCCGGGCGGCTGGATGACGCCGAGCAGGCCCTCCACCTGGACGGTCACGACCGGCAGACTGAAGGCGAGCGAGGCGAGGGTGGCCAGCACCACGGCCGCGAGGGCGCCCGGCACGGCCTGCACCTTCTTCGGCAACTTCTTCCACAGCACGATGACGGCGACGGTGCCCGCGCCGATCGCGAGCGAGGTCAGGGCCTCGGTGCTGCCGAGCGCGTCGGCGA
This sequence comes from Streptomyces cupreus, assembly GCF_014257025.1. GTDB lineage: Bacteria > Actinomycetota > Actinomycetes > Streptomycetales > Streptomycetaceae > Streptomyces > Streptomyces cupreus. The sequence continues at coordinate 20,899 of NZ_JACMSF010000036.1, forward strand.
ACGCCCCGGGCAGCCCGATGATCTTGCCGATTCCGGTCTCCGGGGCCTTCAGGCCCGCCGCCGCGTAGATCTGGCCGGCGATGATCACCAGGCCGATGCCGCAGAGCATGCCCTCGACGACGGCGACGGATATCGCCCTGAACCAGCGGCCGATCCTGAGGAAGCCCATGGCGAGCTGGAGCAGGCCGGCGATCAGCACGATCACGCCGAGCGTGGCCACTCCGAACTCGCTGACCGCCTCGAAGACCAGCACGGTCAGGCCCGCGGCCGGGCCGGAGACCTGAAGGCTGCTGCCGGGCATGAGCCCGGTGACCAGCCCGCCCACGATGCCGGTGACCAGGCCCAGCTCCGCGGGGACCCCGGAGGCGACCGCCACGCCGACGCACAACGGCACAGCGACCAGGAAGACGACGATGGAGGCGGCGAAGTCCTGCCGCAGGTAAGGGAACCTCGACATCACAGTCACGGTGTCCCTCACAGCGCCTCGAACGTGTCGGTCCCCGCGCGGTGTTCGCGCACGGCTCCGGTGTGCACCTCGTAGTACCAGCCGCGCAGGCTGAGTTGGTCCGCCTGCAGGCGCTTGTCGATGCAGGGGTAGGAGCGCAGCCGCAGCAGCTGCGTCAGGACGTGGTGCTGCACAGCCTCGGCGACCGTCGGGTCGGCCTTGTCGGAGCACTTGGGTTCGTCCGCGGCGTGCGCGAGCCAGTCACGCACGGCGGGGACGGCGTTGAGGTCGTCGCCGCGCACCAGGGCGCCCACGGCTCCGCAGTGCGAGTGGCCGCAGACCACGATGTGCTGGACGCCGAGGGCCTCCACGGCGTACTCGATGGTGGCCGCCTCGCTGGTGGGGTGCTCGGAGGCGTACGGGGGGACGATGTTGCCCGCGGTGCGCAGCTCGAAGAGCTGACCGGGGCGGGCGCCGGTGATCAGGGCCGGGACGACCCGGGAGTCGGCGCAGGTGATGAACAGGACCTCGGGCGACTGGCCTTTGGCGAGGCCGGCGAACTCCTCAGGGCGCTGTCCGAACGTGCGGGCGTTGTCGATGAGGGGTTGCATGATGTGGTGACTCCTCCTGGCGCGCCGTAGAGGCGCGTCGGACGGGCAAGGACAGGTGTGGGGGGACTGCTCTGCTGCTCAGCAGCGGAACACCTGAAGTGCCGCTGGTGAGTGCGCTGCCGAGGATCTCGACATGCGGTAGTGCGCGGTACGGGGTGTGCCCGGCTCGCCCGCATTCGAGGCCCTCTGCCTCTGGTATGGACGGTCGGGTGCCTCGGGTGCACAGTCGGCGGCAGTGCGGTACCGGTCGCGGGTGCGCAGAGGACCGGTCGGGTCCCCGTGGCGGCCGGCGTCCCGGCAGGTGACGATCTCGTCGCGCAGCGCCTTCCCGGAGGACTTGATCCCGGGCTGGCCCTTGGCCACGGCATGACGGGCCGTGTGCGCGGATGCGAAGGATGCGGTGGACGCGAAAACCTGAAGGCCGAGCAGGACGGCGGCGAGGATCGACACCACGGTCCGGGCTGTCGCACCTCGGAACATGAGCCTCCCTCCAGGCAGTTCACGTCTCTAGAGCATGCCAACGCTTGGTCAATGATCAGCCAAGAAACACAATAACCCTGCAAAATCATTTGCAGGGTTAACTCAAGGTTTCGACCTGAAGAGAGCCTGAAAGGCGTGTCGTGGGTGGCGTGAACTCGCTGTCGATGTACTGGGGTTGGTTCCGGTGCGAGGAGAGCGGTGGTTGCGGCGGCGCCCCGGCCGCGCGCAGCCGCCGTTCGGCGGCCTCCCGTGCCTGCGGTGCGGTGATCAGCAGTTCGTCGCCCACAGGGGTGGCAGACGTAGTTCGAAAACGGCCACACCCTTCAGCCGGGAGCCCGGCGCGATGGTGACGGGAAGCACCGCGCTCGTCGTGGTACTCGCCGGTGTCGGTCCACCGCTTGCCTGCCCGGCGAAGATCCCGACCAGCCGACGACCACGAGCCCGCCGGTAGCCGCCCACGTAGGAGACGGCGCTCAGCAGATCCCGCGCGTGGTAGAGGTTTGCCAGCACCCGCGGATCCACCGCAACAGCCGGCTTAGGCACTCGCCAGCGGATCCTCTCCAGCGGATGGCTGCCCAACTCGCCCCGCTCCACGGCGTAGTGGAGCGCATGTACCGGCACCTTGCGCTTGCGGCGCATCGTCTCCACGCCCGCCTCGCCGCCGTCCAGCTTGCGACGCAGCGACTCCAGCACATCAGCCGGTCATCGGCGCAGGTCGCCGCGGCATGGCGAAGCCCCGGGACAGGTCCAGGGGCTTCGGAGCGTCCCGCCGTGGGCGGCTCACTCGTGTACGCGAAACGGGTCCTCGGATCTGAAAGGCCTCAGCCAGTTGCTTTGGCGATGATGCGGTCCATCTCCTCCCGGCCAAAGGCCCGCAGGGTGGTGGAACGGACATTGCCCAACCCGGCGACCTGCAGGAGCACCGCAGTGGCGGTCTCGTCATCGGGCGCCTCTACGACGGCCACGATGTCGTACGGACCGACGGTCCAGTAGAGGCTCAGGACCTTCACCCCCAGCTTCTGTGCCGCCGCGGCGAAGGCCTCGGCGCGCTGCGAGGTGTCCTTGTAGCCCCGGATCCCTTGATCGGTCCAGTTCAGCAACGAGACGTACGTCGACATGATCTTTCACCCCTATGAAGGAGACACAACACATCGTCGATCAATGCTGAGCACCATTGCGCGTAATGCGCATTCAGAGGCAGGCCGGACGAGCGATACGAGCGATGACGATCACTCCTCAAAGCGGTGGCCGGAGGCGACAGCGGCCGGTGGGGGTGCCCGAGGCGCCGGAAGCTTACGGGCCATGGACGACATCGGCACGCAAGCAACAGGATTCGGAACCGGGAATCCTGCCTGACGCTTAAAGGGGGAGGGGTAATGGGGCGCTCTTGCACGAGGGAAAGTGTCGTACTGAGGGAACAAGGTGACGCCTTATTGCGGCGCGCAGGGCGGTGGGGAATTCGCGCAGTCGCTGGACGAGCTTCGCGGCACCCTCCTGGAAGCCGTGGACCATGCCGACGTGCCTGTGGCAGACAGTCGCGAAATCGCCGCAGCATTCGATCAGGTGGCCGAGATATCTCGCCAGGGCGGAATTGATGGAATCGCGTCGTTCTTCGACGAACAGTTCAGTCAGTTCGACGAGATCCTGACGGAGGGACGCGACTGGGGTCGCGAAGGTCACTCACCGCTCGAATGGTGGCAGTGGCTCATCATCATCGGCATTCGGATCCGCAATCTGGGCCGCCTTCTGCTGGGGCACAGTCGCCGCAGGCGGTCCATGGGCTGGTATCTGCCTGGGCTTTGGCTTCTAGGATCCGTCAGAAAGCGGCAATACAGCGGCGAAGGACAGCAAACACGCCTCGTGGACCATCCGTGGACACCTGCCGGGGGCCGACCTGAGGCAGGGCGGGGACGGGGTTCTTTATAGGCCGGCCGCTCTCGTGGACAGTGCCCCGTGGAGGCAGGCCGTGAAGCGGGTCGTGATCGTGCCGGTGGGGTCGAGGTGGGGGTTGAAGATCGTGACGTCCAGGCCCCGGCAGCGGGCGTCGGTGAGCGCGGCCGTGAGGACGTGTTCCAGTTCCGGCCAGGTCAGGCCGTCGGGGACTCGGTAGTCGACGGCCGGCATGACCGTGTCGTGCAGGACGTCGGCGTCCAGATGGGTCCAGTAGGCGGTGGGGAGGTGGGTCAGGGCGTGCCGCGTGGCCGCTTCGATGCCCATCGTGCGGACCTTGGTCAGATCCATCGCGTGCAGGGCGGGAGGCAGCGGCTGCATCCCCGCCTCCGCGGACTGGTGTCCGTCCCGGAAGGCGAAGGCGACCACGTCCTCGTCCTTGAGCAGAGGGCCGCGGCCTTCGAGGTTTGTGAGGACGGTGGGACCGCGCCCTGTCGCCAGGGCCAGTTCCATCGAGGCCGCCTCGCCGTTTGGTTCGGCGGAGGGCTGGTAGAAGTCGGTGTGGCCGTCCAGGAACAGCAGGCCGTGGCGGCCACGGCGGCGCAGGGCCAGCAGGTTGCCCAGCAGGATCGTGCAGTCTCCGCCGAGGACGACCGGGAAGAGGTCCTGGTCCAGGGCGGCTTCTACGGCGTCAGCCAGTTCCGTCGAGTACGCCGCGATGGCCGTGGGGTTGAGTACGCCCGTCTCAGGGTCCCGCCTCGGGTCGAAGTACGGCGGCTCAAGACGGTCCGAGCGGGCCACGTCGAAGCCCTCCAGCAGTCCTGCCCTCAGTAGCGCTGTCGGCAGGTTCGCCACGCCGCTCGGGCGCAGTCCGAGTACCGACGGCGCCTCGATGATCGCCAGGCTCTGCACAGCAGGATCTCCTCTCGGTGACGTGACTGACCGTCATATGCGACCGTGACGTTTCCCACACCGTTTTCGGGAGTCGTCCGGTCAACTCCGGCCGGATCAGAAGCAGTTGAGCGACGTACACCTCCCGCACCCGTCTACGGAACGCAAAGGAACGGGAAGGTTATTGATTCAACTATGGCCTCCGGCGGCCCTGTCCAGTTCACTCGGGACAAGTCCGACAGAACCATTCAAGTCACAGGAAGCTAGTACAGACATGCACCAAGTTCCCATACGTCCGCACTCCGTCAGCGTCGCCGAGGTCATTCCCGGAGATCTGGTCGCCCTGTCGGGCGAAGACGTCCAGCTGCAGCGGTGGTTCGTCGTGATGCACACCCTGCCCGAGTCCCCGGAGACGATCCGGGTGACCCTGCGGCCGCCGCTCGGCGGGGTGGACCGGGATGAACTGCTCGCCCGGGGGCGGGAGGTGACGTTCGCCTGCCGGCGGCTGGATGTCGCGGAGGTTCCGCTGATGTCGTCGGTGCCGCTGGACGGCGTCGAGTTCCGGGACGGGGACCGGGTGACTTCGCTGCGGGCCGTCGATCCGCTGGCCGACGAGGTGCCGTATGTGCGCCGGTGGGGTGTGTGGCATCGGGATCTCGACGCGGACGGCGGCGAACCGGCGTCGGACGACGATGTTCGGCGGTGGGCCGCTGACGCGGATCGGGCCGGGTTCGTCGTACGGCATGAGGCGCGGCCCGTGTCCGAGGCCGCTGCCGTGCCCCGGGCTCGGCGGGTCGTCGTCACCGGGCTCGGGGCCGTGTCGCCGCTCGGGGTCGGGGTCGGGGAGTTGTGGCAGGGGCTGCTCGACGGGCGGCACGGGATAAGGGAGTTGGACGGGGAGGAGTTCGCCGAGCTGCCCGTGCGGGTCGCGGGGGTCGTGCCCGTCGATCCTGCCGAGCTGTTGCCGCGGGCCGCCGCTCGGCGGATGAACCGGGCCGCGCAGTTCGCCGTACTGGCCGCGCGGGAGGCCTGGGCGGATGCCGGGTTCGTCGAGGGCGGGACCCTGGAGAGCGGGATCGATCCTGCGCGGGTGGGGGTGAGTCTCGCGGGGCGATTCTCGGGGACGCGTCCGTGCTCGTCGGTGGGGACCGCAAGCTGCGGGAGAAGGGGCCGCGGGGGGGTGTCGCCGCTCACCACGCCGATGACGGTGCCGTCGCAGGCCGCCTCACAGGTCTCGCTCGACCTGCACATCACGGGCGAGGCGCGGACGGTGACCAGCGCGTGCGCCTCCGGCACGGAGGCCATCGGGGAGGCGGTCGACCGCATACGGTACGGCCGTGTCGACATCGCCCTCGCGGGCGGGGCCGAAGCCGTCGTGACGCCGGCGATCATGGCGTCCTTCGCCTCCATGCGGGCGTTGGCCTCCGGGGGTGTTGACGAGGGGTCGCCCTCCCTGCCGTTCGGGAAGGGGCGGGACGGGTTCGTCAACGGGGAGGGCGCCGGCGTGCTCGTCCTGGAGGCCGAGGAGCAGGCCCTGGCCCGGGGTGCGCGGATCTACTGCGAGGCGGCGGGGTGGGGGCTGTCCGCCGACGCGCATCACATGGCCGCGCCCGATCCGTCCGGGAGCGGGGTCGCGCTGGCGCTGCGGCGGGCGGTGCGGGACGCCGGGGGGCATGTGGTGGACGTAGTGCGCACATCAACGCCCATGCCACGGCCACGGTCGAGGGCGATCTCGCGGAGGCGGGGGCCTTGCGGGCGGTGTTCGGGGGCCGTGCCGTGCCGGTCACCGCGCTCAAGGGGCATCTGGGGCATCTGCAGGGGGCCGCGGGTGGAGTGGAGGCCGTGGCCGCCGTACTCACGCTGCATCACGGGGTGGTGCCGCCGACCGTGGGGAACGGGGAGGTCGACGATGCGATGGGGCTGGACGTGGTGAGGGGGGTGCCTCGGGAGTTGCCGGTACAGGGGGATCTGGTGCTCAGCAACTCGTTCGGGTTCGGGGGGCACAACGCGGTGCTGGCGTTGCGGCGGGTGGGGTGGGGGACGGCCCGGAAGCCGGCCTGAGAGTCACGCCGACCGCTTGCGGGCCGACGTCTTCTTCGCCGACGTCTTCTTCGCCGTCGTCTTCTTCGCCGTGGTCTTGCTCGTCGATGTCGTCTTCTTCGCCGATGTCGTCTTCTTCGTCGTCGACTTCTTCGCGGAGGCCGTCTTCTTCGCTGCCGTCTTCTTCGTCGCGGACGTCGACTTCTTGCCCGTCGTCTGCTTCGGGGTGGCGCGGGTCGTCTTGCGTTGCGGGAGCCGGGTGACCTCCGCCGGTTCCTCGCCCCGCGACTCCTTGGCCTCGCGGACGCTCTTCTCCAGGGCCGCCATCAGGTCCAGGACCTTGCCGGCCTTGGCCGGTTCGGGGGCCTCGCGGGGGATCTCGCCGGCGGCCTTCGCCGCGATGACCTCCTCCACCGCCTCGCGGTACTCGTCGTGGAGGTCCTCCAGGTCCACCTCGCCCAGGGTGTCCATCAGGGCGTCCGCCAGGTCCAGTTCCTTGTCGCGGACCGTCACGTCCACGTCGGGCGCCACGCCCTCGGGGGCACGGACCTCGTCCGGCCAGAGAAGGCCGTGCATGGCGATCGCGTCGCCCACGACCCTGAGCATGCCCAGGCGTTCCCGGCCGCGGAGGGCGAACTTGGCGATGGCGACCTTGTTGCTGCGCTTGAGCGCCTCCCGCAGCAGCGTGTACGGCTTCGCCGCCGGGGCGCCGCTCGCCGCCAGGTAGTACGCCGCGTCCATCTGGAGCGGGTCGATACGGTCCTCCGGGACGAAGGCCACGATCTCGATCGTCTTCGCCGTCGGGATCGGCAGCTGCGCCAGGTCGTCGTCGGTGATCGGGACGATCGTGCCGTCCGCGTCCTCATACCCCTTGCCGATCTCCGACTGGGTGACCTCGCGGTCCTCCAGTTCGCAGAACTTCCGGTACCGGATGCGCCCGCCGTCCTCCGTATGGATCTGCCGGAAGGAGATCGAGTGGCTCTCGGTCGCGTTCACGACCTTGATCGGGATGCTGACCAGACCGAACGAGATGGCGCCGTTCCATATGGATCTCACGTGCAGCACCCTTTCGCCGGGTTAGTCATATTTCAGATCACTTCATCCCATTTTCATGGGATTCTCATCGTATGACGCCGATCACAGAGGTGGAGGGGCGACGGCTCGCGCTCAGCAACCTGGAGAAGGTGCTGTACCCGGCGACCGGCTTCACCAAGGGTGAGGTGCTGCACTACTACGCCACCACCGCCGACGTGTTGCTGCCCCATCTGCGTGACCGGCCGGTCTCCTTCCTGCGCTACCCGGACGGGCCGGACGGACAGGTCTTCTTCACCAAGAACGTGCCGCCCGGTACCCCCGAGTGGGTCACCACCGCCGAGGTCCCCCGTTCGGAGGGGCCGGCCCGGATGGTGCTCGTACAGGATCTGCCGAGTCTGATGTGGGCGGCGAACCTGGTCACCGAGTTCCACACCCACCAGTGGGTCGCCGAGGCGCCCGGCGCCGCCGACCGGCTGGTCTTCGACCTGGACCCCGGCACCCCGGCGACGATCGTGGAGTGCTGCGAGGTCGCCCTGTGGCTGCGCGAACGGCTCGCCGTGGACGGGATCGAGGCGTACGCGAAGACCTCCGGGTCGAAGGGGCTGCATCTGCTGGCCGCGGTCCGGGGTTCGTCCTCCGACCAGGTGTCGGAGTACGCCAAGGGGCTGGCGATGGAGGCCGAGAAGGCCATGCCGCGGCTGGCCCTGCACCGGATGACCCGCAGCCTGCGCCCCGGGAAGGTCTTCGTCGACTGGAGCCAGAACGCCGCCCGCAAGACCACCGCCACCCCCTACACCCTGCGCGCCCGCCCCGAACCCTGGGTGTCCGCGCCGGTCACCTGGTCCGAGGTCGAGGAGTGCCGGTCACCCGACAGGCTGGCCTTCACCGCGCCGGACCTCGCCCCCCGTATCCAGGACTACGGCGATCTGCTCGCCCCGCTCCTCGCCCAGGACCGGGCGGGGACGCTGCCCCGGAGCTGACGGCGGCCGACTTCAACCGGGACGTGAGCGGCCCGTGGACTAGACGCGCTCCCAGATCCGCCGGTCCCGCGCCATCGCGTGCAGGGCCTCCACGTCCGCCGGTTTGAGGACTCCTCCCTGTCGGGCCAGCTCCCCGAGGTTCGTGTCCTGGAGGATGCGGACCTCGCGGAGAGGGCCGGTGACCGAGACGTCCGCCGGGCCCGCGAGGGCCAGGACCGGGTGGACCTCGGCTGTCAGGGCGTACGACGCCCGGTCGGCGTGGGAGCGGATACGGCGCAGGAGTGGCTGCGGTTCCCGGCGGCCGATCGCGAGCATCGGATCCGCGACCCTGATGCGCTGCTTGCGGGCATACAGGGTGTGGATCGCGAACAGCCCCGCCGGGCCGATCGCCAGGTGATGGATCCGCGCTCCGCCGGGCAGCGGGATCGAGTGCAGGGTGTGCCAGCCCGCGCCGTCCAGGCGGTCCAGGGCCTCCCCCACCGTCTGCTCGGCGGTGAGCGCGTGGCGCCTGGGGTCGGTGCGGAGGCGGCGGGACGGTCCCGGGTCGCGGTCCAGGGCGATCAGGAGCGCCTCGCCGGGGCGGTTGGGTGCCAGGTCGTCGTCCGGGTGGAGGGCGAGACGGGCCAGTTCGGCCGGGGTCGGGACCGGCGGCGGCCCCACCGTGACCGGGCCGGTGAGGAACGGGCCCAGGACTTCCAGGACGTCCTCCCGGCGCTCGTCGCTGAGCAGGATGACCCTGGCGGCCTCACGGTCGTACCACGCGATGTTCCTGCCGTCCGTGAGGCAGACGTACAGCCGTTCCTGGCCGTGGCGCCAGGTCGGCACGACACGCAGTGCGCTCATGCACCATCACCCCTATGACCATGGGAACAGGCGGGGTGCTCCAGGGGCAAGAACCCGGTTACCTTTGAGAGGAGTTGGGAGGGGAAGTTGGGGGAGGCGCCAATTGCGTACCCGCAGGAAGCAACCCGACGTTCCTGCTCCGGACACCCGGTGGGACGAGATCGTGCCCGGCCTGTGGATGGGCGGTCATGAGTTCCGGGCGGTGGCGGGGCAGCTGGAGTTCGTTGTCGTGCGGGACGAGTTCGATCTCGTACAGACGCTGCTGCGGCTGCCGGGGCACGGGCCCGACGGCAGTGTGGAGCACCATGTGTGGCCCATCCCGGACGGGCCGCTGGACGGGACGCAGCTCGCGGGCGTGATCCGGCTCGCGCAGGCCGCCGGTGAGGCGCTGGACGCGGGCCGGTCGGTCCTGGTGCGCTGCTATCACGGGTACAACCGCTCGGGTCTGGTCGTCGCGCAGACGCTGATGAGACGGGGGCACTCCGTCGAGGAGGCGATCCGGCTGATACGGTCCCGGCGCTCGCCCTGGGCCCTGCACAATGACCTCTTCGTCGAGTACCTGCGCGCGGGTCTTTCCACCGCCCGGCTGCTGGAGGAGCTCACCGAGTGATCGCTCCGGCCCACCCGGGCGGGCAAAAGGTACTTACCCAAGAATAAGGTGTACGGGGCCACCGCTCACCTCTGAACCACAGGAGCACCGTGCCCCGCAGCCGTGTCCGTACGACCGCCGCCGTCGCCCTGCTGATGGCGACCGCCGCGGGCTGCGGTGACGCCGGCGGGCTCCAGGGCGCGGGCGCCACACCGACCGCGGTCAGCCCGGCCCGGCTCTGGCCGGAGCTCACGCCCGCCTCCAGCCCGGCCTTCGAGATCGGCGAGGTGACCACCGAGGTCGTCAAGGGCGTCGACGTGCCCGGCGACGACATCCGCAAGGCGGACCCGGTCGCCGTCGTCCGCGCCGAGATCGCCGCGAACCCCGACGACTACGAGGGCGCCAAGGCGCCGTACCGCGAGACGGACCGCAGGATGGCCGACTGCGACCCGGGCGGCGAGGACACCCGCTGTCCCGTCCTCACGCCGTACTACCGCGACCTCGACGGCGACGGGCACGAGGACCTGACGCTCGGCTTCCGGCTCCTGCCCGACCAGCTGACCGCGATCCGCGTCTACACCGTCCAGAAGCACCGGCTGGTCCGGGTCATGTCCTACGACGACGCCGTGAGCGCGGTCGAACTGGCTGGGCGGTCCGTGATCGTCCGCGCGCCCTCGGAGGTCGCGGGGTACGAGTACCGGCTGCAGTGGACCTGGGACGCGCAGGCCAACGCGATGCTGCTGACCCACGACGAGATGCTGCGCACCGGCGAGCGCAAGCCCTCGCCGCGCCCCTCCGCCACTCCCTCCGCGAGCGGCCGATGAGGCTCTCGCTGCCCCGCTGGGCCGGGACGCTCGCCACCAAGGCCGCCGTGTTCATCACCGTGATGTGCTGCGCGCTGACCGCGCTGCTCGGTGTGCTCGTGCATGTCTCGGTGACCAACCAGACCGTCGGCCGCGCCCGCACCGAGGCGCTCTCCCGGCTGACCGACGCGACGACGGCGTTCGAGGCCGGGGACCGGCTGATGCCGGGCGCGGGCGTCGATCCGCCGGGGCTGCCCGGGGCGCTGCGGGAGCTGGCGGTCGCCGGGGACCGCGGCACGATGGTCGCCGACCACGAGGGCCGGCCGACCATGTGGGCGGCGGGCCCGGCCGACGGCGCTCGGGCACTGGCCGTCCAGGTCGACTACTCCCAGCAGGCCCGCACGATCGACGGTCTGGACCGGGCGATCCTGTGGTCCTCGGGGCTGGCGATCGGGGCGACGCTGCTGGTGGGCGCGCTGGCGGTGACCCGGGTGACCCGACGGCTGCACACCACGGCTCAGGTGGCACGGCGGATCAGCGGCGGCGATCTGGACGCGCGCGTGGACGATCCCCGGACGAAGGATCCCTCACGGCCGCAGGACGAGGTGGCCGCCGTCGCCGCCGCGCTGGATTCCATGGCGGGGTCGTTGCAGGGGAAGCTTCAGGCCGAGCAGCGGTTCACGGCGGATGTGGCGCATGAGCTGCGGACGCCGTTGACGGGGCTGCACGCGGCGGCGGAGCTGTTGCCTCCGGGGCGGCCGACGGAGTTGGTGCGGGACCGGGTGGCCGCGTTGCGGACGCTCACCGAGGATCTGCTGGAGATCTCGCGGCTCGACACCGGGCGGGAGCGGCTGGAAGTGGACACCGAGCAACTGGGGGCGTTGGCCGAGCGGGTGGTGCGGGCGGCCGGGAGCCGTACGGAGGTTGTCGTCCTGCGGGACGTCGCGGTCGAGACGGATCGGCGGCGCCTGGAGCGGGTGCTGGGGAACTTGGTGGCCAATGCGCATCGGCATGGGCGGGGGCCGGTGGTGGTGACGGTGGACGGTCCTCGGGTGACTGTTCGGGATCATGGGGACGGATACCCGGCGTATCTGCTGGAACATGGACCGCAGCGGTTTCGTACGGAGGGTGGGGCCCGGGGGCATGGGCTGGGGCTGACCATCGCGTTGGGGCAGGCGGAGGTGTTGGGGGCGCGGCTTGCTTTCGCGAATGCGGAGGCTGGTGGGGCCTTGGCGACACTCTCCCTGTCGGCGGGTGTCGGCTAGGGGCTTTCCGGATGGCCCATGTGGAGAGGTGACTGGCGCATTACACGGGCGTGGTCACCGCCAACACCCTGATCCTGCACAGCGCGCCCAACCGGTGCGGCCGGCCCCCATCCTGGGCCTGGGGGTCGGCCCGGTACATCAACACATCGGGCCCGCGCCACGCTGGTGCTGATCCGCAAGGCACACAAGACGCCCGATTTGGGTAAGTTCCGGACATGAGCAAGGCCGGAACCACCGTGGCACGAGCGGACGCACCCGCTCCCGCCGTCCGCCTCCCCCGACGCCGTGGCATCGAACTGGCCCTCATCGTCGTGGCCGTCCTGCTCTCCGTGTACGGCTACTGTGCCGTCGGTCTCGCCCGCGACGGCACCGTCCCGCCCGGCGCCGTCGGTTACGGCGCCGGGCTCGGCGTACTGGCGCTGGTAGCCCACTTGGCGGTGCGGTTCAGGGCGCCGTACGCGGACCCGCTGCTGCTGCCGATCGGCGTGCTGCTCAACGGTCTCGGGCTGGTGCTGATCTACCGGCTCGACCTGGAGACCCCGGGCGACCGGGCGGCGCCCGCCCAACTCGTGTGGTCCACGCTGGGGGTGGCATTCTTCATCGTGACGGTCGTGCTGTTGCGCGACCACCGGGTCCTTCAGCGTTATGCGTACGTCTGTGTGGTCGCCGCCCTCGGGCTGCTGACCCTGCCGATCCTGTTCCCCGCCGTGAACGGCGCCCGGATCTGGATCCGGATCGCGGGATTCTCCATCCAGCCGGGCGAGTTCGCCAAGGTGCTGCTTGCGGTGTTCTTCGCCGCGTATCTGGCCGCGAACCGGGGGGCGCTGGCCTATGCGGGCCGTCGGGTGTGGCGGCTGCAACTGCCGACCGGGCGGGTGCTCGGACCGATCGTGGCGATCTGGCTGCTGAGCGTCGGGGTCCTGATCCTCGAACGGGACCTCGGGACCTCGCTGTTGTTCTTCGGGCTGTTCGTGGTCCTGCTGTACGTCGCCACCGGGCGCACCGGGTGGATCGCGGTGGGGCTGCTGCTGGCCGCGCTGGGGGCGGTGGCCGTGGGGTGGCTGGAGCCGCATGTGCACAGCAGGGTCGAGGACTGGCTGCATCCCTTCGCCTCGATCGAGGCCGGGCAGGGCCCGAACCAGCTCTCCCAGTCGCTGTTCGCCTTCGCGGCGGGCGGCATGCTCGGCACCGGCCTCGGGCTCGGCCACTCCGTGCTGATCGGGTTCGCCGTCAAGTCGGACTTCATCCTGGCCACGGCGGGCGAGGAGCTGGGCCTGGCCGGACTGTCCGCGATCTTCCTGCTCTACGGCCTGCTGGTGGAGCGCGGTTACCGGGCGGGCGTCACGCTGCGCGACGCCTTCGGGCAGTTGCTCGCGGTGGGGTTGGCCTCGATCGTGGCGCTCCAGGTGTTCGTGATCGCGGGCGGGGTGACCGGTCTGATCCCGCTGACCGGGATGGCGATGCCGTTCCTGGCGCAGGGCGGCTCCTCCGTCGTCACCAACTGGGCGATCGTGGCGCTGCTGGTCCGGGTGAGCGACTCGGCACGGCGGCGGCACGACGAGGAGGCGCCGTGACCCGGCATATCCGGCTCGCGGCCGTCTTCTGCGCCCTGCTGCTGGCCGCGCTCCTGGTGAACGCCACCCGTATCCAGGTCTTCGAGGCCGGCGCCTACGACGACAACTCCGCCAACCGTCGGGGGACCATCGCCCGGTACGGCCAGCCGCGCGGCGACATCCTGGTCGGCGGCCGCCCGATCACCGGCTCCAAGGACACCGGCGAGCAGCTCCGCTATGAACGCACCTATCTGGACGGCCCGTTGTACGCGCCGGTGACCGGCTTCGCCTCGCAGGTGTACGGCACGTCGTTCCTGGAGCACACCGAGGACGGGGTGCTGTCGGGGGCGGACCCGATGCTGTCGCCGTTCCCGCTGCTGAACGACCTGACCCGGGCCCGGAATCCGGGCGGCGACGTGGTGACGACGCTGCGCGCGGCGGCGCAGCGGGCGGCCTACGACGGGCTCGCCGGACGCAAGGGCGCGGTGGCGGCGATCGAGCCGTCGACGGGCCGGATCCTGGCGCTGGTGTCGACGCCCTCCTACAACCCGGAGGCGCTCTCGGGGAACGGACCGACGGTGTCCCGGTCCTGGATCGGGCTGAACGAGGACCCGGACAAGCCGATGCTCAACCGGGCGGTACGGCAGACGTATCCGCCGGGGTCGACCTTCAAGGTGGTGACCGCGGCGGCGGCGCTGGACGCGGGGGTGGTCACGGATGTCGACGAACCGACGGACTCCCCCGACCCGTACCCCCTGCCGGGTACCTCGACGAGCCTGACGAACGAGGCGAAGGGGTGCGCGGACGCGTCGCTCCGGGCCGCCTTCGAGTGGTCCTGCAACACGGTGTTCGCGAAGCTGGGGGTGCGGGTGGGGGTGGCCGATCTGACGGCCACCGCGCAGGCGTTCGGGTTCAATGACACGGGGGTGCGGATCCCGTACTCGGTGGCGCCGAGCACCTTCGACACCTCGGTCGACCGGGCGCAGCTCGCGCTGTCGGCGATCGGTCAGTACAACACGCGGGCGACGCCTTTGCAGATGGCGATGGTCGCGGCGGCGGTGGCGAACGGGGGGCAGATGCGGGCGCCGTATCTGGTGGAGCGGACGACGCGGTCGGGCGGGGCGACACTGGCGACGGCCGGATCACGTCCGGTACGGCAGGCGATGCATCCGGGGACCGCGGTACGGCTGCGGGAGCTGATGACGGACGTGGTGCGGGAGGGCACCGGTGCGAACGCGGCGATCCCGGGGGTGACCGTCGGCGGCAAGACGGGCACCGCCCAGCACGGGATCGGCAACTCCGGGACGCCGTACGCCTGGTTCGTGTCGTGGGCGCAGGGTGAGCGGGACATGGAACCGCGGGTGGCGGTCGCCGTGGTGGTGGAGGACGCGGAGGCGGACCGTGGGGAGATCAGCGGGGGCGGGGACGCGGCACCGATCGCTCGGGCCGTGATGGAGGCGGTGCTCAACTCCTAGGTGGGGGTTCTCGGTTGATGAGACGGGGGTACCGAGCGCCGGGCTCCCGACCTAACGTTCGGTCCATGACTTCAGCCGCGTACCAACTCGCCCAGGTGAACATCGCCCGCCTCAAAGCCCCTCTGGACTCCCCGCAGTTGAAGGACTTCGTCGACGCGCTGGACCCGGTGAACGCGGACGCCGACACGGCGGACGGCTTCGTCTGGCGCCTTCAGTCCGAGGCGGGCGACGCCACGGACATCCCCGTCTTCGGGGACGAGTGGCTGATCATCAACATGTCGGTGTGGCGGGACGCCAATGCCCTGACGGCGTACATGTACCAGGGCCGCCACCGGGAGATGCTGGCCCGCCGCAGGGAGTGGTTCGAGAAGCTGCAGGAGGCGACCGCGACCCTGTGGTGGGTCCCCGCCGGCCACCGCCCCACGGTCGCGGAGGCGGAGTCCCGCCTCCTGCACCTGCGCACCCACGGCCCGACCCCGTACGCCTTCACCCTGCGCACGTCGTTCCCGGCGCAGGGTGCGGAGCCGGTGGCGCTGGAGGTGCCGGAGGGGCTGGGCTGCTCGGCCTAGGGAAGGTCAGGCCTGGGGCTCCGGGGTGGGCTCGGGGCCCCGCCGTCGGCGGTTGATCGCGGTGAGGTCGATGTCGATGGGGAACGGGGCGGAGAGCGTGAGCTTGTCGTGGAAGATGCCCGTGAGACCGTACGCCTGCGTCGCCGTGTCGAGTTCGAAGACGTAGACCACCGGAAGGCCCTCGTTCTCTTCGACGCGCCAGTAGTACGGGATGCCAGCTTGCGCGTACTTCCTCGGCTTGACCTCCCGGTCGCGGTCCTCCGAGTCCTCCGAGACGACCTCAATGGCGATCACGACGTCCTCCGGCCGGTACCAGGTCTGCTTCGGACCGGTGTCGGCGCCGGCGCGGAAGACCAGAACGTCGGGCTCCGGCCGATTGCGCTTGTTGAGCTTGATGGTCATCTCCCGGATGACGTCCAGTTCGTCCGGGACCTGATCCAGCAGGCTGTTGTCCAGCAAACGGATGGCACGCGAGTGGAAATTGGTCTGCGGACTCACGAAAACGAGGCTCCCGTCGATCAACTCCGTGTGCGGAGGAAGATTGGGAAGCTCGTCGAGGTCGTCCGCCGTCCAGCCACCCTCCGGGGGACGAGCCCACTGGTAGTCGTCGTCCAGCCCGTAGTCGCGTGCGGCGCTCATGGTTGCTCCCATGTGACGGAGTCTGCTGGCACTGCCAGCGTACCCAGACGCATATGCCGAATCGCCCATCGAACGAGTGATCAACCCGTGAGGCGTTGACCCTCCTCGATCGCCTCCCGCACCTCCGCCACCCGCTCCCGCTCCTCCCCCGCGAACCGCTCCGCGTCCAGCCTCTCGGCGATCTCCTCGTCCTCGGCCATCAGCCGGTCCAGGTTGGAGTCGCCCATCTCGAAGGCGCCCATGTCGACGTAGGCCTGTTGCAGGCGCTTGCCCCACAGGCCGATGTCCTTGACGCAGGGGACGATGCGGGAGAACAGCAACCGGCGGAAGAGGGCCAGGAATTCGGACTGTTCGCTGTACTCCTCCGCCTCCGCCTTCGGGATGCCGAAGTTCTCCAGGACCTCGACTC
This sequence comes from Streptomyces cupreus, assembly GCF_014257025.1. Lineage (GTDB taxonomy): Bacteria > Actinomycetota > Actinomycetes > Streptomycetales > Streptomycetaceae > Streptomyces > Streptomyces cupreus. The sequence goes on from NZ_JACMSF010000036.1 coordinate 37,416, forward strand.
CCCGCAGGCGGTCGCGCATCAGATGGCAGCCCTCGATGACGAACTCCTCGCGTTCGCGCAGTTCGGCGTCGGTGAGCTGCTTGTAGTAGTCGCGCAGTGCCATCCGACCGAAGGCCACATGGCGGGCCTCGTCCTGCATGACGTAGGCGAGGATCTGCTTGGGGAGGGGCTTGTCGGTGGTGTCGCGGATCATGCCGAACGCGGCGAGGGCGAGGCCCTCGATGAGGACCTGCATGCCGAGGTACGGCATGTCCCAGCGGCTGTCGGCGAGCGTGTCGCCCAGCAGGGACCGGAGGTTGTCGTTGACCGGGTAGAGCATCCCGATCTTCTCGTGCAGGAAACGGCCGTAGATCTCGGCGTGCCGGGCCTCGTCCATGGTCTGGGTCGCCGAGTAGAACTTCGCGTCCAGGTCGGGGACCGACTCCACGATGCGGGCGGCGCAGACCATCGCGCCCTGTTCGCCGTGCAGGAACTGGCTGAACTGCCAGGAGGCGTAGTGCTTGCGCAGCTCCCCCTTGTCGGCTTCCGTCATCTTCGCCCAGTGCCGGGTGCCGTAGAGCGACATCGCCTCGTCGGGGGTGCCGAGCGGGTCGTGGGGGTCGACCTCCAGGTCCCAGTCGATCCGCCGCTGCCCGTCCCACTGCTTGTCCTTGCCCTTCTGGTAGAGGGCGAGCAGACGGTCGCGGCCGTCGTCGTACTCCCAGGCGAAGCGGGCCGCGCCGGTCGCCGGCACCTGCCAGAGACGGTCCCCCGGGTCCTTGGCGTACAGGTCGTATGTCGGCATGTCCCGCAGAGTCCCGCTCGGTAGACGCGGGGTCAACAAGTGCCGCGCGAGGGATTGACGGGCTTACTGACAAGCAGTCTCATAAGGGGACGGAGGATGTGACCCCGGGTAACGAATTGGGAGAACGATGACGACCCTCACGGAAGCCGACGCGCTCGAAGGCCTGCGCGACGCGCTGGGCCTGCTCAAGGACCGGGAGCAGGTGGCCGAACGGCTGCTCGACTCCTCCGCGAAGCACTCCTTCGACCCCGACAAGGAGCTGGACTGGGACGCGCCCTTCGAGGAGGGCAAGTGGTTCTGGCCGCCGGAGCTGGTGTCGCTGTACGACACGCCGATCTGGAAGCGGATGAGCGAGGAGCAGCGGATTCTGCTCTCGCAGCACGAGGCGGCGGCGCTGGCCTCGCTGGGGATCTGGTTCGAGCTGATCCTGATGCAGCTGCTGGTGCGGCACATCTACGACAAGGCGGCGACGAGCGCGCATGTGCGGTACGCGCTCACCGAGATCGAGGACGAGTGCAGGCACTCGAAGATGTTCGCGCGGCTGATCTCGCGCGGGGAGACGCCCTGGTACCCGGTGAGCCGGGTGCATCAGAATCTGGGGCGGCTGTTCAAGACGATCTCCACGACTCCGGGATCCTTCACGGCGACGCTGCTCGGCGAGGAGGTCCTGGACTGGATGCAGCGGCTGACGTTCCCGGACGAGCGGGTGCAGCCGTTGATCCGGGGCGTCACACGGATCCATGTGGTGGAGGAGGCCCGGCATGTTCGCTACGCCCGTGAGGAGCTGCGGCGGCAGATGCTGACGGCGCCGAAGTGGTCGCAGGAGTTCACCCGGGTCACGTCCGGGGAGTTCGCGCGGGTGTTCTCGGTGGCGTTCGTGAATCCCGAGGTCTACACGAATGTGGGGCTCGACAAGCGGGAGGCCGTGGCGCAGGTGCGGGCGAGTGGGCATCGGCGGGAGGTCATGCAGACCGGGGCGAAGCGGTTGACGGACTTCCTGGACGACATCGGGGTGCTGCGGGGGGTCGGGCGGCGGTTGTGGCGGTCGTCGGGGCTGCTGGCGTAGGAAGGCCCCGACCGGCCGCAGGCTGCGTGGGTACGGCCGACGGCGGTTACGCTGCACGTCATGAGCTCCTCGGCACCCACTCCCGCCTATCGACGTCTCAGTGTCGAGGAGCGGCGCAGTCAGTTGCTTGCCGCCGCGCTGTCCCTGTTCGCTCATCGGGCGCCCGAGGAGGTCTCGCTCGATGATGTGGCGGAGGCCGCCGGGGTGTCACGGCCGCTGGTGTACCGGTACTTTCCCGGCGGCAAGCAGCAGCTGTACGAGGCCGCCCTGCGCTCCGCCGCCGAGGAGCTCCAGCAGTGCTTCGACGAGCCCCGTGAAGGTCCCTTGATGCCCCGGCTCGGGCGGGCCCTCGATCGGTATCTGACCTTCGTCGACGAGCACGACGCCGGGTTCAGCGCGCTGCTCCAGGGCGGCAGTGTCGTCGAGACCTCCCGGACCACCGCCATCGTCGACGGAGTGCGCCGGGCGGCCGCCGAGCACATCCTCAGCCATCTTCAGGTCACCGCACCCGGGCTCCGGCTCCGGATGACCGTCAAGGTGTGGATCACCGCCGTGGAGGCGGCCTCGCTCCTCTGGCTCGACGAGGGCAAGCAGATCCCCGTGGACGAACTGCGCGACTGGCTCGTCGACCAGTTCGTCGCCGTGCTCTCCGTGACCGGCGCCCGCGACCCGGGGACCGCCGCGCTGGTCCGGGCGCTCACCGAGGATGGCTGACACTGGTGCCGTGAAGAGCGAAGACACCCCCTTCGAGGGCGGGCCCATGGACGGGCGGGTGCTGCCCGTACTGCTGGGGATCACCGGGCATCCGCCCAAGACGTACCGCATCCCCGTCCCGGACCCCGACGGCGGTCCGCCCACCGTGCTCGTCTACCGGCGCGTGCCCCGCGTCGAGGGCCGGCCCGTCGGGCTCACCCGGCGCTGGAAGTACACGTACGACCCCGAGGGGCGACTGGAGAGTCGGCTGAAGTGGCCCTGGTCGAAGCCAGACGCCACGCCGGGCGGCAAGCCGGACGACGCGGACGAGTGACCCGGTTGCGCCGAACCGCGCACACCCCGCGCGCGGACGACGAGCGTCCGTCTGATGCTCGCGGTGCGGAGCAGAGGGGCTGCTCCGCACCGGAGGTGATGACGTGTCAGGAAGGCTTCTGCGTCTGGTGTGTACGGCGGCGACGGCGGTCGGCACGGTCCTCGCGCCGGTCCCGGCTCTGGCCGTCCCCGAGCCCGGGGAATCCTCCGTCTCCCGGCTGCTGACGGATCTTCAGCGGCTGTACCGGGAAGCCGAGCGGGCCACCGAGACCTACAACGCCACCGAGGAGAAGCTGAACAAACAGCGCGCCGAGGTCAAACGCCTGGACGGGGAACTCGCCCGGGTCCGCCTCTCCCTGCACGACAGCAGGGGCGCGGCGGGGCGGCTGGCCCGGCAGCAGTACCAGGGCAGCACCGAGATCTCCTCGTACGTACGACTGCTACTCGCCCGTGATCCGCAGCACGCGCTCGATCAGGGGCATGTGATCGGGCAGTTGGCGCGGGAGCGGGCCGAGACGGTGGGGCGGCTGACCGGGAGCGAGCGCAAGGCCGACGGTCTCGCGCGCGAGGCCCGCACGGCGCTCGACAAGCAGCTCGCCCTCGCCGAGCGGCAGAAGAAGGACCGGGACGAGGTGCAGGGGCGGCTGAAGGACGTCGAGGAGCTGCTCGTCTCGCTCAGCCCCGAACAGCTCGTCGAGATCGCCGAGTTGGAGAAGAAGGGCATCGACAAGGCCCAGAAGGACCTCGTCACCTCCGGGGCGCTCAGCAGCGAGCGCAGACCGTCCGGCGCGGGTGACCGGGCGGTGCGCTATGCCATGGGGCAGCTCGGGAAGCCGTACGAGTGGGGCGCGGAGGGCCCGAGGACGTACGACTGCTCAGGCCTCACCTCCCAGGCCTGGGATCACGCGGGCACCCCGATCCCCCGCACCAGCCAGGAACAGTGGGCGCAGCTCCCGAGAGTTCCGCTGAAGGAACTGCGCCCCGGCGACCTGGTGATCTACCACCGCGACGCCACCCACGTGGCCATGTACCTGGGCAGGGGCAAGGTGGTCGAGGCTCCCAGAACGGGCGAGAGGGTCAAGGTGTCGCCGATGGCGTCCTACCCGATCCTGGGGGCCGTACGTCCGGACGAGCCGCCGGCTGATCAGGCCAGCGAAGCCAGGTAGGCCTCGGTCTTCTCGGGCTCGTAGAAGAAGTTCTCGAAGTCGGCCGGGTCGTTGAAGGCGTTGGCGAAACGGTCCGCCGCCGGCTGGAGCTGGCCTGCCGCGCCGATCAGGTTGAGGATGTGCTCCGGCGGCGGGGCCAGCATCGCGTTGGTCCACTTGGTGACGTGCTGCGCGGTTGCCCAGTAGCGGTCGAACGCGGACTGCATCCACTCCTCGTCGAACGGCTTGTCACCGTGTTCGAGGATCGAGGCCAGATACGCCGCCGCGCACTTGGACGCCGAGTTGGAGCCCTGACCGGTGATGGGGTCGTTGGCGACGACCACGTCGGCGACGCCCAGGACCAGGCCGCCGCCGGGAAGACGGCCGATCGGGTTGCGGACGGTGGGCGCGTAGCGGCCGGCCAAGGTGCCACCGGCATCCGTGAGTTCGACCTTCGTCGCCCGCGCGTACTCCCACGGCGTGAACTTCTCCATGAGTTCCAGGGTCAGGGAGAGGTGTTCCGCCGGGTCCTTGACGCCGTTGAACACGTCCAGCGGGCCGCCGGGTATGCCCTCCCAGAACAGGATGTCGGCGCGTCCTGACGTGGTGAACGTCGGCATGATGAACAGCTCGCCGACACCGGGGACCAGATTGCAGCGGACCGCGTCGAACTCCGGGTGCTCGGGACGCGGGCCGAGGCCGTGGACGTAGGCCACCGCGAGGGCGCGCTGCGGCTCGCTGTACGGGGAGCGCTCCGGGTCCCGGGCGAACATGGAGACCAGCTCGCCCTTGCCGGCCGACACCAGCACCAGGTCGTACGTACGGGAGAAGTAGTCGAGGTCGCCGACCGCCGCGCCGTGGATGACCAGCTGGCCGCCGCGCTGGGCGAAGGTCTCCATCCAGCCGGCCATCTTCACGCGCTGGTCCACGGACTGGGCGTACCCGTCGAGGTGGCCCACCCAGTCGATCGCGCGGGCCGCGGGGCCCTCGGCCCATGAGCCCGGTGCCGCCACCGAGACGCCGAGTCCCTCGATCTTCGGGGCCTGGGACTCCCAGAAGTTCAGCTGGAGATCGCGCTCGTGCTGAAGGGCGGTGTGGAACATGCACTGCGTCGACATGACCCGGCCGGTGCGAATCTCGTCCGCGGTCCGGTTGGACATGAGGGTGACCTCGTACCCGTTCGACTGGAGTCCGAGGGCGAGCTGGAGGCCGGACTGGCCGGCCCCGACGACGAGTATCTTCCGCATGCGGGTGGTGCTCCTTGGTCGGGATACGTCGGGACTACTCGGGTGTTTCGTCGAGGGCGTGGCCCACCAGGGCCAGGAGGGTCTCGATCACCGAGATCCGGCGCCGCGCATCCATGATCATGACAGGTATGTGCGGGGGTATCGTGAGCGCCTCCCGCACGTCCTCCGGCTCGAACCGCTCACTGCCGTCGAAATGGTTGACCGCGACGACGTACGGCAGCCCGCAGCTCTCGAAGTAGTCCAGTGCCGGGAAGCAGTCCTTCAGGCGCCGCGTGTCGGCCATCACGACCGCGCCGATCGCGCCGCGCACCAGGTCGTCCCACATGAACCAGAACCGCTGCTGGCCCGGCGTGCCGAACAGATAGAGCACCAGGTCGTCGTCGAGCGTGATGCGGCCGAAGTCCATGGCCACGGTGGTGGTCAGCTTCTCGGGCGTGGAGGAGAGATCGTCGGTCTCCTCGCTCGCCTCGGTCATCAGCGCCTCGGTCTGCAACGGCGTGATCTCCGAGACGGCGGTGACCAGTGTGGTCTTGCCGACGCCGAACCCACCCGCCACGACGATCTTCGTGGCTATGGGGGCGCGGGTGCGGTCCGTCTGCCAGGACTTCAGACCGCTGTCGGTGTCTTCAAAGACGACGGAGTCCACTCAGCACCCTTTCGAGCAGAGCGCGGTCCGGACGGCCGGTGCCATGACCGGTACCAGTGCCGTACACGCGGATCTTTCCCTGGTCCGCGAGGTCGCTGAGCAACACGCGGACCACGCCGAGCGGCATCTTCAACAGCGCGGCGATCTCGGCCACCGTGCGCATACGGCGGCACAGTTCGACGATGGCCCGCATCTCCGGCATCACCCGGGTGCTGAGGGAACCATTCGTCAACTCCTTGCGCTCCTCCGGGGCTTCGAGCGCCGCCGTGCTCGCCACGAACGTCTCCACGAGGAGGACGTGTCCGAAGCGGGTACGGCCGCCGGTGAGCGAGTAGGGGCGTACGCGGGCGGGTTTGCGGTCGCCGCCGCGGACGGGGAGCCTCTTCGGCGTGCTGCTGCTCATCGGGCACTCCCGGTCGACTCGGCTTCCAGGGATTTTCGTAGCTCGCTGCGGAGTTCGGGGGTCAGGACGTGTCCGGCGCGGCCGACGAACAGGGCCATGTGGTACGCGATCACGCTCATGTCGCAGTCCGCGGAGCCGTGCACGCCGAGCAGGGAGCCATCGCTGATCGACATCACGAACAGGCTGCCCTCGTCCATCGCGACCATCGTGTGCTTCACCCCGCCGAACTCCATGAGGCGGGCGGCGCCGATGGTGAGGCTGCCGATGCCGGAGACGATGCTGGCGAGGTCGGCGGAGGAGCCCCGGGGGCCCTTTCGCGTGCGCTGTCCCTTGGCCTGCTCGTTTCTGTCCGGGTCCGAGGAGAGCAGGAGCAGGCCGTCGGAGGAGATCACGGCGACCGACTCGATGCCTGGCACCTCCTCGACCAGGTTCGTCAGCAGCCAGTGCAGGTTGCGGGCCTCACTGCTCAGTCCGAAGGTACTGGGCGCGGTCAACTGCTTGCCTCCTCGACGGTGCCCCCCGTGGCTTCTTCGGATTCACTGACGGGTGTTCTGCTCTGACCCGTCTGTTCTGCGATTTCGGCTTCTACGTCGCGGTAGCCGGCCTCCGCCCCCCGGCGGAAGCCGCCCAGCCTCCTGCGGAGGGCTTCGGCGTCGACGGCGCCTGTTCGTTGGCGCGGCGTTTGAGTGGGAGTGCTGATCTTCGGGCTGCGCTTGGGCAGGCCCTTGTCGGTGAGCTGGTCCTCTTCGGCGCGTTCGTGTTCCGTCTCGATGTCGGGTGCGGGTGGCCCCTGGGGGGCTTCCTCGCCGTCGGCGACCTCGGGCTCGGGCTCCGGCTGTATCGGCGCCAGCAGCTCCATCGTCGTCTCGGCCGGAGCTTCGGTCGGCGGCTCCTCCGGCTCCTGCGACCTGCGTACCGCCTTCTCCGCCAGCTCCACCAGACGGTCGCCTCTGCCGCCGTGGAGGACGTTGGAGTTGGCCTCCGCGTCCGCGCCGGGGAGGGTGAAGGTGTGGGTGCCGCCGGGGAGTGGGGTGCCGGACGGTGCGGGGACCGCCGTTGGGGTGGCCTGGGCCAGCAAGGGCTTCGGGAGGACCACCACCGCCGCTACCCCGCCCTGCTTCTGCTCGCGGAGCTGGACCCGGACTCCGTGGCGGTGGGCCAGACGGGCCACCACGTAGAGGCCCAGGCCCAGGCCTTCCTCGCCCTCCTGGTCGTAGGAGGCCTCGGGGTCGAAGTCGGTCAGGCGGGTGTTGAGGCGGGACATGCGGTCGTCCGCCATGCCGATGCCCTCGTCCTGGACGGAGAGCATCACCTCGCCGTTCTCCAGGAGCCAGCCGGAGACCTCCACGGGCATGTCCGGCGGGGAGAACGCGGTGGCGTTCTCCATCAGTTCGGCGAGCAGGTGCGAGACGTCGTCCGCCGCGAAGCCCGCGATATGGGCGTGGGGCGGGAGCGCCGCGATGCGGACGCGCTCGTAGCGCTCGATCTCGCTGACCGCCGCCCGGACCACGTCCACCAGCGGAACCGGGCCCGCGCTGTGCTGGACGTGTTCCGTTCCGGCGAGGACGAGGAGGTTCTCGCTGTGGCGGCGCATCACCGTGGCGAAGTGGTCGAGCTTGAAGAGGGTGGCGAGGCGGTCCGGGTCCTGCTCACGCTCCTCCAGGCCCTCGATGACCGCCAGTTGGCGTTCGACCAGGCCCAGGGTACGCAGGGCGAGGTTCACGAAGGTGGAGCCGATGCTCGTGCGCAGGCGTTCCAGTTGCCCGGCGGAGTCGGCCAGTTCGGCGCGGAGTTCCTCGCGGGCGTCGGCCATCTTCTGGCGCTGGCCCACCAGGTGCTTGCGGTCGGACTCCAGCGTGGCGATGCGTTCGTGGAGAGCGACCGCCTGTGCGTGCAGGGTGTTGACGGAGTCGACGACCTTCGCGAACTCGTCCTTGCGGCCGGTGAACTTGACCGGCTCCTCCGCTCCCGGGTCCTCGGCGCCCGCGAGGCGGGCCGAGCCGAGGCGCACCACCGCCAGCGGGCGGGTGAGGCTGCGGGCCATGCCGGTGGCGACGCCGATGGCGAGCAGCACCAGGACGCCGAGAATCGCGATGCGGATCTCCAGCTCGGTGACGTCGTCGTCGCGCAGGAGGGCGAGGTCCTTGGTGCGGCGGTCGTGGAGGGCGGACTCGGCGCCGCGCATCATCTCGACGCGGGCGGAGAGCGCCTCGTCCAACTTCTTCACACCGGTGGCGAGTTCGCCGTCGGAGAGGGTGGGCTGGTCGGTGAGGGAGGCGAGGTACTTCTCGGCGGCCTCGGCCTCCGGTCCGGTGACCGTGGAGTCGTAGGACGCCACCGACTTCTTCGGCGCGGTCTCGCGGAAGTCGGCGAGGGCCGCGTCGGAGCGCAGGCGCGCCTCCTGGGCGGCGGCGGTGAGCGCGTCGCGCTGCTTGACGTCGGCGTCGGAGGAGGTGCTGACGGTGCTCGGCAGGCCCGTGATGGGGTCGATGACGGTCTGGGTGGTGCGCGGGACGCTGAGCGCGGCGAGGAGCAGGCCCCGGGTGGAGGCGGCCTGTTGTACGGCGGTGTCGAGCTCGGCGAGGGCGTAGGCGCCGGAGCCAGCGCGCGGCGGCATGTCCTCGGCCAGCCGCTCGGCGAGCCGGTGGAGTTCGGTGAGCGAGGCGGAGTACGCCCTGTGCGTTTCGAGAGCGGTGCTCTTGCCGGTGAGCGCCGCTCTGCGCAGGGCCGCGATGTCGTCCAGGTCCGCCCGCAGGGAGGCGGGGGTGTCGGGGTTGGCGCGCAACTCCTCGACCAGCCGGTCGACGCGGGCGCTGCGCTGCTCCGAGGGCGCCTTGGACTTGGGGCGGCCCGCGGCGACGTAGGCGATGACCTCGTCGCGTTCGTCGGCGAGCGAGTGGGCGAGCGCGAGGGCGTCCTCGGTCCGCTCGGAGAGGGTCACCAGCTCCTGGCTGTCGTGCACCTGCGCGGAGGCGGTGACGACGGACGGGCCACCGGCGGCGGCTATGGCGGCGGCGACCACGGCCACGGCGATGAAGAGCCGGTTGCGTACATGGGTGGGCCGGCCTTTGCCGGCCGAGGTGGTGCCGGTCCCTGTCGTGGTGCCGGGCTTGTGCTCCGGGCCCCCTGCGGAAGCCTTCTGCTTGCCTGAGCGACGAGGCCGCATCTTCTGCACCGGTGCTCGCATTCCTGAACTCGTGGTACCCATGGGTTCCGGGTGACGCTCCGTCAACTGGCGCATACACCCGGTACGCTTCCCGACCCTCCCAGTGCCGGTGGGCGGTGGTCTCGCATCAGCTGACCCGCCACCCGAAGGAGTGAACCTCGGAGGAGAGTTGGCGGGCAAGTTCCTGTGGCGTTTGCAGCGGCCGTTCCCAGCGGGCCGGTTGGACGTCTGCGGCGGGCGGTGGCAGTATTCGCCACCACGTCCGCCAGGAGTGAGCCATTCCATCCCAAACCCGGCGTCTGACCTGCACGGGTACGCCAATTGCGCAACCGTTGCCAGCCTTTGGCGAACCTTGTGAAGGGCTCGTGCAGACTGGCTGGATGCGTACTGAACTTGTTTCGGAGCCCGGCGATTCCGCCCGCCCCAACGAGGACTTCGCAAGCGTCGGCCTGCCCGCCTCCGGACAGGGCGGTGCGGTGGTGGTCCTCGACGGGGTGACCCCGCCGAGGGACGGGACGGGATGTCTGCATTCCGTTCCCTGGTTCACCGCGCGCCTCGGCGGGGCACTGACCGAACTGACCGTTTCACTCCCGGATGTTCCCCTCGCCGACGCCCTGTCGCTCGCTCTCGCGCGTACCGCCGACGCCCACCGGGAAACCTGTGACCTTTCTCACCCGCGCACACCACAGGCAACGGTCGTCATGGCCCGCTGGTCACCCGAGACCGTGGAGTACCTGATCCTGTCGGACTCGGCCCTGCTGGTGGAGTCACCGGACGGCACCCTCACGCCGTATCTCGACGACCGCCTCTCCCGGCTGCCCCGGTCAGCGCTGGCCACGGACGCGATGGTCGACGCCGATCTCCGCAACATGGAGGGCGGCTTCTTCACGGCCGCCGCCGATCCCTCGGTGGCGGCCAGGGCGGTGACCGGGACGCTGCCCCGCTCCGGCGTCCGCGCCCTGGCCGCCCTCACCGACGGTGCGACGCGCTGGGTGGAGAGGTTCGGCGCCGGGGACTGGGACGACCTCTTCGACGTCGTACGCAAGGAAGGCGCTCAGGCGCTGGTCGACCGGGTGCGGGCGCTGGAACTCGGGGACACCGACCGGACGTTCCTGCGGCGGAGCAAGACGCACGACGACGCGACGGTGGTGTTCGTGGAGTTCTAGCCCACGGCGACAGGCGTGTCCCCGACGGGTACGCGTTCCTTGTTCTTGCCGCGCGGCTCGGACCAGCGGCGCACGCACGGCTTCTCCACCCATTCGTACAGCGTCCAGGAGGCCGGCAGCCGTCCAGGACGAGGAGGTCCGCTTCACGGCGGCCCTCAGCCCTGCCCCTCCATCTCCTGGTTCAACTGGTTGAGCAGCCGGGCCAGTTCCGAGACCTCGCGAGGGTCCCAGCCGGAAAGCCGGCGGGCGTACCGCGCCCGTCGGGCCTCCCGTACCTTGCCCACCCGCCCTCGGCCCTCCTCGGTCAGATGGACCAGCCAGGCCCGCCCGTCGGCGGGGTCGGGCTCGCGGGCGACCAGACCGAGGTCCTCCAGGGCGCGCAACTGCCGGGACATGGTGGCCTTGCCGACGCCGATATAGGCGGCGAGCTCGGTCGCCCGCTGCCGACCGCACTCGTCGAGGCGGATCAGCAGCCCGTAGGCGGCGGACTCCAGATCCGGATGCACTTCGCGGGCCATCTCGCCCTGGCTGGCCCGGGCCCGCCGCAGCAGTACGGTCAGCTCCCGCTCCAGGGACAGGAACTCGGGCTGCTCCACACCATGCCCGGGCATCCCCGCGGACACCCCGGATCCGACTCGACGTCCGTCGCCGTTTCCGTCTTCGCGCACGTCAGCCCCTGCCTCGGTTTCCCAGTACTGAAAGTTTCCGTCACATGCTGTCATCGCCGCAGCTCCGCCAGTATTTCTCAGGCGTAGACCAACGGCAGCCCCCAGTCCCTCTTCCACCCGCCGGTCCCCGTCCGTAGCTTCGTTCCCAGGCACCGACTGGCATGCCCACGCCAGCATCGTCCGACGGCGGACCAACAGCGGGCCAACGACGATCCGCCCACCCCCCCCCGTCCCGGCGTCGCCATGCCCCGCGTCACAGGTCTCCCCACCGAGCACCACCGAGCCTTCGGAGGCACGCTATGCGTGTGCACAGACCCGGACTGCTCCGCCTCTGCCTCACGGCACTCCTGCTCACAGCGCTGTCCCTCACGTTCGCCACCCCCAGTTCAGCGGCCGACTCCCCCGCCCGCGGCTCCGCCTACATGGGCATGGGCGTCCCGGCCCACGACGGCGTCCACGGCCTCCCCCGAGGCACCCGCATCACCCAGACGGAGGGCGTCGACGTCTCCTCCCACCAGGGCAACGTGGCCTGGTCGACCCTCTGGAACAGCGGTGTGAAGTGGGCCTATGTGAAGGCCTCGGAGGGCACGTACTACACGAACCCGTACTTCGCGCAGCAGTACAACGGCTCCTACAACGTCGGCATGATCCGCGGCGCCTACCACTTCGCCACCCCGGACACCACGTCCGGCGCAACCCAGGCCAACTACTTCGTGGACCACGGCGGCGGCTGGTCCCGCGACGGCAGGACCCTCCCCGGCGCCCTCGACATCGAGTGGAACCCGTACGGCGCGGCCTGCTACGGCAAGACCCAGACCGGAATGGTCACCTGGATCCGCGACTTCCTGAACCAGTACAAGGCCCGCACGGGCCGGCACGCGGTGATCTACACGTCGACGAGCTGGTGGACCCAGTGCACGGGCAACTACTCCGGCTTCGGCGCCAGCAATCCGCTGTGGATCGCGCGGTACGCCTCGACGGTGGGGACGCTGCCGGCGGGCTGGAGCTACTACACGATGTGGCAGTACACCTCGACCGGCCCGACGGTCGGCGACCACAACAGGTTCAACGGGGCGCTGGACCGGGTCCAGGCCCTGGCCTACGGCTGAGCGCACGACGAAGGCCCGGGCCTCCCTCACGGGACCCGGGCCTTCGCCCTTGTCCGGCAGCGTCCTCCCCCAGTGCTCAACGCCTGGGAGGTGCCCCCATCGCCGCTACCGGAACCTCCGGCTGCGCGCCGTTCGTGGCCGGGGACAGGGCCAGGTCCAGGACCTGGCGCACGTCCGTCACGGCGTGCACGTCGAGCTTCTCCAGGACCTCGGCGGGGACGTCGTCGAGGTCGGGCTCGTTGCGCTTGGGGATGATCACCGTGGTGACCCCGGCGCGGTGGGCGGCCAGCAGCTTCTGCTTCACTCCGCCGATCGGCAGGACGCGGCCGGTCAGGGACACCTCGCCCGTCATCGCCACGTCCGTGCGGACCAGGCGGCCCGACAGCAGCGAGGCGAGTGCCGTCGTCATCGTGACGCCCGCGCTCGGGCCGTCCTTCGGGACCGCGCCCGCCGGGAAGTGGATGTGCACGCCCCGGTCCTTCAGGTCGCCGACCGGCAGTTCGAATTCGGCGCCGCGCGAGCGGAGGAAGGACAGGGCGATCTGCGCGCTCTCCTTCATCACATCACCGAGCTGGCCGGTCAGGGTCAGGCCCGCCGCGCCCGTCTCCGGGTCGGCGAGGGACGCCTCCACGAACAGCACGTCACCGCCGGCGCCGGTCACCGCGAGACCGGTCGCCACGCCCGGGACCGCCGTGCGGCGTTCCGCCGGGTCCTGGGCCGACTCGGGCACGTGGTGCGGACGGCCGATCAGGCCGCGCAGGTCGCCGTCCGTCACGGTGAACGGCAGCTCCCGCTCGCCCAACTCGTGCTGGGCCGCGACCTTGCGCAGCAGCCTGGCGATCGAGCGCTCCAGGTTGCGGACGCCCGCCTCGCGCGTGTACTCACCGGCGAGCTTGCGCAGCGCGCTCTCGTCCAGCGTCACCTCGTCCTTGTTCAGACCGGCCCGCTCCAACTGGCGCGGAAGCAGGTGGTCACGGGCGATGACGACCTTCTCGTCCTCGGTGTAACCGTCGAGGCGGACCAGCTCCATACGGTCGAGCAGGGCCTCCGGGATGGCTTCCAGGACGTTGGCCGTGGCGAGGAACACGACGTCGCTGAGGTCGAGTTCGACCTCCAGGTAGTGGTCGCGGAAGGTGTGGTTCTGCGCCGGGTCCAGGACCTCCAGCAGGGCCGCGGCCGGATCGCCGCGGAAATCCGAGCCCACCTTGTCGATCTCGTCGAGCAGGACCACCGGGTTCATCGACCCGGCCTCCTTGATGGCCCGCACGATCCGGCCGGGCAGCGCGCCGACGTAGGTACGCCGGTGGCCGCGGATCTCCGCCTCGTCGCGGACGCCGCCGAGGGCGACGCGGACGAACTTGCGGCCCATCGCGTGGGCGACCGACTCGCCGAGCGAGGTCTTGCCGACGCCGGGCGGTCCGACGAGGGCGAGGACGGCACCGCCGCGGCGGCCTCCCACGACACCCAGGCCCCGGTCGGTACGGCGCTTGCGCACCGCCAGGTACTCGGTGATCCGCTCCTTGACGTCCTCCAGGCCGGCGTGCTCGGCGTCGAGGATCGCCTTGGCGCCCTGGATGTCGTAGGCGTCCTGCGTCCGCTCGTTCCAGGGCAGTTCGAGGACGGTGTCCAGCCAGGTGCGGATCCACGAGCCCTCGGGCGACTGGTCGCTGGAGCGCTCCAGCTTGTCGACCTCCTTGAGGGCGGCCTCGCGGACCTTCTCGGGCAGGTCGGCGGCCTCGACGCGGGCGCGGTAGTCGTCGGACTCCTCGCCGTCCTTCTCGCCGTTCAGCTCGCGCAGCTCCTTGCGGACGGCCTCCAGCTGGCGGCGCAGCAGGAACTCGCGCTGCTGCTTGTCGACGCCTTCCTGGACGTCCTTGGCGATGGTCTCGGCGACGTCCTGCTCGGCGAGGTGGTCGCGCAGTTGCTGGGTGGCGAGCTTGAGCCGGGCGACCGGGTCGGCGGTCTCCAGCAGCTCGACCTTCTGTTCGGTGGTGAGGAAGGGCGAGTACCCGGAGTTGTCGGCGAGCGCGGACACGTCGTCGATGGCCTGGACACGGTCCACGACCTGCCAGGCGCCGCGCTTGCGCAGCCAGGCGGTGGCGAGCGCCTTGTACTCCGTCACCAGATCCGCGACCTGTCCCGGCAGCGGGTCGGGCGCGCTGTCGTCGATCCGGGTGCCCTCGACCCAGAGGGCCGCGCCGGGCCCGTTCGTCCCGGCCCCGATCTTCACGCGGTCGCGGCCGCGGATCAGGGCGCCCGGGTCACCGTCGGCGAGCCGGCCCACCTGCTCGACCGTGCCGAGCACGCCGGTGCTCGCGTACGTGCCGTCGATGCGTGGAACGAGCAGCACCCGTGGCTTTCCCGGCTGGGAACGGGCGGCGACCTGGGCCGCCTCCACGGCGGCGCGTACATCGGCGTCGTTCAGATCCAGCGGGACCACCATTCCGGGCAGCACGACCTCGTCGTCGAGCGGCAGCACAGGCAGGGTGAGCGGTGTGGACGTCGAAGCCATGATCTCCCCTTCGGCAGTCAAGTTGAGCTATGCCGACTCAATGCTTGGGAGAGCTTGAATGTTCCCCGACCTTCGTTCGCTGTGAGCGATCACCGGCACTACACCCGGTGAGCTGGTCTTTCTCCATGAAGCAGTACGAACAGGACGGTCCGCTGCTGCGGATCGTCGGCGGGTTCCGGGGCTTCGTCAGCCGCGCTCCCTGGGTGTGCGCGGCGCCCACCTCGACGCGCTCATCACCCGGCAGCGCGACTTCTTCGCGGCACGCGGTGAGGCGGTGGACGGGCCGCCGAGATGGCCGTACGAGAGCCCGTGCTGCCGTCGGACGTGACGCTGCGGCGGGTCACGGCGGACGCGGCTGGCTCGCCGAGGATCTGATCGGCCGGGTCGCGACCGCGCCGGACGAGATCGCCGTATATGTCGCCGAGGCGGACGGGGAAGTCGTCTCCGCCGCTTGGCTGGCCTTCCGCGCGGGCACCGAGCTCGCGAGCCTGTGGGGCGGGTCGACACTCGCCGAGTGGCGGGGCCGGGGCATCTACCGTGCCCTGGTCGCCACCCGCGCCGCACTCGCCGTCGAGCGTGGCGTCACCTATCTGCATGTCGACGCCTCCGACGACAGCGCGCCCATCCCGCGCCGGCTGGGCTTCGAGGCGGTGACGACGACCACGCCCTACGTCTGGAACCCCTGATCCGCCGATCGCAAGGTTCCCGTGGTCTTCCCGCAACATGGTTCACAGGAACGGGCCGCACACTGCAGGCTCGCTCACAGACTGTGGGTGACTTGCGCGGTTTTACGGGGACTTGGGGAAGCGGATGACCGAGGGAGAGCGACGGGGGCCTGCCCGGCGCGCGTTGATCGCGGGCGGGGCGGTCGCCGTGGCCGGGGCGGCGGTGCCGCTGGTCTCAAGTGCGATGAGCGAGAGCGGATCGCGGAGGACTGCCGCGCCCCGCACCGCCACTCCGGTCGCGGGCCGCCGCCCCCGCTCCGACGGCCGGCCCAACATCCTCCTCGTGCTCACCGACGACCAGCCCAAGGAGACGGAGTGGGCGCTGCCCCGTACCGTCGACTGGCTCGGCGGCAGCGGCACCACCTTCGGGCGGGCCCACGCCAACACTCCGCTGTGCGCGCCATCGCGGGCCTCGGTCATGTCGGGCCGGTACGCCCACCATCACGGCGTCCTGGACACCCGGCACCCGTACCACCTGGACCAGCGCACGACCGTCCAGCGCCGGTTGCACGAGGCGGGTTACCGCACCGGCCTGTTCGGCAAGTACCTCAACTTCTGGCGCACCGGCGGCGACCCGCCCCACTTCGACGAGTGGCTGCTCCAGGAGCCGGTGCGCTACTTCAACGGCCACTACAACGACAACGGCACCCTCCGGATCATCCCCGGCTACAACACGACCGTCATCAAGGACCGCGCCCTGGCCTTCATCGAGGCCTCCCGCACCGACGACCGCCCCTGGTTCGCGTACGTCGCCACCCGCTCCGCGCACGAGCCGAACACCCCGGAGTCGCGATACGCACGCACGCGCGTGCCCGAGTGGGAGGGCCGCCCGTCGGTCTTCGAAACGAACAAGGGCGACAAGCCGCCCTTCCTCCGAGCCGCCGACCACTCCTTCACGCAAGGCAGCGCCCTGCGCGCCCGCCAGTTGCGCACCCTGCTCTCCGTGGACGACGCGATGCACGACTTCCGCGAGAAGCTGCGCGCGCTCGGCCAGTTGGAGAACACCCTGGTGCTGTTCACCAGCGACCACGGCCTGTGCTGGGGCGACCACGGCTGGCTGCGCAAGTCGGTGCCGTACCGCCCGAGCCTGGAGGTCCCGTGCTACGCGTCCTGGCCGGCCGGCGGCCTGGGCACGCCCCGCACCGACGACCGGCTCACGGGCCTCATCGACATCGCGCCCACCTTCCTGGACGCGGCCGGTCTCCCACCCGACCCCGGCCACGACGGCCACTCCCTCCTGAACCCGGACAACGACCGCACGCATCTGCTCGCCGAGTGGTGGTGGAACCAGCAGGACCGGACGCCGATCCACAGCTGGGCGTCGTACATCGGCAGGACGGAGCAGTACACGGAGTACCACCGCACCCGCCTCGACCGCGCCGGCCGCCCGACGCTGGGCGACGGGAAGGTGCTGTTCCGGGAGTACTACGACCTGCGGGCCGACCCCTACCAGCTCACCAACCGTCTCCACGGGGCGAGCGCGGCGGAGGAGCGGCGGCTGGGGATCCCGGAACTGGCTGAGGGGCTGGCTGCTCTTCGGTGATGAGACCGTGGCCGGCTCGGCTATTTGGGTGAGCTTCGGGGCCGCGGCGAGCACGGGCGCGTTGGCGGGGCCGGTGATCCGGCGCTACCAGAGGACCGGGTTCGGAGCGGTCCACAGCCGGTCGTAGATCGCGCGGATGTGCGGTCGGCGGACGGCGGGGTGTCTGGCCAGGGTGTGCAGGAAGAGCCGTCTGTCCGGGTGGAAGGTGTACCCGGGGTGCGGGGGCAGGGGGTAGTCGTCGCGCAGGACGCCGTCGGGGAGCGTGCCGGAGGCCGGGAGGGGTGAGATCTCCCGGGGGTCGGCGAGATACGCCCAGACGTCCGCGGCCAGCGGGACCGTGGGGACGGGGGCGGGTGGCTGCCACGGTTCGCCGGTGCGCGGATCGCGGGGGACGAGGGCGATGGCGGCCGTCGTGGTGAGCCCCGGACCGGCCAGGCCCACGGACTTCGCCGGGCGACCCGGCAGGAGGATCACGGCGGCCGCACGGCCGAACATCTCGGCGAGGAGACCGTCGGGAAAGACCACCGGCTCCCCCTCACCGGCCACCACGAGATGGGCAAGCGCAGCACCGACCGCCGCCCTCCAGCGGCCGTCCCAGCCGCCGTCCTGATCGATGGGCGGCGTGGCCCGCACGCTCGGCTCGGGAGCGGGCCCACCCCCCGGAACGCGGCGTACGGCGCCGGGTTCCAGCCACACGGCCGGCCATATTCCGCAGTCGTCCGTTCGCGTCGCCACCGCGTCCCCGCACCGCTGGCACGCCAGATTGGGCCCGTCCCCGCCGTTCAGGCCCAGGCAGTAGCCCTCGCACCGCTCGGGGATCAGGGCCAGGCCACGGGAGTCGCCCGGCGCGAGGGCGATCCGTCCCGGCCCCCCGAAGGACAGCATGTACACCGGCGCGTACACGCCACGGGCCGCCGCCTCCTCCGCCCCGACCTCGTCGTACTGCCGCCATGGCACCCCCGACGGCTCGGGGTCGACGGCGTACGTCCCCGGCTCCATCAGCGCGGGAAGCAGCACATGCCCATACCCCTGATGGGCATGCTCGGGGAACGCCACCCGGGAAACCGGCACCGACAGCGCCGCCCCGCACCCGGCGCACCCGAAAACGTCCACGAACCCTCCCCCGTGCCCGGGGGATTGTCCCAGCGCCGGGCACCGCGAACCCAGCGGTTTTCTCGCGCCGGACCTGCCAAGATGAACGGATGCCCACTTCGTACGACATCCCCGAAGTCCTGGACCGTCGCGAAGGCCCGTACGGCGAGGTCGTGCTGCGGCGGCACGGTGAGCTGCTCCAGATCATCGCCAACGGCTGTTTCCTCATGGACACCTCCGACGGACGCTCCGAGCGGCTGCTCGTCGACGCGGCGCGGGACGCGCTGGACGGCAGGCCGGAGCCGAGTGTGCTGATCGGAGGCCTTGGCGTGGGGTTCTCGCTCGCACACGCCGCCGCCGATCCGCGCTGGGGGCGGATCTCGGTCGTGGAACGCGAGCCCGTCATCATCGACTGGCACCGCACAGGACCGCTCTCGGACCTCACCGAACAGGCCTTCTCCGACCCGCGCACCGAGATCCTCGAAGCGGATCTGATCGACTACGTCAATGAGACATCCGACACGTTCGACGCGCTGTGTCTCGACATCGACAACGGCCCCGACTGGACCGTCACCGAGGGAAATCACAGCCTGTACTCGGAGGCCGGACTGGCAAGCTGCGCAAGGGTGTTGAGCCCTGGCGGGGTACTGGCGGTATGGTCCGCGCAGCCTTCTCCGGAATTCGAAGAAACCTTGCGGAATGCCGGGTTCAATCAGGTGCGTACCGAAGAGATCCCCGTTGCCCGGGGCGTTCCCGACGTCGTGCACCTCGCCGTCGGACCTGGATAGCCGAGCTGCGGTGACTCCCCGTACGCTGCATCCCTGGCGCGGATCATTCAAGCGTCAATCGCAAGCATGCGCAGGCATGTGCCAGACAAACGGATCACCCCACGGATTCCGGAAAGCAACTTCAGGGGCGGGCGATGGAGCAGACACACACCTCCCACAACGGCACGGCGGCGACCCCGGGCGCACAGCGCCGGGTCCTGGTGGTCGAGGACGATCCGACCATCGTGGACGCCATCGCGGCCCGTCTGCGCGCCGAGGGATTCCTCGTGCAGACCGCGGGCGACGGGCCCGCGGCCGTCGACACGGCGGAGGCCTGGCAGCCCGACCTGCTGATCCTCGACATCATGCTGCCGGGCTTCGACGGCCTGGAGGTCTGCCGTCGCGTGCAGGCGCAGCGCCCGGTACCGGTGCTGATGCTCACCGCGCGCGACGACGAGACCGACATGCTGGTCGGGCTCGGTGTCGGCGCCGACGACTACATGACCAAGCCGTTCTCGATGCGGGAGCTGGCGGCGCGGGTGCACGTCCTGCTGCGGCGCGTGGAGCGTGCGGCCATCGCCGCGTCCACCCCCCGCTCGGGCATCCTGCGCCTCGGCGAGCTGGAGATCGACCACGCGCAGCGCCGGGTGCGGGTGCGCAGCGAGGACGTCCACCTCACACCCACCGAGTTCGACCTCCTGGTGTGCCTGGCGAACACCCCGCGCGCGGTGCTCTCCCGTGAGCAGCTGCTCGCGGAGGTGTGGGACTGGGCGGACGCCTCCGGCACCCGGACCGTCGACAGCCACATCAAGGCGCTGCGCCGGAAGATCGGCGCCGAGCGCATCCGTACCGTGCACGGCGTGGGCTACGCCCTGGAGACCCCGACGCCATGAGCGACGGGCCGGCCGCGCGAAAAGGCCCCGGGGAGTCCTGGGGCGGCGTACGTCCGTTCTCGATCAAGACCAAGCTGGGCGCGCTGGTCGTCATCTCGGTGCTGATCACCACCGGTCTGTCGATGATCGCGGTGCAGACCAAGACGGAGCTTCGCTTCATCACGGTCTTCTCGATGATCGCCACCCTGCTGATCACCCAGTTCGTGGCGCACTCGCTCACCGCGCCGCTGGACGAGATGAACGCGGTGGCCCGCTCGATCTCGCACGGCGACTACTCGCGCCGGGTGCGGGAGAACCGCCGGGACGAGCTGGGCGACCTGGCCGAGACGATCAACGTCATGGCCGACGAGCTGGAGGCCCAGGACCGGCAGCGCAAAGAGCTGGTCGCCAATGTCTCGCACGAGTTGCGCACACCCATCGCGGGCCTGCGCGCGGTGCTGGAGAACATCGTCGACGGGGTCACCGAGGCCGACCCCGAGACGATGCGCACCGCGCTGAAACAGACCGAGCGCCTAGGCCGCCTGGTCGAGACGCTGATGGACCTGTCCCGCCTGGACAGCGGCGTCGTACCGCTGAAGAAGCGCCGTTTCGAGGTGTGGCCGTATCTGTCCGGGGTGCTGAAGGAGGCCAACATGGTGGCCTCCACGCGCGCGGGCATCGCCTCGGGCTCGGGCGGCCACACGCGTACGGACGTCCATCTGCACCTCGACGTCTCACCGCCGGAGCTGACCGCGCACGCGGATCCCGAGCGCATCCACCAGGTGGTGGCGAACCTCATCGACAACGCGGTCAAGCACAGCCCGGCGCACGGGCGCGTGACGGTGAAGGCCCGGCGCGGGCACTGGCCCGAGTCGCTGGAGCTGGAGGTGCTCGACGAGGGGCCCGGCATCCCGAAGTCGGAGTGGCACCGGGTCTTCGAGCGGTTCAACCGAGGCGCGGTGTCCTCTCCGCACGGTCCGGGCAGCGACGGCGGTACGGGGCTGGGCCTGGCCATCGCCCGCTGGGCGGTGGATCTGCACGGCGGCCGGATCGGAGTGGCCGAATCCGAGCGGGGTTGCCGGATTCTTGTCACTCTTCCGGGACTGCCATCCGCGGCGAGTTGACGTAAGGTTCGAGCCGGAGCCACAAGATCCACGGGCGTCCGGCCAGACGGACACGTGTGATCAGGCAGAGGCCCGCGCTTTCAGCGCGTCTGGCCTGCATCGACGCGTCCCTGAGCAACTGGAACCTCAGTTGTTTCCCGCCATTTCCCAGCCCGAAACACGCTTTCCGATGTGACTTACGCGACGATGAACGGGCCCGGACTGACCTTCACGGTCATGGAGGCGTAGCCTTTATTTCCGCTGTCCATCACCTTGTGAAGCGGAAGAGGGCGGTTGCCGCCGTGTCGCCACAGTCCCCCAGTAACTCGAGCATCTCGACCACCGACCAAGCGGGCAAGAGCCCCGCGGCCGCGTTCGGTCCGAACGAGTGGCTCGTCGACGAGATCTATCAGCAGTACCTCCAGGACCCGAATTCGGTAGACCGAGCCTGGTGGGACTTCTTCGCCGACTACAAGCCGGGCGCCGCTGCCGCCTCGGCTCCGGCGGCGCCCGCCGCTCCGGCCCCGGCTCCGGCCGCGCCCGCTCCGGCGGCGGTTCCCGCCCCGGCTCCCGCGGCCCCGAAGCCGGCCGCCGCCGCGCCTGCCGCGCCGGCGCCCGCTGCCGCCGCCCCCGCTCCGGCTCCGGCGAAGCCCGCCGCCAAGCCGGCCCCGAAGGCCGCGCCCGCCACCGCGGCCCCCGAGGGTCCCGAGCTGGTGACGCTGCGCGGCCCGGCCGCCGCCGTCGCGAAGAACATGAACGCCTCCCTGGAGCTGCCCACGGCCACGTCCGTGCGCGCGGTGCCGGTGAAGCTGCTCTTCGACAACCGCATCGTCATCAACAACCACCTCAAGCGCGCCCGGGGCGGGAAGATCTCCTTCACGCACCTGATCGGCTACGCGATGGTGCAGGCCATCAAGGCCATGCCGGCGATGAACTACGCGTTCGGCGAGAAGGACGGCAAGCCGACGCTGATCAAGCCGGCGCACGTCAACCTCGGCCTCGCCATCGACCTGGTCAAGCCCAACGGCGACCGCCAGCTGGTCGTCGCGGCGATCAAGAAGGCCGAGACGCTGAACTTCTTCGAGTTCTGGCAGGCCTACGAGGACATCGTCCGCCGCGCCCGCGACGGCAAACTGACGATGGACGACTTCACCGGCGTGACGGTCTCCCTGACCAACCCCGGCGGCCTCGGCACCGTCCACTCGGTCCCGCGTCTGATGCCCGGCCAGTCGGTCATCATGGGCGTCGGCTCCATGGACTACCCGGCGGAGTTCCAGGGCACCTCCCAGGACACCCTGAACAAGCTCGGCATCTCGAAGGTCATGACGCTCACGTCGACCTACGACCACCGGGTCATCCAGGGCGCCGCCTCCGGCGAGTTCCTGCGCCAGGTCGCGAACCTCCTCCTCGGCGAGAACGGCTTCTACGACGACGTCTTCGAGTCCCTGCGGATCCCGTACGAGCCGGTCCGCTGGCTGAAGGACATCGACGCCTCGCACGACGACGACGTCACCAAGGCCGCCCGGGTCTTCGAGCTGATCCACTCCTACCGGGTCCGCGGCCATGTCATGGCCGACACCGACCCGCTGGAGTACCGCCAGCGCAAGCACCCCGACCTGGACATCACCGAGCACGGCCTCACCCTGTGGGACCTGGAGCGCGAGTTCGCCGTCGGCGGCTTCTCCGGCAAGTCCCTGATGAAGCTGCGCGACATCCTCGGCGTGCTGCGCGACTCGTACTGCCGCACCACCGGCATCGAGTTCATGCACATCCAGGACCCGAAGCAGCGCAAGTGGATCCAGGACCGTGTGGAGCGCGGCCACACCAAGCCGGAGCGCGAGGAGCAGCTGCGCATCCTGCGCCGGCTGAACGCCGCCGAGGCGTTCGAGACCTTCCTGCAGACGAAGTACGTCGGCCAGAAGCGCTTCTCCCTGGAGGGCGGCGAGTCCGTCATCCCGCTGCTGGACGCGGTCATCGACTCGGCCGCCGAGTCCCGCCTGGACGAGGTCGTCATCGGCATGGCCCACCGCGGCCGTCTGAACGTGCTGGCCAACATCGTCGGCAAGTCGTACGCGCAGATCTTCCGCGAGTTCGAGGGCAACCTCGACCCGAAGTCGATGCACGGCTCCGGCGACGTGAAGTACCACCTGGGCGCCGAGGGCACCTTCACCGGTCTGGACGGCGAGCAGATCAAGGTCTCCCTGGTCGCGAACCCCTCCCACCTGGAGGCGGTCGACCCGGTCCTCGAAGGTGTGTCCCGCGCCAAGCAGGACGTCATCAACAAGGGCGGTACGGACTTCACGGTCCTGCCGGTGGCGATCCACGGCGACGCGGCCTTCGCGGGCCAGGGCGTGGTGGCCGAGACCCTGAACATGTCGCAGCTGCGCGGCTACCGCACCGGTGGCACGGTCCACATCGTCATCAACAACCAGGTCGGCTTCACGGCGGCCCCCGAGTCGTCGCGCTCCTCGATGTACGCCACCGACGTGGCCCGCATGATCGAGGCGCCGATCTTCCACGTGAACGGCGACGACCCCGAGGCGGTCGTCCGCGTTGCCCGTCTGGCCTTCGAGTTCCGCCAGGCGTTCAACAAGGACGTGGTGATCGACCTCATCTGCTACCGCCGCCGCGGTCACAACGAGTCCGACAACCCGGCCTTCACCCAGCCGCTGATGTACGACCTGATCGACAAGAAGCGCTCGGTGCGCAAGCTCTACACCGAGTCCCTGATCGGTCGCGGCGACATCACCCTGGAAGAGGCCGAGCAGGCGCTCCAGGACTACCAGGGCCAGCTGGAGAAGGTCTTCACGGAGGTCCGTGAGGCCACCGCGCAGCCGGCCACGGCCGAGCCGTCGGAGCCGCAGGCCGAGTTCCCGGTCGCGGTGAACACCGCGGTCACCGCCGAGGTCGTCAAGCGGATCGCCGAGTCCCAGGTCAACATCCCGGACAGCATCACCGTCCACCCGCGGCTGCTGCCGCAGCTGCAGCGCCGGGCGGCGATGGTCGAGGACGGCACGATCGACTGGGGCATGGGCGAGACCCTGGCCGTCGGTTCGCTGCTCCTGGAGGGCGTCCCGGTCCGGCTCGCCGGCCAGGACTCCCAGCGCGGCACCTTCGGCCAGCGGCACGCGGTGATCATCGACCGTGAGACGGGCGACGAGTTCACGCCGCTGATGTACCTCTCCGAGGACCAGGCGCGCCTGAACGTCTACAACTCCCTGCTCTCCGAGTACGCGGCGATGGGCTTCGAGTACGGCTACTCGCTGGCCCGTCCCGAGTCCCTCGTGATGTGGGAGGCGCAGTTCGGCGACTTCGTCAACGGCGCGCAGACGGTCGTGGACGAGTTCATCTCGTCGGCGGAGCAGAAGTGGGGCCAGACGTCCGGCGTCACCCTGCTCCTCCCGCACGGCTACGAGGGCCAGGGCCCGGACCACTCCTCGGCCCGCCCGGAGCGGTTCCTGCAGCTCTGCGCCCAGAACAACATGACGGTCGCGATGCCGACGTCCCCGTCGAACTACTTCCACCTCCTGCGCTGGCAGGTGCACAACCCGCACCACAAGCCGCTGGTCGTCTTCACCCCGAAGTCGATGCTGCGTCTGAAGGCCGCGGCGTCGAAGGCGGAGGAGTTCACCACGGGCCAGTTCCGCCCGGTCATCGGCGACGCGTCGGTCGACCCGGCCGCGGTCCGCAAGGTCGTCTTCTGCGCCGGCAAGGTCTACTACGACCTGGAGGCCGAGCGTCAGAAGCGCGGCGCGACGGACGTGGCGATCATCCGCATCGAGCGCCTGTACCCGCTACCGGGTGCCGAGCTCCAGGCCGAGATCGCCAAGTACCCGAACGCCGAGAAGTACCTGTGGGCCCAGGAGGAGCCGGCGAACCAGGGCGCGTGGCCGTTCATCGCCCTGAACCTGATCGACCACCTGGACCTGGCGGTCGGCGCGGACGTCCCGCACGGCGAGCGCCTGCGCCGCATCTCGCGCCGGCACGGCTCGTCCCCGGCGGTCGGTTCGGCCAAGCGCCACCAGGCCGAGCAGGAGCAGCTCGTCCGCGAGGTGTTCGAGGCGTAAGCCTTGGTCGTACGTGGCAGGGCCGCACCCCGGTTGGGTTGCGGCCCTGCCGTTTATCCTGGTGGGCATGTACTTCACCGACCGAGGCATCGAAGAACTGGAGAAGCGGCGCGGCGAGGAGGAGGTCACCTTCGAGTGGCTCGCCGAGCAGCTGCGCACGTTCGTCGACCTGAACCCTGACTTCGAGGTGCCGGTGGAGCGTCTCGCGACCTGGCTGGCCCGGTTGGACGACGAGGACGACGAGTAGGAGTCCGTCCGGAGGGCGCCTCTTGGAGGCGCCTTTCGTGTGTCAGTCGCGCGGTCGCGTCACGTCGTACGCCAGCCCCAGCGCGCCGTGCGCAAGCAGCAGAGCCCCCGCCACGGTCCAGCCGCCGCTGCGGCGCCGTAGGCCGAAGGCCGTGAGCGGGAGGCCGACGGCGAGTTGGGCGGCGGCGAGGACGCGGGCCTTGGGGGTGCCGGACCAGGGGAGCCAGGGGGCCAGACGGCCGACGTCGACCGTTTCGAGTTCCGCGCGGACAGTCTGGCGCCAGCCCGGCGATTCGACCGCTCGAGCGTCCGGCCAGGCGCGGACCGTTTCGTGCAGGCGGTCGGCGGGGTCGCCGGGGGTGAGGCCCCCGGGGAGGGAGACTCCCGCGCGGGTGAGGACCGCGAGCAGGCCGCGCAGGCGGGCGCGCGCGTCGGACTCGGAGTCGGGCTGGGTGAGCCGCTCCAGGGACTCCATGTCGAGGACGGGGTCCAGGCCCAGGCGGGCGGCGAAGGTGCGCATGGCCTCGTCCTCGCCGACCGGGGTGCCGTTGGTGAGCCAGACGTAGCCGACGGGGCGGCGGAAGCCCGACGCGAGGGTGTAGCCGGCGCGGTCCTCGTCCCACCACAGCGCGAGTACGGGCCAGGGGGCGCCGACGGCGAGGGCGGTGGCCCAGCCGGTGAGCACGCGGTCGATCGGTTCGTCGCCGACTGCCCAGGGCCTGCCCTCGGGCACGAGCACGCTCCATCCCTCGCCCGCGGGACCGACCAGCATGCGCCGGCGCAGGAGATGGGCGGCGGGGGCGACGGAATCCGGCTCGGCCCGGCAGAGCAGCAGTGCTCCGGGGGCGGGACCTCCGGAAGTGGGACCGGTGCGGGGGGATTCCGTCGACATGGTCACACGCTAGGGCGATTTATTGCGATTGGTCATATTTCAGGGCCGCGATCGTCCCCAAAAGAGTGTCTTGACTTTCCCTGAGCGCGATATATCGTGAATGGCAGGAGACGCGATATGGCGCGTTGCTGTGTCGTCACGTTGCATCAACGGGGAGGTCGTCACCATGTCCGAGTGGTCCGTCGCGGAGCCGAGGAAGCTCACCTTCGACGAGCCCGTGCGGGATCTCCATGTACGGATCGTCAATGGAACGGTGAACGTCGTGGGCACGGACGAAGGTTCCGCACGCCTGGAGGTCTCCGAGATCGAGGGCCCTCCCCTGCTGGTCACACAGGAGGGCGGCACCCTCACGGTGGCCTATGACGATCTGCCCTGGAAGGGCTTCCTGAAATGGCTCGACCGCAAGGGCTGGCGGCGCAGTGCCGTGGTCTCGCTGGCGGTGCCGGCCGACACCCGTGTCGAGGTGGGCGTGGTCGGAGCGGGCGCGGTCGTCTCCGGGATGCGCGGCCCTTCGGTGGTCAAGGGTGTCACCGGCGACACGACACTGGTCGGGCTGTCCGGCCCGGTGCGCGCGGACACGGTCTCCGGGAATCTGGAGGCCCAGTCCGTCACCGGCGATCTGCGCTTCAACTCCGTCTCGGGCGATCTGACGGTGGTCGAGGGCTCGGGGTCCTCCGTGCGGGCGGACTCGGTCAGCGGCTCGATGATCGTCGACCTGGATCCGGAGGGTCCTACCGACGTACGGCTGACCAGCGTCTCCGGTGAGATCGCCATCCGGCTGCCACAGCCGGCCGACGCCGATGTCGAGGCCAACACCGCGAGCGGCACCATCTCCAACGCCTTCGACGGACTCCGGGTGCACGGACAGTGGGGCGCCCACAAGATCACCGGGCGGCTGGGCGCGGGCACGGGCAAGCTGCGGGCCACGACGGTCTCCGGCTCCATCGCCCTGCTGCGCAGGCCACCCCGCGAGGAGGAGCCCTGGGAGGCGGAGGCATGGGAGGACACCCCTGTCGACAGCGCACCGGCCGCCTCGGGGGAGAATTCCGGTTTCGGCCGGGACACCACCGCCCCCACCGACGCCAGCCCGGGCGACCCGGCCGACGGCACGACCGACAAGAAGGTGCTCTGACATGCCTCCCGTCTTCGCCCATGGCCGCCTCCGCCTGTATCTGCTGAAGCTGCTGGACGAGGCCCCGCGCCACGGCTACGAGGTGATCCGCCTCCTGGAGGAGCGCTTCCAGGGCCTGTACGCGCCCTCGGCGGGCACTGTCTACCCCCGCCTGGCGAAACTGGAGAGCGAGGGCCTGGTCACCCACACCACCGAGGGCGGCCGCAAGGTGTACGCCATCACGGACGCCGGGCGCGCCGAGTTGGCCGACCGCAGCGGTGAACTGGCCGATCTGGAGCTGGAGATCCGGGAGTCGGTCGCGGAGCTCGCCGCCGAGATCCGGGCCGATGTGCGCGGCGCCGCCGGTGATCTGCGGCGCGAGATGCGCGCGGCGGCGTCCGAGGCCCGGCAGGGTCCCGGCGCCAAGGGGGACGCCCCCCTCGGTGACTTCGCCGACTACACCGACAAGGAGGCCTGGCGCGCCGCCAAGGAGGAGATGCGCCGCGCCAAGCAGGAGTGGAAGGAACAGGCCCGGCGCGCCAAGGACGAGAGCCGCCGGGCCCGCGAGGAGGCCCAGCGCGCCCGGCGCCAGGCCAAGGAGGCCCAGGACCGGGCCCGCGCCCAGGCCCAGGAGGAGATACAGCGCATCGCCAAGCGGGTGCAGGACCATGTGCAGGACCATTTCGCGCGGGGCGACTGGCCGACCGGGGTGCGCGAGGGTCTGACGGAACTGGCCAAGGAGTTCGGCGAGTTCGGAAAGGGCTACGGCAAGGAGTTCGGGAAGGACTTCGGCTTCGGCCGGACCGGTACGGAGTCCAGGCCCGCCCCCGAGTACTCCGACACCCCGGAGGACTTCCCCGCCGAGTACGAACCGTCCTGGGCCCATGAGGAACCGACCGGCGACCCGGCCCGCGATCTGGACCGCCTCCTGGACCGCTTCCGCGACGACATCCGCGACGCGGCCCGTGACCACGGCGTCACCCCGGACCAACTCCACGACGCCCGAAGCCACCTGTCGACGGCGGCGGCCCACATAGGGGCCCTGCTGCGAGCACCGAAGGCCTGAGGCGTCCGGGAGGCGGCCCCGCGCCGTGTCGGGTCACCCGGCCTGGCCTCACCCCTCCCCGTAAGGGGCGCGGCCTGGCCTCACCTCCCGTAAGGGGCGCATCGGCGCGCACCAAGGCCTGGGCGTTTCTTCACCTCGCGGGGAGGGCCACCCCGCGCCGGGTCGGTCACCGGCCTGGCCTCACCTCCCGTAAGGGGCGCATCGGCGCGCACCAAGGCCTGGGCGTTTCTTCACCTCGCGGGGAGGGCGACCCCGCGCCGGGTCGGTCACCGGCCTGGCCTCACCTCCCGTATGGGGCGCCTCGGCGCGGGCCAAAGGCCTGAGGCGCTTGTTCACCCCGCGGAGGGACGGCCCCGCGCCGGATCAGCCGGCCTTGGCCTCGCCCTCCCCGTAGAGGACCCGGGTCAGGGACGCGTTCGTCACGCCGTGGTCGGCCAGGACCTCGGCGGGTGCTCCGGGGCGGGCCGTCAGGGCGAGGAGGATGTGCTCGTCCCCGATATGCCGGTCGCGGTGGGCCACGGCGATCCGCAGGGAGCGTTCCAGGGTGTCCTTGGCCTCCCTGCTGAAGGAACGGCGTCCCGACCACCAGCCCTTGTCCTTGCGGTCGCCGGACATCGCGCCGACGCCGTGCACCTCCTCGACCCGGGCGACGATCTCCGCGACGTCGATACCGAGTCCCGCGAGGGCGTCGGCCTCCGCCTGGGACAGCCCCGCCCGCCGCCGTGCCTCGCCCAGCGCCTCCCGTACCGACTCCTTGCGCTCCGCGAGCCCCAGCGCGGCCAGCGCGAAGGAGGATCGGCTGGCTTCCCGGTCCAGCAGGGCGAGCAGCAGATGCTCGGCGTCCACAGTGCCGGCCCCTGCCCCTTCCGCGTGCTCGACCGCGCCCGTCACGACCGCCCGGGCATCCTTCGTGAACCGCTCGAACATCAATGCCTCCCGTACTTCTTGTGCACGGCCTGCCTGCTGACACCGAGCTCCGCGGCGATCTCCTGCCACGACCACCCCTGATTGCGCGCACTGCGCACCTGCACCGCCTCCAACTGCTCCAGCAGTCGGCGCAGCGCGGCGACGGCACGCAGGCCGACCCTCGGGTCGCGGTCGCCCGCGCGCTCGGCGAGATCCGTTGCCTCACTCATGCCGTCAATCTAAGTTGACAGCCCTTCCGATGTCAACCTTGGTTGACATGCCGCGCATATGAAAGGCGGGCCCGGAAGGAATCCGGACCCGCCTGACCAAAACCCCTTGAGACGCTCAGGAGTTGGTGAGCACGATCTTGCCGAACTGCTCCCCCGACGCCATCCGCTCGAAGCCCTCGCGCGCCCGGTCCATCGGCAGCACCTCGTCGATGACGGGCCGCACACCGGTGGCGGCACAGAAGGAGAGGAGGTCCTCCAGTTCGTCCTTGGTGCCCATCGTGGAGCCGACGACCTTCAGCTCCAGGAAGAAGATCCGGGTCAGCTCGGCGTGCGAGGGCCGGTCGCCGCTGGTGGCGCCGGAGATGACGAGCGTGCCGCCGGGCTTGAGCGACTTGACCGAGTGCGACCAGGTCGCGGCGCCCACGGTCTCGATGACGGCGTCGACACGCTCCGGCAGCCGCGCACCCGACTCCACGGCCTCCACGGCACCGAGCTCCAGGGCGCGCTTGCGCTTGGCCTCGTCCCGGCTGGTGGCGAAGACACGCAGCCCCGCGGCCTTGCCGAGGACGATCGCGGCCGTGGCGACACCGCCGCCGGCGCCCTGGACGAGGACGGAGTCGCCGGGGCGTACGCCCGCGTTGGTGAAGAGCATCCGGTACGCCGTCAGCCAGGCCGTGGGCAGACAGGCTGCCTCCTCGAAGGAGAGTTCCTTCGGCTTGGGGAGGATGTTCCAGGTCGGGACGGCGACCTGGTCGGCGAAGGTGCCCTGATAGCGCTCGGTGAGGATGGAGCGGGGTTCCTTCGGGCCCACGCCGTGGCCGCTCTGGCCGATGACGGAGTGCAGGACGACCTCGTTGCCGTCCTCGTCGACACCGGCGGCGTCACAGCCGAGGATCATCGGCAACTTGTCCTCTGCGAGGCCCACGCCACGCAGGGACCAGAGGTCATGGTGGTTGAGGGAGGCGGCCTTGACATTGACGACGCTCCAGCCGGCACGGGCCTCAGGGGCGGGACGCTCCCCCAACTCAAGGCCGGCGAGCGGCTGGTCGCGGTCGATTCGGGCGGCGTAGACGGCGAACATGCCGTCGACGATAGGGGGCGAGTGCCCCCTCCGGTACCGGAACCCCGTGTGACACACACCCTCTTGCCAGGGCATGCGGTACTGGCGCCACCTTTCAGCGCCGGTCCGGCAATCCCAGCCCGTCCGGCGTTTGAGGACGAGGCCCCTTCAGGGGCCTGGGGGCCGCAGGCCCCAGGGATGAACCACCCGACCAGCCCAACCCCCAGTCAAAAAATGACCCCGGCCGACATCCCGACCGGGGCCACCTCACCTACGACTCAGCTCACCGCCGAGCCACGCCCTCCGCCCGAGCCGCCGCAGCCACCGCCGCCGTGACCGCCGGCGCCACCCGCTCGTCGAACGGGGACGGGATGACGTAGTCCGCGGCCAGGTCGTCCCCGACCACCGACGCCAGCGCCTCCGCCGCCGCGATCTTCATCCCCTCCGTGATCCGGGAGGCCCGGACCTGGAGCGCGCCCGCGAAGATGCCGGGGAACGCCAGGACGTTGTTGATCTGGTTCGGGAAGTCCGACCGACCCGTAGCCACGACCGCCGCGTACTTGTGCGCGACCTCGGGATGCACCTCAGGGTTCGGGTTGGCCATCGCGAAGACGAACGCACCCTCGGCCATGGACGCGACCGCGGACTCCGCGACCGTACCGCCGGAGACGCCGATGAAGACGTCGGCGCCGGCCAGGGCGCCCTCCAGGGACCCGGTCAGCCCCGCCTTGTTCGTGAACCCGGCGACCTCGCGCTTCACCTCGGTCAGATCCGCACGATCCGCCGAGATGATGCCCTTGCGGTCCGCCAGCGCCACATCCCCGATACCGGCCTCGACCAGCATCTTGGCGATGGCGACCCCGGCCGCCCCGGCACCCGAGATGACCGCCCGGAGCTGCCCGATCTCCCGCCCGCTCAGCCGCGCGGCGTTCCGCAGCGCCGCCAGCGTCACGACCGCCGTACCGTGCTGGTCGTCGTGGAAGACCGGGATGTCGAGGCGCTCCTGGAGCTTGCGCTCGATCTCGAAGCACCGCGGCGCCGAGATGTCCTCCAGGTTGACGCCCCCGAAGGAGGGCGCGAGGCGCACCACGGTCTCGACGATCTCGTCGACGCCGGTGCAGTCCAGCGCGATCGGCACCGCGTCCACGCCGCCGAACTGCTTGAACAGAATGGCCTTGCCTTCCATCACCGGAAGGGAGGCCTCAGGACCGATGTCACCGAGCCCGAGCACGGCCGTACCGTCCGTCACGACGGCGACGACCGACGACTTCCACGTGTAGTCGTGGACGAGATCCGGCTGCTCGGCGATGGCGCTGCACACCTTCGCCACGCCGGGCGTGTACGCGAGGGACAGGTCGTCCTTGTCGCGGACCGGCACGGTGGCCTGCACAGCCATCTTGCCGCCGCGGTGCAGCGCGAACGCGGGATCGAAGGAATCGAGGGGCTCCGCCCCTTCGTCCTGACCCGTATCGCTGTCGCTGCGAGGATTGACGATCTCCGCTGCCACTTTGTCTGACCCCTTAAGTATTCATGGTTTGAGGGTGGCCACTCCCAGGTGAGGGGTGGGCGGGCACCGCGCACGGCCCGGTTACCGATACGTACGGTCACGTAAGGGCACATACGCGACGGGCGCGCCGCACACGCGCCCTGAGCCCCGGATGAGGGGTGTAAAGCACCTTCTTACCGGACGCACGGCATCGAGGACGAGTCCAATACGTGCAAGCTCACATGGCGGAACGAAGAACGATCATCGATCACCGCATACCGGTGACATGAATCATGCGGTGTCATACGGACAAGTAGCCGAACGCACTTGACTGGCGCCCGGCCCGCGCTCAAGCGCGTACGGGTGAAACCGTCCGGTCGTCCGCACCCTGAGATGCGCCGAAGATCTTCCGGCCGGAAGGGGAGATTCCCGCAGAAGGTGCGGTCGTGATGTACCAACCTGTTGCGGTTCGGGGGTCACCCGTTATCCGATTTTGACATAGCTGGCCCCCTGAATCGCTGAGTCCGAATGGCAAGATGCCGTAATCACACGAGGTCGCGACACTCGAAGGCGTGTGCTCTCGTCGACCCAAGACCCAAGACATCTGTCGACCCCATCGGCAGGCGTCCGCCCCCATCGGCAACTCCACCCATCCGCCGGAGGAACCCACCATGACCGCACGCACCACCCGTCGTACGACCGCCACGCGCTCCCGGCTGGCAGCGGTCGGCTCGATCGCGGTCGCAGGCGCACTGATTCTCACCGGCTGCGGTGACCAGACCGACAACGGCAGCGACACCTCGGAGTCGAAGGAGACCGGGACGTCGAGCACCGCGCCGCTCTTCTCCAAGCTGCCCAAGAAGATCCAGGACGCGGGCGAGATCCAGGTCGGCACCAACGCCGAGTACGCACCCATGGAGTTCCAGGAGGGCGGCAAGATCGTCGGCGTCGACCCCGACATCGCCGCCGCGCTGGGCGAGAAGCTGGGCGTGGAGTTCAAGTTCACCTCCGGCTCCTTCGACGGCCTGATCACCTCGCTGAACTCCGGTCGCTACGACATCGCGATGTCGTCCATCACGGACAACAAGCAGCGCCAGGAGGGCCTGGACGACAAGGGCAAGAAGCTCGGCCCGGGTGTCGACTTCGTCGACTACTTCGTGGCCGGCACCGCCGTGTACGTCCAGAAGGGCAACCCCAAGAAGATCAACTCGATCGAGGACCTGTGCGGCCAGACGGCCGCCGTGCAGCGCGGCACGACGTACGAGCAGGCGCTGAAGGACCAGTCCAAGAAGTGCACGGACGCCGGCGACAAGGCGATCAAGATCGAGTCGTTCGAGAATGACACCGAGGCCCAGACCCGAGTGAAGTCGGGCGGCGCGGTCGCGGGCGTCAACGACTACCCGGTCGCGATCGACCTGGCCCGCAAGGCCGACGGCGGCAACGCCTTCGAGGTCGTGGGCGAGCAGGTCGACGCCGGTCCGTTCGGCATCGCCGTCAACAAGGACAACAAGCAGCTCACCGAGGCTCTGGAAGCGGCCGTCAACGCGATCATCGAGGACGGCACGTACAAGGAGATCCTGGAGAAGTGGGGCGCCGAGACCGGCGCGATCGACAAGGCCGCGATCAACGGCGGCAAGTGACCGTCCCGAGCACCTTTGAAGGGCAGTCACCGTGACTGACAAGTTCGACAAGGAGCCGGCCGACGCCAAGCCGTCGGCCGCTGTCTCCAAGGAGGGCGGGGACCTCCCGCCCGAGGCGATCAAGGCCATCCCGGTCCGCCACTACGGCCGCTGGGTCAGTGGTGTGGTCGTGCTGGCCCTGGTGGCCCTGCTGGTCAACGCCTTCGCCAGCGCCGAGAAGATCCAGTGGGACGCGGTCGGCGACTACGTGTTCGACGACACGGTCCTCGCCGGCGCCGGCCGCACCCTGCTGATCAGCGTCCTGGCGATGGTCATGGGCGTGGTCCTGGGCGTGATCCTGGCCGTGATGCGCCTGTCCAAGAACCCGGTGACAAGCTGGGTGGCCTGGGTCTACATCTGGTTCTTCCGCGGTACGCCGGTCTATGTCCAGCTCCTGCTCTGGTTCAACCTGGCGCTGATCTTCCCGACGCTGAATCTCGGTCCGATCTACAAGGACGAGATGGTCGACGTCATGACCCCGTTCATGGCCGCCCTGCTGGGCCTCGGCCTGAACGAGGCCGCGTACATGGCGGAGATCTGCCGCGCCGGTCTGATGGCCGTCGACGAGGGCCAGACCGAGGCCTCGCACGCGCTCGGCATGAGCCACGCGAAGACCCTGCGCCGTATCGTGATCCCGCAGGCGATGCGGGTGATCGTGCCGCCCACCGGCAACGAGTTCATCAATATGCTGAAGACGTCGTCGCTGGTGTACGCGGTGACGTACAACGAACTGCTGCGCGCCACCTCCACGATCGGCTCCACGTCGTACGCCGTGATGGAGATGCTGTTCGTGGCGTGCATCTGGTACCTGGTCATGACCAGCGTGTTCAGCGTCTTCCAGTACTACCTGGAGCGCCGCTACGCCCGTGGTTCGCTGCGTCAGCTGCCGCCGACGCCGTGGCAGAAGATCAAGGCGAACATGCTCGGCCTGGGCAGCGAGAGGGGCAAGTGAGATGACCGCCATGGTGAAGGCCGAGGGCGTCCACAAGTCCTTCGGCGCCGTGCAGGTCCTCAAGGGCATCGACCTGGAGGTGCAGACCGGCGAGGTGTTCTGCCTCATCGGCCCCTCCGGCTCCGGCAAGTCCACCTTCCTCCGGTGCATCAACCACCTGGAGAAGATCAACGCCGGTCGGCTCTACGTCGATGGTGAGCTGGTCGGCTACCGCCAGAAGGGCGACAAGCTGTACGAGCTCAAGGACAGCGAGGTCGCGCAGCAGCGCCGGGACATCGGCATGGTGTTCCAGCGGTTCAACCTGTTCCCGCACATGACGGCCGTCGAGAACGTCATGGAGGCGCCGATCCAGGTCAAGGGCGCGAGCAAGGCCCGGGCCCGGGAGCGGGCGCGGGAGCTGCTGGAGAAGGTCGGCCTCGGCGACAAGGCCGGCAACTACCCCTCGCAGCTCTCCGGCGGCCAGCAGCAGCGGGTGGCGATCGCCCGTGCGCTGGCGATGGACCCGAAGCTGATGCTGTTCGACGAGCCGACCTCGGCCCTGGACCCGGAGTTGGTCGGTGACGTCCTCGACGTCATGCGCGACCTCGCCGAGTCCGGTATGACGATGGTCGTCGTCACCCACGAGATGGGCTTCGCCCGCGAGGTGGGCGACAACCTCGTCTTCATGGACGGCGGTGTGGTCGTCGAGTCCGGCAACCCGCGCGACGTCCTGACGGACCCGCAGCACGAGCGCACGAAGGCGTTCTTGTCGAAGGTCCTGTGACACGGGCATGAGAAGGGGCGGTACGGGATTCCCGTACCGCCCCTTTTCCGTGCGCGGGCGCCCGGTGGGCTACTTCAGCGCCAGCAACAGCGTGTCCGACGGCGAGCACCACACCGGCCGCGCCTCGGCGAACCCCTTCTCGCGCAGCACGCGCGCGTGCCACTGGGCGGAGGGCGTGTCGCCGTCGGCGTGCTCGCCGTAGATCTCGAAGCGGCGGGCCGTCGGCTCGGCGAGGACCGGGTCCTTGGCGGCGACCTGCCACCACTCGGCCCAGTCCAGGGCGCCATCGCTCCTGGCCCGATCCATGCGCGCGTGCCGCTGCGCCCGCTCGGCCGCGTTGATCCGGGGCGTCGTGTCGTCGATCATGTGGTCCGCGTTCATGAAGACACCACCGTCGCGGACCAGACCCGCGACCTGACCGTAGAGGGCCGCGAGGGGTTCACTGTGCAGCCAGTGCAGGGCCGTGGCGGTCAGGACGGCGTCGTACGACTCGTGCGGCAGCTTCGCCGGCCAGTCCGGGTCCTTGAGGTCGGCGGTGACGAGGGAGACCCGCTCGTCGCCCGCGAAGGTGCCCTCGGCGATGGCGAGCAGGGCCGGGTCGAGGTCGACGCCGGTGCTGGTGGCGCCGGGGAGGCGGGCGAGCAGACGGGCGGTGATGGAGCCGGTGCCGCAGGCCAGGTCGAGCACCCGGGGCTCGGGCCCGACGAGCGCCTCGACCATGTCGAGCATGATCCGGAAGCGCTCCTCCCGGTCGGGCATGTACCACTCCTGCTGCCGGTCCCAGCTCTCCTGCCAGGCGTGCCAGTCGGTTCCGGTACTGGTCGTCATGGGAGCCCCCTCTTCGGACGTACTCGTAATACCCTGGAAGCACGACCGTCTGTTACCCGACCGCAGCACGACCATAGAACGCCTCCGTAAGGACTACAAGTGGAACTGGCCTATTACTCGGACTACGCGGTACGTCTCGTCAACAGCGAGGACCCCGCCCGGGGCAAGGACACGCTGACGTCCGTCGAGGCCGTCCGCCATCTGTTCGGCGTCAGCAAGGACGCGGCCCGGCGCGCCACCGAAGCCGACGTCAGCCGCTTCCGCTCGGTCCGCGCACGGCTGAGGGCGGTGTTCGAGGCCGCGGACGAGGGCGATGAGACCCTGGCGGTCAACCTGCTGAACTCACTGCTGCTGGAGTTCCCGGTCAGCCCGCAGATCTCCGGGCACGACTTCCGGGACGACGACGGCCGCCCGCTGTGGCACATGCACCTCGCCGACCACCCCTCGAACGCGACCGCGGGCTACGCGGCCATCGCGGCGATGGGCCTGGCCTTCCATCTGACGGAGTACGGCGTGGACCGGCTCGGCCTGTGCGAGGCAGCGCCGTGCCGCAACGCCTACCTCGACACCTCGACCAACCGCTCCCGGCGCTACTGCTCCGACCGCTGCGCCACCCGCGCGAACGTGGCCGCCTACCGGGCCCGCAAACGCCTGGAGGCGGACCGGTCGGACAGCACGGGCCGCACCGCGGACAGCGCCCAGAGCACCAGCGCCAACGGCGAGCGCTGATCCGTCCTGCGCGGCCGGAAACGGGCCCGCACCTTGCCCAGCACCAGCTCCGCCGGGACCGTCCCGTAGTCGGTGCTGTCCCCGCCCGCGTACGCGTTGTCCCCGAGCACCCACCAGCCGCCCTCGCGGCGCTCCGCGGCCCGCTTGACGACCAGCAGGTCCTGCTGGAACGGATGACGCAGAACGACCACGTCACCGGGCCGGATGCGGGCACCGTAGTGCACCAGCAGCCGGTCCCCGTGGTTCAGCGTGGGCACCATCGACGGCCCGGTCACCTCGGCCGGCCCGAAGGGCAGCAACGGCCGCCCGCGCTCGGTCTCCTGCGACAGTTCCGGCATCACCGGCACCTCCCCGGTCCTATCCTCCACCAGTCTCAGTCTGACCCTGGACTTTTGTCCTAAGCCCATGGGGGCACTCGCGAAAACCCGTCCCCCAGGGAGTAATGTCCCACCTGAGAAGACGATCACGAGGAAGGAATGCTCCATGCTTTCCCGCCTGTTTGCCCCCAAGGTGAAGGTCAGCGCGCACTGCGACCTGCCCTGCGGTGTGTACGACCCTGCCCAGGCCCGCATCGAGGCGGAGTCGGTCAAGGCCGTGCAGGAGAAGATGGCCGCCAACGACGACCCGCACTTCCAGGCGCGTGCGACCGTCATCAAGGAGCAGCGCGCCGAGCTCGCCAAGCACCACGTGTCGGTCCTGTGGAGCGACTACTTCAAGCCCCCGCACTTCGAGAAGTACCCGGAGCTGCACCAGCTGGTCAACGACGCCCTGAAGGCCCTGTCGGCCGCGAAGGCGTCCACCGACCCGGCCACCGGCCAGAAGGCGCTGGACTACATCGCCCAGATCGACAAGATCTTCTGGGAGACCAAGAAGGCTTGATCTATGGCTAGGCCGTTTGACCTGCGGTTTCGCGGGTCGCATCGCCTACCTGTCCGCACCCGGTCTGCAGGCCGCCGAGAACGGCGTCCATGACGGAGCGGGTGCGGTCTTCTTCGCCCGGCCACAGGTGGGCGTAGATCCGCAGCGTAATAACGGCGGATGCGTGGCCCAGGACGAGTTGGACCTGCTTGACGCTCGCTCCGCCGGCGATGAGGGCGGAGGCGTAGAAGTGGCGCAGGTCGTGGGTCACCATGTGCGGCAGTTCGACGGGCTTGCGGCCCTCGTGCTCGGCCGCCTTGTTCTCCGCCGCCTGGAGCGCCTTGCGGGCGCAGTTCCATTCGGTCTTCCAACGGCGGTAGTTGAGGGGCTCGCCCTCCTCCATCGTGAACAGCCACTCCTTGGAGGGACGTGCAGCGAGGTGCGTGAGGAGGGCGTCGGTGACGACTTCGCCGACCGGGACGGTACGCCGGGACTTTGCGGTCTTCGGCGGGCCGATCTTCCCGGACTGGAGTCGCTGGCGCTCGACCCGGATGGTGCCCGCCTTGAAGTCGACGTCCGACACCTTGAGGCCGAGCAACTCGCCTATTCGCAAGCCCGATCCGGCGAGGGTAACGATCGCCGCACGGATGTACGGCGGCATCACACGGGCCATGGCCTCGACCTGCGCGACCGTGGGCGGGGTGACCTCCTCGTCCGGCGTGGGCGGGAGGGTGATCCGGCGGCACGGGCTGGAGGCGATGACCTTGTCCTCGACGGCCGCGGCCATGAGGCGTACGAGGACGTCGTAGACGTTGCGCACGCTGCCGGGGCCGAGCAGCTCCGACAGGCTCTTGAAGAGCACCTGAAGGTCGTTACGGCGTATCGCTGCCATGGCTCGGGAGCCGAGCGCCGGGACGAGGTGGAGCCGGAGCGCGTTGTCGGTGATGCGCTCGCCCGCCTCGCTGGCGATGAGTGACTCCTCCCACTTCTTCGCGTACTTCTCGAAGGTGATCCGTCCGGCCTGCGGGTCGACGTACTGGCCGGTGACGATGCTGGCCGTGACCTCGTCGAGCCAGCGCTGGGCGTCGAGCTTGCGGTCGAAGTGACGGGCGTGCTCCTTGCCGTCGAGGTCGCGGTAGCGGGCCCGCCATTTGCCGTTGGGGCGCTTCTGGATGTTGGCCAAGTGGCTTCTCCCTTGGGTTGGTTATCGGTGGTAGCCGCCGCCCTCGATGTGCTCGGTGAGGGTGCGGGCGTCGCGCTCGTCGCCCATGAGGCGAAGGCACTGCTCATGGATGGCTCGTGAGCTGTCGGGGTGGGCCTGGATGTACTCGGCGATGCCGACGACGGCGTGGTGCAGCCGGTCCTCGGCGTCGCGTGTCTCGTAGTACGCCTCGACGGCTTCCTGGACGAGCCGTCTGCTGTCGAGGTCCAGCCCTTCCAGAGGCGGGGACATCAGCTCTTCGAGGGGCAGCTCGAAGACGCGGGCGAAGGCGAGGGCTTCGTCGACGTTGATACGGCGGCGCGGGGTGCCGTTCTCGATGCGCCAGACCGCGGTCTGGTTCATCTTGACGCCGGCCTTGGACACCCGGTCCGCCAGCTCGATCGTGCTCCATCCCCTGACCTCGCGCTCCAGCGCCACCCGGGCGGCGATGTTGCCTTCGCTGTAGAGCAGCGGCACCTCACCGCCGTCGACCTTGTCGCCTGTCATCGGGCCTCCATCCTGACCATCACTTTCCCAATTGAAACATACGCTTGCCGATTTGGATGACCGGCGATCGTCGGGTACAACCTATGCAGACCGGATTGCCACCTAGTCGATTGGGAATGCATGCGATACCTGACCACCGCCGAAGTCGCCGAGCGCTACCGCACAGCGGAGAGCACCGTCCGCTACTGGCGCCAGATCGAGAAGGGGCCGCGCAGCATCAAGATCGGCAAGCGGGTGCTGTACCCCGAGGCCGAACTGCTGCGGTACGAGCAGGCGCTGATCGACGGCCGAGACGAGTGGGGTCTGGCCTCCTGAGCCGTCGGCGCCGGACACGGCAACGGCCCTCGGCGCGCCAACGCCGAGGGCCGGAGAGTCCCCCGCACACCGCCCATCCCTGAACGAACAAGCCGACGAGGGGCTGAACCTTGCCCGTCCTGCCCCTCGTCTGAGAGGAACGTCTATGGAGGACTCTACGTCCCCCACCAACCCGAACACGGTCCCCAAGGTCAGCTGGCCCGAGGTCGCGGTCCCCGGCCAAGGCGTCCCGGGACGCCGCGGGGAGGAGCATTCTGCTGCTGCGGTGTCAGGGGACCGTCCCCGCGATGCATCCAGTCCCCGGTCGGCGCGAGCCACGGTCCCCATACCCACATCCGTTGGAAACGTGCAGGTCAGCGGCATCGGAGCGCCAACGGGGACCGGTCCCCAAGACTCTGGAGCTGCACCAGGGGACCGCACTGGGGACCGGAACAACGGCCCTCACCTGTCGCCGGGGACCGACGTCCCCGTGGAGCGGGCCGAGCAACAAGAGCTCTCGGCCATCGATGGCGGGACACGCGCCGGAGGCCATGAAGGCGCCGGTGCTCAGGTAGCCGCTGACGGAGTCGCGCTGCTGGACGGGTTGCGGGCAGCGATCGGCCGGTACGTGGTGCTGCCCAGCGAGGAGGCGCTGACCGCGGTCACCCTGTGGGTGGCGGCCACGCACATCCAGACGGCTCTGCAGCACGCGCCGCGTCTTGCGGTGGTGAGCCCGACGAAGGGCTGCGGCAAGTCCCGGGTTCTGGACGTGCTCCACGAGACCGTGCACCAGCCGATGATGACGGTGAACACCTCCCCGGCGGTCATCTTCCGCATCATCGGCAAGAACCCGCCCACCCTGCTGGTGGACGAGGCGGACACCATCTTCGGCCCCAAGGCGAGTGGTGACAGTGAGATCCTGCGCGGCCTGCTGAATGCCGGGCACCAGCGCAACCGGCCCGCCTGGCGGATCTCCGGTCCGGACCACAAACCGACTCCGTTCCCCACCTTCGCCATGGCCGCCATCGCGGGGATCGGTGACCTGCCGGACACGGTCATGGACCGGGCGGTCGTGCTGCGGATGCCGAAGCGCAAGCCGGGCGAGAAGGTCACCCCTTTCCGCTCCCGGTATTCGGTGCCCGAACTCAACGCGCTGCGTGATCAGCTGGCTGCCTGGCTGGGCCCGCTGCGCGGGCAGGCTGCCCGCAAGGTGCCGCAGATGCCGGTGGAGGACCGGGCGGCGGACACCTGGGAGCCGCTGGTCATCATCGCCGACCTGGCCGGCGGCCACTGGCCCGCCGAGGCTCGCGCTGCCTGCCTGGCCATGACCCGCCACGAGGCGGTCCAGGACGAGCAGAGCAGCCTCAAGACGCGGCTGCTGCGCGACATCCATCGCATCTTCGCGCAGGCGGACAATCCCGAGGCCCTGGCCACCCAGGATCTGGTCGCCGCTCTGATCCAGGACGCCGAGGCCCCGTGGGCGGAGCACGGCACCAAAGGGCTGAACGCCTACCACCTGAGCAACCTGCTGCGGGACTTCAACATCAGCCCGGCCAACTACCGGTTCGACAAGGGCAGGCAGGCCAAGGCGTACATGCGCAATCGGTTCCTGGATGCCTGGGCCCGCAACTGCCCCGACCTCGTCGAGGCGGCACCCGAGCCCGAACGCGGCGCTGCCCCTGCCCGCGTGGCCCAGGGCAGGCCGCCCGCCGCCCCGGCGGGGACGCTGCCTGTCGGCCCGCCCGGTGGCCCCGCCGGACTCAAGCGCGCTCTCTGATCCCACCGGGGTCCGTATCACCGCGTCGCATCCGTCCCCGTGCAGGTCAGCGCGGGGACGGACTCTCTCGCCGGGACGGAGTTCTCCGTACCTGCCCGCGTGTCCGTCCCCGCGCTGACCAGGCATGCGACGGATGCGACGGACGTGACACAGCCCCATCCCCTCTGCACCGGAGCACCACCATGCACACCGAGAACGACACGAACCCCATTTCCTCCCGCCGCTGGGGTTGGTTCGGGCGTGACCGACGAACAGCAGCAAGCTGGAGCGAACGAGCCCCTAATGGGGCTTCGTCCGCGCTTGCCCCCGCCCCTGGGGTGGCGGAGGAAGAGGGGGCCGGGCGCCAGCGGGCGCCCGAGCCTGGGGAAGGGGTGAACGAGCCCTGCACCACGCCTGCCGCCGACGGCGCCAAGCAGCCCGTCGCCGACTCCGTCACCCCACACGCCGAGCCGTCCGCCAATCCGCAAACTCCCGCCGCCGTTGAGCAGCCCTCGTGGCGTGAGCCCGACGCCCCCGTGCTGCCCTCGCGGATGAACCGCAAGCGCACCACTGAGAAGCGCGACCAGGAGAAGAAGATCCGCTTCACCCCGACCGCGGTCCGCCTCATCGACGCCGAGGCCAGGCGGCGCCGTCAGAAGTTCGCCGGCTTCGTCGGTGACGCCGCCCTGGCCGTCGCGCTCGGCAAGGCGGGAATGGCCGGCAGTCCGGAGGACGACCCCATCCGCCCGCTGGTGGAGGCCA
Source organism: Streptomyces cupreus (assembly GCF_014257025.1). GTDB lineage: Bacteria > Actinomycetota > Actinomycetes > Streptomycetales > Streptomycetaceae > Streptomyces > Streptomyces cupreus. The sequence goes on from NZ_JACMSF010000036.1 coordinate 79,849, forward strand.
TCGAAGCGCACACAAAAGCGTTGAACCGGATCGGCACTAACCTCAACCAGATCACGGCAGCCATCCACTCCGGCGCGATACCCGAGCGCACCGAGGCCGTCCTCGACCGCATCGAGCAGGCCGCCCAGGCCAGTTACGCCCTGATGGACCGGCTCCTGGCGGAAGGGGCCGGTCATGGTGCCTGACGTCTCCACCGGCTCCAGCACACTCGGCCTGATCAACTACCTCTTCGGCAAGGGGCGACGCGACGAGCACACGGACCCCCACATCGTGGCTGCCTGGGACATGGCCGGCGCCCCCGACCCCGGCCGCGACCCCACCGCCACCTACACCCAGCTCGCCCGGCGCCTGGACCACCACGTCGACCTGCGCACCCGTGAACTCGGCGGAAAGAAGCCGCCGCAGCACGTGTGGCACTGCCCCGTACGCACCGCGCCCGGCGACCGCTACCTCACCGACGCCGAGTGGGCCGAGGTCGCCCGCCGCGTCGTCGCCGCCACGGGCATCGCCCCCGAGGGCGACGAGCGGGAATGCCGATGGATCGCGGTCCGGCACGCCGACGACCACATCCACATCCTCGCGACCACCGTCCGTGCCGACGGCCGTCGCCCCCGCACGAACCGGGAAGGCTGGCGGGCACAGCGCGAATGCCGCAAGATCGAGGCCGAGTTCGGGCTGCGCCGCCTCAAGTCCGGCGACCTCACCGCCCCGCGCACCCCCACCGGCGCCGAGCGCGCGAAGGCCGAGCGCCAAGACCGGGATGAGACCGCGCGGGAGTGGCTGCGCGAGCAGGCGTACGCGGTCGCCGCCGCCGTACGCAGCATCGACGAGTATTTCACCGTGCTGCGCTCCCTCGGCATCCAGGTCAGGCCGCGCATCGGCCCCGAGACCGGCGAGGTGACCGGCTACAGCCTGGCCGCGCCCGGCGACACCGCCCGAGGCGAGCCGGTCTGGTACGGCGGCTCAAAGCTCGCCCCTGACCTGTCCTACGACCGTCTCTGCGAACGCCTTCCCACCCAGGACCTGGCCGACCGCCCTCAGCAGGTGGCAGACCCGGCCGAACCGTGGCACCGCGCCGAAACCGCCATCCGCGACGCCCACTCCGTCCTCGACTCGGGCGACGACGCCGTGGCCCAGGGTCACCTGGATGCCTTCGGTGACGCCCTCCACAACCTGGCCCTTGCCACCCAGGGCGAGCACCGGGCCGAACTGCAAGCAGCGGCAAGGGCGTTCAACCGCGCCCGCCGCTCAGCAATCCGGGCCGACCACCAGGCAGCCACCGCCCTCCGGGAAGCCGCCAAGGAACTCGCCTATGCCACACACGATCCGGGCGGACTCGCCATCGCCCTGATCTTCGCCGCGCTCCACGTGGCGCACGCCGCCGCCAAGTGGCATGAGCAGCGCCGGCCACGAGCAGCAGGCCGCAGCGGCCGAAGAAGCCTTCCGCCACCTGCAGGCCGGTTACCAGCAGTCCGCCCAGCCAGTCCTGGCGGATCTCACCCGTCGGGCACCCAGCGCCACAACCTCCAGCCGCTTCGAGCAGGATCTGCGCGCAGTCCTCCCCGACCACGCCGACCGCATCCTCGCCGATCCCGCCTGGCCGGCCCTTACCACGACCCTCGCCCGCGCCGAGTCCGTCGGCCACAACCCCCGCCGCCTCCTGTCCGAGGTCGGCGCCCGGAGGGAACTCGACAGTGCCGAGCATCCCGCCGAGGTCCTCAACTGGCGCATCACCGCTCAACCGAACAGGCGCGCTCAGGCAGCACGTAGGCAAAGCACCATCAGCGGCACGACGTCCATGTCCGCCGCTCCACGTCCTCCGGCCACACCAGTGAACATGGCGCCCGAAGAACGTGGTCGGCACCGCTGAACCCGGTCGGATGCCCTCGCCATACGGCGCGGCGGGGGCATCGACTGTTCTGCCACGGCTTCGCGTCAGGCTGCTTCGGTTCCGCTTGGAGCAGCGGGTGCACCAGTCCGCACGGCGAGCAGCCGCCCGGACCACGCTCGGGCTTCGGCCAGGTGTTCAGCCTGCAGCCCGACACGGGGATCAGGCTGTACCAGCAAGGTCGCCGCGCCACGGGCGGTGCGCTCCGCGGCCCAGGAGTGGTCGAGGTCAGTGAAGTCGTCGTCAATCCACACAGCGGGGGCGTCAGCCAGCCACGCGTCGACGTAGTCGCGTTTCCACAGGTAGCCATTGGGGTGGCTTGTTGTGATCTTGGGGCGCGGGAGATCGACGTGCGGCAGGGGTGGGAGACCGAGGAGCGGTCCGATCAGAGTGGCGGCGTCCTGGCGCCAACTGGTGCACCAGACTGGCGTGACCATGCCGGTACGGATCACTTCCATGAGCATGGGGCCATGGGCGGGGTTGAGCCAGATGGTGACCGGGGCGTCGGCGCTGCGGCCAGTGGGGACGACGTCGTGGCGGGCGTGGGTGGCTGGGGTCGAGCCCTCCGCGTCGGGGAAAGGTATGAGGACGCCGTCGATGTCGAGGAGCAGGTAGGGCGGGCGCATCGGATTCTCCCAGGGGAGCCGGGGTGAGGGTCAGAGTTTGCGCGCGGTGATCAGCAGGGTGGTGGGCCAACAGCCTCCGTGGCGGGCGTCGTGGAACTCCTTGGCCGAGGTCAGCCAGAGGCCAGCGCGGTCGAGGTGTTTCTCCCAGCGGTCGGCGTCGAAGTCCCAGCGGGCGAGGGGCAGTCGGGTGCGGTCGGGGAGGGTGACGTACTCGCGGCGCGGCCGGTCGTCGGTGGCCGGGCAGAGGCCGCCGCGTTGCGGGTGGGGAACGGAGAAGGCGAGAGTGCGGCCGGGCTTGAGGTGCTGGGCGATGGCCGGGAGTAGGAGTTCGGGGGCGACGAGCCCGATGGCACCGAAGACGGAGTAAACCGCGTCGAATTGCTCGTCTGAGGCTTGCAGGTAGTACAGAGCGTGGCCCGCCACGAAGGTGAGGCTGTTCAGCCGGCCGTAGTGCGAGCGGGCTCGACGGACCTGCAGGCCGACGAGGTCGACGCCGGTGACCTGGGCACCGTAGCGGGTGGCGAGGTGGGCGGCGTTGTGGCCGGGGCCGCAGCCGAGTTCCAGCAGCCGCTTGCGCCGCAGGTCCGGGCCGAGAATCTCGGCGCCGGGCCCGGTGCCCGGCCGCGTGGTCCACTCCATCCGCGCGGGGACCGAGAGTGGCTCGGCAGGGTTTGCCGTGGTGCGTTGTAGGGCGTGGACGTACCAGGGGGAAGCGTGGGCGAGCACCTAGACCTCCAGGAAGTGGAGGACGTCGGTGAGGTGGCGGCGTACGGCCTTGATGTAGGCGGGGTCGGTGGCCGGGTCGTTGATCCAGCGGATGGACTGCTCCATGAACCACTCGACTGCCCACATGCGATGCCAGCCCAGGGCCCAATTCTCGGCGGTGAGCCCGCCACGCTGGGTGAGGGCGTCGGGGGTGCCGCCGGCGGTGACGTATTGCTCCAGGAAGACCCGCAGGCGTACGGGGTCGGGGGCGTCGACAGTGCCGTGCCAGCTGGCGAGGTCGAGCAGGCCGGGGCCGGTGAAGGCGCGGGCGAAGTCCAGCAGCCGCCAGCCGTGCCGGCCGATGTGGAGGCTGGTGGGGTGGAACTCGGAGTGCACCCAGCCGAACGGAGCCACCGTCGTACCAGCCGAGCGTGTCTCGGCGGCCTGGGCGATCCGATCGAGCGCGTCCTCGACGTCGTCCGCCTCCTGCCACCGGTCGGCCTTGCGGAGTCGGGCGAGGTGCTCCAGGGCCCGATCCGGCAGCGTGCGGAGGCGGGCCTGGTCGAGCACGGGCAGGGCGGGAGCAGTGCGAGTGCCGTGCAGGACCACGGCCGCGGCGGTGCCGTCAAGGTCGTCGGCGTCGCGGACGGCGGGGTCGAGGTCCTCCATGAGCATGCCGAGCCAGCCGTCCAGGACCGCAGAGGCGTGGAGCTGCGGGACGGGAACGCCGAGCGTGTGCGCCAAACGGAGAGCTTGATCCTCGCTGTCGAAGGGCCGCTTCGCGTACTTGAAGATCGCGGCGGTGGAGTCGGCGAAGGTAAGGCGCTCGACACCGGACATGGACCACACGCGCACCTCCTCGCGCACGGCGGTGGTGCGGCCGGCCATGGTGAGCAGGTTGTCGAGGAGTTCGGCGCTGGGGTTCGCGGTCACGTGGGGGCTCCAAGGAGGTTGAGGGCGTCCAGGGCGGGCGAGAGGTGCCAGCCCGCCCCGGAGCTTGGTGTGCGGTGTTACGCGGCTGGGCTCACGCGGTGGGCGTAGACCTGCTCGATCCATCCGGCCTTGAAGGCCGCGAGGTCGTCACGGAAGGTGGCCATCGACGCACCGTAGGGCGCGACGACGCCACCGGTCTGGTCCGGCACGGACTGGCAGCCGTGCACAAGTCGGCCACCAAGGGCGGCGTGGGCCTTGATGGATTCGATGCGGCGGTGCTCGTTGAACCAGCCGCCGTGGTAAACCTCGTCGAGCATGCCGCCCATCTCGTCGCTCAGGTCGAAGACGACGGAGGTGGCGGCGGGGAAGAACCAGCACGGGCCGACGTTGGAGATGTGCCCGTCCAGCTCCACCTTGTTCAGCGCCATCAGCGTGGCCGCCTCGCGCAGCATCCGCAGATGCTCGGCGGTGATCTGCGGCAGGCCGAGGCCAGCGAGGTGCTCGTCGCGGAAGAGGTACGCGTACACCGCGTGGGCGGTGGACAGCACGTGGGCGGCGTCCGAGGTGGACTCGGCGTGGGCCTTGATGAAGTCCAGTGCGAGCTGCTCGACGGCGCTCTCAGTGCTCTCCTGCACCTCCAGGAGCTGGGACTTGACCAGCTCCCAGTCGGCGACGAGCCAGGAGCTGGACTCGAAGCGGAAGAAGTACTCGGCCGGGTCGATGGTGATGCGCCGGCCGTCGACCTGGATGCCGGGCAAGCGGCTCCAGCGCTCGTCGAACGCCTCGGGCAGCTCGACCGTGATGGCCTTGGTGTCGATGGTGGTCACCGTGTCTCCGTCTCTGATCGGCCGGGTTCGGGCACAGGAATGCCCGAACCCGGTGTAGGTGTACGGAACTTCGGGGGCCGCCCGGCCGAAGGGGGGAGCCTGGTCGCGGTGTCGGACCGGGGCCGGGCGGCTGATGATTAGTGAACCCTCCGTCACGCACAGTGGGTACGGTGAGAGGCAGTTGAAGCGGTATACGCGGTTTACAGCTCCTGAGCGGAGGCGATCGTGGCAGCAGCGCCGAGAGGTCCCAACTCCCGCCTGCGTGACGTCATCGAGGCGATCGGCTGCACCTACGAGGCTCTGGCGAAGGACATCCGGCGTATCGCGGCCGAGAACGGCGAGATCCTCCAGACCAACAAGTCGGCCGTCTCCCACTGGGCCAACGGCACACGTCGGCCGACCGGACGGACCGGCCAGTACCTCGCTGAGGCGCTGTCCCGCCGGATAGGCCGCCCCATCACTCCGGTCGAGATCGGCCTTCGAGCACCCGAAACTGCGGTGGCGCAGGAGCCCGATCCGGTTCTGGCCGCAACCGATCTCGGCCGTGCCGACGTCGAACGCCGCCGCTTCCTTGCCGCGGCTGCCTTTACTACGGCCGGCGTGGCCATGCCTCTCGTCTACGACCACGAGGTCACCGCCCGCATGCTGCGGGCCCGCACCGGCAGCTCGCTGGTCGGGATCGAGGACGTGGAGGTCGTACGGCAGATCACCGCAGCCTTCAGTGCGGCTGACGAACGCCTCGGCGGCGGCCATGGCCTGACCACCGTCACCGCCTACCTCGCCGACACCGCCGCTCCCATGCTCCGCGGACGCTTCCCGAACGAAGCCCTACGGCAAGCGGCCTTCGGTGCCGTCGCCGAACTCGCGTACCTTGCTGGGTGGAAGCACCACGACCTCGGCCAGGAAGGTGCAGCACAGCGCTACTACCAGGTCGGCTACCAACTCGCCTGCGAAGCCGACCCGCGCGGCCACGCCGCCTGGATGATGCGCGCCCTCGCCCACCAATCCCTTAGCCTCAAACAGCCCCACCACTGCGTCGACCTCGTCGAAGGAGCCCTCACCCGCGGCCTGGGCCACGTCGACGGCCAGACCGAGGCGCTACTGCACATCACCCACGCCCGCGCATACGCTGCGGTCGGCGCGAAGCCAGCAGCAGCCCGCGCCCTGCTCGCCGCCGAAGACGCCCTCCTGCGCGACGACGGTCCCCAGCCCAGCTACTCCCGCGTCAGCGGCCCGGCCGCCGGCACCGTTGCCAGCCACACCGCCCGCACCCTGACCGACCTCGCCGACCACGTCGGCACCGAGCAACAACACCGCGACGCCCTGGTGCGCTGGGACCCCGAGAAGTACAAGCGCGTCCACGCCCTCACGCACGCCGACCTCGGCGACAGCCTCGCCGCCCAGGCCCGCGCCGATGAGGCCGTCGCCGCGTGGTCACAGGCTCTGACGCTGATGGAGGGCATGACGTCCGACCGTACGCGCAAAGCGATCACCTCGCTCCGCTCCACCCTGTCCGTCTACCAGCGTCGCAAAGTGCCTGGGGCCGCCGAACTCGCCCGCCGCGCACGCGAAGCGCTGGCCTAAGCTGCCACCATCCGGCCGACGAAGGGACACCAGCCGTGGCTCAGCGGACAACTGACGACCAGCCCAAAGCCCTGCCGCCCGCCCTCGAATCCATGACCCTGCTGGTCGCCGCCGTCATCGTCCACGACAAGGCCACCAACCGGGTCGTCCTCCTCCAGCGCAGCCAGAATGCCAAGTTCGCCCAGGGCATGTGGGATCTCCCTGTCGGCAAGAGCGAAGCCGGCGAGCCCATCACAGAGACGGCAGTGCGGGAGCTGTACGAGGAGACCGGTCTGGCCGTGAAGCCGGAAGCCCTGAAGGTCGCCCACATCATCCACGGCGCCTGGGGCGTGGAGGCCCCCAACGGCTTCCTCACCGTCGTCTTCACCGCCCACGAATGGACCGGCGAACCCGAAAACCGCGAACCACGCAAACACTCCCAGGTCTGCTGGGTCGATGCCGCCGCCATCCCCGCGAAGTTCGTGGACACCACCGCCAGCGCCCTCCACCGCTACCTCGCGGGCGGTCCGGAAGTCTCCCTCGACGGCTGGCAGTAGGAACGCCGAGGCCCTCATGGGCTGCGGGTGTGAAGTTCCTCCTCCACTTTTATGCGACCTTACGGAGCGATTCCCAGATCGCGTCGCATAACGGCTCTCATTTCACTCAGAAAGTCCCACGATCTCACGCGTCGAGCTTCAGCTGCTTCAATCGTTTCGTCTGCGTTTGCAGTGCCAAGGTCAATGCTCTTCAAGATTCCGTAGAACTTCCCGAGGTTCCCGTTGACAGCGCCAGCCGCTTCAAGCACAGAGTCAGGCACCACCATCTGGGCTTCAGCATGACGAGATCTGTGCTCTCGTCGCATTTCGTCTACATCGGCACGTATCTCATCGGTCACGGCACCAGCACGAATGGCAACAAGGTAGTTAGTTAGTGCTGTCTGATATAAACGGGCGGCGATGTTGAGCGCGACATAGCAGGAACGCCGGGCCTCTATTCCTGCTTGCTCGGCTTGGTAGGCACGGTCTTCTCTGCGCTGCTCGTCGACCCTTTCAAGTTCTCGCATCTTGCTGCTATTGGCACTGCGTTGGGTGAGGAGCGCCGAAGCGAGCGTGCCCGCGATACCCACCAAGGCAATGACCAGAGCGCTTGTTGACGGACTCAAAATCCCCCCGAAAGTCACCCCGACTATGCGAACGGATTGTCGTTGGCCGGCGGCATCGACTCGTAGTCTCGCTTAATCTTGAAAGTGCTCAGCGATGCAGCATCCATCTTCAGGTGGAGCTTGTCCTGTGCGAAGCGCTCGATCTCGTCGTCCCGGTCGATGCATCGCTTGTTGGGGACGTCGAGCACGATGCAGGTCTCGCCTGTCACGGCAGACGTGTACATCAAGCCGCTTACGTCACCTTCCGCGCGCTCGTGCACTTTGAGGAGGTACTCCACCAAGATCTGAGTGGGCACGTAGTCGATTTGTTCGTAGCTCTCCCGGATCGGCTTAGTCAGATCCTTGACAAAGTCCCTGAGGAACAAGATTCGGTGTCGCTCGGTAAACCGTTCGACATCGAACTCGGAGGGCACCTCGGGGATCTTACTTCCAGTCAGATCGACCACGGTGAAAGGTTGTGTTGTCTGGAACGCAGCAACACTGACGTGTGTGTCAGAGGTTCGGACGAGGCTTTCTCTGACCGCAGTGTCTGCGTCTTCGGCACCATAGAACATGGGGATGCCAGCCGGGCTCATGCGGTTCGCTTGCTTCGCATGCTCACGTCCGGCCGTTCCTAGATCCTTTGCCCCCCAGGAAGCTCCAGCACCCGTACACGTACGGGCTCGCCAGAAGATCTTGCCTACTTCAATGGTGCGGTACAGCGCGTGCTTATCTACGTACTCACCGAGGGCTTGCAGCACCTTGGCTGGGTGGACACCGTCGGCGTCGTAATCCTGGCCTTGCCAGTCCCTGCGAAGCCAGAAGACATAGCGAGATTCATACATGACGGCTTCGCGGAACCGATCCCAGCCAGCACTAAGAGCTTCACTTGGCGTAGAATGCCAGAAATCGTTATCGGTCCATGTTCTTTCGATAATGGACTCGCACACGGCCTCTTGGAATTCTGGTTCAACGAAGATGTCCCCGTATTCCTCGGTGACCAGTTCCGCCGTGCTGAAGGTGTTGCCTAGGTACTCGCCCGTTTCCGAGTCGTAGCGGTGCTCGTTATCGGCATCCTCGTAACGACGTGTGACCCCATTCATGAATGCTTCGATGAAGACGTCTAGCTCAGCAGCCGGGCTTTCATCGCAGAAGCTGCATGCCTTCTCGGGCGAGGATGCCTCTCTGACCTTGCTTGCCAGGAAGGGCTCAGCAACACACTGCTCACACACCCACTGGTCTCCGCCGGCGTACCAACCGCGGTCTTGAGCTTCCATCCAGTGCCGCTTGGCAAGCCCCATGTGGTCCCCCGTCGATTTGCAGGTTTGCGTGTTACTTCGCAGCGGTCGCTTCAGGTTCAGAGGCGGAGAGCCCCCCGCACCAGCTCGGCAGCGTCGAGCTGCAAGGCGTCGGCAATCTTGAGGGTAACGCCCTACCAGGACACCTCAACAAGATCCTGTTACGAGCTCTGGGGTCGCTTCTATGGACGGAGTTTCTCCGTGGCCGTGTCCGGGGGTTGACGCGCGTCGTTGGTGACGGCGGATCCCTCACCGCGTAGTGGGCCAGGGCCCCTGTCACGGCTAGAGACTCGCCGAGGCCCAGGACGCCGGACTGTGGGCCACTGCTCAGCCCCAGAGCGATTGGCCTCATCCAGGGAATCGCTGCCCAGCGTGCGGTAGGCCCGCATGACGCCGGCGACGAACTCGGGTGACAGATCGGCATGGACCACGAGGGCCGCGAGTAGATGAGAGCGGTTGACGTTCTCGCCAGCGGCGAGTCCTGCTGCGACCAGTTGGTCAAGGCGCTCGTTGACGGCATCTGGCCATGCGATGAGGGTATTGCGGCGTTCTGCGCGCCACAGCAGTTCCATCCTGCGCCCTCTCTGGCAGCTCATCTAGATTCAATATATATTGTGCCCATGGTCACCACGTTGCAAGCCCGACCACAGATCCACCAGGCGGAAGACTGCGATCCGCCTGCCACCGTGCGGATCTCCGGGCGCGTGCTGAAGCCCACGCCGGTGTTCGACACTTATTGGCGGTTCGCGGCTGCACGGCACCAGGTGTATCTGGCGCGCCTAGGGGAGGTCTCGGCGCCGGCAGTACCGGACCCCGTGCTCGTCCAGCACAGGTTCACCAATTGCTTCCGGGCCGCTGATCGGGTCAGCCAGTACCTGATCAGCCAGGTGTCATATCGCGGCGACCAAACGTGGCAAGAAGTGTTCTTCCGCACGTTGTTGTTCAAGGTCTTCAACAAGGTTCAGACCTGGCAGTTGCTCGAAGAGCACCTGGGTGAGATCACCTGGCAGGGCTACGACTACAGGGCCGTGGACCAGGTGCTGTCACGGGCGTTCGCGTCGGGTACACGCCTGTATTCCGCCGCCTACATCACGCCGCCGCCGCATCTGGGGGAGCAGCGCAAGCATCGTAATCACCTGCGCCTGGTCGAAATGTTGATGGAACAGGGGGCCCCCGAGCAGGTGCAAGAGGCTGCCTCGATGCGCGAGGCATACCAGGTGCTGTTGGGCTTTCCGGCGCTCGGCCCGTTCCTTGCGTACCAGTATCTGATCGACCTCAACTATGCGGCCGGGCTGTCGTTCTCCGAGATGGACTTCGTCGTCCCCGGGCCGGGTGCCCGCGATGGCATCCGGAAGTGCTTCGGCGCCAACGCGAGCGGCATCGAGGCCGAGGTGATCCGCTACATGGCGGACAACCAGGAGGAGCACTTCGCTCGCCTCGGCCTCACCTTCAGGGGACTGCGCGGGCGCCCCTTGCAGCTGATTGACTGTCAGAACCTGTTCTGCGAGGTCGACAAGTACGCGCGTGTGGTCCACCCGGACATCGCGGGCATCAGTGGCCGCAGCCGCATCAAGCAGCTGTACCGTCCCGACAGTGCCCCTCTGACCGCCTGGTTCCCGCCCAAGTGGGGCATCAACCCGTAAGTTTTTTCAGGTCGGTTGACGGATGCCCGTGCCGTTCAGGCGGCCAGCCGGGCCTGGCCTCGCAGTACCGGCCGCAGGGCCGTGATGTCGCCCTCGATCTGGGCGTGCCCGGCGATTACCGTCAGCGCGCCGGGGCGCACCTCGGCGTGCTCTGCCAGGTAGGCCAGAAGCCGCCCCAGACCCAGGTAGTTACCGTAGGCGCGGGCCACCATGTAGTGGCTGCGGTAGAGGGCCACGGCGTGCAGGACCCGGTTGCGGTCCAGCTGGAACGAGCAGTGGCTCAGACACGGAAAGCCGCGCAACCCGTTGTCCTTCCCGGCGGCGTGTACCGGCGTGGCCCAGGTGTCTGTGTCCGTGTCGGTATCGTGGTCGTCACCTGTGAGGTCGGGAGCGGCCGGGTCGTCGGGATGAGCGATGTCCATCTCGTACGCCGCAGTCATCGGTCCCCTGCCCGCAGCCTGGCGGCGTATCCGATCAATGAGCGCGGTCAGCTGGTCCACAGGACCATGCTCCCCCGGGTAGGCCACGATGCGTCCGAAGTAGGTGCCGGTCGCATTTCCACGGTCGATGCGGCACAGCCTCGGATACATAGCCCGGTACCGGCGCACCAACTCTTCCGGGGTGCGGGAGACGGCCGCGAGTTCGGCGGGGAAGAGTGTGTTGGCCACCGTTTCGATCAGCGCATAGCCCCGCTCCTCGCGCATTTGGTCGAACTCGGCTCGCACCTGCGGATCCTCTGCCGCAGCGTTGCCGATGCGAACCAAGGTGTGCAGGGCGTCTCGCTTCGGATTGCCGGGTACGTCGAGTTTCCGACATGCCTCTTGCCAGGCAAGCGAAGTGTTGGCCTTGTCAACGATAAAGAGGGACATCTCCGTGCTCCTGACGTTAGAGGTGTACCAGTGGGGAGCTGCGCGAGGGAGAACGACTAGAAGAGGAGGCGTAGATCAGGCGGGCCACAGGCTCTGGACCCCGACGCGTGGGGCCTGGCGCTCCAGGGTGAAGGCCAGTAGTTCGGAGGCCCCTGGGATGTACACGGTGGCCGAGGCGGTTCCGATGAACGCATCGATGACCTCAGCAGATCCTGAGGCGGGGGCATCGCCCAGGGAGAGCTGACCAGGCGCCTCTTCGGGGACTTGCAGTGCCGGCGACAGGTACTCGAATTTCGCCCCGGTGTTGCCGAGGATCACGAGGTCGCTGGCATCCACCCGCACGGTGGAGCCGTGTGCACTGGTGGTGATCAGGTGAACGTGGGCCTTCCCGGGGACCGGGCCGCCCGCAAGGTCCGCCTTGATGGAGGCGGGCTTGACCCGCAGCCATTCGGTCTTCTCCGTCCGGGACAGCAGCCGCAGCCGGTGCAGGTGGTTCACTGTCCCGGCGTACGAGGTGCCCAGGATGCGGGCGATCCGATAGGCGTGCTCCGGGACCAGCGGACGACGCACCCCGATCTGGGCCAGCGCGGTCTGGATGGCAGGCAGGGGCATGAGGAACCAGGCCGCGAACGCCTCCGCCACCTTTTCCTCGTCCGGCCAGGACCCATCCCCCCACGTGCGGGCACGGTCCAGCTCCTCGTCCAGTGCCGTGCCGTGCCCGGCCCGGTGGTGCCCCAACTCATGTGCTGCGGTGTGCCGTTGGGCCACGATGTCCAGGTTGGCGTTGAGTAGCACGGCGGGCCCGTTGTCCCGAGGTGCGGCGTACACCCCGAACAGTCGTGGCATGGGCCGCGCCATCCCGACGACGTCGGCACGCTGAAGTGCGCCGTACACGTCCACGTACCCGTTGCGGTCGATGGCCAGGTCGCGGTGTGCTTTTACCGCCTCCATCGCGGCGACCTTGTGGGCCACGTCCCAGTTCACTCCCCGCGCTCCTGCTCCTGCTCGCCAGCCCGCCGGAACTTCAAGAACTCGGCGAAGCTGAGCACCTCCTCCCAGTCGCCGTCGGTCAAGCCGACGAGGGCGCGCGGCAGCCCGGCCAGCGCGTGCTCCCCCAGGTCTGCCTCCTCCTCCTTGGCGAGGAAGTAGGACACCGGCCGCATGTACAGGCGCGCGAGCTTCTTCAGCTCAAGGCTGTCTACCCGGCGTGAGCCGCGCTCGATGTCACTGACCGCCGATCGGGGGATGCCGGTCATGTCGGAGACATGCTGCTGCGACATGCCCAGGTAGTCGCGGGTGTTGCGAAGGCGCTCTCCAAGCAGTTCGAGCTCAGGGTCGCGGCCGCGGAGTGCGGCAGGTTCGGGGGTCATGACTTACGCCTTTCGTTGATCACGTTCAAGATGGTGGTGGCGAAGGTGCGCACCGACCGGGTGGAGCGAGCCGCCTCCTCGTCTGCGGGGACGCTGATGCCGTAGCGCTCCTCAATGCGGGTCAAGATCTCGACGATGAGGATGGAGTCGACGGGCAGTTCCTCGCCGGCCTCCTCCAGTTCCATCCGCAGCTCATCGGGTTCTCGGTCCTGTAGTTCGGCCAGGAACTCCACGACCACGGTGACGATGTCCTCCATGGACGGCTCGATCGTGTTCAGGAGACTCTCCCGTCTGTCTGATTTTCCAGCATCGCTGCTCTACTATACGACACGGGGTCGGGATTCCCGACCTGCATGCTGGATTTTCCGACGGGAGGAAGTTGTGGACCTCAACCGCTACCAGCAAGCCGCCATCAAGACCCTCCAAGAGCCCGCGCCAGGGACTGACCCCATCGTGGTGCCCCTGCTCGGCCTCACCGGCGAGGTCGGCTCCCTCGCCACCGCCTACAAGAAGCGCCTGCGTGACGGGCCCGGCCTCGCCTCAGGGAAGCAGCACCTGCGCGAAGAACTTGGCGACGTCCTGTGGTACGTCGCCGCTCTCGCCCACCGCTTCGACCTCGACCTCGAAGATGTCGCCGCCGCCAACCTCGTCAAGATCAGCGACCGGTGGCGCACCACCCCTGACGCCGATCGCATCACCTTCGACGCCCACTTCCCCGAGGCCGAGCGGCTCCCACGGCAGGCCACCCTCACCTTCACCCTCCAGCAGCGCGACCGCGACGGGCGTACCGTCGCCGTCCTGACCCACAACGGCGTCCCCTGCGGAGACCCGCTGACCGACGCATCCCACATCGACGACGACTACCGATTCCACGACATCTTCCATCTCGCCCACGCCACCGTCCTGGGCTGGTCACCCGTCTCCCGCTTCCTGCTGCGCTGCAAGCGCAAGAGCGACCCCAAGACCGACGAGGCCGAGGACGGCGGCCGTGCCATCGCCATCGAGGAGGGCATCTCGGCCCTCGTCTTCTCCTACGCGGCCCGCCACGGGTTCTTCGAGAACGTCCGCCACATCGACCACGAACTCATCAAGACCATCGCCTCCATGACTTCCCACCTTGAAGTCAGCGTTCTGCGCTCCGCCGACTGGGAGCAGGCGATCATGACGGGATACGACGCCTGGCGGAAGCTCCGCGCCCAAGGCGGCGGAACCGTACACCTGGATCTCGACGAGCAGACCCTGACGGTTGAGTCGTAGCACAAGGCGCTGCTGGATCCCAGGGCGAAGACCTCCGCGGTGACCTACCGCTACCCCACGGGGAACGATCACTCGATTCACGAGAAGTGATCTTCAAGGCACTGAGTCGCGCCTTATCAGACCCACTCGTGAACCGACTCGATTGCCCCCTGCGCCCGGTCCGCACCCAGTCCGCAAGACACCCGCTCAAGACCGTCGCACCCCATCGCCACCAATCACCAAAAGACCAGGTCAGCGACCCACAGGAAAGATCCCCGCAGGTCACCGACCCGGCCCATTACTAGGAGACCAAGAAGGCCTGATCCAGGACCTGTTCGGATCGCCGCGACCGGCGGTCGGTGCACCATCGCAGGTCGACGGGCATCCCCGAAGGGGCCCGGCCGTATCACT
>NZ_JACMSF010000037.1 GCF_014257025.1 Streptomyces cupreus
GAGTACTCGCTCCGGGCCCTTGGCGCGGTCTCGCTCGTGTCGTGCGGCTCGGACTACGACACCGCAGTTGTTCGACCGCTGACCTTGTTCACGAGGCGTCCCTTGCCTCGGCGAGCGCGTCGGAGATCGACTTCACGCCCCCGTGCGCGGTGAGGCCGCCGTCGACCGGGATCTCGGCGCCGGTGATGAAGGAAGCGGCGTCGGAGAGCAGGAACACCACCAGCGGGGCCACCTCGTCGGCCGTGCCGGTGCGGCCGAGCGGGGTCTCGCGGAGGTTCGCCTCACGGAAGACGGGTGCGGCGGAGGCGGTCATATCGGTTTCGATGAAGCCGGGATGGACGGTGTTCACGCGGATGCCGCGCGGGCCGAGCTCCAAGGTCGCCGCCTTCGACAGGCCGCGCAGTGCCCACTTGCTCGCCGTGTACGCCACCGGGTAGTGGCCGGTGAGCGCGGCGGACGAGCCGACGTTCACGATCGACGCCCCGGGCGGCATCAGCGGGGAGAGGTGTTGGATGCCGAGGAGCGGTCCGGTGACGTTGACCGCGTGGACGCGGGCGAAGTCCTCGGGGCGTACGTCGTCGAGGCGGGCCCGCCAGGTGATGCCGGCGTTGTTCACCAGCCCATGGACCTGGCCGTACAACTCTCTCAGTTCCGCCACCAGTCGGGCCCAGTCCTGCTCACTGGTGACGTCGAGTCGGCGGCAGTCACCGACGGGTTCCGCGTCGGTCGCGACGACATGGGCCCCCGCCCGGGCCAGGGCATCGACCTCGGCCGCGCCCTGACCGCGCGCGGCGCCGGTGACCACCACGACCTTTCCGTACAGCTCGGTCACGGCCGCTCCCGACTGCGGCGCCGCGCCGCCGACAGCGGTACCGGATCCACGCCCGAGACCACGGTGTTGGAGACGGACCCGATGCCCTCGACGGTGAGCGTGACCGTGTCCCCGGGCTGAAGCGGCGGCGGGGACTGCTCGCCCCGCGCACCCCACAGCTCCGCCAGACAACCCCCGTTGCCGCAGGTACCCGAGCCGAGGACGTCCCCGGGCCGGACGACGGTGCCCCGCGAGGCGTAGGCCACCATCTCCTCGAAGGTCCAACTCATGTTGGACAGCAGGTCCTTGCCGACGACCTCACCGTTCACGGAAGCGGTGAGCCCGAGCCGCAGGAAGCCGTCGGAGTCCCGGTACGGCTCCAGTTCGTCGGCGGTGACCAGGTACGGCCCCAGCGTCGCGGCCGTGTCCTTGCCCTTGCACGGCCCGAGCCGCACCTGCATCTCACGGGACTGGAGATCGCGCGCGGACCAGTCGTTGAGGATCGTGTAGCCGACGATGTGATCGCGTGCCTGTTCCGGAGCGAGGTCGCGACCCTCCCGTCCGATGACGGCGGCGACTTCGAGTTCGAAGTCCAGCAGCCGCGACCCCGGCGGCACGGGCACGTCGTCGTAGGGCCCGATCACCGCGTAGGGGTTGGTGAAGTAGAAGGTCGGTGCGTCGTACCAGGCTTCGGGCACTCCCCCGGCGCCGTCCACGGACCGCCGTACGCCTTCGACGTGTTCCTCGAAGGTGACGAAGTCCCGGATCGTCGCCGGCTCCAGCGGCGCCAGCAGATGTACGTCCGCCAGGGGTACGGCCCGGCCCACGGGCCGTACCCCGTAGGCCGCCTCCACGGGTGAGGTGCCGTCGGGCAGGGCGCGCACGTCGCTGCCCTCGACCACTCCGTGGTAGCGGCGTCCGTCGTGCAGGTAGGTGGCTATGCGCATGCGGGCCTCACACCGGCGGGGCGACGAAGCAGCCGCGGTCGGCGTCGTTGAAGGACTCCTTGGCGACGAGTTCGTTCATCGGGTTGGCGGTGCCCCACTGGTCGGTGACCTCCGGCTGGGAGAAGTCGTAGACGTGCGGGTGCCAGGTGTCCTCGTCCAGCACCTCCAACTCGGTCGTGTACTCGACCGTGTTGCCGTGCGGGTCGAGGAAGTAGGTGAAGGTGTTGTCGCCCGCCATGTGCCGGCCCGGCCCCCAGACCTTCCTCGCGCCGGCCCGCATCACGCGTCCGGAGCCGCGCATGTACTCGTCCAGACCGCGCATCTCGAAGGACACGTGGTGCAGGGAGGTGTGCGGGCCCTGGGCGATGGCCATGGAGTGGTGCTGGTTGCTGATCCGCATGAAGTGCATGACCTCGCCCATGTGTGGCGAGCTGAGCGTGTCGGAGAGCCGGAAGCCGAGGTGACGCTTATACCACTCCCGAGTGCGATTCAGATCAGGTGAGTTGAGGACCACATGGGACAGCTTGACCGGGATCGACTCCTTCTCCTCGATCTTGCGGTGCTGCCGTACCTCGACATCGGCGGAGACCTCGATGGTGCGTCCGTCGACATCGAAGAAGCGGAAGCCGTACCCGCCGCCGGGAGTGTCGACCTTCCCCGGCGGCGAGATCAACCGCACTCCGGCGGCGGCCAGTTGCTCGGCGAGGGTGTCCACGTCGGCGGCGGATGCGGCTCCGTAGGAGACCAGGTCGAGCCGCTTCTCGTCGGCCTTGCGCAGGCGTACGACGTACTGCTCGGGCGAGCCCTCGGCGGCCAGGAAGGAGATTCCGGAGTCCTCGGCGACCTTGGTCAGACCCCAGACGCCGGCGTAGAAGTCGAGCTGCTTGTCGTAGTCGGGCACGGCCAGGTCCACGTGCCGCAGATGGGTGAGCAGACGCATGGTGTCACTCCTTGGGGAGGAGGGCGGCGGCATTGCCGCCCCGTACGGCGTGGAAGTCGGCGTCGGACAGCCGGGCCGCCCGCAGCGCGCCCAGCGGGTCCTCGGTGCCCATGTCGAAGGGGAAGTCGGAGCCGAGCAGCACCCGGTCCGGGCCCGCGACCCGTACCAACTCCCGCAGGACGTGCGGGTCGTGGACGAGGGAGTCGAAGTACACCTGCCGCAGATAGCTGCTCGGCTCCCGTGCGCAGCTCTGGGCGTCGGGGCGGACGCTCCAGGCATGGTCCGAGCGGCCGATGTGGGTGGGGAGATAGCCGCCCCCGTGCGCGGCTATCAGCGTCAGCTCAGGGTGCCGGTCGAGCACTCCGGAGAAGATCAGGTGGGAGAGCGCGACGGCGTTCTCGGTGGGCTGGCCGACGGTGTTGGACAGGTACCAGCGGTCCAGCCGTTCGTCGAGGGTGCAGCCGAAGGGGTGCAGGAAGAGGATCGCGCCGGTCTCCTCAGCGCGCGCCCACAGTGGCTCGTATGCCGGGTCCGACAGCTCCCGTCCGGGGGCATGACTGGAGATCTCGACGCCCAACAAGCCTTGTTCCAGGGCGTGTTCAAGGGCGCGCACGGCTTGCAGCGGGTGTTGCAGCGGTACGAGTCCGAGCCCGTACAGCTGCTTCGGCGCCTGGGCGCAGTGCGCAGCCGTCGCCTCGTTGGCGAGCCGGTACAGCTTCTCCGCCGTCTCCTCGTCGGCCCAGGGGTGGTAGTGCGACGGGGAGGGGCTGACGAGTTGGATGTCGACGCCCTGTGCGTCCATCGCGGCCAGGCGGGCGCCGACGTCGGTCAGGCGCGGGATGCGCGCGGCGACCATGGGGCCGCTGACGGCCAGGGAAGCGGGCCCGTTGCGGCGGGTGTCCAGCGCCTTGGCCTCGGCGTGTCCGGGCAGGTCGGCGACGAGGGCGTCGACCTCGGGCAACAGGACGTGGGCGTGCACATCGACGGTGGGGGTCGTCACGGCAGCTCCTTGAGGGCGGCCATGGTGGTGCGCATCAGCCCGGGCACGTCTCCGCGTACGCCGTCGAGCTGCCACTGCCCGATCTGCACGGACGCCTCGACGACCGTCCGGACCCGATCGATGCGCCGCTCGTAGTAGCGCCTGAGGAGTTCCTCGTCCCAGTCCGCGCCCCCGGTGAGCAGCTCGGCCAGCACCCAGGCGTCCTCCAGCGCCATCGCCGCGCCCTGGGCCAGCGTGGGCGGGCAGCAGTGGGCGGCGTCGCCGACGAGGACGACCCGGCCGCGGTGCCAGGAGCCCTCGACGAGCAGCCGGTCGAACCAGGTGTAGTTCACTTGCGCGGGGTCGGTGATGGACTCCCGGATCTCGTTCCAGGCGCCGCCGTAGCCCTCGGCGAGACGGCGCATCTCCTGTGCGTAGGACTCGGGCGCGATGGGGGCACGGTCGCGGTTGGCCTCGACGAGGTAGGCGTAGACGGTGTCCTTGCCGGTGGGGGTGTAGCCGGCGATGTAGCAGGGGCCGCCGTGGGCGAGGTCGGTGCGGTCCACACCGGAGGGGCGGGGTGCCGGGACACGCCAGATGGCCATGCCGGTCGGGGCGGGTTTGTCGTCGATGCCGATGGCGGCGCGGGTCGTGGAGTTCAGGCCGTCGGCGGCCACGACCAGGTCGTAGCGGCGCTCGGTGCCGTCGCTGAGGCGGACGGTGACGCCGGTGTCGTCCTGGGTGAGGATCTCGGCGGTGGTGCCGAGCCGGACATGGGCGCCGGAGGCCCGGACGGCGTCGGTGAGGATGCGCTGGAGGACCGGGCGCTGCATGCCGAGGGTGGCCGGGAGGTCGTCGCCGCCGGTGCGGATGTCCTCGTTGACGTGCAGGACGGTGCCGTCCGGTGCGGTCAGGCCGAGGGAGTCGAAACAGAAGCCGTGGGCGCGGATCTCGTCCCAGACGCCGAGCTCGCGCAGCACGCGCAGGGCGTTGCCCTGGAGGGTGATGCCGGACCCGCGCAAGTTCCAGTCCGGCTTGGCCTCGACGAGGTCCACGGCGATGCCGGCCCGCCTCAGCAGGACGGTCATGGCGTTGCCGGAGGTGCCGCCTCCTATGACGAGGACGGTTCTCTCTCTTCCCATGGCCAACTCCTTTGTTGGACGGTTCACTTGACGGCGACCGGGTTGACGGGGGAGCCGACGGCTCCGGTGATGGGCAGGGGCGCCGCGGTGAGCCAGAACTCGTACACGCCGTCGTCGGCGCAGTCCTCCGCGAGCGTGTCGGGGTCCCACATCTCCCCGATGAGCAGGCCCATGTTGGGGATGGCGACCTGGTGCAGCGGCTGGAAGGCGCCGTCGAACTCGTTGGGCCGTACCTCGAATCCCCAGGTGTCGGTGGCGACGGCCGCGATCTCGGTACGGTGCAGCCAGCTCGCCGTGGTGAAGGACAGGCCCGGCGAGTCACCGCCCGCGTAGTCGCCCCAGCCCTCGCGCCGGGCGCGGGCCAGGCGTCCGGTGCGGACGACGACGATGTCGCCGCGGCCGACGGTGACGCCGTGCGCCTCGGCGGTCGCGGTCAGATGCTCCTCGGTGATGGCGAAGCCGTCGGGCAACTCGCCCTGGGTGCCGATGACTCGGCCCACGTCCAGGAGCACGCCGCGCCCGGCGACGTACGGCGCCATGTGCTCGATGCCGGTGACGAGGTCGCCGTCCGAGGTGACGGTGCGTGCCGCGTCCCGTCCGTTCCAGGCCTTGCCATGGTCGAAGATGTGCCCGAGGCCGTCCCACTGGGTGGAGCACTGCAGCGGCATGGCGATCACGTCGTCGGCGCCGCCGATGCCGTGCGGGAAGCCCTGGTTGCCGAGGGCTGCGTCGGTACCGGTGTCCAGCATGGTGTGCACGGGGTTGGTGCGGCGCCGCCAGCCCCTCTGCGGGCCGTTCATGTCGAAGCGCTGGGCCAGGGAGAAGCTCGCGCCCCGCCGGACCAGTGCGGCGCCCTCGCGCCGTTTGGCCTCGTCCAGGAAGTTCAGGGTGCCGAGGACGTCGTCCTCGCCCCAACGCCCCCAGTTGGAGTACGCCTTGGCGGCCTCGGCGATGGCGCCCTCGGGGTCGTGCCGGTTCACTCGGCCTCCCCGACACAGCGGGTGCGCTGGGCGCCGAGCCCGGTGATGGAGCCGTCCATGACGTCGCCGTCGCGCAGCAGCCGCCCCCAGTGCATGCCGTTTCCGGCCGGACTGCCCGTCAACACCAGGTCGCCGGGGAGGAGTTGAGCGGTCTGCGAGGCGTACGACACCATGCGCGCCACGCCGAAGATCATGTCCTTGGACGACTCGTCCTGCATGGTCTCGCCGTTCAGCTTCAGCGTGACGCGCAGGTCCCCGGGGTCCGCGATCGACTCGGCCGGGACGATCCACGGGCCGAGCGGGGTGAACCCGGGCGCGTTCTTGCTGCGCAGCCAGTCGGTGCCGATGGCCTTCATGTCCCGGCGGAAGACGGTGGCGCGATCGGTGAGGTCGTTGGCGATGGTGTAGCCGGCGACGTGATCCAGCGCCTCCTCGACGGGGACCCGGTAGGCGGGCTTGGCGATGACGGCCGCCAACTCCAGCTCCCAGTCCGGCTGTTCGGCCCAGGCGGGCAGGACGACGTCGTCATAGGGACCGGTGAGAGCGCTCGGCAGGCCGATGAAGACGTACGGCAGGTCCTCGGCGGCCCGCCGGTCCATGATCGCGGCGATTTCGGTCCTGGCCTCCTCCACCGTGCGCGGATCGTCGGACGCGCGGTGGGCCACCTCCAGATCGATCACGTGCTCGCGGTAGTTGGCACCGGACTGGAAGACCTGGCGGGGCTCGACGGGAGCGTGCACCCGCAGACCGTCCAGGGACTGCCACTCGGCGGTCGAGTCCGCCGCGAGGGTCCGCAGGAGCGGGAGCAGCTCGTCCCAGCGCTCGAAGACGGCGCGGATCGTCAGGGCGGGGTCGCCGAGCGCCGGGCGAAGGTCCAGTGCGCGCCGCTCGGGAACCACAAGAGCGGGGAAAGATGCCTGGTCAGGGGCGGAGAGAGTGCCGAGGGCGAAGGGTCCGGAGAAGGACGCGGAAGGGGCTGCGGGTTTCACGGGCATGTCCTCCTGGTTGCGATGTGACTAATCTGGCCCCGCATCCCGTAATCTGGGAAATCGATTCTTTGGATATAGATCATCCACTGTGCAAATACCGTCGGGCATGGGCTTCCCCGCTCAGGCGGCCGCGCTCCGGAGGCAGTTGTGCACCTGTCCGGCCTGGACCTCAATCTCGTGCCGTCCCTGCGTGCCCTGCTGGAGGAACGCAACGTCACCCGGGCCGGTCAGCGCATCGGACTCAGCCAGCCGGCGATGAGCGCCGCCCTGGCCCGGCTGCGCCGGCACTTCGACGACGAACTGCTCTCCCGCGTCGGCGGACAGTACGAACTGACCGCGCTCGGGCGGGCGTTGCTCGACCGCACCGCCACCGCCTGCGATCTGCTGGAGCGGGTCTTCAGCAGCCGGGCGGAGTTCATGCCGGGCAGCGAGGAGCACGAGTTCACCCTGCTCGCCTCCGACTACGCGATCGCCGTCTTCGGCGCCGAACTCGCCCGTACCGTGCACGCCGAGGCCCCGGGCGTGCGGCTGCGCTTCCAGCGGACCCCGGCCGATGCCACCGAGAACACCGCGACGATGCTCAGCGCGGCCGACGGACTGCTGATGCCGCACGGCATCATCAGCGGTTTCCCCGCCGTCGACCTGTTCACCGACCGCTGGGCCTTCCTCGTCGCCGACTCCAACGACGAGGTCGGGGACCGGCTCACCATGGCGGACCTGGCCCGTCTGCCCTGGGTCATCTACCAGCGCACCTACGACGCGCCCGCCGCACGGCAGTTGAGCATGCTCGGCATCGACCCGCATGTGGAGGTCTCCGTCGACAGCTTCCAGGTGCTGCCCTTCCTGGTCGCCGGGACCCGTCGTATCGCCCTGGTGCAGCGGAGCCTGGCCGATCTGCTGAGCGGGGTGGCCGCCGTACGCGTGATGGATCCGCCCTATGAGGCGGTGCCCCTCCAGGAGGCGATGTGGTGGCATCCCGTCCACACCCATGACGCGGCGCACATCTGGCTGCGGGAGACGGCGGCGCGGGTGGGGGCGGGGCTGATGGGCTGACCCGCATCCAGGGGACGGATGATCGGCATCCTCGATCGCGATCGGGCGGGGGCTAGGCAGCACCTGGCGGGTGGCCGATAGTCATCTCCACCGAGCGCCGAAGCCGTCCCGCTCGACGCGGGCGCTCTGCGCTTCCCGTCCCCCCTTTTCCGCCAGGTGGAGTTCCCGCATGCCCGCAACCGAGACCGCCTCCGGCCACCGTCTGCGCATCACGCTGCTGATAGCCGGCAGCTGCCTGCCCATCCTCGGCGCCGTGCTCATCGCCCCGGTCCTGCCGAAGATGCGCGACCACTTCGCAGACGTCCCGGGCGCCGACGCCCTGGTGCCGATGGCTCTGACAGTCCCCGCCCTGTCGCTCGCGCTGCTGGCCCCCTTCGCCGGTGTCGTCGTCGACCGGCTGGGCCGCAAACGCCTCCTCGTCATCGCCACCGTGCTGTACGCCTTCCTCGGCACGGCCCCGCTGTGGCTGGACTCCCTCGGCGCCATCGTCGCCAGCCGCGCCCTGGTCGGGGTCGTCGAGGCCGCCATCATGACCTGCTGCACCACACTGATCGGCGACTACTACGCCGGCCGGCAGCGCGACCGCTACCTCGCCCTGCAGACCATGTGCGCCTCGATCTCGGCGACGGCCTTCTTCGTGCTCGGCGGTGCGGCCGGTGCGGCGGGCTGGCGGGCGCCGTTCTGGGCGTACGCGGTGACCTTGCTGCTCGCTCCGGCGATGGCGGCCTTCCTGCCGCAGCCCCGGTCCACCGGGAAGGTCTCCTCGCCGGAGGCGGAGCGGCGGCCCTTCCCCTGGCGCCCGCTGGCCGGAACCTGCGCGCTGACGGTGTTCGGCGCCGTCCTCTTCTACACGGTCCAGGTGGAGATGGCGTTCCTCCTGGACGACATGGGCGTGGAGGACTCCGGCACCATCGGTCTTGCGATCGCCGCGTCCAGCGCCGCGACCGTGCTGGGCGCGGGTGTCTTCACCAAGACCGGCCTGGGCCCGGAGAGCCTGTGTCACCTCCCCGGTCGGATCAGCGCGCGGCGTCTGGTGCGTGCGATCGCAAGGCGCCGGAGCGCCCTCGATGGGGGTGCCCCTGCGCGAGTCGGCGAAGCCGGTTCGAGCGTGGGGGAGGAGCCACGTGGGCGGTTCGGCAACGCCGCTGGGGGTCCCCCGTCTGGGGGAGTGCGTGCCAGGCGTCGCGCGCCCGGCCGGGGAGGTGACACAGGCTCTGAGGCCTGGCTGCCCGGTGTGTTCGCGTTGTGCGGCCTGGGGTTCGCGGTGATCTGGCTGGCCTCGGACCCGGTCGTGCTGACCCTCGGTGCCGTCATCAGCTGCTTCGGCGGCGGCATCATGCTGCCGAGCCTGCTCACCCTGGCCATGTCCCGGCTCGACTACGCCGACCGGGGCCGCGGCACCGGCCTGTGGACCGGCTCCTTCTTCATCGGCCAGTTCATCTGCCCGCTCGTGGTCCTGGCACTGACCGCCGCCGTCGGCACCCTGGCCGACGCCATGGGCGTCCTCGCGGCCGCCGGCGCCCTCGGCGCGGCCGGGCTCGGCCTCTCCGCCCGCCGGCGCCGGCCCGTGGCGGCCCCGGAGCCGGTCAGTGGTCGACCGTGACGACGATCTTGCCGACCTGGTTGCCCGCCTCCAGATAGCGGTGTGCCTCGACGATCTCGTCCAGGGGGAAGACCCGGTCCACGGCCGGGGCGAAGGCGCCACCGCTCAGGCCGGAGGAGACGAACGCCTCGGCCCGGCGCAGCCGCAGCGGGTCGCGGGTCGTCTCCAGGACGGTGTAGGTGCGCATGTTCAGCGCGGGCAGCCGGAGTTCGATCCCCGGGTACGGGGTCGCCTCGCCGCTCAGTGCGCCGTAGACGAAGAGGGTTCCGCCGGGGGCGACCACGCGGGCGAGGTCGGTGACGCCGGGTCCTGCCACGGCGTCGAGGACGAACTCGGCGCCCCGGCCGCCCGTGACGGCGAGCACCCGCTCGACGACGTCCTCATCCTCGGCCCTACTACGTGGGCACGTCCCGGATGAACACGCTGCGCCGCGAGGAGTTCGAGGACGCCTTCCCGGGTCTGCTGCGCGCGCTGCTCACCCCGCGACCCGAGTGATCTGTCTCCACCTCCGGACGCGGCGGTAACAGACGCCCCCTGTGGGCATAGGATCACACTTCTTCACTGAACCTTCACAAGGGGGGACTTCGTCATGCGTATACGCCTGATCGTCGCGACGGCCGCCGCCGCGGGCACCCTGGGCGCCCTTGCCGCCGGGCCTGCCCAGGCCACCGAGTACTCGTCGGCGCTGAAGATCCGAGGCGTCCAGTACGACGCTCCGGGCAGCGACTCCAACAACTGCACCACCGGCAACACCAAGGCCGAGTACCTGGAGATCAAGAACTACTCGTCCAGCAAGACGGTCAACCTCAAGGGTTACGTCGTCAAGGACAAGGCCGGGAACAAGTTCACCTTCACGGCCAACCACTACCTGCAGCCCGGCGACCAGATCAAGCTGCGCGGCGGCCACGGCACCGACTCCGACGCGAACAACGTCGTCTACCGCGACAACTGCAACTTCATCTGGAACAACGACAAGGACTCGATCTACCTGTACAAGCCCACGGGCGCCGGCGCCGACTCGCACTCGTACACCAAGAGCGGCTCGGACCCGGACGGCAACGGGTACATCAAGTACCACGGCTGACCTGCCGTGCGCAGGGCCCGCCCCAAAGCGGATGGTGGGCGGGCCCTGCGCACCGGCCATTTTCATGACCGGGGCCGGATCCGACCACGAGTGAACGGCCCTCGTCCGGAGCGGTCCGCGCACACCCCGTGTGCGGACCCCCGGTGACACGTGGCTGCCTGCGGCATCGATACTGGGACGAGCACCTGCCCCCGTCGCCCCCAGGACCCATGCCCAGCTCGCCGACCGCCCGCCCCATGACTCCGCCCACGGTGTGGCTGGCCCGCGGCCGCCACGCCGGATCCGCCGCCGAGGAGGTGGTCTGGACGTGTCTGAAACGGCACAAGGACGACGGCGGCATCGACGACTTCCATGAACCGGCCGAGGCCCAGAGCGAGGGCGAGCGGGTGTTCGAGGCCCGCTGGCGGATCGAGGACTCGGTGACGGTACGAGCCAGGCTGACCGTCTCCGACGGGCAGGCGTGGGTGCTGGCGGCGGAGGCCGAACGCCCCTGGGATCCCCGGTGGCCGTCGCCCGCCGCGCTGTTCTGGCCGCAGGACTCCGACGCCGACTGGGACCACGAGCCGGTCACCGGCGGGCGCCTGCGCGACCTCAACCCCCTCCCCGAGGACGACAAGGCGGTACGACGCCTGCTCAAGGACGCCGCTCGCGACGGCTGGACCGTCCATGTCGTCGTCCACGAGGCGATGACCACCGATCAGCGCGGGCGGATCCCGCTCGCGGGCATGCTGCCGACGGGCCTGCGCCACCGGGTGGTGGAGCATCGCGCCGCCCCGCACCAGTTGCGCGTGGTGAACTGGGCGCTGCGGGACCGTGGTGTGGAGGTGCCGAGGGGCGGCGCCGTGGTTCTGCCCGGTTCCCCGGCCCCGGCGGACTACGACGCGACCGCCTTCTCGGTGCGCAGTGTCTTCCTCGACGGCTCCGAGCCGGCCGAGCTCATCGCCGCCGTCGCCCGGTTCGCGGCGCTGCCGCGGCCCCTGCCGGAGGGCGCCGAGGAGGCCGTGACCGCGCTGCGCGAGCAGTGGCGGCTGCTCACCCTCGAAGAGGAACTCGCCCGTGAGCGCGCCCTGGTGGCCATGTACGTCGACGCGCTGGAGGCGATGACGAAGTCCCGTGACCTGTACCGGGAGGCCGCCGAGCAGGCCCACGAGGCGCTGGCCGCCTACCGCGAGTCGGCCGGCGCCCTGCCCGAGCAGCGGCCGGGGCCCGAGTCCCCGCTCCAGCAGCTGACCCGTACGTTCGGGCGGCTCAAGGACACCGCCCTGGCGTTGCGCCCGGGCACCGATGCCGCCCGGGTGCAGGAGCCGTCGGGGCGCCGGACCGACGCCGACTGACGATCACTCGGCCGCGGCACTGACGGCGGCCGGTTCCGGCGCCGCCACCGCTCTCCTGAGCGCCGCCGGCGCCGCCAGATGCACCAGCAGGGCGGTCAGCGCCACCAGAGACGCACAGACGGCGGCGGGTCCGGCCGCCCAGGCCGGGGCGAGGGTGAGGTCCAGTGCCCGGGACAGGCCCGCCGCGGGCAGCCGGCCCTCCAGGAGCCGGGCCGCCGCCAGCACCGTCGGCACCACGACCGCGCCCGCCAGCAGCGGTGCGCTGATCCGCAGCGTCAGCAGCAGGGCCACCGCCAGACAGGCCACCGCCATGCCGAGGGCGAGCGCGTAGCCTCCCAGGGAGGCGCCGTCCCGGTGCAGCGGGAAGCAGGCCACGGCGCAGACCACGAGGGCTGCGACGGTGACCCGGCCCGGCCAGGTGGGGGGAGGTGGCGCCTGTCCGGCCGTCCCCTTTCCGGGGGCCAGGCCGTTTGCGGCGGGCTCCTCGGGCAGGGGCTCGACCATCTGCGGGCGGTCGCGTTCCTCGGACAGCCGACGGATCAGTTCGACGATCTCCCCGACCGGGCGTCCGGTCGCGGCCGCGCGGACCGCCTCCTGGCCGCGGTGCGGCTCCAGGTCGGTACGGCGCAGCAGGGCCACCAGCCGGGTCACATCGTCCAGCGGGCGCTGTTCGGCGGCGGCGCGGATCGTCTCGTCCGCGCCGTCCGCGGTGCGCGGCGGCCGGGTCAGCAGGTCGACGAGCCGGGCGACGTCCTCCACGGAGCGGTCCACGCCGACCGCGCGAAGGGCTTCGCGCGTGGCCCGGGCGTGCTCGGGCGAGCGTGCCAACAGGGTGATGAGCTGGGCGACTTCCTCCACGGGCCGGTCGGCCACGGCGGCGTGCACCAGGCAGCCGACCGGGTCGCCGTACGGGGGCTCGGGCTCCTGGCCCGTGGCGGCGGGTATGCCGGAGTCGTTCGAACTGGGTGATGAAGAGCGGGTGGTCATCCTCGGCTCCAAAGAAGGGCGCGCGGCCGCTCCTGCGCCCCCGAAGCGACACGCGACTGTACGGAGACCATTACTAGGCGTTGCCGACCCGGCCCGCCACCCGAGTGGGCCAAGGGTATGAGACGCCGCCTCGTACCACCCGTTCTGACGGATGTTCGATTGCTCCGGTTGCCGCGCTCAGGCCATAGGCGCGCCTGAGGGGGGAATCCGTCAAGAGACGGGGGTGCCCGAGCACCTCCGTGAGCTCCCGCGTGCGCCTTCGAGGTGAGGAGGGGTCGGTGGACTCGACCACAACGGCGCTCTTCGTCGCCGCGGTTCTCGCGGCCGCCCTGCTGGCCGTGGCCGTAGGAGTGCTGGTACGGCTGGTGCGGACCCGGCGTCAGCTGCGGCGCGCCGGCCTGCCGACCGGGCCGCGCTGGGTGTTCTGGGGCGCCCTGGCGTACTTCGTACTGCCGGCCGATCTACTGCCCGATCCTGTGTACCTGGACGACATCGGCGTACTTCTGCTGGCCCTGCGCGCCCTGCGCGGGTCCGTCGACAGGCGTGGCCCCGGGGCCCTTTCCGGGCCCTCGGGCGTCGGTCGACGCGGTGATACCGCCTGAGCCCGGCGTCGGCCAACGGGCCTGCTGGGAGCGGCAGTCGGGCACGTATCCCGGCGACGGTAACGGAGAGTAAGGAAACCAACCACCCGTTCGATTCGTATAAGTGGGTGGAAGCCGAAGGAAGTCGGCGGACCAAGCGACGTCCCAGGGTGGGTGGCTCGCTTGATCGGTACAGCACCGGCGAGGGAGAGACGATGCAACCGTTCGCGCTCAACTACGCACGTCCGGCCGCGGATGTGGAGGTCACCGCTGTCTACGCCTACGATTCCGGACTGCAGTTGAACGTGCTCCTGGACGGGCGGATCGCCGCGAGCGACCACGCTCTGCTCAGAGAGCTGGGGACGACGACGTCCACGGCGGGTTCGAAGACGCACTTCGACGACTGAACGCGGAACCCGCCACGATGACCGTGTTGATTCTGACCACTGAAGAGGACGTCACCGCCGACATGGTGGTGGTGCACCTCCACGCCTGCGCGGTGCCGGTGGTCCGGCTCGATCCCGCCGACCTGACCGGTGGGGCGGCGTTGTCCGGGGAGTATGTGCACGGCGCCTTCCGCGGCCATCTGTCGTCCGGGGGGCGGCTGGTGAGCCTGGACGGGCTGCGCTCGGTGTGGGTGCGTCGGCCGGGGATCCCGGCATCCCGCGCGGCGCGCCCCTCTCCCTGGCTGACGGAGGAGTCCGCACAGGCGCTGTACGGCATGCTGCGCTCCAGCGGCGCACGGTGGATGAACGACCCCGACGCCGCGCACCGGGCCCGGCACAAGCCCTGGCAGCTGCGTCACGCCCAGAGCTGCGGGCTGCCGGTGCCGGCCACGCTCATCACGACCTTTCCGCAGGCCGCCCGGGAGTTCGCCGACCGCTACCCGGACCTGGTCGTCAAGCCGGTCTCCGGCGCCCATCCGCAGGACCCGCCCCGGGCGGTGCCGACCAGCCGGGTCTCCCCCGACGCCGACTTCGCCGCCGTGGCCTTCGGCCCCACCCTGCTCCAGCGGCGCGTCGCCAAGCGGGCCGACATCCGGCTCACCGTCGTGGGCGAGCGGCTGCTGGCGGCCCGTAAGCCGGTGGCGGCAGACGCGCACCCGGACGAGGTGGACGTCCGGTTCGCCTCGACCACGGCGCCCTGGGAGCCGGCCGAGGTGCCGCCGCGCATCGCCGAGAGCGTGCGCGCCTACATGCGGGGCGCCGAACTGGCCTACGGCGCCTTCGACTTCGTCGAGGACGCCGACGGGACCTGGTGGTTCCTGGAGTGCAACCAGTCGGGCCAGTTCGGGTTCATCGAGGTGGACACGGGCCAGCCGATCGCACGGACCATCGCCGAGTGGCTGTCCCGGCCCGTCGCGCCCCGGCCCACTCGGCTCAACGGCGCGAACTCGGCGGTCTCCTGAGTCAGTGCTGCCCTCCGGGCGGCAGGGCGGACCGCTGCCAGCCGACCCCCGGATGAGGCTGCCGATCGACGGGCGGGGCCCCGAAGGAGTTGAGCGGCTGCATGACGAACTCCAGTTCCCTGCTGACGCGTTCGGCCTCCCGGCGCACCTGCAGGGGAACGTCGCCGCGCTCCGAGATCAGTCGGTCGTAAATGGGGGAATCCTGGAACACCCGTCAACGCGCCTTTCGTATCGCGGCCCATCCACATGGGCACGACCGCCGAGTGTAGGCGCCCAGGCACACGCGGGTGCTAATTCCGGGATCGGGCTTGACGGCGGTCAGGCGCCTGTCGTGGAACCCGGACGCACGATCATGAGGACGGTGACGGTCGCCCACAACAGGTTGAAGATGCCGGTGAACATGGCGAGTTGGACCGTTCCGGACCGCTCGACGGCCTGGTCCGCGGCGAGCTGCTCAAGGATTTCGTCCTGGCGGGGGAGGACGAACGCGACCAGGATGCCGGCGGCCACGGCCGTCAGGGTGATGGATGTGATGAGCCATGCGTCGCCGAGGACACCCATCGCGGCGGCGGTGGCGAATCCGAACAGGGGAACGGCCAGGCCGATACCGGAGTAGACCCGGCAGATCCGGTGCAGGAGCCGGACGGTGTTCAGCCTGCCCTCCTGCGCGGTGCGCGCCGCGGGCGGGAACATGCTGGCCGCGACGGTGACCGGGCCGATGGCCACGATGGCGGCCAGGACGTGCAGGGTGAGCAGGAGCTTCGTCATCAGGGGGCGTCCGCCTCTGTTTCCACGGGGTGAGCGGGGATACGCGGCCACGCTAGGAGGCGCCCGGGTGATCACACAGAGGCGGAACTGACAGCTTTCGACGGATTCTCGCCAACCCGGTTCTCCTGCACATTCAGGTCAGGCAGCCCGCTGACCTGGGGCTCGTGCCATCGGCGGGAATCCGCCTATCGTGGCCGTCATGCACACCGTGGCGATCCTGGTCCTCGACGACGTGGTGCCGTTCGACATGGCTGCGCCCATGCAGGTGTTCGACTGGACGCGGCTGCCGGACGGCCGCCCCGCCTACCGGGTCCGCCTGTGCGCCGAGACCCCGGACGTGCGCGCCGACTGCGGCTTCGCGCTGCGGGTGGACCGGGGCCTGGAGGCGCTGGCCGACGCGGACACGATCATCGTGCCGGGCCGCGCCGAGGGAGCCCCGGCGCCCTCCGACCGGGTCGTGGCCGCGCTGCGCCGGGCCGCCGAGGCCGGTACCCGGATCGCGTCGGTGTGCGTGGGCGCGTTCGTGCTGGCCGAGGCCGGACTGCTGGACGGGCTGCGCGCCACCACCCACTGGGTCGCCGCCGACCTGCTGGCCCGCAGCTACCCGCAGATCGAGGTGGAACCGGATGTCCTGTACGTCGACAACGGCCAGATCCTCACCTCCGCCGGGGCCGCCGCCGCCCTGGACATGTGCCTGCACATGATCCGCCGCGACCTGGGCTCGGCCGTCGCCGCCAACGCGGCCCGGATGTCCGTGATGCCGCTCGAACGCGAGGGCGGACAGGCCCAGTTCATCGTGCACGAACACCCCCCGGTCCCCCGCGGCTCGACCCTGGAGCCGCTGCTGGACTGGATCGAGGACCATCTGTCCGACGAGATCACCCTGGCGGCGATGGCGTCCCGCTCGGGGATGAGCGAGCGCACCTTCAGCCGCCGCTTCCGCGAGCAGACCGGTACGACCCCCTTGCAGTGGCTGCTCCGGGCGCGGGTACGGCGGGCCCAGTACCTGCTGGAGAACAGCGACCACTCCGTCGAACGGATCGCCGGGCAGGCCGGTTTCGGCTCGCCCACCGCGTTCCGGGAGCGCTTCCGCAAGGTCGTCGGCACCACTCCGTACGCCTATCGCGCGGCCTTCCGGACCAAGGCGGCCGGAGCCGGGGCGGGTACCTGACGTCAGTTCGAGGGGGCCGGGTGAGAAATCACCCGAGTCCCGGGGCGCGTCGCGCCGTTGGACAAGGGGCATCCCCCCTCAGCACGGACGGTGTACGCCCATGAACTGCTCAAGCCGCCTCCTCGGCGCCCTCTACGTCACCACCAGCTCCGGGCTCGCCTGGACCGCGGTCCTCGAATACCGGTACGGGCCGATGTGGGCCGCGTGTCTGTTCGCGGCCGCCAGCATCGTCCCCGTCATCGGGCTGGTGCGCGAGAGCGTGATCGGCGACCAGCGCCGCGCCCTGGCCGAATGGGGCCGACGGGCGGCGGCGCCCGTCCCGTCCGGCGCCGGACGGGACATGGACGCCGCCGAGGACATCGTGCGCGCCGAGCTCGACGGCGCGTGCTGCGAGCGCTGGTGGACGAGCCTCGGCAGCGACCACGACCGGACCTGCCCGCACCGCATCCCGCGCAGCAGCGCGGCCTGACCGAGGCTCCGAACGGGCGGAACCGGTCCCTCAGGCGACCTGCCCGCTGTGCAGCGCCGTATAGGCGCCGCCCCGGTGCAGCAGCTCCTCGTGGGTGCCGATCTCCTCGATGCGGCCGTCGGCCATCACCACGATCCGGTCGGCGCCGCGCACGGTCGACAGCCGGTGCGCCACCACGAACGTGGTGCGTCCGCGCATCAGTCGGCCGAGCGCCTGCTGCACCAGCGCCTCCGAGCGGGTGTCCAGCGCGGAGGTCGCCTCGTCCAGGACCAGCACCCTGGGGTCCCGGATCAGGGCGCGGGCGATGGCCAGGCGCTGTCGCTGACCGCCGGAGAGCCGGGCTCCGCGCTCCCCCACCAGGGTGTCAAGGCCCTGCGGAAGACGGTCGACGAACTCCAGCGCGTTGGCGTCCCGCAGGGCCGCGCGCACGGTCTCCTCGTCGGCGTCGTCCATGCCGTAGGCGACGTTCTCGCGGACCGTGCCGTCGAACAGGATCGACTCCTGCGGGACGACCGACACGAACCGCCGATACGTGCGCAGGTCGAGGGTGTTCATGTCGGTGCCGTCGAGCAGGACCCGGCCGGTGGTCGGGCGGATGAAGCCGATGACGAGGTTGAGCACGGTGGACTTGCCCGCTCCGGACGCGCCGACCAGGGCGATGGTCTCGCCCGGCGCCACCGAGAGGCTGAGGTCGCGGACCGCGGCCCTGCCGCCGCCGTCGTAGGCGTGGCCGACGCTCTCGAAGGCGACGGCGCCGCGCAGGGCGGTGAGTTCGGACTTGCCCTCGTTGTCCTCCAGCTCGGGCGCCTGGAGCACCTCGCCGACGGAGCGGACCGATTCGAGGCCCTTGGTGATGACGGGGGCGAGGCCGGCGAGGGTGGTCGTGGAGTTGGTGAGCGTGGTCAGAAAGGCGCTGAGCATGACGACGTCGCCGGGGGTGACGCCCCAGACGCCGTAGTACGAGACCAGGGCCGCGCCGGCGAGAACCAGCACGCCGACCACGTTGAGGACCACCCAGGACAGCGAGCCGAAGCGGCCGTTGACCAGGTCCAGGCGCATCCCGGAGGTGAGCAGGCGGTGCAGGGTGCCGTCCATACGGCGCAGCGCCTTGCCCTCCAGGCCGTGGGCGCGGGTGACCGGGATGAGCCGGGTCATCTCGGTCACGCGGGAGGAGAGGGTCTCGACCTCGTGGCGGAAGTGCTCGTTGTGGGTGCGCAGCCGGGCCCTGAGACGGGCGACGACAAGCGCGGCGGCGGGCACGACGACGAGGAAGACGGGCAGGAACTCCGGTGTGCGTACGGCGATGATGACGAGGCCGCCGATGAGTACGGTGCTCGCGCCGAGCCCCATCTCGGCGGTCTGCTGCACCATCTGCTCGACCGTCTCCACATCGCGTACGACCTTGGCCTGGAGCACGCCCGAGCTGACCCGCGAGTGGTAGCCGATGGAGAGTTGCTGCATCCGTGTGCACAGTGCGGAGCGCAGGGCGGTACCCATACGGCGGACGCTGCCGTAGAGCAGGCGGACGTAGAGGACGTGCAGGGGGTAGTTGACCATCAGGATGAACATGATCAGGCCAGTGCTGAGCCAGAGGCGGTTGATCGGATGGTGTTCGACGACGGTGTCGATGATCTCCGCGGTCACCAGGGGCAGCAGCCAGATCGGGCTGTGCTTGACGGTGAACACGCCGACCGCTGCCGCGAGTCGGCGGCGGTCGGCGCGGAACAGGTAGGCGAGCGTGCGGACGGGGTGCTCGCCTCGATAGCGGTGGTCGAGCGGTCTTTCCAATGGCGAGGCCACGGGCGGTGTTCCTTCCCAGGGTCCGGGGTGAGCTGTTGGGGGCAAGCGCTTTCTCCCCAACTCTCCCGGAGCTACACCGCGTCCAGGGTGGCGATCTCGTCGACGGTCAGGGTGAGGTCGGCCGCGGCGACGGAGTCGCGGATCGTCTCCGGGCGGCTGGAGCCCGGGATGGGGATGACGACCGGCGACTTGGCGAGCATCCAGGCCAGGCAGACCCGCTGCGGGCTCACTCCGTGGGCCTCGGCGACGGTGGCGAAGGGGGCGTAGACGGAGCCCAGTTCACGGGCCCGGGAGATACCGCCGAGGGGGCTCCAGGGCAGGAACGCGATACCGAGTTCGTCGCACAGCTCCAGCTCGCGCTCACTGGAGCGGAAGGCCGGGGAGAACTGGTTCTGCACGGAGACCAGTCGGCCGCCGAGGATGCCGTTCGCCTGCTTGATCTGGCCGGGGTCGGCGTTGGAGATCCCCGCCATGCGGATCTTGCCCTCGTCCAGCAGGTCGCGGATCGCGCCGATGGAGTCGGCGTACGGCACGCGCGGGTCGGGACGGTGGAACTGGTAGAGCCCGATGGCCTCGACGCCGAGCCGGCGCAGCGACGCCTCGCAGGCCCGCTTGAGGTGCTCGGGACTGCCGTCCCGGGTCCAGCTGCCGTCGCCGGGGCGCAGATGGCCGCCCTTGGTGGCGACCAGGACGTCGGAGCCCCGGTCGTGGGAGGCGAGGGCCTTGGCGATCAGGGTCTCGTTGTGGCCGACCTCGTTCGCGTCCCGGTGGTAGGAGTCCGCGGTGTCGATCAGGGTGACGCCGGCGTCGAGGGCGGCGTGCAGGGTGGCGAGGGAGC
The DNA here is from genome assembly GCF_014257025.1 of Streptomyces cupreus. Lineage (GTDB taxonomy): Bacteria > Actinomycetota > Actinomycetes > Streptomycetales > Streptomycetaceae > Streptomyces > Streptomyces cupreus. The sequence continues at coordinate 19,885 of NZ_JACMSF010000037.1, forward strand.
GGGCCTCGTCAGGGCGGCCCTCGATGGACATGGGCATTCCGCCCAGGCCGATGGCGCTGACGTCGATGTCACCGATGCGACGGGTGTGCATGGGGGCGTGACCTCTTCCGGCTCTCCCGCGCGGGATGCTGACGGGGGTCACTCCAGCCTGAGGGGCGGGTGGGTCACAGGTCCAATAGAGGATGGAGAACGCATTCATCGGTGGCGGCGCTGAATCCCGGCCCGCGGCACCGCTACGGGCGCCGCGGGCCGGGTGACGTTCCGTCAGCCCTTCGAGGCCAGGTACTCCTCCACTCCGGGCGCCTCGTGCGCCTCCTCGACGTTCACCATGGCGCCGACCGCCTTGGCGTCGGGCTTGAGGACATAGGTGGACCGGCTCGCGGGCTGCGAGACGTCGGAGAAGTCCTGCGCGGAGCCGAGGCCGGCGTCGGCGTTCTTCTGCGAGCGGTGCGCCGCGACCACGTCCGCCCGGGCGAGGCTGCCCGCCTCGCAGGCCTTCTTCAGGTCGGCGCCCATCAGTTGGGCGGCGTTGTAGCCGGAGAGCACCCCGGAGTCGACCAGCTGTCCCGGGAACTTCTTCTGGTAGGAGGCGACCATCTTCTTCACGCCGGGTATGTCCGCGCTGACGGCCGGGGCCGCGCTCACCACGTGCAGCATGGCCTCCAGGGCGGCCGCAGCGGGCGTCTTCATCAGCTGCGGCGCGTAGCCGGGGGCGTTGCTGACGACGGGGACCTTCAGCCCCCGGGAGGCGGCGACGCCGACCAGCGAGGCGGTCTGGGCGGGTCCGGCGCTGATCAGGATCGCCTTGACGTCCGCCTTGCGCAGCGCCGAGACCTGGGCGGACAGGTCGGTGTCGGTGGCCTTGATCTTCTGGTCCACGACCTTCAACCCCGCCTTCTTCGCGGCCCATTGCGAGCCTTCGAGGGCGTTGGCGCCGTAGTCGCCCTCGAAGTAGACGTGGCCGATCGTGTCGCCCTTCTTGAGGCCCTTGGTGCGGGTGAGGAAGTCGACGGCGGCGATCATGTCGACGTCGTACGTCGTGCCCAGCACCTGCACGGAGTCCTTGCCGAGCAGGGAGGCCGCCCAGGCCTGCGGGAAGGTGAGCACCTCGTCCCGTTCGATGTCGTCGAGCAGGGCGGCGACCACCGGCGATCCGATGACCTGGGGCAGCGCCACCACGTCCGGGGCGATGTCGGCGTAGGCGGTGACCGCCTTCTGCACGTCGTAGCCGTGGTCCTTGACGACGATCTCGACCTTGCGGCCGCAGATGCCGCCCTTGGCGTTGGTCTCGTCGGCCCACATCTGCTGGGCCTGCACAATGCTCTTGCCGAGGGTGGCGTAGGGGCCCGTCAGATCGGTCAGGGCGCCGAGCTTGATGGTCTTGTCGGTGACCCCGGGCCCGGCCTTGACGCCGTCGGCGCCGTCCGCGGCGCTGTCGCCGTCCGCCTTGGAGCTGCAGCCGGTGCCCGCGAGGAGCAGGGCCGTCAGGGCGGCGGCCAGGACCGTCCTGGTGCGGTGCTTGGGGTGATTCACGGTGTCGGCTCCTTGGCTCGTACAGCTGAGGCGGGTGGATGGGTCTCGGTGGCGGGGTCCGCGTCCTTGGGTGCTGACCGTCGGCGGTGGATCCGGGCGCGGGTGCGCCGGACCAGGCCGTGCAGTCCGTCGGGGGCGAAGAGCAGGATCAGGACGATCGCCGCTCCGTAGAGGTAGCGGGCCGCCTCGGTGGGGCCCACCGCTCCGTCGGTGGTGCCGGGGGCCGCCACCAGGGGCAGCTGATCGGCGTAGCGGGTCATCAGCAGGGGCAGCGCGGTGACGAAGACGGCGCCCGCGGTGGCTCCGGCGACCGAGCCGAGGCCACCGATGACGATCATGGCGAGGTAGTCGACGGAGAGGGCGAGGGAGAAGTAGTCCGGTACGACCCGGCGGAAGGCGAGGGCGAGCATCACCCCGGCCAGACCGGCGTACATGGAGGAGACCACGAAGGCCGCCGAGCGGTAGCGGGCGACGTGCACGCCCATCACCGCGGCCGCGGTCTCGCTGTCCCGCAGCGCCACCAGCGCCCGGCCGGGGCGTCCGCGGCGCAGGCCGCGGGCGGTGAACCAGGTGAGCGCGAACAGTGCGAGGCTCAGGTACCACAGCCGTTCCTCGGCTCCGAACGGCACGCCCAGCAGGGTGAGTTCGGGGTCGGAGGCGGTGAAGGTGAAGCCGCCGAGCTCCAAGGGCGGCACCGAGCGGCCGTTGAAGCCGCCGGTGATCGAGTCCGCGGTGAGCAGGACATGGTGGCCGAGGAAGACCAGGGCGAGGGTGGCGACGCCCAGGTAGATGCCGCGCACCCGGCCCGCGACGGGACTGAACAGTCCGCCGGCGGCCCCGGCGAGCAGTACCGCGAGGACGACGGCGACGGCGGGCGGCAGGCCCGGGCCGGGCTCCCCGGCCAGCCAGACGTAGCCGTAGGCGCCGACGGCGAGGAAGAAGGCGTGGCCGAGGGAGAGTTGGCCCGCGGTGCCGGACAGCAGCCCGAGGCCCACGGCGCCGACGGCGGCGGCCATGGAGAACAGGCCGATGCGCAGCCAGAAGGCGTCCAGGTAGAAGGGCAGGGCGCACAGCAGGACGACCAGCAGGACGGTCCAGGCGCGATAGCGGCGCAGCAGTTCAGACACGGGCTGCTCCCTTCGCTCCGAACAGCCCGTTGGGCCGTACGAGGAGGACGAGGACCATCACGGCGTACGGCGCGACATCGCCGAACCCTTCGCCGAGGACGTGCAGTTCGGACTGGTATCCGGCGACGAGCGCCTCGGTCAGGCCGATCAGGAGGCTGCCGGCGAGGGCGCCGGGCGGCGAGGCCATGCCGCCGAGGATGGCGGCCGGGAAGGCCTTCAGGGCGATCTGTCCGGTCGTACGCTCAAGGCCGGGGGCCGGGAAGGCGGCGAGGAACACCGCGGCCAGCGCGGCGAGGGCGCCTGCCAGGCACCAGGCGAGGGTACGCATCCGCACCAGCCGTACGCCCATCAGCGCGGCCGCCTCCATGTCCTCCGCCGATGCCCGCAGCGCCAGGCCCCAGTTGGTGTACCGGAAGAGGGCGAACACGCCGGCGATGACGACGGTGGAGACCACGATCGCGGCGAGTCGGCTGTCGGCGACGGTGATGGGTCCGAGGCCGCTGACCGAGTCGCCCCAGGGGTCGCCGAGGGTGAGCAGGTCGCCGCCGATGCGCCGGGACAGGTCGGTGAGGATGACGATGTCGACGCCGATGGTCACGATCGTCTGCACATGGGCGGAGTGCGCGTCCTGTCCGCCGACCTGGAGCAGGAACCGGTCCATGAGCCCGGCCACGGCCGCCGTCGCCAGCACGGCGACCGCGAGGGCGCCCGCGAATCCGAGGTCTTCGTGGAGTACGGCGGTGAGGTAGCCGCCGAGCAGGAGCAGGGAGCCGTGGGCGAAGTTGATGACGCCCGAGGCCTTGAAGATGATGACGAAGCCGAGGGCGACCAGGGCGTAGACCGAGCCCAGGGCGAGGCCGTTGAGGACGTTGTCGAGGAAGGTGGTCATGCCGCGTCCTCCCCCGTGGCCTCGGTGCCGAGGTAGGCGCGCAGCACCTCGGGGTCACGGCGGACCTCGTCGGGGGTGCCGTGGGCGATGACCCGGCCGAAGTCGAGGACGGTGACCTCGTCGGCGAGCCGCATCACCAGGCCCATGTCGTGCTCCACCAGCACCACGGACAGGCCGAGTTCGGCGCGCACGGCGCGGATCGTCTCGGCGGTGCGGGCCCGTTCGGCGGCGTTCATACCGGCCACGGGTTCGTCGAGCAGCAGCACACTGGGCTCCAGACAGAGGGCGCGGGCGAACTCCACGCGTTTGCGGTCGCCGTAGGACAGCAGCGCGACCGGGGAGTCGAAGTGCGGTCCGAGGCCGACGAGTTCGGCGATCTCGCGGGCCCGGGCGAGGTGCTCGCGCTGTTCGCGCACGGCGCTCGGCAGACGCAGGGCGCTGGCGGTGAAGCCCGCGCGGGACAGGATGTGCCGGCCGAGCATCAGGTTGTCGGCGACGGTTCCCTCGGTGGTGACGATGTTCTGGAAGGTGCGGGCCACACCGAGGGCGGCGATGCGGTGCGGGGCGAGGCGGGTCAGTTCGGTGTCGCCGAGGCGGACGGTGCCGGAGGCGGGGCGGTACAGGCCCGACAGGACGTTGAAGCAGGTGGACTTGCCGGCGCCGTTGGGCCCGATGATCGCGTGCACGGAGCCCGGGACGACCGTGAAGGACACGGTGTCCAGGGCGGTGAGTCCGGCGAACCGGACGGTGATGTCCCGTACGTCGAGCACGGGCGGTGCGGTGGTGCGGTCGTTCACGCGGCCCCCTGACCGTCGGCGGTCTCGCCCAGGTACAGACGGCGTACGGCGTCGGTGCGGGCGAGTTCGTCGGCCGCCCCGGACAGCCGGATCTCGCCGACCTCCAGGACGTAGGCGCTGTCCGCAAGGGAGAGCGCCATGCCGGCGTTCTGTTCGACCAGGAGCACGGCGGTGCCCTGGGTGTTGATCTCCTTCACGACGTCGGCGATCCGGGCCACCATCTGCGGGGCGAGGCCCAGGGAGGGCTCGTCGAGCAGGAGCAGCTTCGGGGCCGCCATCAGGGCGCGGCCGATGGCGAGCATCTGCTGCTCGCCGCCGGACAGGAGCCCGGCGGCCTGGCCGGTCCGTTCCGCGAGCCGCGGGAACAGGGTGAACACCCGGTCGCGGGATTCGCGCACCAGGGCGGGGCTGCGGCGGCCGAGCCCGAGTCCGCCGGTGCGGAGGTTCTCGTCGACCGTCAGCCCGGCGAACACGCGCCTGCCCTCCGGGACCTGGACGACCCCGGCGCGCACCGCGGCGACCGGGTCACGGCCGTCGAGTTCCGTCGCGCCGTAGCGGATGCGGCCCGCCGTGACCGCGCCGCGGTGCAGGCGCAGGGTGCCCGAGACCGCCCGCAACAGGGTCGTCTTGCCCGCGCCGTTGGCGCCGAGCAGGGCGACGACGCCGCCGTGCGGGACGGCCAGCGACACGGAGCGAAGGGCGGACAGGGCGCGGCCGTAGGTCACGTCGAGACCTTCGACGTGCAGGGCCGGCTCCTCGTCCGGTGGTGCTTCGGGCATCACGGCTCCTCGGATCCGTGCCGCGGGGGCACGGGGCTTCGGGGGAAGGGGAGCTCACGCAAGCACGGGCGCGGGCGCGCGGAACAGGGCTGGGGGCGGGGTCGCTGCGTGGTCCCAACCGGGGGCGCCGGGGTTTGTGCGGGTGCCCAGGGAGGCGGCGGCGGAGGGTTCCCTGACGGTGGGCGGGGGCATGAGACGTCCGTTGTCAGTGGCGTGCGCTTCACTGTCCGTCATGGAGATCACGCACGCGACCGTCAACGACCTGCTGGCCCGGCTCGGCCCGGGGGACGGCTACCTGTACCTGCCCATCGATCTGGACCCGCAGGAACTGATCGACCTGATGTCCGGGGTCTACGGCGCGCCGCGCACGCTCGTCCTCGACGGATTCACCGATCCGACGGTCGACGAGTCCAAAGGCGAGGCCCTCCTCGTCCCCTTCGAGGACCGGGCCGTGACCATACGAGCGTGGGCGTACGGGGACCAGTGGATCGGCGCGGGCAGGGCGCGGGACGGCGAAGGGATGGAGCGGCCGGTGCTGGCGGTCGCTCGCCGGGAGGTGCCGCAACCCTTGGCGGTCGATCGGGACGAGGACGTCGACTGGATGGAGCGGCTCATACGGATCACCGGCTGGACCCACCCCGCGCAGCGGCCGGACGTGGACTGGGCGGAGGTGGAGTCACGCCTGGGCACCGCGCTGCCGAGCGACTACAAGCGCATGGTCGAGACGTTCGGCGAGGGCGCCTTCGACGGGTGGCTGGGCCTGATCCAGGAGCCGTGGACGGATCTCAGGGAGGACGGACTGCTCATCTGGGCGGGCACTGAGCACGAGGAGAGCTACTGCTGGAGGGTCGAGGGCGCCGATCCGGACCTGTGGCCCGTGGTGGTCCAGTCCTGCGACGAGGAACTCCGCTTCGACTGCCAGGCCGCGGAGTTCGTCTGCCGCATCCTCGTCGACCCGCACCACCCGTACACGCTGGCCCGCTACTTCGACACCCACTGGTTCATGACCTATCGGGACGCCGACTGACCCGCGACCCGCTCAGCGCAGCAGTCGGCGGGCCGTCAGGGCCAGGCTGATCTCCACCACGTCCAGGGGGCGGGCCAGGGAGCGACCCGTGAGCTGTTCGCAGCGGCGCAGCCGGTTCAGGACCGTGTTGCGATGGCAGTACAGGCGCTCGCCCGCCCGCTGGGCGGAGCCGTCGCAGGCCAGCCAGGCGGACAGGGTGTCCAGGAGGACGTCCCGGTCGGCGGGTTCCAGCCGTAGCAGCGGCCCCAGGACCTGGTCGGCGAGGGTCGCGCCGAGTTCGGGGCAGGAGATGACCAGGGCCTCGGGGAGGTGTTCCGTCAGCCGGATCGTGCCACCCTGCTGCGGGCAGATGCTCAGCGCGAGATCGGCGAGGCGCCGGGCGTCGCCCACCGCGGCCAGGCCGGTGACCACGCTGCCGACGCCGGCCTTGGCGCCCGGGGCAAGATCGAGGCCCTCCAGCGGGTCCTCGTCGCCCTCCGGATCCTCGTCGCCGACCAGGACGATGCCGTAGTCCACTTCCCCTCCTGTGTGCCAGTGCACGCGCGTGCTCGGCGGTACGGCGGCGGCGCGGGCGCCCGAGGGGCCCGGTGTCCGTCCGCCGGCGACCGCGACGACCACGTACCGGCCGTGTTCCGGCAGGTCCAGGCCCTCGGCGGTCTCGGGCAGGTCGGCGATGCGGCTGGTGCCGTCGAGGAGGGCGGCCGCGAGCAGCCGAACCCGGTTCTCGCGCCGCCAGGCCAGCTGTCGCTCGGCCTCCCGGTAGGCGTCCGCGACGAGGGTGCAGTGCTCGTCGACGAAGTTCCACATGTCGGTCGCCACATGGACGAGCAGCCGCACGTCCTCGGGCGCCGTGCGCGAGGTCTCCTCCACCAGCCGCTGCCACACCAGGGACCCGCCGAGACGGAACGCGTGCAGCAGGGCGTCGAGGGGCACACCCTGCTCGGCGCGGTGCACACCGATCTGCCATGTGCAGCGGCGGGCCGCGTCCCGGTTGCGGCGCGGGTCGAGCAGCGACATCACACTGTGCCGCAGTGAGCGGTGCACCTCCTGCCAGGTGCCCGCGTAGTCGTTCTCCAGCGCGGTCCGGTAGGCGGTCTCCTGCTCCTGGACGAGGGTCACCAGGCGGTCGGTGAGGTCCGCCAGGTCGTCGAGCAGGACGCGGGCGGCCCGGTGCACGACACGCAGCGCGTCGGCGTCGATCAGCGACCGCCCGCGCACGGTCCGCCGCTGCGGAACGGGCATCGGCCCGGTGCGGATCATGGCCCGTGCCCGTACGGCAGGATGCATCGCGGTCCTCCCACAACCTCGGACTCCCGGCGGTGCGCCCGTGCCGGGAGACTCTGCGGTGTCCGGTCGGCCGTGTCGCCGGCGTAGCCCGTACGGCGGCGGCGGCCGCCCGACTCGTCCTGCCCCGAAGGATGACATACCGTCCGGTCGGTCCCTAGGGTTGTGCACCGCTCTTTTTCCTCCCGCCTCCCACAAATCCGCACGTCCGCGGTCATCGGCCCTGCTGATCGACCAGCTCCGTCCGGGACCGCACGCCGAGCGTGGCGCAGACGTTGCGCAGGGAGTAGTCGACCGTGCGGGTGCTGACGGCGAGCCGCAGCGGCACCTCCCGGTTGGTGGCGCCCTTGGCGACATGGCGGGCTCGTGGCGGACGGTCCGGCGCTGGGGACCGGCAAAGCCACCGGTCTCGTGCGCCCGGTTTCGGCCGTGCGGTGCGCGGCCCGGCTTGCTCCGGGCCCGGGTCGGTGTGAAACGCTCGATCGTCAACCGTGACGGCAGTATGGAGAGGCGACGGTATGCGCATCGGACTGCTCGGCACCGGCCCGTGGGCGCAGATGGCCCACGCCCCGGCGCTCGGCGAGCACGAGGACGTGGACTTCGTCGGAGTGTGGGGCCGCCGCGCGGACGCGGCGAAGGACCTCGCCGCCCGCCATGACATTCGCGCCTACGACGACGTCGACGCGCTGCTCGCCGACGTGGACGCCGTCGCCGTGGCCCTGCCGCCGGCCGTGCAGGCGGAGCTCGCGGTGCGGGCCGCGCGGGCGGGGTGTCATCTGCTGCTGGACAAGCCGCTGGCGACGACGGTCGAGCAGGGGCGGGCGGTGGTCGAGGCGGCCCAGGAGGCCGGGGTCGCGTCGGTGGTGTTCTTCACCACCCGCTTCCAGCCGGAGACCGAGGAGTGGATCACCGAACAGGCCGCCGCACAGGGCTGGTTCACCGCGCACGCGCAGTGGCTGGGCTCGGTGTTCAGCGGCGGCGACAGCCGGTTCGCCAACTCGCCGTGGCGGCGGGAGAAGGGCGCCCTGTGGGACGTAGGACCGCATGCCCTGTCCGTGCTGCTGCCGGTCCTCGGCGAGGTGCGGCAGGTGGCGGCGGCCGCGCACGGGCCCGGGGACACCGCACACCTGGTCCTCGATCACGCCGGTGGCGCGTCGAGCGCGCTGACCCTGAGCCTGACCGCCCCGTCGGCGGCCGCCGGGGCCGCCGTGGAGCTGCGCGGTGAGGCCGGGCTGACGCACCTTCCGGCAAGCACACAGGGGGTGGTACCGGCGCTCATGCGGGCGACGGACGCTCTGCTCGCCGCCGCCCGCACCGGGGCACCGCACCCGTGCGACGCGGCCTTCGGCCTGCGGGTGACCGAGATCCTCACGCAGGCCGACGCCCTGCTCAACGGCGGCGAATAGGCAGCAGGCCGTTGTCACTCCTCGAACGGCTCGTCGCTCCACCGGAACCAGGCCCGGTCCCCCTCGATGTGCAGCAGGAACTCGGCCACGGGTCCCTCCGGTGAGGAGAGGGAGACACGTCTGCGGATCTCGTCGTAGGCCGCCTCCCACTCCTCCACGTCCTCGTCCACCCGCTGCACCAGGGCGAGTTCGCGGGCGAAGAGGTCACACACCGAGGCGTAGGCGGGACCCGGGGTGAAGTGGCCCGACAGCCAGGGGAAGTCGGCCTCGTCAATCGCGATCTCCCCGACCGACTCGTCCCCGCTGCGGATGTGCCACACCGTACCGTCGAATCCCACCGCGCCTCCGTAAGCCGTCACTGTCAGTGCCCGTTCAGCATGTCATCCGGCACTGACAGCCGGCCCGGCTAGGGAGTCACGCCCGGGATGTGGAAGTCGATCCGCTCCCGCACCACGGGGTGGCCGGCCTTGGCGAAGTTCGCGGCCATCGGGAAGTTCCCCCGGTCGGTGGCCCCGCTGATGAACTCGGCGCCCTGCTCGACCAGGAAGTGGGTGCACTCCACGAGGAGGTCGTAGGCGTAGCCGTTGCCGCGCTGTTCCGGCAGGACGCCGATGAAGCCGATGATCGGCGCGGTCTGGTTGCGCCCCGGGATGTGGATGCCCACCGGTTCGCCCTCCGGTGTGCGGGCGATCTGCCACCATTCGCGCGGCGAGGGGCACCAGTGGAAGAAGTCCATTTCCTCCTGGGCCGCTTGGTCGATGCCGCCCTCCTTGATGGCCTTGAGGGCGTGGGCGTCCAGCGTGACGGAGTGGATACGGCGCAGCGCGTCGAAGAACACGGCGTCGTCGGGCTCCGGTTCGAAGACGAGCCGTCCGGGCCGCTCGGGCAGCCCGCAGTCCGGTGTCCACCGGTACAGACAGCGCTCGACGAGGAGTTCGTAGCCGGCCTTGCGGGCGGCCGCGAAGGTGGTGTCGGCCGCGGCGCGCACGGCTGGATGGTCACGCCAGCCGGCGGGCAGGTTGAACTCCAGGTCGACCTGCCACGGGGCGGAGCGCAGGAGTTCGGCCCCCGCCTCTTCCTCCCCCTCGGCCACGTCGAACCAGTTGATGTTCAGCGGCTCCGAGTCGTCTGGGCCGCCCCACCAGGCGCCGCGGGCGACGACCTTGCCGTCGCGCAGGGCCACGCGCTTCCACTCGGGCCGGTGATGGGTGGTGCGGTGTGCCTCGCTCGCGCCCAGCGGGTCGGGCAGGGCGTCGAACAGGTGGGCGTCGCTCTCGTCGAGCGTACGGATGACCAGATCGGTCATGTGGATTCCTCCGGGATACAAGCTGCGAAGAGCGCTCCCGGTCGGATCACACGAAGCACGCCGGGATTGCGGTGAAGGGAGCGCTGGAGAGGGTGAACTGCACGGCACTCGCCTCCTTCCGTGGTCTCAAGGCGTGATGATCACACCGTAGGGAATCTTCCTCGGGTGCGTCCACACATTTTCCAGGGCCGGGCGCGATTAGGGTCTGCGCCATGACCGACAACTCCCTGCGCTCCGTCACCGTGGAGCGGACCAGCACCGGCCACTTCACCGCCGTCAACGCCCGTGGCGGCACGATCGAGTTCGGCACCGAGGGCGCCGACTTCACCCCGGTCGAGCTGCTGCTCGCCGCGATCGGCGGCTGCACCATGGCCGACGTCGATGTCGCCACCACCCGTCATGCGGAACCCGACCGCTTCACCGTCACCGTGACCGGCCACAAGGTCAGCGACGACCAGGGCAACCGGATGACCGACCTGGAAGTCACCTTCTCCGTCGCCTTCCCCGACGGCGAGGGCGGCGACCGCGCCCGCGCGATCCTCCCCCGGGCGATGAAGACCTCCCACGACCGGCTCTGCACGGTCAGCCGCACGATCGAGGCGGGGACGCCGGTCACGGCCGCGATCAAGGACGCCTAGCGACCACGCACCGCTGCGAGGCGATGAACCGCCGCGTGAACGTGCGCTGCGACCAGCACGCCGACCCCTTCAGCGCCGACGGAAATCCCGTTGCGGGCGGCCCTCCTGCCCCGGACCAGGACCGCATGTCCTACGTCGTACGCCCCGCCGACCTCACCGACGCGCCCGCCGTCACCGAGCTGCTGAACCAGGTCGACCTGATCGAGGTCGGCCGACCCGAGACGGACCTCCACACCGTCGAGGCCGATCTCAAGCACCCCGAGGCCGATCTGTCCCAGGACTCCTGGCTGGCCTTCCACGAGGACCGGTTGGTGGCCTACGGGCTGCTGTGGGACGACTCGGGCGGCGAGCGTATCGACATCGACCACTATGTGCTGCCCGACCACCAGGAGGTCGGGCAGCGGCTGTTCGCGGCGATGGAGGCCAGGGCCCTGGCCAAGGCCCACGAGAACGGCGCGGAGCGGGCGGTGGTCCATCTCCACCTCAACATCGAGCCCACGCTGGACACTTCGCTGATCCAGAAGCGGGGCTGGTCCGTCGTACGGCGCTACCACGTGCTGCACCGCCCGGTGGATCCCGCCGACGACACACCCCCGCAGCCGCCGACCGGAGTACGGCTGCGGGCCTGCGCCGAGGAGGCGGACCGCAGGCGCGTCCACGCCCTGTACCAGGCCACCTTCGCCGAGCACTTCGACTTCCAGCCGCGCGCCTACGAGCAGTGGCTGCACGACATCGACGCCGAGGCGCTCGACTGGTCCCTGGTGTGGATCGTGGGCACCGAGGACCAGGGGGATGCCGGTTTCCTTCTGGCCCGCGACGACCGAGAGGCCATGGGCTGGATCCGCAGCATCGGCGTCCTGCGCGAGGCCCGCGCCCTGGGCCTCGGCGGCCTGCTCCTACGGCATGCGTTCGCCGCATTCGCCGCCCGCGGACGGGACACGGTGGGCCTCGGCGTGGACACCGGCAACACGACCGGCGCGCCCGGCCTGTACGCCCGTCACGGTATGACGGTGCACTACGCCGTGGACACTTGGGAGGCGGTCCTGACCTCTCAGTAAGTGCGGTGGGGACAGTGCGGGTCCTCCCGGCGAGCGGGGCCCGTGAGTCCTATCAGCCGGATGCGGTGCAGGAGTTCATCCGGTACGTCCAGGGCGCGCAGCCGGTCAGGGGCGTACCGCACGAGCCATGCGGCGAGTTCGACGCGCAGCGCCTCCGCGTCCTCCCAGGCGTCCCAGGGAAGCTCGTCCCCCAGCAGGTTGTACTCCCACTCGTCGGCCGCCACGGCCAAGTGCCGGTCGGCGACGGGGTGATCGAGCGCCTCCCAGGCGTCGAGCCATGGGGTGAGCGTGCCGGACGCCTCCGCGCACAGGGCGAAGAGCTCGTGCACGGGTACGGCGGGATCCGGGTCCGTGAGGCTGTGGATCCACCAGGCGTGCAGGAACTCCCTTACGGCCGCGCTCTGTTGGGTGGGCCACTGCTGCCAGTGGCCGCGCGCGAAGCAACGGCCGACCTCGTGCATACCGAACAGGGGCTGCACTCGGCCGCCGACCAGCTCCCGGGCGAACTGGGGCAGGATGCGGCGCAGGACCGCGCCGTGGTCGGACCAGTCGGGGGCGTCCCAGGTACGGTGGAGCAGATCCGGGTCCAGCTCCACCCCGGGGATCTTCAGCAGCGCGAGCTCCTCCTGGCTGCCCCAGTGGCAGTCGCACTGGTTCTCGTCGCTCCAGGCGGTCATACCGCGGAAGGTGACGGTCAGGTCGTCCAGGGCACGGTCGAGTCGGAGCCGTGTGCGGTCGAGGTTCATGATCGTGGGCAGCCTCAAGGGGACTCCGGGTGGCTTCCGCCAGCCGAAGATCGCGACCCTACCTCCTTAAGGGGCCCTTAGCACACGGTTAAATGGCCGCCGGTTTCTGACGGACTCTCGAAATCCGGGGCGGCAGCACACATTCTGAGAGCGCTCTCAGACCGCTGCCCGCGAGGCGGCGGACCCCCCACGCGTACCCCCGGAGACCCCACATGGCACCCCGTCACCAGCGTCAACTCGGCCGCCGCAAGCTGCTCTTCGCCCTCGGCGGTGCCGCCGTCGCGGCGCCCGCCGTCGCCGCCATCGCCCCGCACGCTCTCGCGGGCTCCTCAGCGGCCGCCGGTCTGCCACTGACGATCGTCAACAACAGCGGCTCGTTCGGCAGCGCCAACGTCCACGTCTACATCGTCGGCAACCAGGACGGCCGCCAGGTCCGCGTCACCCCCGACGGCACGCTCGCGCCGATCGCCCTGTCGGACAACGGCCCCGACGGATTCACCGACTACGCGATAAGCCTCGCCGGCAGCGGCGAGACTCGGCTGACGCTGCCGTACATGTCCGGGCGGATCTATGTGGCGCTCGGTCAGAAGCTGAGGTTCAAGGCCGTGGCCGACGGCAACGGCAACGCGGCACTCCAGTACCCGGCGGGCTGGGTGGCCTCGGATCCCAACTACCAAGTGCTGCACGACTGTGCCGAGTTCACCTACAACTCCTCGGGCATGTTCTGCAACACCACGATGGTCGACATGTTCAGCGTGCCGCTGAGCATCCGGCTGACCGGCGCGAAGGACCAGACGACGGGCACGCTGCGCGCCGGTGGGCGGGCGTCCGTCTTCGCGGCCGTACGGCAGAGCGCGGATTTCGCGGGGCTCGTGGTGGATGACACGCGGGTGCTGGCGCCCGGGCACGGGCTGGACGCCGGGCTGTTTCCGAAGGAGTACTTCGCGCCGTACATCGAGGAGGTGTGGAGCACGTACACCGGGCGGGATCTCGTCGTGACGACCAATGCCGGTGCGTTCACGGGGCGGGTGCGTGGTGACCGGTTCACCTTCGACGGGCCCGCCCAGGTGTCCTTTGCCAAGCCCTCCACCCGGGACGTGCTGTTCTGCGACGGTGCCCTGGCCGCGCCGAACGACGGTACGACCGGTCCCGTCGCTGCGGTGCTGGGTGCCGGATTCAACCGCTCGACGCTGGTGTCCCACCCGTCCCAGCCGACGACCGACCCCACCGCCTTTTACCGGGGCTCGCTCACCAACCAGTACGCCAGGGCGGTGCACGCGGCCACCGAGGACGGGCGGGCATACGGCTTCGCCTTCGACGACGTCGCCGACTTCGCGTCGTACATCCAGGACACGGCCCCGACGGGTATCCGGCTGACGCTCACGCCGTTCGAGAGCTGAGGTCAGCCTGCTGGTGTTCCCCCTCGGCATCGATGTGCGGGAGGATCCGGTTCAGCCAACGGGGTGTCCACCAGGCGTGTCGCCCGAGCAGGGTCATCACCGCGGGCACCATCAGCAGTCGGACGACGGTCGCGTCGATCAATACGCTCACGGCGAGGCCCAGGCCGAGCATCTTGACCACGACGTTGTCGCTGATGATGAATGCGGCGAACACGCTCACCATGATCAGCGCGGCGCAGGTGATGACCCTGGCGGTGATCTCCAGGGCGTGGGCGACGGAGGCCTTGGCGTCCTGGGTGCGCAGCCAGGCCTCGTGCACCCGGGAGAGAAGGAAGATCTCGTAGTCCATGCTGAGCCCGAAGATGATCGCGAACATCATCATCGGCACATAGCTCTCGATGGGCACCTTGCCGTTGACGCCCAGCGCCGGGCCGCCCCAGCCCCACTGGAAGACGGCGACGACGACGCCGTAGGAGGCGGCGATCGACAGGACGTTGAGGACGGCCGCCTTCAGGGCGACGAGCAGGCCGCGGAAGACGGCCAGGATGATCAGGAAGGCCAGGGCGACCACCACACCGATGATCAGCGGCAATCGGCTGGAGACGATGTCGAGGAAGTCGACCTGGGCCGCGGTCGTGCCGGTGACATAGCCCTCGGCGTCGGTGCCGGAGAGCGCGTCGGGCAGGGTGTCGTCGACCAGGCGGTTGGTCAGGTCGGTGGTGTCGGCGTCCTGCGGGGACGTCTTGGAGTACACGGTGGACAGCAGGACGTCCCCGTCCTTCGTCGGGGTGAGCGGGGTGACGGCTGCGGACCCGGAGACTCCGTCGAGGCTCTTCTGCACCTTCGAGGACAGGTCGGAGCGCTGGGAGTCCGGCACCTTGCTCTGGTCCACCACCACGGTGAGCGGGCCGTTGGAGCCGGGGCCGAAGGAGTCGGTCATCAGGTCGTAGGCGCGCCGGTCGGTGAAGGAGGTGGGGTCGGCGCCGTCGCCGATGTGGCCGAGCTGGATGGAGAAGACCGGGATGGCGAGGACCGCGACGGTCGCGACCCCGGCGGCCAGATAACGCAGTGGGTGACCGGCCACGCGCTGCGCGTACCGGTGCCAGGTGCCCTGCGGGGTGGCGCCCGGTTCGGCGTCGGTCTCGGCGACCGGCCGCCGTAACCGGTAGCGGTCGATCCGGGTGCCGATCAGCCCGAGCAGGGCAGGTACGAGGGTCAGGGCGCCCGCGACCGCGGACACCACCGTCACGCCCGCGGCGAGGCCGAGTTTGCTGATGAAGGACACCCCGGACGCGGTCAGGCCGGCGAGGGCGACGATCACCGTGCAGCCGGAGACCAGGACGGCCCGGCCGCTGGTGGCGGCGGCCTGTCCGGCGGCGCGGACCGGGTCGGCGCCGTCCATGAGGTTCTGCCGGTGACGGGTGATCAGGAACAGGGCGTAGTCGATGCCGACGCCGAGCCCGATCATCGTGGCCAGGGTCGGGGAGACGGTGGCGAAGGTGAACGCGGCGGCGAGCAGACCGAGACAGGCGAGCCCGCCGACCACACTGATCAAAGCGGTCACCAGGGGGATCCCGGCCGCGATCACACTGCCGAAGCCGACGAGCAGAACGACGATCGCGACCGCGAAACCGATCAATTCGCTCACCCGGTCATCGGCGGGCGGCCGGGCCAGTTCGCCGAGCGGCCCGCCGTACTCGACCTGTGCCCCGGCCCCGCGCAGCGGCTGCACCGCGTCGTCCACGCCGTCGAGGTAGCTGTCCTTGAGGGTGGAGGGCTGGACGTCGAAGCGGACGGTGATGTAGCCGGTCTTGCCGTCGGAGGACAGGGGGCCGACGTTCGGCTGCTGGCTGCTGGGGGAGGCGCTGGTGAGCGGGTTCTGGACGGCGAGGACGTGGTCCAGTTTCTGGAGGTCGCCGACCGTGGTGGACATCTGCGAGTCCAGCGAGGTCAGGGACTTCTGCGCGTCGTGCACGACGATCTGGCTGCTGTAGCCGCCGGCCGCGGGATCGTGCTGCTTCAGCACGTCGAGGCCCTGCTGGGACTGTGACTGGGGCAGCGAGAAGTCGTCGGAGTACTCGCCGCCGTGGGTGTGGTTCAGGACCTGGAGTGCGGCGAGGGCCACCAGCCAGGCGATGATGACGATCACGAAGTGCCGGGCGCACGCTTCCCCGATGCGCCGCAGCCCCCGTACCGGCGGTTCCCCGCCGTCTCCCCCCTCGCTTTCGCGAGTCGGTGACATGAACTTGGTGTCTTTCCGTCGGCCCGAGACATGCTTGCCCCCATTACACGACGATCCGATCACCGCGTCATTTCCAGTTCGAAGGCTCCTTCCGGATGCACGGCGCGCCAAGGCGTTGAATGGTGATATCAGACCCTTTGCGCGAGAGCGCCGGGACCGCACCAAGCGATCCGGACCGGAGGAGCAGAGATCATGCCGACGTCACAGCCCGCGTCCGGGCCGTCCGAGGACCGCGCCACCCCGGACGACCTGCTCCACACCCGCACCGGCACCGAAGTGTCGCCGGAGGACCTGGTCCTTGCCTCGGGCAAGGACATCACCCCGCGCAATCTGGAATGGGCCAGGCGGAAGCTGGAGGCGGAGGGACCCGCAGCCCTCGACAAGATGCTCCCCTGAGCGGCGAGGCAGCCACTCACCGAACCTCATCCGGGTCCGGGCACACCACCCGGACCCGCTGGACCAGATTGTTGGCGAACCCACCGCGGTTCCACGGCTGTTGGAGCGGCTGGGTGTGCCCTTCGGCGTCCGTGGCCCGTGCGCTGAGTTCATGCTCGCCCGGCGTCGCGGTCCATCCGAGCCGCCAGCGCCGCCATGCCCACGGGTGCCCGCCGTCGGGCTCCAACTCGGCCTCATGCCAGCTGCGCCCGCCGTCCGCGCTGACCTCGACCCGTGTCACGGGCGCCCAGCCGGACCAGGCACGGCCGTCCAACGTCACATGCCCCGGCGGAACGACCCGAGTGCGGGACATGAAGTCCGGGAACCCGGGCGGGATGAGCAGCGCCCGTGGCGCGATCCGGGTGACGGGCACGCCCTGCTCATCGGCCTGCTCCCGTATCCGATAGGCCACGCGCTGCTGGAACCCCGTGAACGGCTCGTCGACGACCCGGACTTCCCGCAACCACTTCACCTGGGCCATGCCGTACCAGCCGGGAACGACCAGGCGCAGGGGCCGCCCGTGCTGCGGCGGCAGCGGGGCGCCGTTCATCGCGTACGCGACCAGCACCTCGGGTTCGGTGCCCAGCGCCACGTCCAGGGGCAGGGCGCGCTGATAGTCCTGCTCGACACCGCGCTCCACGCCATGGTCGGCACCGGTGAACACCACCTCGACGGCGCCGCCCTCGACCCCGGCCTCGCCCAGCAGCAGCCGCAGCGGCACGCCGGTCCACTCGGCGGTTCCGACCGCCTCGACGAGCCAGGGCTGACTGACCGGACGGGGCGCGAGCAGGGCCCGCCCGTTCCCCGCGCACTCCAGCGTGACACGCGTGGTGACCTGCGGGAACGCCCTCAGGTCAGCGAGGTCGAGGCGGAGCGGGCTGCGGACACTGCCGACGAGGGTGAGATACCAGTGGGTGTCGTCCGGCACGTAGGGAATGTCGTAGTGCGTCAGGACGTAGTGCAGCCCCGGCGGGCTGAGGTCGTAGCGCAGGGCTTCCAGTGGCAGCCCGTGGTTTCTGGTGGCGAGCGCCAATTCGTCCCGGCCGATCGCCTCGTCAGGTCCGGCCAGCCGGGCGGGCGCGCTCGCGTCACCGAGTTGAGCACCCATACCGGCATTGTCACGCCACCGGACTGCCAGGGCTCGTCGTCGGGCCGGACCGCGGCGGGCCCGGCTCGGGTGACGTCCGTGCGGGGAGGCAGCGTTCGGCGTCCGGGGCCGCGGCCGCGACCGTTCCGTCGGCCGTGATGGCAAGCACCGGCCCGTCGACACCGCCGGGAAAGCCGGGGAAGTTCTCCGGCTATCCGGCGGGGCCGGAGCCGATGATCTCCTGCACGTCGTTGCTGGTGGTCACGGGATTCACGCCTGCTGCTCGGCGTCGATCTCCGCGATCAGTGCCTCGATGCGGGTCCTGATCTCGTCGCGGATCGGACGGACGGACTCGACACCCTTGCCGGCCGGGTCCTCCAGCGCCCAGTCGAGGTACTTCTTGCCGGGGAAGATCGGGCAGGCGTCGCCGCAGCCCATGGTGATGACGTAGTCGGACGCCTGGATGGCCTCGGTGGTGAGGATCTTCGGCTTCTGGTCGGCGATGTCGACGCCGACTTCCTGCATCGCCTCGACGGCGGCCGGGTTGACCTGGTCGGCGGGCAGGGAGCCGGCGGAGCGGACCTCGATCCGGTCGCCCGCGAGGTGGGTGAGGAATCCGGCGGCCATCTGGGAGCGGCCGGCGTTGTGGACGCAGACGAACAGCACGGAGGCGAGCGGGGCGGCAGACATGGGTTCTACTTTCGTGAAGCGGATCGGACCGCGAGGGTGCGGGTGGTTCAGGCGGGCAGGGAGGCCAGCAGGTCGGTGATGCGGGTGTCGATGTCGTCACGGATGGCCCGTACGACGGCTATGGGGGCGCCGTCCGGATCGGGGACGGGCCAGTCGAGGTAGCGGCGGCCCGGCACGATCGGGCAGGCGTCGCCGCAGCCCATGGTGATGACGATGTCGGCGGCCCTGACGACCTCGTCGGTCAGCGGCTTGGGGAAAGCGTCGGCCACGTCGGCGCCCGCCTCGGTGAGAACCTCGGCGACGAAGGGCTCGACCTCACCGGCCGGGTGCGTGCCCGCCGAGGATACGGCGACCCGACCGGCCGCCCGGTGGGCCAGGAGGGCCGCGGCGAGTTGGGAGCGTCCGGCGTTGTGGCTGCACACGAACAGCACTCGCGGCAGGCCGGAGCCCGGGGCGCCCTCGACGTGCGCGAGGGCGTCGAGCCGCTCGGCGGCGAAGCGCTCGGCGAGCACGACCAGGTGGGTGCGCACCTGCGCGGGCGCGGCCAGGCGCAGATAGGAGTCGGTGAGCAGCCGCTGCACGGTCTCGGGCGCGAACCGGCCGGTGTGCCGGATGGCGAGCCGGGCCGCACCGGCGGCCAGACGTTCATCGGGCAGGACGGGAGGCGGGGAGGCGGGCATGGGAGACCCTTTCGACGGGACCCCTTCGACGGGCCGACAGATCATCCCGGGCTGGTATCAGCCCCTGGTGATGTGACAGTATCAGCCCATGCTGACGTCAGTCGACACTGATCTGATCCGGGTGCTGGCCGACCCGCTCAGGCTCCAGATCGTGACTCTCCTCGCACAGGAGACGCTGTGCACCACCCATCTCGTGGAGGAGACGGGTGCGAAGCAGACGAACCTGTCCAACCACCTGAAGGTGCTGCGGGAGGCCGGGGTCGTGGAGACGGAGCCGTGCGGCAGGTTCACCTACTATCGGCTGCGCCCGGAGGTCATCGAGACCGTCGTCGGCCAGTTCGCCGCGCTCGCCGAAACCGCCCGCGCCAACGCCGACAGCAAGCGGTCCTGCCCCTGATCCGCACCCCGCCGGTGCCCCTGTCCTGCCCGAGGAGACGTCTGTGACCGCCACCGAGCCCACGGCCGAGCCCATACCGGCCGGCGCTCCCCAGCCCACCCCCGGCGCCACCTCGCCGCGCACCCCGCTGGTCGCCAGCGCCGCCGCAGAGCTGGTCGGCACCGCGGCCCTGGTCGCCGTGGTGGTCGGCTCCGGCATCCAGGCCACCGACCTCACCCAGGATGTCGGCCTGCAACTGCTGGCCAACTCGATCGCCACCGTCTTCGGCCTCGGCGTCCTGATCACCCTGCTCGGCCCGGTCTCCGGCGCCCACTTCAACCCGGCGGTCACCCTGGCCGAGTGGTGGACCACCCACCGCGAGGGCGGCAGCGGCGTCACCACCCGCGAGACGGCGGCCTACGTCCCCGCGCAGATCGTCGGAGCGGTCGCGGGTGCGATCCTGGCGGACGCGATGTTCGGCGAGCCGCTGGTGCGGTGGTCCACGCACGACCGCTCGGCGGGCAACCTGCTGCTCGGCGAGGTCGTCGCGACCGCCGGGCTGATCCTGCTCATCTTCGGCCTGGCGCGCACGGACCGGCTGCGCTTCGCGCCGGTCGCGGTGGCCTCGTACATCGGGGCGGCGTACTGGTTCACCTCGTCCACGTCGTTCGCCAACCCCGCGGTCACGATCGGACGGGCCTTCACCGACACCTTCGCCGGGATCGCCCCGGCTTCCGTCCCGGCGTTCATCGGCGCCCAGTCGGCCGGGGCCGTGGTGGGGCTCGCCCTGGTCTCGGTGATCTTCATGCGCGGTACGGCCGAACGGCCCGCGTGACCCGACCCGCCGAGGCCCGCTACCGGATGGCGAGCAGTTGCCCCATCGCGGCCAGGACCGACGGCGTCACCCGGTAGTACACCCAGGTCCCGCGCCGCTCGGAGGTCAGCAGCCCGGCCTCCTTGAGCTTCTTCAGATGGTGGGAGACGGTCGGCTGCGAGACGCCGACATCGGAGATGTCGCACACGCATGCCTCCCCGCCCTCGTGCGAGGCGACCGCCGAGAACAGCCGCAGCCGCACCGGGTCCCCGAGCGCCTTGAACATCCGCGCGGCCGTCTCGGCCTCCTCGGCGGTGAACGGCCGCTCGGTCAGCGGCGGGCAGCACGGCACCACACCCTCGTCGACGGAGGGTTCGAGCAGCGGCAGCACCTTCGTGTTCGGCATACATCCATCATGCCGTCCACTTCGACGAATGTCTATGTTGACGCTTATCGAATCAGGTGCCATGCTGGCGGCAAGGCATCGACAAACGTCGAAACAAAGGGGAATCGCCGTGAACGCCACTGCCACCGACCAGCTGCCCGTCGTGGTCGTCGGAGCCGGTCCCACCGGTCTGGCCGCCGCCTCCCACCTGGTCGAACGCGGCCTGGAGCCACTGGTCCTGGAGGCAGGAGAGACCGCCGGCGCCGCGGTGCGCGAGTGGTCGCACGTACGTCTGTTCTCCACCTGGGGCGAAGTCACCGACCCCGCGGCCGAGAAGCTGCTCGCCCCGACCGGGTGGGTGAAGCCGGACCCCGCGACCTACCCGTCCGGCGGCGACTGGGCCGAGCGGTACCTTCAGCCGCTGGCCGAGGTCCTCGGCGAGCGCGTGCGCTTCGGCGCCCGGGTGACCGGCGTCTCCCGGACCGGCCGGGACCGGATCGTGGACGCCGACCGCGAGACCCAGCCCTTCGTCGTCCACGTAACCCACGCCGACGGCCGCGAGGAGCGGCTGTTCGCCCGCGCGGTGATCGACGCCTCCGGCACCTGGACCACCCCCGGCCCGGCCGGGAGCAGTGGTCTTCCCGCCCTCGGCGAGAAGGCGGCGGCCGACCGCGTCAGCTACCGCGTCCCCGACCTCAAGGACCCCGCCGTACGGGCCCGGTACGCAGCCAGGCGTACCGCCGTCATCGGCTCGGGCGCCTCCGCCTTCACCGCGCTCGCCTACCTCGCCGACCTGGCCAAGGCCGAGGACGGCGCCGGGACGAAGGCGGTGTGGATCCTGCGCCGCGGCCTCTCGGGCTCCACCTTCGGCGGCGGAGCAGCCGACCAGCTGCCCGCGCGCGGCGCCCTCGGCCTGGCGGCCAAGGCCGCCGTCGACGAGGGGTATGCGGACGCGGTCACCGGCTTCCGTACGGAGACGGTCGAGCGCGACGCCGACGGCCGCCTGGTGCTGGCCGGCGAGGACGGCCGCCGCCTCGACCCGGTCGACGAGGTGATCGTGCTGACCGGCTTCCGCCCGGACCTCTCGTTCCTCTCCGAGATTCGGCTCGGCCTCGACGAGCGCCTGCAGGCCCCGGTCGACCTCGCCCCGCTGATCGACCCCAACCAGCACTCCTGCGGCACCGTCTACCCCCACGGCCACCGCGAGCTCGCCCACCCGGAACAGGGCGTCTATCTGGTCGGTATGAAGTCCTACGGCCGCGCCCCCACGTTCCTGGCCATGACCGGCTACGAGCAGGTCCGCTCCGTCGTCGCCGCGATCGCGGGAGACCTCGACTCCGCCGACCGCGTCGAGCTCACCCTCCCCGAGACCGGGGTGTGCGGAGGCGCCGGCCTGTTCGACGCGCCCGAAGCCGACCAGTCCGGCGGCGGCTGCTGCGCCCCGGCGCCCCAGCTCCTCCAGCTCGGTGCACCGGCGACGGTGGCCGCCGGGGTCAGGTCCGAGGAGGCTCCGGCAGGCGGCTGCTGCGGCTCGTGACCGAGCTCAACACCCGCGGGGGCGGGGCCGCGACCGGATCGGGGGATCGGTCGCGGCCCCGCGCCGCCCTGGTGGCGCTCTGTCTGACGCAGATCAGCAGCTGGGGCATCGTCTACTACGCGTTTCCCGTGCTGAATCCCGAGATCACGCACGCGACGGGATGGGACGCGGGCACGACCACCGCGGCCTTCTCCCTCGCCCTCGTCGTCTCCGCCCTCGCCGGGATCCGCGTCGGCCGGATCCTGGACCGGCGCGGCCCGCGCGCCGTCATGACCACCGGTTCCGTCCTCGGCACGGTGAGCCTGCTGCTCGTGGCCGCGGCCCCCAACGTGCCTGTCTTCTTCGCCGGTTGGGCCCTCGCCGGTCTCGCGATGGCGACCACCTTCTATCAGCCCGCCTTCGCCGCCCTCACCCGCTGGTGGGCCCCCGACCACGTCCGTGCGCTGACCATCGTCACCCTCGCCGGCGGACTCGCCTCCACCGTCTTCGCACCTCTGACCGCATTCCTTGTCGATCACCTGTCCTGGCGACAGACCTACCTGGCACTCGCCGGGCTGCTCGCCGCCCTGACCATCCCCGCGCACGCCCTGGCGCTGCGCGCGCCCTGGCCCGCGGCTCCAGCTGCCGCGCCGAACACCGCGGACGGCGTGACGCCCGTGGCCAGAAGCCGCCCGTTCTGGTTCCTCGCCGCCGCGTTCACCCTGTCGGCGTTCGCGATGTACGCCGTGGTCGTGGCCCTGGTCCCGCTGCTGCTCGAACGCGGCTACTCGACGGCCCAGGCCGCCTGGGTGCTCGGCCTCGGCGGAGCCGGACAGACCCTCGGCCGCATCCTGTACGCCGGGCTCGCCCGTCGCACCACCGTGACCGGACGCACCACGGTCCTCATCGCCCTGGGCGGTCTCACCACCGCCGCCTTCGCCCTGATCCCAGGCCCGTACGTCCTGCTGATCGCCCTCTCGATCGTGGCCGGCATGGTGCGGGGCAACCTCACCCTGCTCCACGCCACCGCCATCACCGACCGCTGGGGCCCTGCCCACTACGGCCGCCTCTCCGGCCTCCTCGCGGCCCCGGCAACCACCGCCGCCGCACTGGCTCCCTTCGCCGGCGCCGCCCTCGCGCCCCGCCTCGGCGGCTACCCGCACCTCTTCGGCCTGCTAGCCGCCACCTCCCTCATCGCCGCGCTCATCGCCTCCTGCTCAAACCCCCGGGCGGCAGACAAGTCGGTACCCAGCGGCTCGGCGACAGCGGGGCCCGTGGGCGGCGCGGCGGCGTAGGATCGGATGCCGATATCGGTTTCGTCACTGCCGGAGGTGGGCCACGGTGCGGGAGTTCCAGCGGGGCGCGGTGCGGCTGCACATCCTGCATCACGCGGCCGAGGAGGAGATCCACGGCGCGTGGATGACCGAGGAACTCGCCCGCCATGGCTACCAGATCAGCCCCGGCACCCTGTACCCGACGCTGCACCGGCTGGAGGCCGACGGATTGCTGGTCTCCGAGCAGCAAGTGGTCGACGGCCGCACCCGCCGCGTCTACAAGGCGACCGAGGCCGGAAAGCGGGCCCTGGCCGAGGACCGGCGGGCTTTGAGGGAACTGGCCCGCGAAGTCCTGGGCGACGACACCGACTGATACAGGGTCACCTGTGGGCGGCCGGAATCCGGGCCCCGGCCACCGTGTCGGCGCGATACAGACGGGCGTCCAGGGACCGGAGGCCGGAACTTCTGGATGCGTGGGGCAGAAGCGGATTCCCGCCGCCCGGGCGCGGCGCGCAGGACTACGCCCCGCGGGCGGCGACCGCTCGGCGGACGCCGTACGCCCCGGCGCCCAGGGCGAGTACGGCGGCACCCGAGACCACCGACGTCAGCGGCAGGGCGAAGGCCAGGACCAGGCAGCCCGCGAGCCCGAGGACGGGGATGATCCGGGGCGGGCGGCCCTCGGCCGGGGTGAGGGTGAAGGCGGAGGCGTTGGCGATGGCGTAGTAGGCCAGCACGCCGAACGAGGAGAAGCCGATCGCACCGCGCACGTCGACGGTCGCGGCGAGGACGGCGACAACGACGCCGACGAGGAGCTCGGCGCGGTGCGGGACCTGGAACTTCGGGTGGACGACGGCCAGTCCGTGAGGCAGGTGCCGGTCGCGGGCCATGGCGAAGGTGGTGCGGGAGACGCCGAGGATCAGCGCGAGCAGGGAGCCGAGCGCGGCCACCGCGGCCCCGACGCGGACCACCGGCACCAGCCAGTCGGCGCCCGCCGCCCGGACGGCGTCCGACAGCGGCGCGGTCGCCTCCCCCAGGCCGTTCGGGCCCAGAACCGTCAGGACGGCGACCGCGACGAGGACGTAGACGACCAGGGTGATGCCGAGGGCGATGGAGATGCTCCGGGGGATCGTGCGCCGCGGGTCGCGGACCTCCTCGCCCAGGGTGGCGATGCGGGCGTATCCGGCGAAGGCGAAGAACAGCAGGCCCGCCGCCTGGAGCACCCCGCCGAAGGTGGCGTCCGAGCCGACGTCCAGCCGGGCCGCGTCCGACGCGGAGGAGGTGAGCGCGGCGACCGCCACGGCGGCGAGCACCGCCAGGACCACCGCCACGATCACGCGGGTGAGCAGCGCGGACTTCTGCACCCCGGCGTAGTTCACCACCGTCAGCGCCACCACCGCGGCGACCGCGACGGCGTGGGCCTGCCCGGGCCACACGTACGTGCCGACCGTCAGGGCCATCGCCGCGCACGAGGCGGTCTTGCCGACCACGAACCCCCACCCGGCGAGATACCCCCAGAAGTCCCCGAGCCGTTCGCGGCCGTAGACATAGGTGCCGCCGGAGGCGGGGTAGCGGGCCGCGAGCCGCGCGGAAGAGGTGGCATTGCAGTACGCCACCACGGCGGCCAGCGCCAGGCCGATCAGCAGCCCAGATCCGGCGGCACGAGCGGCCGGCGCGAGGGCGGCGAAGATCCCGGCGCCGATCATCGACCCCAGGCCGATCAGGACCGCGTCCAGCACGCCGAGGCGCCGCCGCAGCTGTCCGGAGGCGCCGGCGGCGGTAGCTGGGTTGCTCATGGACCACTCCCTCGGCGGCACAGCCGCGCCTAACGGACTCCGATATCGGCAGACGATATATGAGCCTCTGCACTCGGCCGAGCCGGGGACGTCATGAGATCAGCGGCGAAGTGCAAGCGCGGTCACCGTCGGTCCGACGGCCGATGTTCTAGCGTCGCTGTATGGACCCTGAACATCTCGTCGGAGGCGGCCGGTCATGATGCGCGCCGGGTGGAACGGCACCGCGCGCGTGGCGGCATGGGCCGCGGGTGCGGGGGGTGCGCTGACCGCCGCGTACCTGGGGCTGGTGACCGGAGCCGTACCGGTCGATGTCGGCGTGGGCCGCCGGACCCGGCCCTTGGGCCCGCAGACCGTCGATATCGCGGCTCCGCGTGAGACGGTGTTCGACGTGGTGGCCGGACCGTATCTGGGCCGTACGCCGCGGGCGATGCGCGAGAAGCTGCGGGTGCTGGAACGCGGCACTGACATGGTGCTGGCCGAGCACTGCACACCCATCGCCGGCGGGCGGCTCACAGCGGTGACGGTGGAGACGGTGCGCTTCACCCGGCCCGCGCGGATCGACTTCCGTCTGGTGCGCGGCCCGGTGCCGCACGTCACCGAGTCCTTCGTCCTGGAGGAGACCGCTGCGGGGACGCGGCTGGTGTACGAGGGCGAGTTGGGCACCGACCTGTGGCGGGCCGGGCAGTGGTGGGGCACGGCGGTGGCCGCCCGCTGGGAGGCGACGGTCGCCTCGTCGCTGGCTTCGGTGAAGCAGGAGGCGGAGCGGCGCGCGGCGCTCGCGTGACCGGTCAGTGGCCGTCGGTGAGTACAACGTGGAGACCGGCCTCGTCATCCCCTCTGCACCGAGGCCGATGCCGCCCGGCTGATGATGATCCGCCGGATGACGCCGCCGCGCGCGTTTCGGTGAGCGCGCTTACAGTTCCCGCGCCGCGCGGGGTCGTAGCTTCGCCTCATGGTGCTGAGGATCGTGCTGGGCCCGGTGTACACGGCGATGGATCGCGGTGTCGCTGGTGTGGACGGTGCCCGTCCAGGCGTACGCACGCGGACACACCGCACACCCCGGCTCCCGCGGACCACGGCATCCGGTGACCGCCCCAAAACCACCCCACGGAAGGGGAGTTCCCCATGAACCAGGCACCGGCGCCCCGCCGCAAGCAGGAGAGGGACGAGGTGTTCGTGGAGTTCACCAAGTCCATCTGCCCGATGTGCAAGGCGCCCGTCGACGCGCAGGTCAACATCCGTGAGGACAAGGTCTATCTGCGTAAACGCTGCCGCGAGCACGGCGAGTTCGAGGCGCTGGTGTACGGGGACGCCGAGGAGTATGTGTCCTCCGCGCGCTTCAACAAGCCCGGCACCGTCCCGCTCGCCTTCCAGACCGAGGTACGGGACGGCTGCCCCAGCGACTGCGGGCTGTGCCCGGAGCACAAGCAGCACGCCTGTCTCGGGATCATCGAGGTCAACACCGGCTGCAACCTGGACTGCCCGATCTGCTTCGCCGACTCCGGCCACCAGCCCGACGGCTACTCCATCACGCACGAGCAGTGCGAGCGGATGCTGGATGCCTTCGTCGCCTCGGAGGGCGAGGCAGAGGTGGTGATGTTCTCCGGCGGGGAGCCCACCATCCACAAGCACATCCTCGACTTCATCGACCTCGCCCAGGCCCGCCCCATCGAGAACGTCAACCTCAACACCAACGGCATCCGCCTGGCCGCCGACACGAACTTCGTCGCCGAACTCGGCAAGCGCAACCAGGTGCCGGGCAAGTCGGTCAACATCTACCTCCAGTTCGACGGCTTCGACGAGCGCACCCATCTGGAGATCCGGGGACGTGACCTTCGTACGCTCAAGCAGCGGGCCCTGGACAACTGCGCCGAGGCCGGGCTGACCGTCACCCTGGTCGCGGCCGTCGAACGCGGCCTGAACGAGCACGAACTCGGGACGATCATCGAGTACGGCATCGACCACCCCGCGGTCCGCTCGGTGGCGTTCCAGCCGGTCACCCACTCCGGCCGGCACGTGCCCTTCGACCCGCTGAACCGGCTCACCAACCCCGATGTCATCCGGCTCATCAACGAGCAGCGGCCGGGCTGGTTCCAGAAGGGCGACTTCTTCCCCGTACCGTGCTGCTTCCCCACCTGCCGCTCCATCACCTACGTCCTGGTCGACGGCGAACCGGGCAACCGCACCGTCGTGCCGATCCCCAGGTTGCTGAACGTCGAGGATCACCTCGACTACGTCACCAACCGCGTCATGCCCGACACCGGCATCCGCGAGGCCCTGGAGAAACTCTGGTCGGCGTCCGCGTTCATGGGAACGCAGACCACCGAGGAGAAACTGCGGGCCACAGCCGAAGCCCTGGACTGCGCTGGGGGTACCTCCCACGCTTTCGGCAGCGGGGGAGCCTGCGGCATCGACCTGCCCCGGGCCGTGAAGGAGCTGAACGAGAAGGCGTTCATGATCGTCGTGCAGGACTTCCAGGACCCCTACACCCTCAACGTCAAGCAGCTGATGAAGTGCTGCGTCGAGGAGATCACCCCCGACGGGCGGCTCATCCCCTTCTGCGCGTACAACTCCGTCGGCTACCGCGAGCAGGTCCGCGCCGAGATGTCCGGCGTGCCCATCGCCTCGGTCGCGCCGAACGCGTTGCCGCTGGCCGACCGGCTCACCACCACCCCGTACGGCTCCAAGACCGCCGTCGAGGAGGAGACGCGATGACCGACCGCAACACGATCCCGTCCGGCCCGCCCGGCGACGAGCTCAAAGCCTGCTGCGCCGCCGCGTACTCCTCCGACGTGGTCGCGCTGCTGCTGGGCGACTCCTACCATCCCGGCGGTACGGCCCTGACCCGGCGCCTCGCCGACGGCCTGAGCCTGGCCGAGGGCCGCCGCGTGCTCGATGTGGCCTCAGGTCGCGGCACCACCGCCCTGCTTCTCGCCGATGCCTGTCGTGTGCGCGTGGACGGTGTGGACTACGCGCCGGCCAACACCGCCCTCGCCCAGGGCGCCGCCCAGGCCGCCGGGCTCGGCGAGCGAGCCGTGTTCACGACCGGGGACGCCGAGCATCTGCCCTACCCGGAGGCCGTGTTCGACGCGGTGGTGTGCGAGTGCGCCCTGTGCACCTTCCCCGACAAGGCCCGGGCCGCCGCCGAGTTCGCCCGCGTCCTCAAACCGGGAGGGCGCCTCGGCATCACCGACGTCACCGCCGACCCCGACCGGCTCCCGCCCGAACTGACCGGCCTGGCCGCGAGCATCGCCTGCGTCGCCGACGCCCGCCCCTTGGAGGAGTACGCCGAGATCCTGGCCGCGGCCGGACTGCGCACCCTCCGCACCGAGCGGCACGACCAGGCCATGACCCGCATGATCGACCAGATCGAAGCCCGGCTGAACCTACTGCGCATGACCGCCGCCGGGCGGCTTGCCGAGGCCGGAGTGGATCTGGAGGCCGCGCCCGCGGTTCTCGCGGCAGCGCGTACGGCCGTCGCCGACAAGACGCTCGGCTACGCGCTGCTGATCGCCGAGAAGGCGGCCTGACGACCTGCGCCGCTACCGGCGGGTACGTAAGCGCGCTCACATACCCGCGCCGGTCGTCCGCCCTAGCGTCACAAGCGAAAGCAGCACGACCGGCAAGGAGAGGACTTCACCATCATGGCCACCACCGTGCACGTCTCCCCGCGCACCGCCGCCCTCCCCGTCCACGCCCTCCACGGCGCGGCGGCCGGGCTGTCGGCGGTGTCGGGATGGACATCTGGATGTCGGTGTCCCGCCCGATGACGGACAACGTGATGATCACCATGGTCGCGGGCCTCCCCGGCTCCACCAATGCCTTCGCCGGCTGGCTGATCCACCTGGGTATCGCCCTGTTCGCCGGCATCGGCTTCGGCGTCCTGCCGGGCCAGTACGCGCAGAAGACGGCGCCCGCCGTCGTCCTCGGCCTGGCCTGCGGCGCCGGGTGGTGGGTGCTCGGCGCCCTGTGGATCATGCCGGCGAACATGGGCATGCCGGTCTTCGAGTGGAACGACGTCACCGCCTCCAGCCTCGGCGCCCACCTCGTCTTCGGCCTGCTCGCCGGCCTGACCTACTCCTCCATCGCCCGGATGACGGGCAAGGGCACCGAGGGCGCGCCCCGGCGATGACACCGATGCCGGACGCATCTGCCGACCAGCCCGTCATCCCCTTCGGGGAGGCTCCGCCGCGCGGCAGCACCTCCGGCGGCGGCGCGGTGCCCTACTGTCTGGCCGAGGGCACCGGCGTGCTGGCCGCCCCCGCGTGGGGCGCCGCTCCCCCGCCGTGGGCCCCCGGGCGACGCGAGGAGACCCATCGCATGATCGACCACCATGACGGCGAGAGCGGAGATCCGGACCGCACCTGGTGCATCTCCGAGGTCGACATCTTCCGCGACCTGTCGGAGCCGGAGATGGACGCCATCGCCGCCGCGGCCCCGATGAAGACCTACGCGGCCGGGGAGATCCTGCACTCCCCCGCCCAGCCGTCCGAGGTGCTGTTCATCCTCAAGCGCGGCCGGGTGCGCATCTTCCGCGTCTCCGCCGACGGCCGCGCCCTGACCTGCGCGATCATCAGCCCCGGCACGATCTTCGGCGAGATGGCCCTGCTCGGGCAACGAATGTACGACAACTTCGCCGAGGCCCTCGACGACGTCACCGTCTGTGTGATGAGCCGCGCCGATGTGCGGAAGTTCCTGCTGTCCGACGCCCGGATCGCCGCGCGGATCACCGAGATCCTCGGCCGCCGCCTCGCCGACCTCGAACAGCGCTTGTCCGACAGCGTGTTCAAGTCCGTCCCGCAGCGGATCGCCACCACCCTGACCACCCTCGCCACCCGCGCCGAGACGGCCGCCGGGAGGCTCCGTCCGGGCACCCGCCACCCCCAGATCGCGCTCACGCACGAACAACTCGCCGCCCTGGCCGGCACCTCCCGCGAAACCACGACCAAGGTGCTGCGCGACTTCGCCGACCGCGGCCTGCTACGCCTGGCCCGCGGCCGCATCACCGTCCTCGACCCCGCACGTCTACGCGACGAAGCAGGATAACCCGGTCTCGCCAACTGCCCTGCTCCTGGCGCGTGTTCGCCGTCCGCCCTTTCGGAAATGGTCTTCCGGCTGCCAGACTCCTGAGGGTGCCCGACTTCGACATGCTCGTCCTCGGATCCGGTCCGGGCGGCCAGAAGGCCGCCATCGCCGCGGCCAAGCTGGGCCGCCGGGTGGCCGTCATCGACCGCCCCGACATGGTCGGCGGCGTCTCCATCCATACCGGCACCATCCCCTCCAAGACCTTGCGCGAGGCGGTGCTGTACCTCACCGGTCTCACCCAGCGCGATCTGTACGGCCAGAGTTACCGCCTGAAGGAGGACATCACCGTCTCCGACCTGATCTCGCGCACCCAGCACGTGGTGGGCCGCGAGGTCGACGTCATCCGCAATCAGCTCTCCCGCAATCACGTCGCCCTGTTCGCCGGCACCGGCCGGTTCGTCGACGACCACACCGTCGCCCTGCGCGAGGTCACCGGACATGAACGGCTGATCAGCGCCGAGCACATCGTCATCGCCACCGGCACCCGGCCCGCGCGGCCCGCCAGCGTCGAGTTCGACGGGCGGACCATCATGGACTCGGACAATGTCCTCGCCCTGGAACGGGTGCCGCGTTCGATGGTCATCGTCGGCGCGGGGGTCATCGGCATGGAGTACGCCTCCATGTTCGCGGCGCTCGGCAGCAAGATCACCGTGGTGGAGAAGCGCGCCGGGATGCTCGACATGTGCGATGTCGAGGTCGTCGAGTCGCTCAAGTACCACCTTCGGGACCTGGCGGTGACGTTCCGCTTCGGGGAGACGGTCGCCGCGG
This sequence comes from Streptomyces cupreus, assembly GCF_014257025.1. Lineage (GTDB taxonomy): Bacteria > Actinomycetota > Actinomycetes > Streptomycetales > Streptomycetaceae > Streptomyces > Streptomyces cupreus. The sequence goes on from NZ_JACMSF010000037.1 coordinate 51,020, forward strand.
TGGAGCGGCACCCCCGGGGCACGCTCACCGTCCTGGAGAGCGGCAAGAAGATCCCCGCCGACGCGGTGATGTACTCGGCGGGCCGGCAGGGCCTCACCGACGAACTCGACCTCGACAAGGCGGGGCTCTCCGCCGACCCACGGGGCCGGATCGCGGTCGACGAGCACTACCGCACCGAGGTGCCCCACATCTACGCCGTCGGCGACGTGATCGGCTACCCGGCGCTCGCGGCGACCTCCATGGAGCAGGGCCGTACGGCCGCGTACCACGCCTTCGGGGAGCCCGTCGGCCGGATGCACCACCTCCAGCCGATCGGCATCTACACCATCCCGGAGATCAGCTTCGTCGGCCGCAGCGAGGACCAGCTCACCGAGGACCGGGTGCCGTTCGAGGTCGGGATCTCCCGCTACCGGGAGCTGGCCCGCGGGCAGATCATCGGTGACTCGCACGGCATGCTGAAGCTGCTGGTCTCGCCCGAGGACCGCACCCTGCTCGGCGTGCACTGCTTCGGCTCCGGGGCGACCGAGCTCATCCACATCGGTCAGTCGGTGATGGGCTGCGGCGGCACCGTCGACTATCTGGTCGACGCGGTGTTCAACTATCCGACGCTCGCGGAGTCCTACAAGGTCGCCGCCCTGGACGCGACCAACCGCCTCCGGCAGGTCGACCGGATGGACGACTAGCCGCGAACCGGGAGCGCGCCGCCTGACGGAATATTCCGCTCCGTCAGGCCGCCCGCGCAACAGGCCTGGTCCGAACAGCGTTTCGCCCCGCCCGGCCACCAAATTCCGGCTCCGTCTTGAGCAGACGGCGGGTAGGGCTATCATCACTCATCACGTGCACACGCGGTGTGATCGTATGCCGACTCTGCGGCTGCACGACCCCGACCGCACCTCAACACTTTTCGCCGCTCCGGGCCCGAGGCCATCCCTCCACGACCCGAGGCGGGTGCAACCCCCCACCCCCTTTACGCCGTCCAGGCCCCCGTCGGTGTCCTGGCGACGTGCACGACGGAAAGCAGCACAGGCCATGAGCATCAACAGGGGCAGAGGACTTCAGGCAGGAGCCCTCGGTACGTTCGACACGGTGGTGATGGCGGTCGCGGGCAGCGCTCCGGCGTACTCGCTCGCAGCCACCACCGCGGTCCTCGTCGGCGCGGTGGGGACGGCCAGTCCGGCCGCGCTGCTGTACTGCGCGATACCCATGCTCGGCATCGCCCTGGCGTACAGCTACCTCGGCCGCATCGATGTGAACGCGGGCGCCAGTTACTCCTGGGTCGGCCGAACTCTCCATCCTTTTCTGGGCTTTCTCAGCGGCTGGGCGCTGGTGGTGTCGGCGACCATCTTCATGGTGGCCGGTTCGCTGCCCGCCGGCTCGATGACGCTCGCCCTGTTCGACGAGGAACTCGCCGAGAACACCGCGCTGTCCACCGTGGTGGGCGCGGCCTGGTTCCTGCTCATGCTGCTGGTGGTGCTGGGCGGCGCCCGGCTCACCGTCCGCGCGCAGATCATCATGTCCGGGGTCGAACTCGCCCTGCTCGCGCTGTTCGCGGTGCTCGCCGTCTTCCACACGGACAACGCCCGCGTCTTCGACTGGTCCTGGCTCGGTTTCGGCCAGTTCGACGGCGTGTCGGGCTTCGCCTCGGGCGCGCTGATCGCCGCGTTCTACTACTGGGGCTGGGACGTCACCGGCAACCTCAGCGAGGAGACCCGCAACAGCCGCCGTACGGCGGGTCTCGCGGGCCTGATCGGGGTCGGGGTCGTCTTCCTGCTGTTCGAGGTGTTCACGATCGCGGTGAACATCATCCTCTCCTCGGGCCAGATCCACGCCAACGAGGCCAATGTGCTGGCCGTCCTCGGCGAGGAGATCTGGCCCGGCTGGGGCGGCAAGCTGCTGATCGTCGCGGTGATGCTCTCCACCGTCGCCACTTTGGAGACCACGCTCATCCAGGTCACCCGCTCCCTGTTCGCGATGGGCCGCGACCGCACGATGCCCGCCGCACTGGGCAAGGTGCACCACACCTGGAACACGCCGTGGGTGGCCATCGCCGTGGTGGGCGCGGTGGCGCTGGCGATGTTCGTCGCCTCCAACGCGCTCGGCTCGGTCGGCGAGATCCTCTCCGACGCCATCTCGGCGATCGGCCTGCAGATCGCCGTCTACTACGGCCTGACCGGCCTCGCGGTCGTGGTCGCGTACCGCAAGATGCTGCTGAAGTCCCCGGCCAACTTCGTCTTCGGCGGGCTGTGGCCGCTGTTCGGCGCCCTGTTCATGTTCTGGGTGTTCGTGGAGTCGCTCGGCGAACTGGATCCGGCCGCGATCGCGATCGGCGTCGGCGGACTGGCCGCGGGAGTGGTCCCGATGCTCTGGTACTGGCGCCAGGGCAGCGACTACTACCGGCCCGCGAAACTGGACGCCACCCACACGATCGAGTCCGACTACGTCCCCGCGGGCCACCCGCCCGAGCACGTCCGCGTCCACGAGGGCCTCCCCACCGACTTCTGAGGGGCCCGCGATGGCGCGAGACCGATTCACCCCCGACTTCGACCCCGACTGCGGAGACGCGCCCCTGACCTCCGCCCGCCAGGACATCGTCATCGGACGCTGGCAGGGACTGCGCGATCTGCTGCGGATCACCGGACCCGACTGGCTCTCCCGAGGCCACCGGGTGCGGATGCTGGCCCAGGCCTGCGCGGGCAGTTCGACGATGGAGTCCTGGCTGGCCGCCGAGCCGAACAGCGCCGACGCGATGGTGCTGCGGGCGGCCACCGAGACGGCCCGGGCGTTCAACCTGGCCATCACCGCGGGCCGGGGCGTACCCATCGACCAGCGGCGCATCGACACCGCCGTACTGGCATGTCTGCGGGCCGCCGAGGCGTACGTCGACGATCCCACGCCGTGGATCTCGCTGATCTCGGTGGCACGCCTGTACCCGTCCGGGGTCCGGCGGCAGGAACTGGCGCGCTGGTGGGACGAGTTGCACCGGCGCGACCCGTTCAGCGTGGAAGGGCACCTCCAGGTGCTTCACTACTACTCGGCGCGCTGGCACGGCACGCACGGCCTGATGTACGACTTCGCGCGCGACGCCGCCGGTGTGGCACCGCCGGGCTGCCCGCTGCCGGTCCTGGTCCAGTACGCCCGCGTCGAGGAGTACCGCTACGCCCTGGACGCGGCCCGAGGCCAGTCGGCCGCCATGGGGCTCGGCCAGCACTGGGACCACGACGGCGCGATCGGAGACGTACGGCGGACCTGGCAGCGCTGGATCGTGGGCCGCGCCGGGAGCGCTGTCGCCCCCGGCGAACTGCGCGACCTGCACTACCTCACCCATGCCGCCTGTCTCGCCGGGCTCACCGACATCGGCGCCGCGCTGCTGCGGATGACGGGCCGACGGGCGACCCGCACACCGTGGTCGTACACCGGCGATCCGGTCAAGCAACTGGCCAAGTGGAACAAGGAGTTGATCCCGCAGGGCTGATCTCACGGGATGGCGGTCGGCCCGTCCGGACGGCTTCTGCGCTGCTCGACCATCTCCCGGCTCAGCTCCTCCGTCTCGGACTCGGGCAGCCGCTCGAACCCGTCCTCCGTGATGACCGAAACGATGGGAAAGATACGGCGGTTGATGTCCGGGCCGCCGGTCGCGGAGTCGTCGTCGGCCGCGTCGTAGAGCGCCTGGAGCGCCGCCAAGGCCGCCTCGCGGCGGGACATGCCCCGGTGGAACAGCTTCTTCAACGCGCCCCGCGCATAAGGGGATCCGGACCCCTCGGCGTGGAAGTCCTGCTTCTCGTACAGTCCCCCCGCGACATCGAAGCTGAAGATGCGCCCCCGCTCTCCCTCCGGCTTCGACGGGTCGTAGCCGGTGAGGAGCGGGACGACGGCGAGTCCCTGCATGGCCTGGCCGAGGTTGTCGCGGATCATGCCGGCCAGTCGGCGCGCCTTGGCGTTGAGGGTCATCGGCGTGCCCTCGATCTTCTCGAAGTGGGTGAGCTCCACCTGGTAGAGCTTCACCATGTCGAGAGCGAGCCCGACGGTACCGGCGAAGGCGACTGCGCTGAGGTCGTCCGCCGGGTGCACCTTCTCCAGGTCGCGCTGGGCGATGAGGTTGCCCATGGTGGCCCGCCGGTCCCCGGCGATCAGCACGCCGTCGCGGTAGGCGAGCGCGAGCACGGTGGTGCCGTGCGGCACCTGGTCGGGGGCGGCCCGGACGCCGTCCGGCAAGACACGGCGCGTGCTCAACAACTCGGGGCGATGGACCGCGAGGAACTCCGTGAAGGAGGACGACCCCGGGGTGAAGAACTCCTCACCCAGTCCCCCGCCGTACTCGCCCTGCGTCATGACACTCCCCCTCGCCTGCGGACCGACAACCGAAGTCCTACCTGAACCCCGCACGCCGGAAACTCCGCCCGGGTCACAGGGCCTTGCGCCGGATCAGCACCCCGAGCACCAACAGCCCCGGCAGCAATGGCAGCCACACGGTCAGCAGCCGGTATCCGAGTACGGCGGAGGCGGCCCCGGCGGCGGGCGCCCCGGCCCCGGTGAGCGCGAGCGCGAGGGCCGCGTCGAGGGAACCGAGGCCACCGGGCGTGGGCAGCAGCGCGGCGGCACTGCTGGCGGCGAGGTAGAGCAACGCCACCCGCAGGGGCGGCAGCGGCAGGGCAACGGCCTGGGTCACGGCGATCAGCACCGCACAATGCAGTAGGGCGAAGGCGAGCGAGCCACCCCACAACGCCACCGCCCGCCGCGGCCGGGCATGGACGGCCCTGATGTCGGCGAGGGCCGTGCCGAGGACTCGTCGGCAGCGCTGCCGGAACAGGGCGGCCGGCAGCGCGATGGCGACGGTGGCGACGGCTGTGGCGAGCATGAAGACCGGCGACACCTCCGGAACGCGCAGCACGCCCGGGCAGGCGACGGCGAGCGAGGCGATGAGGGCGGCGCGGCCGATCACACCGGCGGTGCCCTTGACGGCCACGCCGGTGGCCGCGCGGGCGGCCGACAGTCCGCAGCGCATGAGGAAGCGCAGGTTCACCGCGCCCGCGCCGAGTCCGGCGGGCAGCACATGGTTGGCGGCGGAGGCGGCGAACTGCGCGGCGACGAGCCGCCCTTGGGGCAACCGCTCGGGCACGGCGCCCTGCTGGGCGAGCGCGGCGCACAACCAGGTACCGATCGCGGCGATCCCGGCCACCAGCAGCCACCCCTGATCGGCGACGGCGAGCCGCACCGCTCCGGTCTCCAGCATGGGCCAGTGCCGCTGGGCCAGCCAGATCGCGGCGACGAGGACGGTGAGGGTGAGCGCGGTGTGCCAGTAGGCGGCCCGTCTGCGGGTCGGGGTGGCCGCCACGGGCTCGGGGGTCATGCGGGGTCGCCCGCTCGGGGCGCCGGGGCGATACGGACGTCCATGCCTTCGAGCCGGTGCAGCTCCCAGCCGCGGGCGTAGGAGGGCGGTGCGCCGCCGGGCACGCTGAGGACGGCGACCGGTTCCTGGCGGGCGGTGCGCAGGATCTCCGCCGTGGTGGTGTTGGCGTTGTTGCCGCGGATCGCACCCGAGGAGCAACCGGCGTAGTGGGCGAGCGGGATGGCCTCGTGCCCGGTGAGCAGACAGGGCGGTCGGACGCCCAGACCGTGCAGCGCGTCGGCGGTACGGGCCCAGGCGCGGCGGTCTGCGACGGTGCGGTCGACGACGTGGTCCAGGACGGCGTACTGCACGGCGAGATGCCCGCCGACGGCCACAGCGAGGAGGGACGCGGCGACCGGCCGCCACCGCCCGCTCGGCGTGGTGACCAGGTGCAGCAGGGCGTCGGCGACGGGGACGGCCAGCAGGGCGTACGCGGGCAGCAGGAAGCGGGGAGCCGCGTACCCGATCAGGAACAGGTACGGGACGGCGGCGGTGGTGGCGCAGGCGAGCGGGATCAGGGTGCGTGCGGTGCGCCGGGCCCGTACGGCGATCACAAGGGCGAGGACGGCGAACAGCGGCAGCAGCACCCACCACACGGTGACGACCGGGTTGGGCATGGCGCCGGTGCACGGCCGGCACAGGGCACGTCCGATCAGGCTGCGCATCTGGTCGTCGACGGCGAAGTACCAGCCCAGGTCGCCCTGGACGCGGGAGGCCTCGGAGAGCCGCTCGCGCAGGCCGCCGTAGGAGATGAACGCCTCGACCACCCAGGGGACGGCACCGGCCGCGAGGCCCGCCGCGGTGACGAGGCCGAGCCGCCAATGTCGTACGGCCGATGCGACGGCCAGCAGGGGAAGGGCGACCCAGACGGCGTCGGTCGGGCGCATCACCGCCATGAGGGTGGCGCCGACGGCCACGCCCCACAGGGCCCGCCGGTCGGGGCGGTCGGCGGCGCGGGCGCGCAGGAAGCAGCCGACGGCGAGCAGGGCGCCGAGGGCGACCCAGAGGTTGGGCATGGCCTGGGGGGCGTAGAAGAGGGTCACCCACAGGGAGGCGAACAGCGCGCCGCCGGCCGCCAGCACACGGGCCGGGAAGAGTCCGCGCCAGGCGCGCAGGGCAAGGAAGAGAGCGATGCCGGAGAGGACGGCGAGATAGACGCGCAGCAGGCTGGTGGACGAGGACCAGGAGGCGATCGGCGCCACGAGGAGGGAGACGCCTCGGGCTCGCGGGGCGCTGAAGAAGGCGGCCGGGGCCTGGTCGTCGACCTGGCTGACGTAGACCGCCTCGTCCCAGCCGAGGCCCATGGACGGGGGGACGAGGAGGAGTTGTGCGGCGGTGAAGGCACCGGCCACGGCCGCGAGCAGGGCGTTGCCGCGTGTCCGCCAGGACCTGCCGGACACGGCCGCCGCTTCGCGTCGTCCCATACCGACGAGCATGGCGTTCGTGCCGTGGGCCATCGTCCACCCCTTACCGCTACATGTCGTAGGGCTGCTACGACCCGACACCCCGGCGGGGCCGGAGCCGGCAGCCAGGCAAACGGATAAAACACGGACAAACTAACTCGCCCGGGGCGGGTGCGCAGCGCTGGGTTCGGCCAGGTGCCTGACGGGGTCGGTCGTGCGTCGGTCGTGTGGGAGCGGGTGGTGTTCGTGGGCGGGCATGGCGCGCCTGACAGACTCGGTCTGTGCCGCAGACACTCGACGACCTCCTCGCCCGGGCCCGCTCCCTGACGGCCTCCGGGCGCCGCGCCATCCTCGGCATCACGGGCAGTCCGGGCGCGGGCAAGACGACGCTCGCCGAGCACCTGGTACGGGAGCTGAACGGCTCGGGGGCTCCTTGGGTCGCCCACGTCCCCATGGACGGCTTCCACCTCTCCGACGCAGAGCTGGACCGGCTGGGCCGCCGGGACCGCAAGGGGGCGCCGGACACCTTCGACGCGGCGGGATACGCGGCACTGCTGCGACGCCTGCGCGAGGAGACGGACGAGGACGTAGTGTACGCACCGGGGTTCGAGCGGGTCCTGGAGCAGCCGATCGCGGGCATGATCCCGGTACCGCCGACGGCACGCCTGGTGGTGACCGAGGGCAACTACCTGCTGCTGGAGACGGGCGCCTGGGCTCGCGTACGCCCCCAGCTCGACGAGGTCTGGTTCTGCGAGCTGGACGAGGACGAACGGCTCCGCCGCCTGATCGCCCGCCACGAGGAGTTCGGCAAGAGCCACGAGGAGGCGGTGGCGTGGGTGCTGCGGACGGACCAGCGCAACGCCGAGCTGGTGGCGGGGACGCGGGCGCGGGCGGATCTGGTGGTGCCGGTGGGCGCTGTGCCGACAACCCCGAGGTGCGAAGGCTGTGGCCCGATGCTGCAATCGAGGCGAGGGGGTGTCACCGGGGGCAGCCGCGAGCACCAGGGGTAACACCGTGTGCGACGAACTCGACCTGTCCGTCTTACGAGAACCCGGAAGGCGTGCTCACCGGCCGAGTTCGAGGACCAGAAGCGCAGGATCCTGGAAGCGTGACCGGACGTCTCCCTCGGACCAAGGAACTTCCGGTACCCGCCCGGGGTGCATACTGGGGGCAATGACAAAGCATGCGGCACCGAAGCGTCATCTCCCTACCAGCCCCTTCAAGGCCCCGGTCGCACCGGCTCCCAAGCACTTCGCCGTGGGCGACCAGGTCACTCACGACGTGTACGGTCTCGGCCGGGTGATCGGCATCGAGGACGGAATCGCGGCGCTCGTCGATTTCGGATCTTCCCAGATGCGGATCTTGAGCCCCTACGCCAAGATGACCAAGCTGTAGAACCCCTGTGCCCGTTCACGGCACGCCAGGCTCCTCCGACGACAAACTCCTTCCAGGCGCGGGGGCCGGCGGACAAGGCACCGCGTTCAGAGCGGTGACCGCACCTCCGCCGGCTCCTCGATCAGCTCACCGGCCGGAGCCCTGCGTTGAGCCACGATCCGCCCTGCCCGGGACGTGCCGCAGACGGCGAGGGCGATCAGGGGCAGCAGAGTGAGTGCCGCGATCATGGTGCCCACCAAGGGCGGGCCCGTCAGGCCGAGTGAGGACTCAAGGGCCGTACCCGCGACCGCCGATCCGGCCGCGATGCCGGTGTTGAAGGCGGACGTGGTGAGCGCCGAGGTGAGGGTCGGAGCGTTGCCCGCGAACCGCACAGCCAGCGCGGTGACGATCGGGTTGACCGTGAAGCCCGTCAGGCCCATCAGGAAGACCAGGGCTGTGGCCGTGACCGGGTGGGCGGACAGCGGGATCATCAGGAACAGGACCAGGGTGGTGGCTGCCGCCGCGGTGATCGTGGTGGCCATCGGGAGGCGGTCGCCCAGGCGTCCGCCCGTCGTCGTCCCGCCCAGGGCCCCGATGCCGAAAGCGATCAGTACGAGCGGTACGGCGCCCTCCGGAATGCCCGCGCGGTCAGTCAGCAGCGGCGTGATGTAGGTGTACGTCGCCAGAACCCCGCCCATGATCAGCATCGCCGCGCTGAGCGCCAGCCACAGGCGCCCGTGGCGCAGGGCGCCGATCTCGGACCGGACGGACACCCCGACGTGCTCCTCGCGGGCCGGGATGCAGCGGCCGATGACGGCGGCGGCGAGGGCGGAGACCACCGCCAGGGCCCAGAAGGGGCCGCGCCAGCCGACGTACTGGCCGACGAAGGAGCCGAGCGGCACACCGATGACGTTGGCGAGGGTCAGTCCGCCGATCATGACGCCCATCGCGCGGGCGGAGGCCGCCGGGCCCGCTGCGGTCGTGGCGATGACCGCGCCCACGGACCAGAACGCCCCGGTGACCAGAGCGGTGACGACGCGCGCGATGAGGACGACGGTGAAGGACGAGCTGAGGGCCGCGACGACGTGTCCGAGGCTGAATACGGTCAGGGCCAGGATCAGCGTCTGACGCTGGGGCAGTCGGAGCGTGGCCATGGCCATGGTCGGCGAGCCGATGATCATGCCGATCGCGAAGGCGGTGATCAGCAGACCGGCCTCGGAGACACTGACGCCAAGGTCACCGGCGAGCTCCGGAAGCAGGCCGGCGATGACGAACTCGGTGGTCCCCATCAGGAACGTGCCGGCGGCCAGTACCCAGACGACGAAGGGGAGTTTGCCGGGGGTGTTCCCGGCGGCGGAAGGCATGCGGGCGGTCTCTCCTTGAGCGGCGAGGGCGGAAAAGCGGGATGGGCGCGCCGCGTCAGGAGGCGGCCTCGATGGTGACCTTCTCGGCGGTGGCGAGCCGGTCGATACCGTCGGTCACCTGGCCGAGGACGATCAGGCCGTCGGCCGGGGAGGCGTTCCGGTAGTAGATGGCCAGGTTGCCCCAGGGAGCGTAGTACGCCAGGGAACCGGCCTTCGGATCGCCTCCCTCCGGGGCATCGGCGGTGGACAGCCGACGGGGAAGATCGGCGATCCTCTCGGTCTGGTGGAAGTCGCTCATGTCTAGCGTGAGCGGCAGGAGTTCGGCCAAGTCGCGGGCAGTGGCGCTGTGGTTCAGGGTCGCGGCTACGGGGTGGCCGTCGATCGTGAGGCGGAGGTTCATGGTGGTGCTCCGCCCGGGGGTCGTGGTGGGTGCCGGAGACGACGGCGTTCCCTGCGCCGGGGACTCCGAGGTCTCCGGGGGCGCAACGGAGGTACAGGCCGTCACGGCCAACAGGAAGGCAGCAGCCGGGACAGCGCGGGCGAGGGCGGCCGGGATCAACGGGAAGTCCAGGGGTCAGTCGGGCAGCGGCTCGGCGTACTGGCGGAAGCCGTCACGCTTGGCATGGATGTCGTACAGGCGCTCGGCGAGCGCGTCGGGGCTGCTGTGCTCGGCGTCCGGGCGGATGGCGCCGGGGACGATCAGCTGCGCGACGTGGATGTGCTCCGGGGCGAGTGCGTCGTGGAGCATGCGGGCGTACGCGCTCTCGGCGGCGAAGGCGACCGAGGTGCCGGCCCGCTCGGGGTGGGGGCGCACCGCGCTGCCGCCGTTGACGAACAGCACGGTGCCGCGGCCGAGTTCGCGCATGCCGGGCAAGACGGCGTGCACGGCCGTGACGGGGCCCTTGACGGAGAAGGCGAGCGGGGCGTCCAGGTCGTCGGCGCTGGTGTCGAGGACCGGCTTCATGAAGTCGGCGCGGGGCGCGGGGCTGTACTGGAGGATCTCGATGGGGCCCAGGGTGTCGGCTGCCGTGTGCAGGGCTCTCGTCAGGGACGCGGGGTCCAGTGCGTCGGCGGTGAAACCGCGGGCCTGAATGCCGTCGCCGGTCAGCTCTGCGGTGAGCCGGTCCAGGCTCTGCGGGGTGCGGGAGATCAGGGCGACGGTGTGGCCGACGGCTCCGAAGCGGCGGGCAGTGGCCAGCCCGAGGCCGGGGCCGGCGCCGATGAGGGCGAAGGTGGTCACGGTGAGTCCTTGTACTGGTGAGTTCCTTGTACTGAGGATGGATGGGGCCGGACAGCGGATGCCCGGCCCACCCGACGGTCAGGGCTTGAGGAGGGCCTTGATGGCGCGTCGTTCGTCCATGGCCTTGTAGCCCTCGACGACTTGGTCCAGGGGCAGGGTGAGGTCGAAGACCTTGCCCGGGTTGATCCGGCCGGTAAGGACGCGGTCGATCAGGTCGGGGAGGAAGCGGCGCACGGGGGCCGGGCCGCCGCGCAGGCCGACGTGGGAGAAGAACAGCTCCTGGCCGTCGACGGCCACCTCGTGCGGGACGCCGACGAAGCCGACGTTGCCGCCGGGCCGGGCCGAGCGCAGCGCCTGCCGCATCGCCTCGGCGGTGCCGACGCACTCCAGTACGGAGTCGGCGCCGATGCCGTCGGTCAGCTCCTTCACGCGGGCGATGCCTTCCTCGCCGCGCTCGGTGACTATGTCGGTGGCGCCGAACTCCACCGCGAGCTTCCGCCGGGGCTCGTGCCGGGACATGGCGATGATCCGCTCGGCGCCGAGTTCCTTGGCGGCGATCACCCCGCACAGGCCGACCGCGCCGTCACCGACCACCACTGCCGTCGAACCGGGCTTCACCTCGGCGGCGACGGCCGCGTACCAGCCGGTGCCCATCACGTCGGAGACGGCGAGCAGGCCGGGCATCGACTCGCCGTCCGGGTGGCCGTCGGTGGCGACGAGCGTGCCGTGGGCGTTGGGGATGCGGACGTAGTCGGCCTGGCAGGTGGACATGAACTCCCGGTGCAGACAGGAGGACTGCCAGCCGTTCAGGCAGTTGGCACAGGTATTGTCCGAGGTGGCGAAGGACCCGACCACGAACTGGCCCGGCCTGACGTTGCGGACCTCGCTGCCGACCTCCTCGACGATGCCGACGTACTCGTGCCCCATCGGATGGGGCGCATCCACCGGCTCCAGACCGCGATAGGGCCACAGGTCCGAACCGCACACGCAGGTGGCGACCGTGCGGATCACGGCGTCGGTGGGGTGGATGATCTTCGGGTCGTCGCGCTCCTCGAAGCGCACGTCGCCGGGGGCGTGGATTACTGCGCCGCGCATGATGGTGCTTCCTTACGGGCCGGAGGGATCTGCTTCAGTCGAGAGTCACACGCGGCGGCAGTGGTCAAAAGCGGAGAAACACATCCGGGGAGGCCCACATCCTGGGAGTAAATTCTCTCCCCTTGCCCAGGTGCGAACGGTGTCATGCTGAGAAGCATGACCAGCAACGTCCCCCTCAATGAACTGGGAGAATTCCTCAAAAGGCGCCGCGCCGAGCTGAGCCCCCGCACGGTCGGGCTGCCGGAGACGAACGCACCGCGCCGGGTGGCCGGGCTGCGCCGCGAGGAGGTCGCCCAGCTCGCCTCGATCAGCACCGACTACTACACCCGCCTGGAACAGGGCCGTATGCAGGCCTCCACCCCCGTGCTGGATGTGCTGGCCCGGGTGCTCCATCTGGACGACGATCAGCGGGCCTACCTCTTCCAGCTCGCCGGCAAGACCGCGGTCCGCACCCGGCGCCGCAGCAGGCAGAGGGTGCAGCCCCAGCTCCAGCGCGTGCTGGACGACCTCACCGCCACCCCCGCCATCGTGCAGGGGCGGCGCGGCGACATCCTGGCCTGGAACGCACTGGCCGCCGCCCTGGTCACCGATTTCTCCCGCATTCCGGAAAAGCACCGCAACTATCCCCGGATCCAGTTCACCGATCCGGCGATGCGGACCCTGTATGCCGACTGGGAGGCGTCCGCGCAGATCTCCGTGGCCCAGCTGCGGATGGAGGCGGCGAAATACCCCGACGATCCGCGCCTGATCGAACTGGTCGGTGAACTGTCCATGCGGGACAAGCAGTTCGCCGAGTGGTGGGGCGAACACCGGGTCGCGGCACGCACGGTGGGCACGAAGACCCTCAATCACCCGGTCGTCGGCGAACTCGTCCTGGACTGGGACACCCTCACCGCCAACACCGACCCCGACCAGCACCTGACCGTCTGGACGGCCGCCCCCGGCTCACCCACGCACGACCGGTTGCGCATCCTCGCCTCCTGGGCCGCCGACCAGAAGCTGTCCGCGTCCGAGCCGATCGGCTGACCCGCCAGGACCTCGACCCGCTCGATGAATCGGCCCCGTGCCCTGGGACAGGGGCAGGCCGGTGGCGTGGTTGGCGCTGGAGATGATCTCCGCGGTGATGGACACGGCCGTCTCCTCGGGTGTACGGGCGCCCAGTTCGAGGCCGATCGGGGAGTGCAGGCGGGACAGTTGCTCCTGGGTCACGCCTGCCTCGCGCAGGAGGCGCAGGCGTTCGGTGTGGGTGCGTCGGGAGCCCATCGCGCCGACGTAGCCGACGGGCAGGTCGAGGGCGAGGCGTAGCAGGGGGATGTCGAACTTGGCGTCGTGGGTGAGGACGCAGACGGCGGTACGAGGGTCCACGGACGTGCCTGCCAGGTAGCGGTGGGGCCAGTCGACGACGACCTCGTCCACGTGCGGGAAGCGGGCCGGCGTGGCGAATACGGGGCGGGCGTCGCAGACGGTGACCCGGTAGCCGAGGAAGGCTCCGGCCTGGCTGAGCGCGGCGGCGAAGTCGACCGCGCCGAAGATCAGCATGCGGGGGCGGGAGGCGTGGACGTGGACGAGGACGGTCAGCGGTTCGGGGCAATCGTCCCCGTTTCCGCCGACCGTGACACGGGCCGTGCGGCCGGCCCGCAGCAGGGCCCGGGCCTCGTCCGCGACCAGCCGGTCCGCCGACGCGTCGTCCAGAGAGCCGTAGGTCATGCTGCCGTCGGCCAGGACGCTCAGAGTAGCGCCGAGGAGATGGTCCGGGCCGTCGACGACCTGGGCCACGGCCGCGGGCCGGCCCTCCACCACCTCGCCCAGGGCAGCCGCGAGGTGGGGCCCGTCGGCCCAGTCGATGCGCTGGACGAACACATCGAGCTCGCCGCCGCAGGTCAGTCCGACGGCGAAGGCGTCGTCGTCGGAGTACCCGAACCAGGCACGCTGCGGGGCGCCCCCGTCGCCCAGCACCTGCCGGCACAGCTCGTACACGGCGCCCTCGACGCAGCCCCCGGAGATGCTGCCGACCGCGTTGCCGACCGCGTCCACCGCCATCGACGTCCCCGTCGGCAGGGGTGTGCTGCCGCGCACGTCGACGACGGTGGCCAGAGCGAAGGGGCGTGCCTCGCGGCACCAACGGTGCAGTGTGTCCGCGATGTTCAGCATGGTCTGTCTCCGTGGGAACCGTGAGTCGAATGCGTCAGAGCAACGCCTCGGCGGTGATGGGCAGTTCGCGCACCCGACGGCCGGTGGCGTTGAAGACCGCGTTGGCGATGGCGGGCGCCACGCCGACGATCACGAGCTCGGCAAGGCCCTTCACGCCGAGCGGGTCGGCCTGCATGTCCTCGCCCTCCAGGTAGATCGCCTTGAGGTCGGGGATGTCGGCGTTCACCGGCACCAGGTAGTCGGCAAGGCCGGCGTTGGCGATCCGGCCGTCGCGGTGATCGGTGACCGTGTGCTCCAGCAGGGCCGCGCCGATGCCGCCCACCATGCCGCCGATCGCCTGGCTGTCCGCCAGCTTGGGGCTGATGATCCGCCCCGCGTCGTACACGGCCAGCATCCGCCGCACCCGCACCAGACCCAGCGTCGCGTCCACCGCCACCTCGGCGAACACCGCGCTGTAGGCGCTGATGGAGTGCCGCTCACCCCTCGGCGGGGAGAAGGAGGCGTTCGCCTCGAGGCGGGTGCGGTCGTTGCGGGTCAGCAGCCGCTGGTACGACTCGCCGCGGGCCGGATTCCCCTGCACGTGCAGTCGACCGTTGCGGACCACGATGTCCTCGGCGTTGACGCCGTACAGGGGCGATTCCTCGTCCTCGACGGCCAGTCGGATCGCCTGCTGCCGGAGCTGGATGCAGACGTCGAGGGTAGCGGAGCCGATGCTCGCCATGGTCATCGAACCGCCGTGCGGCGGGGTCTGCGGGTAGCGGGAGTCGCCGAGCCTGAAGTCGACCGCGCGCATGGCCAGCCCGAGCGCGTCGGCGGCGACCTGGGTCTGGGAGGTGTAGGTGCCCGGGCCCATGTCGCTGGTGGCGCACTCGATCACCGCCGTGCCGTTGGCGTTCAGGCGGCCCCGGGACTGGGCCGGCGCGACTGCGGTGTGGTACACGCCCGAGGCCATGCCCATGCCGATCAGCCAGTCGCCGTCCCGCGTCGAGCGGGGCTTCGGGTTGCGCCGGTCCCAGCCGAACTCACGGGCGCCGATCGTGTAGCACTCCAGCAGCCGACGCGTGGAGAACGGCGCGTTGTTCGACGGATCCTGGGCCGGTTCGTTGAGCCGACGCAGCTC
This sequence comes from Streptomyces cupreus, assembly GCF_014257025.1. Lineage (GTDB taxonomy): Bacteria > Actinomycetota > Actinomycetes > Streptomycetales > Streptomycetaceae > Streptomyces > Streptomyces cupreus. The sequence continues at coordinate 66,153 of NZ_JACMSF010000037.1, forward strand.
GATGGGGTCGATGCCGAGTTCGTGGGCGAGTTCGTCCATGGCCGACTCGACGGCGTAGACACCCGTGGCGGCGCCCGGACCGCGCATCCAGATCGGGGAGTTCACATCCAGCGGCACCGTCCGATAGGACTGGCGGACGTTGGGCGTGCTGTAGAGCATCTGCCCGGGCGACATGACGGCCTCGGTGAACGTCTCGTACGACGAGGTCTCCGCGTCGATCCCCTGGTCCGTGGCGGCCAGACGGCCGCGCCGGTCACTGCCGACGCGCATCCGGTACTCGTAGGCGGGCCGAAAACCGGTGCCGAAGTACATCTGCTTGCGGGTCAGGACCAGCTTGACCGGACGGCCCGTCTCCCGGGCGGCGAGCGCGGCGACCACGGTGTGCGGCCAGCAGCGCAGCCCGCTGCCGAAGCCGCCCCCGACGAAGGGGTTGATGACCCGCACGGAGTCCAGCGGCACATCGAACACCGTGGACAGCTCAAGCTGCGTGCCGGGCACCCACTGCGTCTTGTCCCACACGGTGAGCCGGTTGCCGTCCCAGCGGGCGATCGTGGCGTGCGGCTCCATCGGGTTGTGGTGATTGCGCGCCAGGCGATACGTCATGTCCAGCCGCACATCCGCGTCGCGCAGTCCGGCTTCTACGTCGCCGCGCGAGTAGTTGCCCGGCCGACCCGGCTCACCCTCGGCGAGGTCGGTCGTCGGCCGCTCGGCGTCGTAGCCGAACTTCACCAGGCTCGCGCCGTGCTGCGCGGCCTCCAGGGTGGTGGCGATGACGACGGCGACCGGCTGACCGTGGAAGAGGATCCGGTCGTCCTGGAAGACGCGCAGCTTGCGGCCGGGCAGGTTGTTCGACCCCGGATTGTCGCGGTACGGCAGCGTCGGCGCGTTGCCGTGATGGATCACCCGCAGCACGCCCGGGGCGGCTTCGGCGGCGTCCGTGTCGACGCCGGTGATACGGCCGCGGCCGATGCTCGCATCGACGATGACGGCGTGCACCGCCCCTTCGATGTCGAACTCGGCGGCGTACTGCGCCTCGCCCGTGACCTTGAGCCGTCCGTCCACCCGGGAAAGCGGCGCACCAACGGCTGCCTGCGGCTGGGGACTCACTTCGTACCTCCTACGATGCGCAGCTGACGCTCGACGGTCCGCTTGAGCAACTCGACCTTGAAGCGGTTGTGTTCCAGCGGGCGGGCCCCCTCCGCCGCCTTCTCGGCGGCGGCCGTCCACAGGGCTTCCGAGGGGCGCTCACCGATGAGGTGCCGCTCGACCGCGGGCAGCTTCCAGGGCACGGTGCCCACTCCCCCGGCGGCGACCTTCGCCTCGCGAATCACACCGCCACGCACATGCAGCGCGACGGCCGCCGAGGTGAGGGCGAACTCGTAGGACTGACGGTCGCGGACCTTGAGGTAGCCGGACTTCAGCGGGCGCGGGAGGGCGGGGATCTCCACCGCCGTAATCAACTCGCCCTGCCGGATGGCCTGTTCACGGTTCGGAGTGCTGCCCGGTCGCAGCAGAAAGTCGGCGCAGGCGATACGGCGCTCTCCGTCCGGGCCCATGAGATGCACTGTGGCCTCCAGCGCGGCAAAGGCCACGGCCACGTCGGACGGGTGGGTGGCCACACAGGCCTCGGAGGTGCCGAGGATCGCATGGGTGCGGTTGTGGCCCTCCCGCGCGGCGCAACCCGAGCCCGGCTCACGCTTGTTGCAGTCTGCCGTCACATCCCGGAAGTACGTGCAGCGGGTGCGCTGCATGATGTTCCCGCCGATGGTCGCCATGTTCCGCAACTGAGCCGACGCACTCAGCTCCAACGCCTCGGAAATGACCGGGTAGAGGGCGCGCACCTTGGGATGGGCGGCCGCGTCGGCCATCCGCACCAACGCCCCGATCCGCAGCCCACCCCGCTCGGTGACAGTGACCTCGCGCAACGGCAGGCCGCTGATGTCCACCAGCGTCTCGGGACGCTCGACGGTCTCCCGCATCAGGTCGACCAGGGTGGTGCCCCCGGCGATATAACGTCCGCCGCGGCGACCGGCGTTGAGGGCCTCATGGGTGCTCGCGGCCTTGGTGAAGGTGAAGGGATACATCGGTCCTCACTTCCGGCCGGCGGTCTGCTCGACCGCGCGCACGATCTTCACGTAACAGCCGCAGCGGCAGATGTTGCCGCTCATCCACTCCCGGATCTCCTCCGGGGAGCCGGTGTGCCCCTCCTGGATGCAGCCGATGCCGGACAGGATCTGGCCCGGGGTGCAGTAGCCGCACTGAAAGGCGTCCTCATCGATGAACGCCTGCTGCAGCGGATGCAGTTGGTCCCCATCGGCCAGGCCCTCGATCGTGGTGACCTCGGTGCCCTCCAGGCGTACGGCAAGCGTCAGACAGGAGTTGACCCGCCGTCCGTCGACCAGAACCGTGCACGCGCCGCAGGCCCCGGCGTTGCAGCCCTTCTTCGACCCGGTCAGCCCGAACTCCTCGCGCAGCAGATCCAGCAGTGAGGTGCGGTTGTCCACCGTCACCGTCCGCCGGGTGCCGTTCACCGTCAGGGAGACTTGGCCGGAGCGCACCGTCTCAGCGGCAGCCGGGTCGGCGAGCAGGGACCCACCGATCACCCCGCCCGCGACGACGACACCGCCGACCGCGGTGCTGGTCGCGATGAAGGTGCGCCGAGTGGGCCCGGAGGAGGGCTCATCGGCTCCTTTGGGGGGCGGAACGTCGGACTCGGGCAGTTCAATGGACATACGTACGCCTTTGCATCAAGGACGTCACGGACGGCTCGGGCCGTACACAGCGACACGGGCAGGAGCGGCGGGATCGTCGTCACCGCAGGGCACATTCGGACCGGGGACTCGGGCAGTCCCCGGTCGGTCATGCGGGCAGTCTGACATCGCTTGCCAGGCCCGTGGCAGGGAGACTTTCCTCCCCCGATCCTTCTCTCCCCACAAGGCGGAGCCCAGGGTTCAACCCATGGAGATCGCGCTCGTCCTTGAGTGACGCAAAAGATGAGGCCGAGCAGCGGGGTGGGGCTGCTCGGCCTCTCGTGGTGATCTATGCGTGCAGCGTCAGTGGCGGGTCACCGGTCGCGTCGCCATCCGGCTCGCCGATCAGCGCCGTGAAGCTCTCCGCGCGTACGGCCAGGCCGTCCCGCGTCTGCTCGAACTCCGGCGCGAACGGGCCCTGCCCGCCGTACCGCACCGCGAACACATGCAGGTCCTCCGGGGCCCCGGGAGCCGGGCCCGCCTCCAGCGCCGTGGACGCGACCAGGTGGCTCCAGCCCTCGTCAGGGTTGCCGTAGCCACGCGGGTCGGCGGCGAGCGCGAAGGCCGCCAACTCCTGGGTCGTCTCCGCGCGGGCGTCGAAGTGGTCCGGGCGGTCCGACTCGGGGTGGGTCAGGCGGAGTTCGCCCGCCGCTGTCACCTCGGCAGTCGCCACTCTCCGCACCCGGTCACCGTCGTCTGCGGCGTACGGCAGACCAGCCAGCAGGTACGGCGTCCCGGGGAGCTTCTCCACGGCCACCGTCAGCCACAGGCTCGTGCCGTCCGTGACGTACAGCGACCGCACATGGCGCAGGACGTGGTCGCGGCCCACGACCGGCTTGGTGACCAGCTTCGCCGCCAGGCCCTCGGCGCGTACGTCCCGGACGCGGACCTCGCCCATCGGGCGGCACAGCAGGAAGCCGTCCACCACGGGGCCGAAGCCGTGCTGGCGGTTCACCGCGGCCGGGAGGACATACGTCCCCGCCGCCTCGACCAGCGACGGAGTCATACGGCTGTCGAAGGCCACCGACACGCTCCCCGCCCGGAGTTGGTGGCGGGACGGCTTCTCGGAGGGCGTGCGATGCCACGGCTTCGTGTCCTGGATCTGCCACACCAGCATGAAGGCGAAGTGGCCGTCGATGCCGCCGTCCGGCTTGACCGCGTGGCGGCCCCAGCCGGTGTCGCCGCGGTAGCGGCCGATGTCCGCGCCGATACGGCGGCCGAAGTAGCGCAGGCCGAGCACCGACTCGAAGCCGGAGTGCTGTTCGCTGTAGCGGGGGCCGCCGATGTCGAAGCCGCCGGTGGTCAGGCGGGCGTCGATGTAGCGGGCGAGGGTGTCGCCGTCCTCCGCGAAGACGTCCTCGCCGCTAACCCGGTGGGCCTGGGCCAGGAAGGACAGGGAGATCGGGCCGTAGTTGTTGTCGTACGCGCCGCCGTGCTCGGGGGGCAGCAGTGCGCCCCGGTCGCGTACCCGGTGGGCGCGGATCTCGTCGGCGTACAGGCTCAGCGCACGCTTGCGGACCGCCTCGGCCTCCTCCGCGGGGAGGTGTCCGGCCAGCATCAGGCCGCCCACCACACATCCGATCGCCTGGTTTCCCGCCTCCTGCGGGTTGAAGAAGGTCGCCTCCGTCAGCCAGCGCCAGTACCCACGGCCCAACTCGGCGAGTTCCGCGCGGAGTTCGTCGTCGATGAGGCCGTCCGTCACGTCCAGCACATTCACCAGCTGGAGCAGCGCCCACACCGTGCTCGGCCAGTCCCCGATCGGGTGCGCCCCGGGCTCCAGTACGTAACGGGCGTACGGGAAGCCGGATTTGCGTACCTTCAGGTTCGGGTAGCCCGGGTTGTCCTCGGTGTACACGCGCTCGCGCAGGTGGAAGCGGAGGCTGCGCAGCACCGCCTCCGGCAGACGCGGGTCCTTGGTGCGCTGGTGGGCGAGGGCCAGGAGCGAGGTCACGCCCAGCGAGGTGTCCCCGATGTCGTCGACACAGTCGGGGTGCTCCAGGTTGCCCGCGGGCATCAGACGGGCCAGGGCCTGCTCGACGACATCCGCGAGGACCGCGTCGTATGCCTCCGGTGTGTCCGGCAGATGGTGCAACGGGCCGCGCTGGCGCGGGAGATGCATATGTCCTCAGCCCTTCATTCCCGACGTGGCCATGCCTTCGACCAGCCTCTTCTGGAAGATGAGGAAGCAGATGAGCGTGGGCAGGAGGGCGAGTGTCGACATCGCGAACATCGCGCCGTACGAGGAGCCGCTCGTCTGGTCCAGGAAGAGGGTCAGGCCCAGGGGGACGGTGAACTTGTCGTTCTGCTGGAGGTAGACGAGCTGGTGGAGGAAGTCGTCGTAGGTCCAGATGAAGGTGAAGATGGTCGTGGTGATCAGGGCCGGCTTCATCAGCGGCAGGATGATCTTCCAGTAGATCTGGAGGGGGTTCGCGCCGTCCATCATCGCCGCCTGGTCCAGCTCGCGCGGGATGGAGCGGATGAACTGGACCATCAGGAAGATGAAGAAGGCGTCCACCGCGAGGAACTTGGGCACGATCAGCGGCAGGAACGTGTTGATCCAGGTCAGGTTGTAGAAGATCGTGTACTGCGGGATCAGCACCGCCTGGGTGGGCAGCATCAGCGTGCCGAGCATCAGGCCGAACCAGATCTTCTTGCCGCGGAACTCGAAACGGGCGAAGGCGTAGGCGGCCAGCGAGCAGGAGATGACGTTTCCGATCACCGCGCCGATCGTGACGATCAGCGAGTTGGTGATGTAGAGCGAGAAGGAGTTGCCGGAGCCGCTCCAGCCCTCGGAGTAGTTCTCGGGCCGCAGCGCGTTCGGGATCAGCCCTGGGTGGGTGAAGATCTCGGTGTCGGGCTTGAGGGAGCTGCTGAGCATCCACAGCAGCGGGTAGAGCATGGCGACCGCGACGCCGATGAGCACGGTGTGGATGAAGATACGGCGGCTGCCCGTGGCCGAGCGGAGCTTCGCCAGGGGCGAGGCGTTCGGGGTGATTGCGGACATGGGATGAAGGACTCCTCGCTCAGACGTCAGGCGGCGTCAGTCGTCGTAATGGACCCAGTAGCGGCCGGCGATGAAGTTGACCGCCGTGAAGCCTGCGATGACCAGGAACAGCACCCAGGCCAGCGCCGAGGCGTATCCCATCTGGAGGTCGGTGAAGCCCTTCTTGTACAGGTACAGGGAGTACAGCATGGTCGAGTTGAGCGGTCCGCCGGAGCCGTTGCTGATCACGAACGCCGGGGTGAACGTCTTGAACGCGTCGATGATCTGAAGGACCACATTGAAGAAGACGATCGGAGTGAGCAGCGGAAGCGTGATCCGGAAGAAGCGGGTGACGGAGTTCGCGCCGTCGATCGCCGCCGCCTCGTACACGTCCTTCGGCAGTTGCTTCAGGCCGGCCAGGAAGATGACCATCGGGGTGCCGAACTGCCAGACGGCGAGCAGGACGAGCGTGTAGAGCGCGGTGTCGGGGCTGGAGATCCAGTCCTGGCCCTTGATGCCGAACCAGCCGAGGAAGTCGTTGAACAGACCGTCCCCGCCGAAGACCTGCCGCCACACGATGGCGATGGCCACCGCGCCGCCGAGCAGCGACGGCAGATAGAAGGCGGCACGGTACAGGCCGATGCCCTTCAGATCCCGGTTGAGCAGCATCGCCACACCGAGCGCGAGCGCCAGCTTCAGCGGCACGGACACCACGACGTACACCAGGGTGGCGTGCACCGAGTCCCAGAAGACCGGGTCGTCGGTGAACATCCGCTCGTAGTTGTCCGTCCCGACCCACTGCGCCGGGGTGAGCAGGTCGAAGTTGGTGAAGGACAGGTAGAGCGAGTCGAGCATCGGGTAGATCGTCAGCCCGAACAGGCCCACGAACCAGGGGGCCAGGAAGAGATACGGCCACCAGCCCCCGCCCCGCCGTCTGGCGAGCCGCCGACGCATGCGGTCGCGCTCCCGCTGGTCGGACGGGGTCACAGGAGCACCCTGCTCCTTGACGACCTCGTCGGTCTGCGCGGTGGTCATACTCATCTCTCCCTGACCCTCTCCCGGTACTTCAGCGTCGCGATGCTTCGAAGGCGCCGGGTCGCTGCCGCGCCCCGACAGGGGCGCGGGGCTGTGTCCATATGCGGCTCCGCCCCGCTGGGGCGACCAGCCACGACGAAACCCGCAGACAAACGACGGCCTTCCACGGCACGTCCGGCGGAGCTACCCGCCCAGGATTCCCGCCGCCTGATCGAAGAACTCACCGAGCTGCGCCTTGATCGACTTCTTGCCGAAGGCAACGGCGAGGTTCGACTGGAACAGCAGATCCCAGATCTGATCAGCCCCCTGCGGCGGCGGCACCGGCGCCGGCAGGGCGTTGCTCGCCTTGGAGACCCGCTGCGCGATGTAGTCCGCGTTCTCCATGTTCAACTTGTCCGTCTCGGTCAGCCCCGAGGCGATCAGGTTGCGGGCCTTCTCCGTCGGCGGGATGCCGCGCAGCAACTGCATGTCCTTGATCGCCGTCTCGGACTGCGCGAAGAAGTCCATGATCTTCACCGAGTCGGCGACCTTCTTGCTCGCCTTGGTGGCGCTGAGCAGTACACCGCCGTTGACGAAGTTGCCCTCACGGGCGCCGGAGAAGTCGCCCTGCGGGGTGGGCAGGAAGTCCAGCTGCGCGTCGGTGATGGAGCCACCTGCGCCGTAGACACCGGAGTCGAAGGTGAACAGGGCCTTGCCGATGACGACCGCGTTCTTGGTGAGGTCGTTGTGCGCGGCGGAGGTGATGGCCGGCGGCGGGGAGGCGTTGGCCTTGCGCATGTCGGCCCAGTACTCCCACCACTCCTGGAGGGTGTCGGGGGTGAAGCCGAGCTTCTTGCCGTCGTCGGAGAAGAACGTCTCGCCGTGTTCGCGGGCGAAGACCTCGAAGGCCTGGAGGGTGCCGCCACCGCCGTCGTCGACGCCGTAGGTCTTGCCGCCGCTCTTCTTGTAGACGTCGGTGGCGATCTTCTTCAGGTCGGCCCAGGTCCACTCGCGGTCGGGAAGCTGAAGGCCCAGCTCCTCCAGGCCGCTGCGGTTGACGGTGAGCTGGTTGACGCCGATGCCGGAGGGGACGCCGTAGAGCTTGTCGTCGACGGTGCCGGCGGCGAGGAGCGTCTTGGAGAAGCCGGTGAGGTCGAGGCTGTTGCCGACGTAGGAGTCGAGCGGGGCGAGGACGCCCTTGCGCGCGTACTGGGCGACCAGCGCGGTGTCCATCTGGAGCAGGTCGGGGGCGCTGCCGCCGGCGATGTTGGTGTTGAACTTGTCGAAGTACCCGTCGTATCCGGAGTAGGTCTCCCGGATCTTGATCTTGGGGTTGTCCTTCTGGAAGGAGGCCAGCGCCTTCTTGTAGGCGGCGTGCCGGTCGTCGCTGCCCCACCAGGTCATGGTCAGGTCGCTGCTGGTGCTGCCGGCGCCGGTGCCGCCGCCGCAGGCGCTGAGGGCGCCGCCGAGGGTGCCGGCGACGGCGAGGCCGCTCGCGGTGCGGAAGAGGGTTCTGCGCGAGATCTGGTGACCCACCGGGTCCTCCCTGGATGTGCGTGACGGATCGCCCGCCGGCCGATGCGGCTCGGGATCCCTTGTGGATGGCGCCTCCCGGCTTGCCGCGACCTCGCCCGGTCGCGCGGCCCTGGCGGGCGGGGGTGCACGGCCGTCGTCCCAGCCGTGTCCGGACGAGCACGCCCTCGTCCGGCTCGCCGTACGTGTCGTACGGCTCGGTGCCCCGCCCTGAACCGGGTCCCGCCGGTTCAGAAAGCGCTTGTCCGGACATTGGCAGAAGCGGCCGGAGTCCGTCAATGCCTGCCCGGGTCCCCGCCGGTCACGGTTTGGATTCCGCGGGCCACCGCGAGCCGGGTGGCCCCGACGACGGTGCCGCTGTCGCCGAGGGCGCTGCTGACGACGTCGGTGGGCCAGCTCAGCTCGGCCAGCTCGGCCCGCACGCCGGACAGGAGTTGTGGGTGCGCGCCGACGGCGCCGCCGAGCACGATCAGGCCCGGATCCAGTACGGCGACCACGGCGGCGGCGAGCCGGCCTATGTCGGCGGCGTGCCCGGCGACCACGGTTCTGGCGGTGGCGTGGCCCTCGTCGGCGAGGGCGAAGAGACGCTCGGCGGTGCGCGGGCAGGGTCCGTCGGTGTCCCGCCAGGCTTCGGCCGTACGGCGCAGCAGGGACCGTACGCCGATGTGTTCCTCCAGGGCCTCGCGGCGCGGTTCGCGGCCCTGGTCCCAGGGGTAGGGCAGGCGGGCGACCTCGCCGGCCGCGCCGTTGGCACCGCGCAGCACCCGGCCGCCGATGACGATGCCGAGGCCGATGCCGACGCCGATCCGCAGGTAGCCGAAGGTGTCGCGGCCGAGGGCCGCGCCCTCGTGCAGTTCGGCGAGCGCGGCGCAGTTGACGTTGTTCTCCAGGTGGACGGGGACGCCAGGGGGCAGGGCGGTGGCCATGGCGTCGTACACGGGTCCCGCCTTGGCGGTCGCGGGGCGCATGCCGGTGCCGGTCCGGTCGCGGGTGGTCACATCGCCGACGGCGACGACGATGGCGCGCAGCGGGGCGTCGGCGGGCAGCGCGGCGAGCACCGTACGGACGGTGTCCGCGGCCTCGGCGCGGGGGCCGTCGCCCTCGGCGAGCGAGGTGCCGTCGAGGGCGCAGCCGCGTACCCGGGTCCGGTCGGGGCCGAGGTCGACGGCGAGGACGGCGCCGGCGGCCGGGCCGAGCCGGTAGACGGCGGCGGAGCGGCCGGTGGCGCCGGACGCGGTGCCGGAGTGGGCCGCGAGCCCGACGGCCTCCAGCTCGGCCACGGCGGAGGACACGGTCGGTTTCGACAGTCCCGCCTCCGTCGCGAGCCGGGGACGGGTGGCGGCGCTCGCCCCGGCCAGCACGGCGAACACCGCACGCGCGCTCTCGCTCAGCTCCATGGTCTCCCCAGGTCGTGCCGTGGCCGTCCGGCGTGGATCCGGCCGGCCGCAAGGATCGTTCGGCGTCGGGTGCTCGGAGAACCCGGCAATCAGTACCGGGATTTCCGCTCCTCTTGACGCACCCTACTTCGTTAGTTAACTTCCTAACGAACTCCGGCGGTACTCGCCTGCCGCACTCGTCAGAAGCCTGTCCCGAGGCTTCCCGATCGACTTCTCCCGCGGGGTCGACGCCACCGCTGACCGCGGTGCGCGCCTCGGTCCGCGGCACCTTCGCCAGGTGTCGGCTTCCCTGTCCAGGCACGGTTCGCCCGCCGTCGCAGATCGCTGCAACGACGAAAGAGAATCCGTGCAGGACGCTTCCCTCCTGTCCCCACTCGTGGTCGGCATCGACGTGGGCGGCACCAAGACCCATCTGCGCGCGGTCGCCGGCGCGGACCTGGTCGCCGACCGCGTCCGCAGCAGCAGCAGCGGCTGGCGGCCGCATGACCCGGTCGCCGCGGCCGGCTGGCTCGCCGCGCTGGTCGCCGAGGCCCTGCCGAGCGGCAGACGCCCGGCCGCCGTCGCGGTCGGCGGACACGCCTGCGAGACACCGCGCCAGTGCGCGCAGATCCGTACCGCTCTGCAACTGCACTTCGACGCGCCCGCGCTGGTCGTGGGCGACGCCGAACTGCTCGTCCCGGCCGCGGGCTTGGACAAGGGCGTCGGCCTGGTCGCCGGCACGGGTTCCGTCGCGGTCGGCCGGCTGGCCGACGGCACCGCCCTGCAGGTCGGCGGCTGGGGCGCGGTCCTCGGCGACGAGGGCGGCTCGGCCGGCCTGGTCCGTGAGGCCGTTCGGGCCGTGTGGGCGGCGCACGACCGGGGCGAGAAGCCCGACGCGCTGGCCGCCGGGCTTCTCGCCTCCTTCGAGGTCGCCGAAGTCCCCGCGCTGGGGTCCGCCTTGGAGTCCGCCAAGGACGTCTCCGCCGAGTGGGGCGGTCATGCTCCCATGGTGTTCGCGGCGGCCGAGGCGGGCTCCTCGCTCGCGCGTGCCGTGGTCGCCGGGGGCGGCCGGTCGCTCGCCGGGCTCGTCCGGCGGCTCGCCACGCGCGGGGTCCTGGTGGACGACGTGGTCGTCGCGGGCGGCACGATCCTCGCCCAGCCCTCGCTGTACGACGCCTTCGTCTCCGCGCTCGCGGAAAGCGTGCCGCACGCCCGGCCGAAGCCGCTCACAGTGCCCCCGGTCACCGGGGCGATAGCGCTTTCTAGTTCACTTCTCTGACATGCGCCGGTCGCCAAGTGCTCCCGCGACCGACACAACTCGCCCGTAGATCTTCGCTCGTACGACTCGATCTCCCCTGCGCGCGAACCGTCCGCCATCCGTGCACACGGTCATCAGGCGCGCACAACAGTCGAGTCGCTCACTTCGATCCCCTCCCGGCCGAACCGGCCGAAGACCTCCAGAGAGGCAGTCGCATGCCGTCTACCGCCGGGCACCGGTCCCCCGCGTCGGCCAGTGAAGCCGCCCTGAACAGAAGAGGTTTCCTCAGGACGTCCCTGGTCGCCTCGGCCGGGGTGCTGGCCGCGCCCACGTTTGTGACCTGGCTGGCCGCCGCCGACGCCAAGGCCGCCGCCGGTGCCGCCGCGTTCGTCGACGACTACCGCACCAACGTCGTCGCGAACCTCACCCCGGAGACCAACGCCGTGGTCCGGATCCTCGGCGGCTTCGCCGAGGTGTGGAAGACCGGCGACGCCTGGAACACCGGCACCCCGCTGCTGCCCGAGGTGCTGCGCGCCAACGTGCGGCACTGCGTGCGCGTCACGACCACGCGGACGGCGGAGCAGGCGAAGCAGGCGTTCATCGTCGACCGCCAGCACCAGAGCTACGCGATGATCGCAGGCCTCGGACCCCTCGCCGACCTGTACCGGGCGGGCGCCAAGGCGGTCACCTCGATCACCAGCGCTCCCGACGGCACGCCGGCCACCACCGTCAGCGACGCCGTGCCCGCGGGCGCCCCGGCCGGATCGGCGCTCGGCGCGGGCTCGCAGAGCTCGGAGCTCGGCAAGGTGGCCCAGCTGGTCGACACCGTGCGCGGCCCGTTCGCCTCCGGCAACCCGGCCAAGTTCGCCTACCAGTACCCGCGTCCGTGGCGCATGAACGAGGACAGCCAGGTCGTCGATACCGGCCAGAAGGACGCCCTCGGCTACCCGGTGTACGACTCCGAGGTCGTCGTCGCCCCGCAGCTGCTGCGCCAGCGCAGCACCAACCCGGCCGATGACGGCGGCTTCCCCAGCGGCCACACCAACGCCCTGCACCTGGCGTCCCTGGCGTTCGCGTACGCCGTGCCCGAGCGCTTCCAGGAGCTCGTCACGCACGCCTTCGCCCTCGCCGACATGCGGATCGTGGCCGGTATGCACTCCCCCGTCGACGTCATCGGCGGCCGGGTGATGGCCACCGCGCTGGCCGCCGCCGCCCTGGCCGACCCGGCGAACGCCGAGCTGAAGTCCGCGGCCCGCGCCCAGGCGCTCGCGTACTTCCAGGCACGGACCGGCAAGACGGCCGACGAGCTGTACGCCTACGCCCACTCGGCCGACGCCGACACCGACCCGTACGCCGACCGGGACACCAACGCCCGCTCCGTGCGCCCCCGTCTGACGTACATCCTCACCCGGCACGGCCGCGACCTCCCGCTCACCGTGCCCAAGGGCGCGGAGGTGCTGCTGGAGACGCGGCTGCCCTACCTGGACGCGGGGCAGCGGCGCGCGGTGCTGGCCAGCACCGCGCTGCCCTCCGGGTACGTCCTGCTGGACGGCTTCGAGCAGTGGGGGCGGCTGAACCTGTTCGCCGCGGCGGACGGCTACGGCGCCTTCGACACCGACGTGACCGTCGCCCTGGACGCGGCGGCCGGCGGCTTCCACGCGGCCGACAGCTGGCGCAACGACATCGAGGGTGAGGGCGGACTGACCAAGCGGGGCACCGGAACGCTCACGCTGACCGGCGACAACCGCTACGCCGGCGGGACCGTGGTGGAGGACGGTGTCCTCGTCGCCGGTTCGTCCCGCGCGCTGGGCCGCGGTGATGTCCGGGTGGCGGACAGCGGCACCCTGCGGGTGGCCACGGCGACACGGGTCGAGGGCGGCTACGTCCAGGACGCGGGCACGCTTGAGCTGACGCTGCGCGCCGGGCGTACGCCCGCGCTCTGGGTGAAGCGGCGCGCCCGGCTGGAGCGGGGCAGCACCCTCTCGTTGCACCTGGACACCGAGCGGCCGCCGGCCATGGGCAGCACGGTGCCGGTGCTGCACGCCCCGGCGCTGCGCGGCCAGTTCGACCGGATCGAGCTGAACTCCGACCGTCTGCGGGCCGTACCCGTCTACACGACGGAAGGTCTGTCGGTACGACTCCTGAAGCGGTGACGCCCCCGGTGGCGGGAGCTGGTGCACAGTTGGCGCATGAGGCGCCGCAGCACCCCTCCCGCCACCGCGCGGCCACTCGCGCCGCGGGGCGGATGATGGCACGCGAACTCCTGGACACCCGCCCCGTGGCCGTTGAGTCGCCGCAACCGCCTCGTCGGCCCTGGCTCGTGCCGCTGCTGGTGGTCGTCCTGCTCGCCCAGATGGCGGTGGCGATGGTGACGACGGCCGTGCAACAGACGCCGACCATCGACGAGCCGGTGTACGTGGGCACGGCAGCCGTCCACCTCCACGAGCACAGCCTGCGCCTCAACCCCGAGCATCCCCCGCTGGGCAAGCTGGTCGTGGGAGCCGGGGCGGCGCTCGCCGATCCGCGCTACGACGCCTCCTTCGAGGGCGACCAGGGCCAGGTCGGGCGGCATCTGCTGTACGAGTCGGGCAACGACCCGTGGCGGCTGATGCTGTACGCACGCCTGCCGGTGATCGTGCTGACGCTGCTGTTCGGGCTGGTGGTCTTCGCCTTCGCGCGCGAACTGGCCGGTCCGGCGGCCGGGTTGACCGCCCTCGCCCTGTACTGTTTCTCCCCCGACCTCATCGCGCACGGCTCGCTGGCCACCCTGGACGTACCGGCGGCGGGCTTCCTGCTGACGTCGGTGTGGTTGCTGTGGCGAGCGCGCCTGCGGCCACGGCTGTACCTGCCCCTCGCCGGGGCGGCGCTCGGGGCGGCCCTGGCCACGAAGATGAGCGCGCTGCCCGCGGTGCCGGTGCTGATGGGTCTTGCGGCGGCGTCGGTGTGGTGGGGGGCGTCGGGGCTGGGCCGCCGCGTGGCGCTGAGGCGAGCCGCCGTGGGCGCGGCCGTCGTGGCGCTGGTCGCGGTGGCCGTCGTATGGGCCACGTACCTGGTGGTCGATCCGCGGCTGCGCTGGGCGCCGGAGCAAGGAGTGCCCGTCGTGCACGGGCTGCGGGGCCTGGCCGTCGAGCTGTTGCCGTTCCCGGAGGCGTACCGGGACGGGATGCGGATCCAGTTCGGCTTCGAGGACCAGCCGTGGCAGGGGTTCCTGTTCGGGCGGCTCTACACCGGCTCGCTCTGGTACTACCTGCCGGCCGCGCTGCTGGTGAAGACACCGCTCGGGATGCTGGTGCTGTGGATCGCGGGCGCGGTCGCGGTCTTGTGGGTACGGCGGTTGCGACCCGCGGCGCCGTATCTGCTCGTGCCCACGGCGGTGCTGCTGGCCGCGGCCATGCAGGGGTCGCGGGACTTCGGGACGCGGTACGCGGTGTTCGTGCCGATGTTCCTGGCGGTGGCGGCGGGCTGCGTCCTGGTGGTGGGAAGCGGCCGGGTGCGGGTGCGCGCGGTGGCGGTGACGGCGGCGCTGGTGGTGTTCGTGGCGGTCAGCTCACTGCGGACGTTTCCCTACTATCTGCCGTACTCCAATGAGGCGTTCGGCGGGCCGGCGAAGACTCATCTGCGGCTGCACGACGCGGCGGTGGACTGGGGGCAGGACCTGGGCCGGCTCGCGGACCGGCTGCGTGAGCGGTACGAGGGTGAGCGGATCTGGCTCGTGTACAAGGGCAGTGGCGTGCCGTCCTCTTACGGCATCGAGGCCACCGACCCGCGTACGGTGCCCGCCCGGGAGGTGCACGGTCTTCTGGTCGTGTCGGACACGTCGGTGGCCAAGGCGACCGGACACCTGGCCGATTTGATCGACAGCAGTCGTCCGATCGATACGGTCGGCCACTCGATCACCATTTATCGCAGGTGAACGTAGTGATCGCTCCACCGTGTCACGCACGCCCCACCACTCCGGATGTGCCCTCCCCCCTTCCCAGGCCCGCTTTCAACCTCCTGGTCAACACAGTGTGTGAGCTATGTTGAAGCACTGTGGAAGACAAAGGAGGCGCACCGGTGCCATCGCCGCAGCAGACACGCGCACAGGCATCCGCGATCACCTCGGGGAAGACCGCTTCAGAGGCGGAGGCCTCCCCGACTTCCCAGCTCAGAGCGCTCTTCGACGGGCCCCATCTGTCTCCGGGGCAGCGGCGCATCGCCCAGTACCTGATCGAGAACATCACCGAGGCCGCGTTCCTGTCGATCACCGATCTCGCCGAGCGGGTCGGGGTCAGCCAGCCCTCGGTCACCCGCTTCGCCGGCGCGGTCGGCTTCAGCGGTTACCCGGCGCTACGGGAGAAGCTCCAGTCGATCGCGCTCGGCGCCCTGGCGGGGGGCGCGGCCGAGGAGAACAGCAGCAACGAACTCCAGGCGGCCGTCGACGCCGAGATCGACAACCTGGAGAACCTGCGGCGCGACTTCGGCAACCCCGACCAGGTGATCGAGGTCGGCCGCAAACTGTCCCGCTCGACCCCGCTGACCATCCTGGGCCTGCGCATCTCGGCGTCGCTGGCCGAGTACTTCGCCTACGCCGCGCGCCGTATCCACCCGGACGTCCGGCTGGTGACGCGGGGCGGCAGCGTCGCCTACGACGCGCTGCTGCAGTCGCGGGAGGCGGGGGGCACCTGGGTGCTGGCGTTTTCGATGCCGCGGCACGCGCAGGAGACGCTCACGGCCGTGCGGGTGGCGCGCAGCGCCGGGCTCAGGGTCGCGCTCGTCACCGACCTGGCGCTCGGACCGGTGGCCGACGCGGCCGACGTCGTCTTCGCCACCGGCACCGGATCCCGGTTGGTCTTCGACTCCTACGCCGCGCCCGGCGTGATGGCCGCCGCGCTGCTCCAGGCCATGACCGACGCCGATCCCGAGCGCACCCAGGGGCGTCTTGAGGAGTACGAGCAGATCTCCGACCAGCACCAGTTCTTCCTCAGGGACTGAACCGGGCCCGGGGCTCCGCAAGCTCCCCCGTCACTGCCGCCAAACCGGATGACAGGGGCACCATCCACCCCTTTTCGAGCATGAATGTTTTCATACGTCTTGCAAAGCGGACGGCATATATAAATACTTCTCCACGCCGCACCC
The DNA here is from genome assembly GCF_014257025.1 of Streptomyces cupreus. Classification (GTDB taxonomy): domain Bacteria; phylum Actinomycetota; class Actinomycetes; order Streptomycetales; family Streptomycetaceae; genus Streptomyces; species Streptomyces cupreus. The sequence goes on from NZ_JACMSF010000037.1 coordinate 82,185, forward strand.
GCCCGCACAAGGCCGACGGTCCGCTCTGCGCACGTCACCCCATCCGCCGTGCGCACGCCGTCAGCCCCGCGGGCTCCGCGACGGGCACCCTCAGCCGCCGTCTCCTACCCGCGTCGGCGCCCAGGGTGTTCGGCCGGGCGGCCCCGGTCATCCCCTAGGCCGGGGCCGCCCAGACCTCGTCGGACCACCCTCACGACGCCGCACACCGGAAGCGATCACCATGACCCTGATGACCACGCGGATCACGTCGGACTGGCCCTGCCAGGTCAAGACGCCAGGCACCTACGACTGGGAGCGCTCGGCCGCCAAGTGGCTGCGCGAACTGGTGCCGGCGCGCTACGCCAGCTACCCGGCGCTGATCCGCCACCCCGTCCTGCTCGCCCGGCACGCCCAGATCCAGGTCCAGCAGGAGATCCGGGTCGCCCGCACCGCGCTGCAGACCGCCCGGGCCGACCTTCCCGCGCTCGGCATGCCCGAGTCGGTCATCGAGCACACGATCAAGCTGTACGCGGCGGAAGTCATGCAGCTGCAGCACATCGCGCGCAGTGTGCGGGCGGTCTCCCAGGCTCTGGCCGACCGCCGCTGACACCCCTCCCTGTCAGTCGTCGTGGCGGTGCCGCCAGTACCAGACGGCGCCCACGGCGAGGGCCAGCAGGAACACGGCGGGCAGCACCAGGCCCGGAATGCGGGAGCCGTTCATCGGGGAGGGCCTTCGGGTCGGAGCGGCCGGGCGGGGGGACGTGGGCCCCGCTGCCCATGCTGACGCCCGCTGCCGTGTCGTCCGTGCCGTTTTCCGTACCCCTTGCCCGGCGTTCGAGAGGCCCGGCCGGGCAGCGTCAGTTGCCGAACGCCGCCGTGCGGGACTCCAGTGCGAGGCGGGTGTCGTCGCCGTAGACGCCGGTCTCGTCGCCGCTGATGCCGTACCAGAGCTGGAAGCGGGCCACAGCCTCGGTGAGCGTGGCGTCGTAGCGGCCGCTGGTGGAGCCGGGGACGTAGACGTCCGGGACGCCCAGCAGGCGCTGCGTTTGATCGATGGCTGCTGGCAAGCGCCGTCATGACGACTCGTTGGTCAATCCGTCACCACTGGTTGCTGAGCGCGGCTCCATCGTGGGAGGCCCCCCGAAGCGATGCGGCGGCGCTCCGCGCCGCCCCACTTGCGAGCGTCCCGTGCAGGGACGCCTTCATCGCCACGACGAAGGCGTCCCTCCGCTCCTCGCTCAGCGCGTCCAGCGACAGATACGGGTTGAGATCCTCCAACTCCACCAGCAGCAGCTCCCCGCCCGGGGCACGGCAGGCGTCGACGCGCTGGATGCCGTGGCCGAGGGAGTTCCAGTCGATGAAGCGCCCGGCGAACTCCAGGTCGGCGCCGGTGGGTTCGTACGGCTGCAGCTCCCAGCGTCGCTCCGGGTCCGGGGCGTACAGGGCGTACTGGAAGTCGCGGTCGACGAAGTAGAAGGAGACCTCGTAGGAGAAGTCCACGCACGGCTGGACGAGGACGCTGCCGTCGGCCATCTCACGGGCCCGCTCGCCGGAGACGATCTCCAGGCCTATCGAGTCCGCGCCGAGCTTGGGCTTGACGACGTACCGCTCGCTCACGGGCAGCCGGTGCAGGTCTTCGGGGCGGTCGACGGTCGGGATGACCGGGAAACCCTCGGCGGTCAGATCGAGCAGGTACTGCTTGCCCGCCATGTCGCCCCGCCCGGACAGTTCGTTGTAGACGAGCGCCCCGGTATCGGCCGCGCGCCTGCGAAAGGCCTCGTAGGCCTCCGGATACTCCAGCACCGGCCCGCTGTTGCGCACGACGACGGCGTCGAAGCCGTCCATCAGCGCCACCGCCTCCCGCGGATGACACAGCGCGAGGTCGAAGTCCTCGCGCAGCCGGGAGGTGAGGAAGATGTCCTCGTCGCAGTACCGGCGCCCGCGAGCCGGATAGGCCAGGTCGGTGACGTACAGCAGACGGCGGCGGGCGGACGGCATACGGGCTCCTCGGGGCGGGCGGGAGGCGATCGTACGCACGCCGGTGTTCACCGAACAATGTCGGGTTACGGCGTCACAGGCCCGCCGACCTCAGCTCCCGCCTGCCGATTCCCGCGAGGCCTCGACGCACCGTGTGCCGCGGGCCAGGCTCGATCGGAGTGCACGACGGACGGCGAGAACGCGGCAGCCAGCGGCCTCGGCGGCGGCGACACCCGTGGGCGAGTCCTCCACGGCGAGACAGGCGGCGGGGTCCACGCCGAGGGTGCAATCGCACAACGAACGTAACGCTCACTGATTGATCGCTTCGCCGCCGCAGGACGAGCGGATCCTCAACACGGGGAGCAGATCGAGGTGTTGACCGGGGCCGGGCTGCTGTCCGGTCCGGCGCTCGACCAGCCGCTGCAGCAGCAGCTTGGCGGCCAGTTCCCCGACCGAGCGCTTGGGCGGGGCGATCGCGGTGAGCGGGACATCGGACATGCCGGCCACCTCGTCGTCGTAGGCGATGAGCGCCAGGTCGTCCGGCACCCGTACACCGGCGGCCTGGAGCCGCGGCACCAGCACGATGGCGTCCTCGTCGCTGTGCACCAACGCCGCCGTGACGTCCCGTTTCTGCACCGCGTCGACGAGATGGTCCACGCTCGCCTCGTAGTCCCCGTGCTCGCGCACCGCGGGGGCGTCGATGTCGACGTCGAGCCCGAGGGCCTCGACCGCAGCCCGGAATCCGGCGGAGATCTGCGTGGCGTGCGGGCCCTCCTGGAGCACGGCGGTGATCTTGCGGTGGCCGAGAGAGGCGAAGTGGCCGACGGCGACGGCGGCGCCGTGGGCGCGGTCGGTGCGGACCCGGTCCAGGACGGCGGCGGGGTTGCCGGGCGGGGCCGAGCGTTCGACCAGCACGGCCGGGACGCCATGCTCCAGCAGCCACTTCTCCTGACCGCCCTCCGGTACGCCCCCGAACCAGCTGGGCGCGACGAGCAGTCCCTCCGCCCCGCCCGCGATGAGGTGTCCGGCCTGGACCGAGTCCTCTGCGTCGACGTACCCGGACACTCCGAGGACCAGCCGTCCGCCCTGGGCCGCGACGGCCTCCCGGGCACCGCGCACGATGTCGGCGAAGATGTAGTTGGTGGTCGGCACGATCATTCCGATCACCGCGCCCGAGGCGCTCTCCGAACGCTCGCGCGGTTCGACCGCCGTCTCCTCTGGCCACACCACCGCACCGTGCAGCCGATGAACCCGCCCCTGGGCGGCCAGCGCCTCCACGTCCCGCCTCGACGTGACCGCGGACACGCCGAGTTCGGCGGCGAGTTCGGCGACCCGGATGCTGCGCCGTTCGCGGACGAGTTCGAGCACACGCTCATGGCGCTGGTCGACATGGAGTCGCATGGTTCCCCCGGGACAGTGGCGTGATCAAGAGCGCTCACTCTACGCCCCCAATCGTATCGATCGTTTGCGCTCAATACGATCGCTGGGCGTCGAGCACAGCTCTAGTCCGACCCGGTCCGCAGGGGTTCCCTCGGTTCCAGGCGCAGGTGGGCGCCCTGGCGGCGCAGGGTGCGCTGGACGAGGTGGTAGGGCACCTGACGCGGGGCGCGGCCGAGCCGGACCGACAGGGCGGCGCAGACTCCGGCCGCCTGCCCGGTCGCCATCGCGATGGGCATCACGCGGTACGAGGAGTGGGCCACGTGCGATCCCGAGATGCACCGCCCGGCGACCAGCAGCCGGTCCGTGTCCCTGGGCAGCAGACAGCGCAGCGGGATGTCGTAGAAGCTGCCGCGCGGGACGCGTTTGAGGACGGTGCCGCTGCCGCGCGGGTTGTGGATGTCGACGGGGTAGGCGCCGTGCGCGACGGCGTCGGGGAAGGAGCGCGCGGCGAGGATGTCGTGGCCGGTCAGGTGGAAGTCGCCGAGGATGCGGCGGGTCTCCCGTACGCCGATCTGGACGCCGCTCTGCACCACGTACGAGTCGTCGAAGCCGGGCACGTGCCGGCGCAGGAAGCGGTCGATCTGGGCCATCTGGCGGCGGGCGGCGAACTCGGCGCGGCTGAGGTCCCACACATCGGTGCCGAGCGCGCGGGTGACCCGGGTGCTGTTGACGCTGACCTCGCGAGGGTGCGGGGTGCCGAAGAACAGGATGTCCTCGCGGGGCAGCCGCAGTTCGCCCGCCTCGGTGGCCGCCTGGACGAGGTCCCACAGGCCATGCACACCCCGCCACTGGTCGGGGTGTTCGTTCACGTACTCGGTGAACCGCGGCTGGAGGAAGTCGACGATGCGGAACATGAGCGTCATCGGCTGCACCAGACCGTCCTCCGGCCGGCCGATCTCGTACGGCGCTCCGCAGGCTGCGGCGATGTCGCCGTCCCCCGTGCCGTCGACGACGACGCCCGCGTCGATCACGACGGGACCCGACTTGGTCTCGAAGACCACCCGCCAGCCGTCGTCGAGGGGCAGCGCGGTGGAGGCGAAGGAGTGGAACAGCATGCGGACGCCCACCTCGTCGAGCAGGTCGAGGAGGACGAGTTTGTAGATCTCCGGGTCGAACGGGACGGTGTAGCCGGTCTCCGGTGACGGCGGAACGCAACCCCCGCGCTCGGTGAGCCGGTCCAGGAGCAGCCAGAGGAATCCCGCCACCACGGGGTCGCCCTCGCCGTGATCGGTGGGCAGGAGCCGGCCGCTGTGGCCGGTGCCGTCGAACACGGCTTGCTTGCGCTCGTTGTGGAAGGACATCAGCGGCATGACCAGGGCGACAGTGGCGTTTCCACCGAGGAAGCCGTAGCGCTCCACGAGCACGACGTCGGCACCGGCGTCGGCCGCCGCGTAGGCTGCCGCGGTGCCGGCCGGTCCGCCACCGACGACCAGCACGTCCGTGCGCCCGCCGTGGCGGGCCGCACGCGGGGGCAGGGTGACGGTGCGGTCGGGCTGGGGTCGTTGCAGGATCGGCATCGCTTCTCCCGTCGGCTGCGTGTGATGCGCCGGTCAGGCCGGTCACGAACCCGGGGTGAACAGGCTCAGATCGGCGCGCTCCGCCCGCGCGCCGCCGTCGAGGGAGTCCAGCAGGGCCCCCAGCCGCACACAGGTCTCCCGGGCCCGCTCCTGCAGCCCGCGCACTCGGGCCTTGAGGTCCTCCTGGCGCAGCGGGAACTCGTCCCAGAGCCGGTCCACCTCCGCGAGCAGCAGTCCGGCCTGCTCCCTGGCCACGCCGACCAGCGCGGGCGCTCCGGTCCGGCGTGCGAAGTCGAAGACCTTGCCGGAGTACGGCAGCGGCAGCACGGGCAGTCCGGTGAGCGCGGCGAAGATCACGACGTGCAGCCGCATGCCCACGACGATGTCCAGGTGGTCCATGAAGCCGAGGATCTCGCCGGGGCTGTAGGAGTTGTTGAGGATGCGGCCCAGGTCCGGGGCGCTCATCCGGGAGAGCACGCCGTGGGCGTGGCGGACGTCCTGGCGTTCCATCGGGACGAAGACGACGTGTGCGTCGAGGCGGCGGGCGAGGAAGTCGGCGACGTCGGCGAGGAGGGCGTGGTAGTCGTCCTCGTCCAGTTTCTCGGCCGCCCGCCCGGGCTCTCGTACGGACATCCCCACCAGCCGGGAGTCCAGGGGCAGGCCCTCCTGCCGCATCATCTGCTCGGTGAAGGGCTCCGGCGGCAGCAGCAGCGCGGGGTCTGCGGTGACGGTGAGGTCGCGGTCGACGCCGACCTCCTCCAGGACCAGTCGGGACTCCTCGTCGCGTACGACGACCTCGGTCATCGCGGGCAGAACGGTGCGTACGGCCTCGCGGTCGTCGGCCTCGCGCAGCGGGCCCGCGCCGACGGCGTAGGCGAAGGTGGGAACGCCGCGTTCGTGTGCCGCGCGCACCAGCCGCAGGTAGCGGCGCGCCTCTCCGTCGTAGAGGATGCCGCCGCCGCCCAGCACCAGCAGGTCGAGGCCGGCCAGGGTGTCGAGCATGGGTTTTTGCGGGACGCCCTCCCAGTCCACCACGGTGTCGGCCGCCGGCTGATGGGTGCGGGTGTGCTCGGCGTTCCGGCTGAAGACGACGAGCCGCGCCTGCGGGCGGTGGGCGCGCAGGCAGCTCAGCACACACTTCAGGATCGCCTCGTCGCCGGTGTTGCAGCCGCCGTAGGAACCGAGCAGGCCGATCCGCAGGTCCGGCGCGGGAGCAGGCGGGAACTGGTCGAGGGTCATCCGGAACTCCCTTGCGAAGGAGGTGCGGGGGACCCGGGCGGAGTGGCCCGTAGGGACAGTATGGGCGCCGCCGTGTCGCCCGTCCTTTCCACGGCGGAGGGGACCGTTCCGTGACGAGTACCCGTGTCACGGAGACGATGTCCGGCAGCCGGTCGGTACCCCGTGTGGGGGCGCGCCGCGCGGGCACTCGGGTGCCCGCGGCGAGCCCGTCCGGGCCGCTGTCACTGGAGGTGAAGACCATGGGGCACGGCGGGAATGTGATCGAGGAACTGGTGACCGACCATCGCGAGGTGGAGGAGTTCTTCGCGAAGATCGAGGCGCTGCCGCCCGGACACAAGGACCGCAAGACGTACGCCGACCAGGCCACGATGGAACTCGTGCGGCACTCCGTCGCCGAGGAGGCCTACCTCTACCCGGCCGTGCGGGATCACCTGTCCGGTGGGGATGCGCTGGCCGACAAGGAGATCGACGATCACTCCAGGGCCGAGCAGATCATGAAGGACCTGGAGGGGTGCGATGCCGGCGATCCCGAGTTCGACCGGCTCATCGGCACGTTGATGACGGAGGTCCGCTCGCACATCTCCGACGAGGAGGCCAACCTCTTCCCGAAGTTGCGCGCGGCCTGTCCCGCCGCCGCTCTCGACGACCTCGGCGACAAGGTGCGGATGGCGAAGAAGACGGCGCCGACCCGCCCGCACCCCTCGGCCCCGGACACGCCGCCCGCCAACAAGCTGCTGGCCCCCGGTGCGGGCATGGTCGACCGGCTGCGGGACGCGCTGAGCGGGCGCGGGAAGAAGGACTGACGCCCCTCGCGTGCGTCCCACTGTGCGGCGGTCACGCACGGGGCGCGAACACGGGGGAGCGGTGATCACCGCGCTGCACGGCACACGGGCCCTTCACTCACGATGCTGACGGAGTCCATCGGAGCATGCGCCGGTGGGCGCGCGGGCTCAGAAGGCTCCCGGCGCCGCCGCCCTAGCCCTGTCGGCGCCCGCCGCCCGCCGCTCGCGTACCGGCAGGTGGTAGACGTGGAAGGCCCGCCCGATGACCGGCTGGGCCACGTTGCGCACCCTCACTCCGCCGCTGGTCATACCGTGCTCCGTGCCGAGATGGGCGTGTCCGTGCACCGCGAGGTCGGCACCGGCCGTGTCGATCGCCTCGGCGAGGAGATAGCTGCCGAGGAACGGATAGATCTCGGGCGGCTCGCCGGCCAAGGTGTCGGACACCGGGGAGAAGTGGGTGAGGGCGATACGTACGTCGCAGTCCTGCTCGGCGAGTTCCTCCAGGGACCGGCACAGGGCGTCGGCGCACCGGCGCGAGTACCGGACGAACTCCTTCATGATCGGCTCGCCGAACTCCCCGGCGCAGCGCCCGACGAACCCGCCCCCGAACCCCTTCGTACCGGCCACGCCGATCCGCGCGCCGTCGCGGCCCAGCACCGTCGACTCTCCTTCGAGGACGTGTGCTCCCACTTCCCGGAGTACGGCGGTGACCTCCTCGGGGCGATCGTCGTGATGGTCGTGGTTGCCCAGGACCGCGACCACCGGCACACCGAGCCCCTCGATCTCCCGGGCGACCACCCGGGCCTCCGCCACGGTGCCGTGCCGGGTGAGGTCTCCGGCGAGCAGCAGGATGTCGGCTGTCGCGGGCAGCGTCTCGAAGGAGGGCCGGAGCACGCCCTCGCTCTCGGGCCCCAGGTGGATGTCGCCCACGGCCGCGACCCGGATCATGGGAGGTCCTCGGCATGATCGGGCGCGGAGGCGTCCGCGACCACGAGGTCGAAGTGGACGGGATGGTCCGGCAGCTCCTCGCGGGCGAGCCTGACCACCTCGTCGCGGCAGTGGGCGGAGGGGACCGTGCCGGTCAGCAGCACGGCCTCGCCCCGGATCTCGATCCGTACGCCCAGTTCGCCGAGGGGCCCGGCCGCCAGGTGGTCGGTGAGATGGGCGACCCGGTAGTCGAGGTGGTGCGCTCTGCCGGTGCCGGGAGCGGGCTCGGGGTGGGGGTGGTTCATCGCTCCTCCTTCCGCGGCTCGATGACGTTCAGGCGCTCCAGGAGGAAGAAGAACGCGGCGGGCATGGGCTGGTCCCCGCAGTCTCGTCGTACGGCCTCCCAGTCGACCTTCTCGCGCAGGGCCCGGGCGATGGCGAGCGCGGACCCGAAGTCGCAGTAGTGCTCCGAGAAGGCCTCGATGCGGCCCCGCATCAGGTCGGTCGGGGCGAGGACGGGCATGTGCACGGAGTCGACCGGGAGTTGCTCGGCCCGGGCCAGCATCGCGGTGGTGACCGGGCGGTGCGCCAGCTCGAAGATGAGGTCGACGTCCTGGCCCAGGCAGTTGGTCTTGATCAGCCAGTCCTCGGGCGGGGTGCGGACGGTCAGGCCGGCTTCGGCCAGCGTCTCGGCGACGGCTTCGGCGTCCTCGCGCCGGACGCAGAAGTCGGCGTCGTGCTGAAGCCGCGCGCCGGCGCCGTGGGCGTAGGCGGCCACGCTACCGGCGAGGGCGAACAGGTGGCCGCCGTGCTTGAGCAGCCCGCCGATCCGCTTGGCCGCCTCCAGGATCGCCTGGCTTCTGTCCCTCGGCGGCTCCTCGTCGCCGGGGTCCGGCATGTCACGCAACGGCAGCCGGACGATCTCCGGCGGGGCCGAGCTCTCCTGTGCCGCGCCTTCGGAGACCGGGTGGAGTTCGGGGAGCACCGCTCGCCGCGTCGGCGCCGGGGTGTCGCCGTTCTGCGTCATGGCCTCTCCTTCACGGCGCGCCGGTCCCGGACAGTGCCTCCGCCAGGGCGGGGGCGGACTGGGATGCGGCTCCGAGTACCCCGGCTGCGCAGGCGTTCACGCCGAGGGTCCGGGCGCCACAGCCCGCCCCCCTCGCACCCAACC
>NZ_JACMSF010000038.1 GCF_014257025.1 Streptomyces cupreus
CCCGCCGGGCCCTTCGCCGTCTCTACAGGTACGGTCCGCCGGAGCGGCCACCCGTGCGGGGGTCGTCGCCGTCCTCGTGGCCGACGCCCGGCGGGAGGGCGCGGCGCATCTGCTCCAGTTGGGCCCGGGCCGCCATCTGCTGGGCGAACAGGGTGGTCTGGATGCCGTGGAAGAGGCCCTCCAGCCAGCCCACCAACTGGGCCTGCGCGATACGCAGTTCCGCGTCGGACGGGGTCGCCTCGTCGGTGAACGGCAGGGACAGCCGCTCCAGTTCCTCGACCAGCTCAGGGGCGAGTCCGTCCTCCAGCTCCTTCACCGAGCTGGCGTGGATCTCCTTGAGCCGGACCCGGCTGGCCTCGTCGAGAGGAGCCGCGCGCACCTCTTCCAGCAGCTGCTTGATCATGCTGCCGATCCGCATGACCTTCGCGGGCTGCTCCACCTGCTCCGTCACCGGAATCTCACGGGAGTCCTCGTCTGCGGTGCCACCACTGAGCGCCATGCCGTCCTGGCCCACGACCAGGATCTGCGGGTTCTCCGGCGACCTTTCGTTCCTCGGCATCTCCATGCCGCCATTCTCTCGCACCCCTACATCTCATCAGCGTGGTGCCCCCCGTGGCAGGTGATCCACCGTTTACGTACGCGGACTTTCCGTCACCCGGTGGCAGGGTCCGGAATGCCTGACTTATTGGCCGATGTAAGGCTTGTTCCGTGACTCCATGGCTGCGGACAGTGCGGGCGACGGGACTGGCCGTCGTCCTCGTGGCGGGCTGGGGGTGCCAGGTGGCGTACGGCGAAGAGGGCACGCCGTCGGCTTCCGTGTCCGCCTCCGTCTCGCCCTCCCGGGCCGGGAGCGCGGCCGGGGAGGGGCGGGAGCGGCCCGGGCGGCGGGGGGAGAGCGTGCCCGAGGCCGAGGAGGAGACGCCGTTGGCCGAGCCCTCCCCGACGGCTCCGGCCGAGGCCACCGGCTCCCCCGTGCCCGCCGGGCAGGAGGTCGTGAGGGCCGAGCCCGTCCTTGAGGTGCTGCCGCTGGGCAGCGGTCTCGTACTGATCGGGCTCGGCCTCGCACTGGCCTTCGTGGGGCTACGGCTCAGACGTACCGACTGATCCGTCACGCCGTCACGAGCAGCACCTTTCCGACGTGCGCGCTCTCCTCCACGATCCGGTGCGCTGCCGCCGCCTCCCTCATCGGGACCTCCCGGTCGACCACCGGACGCACATGCCCGCCGTCCAGCAGCGGCCACACATGCTCGCGCACGGCCGCCACGATCGCCGTCTTCTCGGTCAGCGGGCGGGCCCGCAGAGAGGTCGCGCTGACCGCGGCGCGCTTGTTCAGGAGCGTGGCGATGTTCAGCTCGCCCTTGACGCCGCCCTGCATGCCGATGATCGCGAGGCGGCCGTTGACCGCGAGGGCCCGGACATTGCGGTCCAGGTACTTGGCGCCCATGTTGTCGAGGATGACGTCGGCGCCCGCCCCGTCGGTGGCCTTCCCTACCTCCTCGACGAAGTCCTGCTCCTTGTAGTTGACGAGGATGTCCGCGCCCAGCTCGGCGCACCGGTCCAGCTTCTCCCGCGTCCCGGCGGTGACCGCGACCTTCGCGCCGACGGCCTTGGCGAGCTGGATCGCCATGGTGCCGATGCCGCTGGAGCCGCCGTGCACCAGCAGTGTCTCCCCCGGGCGCAGGTGGGCGATCATGAAGACGTTCGACCAGACCGTGCAGACCACCTCGGGCAGCGCCGCCGCCTCCACCAGACCGACGCCCTTGGGCACGGGCAGCAGCTGTCCCGCCGGAACGACGACCTTCTCGGCGTAACCGCCGCCCGAGAGCAGCGCGCACACCTCGTCGCCGACGGCCCAGCCGGAGACCCCGGGGCCGACCGCGGCGACGCGTCCCGAGCACTCCAGGCCCGGATAACGGGACGTGCCGGGCGGCGGGTCGTAGAAGCCCTGCCGCTGAAGGATGTCGGCCCGGTTCACGGCGCTCGCCGCCACCTCGACCAGGACCTCGCCCTCCGCGGGCGCCGGATCCGGCACCTCGGCCCAGACCAACGCCTCGGGCCCGCCGGGTTCCTCAATCGTGATCGCATGCATGAGAGGGACGCTACTCCTCGGTCCTGCTCCTCGGTCCGCGGTCCCGGCCGCTCTCCGTCCTTGGACCGGTCTGCCGGGAAAACCCTGTGCGGGAGCGATGAGTTTGCGCGACGGTGAAGGTCTCCCCATGCGTAGCCCATGTACGCGGAAGGACATCCCACCATGAGCCAGCACACGTCAGCCCTGGCCATCGAGACGGCGGGCCTGGTGAAGACGTTCGGCGAGACCAGGGCCGTCGACGGAGTCGATCTGGCGGTCCCGGCCGGCACCGTCTACGGCGTCCTCGGCCCGAACGGCGCCGGGAAGACCACCACCGTGAAGATGCTCGCCACCCTCCTGCGCCCGGACGGCGGCGAGGCCCATGTCTTCGGCCACGACGTCGTGCGCGAAGCCGACGAGGTGCGCGGCCGGGTCAGTCTGACCGGTCAGTACGCCTCCGTCGACGAGGACCTCACCGGCACCGAGAACCTGGTGCTGCTGGGCCGGCTCCTCGGCCATGGCAAGCAGGCCGCGCGGCGGCGCAGCGAGCAGCTCCTGGCGGCCTTCGGGCTCACGGAGGCCGCCGGCAAGCAGGTCAAGCACTACTCGGGCGGCATGCGGCGCCGTATCGACATCGCCGCGTCCATTCTCAGCACCCCCGATCTGCTCTTCCTCGACGAGCCGACGACCGGGCTCGACCCGCGCAGCCGCAACCAGGTGTGGGACATCGTGCGCGCGGTGGTCGCCCAGGGCACGACCGTGCTGCTGACCACGCAGTACCTGGACGAGGCCGACCAGCTGGCCTCCCGGATCGCGGTCATCGACCACGGCAAGGTGATCGCCGAGGGCACCAAGGGCGAGCTGAAGGCGTCCGTCGGCGCCGGATCCGTCCATCTGCGGCTGCGGGATCCCGAGCAGCGGCCGGAGGCGGAGCGCGTGCTGCGTCTCGCGCTCGACGCGGACGTCCAACTGGAGCCGGATCCCGTGGCGCTGACGGCCCGTCTCGCCTCGGCGAGCAGCGACAGCGCGGCGGAGCAGGCCTCGCGGGCGCTCGCCGAACTGGCCCGTACCGGCGTCACCGTCGACAACTTCTCGCTGGGCCAGCCCAGCCTGGACGAGGTCTTCCTCGCCCTCACCGGACACGGCACACAGACTTCCGAGGAGGTGGCGGCGTGAGCACCGCGACCACGACCGACAGCAAGGACCTCGCCCCCGTCAGCGCCGAGTCGCTCGCCGCGCTGCTGGTGAGCGGTGAGCGGCCGCCCCGGCCGAGCGCGCTGTCGGCCTCGCTGACCTTCGGCTGGCGGGCGGTGCTGAAGATCAAGCATGTGCCGGAGCAGCTCTTCGACGTCACCGCGTTCCCGATCATGATGGTGCTGATGTACACGTACCTGTTCGGGGGCGCCCTGGCCGGGTCCCCGAAGGAGTACATCCAGTTCCTGCTGCCGGGCATCCTGGTGATGTCGGTGGTGATGATCACGATGTACACCGGTGTCTCGGTCAACACCGATATCGAGAAGGGCGTCTTCGACCGGTTCCGGTCGCTGCCCATCTGGCGGCCGTCGACGATGGTCGGCTATCTGCTCGGTGACGCCCTGCGGTACACCATCGCGTCCCTCGTGATGCTCACGGTCGGCATGATCATCGGCTACCGACCGGACGGCGGGGTGGGCGGTGTCCTCGCCGGGGTCGCGCTGCTGGTCGCCTTCTCGTTCGCGTTCTCGTGGGTCTGGACGATGTTCGGGCTGCTGCTGCGCAGCGAGAAGTCGGTGATGGGCGTCAGCATGATGGTGCTGTTCCCGCTGACCTTCCTGTCGAACATCTTCGTCGACCCGAAGACCATGCCGGGCTGGCTCCAGGCGTTCGTCAACAACAGCCCCATCACCCATCTGTCCTCCGCGGTGCGGGAGTTGATGGCGGGCGACTGGCCGGCCGACGAGATCGCCTGGTCGCTGGGGTGGGCCGGACTGTTCGTGCTGGTCTTCGGGCCGATCACGATGCGGCTGTACAACCGCAAGTAGCCCTCGGAGGCCCTCAGTCCTGGGGGATCGGGCGGGCGTCGGGCGCGACCTGTGTGCCCGGCGTCGCCCGGACGATGGTGATGAGCCGGTCCGTTGCCTGAAGGGTGCCGACGGCCGGGTCGTCGTATCCGAGCACCCGATGCCCCCGTACGACGCTGACCACCAGGTCCGATGTCTCCCTGGGCCCCTTGCCCACCTCGGCCTTTATGACCGGCCGTTCGACGATGTCGAGCCCGCTGCCCTGCTGGATCAGGTCCTCCATCACCATGCCGGCTGCGGGGCTGAGCACCGACAGACCGAGCAGCCGGCCGGCCGCGCTCGCGCTGGTGATGACCGCGTCGGCACCGGACTGCTTGAGCAGCGGGGCGTTCTCCTCCTCGCGGACCGCGGCCACGATCTTCGCCCCGCGGTTGAGCTGGCGGGCCGTCAGTGTCACCAGGACGGCGGTGTCGTCGCGCTGGGTGGCGATGATGATCTTCCGGGCCCGGTGCACCTCGGCCCGCATCAGCACATCGCTGCGGGTGGCGTCGCCCACGATGCCCGCGTAGCCCTCGGCGGTCGCCGCGTCGATCACCTTGGTGCTGGGGTCGACCACGATGACCTGTTCCTTCTTCAGGCCCGTGGCGCAGACGGTCTGGATCGCCGAGCGGCCCTTGGTGCCGAAGCCGACGACGACGGTGTGGTCCCGCAAGGCGGACCTCCAGCGGTTCAGACGCCATTCCTCCCGGGTGCGCTCGGTGAGGACCTCCAGCGTGGTGCCGACCAGGATGATCAGGAACAGCACTCGCATGGGCGTGATGACGAAGATGTTGGTGAGCCGGGCGCCGTCACTGACGGGGGTGATGTCGCCGTATCCCGTGGTGGAGAGGCTGACGGTCGCGTAGTAGAAGGCGTCGAGCAGGTCGACGGAACCGTCGGAGTTGTCGTTGTAGCCGTCATGGTCGGCGTAGACGACGAGCGCGGTCGCCACCAGCAGCGTCAGCGCCATGACCACCCGCTTGGCGACCTGGCGGAACGGGTGCGCCACCACCTTCCTCGGCAGCTTCACCCGATGGGTCACCACACGTTCGTCCGGCCGGCGCGCGATGACGTCCTGGCCCGGAAGTTTCACGTGAAACACACCCCGATGCCTGAGGACGCCCAGGGCAGGTCCAGCAGTTCCGCCTCCTCCCCGGCCCCGGTACCGCCCGGCGGTACGACGGCCAGGGCGTCGGCGGCCGCGACGCCCCGCAGCATCGCCGGGCCGTTGTAGTGCAGCGGCACGGCATGGTCACCGCGCAGCACCACGGGGATGAGCCGGGTGTCGTACGGATGCCCGTGCGCCGCGTCCTGCAACGGCAGCGTGTACGGCTCGGGGGCGGGGCGGGCCGCGAGGGTGCGCAGGAGGGGCTCGGCGAGCGTCAGCAGACCGGAGACGGCCGCGAGGGGGTTGCCGGGCAGGCCGACGAGGTGCTGGTTCTCCTTGGTGCGGGCCAGCAGCATGGGGTGGCCCGGGCGCACCTTGACGCCGTTGACCAGGAGTTCGGCGCCGAGGCGGCGCAGGGTGGGGTGGACATGGTCCACGGGTCCGGAGGCGGTACCGCCGGTGGTGACGATCAGGTCGGCCTCGGAGTAGGCGATGGCCTTGTGGAGCGCCTCGGCGTCGTCGCCGAGCCGGCGCACGGTGGTGACCTCGGCGCCGAGCGCCCGCAGCCAGGGCGGGAGCATCGGGCCGAGCGCGTCCCGGATCAGCCCGTCGTGCGGCCGCCCCTCGGTGAGCAGTTCGTCGCCCAGCACGAGTACGTCGACGCGCGGCCGGGGTACGGCGGTGAGGGTGTCATAGCCCGCGGCGGCGGCGAGGCCGAGGACGGCCGGGGTCATCAGGGTGCCGACGGGGAGCAGTTGGTCGCCGGAGCGGCACTCCTGGCCACGGGGGCGGATGTCCTGGCCTTGGTGCAGGGTGGGGGTCCCCCCGGTCGAGCGAAGCCGAGAGTGGGGGAGGGTGGTGTGCAGCCGGCCCTTGTCGTCGGTGCGGCCGTGCTCGCTGCGCAGGACGGCGGTGGTGTCCAGGGGGATCCGGGCGCCGGTGGCGATGCGGACCGCCTCGCCGTCGGTGAGCGGCGCGGGTTCGGCGTGCCCGGCCAGGACACCGGTCTCCCGTACGTCCCAGGGGCCGGGTCCGGCGACCGCCCAGCCGTCCATCGCGGAGGTGTCGAAGGAAGGCAGGTCGGTGAGGGCGGTGAGGGGGACGGCGAGGGTCAGGCCGAGCGATTCTTCGAGGGGCACGGAGACGGGGGCGCGGCGGGCGCCGCGCCGGCGGCCCGCGCCGGCCGCGATGGTGCGGGCCTCGGGCCAGGGGGTGGCCCGGTGGCGCTCGGTCCGGTGCTCCTGAGGGGCGGCCGGCCGGTGCCTCGGGGCGGGTGTGTGGTCGCCGGTGGGGGGGTTCTCCTTCACGAGTGCGAGCACCTCCTCGACGTCGAGGTCCTCGGCGTCCTCGTCGTGCCGGACGCTGCGGGCGGTCATCCGGCGTCCGGGGTGGCGTTCGGCTCCGCGTCCGTGCCTGCGCTCGGGGTCTGCTCCGACGCCCAGCGCGCGGCGAGGTCCGCGGCCTTGCGGGCGGCCTCGGCGACCGCCTCGGGACCGCCTTGGGCCTGCGCTGCCGCGTAGCCGACGAGGAAGGTGGTCAGCGGGGCCGCGGGCCGCGCCACTCCGTGGGCGGCGTCGCGGGCCAGGTCCAGCAGGACCTTGATGTCGACGTCGAGGTCGATGCCCAGCTCGTCCTTGACTGCGGAAATCCATTCATCCAACACGTGCCCATGCTCCCTGATACGTGCCCTGGCGGTGGCGATGTCGTCCCAGGTGTCGCAGTCGAAGGACGCGACGGGGTCGGGGACGCGGCTGAGGCGGAGCCCTGCGGTGAGCCGGCGCAGGGGCAGGCCGGTGAGGCCGCCGTACTCCTTGACGATCGCGGCGAGGCCCTCGCGCAGCACCGGTGCGCGGTACGCGGCGACCAGGGGCTGGTCGCGGCCGTCGGCGTCGGTGAGCAGCACACCGTCTTCCGTACCGTCCCGCAGCGCGGCCAGCAGTCGCCGTACGGTGCCCTCTTCGAGGAACGGCAGGTCGGCGGAGAGCGCGACGACGTGGTCCGCGGTGGTGTGGCGCAGGCCGGCGTCGAGGGCGGCGAGCGGGCCGCCGCCGGGCGGGTCCTCGCGGGCCCAGGTCACCGGGCGGGCGGTGGGCCTGGGGTCGGCGACGACGACGGTGGTGCGCGCGTCGGCGCAGGCGGCGAGCACCCGGTCCAGCAGCGGGCGCCCGCCCACGCTCAGGCCGGGTTTGTCGGCGCCGCCGAGCCGCCGGGCTGCGCCCCCGGCGAGCACGACGGCGTCGTACGCCTCAATGCCCGGGTCGACCGGGGGCTCGTACGCGGTCACACCCTGAGTATGCGTGCCCCGGCGATCACACGGAACGGCGGGGAGCACGCGCACTCATAGTGTGCGCAGCAGCACCGCCGGCTGTTCCACGCAGTCCGCCACATAGCGCAGGAAGCCGCCCGCCGTGCCGCCGTCGCAGACCCGGTGGTCGAAGGTGAGCGAGAGCTGTACGACCTGGCGCACCGCGAGCTCGCCCTCGTGCACCCACGGCTTGGGGACGATGCGGCCGACGCCGAGCATCGCGGCCTCGGGGTGGTTGATGATCGGGGTGGAGCCGTCGACGCCGAACACGCCGTAGTTGTTCAGCGTGAAGGTGCCGCCGGTGAGTTCCGCCGGCGTCAGCGCGCCGGTGCGGGCCGACTCGGTGAGCCGGGCGAACTCGGCGGTCAGCGACTCGGCGTCCCGCGCGTGGGCGTCCCGTACGACCGGGACGACCAGGCCCCGCTCGGTCTGCGCGGCGAAGCCGAGGTGGACGTGGTCGTACTGGACGACCTCCTTGGCCTCCATGTCCACGCTGGAGTTGAGCTCGGGGAACCGGGCGAGGGCGGCGGTGCAGATGCGGGCCAGCAGGGCCAGGAGGGAGATCTTCGGGCCGCCTGCCGCGTTCATCGCACCGCGGGCGCGCATCAGCTCGGTGGCGTCGGCGTCCACCCAGCAGGTCGCGTCGGGGATCTCACGCCGACTGCGGGAGAGCTTGTCGGCGACGGCGCCGCGGATGCCCTTGAGGGGGGTGCGGATCTCGCCGGTCGTGACGGGGACGGCGGGGGCAGGGGCCGCGGGAGCGGCGGTACGTCCGCGCGCGGCGGCGGCGCGAAGGGCGTACTCCACGTCGGCGCGCAGAATCAGGCCCTCGGGGCCCGAGCCGGTCAGTTCGCGCAGGTCGAGGCCGTTCTCGCGGGCGAGGCGGCGGACGAGGGGGGAGATCACCGGAACCGGCCCCTCCGGCACCTCCGGCGTCTGCGGCACCTCCGGCGCCTCATGCACGGCGGCCGTGCCGTTCGCCGACGGCTGCGCCGGGCGTACCCGCCTGCGCCGCGCCGGTGCCTCCGACGTGCCGTAACCCACCAGCACATTGCCCGACCCCTCGGTCTCACCGCCGGAGACCGGTGCTCCCACGGCGACCGTGATCAGCGGCGCCCCGACGGGCAGCTCGGTGCCCTCCTCGCCGAAGCGGGCGGTGACCACGCCGGCGTAGGGGCAGGGGACGTCGACCATCGCCTTGGCCGTCTCGACCTCGACGACCGGCTGGTCCACGGCGACGACATCGCCGACCTGCACCAGCCAGCGCACGATCTCCGCCTCGGTGAGCCCCTCGCCGAGATCGGGGAGCTTGAACTCCAACACCTGTGCCATCAGCTCTCGGCCTCCCATTGCAGACGCCCCACGGCGTCCAGGATCCGGTCCACGCCGGGCAAGTGGTGACGCTCCAGCATCGGCGGCGGGTAGGGGATGTCGAACCCGGCAACCCGGAGCACCGGCGCCTCCAGATGGTGGAAGCAGCGCTCCGTGACGCGGGCCGCGATCTCCCCTCCCGGGCCGCCGAACCCGCCCGACTCGTGCACGACGACCGCTCGCCCGGTCCGTCGTACCGAGGCGCAGACCGTCTCGTCGTCGAACGGCACCAGCGAGCGCAGGTCGACGACCTCCAGGTCCCACCCTTCCTCCCGGGCCGCCTCGGCGGCTTCGAGGCAGACGGGAACGGACGGACCGTACGTGATGAGCGTGGCGCTCCGGCCCGAGCGCCGCACCACCGCGCGGCCGATCGGTTCAACGCTCTGCGGGTCCTCCGGGTTCCAGGAGTCCTTCGACCAGTACAGACGCTTCGGCTCCAGGAAGACGACCGGGTCGTCGGAGGCGATCGATGCGCGCAGCAGGCCGTAGGCGTCGGCGACGGTGGCGGGGGTGACGACATGGAGCCCCGGGGTCGCCATGTAGTACGCCTCGGAGGAGTCGCTGTGGTGCTCGACGCCGCCGATGCCGCCGCCGTAGGGCACGCGGATGGTGATGGGCAGGGGCATGGTGCCGCGGGTGCGGTTGCGCATCCTCGCGACATGGCTGATCAGCTGCTCGAACGCGGGGTACGCGAAGGCGTCGAACTGCATCTCCACGACCGGGCGCAGGCCGTACATCGCCATGCCGACGGCGGTGCCGAGGATGCCGGCCTCGGCGAGCGGGGTGTCGGTGCAGCGGTCCTCGCCGAACTCCTTGGCGAGTCCGTCGGTGACCCGGAAGACGCCGCCGAGGGTGCCGACGTCCTCGCCCATGACGTGCACGGACGGGTCGTCCGCCATGGCGTCGCGCAGCGCGCGTGTGAGGGCCTGCGCCATGGTGGCCGGCTTGAGGGCGACGGTGGTCATCGGTGCGACCCTTCCGACTCGGCGTCGAGCTCGGCCTGCAACTGGGCCTGCTGTTCCCGCAGTTGCTGGGTGGGCTCGGCGTACACCTGGGCGAACAGGTCCCTGGGGTCGAGCCGCGGGTCCTGGTTCATGCGCTCGCGCAGGTCGGCGGCCATCGCCTCGGCGGCGTCCATCGCGGCCTGTTTGCCGGCCTCGTCGAGCAGGCCGCGCTCGGTCAGCTCGTGCTCCAGCAGGGCGATCGGGTCGTGTCCGCGCCAGGTCTCGACCTCGGAGTCGCCGCGGTAGCGGGTGGCGTCGTCGGCGTTGGTGTGGGCGTCGATCCGGTAGGTGATCGCCTCGATCAGGGTGGGGCCGCCGCCCGCGCGCGCGTGGCGCACGGCATCGGTCAGCACCTCGTGCACGGCGGCGGCGTCGTTGCCGTCGACCAGCCGTCCCGGCATGCCGTAGCCGACGGCCTTGTGGGCCAGCGACGGGGCCGCGGTCTGCTTGGCGAGCGGGACGGAGATCGCGAAGCCGTTGTTCTGGACGAGGAAGACGACCGGCGCCTGCCAGACGGCGGCGAAGTTCAGCGCCTCGTGGAAGTCGCCCTCGCTGGTGCCGCCGTCGCCGACCAGGGCGAGCGCGACCACGTCGTCGCCCTTGAGGCGGGCGGCGTGAGCGAGCCCGACGGCGTGCGGCAGCTGGGTGGCGAGCGGCGTGCACAGGGGGGCGACGCGGTGCTCGCGCGGGTCGTAGCCGGTGTGCCAGTCGCCGCGCAGCAGGGTGAGCGCCTGGACGGGGTCCACACCTCGGGCGACGGCCGCGAGGGTGTCGCGGTAGCTGGGGAAGAGCCAGTCGCGCTCTTCCAGGGCGAGCGCGGCGGCGACCTCGCAGGCCTCCTGGCCGGTGCTGGACGGGTAGACGGCGAGCCGGCCCTGCTTGGTCAGGGCGGTGGCCTGGGTGTTGTACCGACGGCCGCGCACCAGTTCGGCGTAGAGGCGGCGCAGCAGGCCGGGGTCGGCCTTGGCGGCCGCTTCGGTGCCGAGGACGCGGTAGGGCTCCGCGTCGGGCAGCAGCGGCGCGGGGTCGGTACGGGGCTGCCAGGCGGGCGGCGGCGATGGCCGGTACGCGCCTCGCTGCTCCATGACCGTCATGACGGCACCTCCTCGTGGGAGCGGCTACGGGAGGCGTGTCGGCTGTGACCCGCCTCACCTACCGATTGTTCGGTCGTCGGCACATTTTGGCTACAGGCCCCTCCAGGCTGTGGACAAACGGTTCTCCACACCCTGAAATGAACGCAGTACGTCCACGACAGGGAGGCGGGGGGACATGGCACCTGAACAAATGGCCGAGAGTCCCGAGGGCGGTGCCCTGCCACCGCCACGTCCTCTCGACGCCATCGATCAGGACATCCTCCAGATGCTCCAGGCGGACGGCCGGGCCTCGATACGGTCGGTCGCCGAGCGGGTGCATGTCTCGCGCGCCAACGCCTACGCGCGCATCAACCGCCTCATCGAGGACGGCGTCATCCGGGGCTTCGGCGCCCGCGTCGACCATGAGCGCGCCGGGCACGGGACGTCGGCGTACATCACCTTGAAGATCGTGCAGAACACCTGGCGCACCGTGCGCGAGCAGCTCAGGCAGTTGCCGGGGGCCTCGCACATCGCGCTGGTGGGGGGCGATTTCGATGTCCTGCTGCTGGTGCACACGCCCGACAACCGGGCGCTGCGCGAACTGGTGCTCACCCGGCTCCAGGCCATCCCCGAGGTGCTCAGCACCCGCACCCTGCTGGTGTTCGAGGAGGAGGACCTGGAGCCGCAGGGCTGACTCAGGCGGCCCGGCGCAGTCCGCCGAAGACCACCTGTACGACGGCGTCGGCGACCTCGCGCTCGCTCATGCCCCGGCTGTCCGGGCGGTACCACTCCACGATGGAGTTGATCATCCCGAAGACGAGCCGGGTGGCGAGCCGCACCTCCACATCGCCGCGTACGTCCCCGTCGGCGGCCGCCGCCTTCAGCAGCTCGGCGACCTTGTGGTCGAAGTCGCGGCGCCGCTCCAGGGCCCACCGCTCGGTGTCGGTGTTGCCGCGCACCCGCAGCAGCAGCGTCACGTACGGCAGCTCGGATATCAGTACCTCGACCATGCGCCGTACGACATGTTCCAGGCGGTCCGAGGCGCGCCCCACGCGCGCGTGCTCCTCGTCGAGGATCCCGAAGAGGCCGTCCAGCGCCCGGCTCACCGCGCGGCGCAGCAGCTCCTCCTTGCCGGTGACGTGGTGGTAGATCGACGACTTGGAGATGCCGGCCGCGCGGGACAGATGCTCCATGGAGGTGCCGTCGTAGCCGCGCTCGTTGAAGACCTGGACGGCCACCGACAGCAGCGTCTCGGGGGTGTACGTGTCCCGCTTGGCGGTGGTCATGAGCCGTTGCCCTCCCGCTTGTCCGTGGCGTACGCGTGCCGGTACAGCGCGAGGGAGGGCGCATACCGCCCGGAGGGGTCGCGCAGATGGAGGTCGTCGAGGAGGGCGTAGGCCCAGTTGCGGCCCAGCCTGCGGCTCCACTCGAAGGGCCCGAGCGGGTAGTTGACGCCGAGGCGCATCGCCGTGTCGACGTCCTCCTCGGTGGCCACGCCCTTGGCGACCGCGTCATGGGCGAGGTCGACGATGCGGGCGACCGTGCGGGCGACGATCATGCCGGGCACGTCGCCGATGACGCTGACGTCCTTGCCGAGCGCCTGGAACAGGCCGATCGCCTCGGTGAGGGTCACCGGGGAGGTGTCCTGGGAGGCGGACAGGGCGATCCGGGTGGCGCGGCGGTAGTCGAGCGCGAGGTCGAAGTAGACGACGTCGCGGAACTCCACCGAGGTCTGTCCGTCGGCGAGCGCCAGCTGGCCGCCGCCCGGCAGGACGAGCCGGGTGCCGTGGTCCTCGTCCTCCTCGCGCACGGAGATGCCCGCCTCGCGCAGCAGCGTGAGCAGTTCGGCGGCGGGGCCGAGGTCGCCCTCGGCGACGACGTACGCGGGCGGGCGTTCGCGCTCGGCGGTGTGCGGTTCGGAGCGGTCGGCGCCCTCTGCGTAGTCGTACCAGCCCTGTCCGCTCTTGCGGCCGAGGCGGCCGGACTCGACCAGGCGGCGCTGGGCGAGGGAGGGCGTGAAGCGGACGTCCTGGAAGAAGGACTGCCACACCGAGTGAGTGACGGACTCGTTGACGTCCTGCCCGATCAGGTCGGTCAGTTCGAAGGCGCCCATCTTGAAGCCGCCGCACTCGCGCAGGACCGCGTCGATGGTGGCGGGGTCGGCGCCCTGGGCCTCGTAGACGGCGAAGGCCTCGGCGTAGAAGGGCCGTGCGATGCGGTTGACGATGAAGCCGGGGGTGTCGGCGCAGGCGACCGGGGTCTTGCCCCAGGCGCGGGCCGTCTCGTACGCGCGCGTGGCCGAGGTGACGTCGGTGGCGAACCCGGAGACGACCTCGACGAGCGGCAGCAGCGGGGCGGGGTTGAAGAAGTGCAGGCCCACGAAGCGGCCGGGGTTCGCGAGGGCGCCGCCGATGGCGGTGACGGACAGCGAGGAGGTGTTGGTGGCGAGCAGGCAGTCGTCGGCGACGACCTCCTCCAGCGCGCGGAAGAGTTCCTGCTTGACGTCGAGGCGCTCCAGGACGGCCTCGACGACCAGGGCGCAGTCGGCGAGGTCGGTGAGGTGCTCGGCGGGCAGCAGCCGGGCGTGCGCCGCGTCCCGGTCGGCGCCGGTCAGGCGGTCCTTCTCGACGAGCCGGTCCAGGCGGGCGCGGATTGCGGCGGCCGCTTCCCGGGCTTTCCCGGGCGCGGCGTCGTACAGCCGTACGGGGTGGCCGGCGACCAGCGCGACCTGGGCGATGCCCTGGCCCATGGTGCCGGTGCCGACGACGGCCACGGGGCTGCTGAGGTCGAGTGCTGTCATGTGCGCGATCCTCCCGCACGGGGCTTTCCACAGATGCGGCGGACCCCCTTGAACCGACCGATCGTTCGGTTACTCTAACTCTGACCGCCCATTCCTGCCCATGTTTCTGCCCAGGTCATGAACTCGACGGAGAGTTCTTGAAACAAGGAGTTGGTCCCGCATGGCCGCCGCCCTGACCGCCCACGACCTGATCGCCAAGCACCGGCCCACCCTCGACCAGGCGCTCGAAGCCATCCGCACGCGCGCGTACTGGTCCCCGCACCCCGAGCACCCCAAGGCCTACGGCGAGAGCGGCAGCCTGGACATGGCGGCGGGCAAGGCCGCCTTCGACGCCCTCCTCGGCACCCGCCTGGACCTCGGCCAGCCCGGCACCGACGGCTGGGTGGGCGGCGAGGTCTCCCCCTACGGCCTCGCGCTCGGCGTGGAGTACCCGCACGCGGACGTGGACGTGCTGCTGCCCGCCATGAAGGCCGGACAGCGGGCCTGGCGGGACGCGGGCGCGGAGATCCGCGCGGTGGTCTGTCTGGAGATCCTCAAGCGGATCAGCGACCGCACCCACGCGTTCGCGCACGCGGTCATGCACACCTCCGGGCAGGCGTTCATGATGGCGTTCCAGGCGGGCGGCCCGCATGCGCAGGACCGCGGCCTCGAGGCGGTGGCGTACGCGTACGTGGAGCAGGTCCGCACCCCCGACACCGCCGAGTGGACCAAGCCGCAGGGCAAGAAGGCCCCCCTCGCCCTGACCAAGGCGTTCACGCCGGTGCCGCGCGGGATCGCCCTGCTGATCGGCTGCAACACCTTCCCGACCTGGAACGGCTACCCGGGGCTTTTCGCGTCCCTGGCCACCGGCAACGCGGTGCTGGTGAAGCCGCACCCGCGCGCGGTGCTGCCGCTCGCGCTCACCGTCCAGGTCGCGCGCGAAGTACTGGCCGAGGCCGGGTTCGACCCGAACCTCGTCGCGCTCGCCGCGGAGCGGCCCGGCGAGGGCATCGCCAAGACGCTCGCCGTGCGCCCCGAGATCCGGATCATCGACTACACCGGTTCGACCTCCTTCGGCGACTGGCTGGAGGCCAACGCCCGTCAGGCGCAGGTCTACACGGAGAAGGCCGGCGTCAACACGGTGCTCGTGGAGTCGACCGACGACTACAAGGGGATGCTGTCCAACCTCGCCTTCTCGCTGTCGCTGTACAGCGGGCAGATGTGCACGACGCCGCAGAACCTGCTGATCCCCCGGGACGGGATCCGCACGGAGGACGGTCCGCGGACCTTCGACGAGGTCGTCGCCGATCTGGCTCGCTCGGTGGACGGGCTCCTCGGTGACGACGCCCGCGCGAACGCACTGCTCGGCGCGATCGTGAACCCGGACGTCAAGGCGCGTCTCGAAGCCGCGGCGGGACTGGGCGAAGTCGCCCTCGCCTCCCGCGGGATCAGCAACCCGGACTTCCCGGACGCGGTCGTCCGTACGCCGGTCATCGTCAAGCTGGACGGGGCCAAGCCGGACGACGAGGCCGCGTACATGAGCGAGTGCTTCGGGCCGGTGTCCTTCGCGGTGGCGGTCGACTCGGCCGGCGACGCGGTGGAGCTGCTGCGGCGGACGGTCCGGGAGAAGGGCGCGATGACGGTGGGGGCGTACACCGTCGACCCGGAGGTCGAGGCGGCGGTGCAGGAGGCCTGCCTGGAGGAGGCGGCCCAGCTGTCGCTGAACCTGACGGGCGGGGTGTACGTCAACCAGACGGCGGCGTTCTCCGACTTCCACGGCTCCGGCGGCAATCCTGCCGCCAACTCCGCTCTCACGGATGGGGCGTTCGTCGCGAATCGCTTCCGCGTGGTGGAGGTGCGGCGGGAGGCCTAAGAGCCCCTGAACGCGCTCCAGTGGTACAGCGTCATCGCGACGCTCGTCGCCAAGTTGTAGCTGGACACCTGCGGGCGCATCGGCAGGGACAGCAGGTGGTCCGCGCGCGTGCGGACCTCGGGCGACAGGCCGCTGCGTTCCGAGCCGAAGGCCAGGACGGCGTCATCCGGGAGCTTGGTGCCCCGGATGTCGTCGCCCTCGGGGTCCAGGGCGAACAGCGGGCCCTCGGGGAGTTCGTCCGCCGTCAGACGTTCCACCGCCGTCGCGAAGTGCAGGCCCGCGCCACCGCGTACGACCGTGGGGTGCCAGGGGTCGAGGGTGCCGGTCGTGACGACGCCCGTCGCGCCGAAGCCCGCCGCCAGGCGGATCACGGCGCCCGCGTTGCCGAGGTTGCGCGGGTGGTCGAGGAGCACCACGGGGGCAGTGCGCGGGGCGCGGGCCAGCAGCTCCAGGTTTGCCGCACGGGACGGTCGTACCGCCAGAGCCGCCACGGCCGTGGGATGCGGGCGCGGGACCAGGGACCGGTATGTCTCCTCCGGGACCTCCGTGAGGAGCGCGGCCAGCGTGTCCCGTACGTCCGGGGCCAGCTCGTCGGCCAGGGCGAGGGCCGCCCGCCGGTCCGTCGCCACCGCCACCGGGACCTCGGCCCCGAAGCGCACCGCGTGCTTGAGGGCGTGGAAACCGTCCAGGAGTACGGCGGTGTCGGCGAGGCGGTGCCAGGTGGTGACGGGGGTGGTCATGACGGGGAGCCTACGTGGGCCTGCTCGGGGTTCTCCGGGCTGCGGGGCCGGGGAAGCGCCGCGCGGTCGGCCCGCCGTACACGCACGCGTGCCGCCCAGGCGCCCAGGCGGCGCAGGAACGTCGTCGGCAGGAAGACCGCGTCCGCCGCGATCATCGCCAGCGAGAAGAACGGCAGGCCCAGCACGACGGCGATCACCGCGTGCTCGAAGATCATGGCGGCCAGCAGGACGTTCTTGACCCGCCGGTTGAACAGCGTGAACGGAAAGGCGACCTGGACCAGGACCGTCCCGTACGTCACCAGCATCACCATGGTGCCGCTGGCCGAGAGGGCGTCGGCGAGCGCGGGCCAGGGGGAGAAGTAGTCCAGGTGCAGCGGGTAGTAGACGGCGGTGCCGTCCTGCCAGCGGGAGCCCTGGATCTTGTACCAGCCTGCGGTGGCGTAGATCAGACAGGCCTCGGCCATGATCACGAACAGGGCGCCGTTATGCACGATGTTCGCGATCACGTCGAGCAGGACGCGCGGTTCGGCGGTGCGCGCCCGGTGCCCGACGACCCACCACACGGCCTGGGCGATCCATACCGTCCACAGGATGAGCGGCACGGTCAGGTCGCCGTCGAGCCGGCCCGCGAGCGTGGCCGCGACCAGCACGAATCCCAGTACGGCCCACAGGGCGGGCCCCACCCGGTCGGTCACCCGCTCGCCACGCGCGCGTGCCGCCTGTTCCCGGTCCGCCCTGCGCGCGTCCAGGGACCAGACCCGGCCGCAGCGGGTGAAGACCAGGTACATCGACATCAGATGCAGGACGTTGTCGCCGCCGTCTCCCATGAAGATGGAGCGGTTCTGCAGCGAGAGCACGCCGACCATGAACAGGACGGACATCGTGCGGGTGCGCCAGCCGAGCAGGAGCAGGACGGCGAAGAGGACGGCGAGGGCGTAGACCACCTCGAACCAGAGGCGGCCGTCGGTCCAGATCAGCGCCGTGAAGGCGCCGTTCGTGCCGATCAGCTGCTGGGCGAGGTCGAAGCTCCAGGGGCCGCCGGGGCCGTACAGCTCGTGGCGGTGGGGCAGCTCCCGCAGCAGGAAGAGCAGCCAGGTCGCGGCGAAGCCGATCCGGACCACGGCCGTCTGGTACGGGCCGAGGGCGCACTCGGTGACCCGGGCGATGCCGGCCGAGAGCGCGAGGGCGAAGCGGTTCATGCCGGATCCCCCTCGGCCTCGTCCTCGGGGACCTCCCACCAGGGCAGCTCCCGGTACATCGGCTTGTCCGACACCTGCTCCTGGCTCCACTCGGGCGGGCGGACGTTGGTGGTGCGGGAGCGGATCTGGACGCGCTCGACGAGTCCCCCGGGTCCGGCCGCGTCCTCGCGGTCCAGGCGCAGGACCACGATCCGGCGCAGATACGACTCGGCGAGGTCGCCGCGCAGGCCGACCGGGCGGTTGTCGTTGTCGTGGGTGGCGACGAGGAAGTCCCAGGCGCGGCGCAGTTCGTTCTGCTGGGTGTGGCTCGGCAGGAGGTTGCCGTCGATGTCCCGGCCGTCGTGGGCGGACAGGTCGTACCAGCCGGTGGTGCGTATGCCGCCGTCCGGCTCGCGGATCTCGGCGCGTACCTGGACGGCGATGTTCTGCTGGAGCGGGTTGGGCGCGAAGAGCTTCCAGTTCTGCTCGAACTCGGGATAGATCCAGTCCTCGATGGCCGGGCCGTGCTTCTTGCTGACCGTGTTCGATGGCGCGACGTGCAGGAAGACCATGCCTATGTGCACACAGACGGCCACCGCGACGACGGCGAGCGCGAGGGCGGCGGCGATCTGGTAGCGCAGGGAGAGGGCGGCCACGCCTTTGCGGGGCGCGGGCTCGGGCCCCGGCCCGTGGCGGGCGTCGCCCGCTGTGTCGTACGCGTCCATTCCGCCCCCTTTCCCGATCCCGGTCCCGGCAGCACCTCCCCGGGCGGCCCTGCCTCGGGGGGACACCTTACGGCGCCCGGCTCACGAAGAGGTCACGTCCGCCGAACGGCCGGTGGGCGGCTCAGTCCCTGCCGTTCCCTTCTTCTAGAACCTGTTCTATCTTGACGCACCGTCAGATATCCGTGTGCGCGGGAGGGCAGGGACCGTGGACTTTTCCTTCACCGAGGAGCAGCAGGCGGCGGCCGAGGCGGCGCGGGGGGTGTTCGCCGGGGTCGCGCCGGACGCCGTGCCGAGTCCCGCGCTCACCCCGGGCGCGGTGGCCGAGGACTTCGACCGCGCGCTGTGGGCCCGGCTCGCCGACGCCGATCTGCTGAGCCTGCTGCTCGCCGAGGAGCACGGCGGGGCGGGGCTCGACGCCGTCGCGCTGTGTCTGGTGCTGCGGGAGGCGGCGGGGGTGCTGGCCCGGGTGCCGCTGCTGGAGCACAGCGCGGCGCTCGCCGTCCTCCAGGCGTACGGCGGTCAGGAGCTGACCTCCGGCCTGCTCGCACGGGCCGGGCGGGGGGAGGCCGTGCTGACCGTCGCCGCGCACGGGCGCACCGGGCACGATCCGGCGGAGCTCGCGGTGACCGCGCGGCGGGACGGTGCGGGGTGGGTGCTGGACGGTGCGCAGACGGCCGTTTCCTGGGCGTACGACGCCGATCTCGTCGTCGTTCCGGCGTGCGCGGACGGGGATCGGACGGTCCTTGGGGTCGTACCGCGCGGGCATGCGGGGGTCGGTCTCGCCGAGCAGTACTCCACCAGCGGGGAGCGGCTCGGGGAGCTGCGCCTTGACTCCGTGCGGCTCGCGGAGCGGGATGTGGTGGAGGCGGAGGGGGCCTGGGAGCGGCTGCGGGAGCTGTTGACGGTGGGGACGTGTGCGCTGGCGCTCGGTCTCGGCAGCCGGGTCCTGCGGATGACCAGCGAGTACACGGGCAAGCGGGAACAGTTCGGCCACCCCCTCGCCACCTTCCAGGCGGTCGCCGTGCAGGCCGCCGACCGGTACATCGACCTACGCGCGATGGAGGCCACGCTCTGGCAGGCCGCGTGGCGGATCACCGCGCGGGCGCCGGGGGCGCTGCCGGTCGCCGGGGATGTCGCCGTGGCCAAGATCTGGGCCTCGGAAGGGGTACGGCGGGTCGTGCAGACGGCACAGCATCTGCACGGGGGGTTCGGGGCCGACGTCGACTACCCGCTGCACCGGTATCACGCGTGGGCCAAACAGCTGGAGCTGGCGCTCGGGCCGGCGGCGGCGCACGAGGAGGCGCTGGGGGACTTGCTGGCCGCGCACCCCCTGGCCTGAGGCGGGGGCTATCTGGCCTGAGTCACGGCTACAGGACGAAGCCCTGCTCGCCCTCGTCCGTCACGACCGGTCGGCCCGCCGCCGCCCAGACCTGCATGCCGCCGTCGACGTTCACCGCGTCGATGCCCTGCTGGACCAGGTACATCGCGACCTGGGCGGAACGGCCTCCGGAACGGCAGATCACATTGACCCGGCCGTCCTGCGGGGCGGCCTCGGTCAGCTCGCCGTAGCGGGCGACGAACTCGCTGATGGGGATGTGCAGCGCCCCCTCGGCATGGCCCGCCTGCCACTCGTCGTCCTCGCGGACGTCCAGAAGGAAGTCGCCGTCCTTGAGGTCCGTGACCTCGACCGTGGGCACGCCTGATCCGAAATGCATGGTTCAGACGCTACCGGAGGGTGGGGAGAGCAGTTCCGCCAGTTCCGCCTCACGTGCGGAAACATCCGCCAGCAACTGCTCCGCGATCTCCTCGAGCAGCTTGTCCGGGTCGTCCGGAGCGAGCTTCAGCATGGAGCCGATCGCGCTCTCCTCCAGCTCCCGTACGACCAAGGTGAGCAGCTCCTTGCGCTGGGAGAGCCACTCCAGGCGGGCGTAGAGCTCCTCGGCGGGGCTCGGTTGCCGGTCCTTGGGGGCCGGGCCCGCCGCCCACTCCTCGGCCAGTTCCCGCAGGAGGGCCTCGTCGCCCCGGGCGTACGCGGCGTTCACCCTGGTGATGAACTCCTCCCGGCGCGCTCGCTCCTCGTCCTCCTGGGCCAGGTCGGGGTGGGCCTTGCGGGCGAGCTCGCGGTAGAGCTTGCGGGCCTCCTCGCTGGGGCGCACCCGCTGCGGGGGCCGTACCGGCTGGTCCGTGAGCATCGCGGACGCCTCCGGGAACAGACCCTCGCCGTCCATCCAGCCGTGGAACAGCTCCTCGACCCCCGGCATCGGCATGACCCGCGCCCGCGCCTCCTGCGCCTTGCGCACGTCCTCCGGATCGCCGGAACGCGCGGCCCTGGCCTCGGCGATCTGAGCTTCCAGCTCGTCGAGACGGGCGTACATCGGGCCGAGCTTCTGGTGGTGCAGCCGGGAGAAGTTCTCGACTTCGACGCGGAAGGTCTCCACGGCGATCTCGTACTCGATCAAGGCCTGCTCAGCAGCCCGAACGGCCCGCTCCAGCCGCTCCTCGGGCCGCGGGGCGGTCTCCTCGTCGGGCTGGGACTGATCGGCTTCCGGGGTCGTCACCCGCCCAGCCTAGGCCACCGCTCGACCGCACCGGTCGGGCGATCACGACTTCGGGGCTTCGGGACAGTCGGCCGGGACAGCTCCACCTGGAACTCCCGTCGGCTCACCGACCCCCGCCCGTCGGGCTCGGCGTACCTCACACCCCCGTCTCCGCCGCGATCCTCCCCGCCCGTACCGCCGTCACCAGGTCCGCGTGGTCTGCTTCCGTGCGGTCGGCGTAGGACACCGCGAAGGTTGCCATCGCCTCGTCCAGTTCCTCGTTCTTGCCGCAGTAGCCCGCGATCACACGCGGGTCCGCGCTGTGGGTGTGGGCTCGGGCGAGGAGGGCGCCGGTCATGCGGCCGTAGTCGTCCAGTTGACCGGGGGAGAGAGCCGCCGGGTCCACGCTGCCCTTGCGGTTGCGGAACTGGCGTACCTGGAAGGGGCGGCCCTCGACCGTCGTCCAGCCCAGGAGGATGTCGCTGACCACCTGCATGCGCTTCTGGCCCAGGACCACTCGGCGGCCCTCGTGTTCCACCTTCGGGGTGTCGAAGCCGGCCGTCGCCAGGTGCGGGAGGAGGGCGGAGGCGCGGGCCTCCTTCACCTGGAGGACCAGAGGTTCGCCTCGATGGTCGAGGAGGAGGACGACGTAGGAGCGGGTGCCCACACTGCCCGTGCCCACGACCCGGAACGCCACGTCGTGCACCGCGTGCCTGGCCAGCAGCGGAAGACGGTCCTCCGAGAGCGTCGCGACGTACTCCTCCAGCGACGCGGCCACCGCCGCCGCCTCCTCGTCCGGTGTCCGGCTCAGTACCGGCGGTGCGGCCACGAAGCGACGGCCGCCGTCCTCGGTCGGCTCCGTCGACTTCGCCGCGAACCGGCCGCTGGTGTTGGAGCGCGCCTTCTCGGCCACCCGCTCCAGCGTGCCGAGGAGGTCATGGGCGTCGGTGTGGGAGACCAGTTCCTCGTCCGCGATGGCGTTCCACGCGTCCAGCACCGGGAGCTTGGCGAGCAGCCGCATCGTCCGCCGGTACGCCCCCACCGCGTCGTGCGCCGCCTTGCGGCAGGTGTCCTCGGACGCGCCCGCCTCCCGGCCCGCGAGCACCAGCGAGGCCGCGAGCCGCTTCAGGTCCCACTCCCAGGGTCCGAGCAGCGTCTCGTCGAAGTCGTTCAGGTCGATGACCAGGCCGCCGCGGGCGTCGCCGTACAGACCGAAGTTCGCCGCGTGGGCGTCGCCGCAGATCTGGGCGAGGACGCGGGTCATGGGGGTGCGGGCCAGGTCGTGGGCCATCAGGCCGGCCGAGCCGCGCAGGAAGGCGAAGGGCGTCGCCGCCATCCGGCCCACCCGAATCGGCGTGAGCTCGGGGATACGGCCGCGGTTGGACTCCTCCACCGCCGCGAGCGCGTCGGGGCGGCCCGGGTCCAGATCGAGGAGTGCGTGCGTACTGCGCGGAACACGGTCCCGCAGGGCCTTGCCCTCCTGCTTCGCGGCGCCGTTCCCCGGCCACTCGGCGAATCCGCGCACCCGGGGCAGCCGCCGGGACCCCGCGCCTTCCTCCGAGGTCGCCCTCGCACCGACGTCGACCACACCGACCGCCTCCCCCGCACCCGAACCGCCTCCGGCCCGCACGAACATCAACTCGTGCCGACGGTACAGCGGGGGGACGGAAACGCGTCAGCCCCTGTGGACAACCCGGGGCCTGTGCAGGTGTCAGCGTGGCCCGGCCCGGTCTCCCCGCGCGCTCAGAAACGCCGTGAACGCCTCGATCACCAGCCGCAGCGACGCCTCCACGGCCGCGTCCCCGTCCGCGGTGGCCGCGGGGCGGGCGACCACGGCGCCCGACTGCCTGCCCCGGCCCGTCTCCAGGTACGCCAGGACGTCCTCGGCCCGCAGCGGCGCCCCGTCCGCGGGGCGGGGCAGGGCGTCGAGCAGACCTTGCAGGGTGTCGAGCAGCTGCCGCCGTTCCGCGGCGGTTTCGCGATTCATACCCCCAGGCTGGTGAAGAGTGGTCAAGGACCGTTCAAGGAGCCGCCAACGGCTGAGGTCCGGGGCATGTGCTCATGCTGCCGACCGGTCGGGGACGGACGTACCGAGAACCGCCGTGTCCCGTACGACCGTCCCCGTGCCCACCGCCCGGTCCACCAGGCCCGGAGCGGCACCCACGTACCGTGCCGGATCCAGCAACGCCTCCAGCTCCGCCGCGGTCAGATGCCGCGTCACCTCATCGGCCGCCGCGAGGACCTCCGCCAGGCCCGTCCCACGGTCCGCCGCCTCGTGCGAGGCCCGCGTCAGCAGCGCCCGCGCCTCAGCCTTGCCGAGCAGCGGGGTCAGTACGGCCGCGATCCGCTCGGAGACGATCTGTCCCCCCGTCAGGTCGAGGTTCGCGCGCATGCGCCCGGCGTCGACCGTGAGGCCCTCCAGCAGCTCAGCCGCCGTGTGCGCCGAACCGCCCGCCAGCCGCAGGCACTCCCGCAGAGGCCCCCACTCCGCGTGCCAGGCACCGCCCGAACGCTCGTCCTCCGCGAGCATCGTGCCGTACAACACGGCGGCGAGCTGTGGGACTTGGAGCGCGGCCGAGCGCATCAGCGTGGCGAGCACCGGGTTCCGCTTGTGCGGCATGGCCGAGGAGGCGCCGCGTCCGGCCACCGCCGGTTCGGTGACCTCGCCGACCTCGGTGCGGGCCATCGACTGGACGTCGACGGCGATCTTGCCCAGCGCGGAGGTGAGGTAGGCACACACCGCGCCCGTGTCGGCTATGGGTGTCCGCAACACATGCCAGGGCAGTGCGGCCGGGGCCAGGCCGGTCTCGCGCGCGTACGCCTCCACCAGGCGGTCGGCGTAGTCGTCGCCGGGGCCGCCGGCGTGTTCCAGATAGCCGGCGAGGGTGCCGGCGGCACCGCCCAACTCGACGGGCAGGGAAGCGGCCAGCTCGTCCAGGCGGCGACGGGCGTCGGTCACCAGCTGAAGCCAGCCGGCCGCCTTCAGGCCGAAGGTGGTGGGCACGGCGTGCAGGGTGAGGGTGCGGCCCGCCATCGGGGTGGCCCGGTGGGTGCGGGCCAGCCGCTCCAGGGCGGCGACGCAGCGGTCGAGGTCGGCGCGGACGAGTCCGGCGGCCCGCCGGACGATCAGCATCGTGGCCGTGTCCAGGATGTCCTGGCTGGTCGAGCCGCGGTGCACATACTCGGCGGCGGCCGGGTCCCGCGCGGCGACCACGGCGGTCAGCGCCTTCACGAACCCGACGACGGGGTTGGCCGTCTCCCGGGCCGCGTGGGCGAGGGCGACGAGGTCGAGGCGCTCGGGGTCGGCCGCGTCGACGATCGCGCGTGCCGCGGACTCCGGCACGGTGCCGAGGCGGGCCTGCGCCCGGACGAGCGCGGTCTCGGCCTCGACCATGGCCGACAGCCAGGCCTCGTCGGACACCGCCGCCTCCACGGGCGTACCCGCCCGCACCGGGGACAGCAGCCCGGAGTCCACGAAGGACGAAGGCTCCGGGGAGAGAGGGATGGTCATGGTTGGCTCCGATTTCCGGTGAAGGTTGGCGATCGGCGGATCCGTGCCGGCCGGCCGCCGGTTCCCCGGCGTGTGCCTGGCACGGATCCGCCGTTCGGCGTCCGTGACGCCCAGGTGTCACGCCGCCGTCCGCTGCAAGCTGTCCCGCTGTTCCAGTACCGCCCCGAGCGCCGCCTGGGCGATGGCGTCGGAGTCGGTGAGGGTCACCGAGTTGACGCCGGGACGGATGCCCGCGGCCGTCACCCAGTGGACCGACTCCGTGGGCACGCCGAAGGCGTACCGGCGCGGGTGCGGGCGCCGGGCGGCGTCCAGGAGCTGGAAGGGGCGAGGGGTCACCGCGAGGCCTTCCGTGTAGATCCAGGTGCCGTTGCGGGTGGCGATCCGGTGCGTGGCGCACTGGCCGGTGTCCAGCAGGTGCCTCAACAGCGGATCCTCGGTGCGGCTGAGCGTGATGTCGGGCAGCCGCGCCTCGATCAGCACCTCGGTGCTGATCCGGGAGCCCGGCACCAGCGGCGAGTGGGCGTGGAAGCCGTGGCGGTCGACGTCGACGCGCAGATCGGGGCCGACGATGTGCAGCACACCGGCCTCGATCAGGGCGGCCGCCTCCTCGATGCGGGACGCGGGCGGCCCGATGGAGAGGAAGGCGTTGAGCGGCGTGTACCAGCGGTCCAGGTGCTCACGGTGGGAGTCGCCGTGCAGTCCGCCGTGATCGACGACGAGCCGGATCTCGTTGCGCAGGTCGCGCAGCACGTCCAGGGCGGCCTTCAGCGGACCGCTGACATTGCCGCTGCGGGCCTCGGCGACATCCTCGCGCAGATGGTCCAGGAGCCAGGCGGTGAAGTCCTCGGGGCTGCCGAACTCCTGGTCCTGGTACGGCTGGGAGAGCCGGTCCCAGTCCCAGCGGTCCTTCTCACCGATCTCGTACGCGTCGAGCACCGTCTCCTCCGCGGACGTGCCCGGCAGCGCGCTGAGAAAGGCCCGCTGGAACGCCTCGGCGCGGTCCGCACGACCGCGCGAGACCAGCAGCGTCCTGTAGTAGACGGTCTCGACCTCCTTGGCGACCAGCGGCCACACGTCCCGCAGGAAGTCGGCGCCGCCGGAGCCGCGCGCGGCCCGCATCCGGGCGGTCCGGGCCGGGGTGAGCAGCAGCGGCTCATGCCGACCGTGCGGGCCCTTCTCGTTCTCGCCGCGTGCCTGGTAGGGCACCCCGCGCCGGGAACCGGCGTACAGCCGGGGTTCACGCCCGGAGGGCAGATAGACCAACCGGCCGTAGACGCGGGTGAAGCTGCCGCCGCGGCCGGTGGTGAGCAGGGCCATGTAGTCGAAGAAGTTCAGACCGAGCCCGCGCAGCAGGACCGGCTGGCCCGGGCGTACGCATTCCAGGTCGGTGTCGGCCGGGTTGGAGGGGGCGAGATGGGTGTGGCCGTACTCGCGGGCGAGGTCGGCGAACTGCTCCTCCACGGCCGTCGGCCGGGCCGGCAGATGGCCCTGGGCCAGGACGACGGAGTCCAGGTGCTCCAAGGCCGTGCCGTCGTCCAGGGTGACCGTCTGGCGTGGTGGATGGCCGGTCGCCAGGGCGGCGGCCTCGTCGTCCAGGGCCACGGCACGGGCCCGGTGCCAGGTGACGGTCACGCAGTCCGGGGCGCCCGCGACGGTGCGGTCGAAGGCCCAGCGCAGATAGTGGCCGTAGAACGCCCGGGTCGGGTAGGTGTCGGGGCCCAGCTCGCGGGCCTCGGCGAGGACATGGTCGGGGTGATGGCCGGGGATGTCACCGGCGACCAGCGACCGGGCCCAGGCGTGCAGGCTGGGGCCCGGTTCCAGGGGGCCGGTCAGCTCGACGCTGGCGTCGGTGAACACCGAGATCTGTCCGGCCACCGTGTTCATCAGCAGATGCGCGGACTGGCTGGTGCGCCAGACCTGGCCGGCACCGGGCGCGTGCGGGTCGACGACATGGATGCCGACGGTGGTGTCGGGGGCGGCGGCACGGGCGGCGGCGCAGAGCCGCTCGATCACGGAGAGACCCCGCGGTCCCGCGCCGATCACGCACACGGTGTGCTGTCTGGTGGTCATGTCTGCTGTCCGTCCTGCTGAATACGGAACTCGGTACGGGAAGTGGGGGAGCCGGGCGGCCACGGCAGGGCGACCGCCGCGATCATGCGGCTGCCGACCACGGCGCAGCGGCCGGTGGTGCCGGGCGCGGGACCGCGTACGACACGCAGCCGCACCGGCACGCCCGGGTCCTGGCCGGCCGGCGGCTCCTCCCACTCCAGGTCCACGGACTGGAAGGAGACGCCGTCCTGGGTGTCGGGCGGCAGCGCCTTGTAGAGGGCCTCCTTGACGCAGAACAGCCGGAGCACGGCACGGGCCGGGTCGGGGCAGTCGCGCAGCCGGTCGCGCTCCTCGGGCGTGCACACGTAGTGCACGGCGGAGAGCAACTCCTCGCCCGTCTCCAGGGGTTCGATGTCGATGCCGAGCCCGACGCCGTGGTCGGGTCCGGTCACGCACAGGGCGACCCGGTTGGTGTGACTCAGCGAGCCGGCCACGCCGTACGGCCAGCTCGGCGCCCCTCGGGCGTCGGCGCTCAGCCATCGGGGCATGCCGGTCAGGGCGGCCGTGGCACGGGCCGCGGCCAGGCGTCCCGCGGTGAAGGTCTCGCGGCGCAGCGGCGCGGTGAAGCCGCGCAGCAACTCCCGGACCGGCGCGGGCAGTTGGGCGAAGTCCAGCTCGCCGGTGTGCGCCTGCGCCGCGATCACGGGCGGCTCGAACAGGGCCGCTACGGCGGCCAGGTCGACGGGCTCGGGGTCACCGCTCGCCGACGCCGACACCGGGGCCGGGAGCAGGGCGCTCACCGCAGGGCTCCTATCGGGGTACGGGTGAGCCGCGCCACCGCGTTGTGCACCACGAGCCGGCCGGTACGCCCGGCGGTGGTCATGATCGACTCGGGGTGGAACTGGACCGCGGCGAACCGGCGCTCGGGCGCCTCCACGGCCATCGCGACCCGCCCGTCCTCGGTGGCCGCCGTGACCCGCAGGGAGTCGGGCAGCTGGGCCGGGTCGGCGTAGAGGGAGTGGTAGCGGCCGACGGTGAAGCTCTTGGGCAGTCCGTCGAGGAGCATCGAGTCGGCCTCGGTGCGCCTGACCCGGGACGGCTTGCCGTGCACCGGCTCGGGCAGCACGCCGAGGGTGCCGCCGAGGTACTCGACGATGCCCTGCAGGCCCAGGCAGACCCCGAACACCGGGATGCCGAGCCGCTCGGCCTCGGCGAGCGTGGCGGCGGTGCCGAAGTCGGACGGGGTGCCCGGTCCCGGCGAGAGCACCACCAGGTCGGGCCGCTGCTCGGCGAGCAGCGGGAGGTGGCCGCCGCTGCGGTAGGTGCCGACCTCGGCGCCGGTCTCGCGCAGATAGCCCGCGAGGCAGTGCACGAAGGAGTCGCGGTGGTCGACCAGCAGGATCCGCCGCCCCGCGCCGGGCCCCTCCTCGACGCCGAGCCGGGCAGGCCGTAGGGGCGTGGCGGGCTCGTCCAGGACGCCGAGCAGGGCCTTCGCCTTCAGCTCGGTCTCCAGTTCCTCGTCCTCGGGGGTGGAGTCGTGCAGCAGGGTCGCGCCGGCGCGGACCGTGGCCACGCCGTCGTGCAGATGGATGGTGCGCAGGGTCAGCACGGTGTCCAGGCCGCCGTCGAACCCGATCCGGCCCACCGCTCCCCCGTACCAGCGGCGCGGGGAGCGCTCGTGCCGTTCGATGAACTCGATGGCGGACAGCTTGGGTGCCCCGGTGACGGTGACCGCCCACAGGTGGGCGAGGAAGGCGTCCAGGGCGTCCCGGTCGGGCCTGAGCACCCCTTCGACCCGGTCGACGGTGTGGATGAGGGTGGAGTACATCTCGATGCGGCGGCGGGCGGTGACCTGGACGGTGCCGGGCAGGCAGACCCGGGACTTGTCGTTGCGGTCGACGTCCGTGCACATCGTCAGCTCGTGCTCGTCCTTGGACGAGTTGAGCAGGGTACGGATGCGGTCGGCGTCCTCCAGCGCGTCCCGACCGCGGGCGATGGTGCCGCTGATCGGGGAGGTCTCGACGAGGGCGCCGGACGCGCCGCGCGGGGTGACCCTTACGAACATCTCCGGCGAGGCGCCGACCAGGTACTCGTCCTGGGCGAGGTTCATCAGCAGGCTGTGCGGGGCGGGGTTGCGCTCGCGCAGGGTGCGGAACAGCCGGGACGGCGGGCGCTCGACGACCCGGTGGAAGGACTGGCTCGGCACGACCTCGAAGAGGTCGCCGGAGCGGAACAGCGGGCGGGCCCGCTCGACGACGCGGGCGTACTCGCCGGGCGCGTGGTCCCTTTCGGGGGCCTGCGCGGCGGGCACGAAGGGGCGGGCCGGGGTGGCCCGGTCCAGGCCGTCGGTGCGGGAGGCGCCGACGCGGAAGTCGTAGTCGTGCCGGACCGCTTCATCGGCCTTGAGATCGAGTTCGTAGATGGTGTCGGGCAGGTGCAGCACCATGTCGCGGTCGCCGGGGGCGCGGTGCTGGCCGAGCGTCACCGGATCGACCTGGAAGATCAGGTCGTAGCCGAAGGCGCCGTAGAGGCCGAGCAGCGCGTCGTCGGGGAGGGCGAGGCCCTCGACGACGGACCGGATGGCGGCGAAGACGCCGACCTGGCGGGTGCGGTCCTCCTCCGCGAAGGTGCCGTCGGGGACGCCGCCGCGCACACGCAGGGTGTCACCGTCGGCCTCGGCGCGACCGCCGGGTCCGATCGCGCGGGAGAACAGCGCCAGCAGGGCGGGGAGCAGGACGCGGCCGCGCTCGTTGAGCGCGGTGGCCCGTATCTCCTGGCCGGTAGCCGTGATCTCCACCGGCGGGTCGGAGTAACCGATGATCCGGTCGGGACCGCGGAACAGAAGCATGCCGCGGCGCTCGTCGAGGGTGTCCTCAAGGTCGGTGCGGAGGACGGCGGCGGAGCCGAGGAGCTCGGTGGTGCGGACGACCTCGACTCCGACGGGTGTCGTCCACCGCCCGGACGTGGCTGCCCGGCCGGTGCGCGGCCGGGAGGTTTCCAGCAGGGGCATCCCC
This sequence comes from Streptomyces cupreus, assembly GCF_014257025.1. Taxonomy (GTDB): domain Bacteria; phylum Actinomycetota; class Actinomycetes; order Streptomycetales; family Streptomycetaceae; genus Streptomyces; species Streptomyces cupreus. Next base: position 29,375 of record NZ_JACMSF010000038.1, read on the forward strand.
CAAATTCCTTTCTCGAACCCGGTGGTGTCCCGGGGCTGAAAAGCGGCGGGCCCGCGCCCGGAGCAGGCCGGGGTACGGGGTTGTCGTGGCCGGGGACGAAGCCCTGGCCGGGGCCGGGGGCACGGATGGTGACCCGGGACTGGAAGGCTGTCGGCCCGCACACCCTCGCCCCAGGGCAAGGGGCAGCGTGCGGGGCGCGTGGTCTGGGGCCGGTGGCCCTTATGGCGAGCGCGTGGTCTGGGCCCGGTGGCCTGGGCGTGGGTGTCTGGTCAGGGGCCGGTGGCGCATGCAGTGGGTATCTGGTCAGGGGCCGGTGGCCCATGCAGTGGGCGCGTGGTCAGGGGCCGGTGGCCCATGAGGCGGGCGCGTGGTCAAGGGCCGGTGGCCTGTGCCGTGGATGTCTGGTCAGGGGCCGGTGGCCGATGCAGTGGGTGTCTGGTCAGAGGCCGGTGGCCCATGCAGTGGGCGCGTGGTCAAGGGCCGGTGGCCTGTGCGGTGGATGTCTGGTCAGGGGCCGGTGGCCATGAGGCGGGCGCGCGGTCAGGGGCCGGTGGCACTTATTGGTGGGCACGTGGTCAGGGGCCGGTAGCCCAAGAGGTGCGCGTCTGGCCAAGGGCCGGTGGCCCAAGAGGCGGGCGTCTGGTCCAGGGCCGGTGGCCTGTGCGGCGGGCGCGGGTCGAGGGACGGTGGCCTGTGCGGTGGGTGGCTGGTCAGGGCTCCGTGGTCCATACGGTGTCGGCGCGGCCTGAGCGGGCATGGGTCCAGCCCTGGCTCAGTTCGTTCGGACGGCACACGTAGGCAGTGCGCATCCCGGCCGCCGTCAGTCGTTCGGCGAGCGCCGAGCGGGCGGTGCGGTCGGCGGCGGGGAGCCGGGGGCCGGGGGCTACGGCCACCACATCGAGCGGTACGGCGGTGGCGAGCGCGACGACCGAGTCGACGACCCGGGCCACGGGCTCCTCGGCCGGCGCCGGTGCCTGGATCAGCAACCCGAGTACGGCGTTCGGCAGTTCGGCCCGCAGTCCCTTCAGCCGCTCCTCGGCCTGCTCGTCGGCGGCGACCAGCAGGGGGCCGTCGTGGCCGGCCGGTGCCTGCGCCCCGGGTGCCAGGAGCAGCGCGTCGCCCGGAACCGCGGAACCGTCGGACGACACCAGCGCGGGTACCGGACCCTCCGGCAGTGCCGTCACCCCGTCACCGATCTTCGCGAGTTGGGGATCGAGCCGCAGCAGCACATCCGCGGCGGACTGACCGGTGCGGGTGAGCAGCCGCAGCATCAGCGTGGCCGGGTCAAGAGCGCGGTGCTCCTCCGGGTGCGACCACATCCGCAGGCTCGCCCAGGCCGCCTGCTGCACGGACTCCACGATCGGCCGGCGGGTCGCCTCGTACGCGGCGAGCGTCGCGTCGAGGTCGTCGCCCTCCCCGTGCTCGGAGAGCCGGCGGGCCAGCTCCACCGCGTCCTCCAGGGCCAGGGTGGTGCCCGAGCCGACGGAGAAGTGCGCGGTGTGCACGGCGTCGCCGAGGCCCACCAGGCGGCCGCTGGACCAGCGGGAGCTGGTGATGTGCGGGAAGGTCAGCCAGCGAGAGCCGTTGCCGAGCAGCTTCGCCCCGCGCAGGTGCTCGGCGAACACCTCGGCGCAGAACTCCATGGCCTGCTCGTCGTTCCAGCCGGGCGGCTTGGTGGCGCCCTCGGTGAAACCGGCCCGCTGCCAGGCCTGTTCGCCCAGCTCGACCAGGAACGTCGACCGGTCCGGACCGTAGGGATACACATGGGCGCCGACCGGTCCGTACTCACTGTCGGCGAAGAGGAACGTCATCGCGCCGAAGGCACGGTCCACGCCGAACCAGGCGTACCGGCCGCGTCCGGGGACGACCTCGGCCCCGAACTCCCCGGCGAAAGAAGTCCTCGTGCGGCTGCCGGAGCCGTCGGCGGCGACCACGACGTCGTAGCGCCCGAGCAGTTCGGCGGCGTCGGCCTCCGTGTTGAAGTACAGGCGGGCGCCCGCGTCTTCGGCCAGTTCGTTCAGTGCGGTGAGCAGGGTGCGGCGCTCGACCGCGGCGAAGCCGTGACCGGAGGAACGGATCTCCTCGCCGTCCCGGCGCACCTCCACGTCGTCCCAGCGGGCGCCGCGGTCCAGCAGGGCGGCGACCACATCGGGGGCGGCGCGGCGCAGCCGGGCCAGGCTGAAGCGGGAGAAGACCACGCCGAAGCCGTAGGTGGCACCGGCCGGGCTGCGTTCGTAGACGTCGACCTCGTGGCCGCCGAGGCGGCGCAGCAGCAGGGCCAGCATGAGCCCGCCGGGGCCCGCGCCTATGCAGGCGACTCGCATGCCGCTCACGCTCCCCGGTCCACGGGCGGCACCGGGGCGGCGCCCGGCATGCCGTCGGCGAAACGCTCCCGCAGCTTGCGGCGCAGGATCTTTCCGGCCGCGCTGCGCGGGATCTCGGACACGAACTCGATGCGCACCGGCCGCTTGTAGCTGGCCAGTTCGCTGGCGCAGGCCTTCAACAGCCCGGCCGCGGAGACCTCTTCGCCTTCGGCGACGACGAACGCCACCGGGACCTCGCCCCATTCCTCCGAGGGCGCGCCCACGACGGCCGCGTCGGCGACGCCGCGCTGGGCGCCGAGGACCCGCTCGATCTCGGCGGGGTAGACGTTCTGCCCACCGCGGATGAGGACGTCGTTGATCCGGTCGACCAGGTAGAGGTAGCCGTCGGCGTCGGAGTAGCCGAGGTCACCGGTGCGCAGCCAGCCGTCGCGCAGGGTGGACTCGGTGGCCGTGGGGTTGCGCCAGTAGCCGCGCATCAGACCGTCGCCGCGGACGCAGACCTCGCCGATCTCGCCGGGCGGCAGCGCCTTGCCCTCCTTGTCCTGCACCTCGATGTGGCAGCCGGGCAGCATCCGGCCCGCCGAGCGCAGCCGCAGTTCCCGGGTCGCGGCGTCCGCGCCGTGATCCTCGGCCCCGCCGAAGACGACGGTGGCGATCGGGCCGCCGCCCTCGGTGATGCCGTAGATCCCGCGGAACGGGCAGGGGAAGCGCTCCAGGGACTCGCGCAGCAGCTCCTCCGGCATGGGGGCGCCGCCGAACATGACGTCGACGAGGGTGGACAGGTCGGTGGAGTCGAAGGCCTTGGTGCGCATCGCGAAGCGGACCATGGACGGCACCAGGAAGGCGCGGGTCGCGCCGCGCTGCTCGGCCTCGGCGAGGAAACGCTGCGGGGCGAACTCCCGCTGAAGGACCAGGGTTCCGCTGGCCGCGAGCAGGGCCAGGCCGATCACCATCGATCCGTGGAACAGCGGACACGGGTTGAGCATGACGTCGTCGGCGGTGAACCGGGCCTCGGCGGCGAGAGCCGTGTAGCAGGCCGACACCGAGCGGTGGGTGACGGCGACGCCCTTGGCCCGGCCGGTGGTGGCCGAGGTGTGCAGGATCGCGAACAGGTCGTCCATGTGGGGCAGCGACAGCGCCCGGGGCGGGGTGGCGAGCAGCTCCTCGTAGGCGGGGCTGTCCAGGGCGAGGCGCCAGCTGTCGCCGAACGCGTCACCGAGCCGGTCCAGGACGCCCTGCTCGGCGATCACGCCGCGCGGGGCGGAGTTGGAGACGACGTGCTCGACCTCAGGGGCCGGGAAGGAGTGGTTGACGGGGCAGACGATCGCCCCGGCCTTGCCGGCCGCGATGTACAGCTCCAGCACCTCGACCCGGTTGGGCGAGCTGACGACGAGACGCTCACCGGGGCCGACCCCGCGGTCGATCAGCGCGGCGGCCAACGCGTCGGTACGTTCGTCGAGTTCACGCCAGGTGAGCGAGAGCCGCTCGTCGGCGAGGGCGAGTGCGTCGGGGCGCTGTCCGGCGTGCCGCCGGACGAAGTGGGCCATCCACATCAGCGGGCCTCGCTCACGGAGGCGGAGCGCGCGGTCAGCACCTGGTCGATGCCGGCGACGGTGTGCAGCGCGGTCAGTTCGTCGTCGTCGAGCGGGCTGCCGGTCTGCTCCTCGATGGCGAGGGCGAGCCGGATCAGGTCGCCGGAGTTGAGCCCTGCCGTCGTCAGATCGTCGTCGCGGCCGATGCCGTCGAGGAGTTCGGGCAGATCGACGAACTCCAGCAGGAGCGCGTGGCCCGGGGTGAGCTGGTCGGACATGGGAGTTCCCCTCGGATACGTGTCTGGGTGGGTGTGGGGGGAGGGAGGCCCGGCGGGGCCCCGGTGGCCGTGGGGCCCCGCCGGTGGTTCGTTACGCCGCTCGGGTCACCGGCCGACGTCGGCAGGCTCACGCCCGGCGTCCACGGACTTGCCGGAACCGGCGTTCGCCGGGGCCAGGTCGTCCTCGCCCTCGCTCAGGCCGAACCGCTCGTAGATGCGGGTCAGCGGGCGCGGGGCCCACCAGTTGTAGCGGCCGGCCAGGCGCATGAAGGCCGGGACCAGGACACCCCGGACGAGGGTGGCGTCCATCAGTACGGCCAGGGCGAGACCGAGGCCGAGCAGCTTCATGTACGTGATGCCGGAGACCAGGAAGGAGGCGAAGACCAGGGCGATCAGCGCGGCGGCCGCGGTGACCAGGCCGCCGGTGCGCTGGAGGCCCAGCGCGACGGCCCGGGTGTTGTCTCCATTGCGGTCGTACTCCTCCTTGATGCGGGACAGGAGGAAGACCTCGTAGTCCATGGAGAGGCCGAAGGCCACGCAGAACATCATGATCGGGGTGGTGGCCACGATGCCGCCGGTGACGGTGAAGTCGCCGGTCAGCCACATCAGATTGCCGTCCTGGAAGACCCAGACCATGGCACCGAAGGTGGCGGTGAGGCTGAGCAGGTTGAGCACGAAGGCCTTCACCGGCATCAGCACGCTGCCCGTCATCAGGAACAGCAGCACGAACGTGGAGACGGCGATCAGCAGCAGCGCCCACGGCATGCGGTCGGTCAGCGAGGTCATCGTGTCCTTGAAGGAGGCCGCGGTGCCCGCCACCTTCACGTCCTCGAACGGCGCCTTCGTGTCCCGGATGTCGTCGACCAGATCCTGGCCCGCGTCGGTGTAGGAGCCGACCTCCGGGATCACCGACAGCCAGGTGCCCTCGCCCTTTTCGTAGCGCTCGTTGATCGCGCCGGCCGGGGCGATCTGCTTGCCGTCCGTGTAGGAGCCGGTCAGGGCGTCGACCCTGGCGACGTTGTCGAGCTTGGACAGCGTCTCGGCGTAGGCCGCGACATTCGTCTCCCGTTCGGCCGCGTCACCGGCGTTCTCGGCGACGACCATGAGCGGTTCCATCTCGCGGGCCGAGTAGTCCTCGACGAGGACCGTGCCGACCTGGTGCGCCTCGGCGTCCGCGGGCAGGGTGCGTTCGTCGGCGAGGTTGAGCTTGATACCGAGGAACGGCGAGCCGAGCAGCAGCAGGATCACGATGACACCGGTGGCCAGCGGCAGCGGACGGCGCATCACCAGGGTGGCGAGCTTGTGCCAGAAGCCGCTCTCGACGGCCGTCTCGGGCTTCTTGCGGTTCCACGACCACTTGTTGATCCGCGTGCCGATGACCGCGAGCAGCGCCGGCAGCAGCACCAGGGCGGCGACCACCGCGAAAGCGACGACCGCGATACCGGCGTAGGCGAAGGAGCGCAGGAAGTACATCGGGAACAGCAGCAGCGCCGACAGCGACAGCGCCACGGTGATCGCCGAGTACAGGACGGTACGGCCGGCGGTGCGCAGGCTGGTGGCGATGGCGTCGTTGACCTCGGCGCCCTTCTTCAGCTCCTCCCGGTACCTGCTCACCACGAACAGGCTGTAGTCGATGCCGAGTCCGAGGCCGAGGCCCGTGGTGAGGTTCATCGCGAAGACCGACACATCGGTCAGCTCCACCAGCACCCGCAGCACACCGAGGGCGCCGATGATGGCGACGATGCCGACGGCCAGCGGCAGCAGGGCCGCGATGACCCCGCGGAAGATGAAGACCAGCAGGATCAGGGTCAGCGGCAGCACCAGGGTCTCGGCGAGCGCGAGGTCCTCCTGGGTCTGCTCGTTCATCTCCGCGTACGCCTCGGCACGGCCGCCGAACTGGATCTGCAGGCCCTCGAAGCCGTCCTCGTAGTGCGGGCGCAGCTTGGCCAGGTAGTCGTCGACCTCGTCCTCGTTGCCCTCCAGATGGGCGAGGACCAGGGCGGAGTCGGACTTCTCGGCCTTCAGCGAGGGCGCCTTGTCCAGGGTCCAGTAGGAGGCCGCCTCCTGGACGCCGTCCTCGGCGCCGAGCTTCCCGGTCAGCTCGGCGCCCTTGGCGGCGGTGTCCGGGTCGTCGACTCCCCGCGGGGTCTTCACGAGCAGCACGAGGTTGGGCTCACCGGTGCCGAACTTCTCGCCGAGGATCTCGTTCGCCTGCGTCGACGGGGCGTCGGGCACCTCGTAACCACCGGAGGACAGCTTGCTGTTGACGGCGCCGCCCAGTCCTCCGGCCACGACACAGAACAGCAGTCCCAGCCAGAGAACCAGCTTTCGGCGGCCGGTCGCCAAGGCGGCCAGCTTGTTGAACATGGGTATTCCTCCAGAAATGACGGGGCGGGGCGTCGCCCCGATGGGGGGATGTGTCCACCCGTGCGCTCAGGCGGGGGTACGGGCGGCGGGGAGCCCGCGGCAGTCGACGCGGACGTGTCCGCCGGCCACGCAGTCGTGGTCGGCCAGCGACTCGTCGACGGACCGGTCCCAGGCAAGGAGCCGGTTGTGCACCGAACCTCGGGTGAAGTCGGCGAACTCTGGGTGGGTGGTGCGGTGGCGGGAGCCGAGATACGCCAGCACCGGGTCCAGGAGCAGCCAGCGGCCCTCCTCGAACACCTCGGTCCAGGCGTGCTCGACCCCGACCAGACCGAGCAGGAAGCCACGGCGGGTGCGGGCGCGGACGCCCGCCTCCTCGGCCCACCGCTGCATCTGCCAGGCGGCGACCACGCAGTCCACGGTGCGGTGCTCGATCGCGACGGCGGGGCGGGCCCGCAGTGCCTCGGGCACCCAGCCGTACTGGTACTCGCCGGAGATCAGCCGGTCGAGCAGGTCGTCGTGGATACGGCGGACGGTGTCGGTGCGGGGGGCGTCCCGGTGGCCGCGGGTGGTGACCGTGGCGATCATCGAGCCGGCCTCTTCCCGCACCCACTCCGTCAGCCGGCCCTCGTACAGCTTGGGGGCGGGTTCGGCGGGGACCGGGGTGGTGACGCAGCTGGTGCAGCCGGCGGCGGAGCAGGTGGCGGTGAGCCGGATCCGGGTGACCCGCTCGGTCATCCACTGCTCGGGCTGTCCGGCCGCGAGCCGCATGCACTGGCGTTCGCCCAGCTCGGCCAGGGAGCGGCCGAGGCCGGACTGGAGCCCGAGGTTCATCACGTCGTGGTAGTCGTAGCGCAGCCCGTCGGGGGTGTCCTCGGCGGGGAAGCCGGCGCCCACCAGGTTCTCCAGGACGGCCTCGTCGATGGCGAGTTCGCGGGCCGCCTCGGCGTGGGCGAGCCGGGCGACGCGGAACTCCCGGGGCACCGCGACGAGCCGTTCCACCGCCGGGAGCCAGTTGAGCCAGAGTTCCGCCGCCGTGGTGGTCCGGCGCGGCGGGGCGGTCGTCATCGTTCCTCCCCTGCCGTGGCCAGGACCGGCAGATCGCCCGCGGCCAGCCGGCGTGCCACCTCCAGCCGCTTGACCTTCCAGGTGGCCGTGTGCGGGATGTCGTCCCAGCGGCACTGCACCGGGGCGGCGAGTTCGGGCAGTCCGGCGACCGCGCGGCGCCAGGCGGCGAGGTCCAGCGGGGCGTCGCCGCGGGTGACCACCAGCGGGATCGCGGGCCCGTCGGACATCGGGATGATGACGGCCTCGGTGAGCTGCGGCAGCGCTTCGAGGATGTCGTCCTCGGCCGCCAGCAGGCTCTCCACGCCGCTGCCCCGGTCCACGATCCGGTCGAACAGGTGCAGACAGCCGCGGTCGCTGACCAGGCCGTAGTCGCCCATCGCCCACCAGCCGTCGACCCGCTGGTCGGGGGAGCCGAGATAGCTGGGGGTGACTCCGGAGGAACGGGCGAAGATCTGCCCGGGGACGCCCTTGGGGGCCTTGTCGCCCTGGTCGTCCACCACGCGGATCTTGGTGTGGCCGAGCACCCCCCGGCCCACGCAACGGCCGTCGTCGCAGCGGCTCTTGAGCTTGTGCGACTTGACGGTGACGGGTCCGGTCTCGGTCTGGCCGTACGCCTGCATGTAGCGGGCGCCGGGCCTGGCCGCGGCGAGCAGGGTGCGGATGGTGCGGGGGTGGGCGGCGTCGAAGGAGCTGACGAACAGCCTTGTCTGCGCGAACAGTTCGGGCTGCCGCTCGGCCACCTCCTCCCAGCGGATGAAGGCGTTCGGGACGGTCTCCACCACACCCGGGCGCACCGCGGCGAGCAGCTCGGCGGCGTTCTCGGGGGCGGTGTCGGTGAGGAAGCCCAGCGGCAGGCCGAGCGCCAGGATGGCGAGCATCCCGGACATGCAGCGGGCGTGCACCGGCGACAGGCACATCAGGTACGGGTCGCGCACCCGCAGCACCTTGCCGATGGTGATCTGCGGACGGGCGTGCCCGGCGAAGCTGTGCACGGAGTGCAGCACCAGCTTGGGCACTCCCGTGGTGCCGGAGCTGTGGGTGACCAGCTGCGGGGTGTCCTCGCGGGGCACCACGGCGGGCGGGATGTGGCCGCGCTCGGCGTCCAGCAGGGAGAGCCCGTGCTCGCCGCGCTCGCCGACGTACCAGCGCGGCAGCATGGGGTCGACGGAGTCCAGCACGCCGGCCGCCTCGGTGGTGGCGTCGGTGAGGACGGCCGCCGGGGCGGCGCGCTCCGTCATGACGCCGAGCGCCTTGAAGCCGACGGCCGAGTGCACCAGCACCGGCACGGCGCCGATCCGGGCGCAGGCGAAGGCCAGCAGGGGTATGTCGAAGTTGGACTGCTTGACGATGAGGATGCGCTGGCCGTCGGTGACGCCGGCCCCGGAGAGCAGGGCGGCGGCCTCCTCGACCAGGTCGGCGAAGGTGGCGTAGTCGAAGTTCCGGCCCGCCTGCGGGAACAGGTCGAGCGGCTTGTCGAGGCGGATCGGCACCGCGCGGTGGCGGCGGGCGGCCTCGGCGGGGGCGGTGGCCAGCGCGAGCCGGCGGTTCACGCGAGCCATCACGCACCCCCCGCCTTGGCCGTACGGCGCTCCAGGTGCTCGGTGATGTGGGCGAGCAGCGCGTCGTAGGACGAGAACGCCTCGGTCGGCTGGTCCAGGTCCCACTCGATGCCGAAGGCGTCCTCGACGTCGGCGAGCAGTCGCATGAAGCCCGCCGACGCGAGCCCCAGGTTCCACAGCGACGCCGCACGGGCCGCCGGGTCTTCCAGCGGCAGCGGAGCGCCGACCGCGTTCTCCAGCAGGCCGCGCAGATGCTCCGCGACCGTCGTGCTGTCGTACATGTCTCCTCCAGTGACGGCCCGCGGGGTGACGCAGGCTCGGGGATCTTTTGAAGCGAGGGGCTGGGCAGCGCCGCCAAGGGGCGCGGGACTGTGTCGATTTGCGGCTACCGCCGCGTGGGCGCGACCAGCCACGACGGCGCCGCAGCTGATCGACGGCCCTCTCAGCGGAGCGTCAGGCGGCTACGGGGTGGACGATCCGGTCGTTGCCGCTGTTCTCCTCGAAGCCGCGCAGGGTGCGCAGGTAGTAGAGGAGGTACTCGGCCAGGTCCTCCTCGCCGGTGGGCGCGAAGGAGGCGTCGGGGCCGCAGACGGCGGCGGTGTTGGTGAGGTCGAAGCGCTTGTTGTAGCGGAGGTAGGAGCGGTAGAAGTTCATGCCGCCGTCGAGGGCCTCGTCGATCGCGGTGAAGCCGTCGCGGTCGTCCACCCACAGCGGCTCGCGCAGACCGATCAGCTCGAAGATCTGCGTGACCATGTCGCGGACCTTCGGTCCGTCGGAGTTGCCGAGGTGGAAGTACGTCTCCGTCGAGTCCGACAGCGAGATGGCGACGGCGTTGCGGGCGACGATGTCGACCGGGACGAGGTTGACGACGGTCTCGGGGTCGGCCAGCAGCCGGACCCGGGCGTGCGAGAGGAAGGTGCCGAGCTTGCGGGAGGCGGTCTTCTTGAAGACCAGCACCTGACGGGCGAAGCCGTACAGGCCGGACCAGTTCAGCCCGTGCCGGGTGACGCTGTGGCCGATGACCACGGTGGGCCGCAGGATGCGGATCCGCATGTCGCCGGCGGCCTCCTCGACGAGGGCCTCGGCCCGCATCTTGGTCTGCTCGTAGCAGTTGTTGGCCACCGACCGGTCGGTCACCGGGCCCTCGGCGATCAGGTCGGTCCGCGAGCCCGCGACATAGGCGGTGGAGACGTAGTTGAAGGTGCTCGCGCCCGTCCTGCGGGCGAGTTCGAGGACGTTGGCGGTGCCCTGGACGTTCTGCGCCTCGATCTCGGTGCGGTACTCCTCCTCGTAGCGCAGCGAGGCGGCGCAGTGCCAGACCTCGTCGACGGGCGGCACCGTGGTCAGGTCGACTCCGCAGCCGTCCACGGTCATGTCGCCGTGCACGGCGACGGTCCGACGCAGGATCTCCGGGTGCAGGTCGGAGCGGCCGTAGCCGTCGGCCATCGCCGAGAGCGTGTCGTGCAGGCGCCGCGTCGCCTCGGAGTCGTCCTTGCCGCGGACCAGTGCGATGACGGGGTCGTCGGTCTTGTCGAGGAGTTCGAGGACCACGGCTCCGCCGACGAAGCCGGTGGCCCCGGTCAACAGACGTGTTGTCATGAGTGCTTGTCTCCAGCGTCGGGACGTGGTGTGCGTCGATGAGGTGCTGCGGTGGTGCAGCGGATCGGGGTTCGGGGGTGCGGGCGGGCGGCGCGGCGGAGGGCCGGCGGGTGCGGGATCACCGGACCCCGGCCGCCCCCGTGTCGCCCGTCCCCGCTACGCGCCGGTGACCGCGGTGGCGGTCTCGGCCGCGTGTCGCGCCTCCAGTTCGTGTACGAACTCGGAGACGGCCGTCTGGAAGCCCTGCGGGTCGTCGAAGAACGGCACGTGGCCGGCGTGCTTGAGGGTGACCGCCCGGCTGTCCGGGATGCGGGCCAGGGCGTCCTCGATGACGGACTCGCTCCAGGCGAAGTCGCCGTCGCCGTTGATGATCAGCGTCGGGGCGGCGAGGCGGGCGAGCTCCTCGGGGTCGTCCTCGATCTCCAGGGAGGCGAGCAGGTTCTCCCGGATGGAGCCGACGGAGAGCAGGGACAGGAAGTTGTCCTTGAGCGCCAGATAGGCCGCGGTGCCGCCCTCGTGGATCATCTGGTCCGGGAAGACCAGCGGGTAGAGGTGGCCGAACAGCTGCTGGGTGCCGCCGGACTCCAGGCTCGCCAGCCAGGAGCGGCTGACCAGCTTGCGGCGCAGGGTGCCGTTGGGCGAGAACGCCGGGCCCACCAGGACCAGGCCTGCCACGCGCTCGGGGTACTTGAGCGCGAACTCCCGGGCGATGAGGGTGGATATGGACGTGCCGACCAGGTAGGTCTTCTCGATGCCGAGGTGGTCCAGCAGGCGGCGCACGTCCTCGACGTGGTCCATGAACTTCACCGGCTCGGGGCCCGGGTTGGAGGCGCCCTGGTTGCGCAGGTCGTAGTGGACGAGCCGGAAGTCGTCGGCCAGGGCGGTGGTGAAGTTCCGCCAGATCGGGCTGACGATGTAGAAGTTGTTCAGCAGGGTCACCGCCGGGCCCTCGCCGCTGTCCTCGTAGTACAGCTCCCCGCCGCCGGGCAGGGCGAGCGCGGAGTGGTTGAGGTAGCGGACATCGAGCTGGCCGAACTGCTGGTCCGTCATGGGGTCTCCTTGGATGGTTCGTTCCGTCGCCGTTGTCCAGACTCCGACGGCCCGTTCAACACCCGCCCAAGGCGTGTCCAAGAGCGGGACAACGTGCTGGTCAGAGCAGTTTTTCGAGGGTTGTGCGGGGCGCTGGGTGCGGACGATCGGGGAAGGCTGAAAAGGGTCAGGTGGCCGGGGTCACCGGGCGCCGCCTCGGCGGACCGGGGACCGGGCCGTGCGAGCGGGCCGGGAGCAGCCCACGGCGGGCGGCGCCGATGACGTACGGTCGGTCGGCCTCGGAACCGGCGGTATCGGTCCGACCGGCGTCGGACCACGCGGAGTCCATCCGGCCGGCGGAGCGACCGGTCGCGTGCGCGAGGACACCGAACCGGACGATCTCCGGGACCCGGAAGGTGGCCGAGCCGCCCGGCGGGGCGTCGGCGAGGACCAGGACATGCCGGTCCAGCAGCCGCCCCACGACCGACTGGGCGCTCCAGGTGTCGAGTTCGAGCACCTTCTTGACCTGCTCGGTGTCGAAGGGCCCCGGGCCCGCCGCGGCGAGCAGGAACATCGACCTGCGCAGCCAGGGCGCGAGCCGGGCCAGGGCACTGTCCGCGCGGGCGAGCGCGTCGCAGGCCTCGTCCTGGAGTTCGGCGACCAGACGGTCGTCGTCGAGCAGTCCCGCGGCCAGATCGGTGAGCGTCCACATGGGCCGGGCCGCGTACAGCTCGCCCACCGCCCGCAGCATCAGCGGATGCCTGCCCATCCGGGTGACCATGTGCCGCAGCGCCGGGTGGTGCCCGGTGATGCGCTCCTCGCCGACCAGCCGCTCGAAGAACGCGTCCGCGTCCTCGGCGCCGAGCGGCCCGAGCGTCAGGCGCCGGGCGCCGGGCAGTGACAGCCGGACCCGGGAGGTCACCAGGGTCAGGCAGGAGTCGCCGCCGGGCAGCAGCGCGAGCACCTGGTCGGGTCCTGCGGCGTCGTCGAGCAGCACGAGCAGTGAGCGTTCCCGGGCGGCGGCCCGGAAGAGCGCGGCGAGTCCCTCGGTGTCCTCGGGCTGGCGCTGGCGTCCGATGCCGAGCCCGTCCAGCAGCGACCGCAGCACGGCCTCCGGGGAGCGCGGCCGGTCGGATCCGTCGTGCAGGGACGCGTACAGCAGCCCGTCGGGGAACCGTTCGGCCATCGCGCGGGCGGCCCGCACGGCGAGCGCGGTCTTGCCCACGCCCGCAGGGCCGAGCAGGGTGATCACATGGGGTCCGGGAGCGGCGAACGGCTCGCCGATCTTCGCCAGTTCGAGTTCCCGTCCCACGAAGTCCGGTGTCGACAGCGGCAGTTGATCCACGACCGGGGTGACGGACACCGGGGCCGCGGGACGCCGTACGGCCGCCTTCTCGGGCTTCGCGGCAAGCGGCAGGACCTCGCGCAGTATGTCCTGCTGGAGCCCCCGCACCCGCTCGGACGGCTCGATGCCCAGTTCGTCGACGAGCCGGTGGCGCAGCCGCAGATAGGCGTCTAGGGCCGTGCTGCGCTGTCCCGACCGGTGGGCGGCGATCATCAACTGGGCGGTGAACCGCTCGTCCAGCGGGTGGTCCACGGTGAGCCGGCGCAGCTCCGCCACCAGCGCCTGGTGGCGGCCGAGTTGGAGGTCGGCCTCGATCCGCAGCTCCAGGGCGCTGAGCCGGGCCTCGCCGATCTGCGCGATCCGCGCGGTGAGCAGCGGACCGGCCTCAAGACCGGCGAACGGCTCCCCGCGCCACAGCGCGAGTCCCTCACGCAGCAGCCGGGCGGCGTCCTCGGGCGCCCCGGAGGCGAGCGCGGCACGGGCGCGGGTCGCCCGCTGCTCGAACTCCCACAGATCCAGCTCCCCCGCACGCGCGGTGAGCCGGTATCCGCCGGGCCCGGTCTCCAGGCGCTCCCCGGCGGCGTCGATGCTGCCCTTGAGGGCCTGGCGCAGTTGGTAGATGTACGTCTGCACGGTCTTGCGGGCCAGCCGCGGCGGCTCCTCGTCCCACAGCTCCTCGACGAGGGCCTGCGTGGACACCAGATGGTTGGCGTCCAGCAGCAGTACGGCCATGGCCCGCCGCGCCATCGGCGCGGTCAGGGTGCGGCGCTCGCCGCCCACGTGGATCTCCAGCGGGCCGAGCACCTTGATGCGCAGCTCGGGCAGGCCGGTGGCGGTTGCGGTCATGTCTTCCTCCTCCGGCCCCGGTCCCTGCCCCGGTCCCGTACGGCCGGGTGCGGTGCCGTGTTCTGGTGGGTCACCGTCCTGGCCGAGACCAGGCGGCCGGGGCAGGACGACTCCGGCTCAAGTCCGCCGGGCAGCAGCAGGCCGAGGAAGTGCTCGACGGTTCCGTAGCGCGCCGTCGGGGCGGCGCCGGTGTCCGCGCTCATCGCCGGGCTCCGGCGTTCGCGGGGTCGGTGTCCAGGTGGTGGTCCATGGCGCGGCGCTCCTTCCGGAACTCGCTGGGCGTGACCCCGTAGCGGCCGCGGAACAGGCGGCTGAAGTGGGACGCCCCGTACAGACCGGCCCGCTCGCCGATCAGCGCGACGGGCAGGTGGTCGAGGGTGGGGTCGGCCAGTTCCGACCGGCAGCGGGCGAGCCGCTCGTCGCGGATCCAGCGGGCCGGGCTGACGCCGAACTCCTGGAAGATCTTCTGGAGATAGCGCAGCGAGATGTTGTGCCGGCGGGCCACCTCGATGGGGCTCAGGCTCGGCTCGGCGAGGTGCTCGCGCACATGGGCCTGGATCCTGAGCATCAGCGCCTGGCGGGCGATCTCGCTGTCGGGCGCGACCTCGCGCATCCGCTCGGCGAACAGGACCGCGGTGAGCCCGGCGACGGAGCCGCCGAGCAGATCGACGGCCGTCTCGACCTCCTCGCCGTGCCGGTCCAGGCCTTCGAGCAGGCTGCTCAGCAGGGCGGCCGCCCCCTGGTCGCCGCTCCAGGCGCGGGCGGTCAGACGCTGGGTGTCGGCTGCGGTGAGCCCGACCAGGGAGTGGGTCACCATGACGTCGACCATCCGGAACTGCTCCGGCATGATCACCTTGAACGGGCGCCCGGTGTCGAAGGAGATCAGCTGCGGCGACCGTACGACGCCGTGCCGGCCGTCCTGGAACACCCAGACCTCGCCGTGCAGCGGCCGGCACATCCTGAGCCGCGACCGGCCACCGTCCCCGATCAGCCGCCCGGGACGGACGAGTTCCCGAGGCCCTCCCTGGACGAGCGACACGGTCACCTCGCCGAAGCGATGGCGGGCCGTGGTCCCTTCGAGGATCTCCTCGTGGCTCTTGACGATCTGCAGGCCACCGCGCTCCGCGGGCGGCGGATCGGCAGCGCATCTGCGCAGCTGCCGGGGCTTCACCTCACTGACACGTTGCATCGCGTACCCCCTGTTCCGATGTCGGAGCTCTCGATGAAGCACCACCAGAGAAACATACCCGCATGCGGGTTTTCCACTTGGATCGAGAGTTTCGATGGATACGAAGAGGGCGCGCCGATGAGGCCGGGCCGCTCTCAGCCCGGCCTCACGTCCCGGAATTCAGTGCGAGTGCGCTGGTCAGGCCGCCTGTGCGATACGCGGGCGGGCGGGAGCCAGAGCGGCTCGGTCGGCGTACAACTCCGCGACCTGGAAGGCGAGATCGAGCGCCTGGTAGCGATTGAGCCGGGGGTCGCAGGCGGTCTGGTAGCGCCGGTGCAGGTCCGTCAGACCGATCGGATGACCGCCCCCCACGCACTCGGTGACGTCGTCGCCGGTGAGCTCGATGTGGATGCCGCCGGGGTGGGTGCCGAGCTCGCGGTGCGCCTCGAAGAAGCCGGTCACCTCGTCGAGCACGTCGTCGAAGCGACGGGTCTTGTGACCGCTGGCCGCCGAGAAGGTGTTGCCGTGCATCGGGTCACAGATCCAGGCGACCGGAGCCTGCGCCTCCGCCACCACCTCGACGAGCGAGGGCAGCACGTCACGGACCTTGTCGCGGCCCATGCGCGTGATGAACGACAGGCGGCCCGGCTCGCGTTCGGGGTCGAGCCGGTCGATGAGCGCGAGCACCTCGTCCCGCGAGGCCGACGGACCGAGCTTCACGGCGACGGGGTTGCGGACGGCGGCGGCGAACTCCACGTGGGCGTGGTCGAGTTGGCGGGTGCGCTCACCGATCCAGACCATGTGCCCGGAGACGTCGTAGGCGTACCCCGTGCGGGAGTCGGTACGGGTGAGGGCGGCCTCGTAGTCGAGCAGGAGCGCCTCGTGGCTGGAGTAGAACTCCGCGAGGTGGAACTCGCCGGGGTCCGCGCCACAGGCGGCGAGGAAGGTCAGGGCGCGGTCGATGTCCCGGGCGAGGGCCTCGTAACGGGCGCCGATGGGGGAGTTGTTGACGAAGTCACGGTTCCACTCGTGGACCTGGCGCAGATCGCCGTAGCCGCCGGTGACGAAGGCGCGGATGAGGTTCAGGGTGGAGGCGGAGGCGTGGTACATGCGTTTGAGGCGTTCCGGGTCGGGCCGGCGGGCCTCCTCGGTGAACTCCTGTCCGTTGACGGCGTCGCCGCGGTAGACGGGCAGGGTGATCTCGCCGCGGACCTCGACCGGCTGGGAGCGCGGCTTGGAGTACTGGCCGGCGATCCTGCCGATCTTCACGACCGGTACGGAGGTGGCGTAGGTCAGTACGGCGGCCATCTGGAGCAGGGTCTTGACCTTGTCCCGGACCTGGTCGGCGGTGATCCCGTCGAAGGTCTCGGCGCAGTCGCCGCCCTGGAGCAGGAAGGCCTCGCCCTTGGCCACCCGGGCGATGCGCTCGCGCAGTTGGTCGCATTCCCCGGCGAACACCAGCGGCGGGTAGGACGCCAGCTCTTCGAGCACGCCCTTGAGGGCGTCCGGGTCGGGCCAGTCGGGCTGCTGGGCGGCCGGAAGCAGGCGCCAGGAATCCACATCCGTGATGCGCTGATCAGCATTCATGTCGGGCTGAGCCTCACTCTTGTCCGGGGAAGGGTGTCGGTCGGGCGTCCGGGGAAGGGCCGGTGCGATGCCCTGCGGGCGCGGGTCCTGGGGTACGGAGCGGCCCTCCCACCGCCGGGGCGCTCCTCGCCGGGGGATGTACGAGGAGGGCACCGGTCGACGGGAGGGCCGCGACTCGGGGGGCGAGCGACATCCGGCCCGCCTACGGCCCCGGACTCACCGCGATGCCCCGACTCTACGAACGCCCCCACCCCCGTGGTTGCCGCACCGCGCACCGTCCCTTGCCGAAACACGCGTGAGCGGACGCAAACGCCGGAATTTCACATTCCAGGGCGCCGGAATAGATCATTCCGAGTGGAGGGGTCGGGAAACGGGGTACCGAGGGACTTCTTTCAGCCACGAAGGAATACGGAAGGAGAAATTCGGAATGACTTCTTCCGGGGGCCGGAACACCAAGGGCGGCTCCGGAACAACCAGAGCCGCCATGGCCGCCGCACTGGCGCAGCCGCGGGCGGTCGTACCGCCGAACCGCGCACGGACAAGCCCTTACTACCGAACCCGCGCCCCACTTCTGGCAGGTTCGCGCACACCCGCCCCCCGCCCCCGGCGCACAGGCGCCGTGCACACCGGCTGCGTAGCCACCGCCCGCCGCCCCGCCTCCGCCGCGTCGATGATGATCCGGGCGTACGGCAGCAGCCTCAACCCCGCCTCGGTCAGCTTCAGTTGGCGGTGGCTCCGATCGAACAGCGCGGCCCCGACAGACTCCTCAAGGTTCTGGATCTGCGCCGTCACCGTGGACTGCGCGTAGTTGAGGTTCCGCGCCGCACGAGTCACGCTCAACTCGGCCGCCACCTCACGAAATGCCCGTAGCTGCTGGATCTGCATGTGCCGCTCCCTTCGGGCGGCCCCCACGAGGGCCGCCCAGAACCGCTCTCAGACGGAGCTGTGAGCCGCGGACCCACGGGTCAGCCGCTTCCCGCGCTCCGCGGTGATGTCGAGCCGGGCGTACACCTCGGGCATGGCCAGCGTGCGGGCCATCAGGTCGTAGAGAACGGCGATCCGCTCCTCCACATCGGCCCGGTTCGTCATGATCTCCGACAGCAACTGCACGCCGGTGAACGCTCCCACCGCCGCCTCGGACACCGTGTCGACATCGATGCCCGGCACCAACTCCCCCAGCTCCTGGGCCTCCCCGAGCAGCCGGGTGCTGACCTCGATCCAGGCCTGGTAGGGCACCTTGCGGTCGATGACGTCATGCCCCTGGTCCACCGCGAGACGAATGCTGCCCTGGAGCATCCGGTCGAAGGTGAGCCGGTGCGCCACGAGCAGCGTCACGTCCACCCACTCCTGGATCTTCGGTGCCCCCGGCTCCTGCGGCGGCGCGAAGTAGCGGAACTGGTCCGCCACCTGCTCGTCCAGCACCGCCTGCGCCAGCTCGGCCTTGGAGGTGAAGTGGAAGTAGAAGGCCCCCTTCGTCACACCGCACCTCTGGTAGACGTCCGAGATCCTCGTGGCGGAGTAGCCGCACTCCGCGAAGACCTCGCCCGCCGCTTCGAGAATCGCCTGACGTGTCCTGATGGCTCGATCCTGCTGCGCCACTGGGCCCCCTTCCTTCGTCGTTGTTGATGATGAACACACGCGGGCTCGTATGCGGAACCACCCGCTCTCATTGAAAAACATACCCGCATGCGCGTATCTTACCGGCGGGGTTGGAACCAGTCACCCGTCATGCACCTTCTCGTTCCAGAAGGAAGAGCAATGACCACCAACATTGGTATTCACAGGGGCCGACGCCGCCACGGGGGGATAAGGAAGACGGTGTTCCCGGCCATGCCGGTCGCACCGGTCAGGCCGTTCATCCTGCCGCCCACGGCGTCGGTCGACACCAGGCTCGTACATCGCACGCACCGAAAGGACGTGCTGCCGACCGGCATCACCAAGCTCGACGACGGTCACTACACCGTCTCCACGCAATGGCCCGCCGACCACCGCCGTTTCACGGACGAACAGGGCAACTTCCTGCCCTCACTGGTCATCGAGAGCATCCGTCAGGCCGTGATCCTGGTCGCGCACGACGGCCTCGGCGTACCGCTCGGGCACCAGTTCCTGGTGTCGTCCGCGCACCACCGCGTGGACCCGAGCCGGCTGCTCGCACCCGACGCGCCGGCCCGGCTCGACCTCGATGTCTCCATCCACGACCTCAAGCACCGCCGAGGAATCCCGTCCTCGCTCCAGGCCCGGGTGGTCCTGCGGGTGGACGGCGAGATCATCGGCACCGGCGGCGGCGACTGCTCCGTCATGACCTCCGAGGTCTACCGCCGACTGCGCCGCGGCCGTACCGACACCGCCTGGTCCGCCGCGCTCACCGCGCCGCTGCCCGCACCCGTGCCCGCGCACTCCGTCGGCCGGACCCACGACTGCGACGTGGCCCTGGCCCCCGGGGACGAACCCGGCCACTGGCTGCTGCGGGCCGATGTGTCGAACGAGCTGATGTTCGACCACCCGAACGACCATATGCCCGCGATGGTCCTCCTCGACGCCGCCCAGCAGGCCGCGCACTCCGTCTTCGGACCGCGCCCCTTCCGGCCGTCGTCCTGCGAGGTCTTCTGCTCCCGCTACGTCGAGTTCGACTCGCCCTGCACCGTCCGCGCCGACCTGCGCGACGACGGCGACCGCGGCTGTGTCCTGTCCGTGACCGGACACCAGGACGGCGAGCAGGTCTTCGAGATCCTGTTCCGCGAACTGCCCTCCGCGCGCCAGGCCACAACGGCCCGGTCCCGCCGGAGCCGCGAGATCTAGTACGCGCACAGTCGGCACCTTCTCCCGCACCGCGCCGGATCCTCACCGGCCGCACGGCCCACTACCGGGCACCGCCCTTGCGACGATCCGCTACCGACACCCAGGCGCTCGCGCCGCCCCAGCCGCACATCCGCACCCCGGCATGTGTGGCGTCCGCGGCCCTCGCGCGCCGGGTCCTCCTCCGCGTGACCTCGCCGGCATCCGCCCATCCACCCTCACCGCCCTTCACCACTCATCCCTCATCCATCGACCGACCCGGCCCCATCAAGCGGGCCTTCGCTCACCCGCCCGAACCCGTGGGCCGCCGTTGCGCGGCCCGGGTGGGCGGGACCCCCGGCCCCGGCCGGGCACCGCACCTCGTTCCGTCTCAGTTCAGGAGCACGTCTCCCATGACCCGCACCGACGGAGTCCGCACGGCACGACCTGCCCCGGCGCCCTCTCCGCTTCTCCACCCGCACCGCTCACCCGTGGGCCACCGCCGTTGCGTCCCACCGTCCTCATCGCACCGTCCAGCCGCCGTCCACCGGCACCGTCGCGCCGACCACGAACGAGGCCCGGTCGCTGCTGAGCCAGGCCGCCGCCTCGGCGATCTCCTCCGGCACCGCGATCCGCGGCAGCAGCGCCGCCCGCGCCAGTTCCTCCGCCACCCCGGGCACTTTCGCCATCCAAGCGTCCGTCATTTCGCTGTGGGTCGCCCCGGGCACAATGGCGTTGACCCGAATTCCGCTCGCCGAATATTCCGCGGCGACCGCCTTCGTCAATCCGATGACCGCATGCTTCGCGGCGATATAGGGCGCGGCCACCGGGGTCGCCACAAGCCCCGCCGTACTGCTGGTGTTCACAATGGCGCCACCTCGGTCAAGCATGGCTGTGATTTCATGGCGAAGGCAGTTCCACATTCCGCGGACATTGGTGTCCATGACGGTGTCGTAGACCTCGTCGCTCATCTCGTGCATGGGCGTGCCCTCGGCCGCGACGCCGGCGTTGTTGAACGCCACGTCGAGCTTCCCGAATCTCTCCACGGCATGTGTCACCCCCTCTGCCACCTGCTCGTTTCTTGCCACGTCGACCACCACGTACTGGGCTTCGTACCCCTCGGCGCGCAGCTCGTCGACGAGCGCGGCGAGCCTTTTCCCCCGGCGGGCGGCCAGAGTGACCGCGGCGCCCTCCCGGCAGAAGACCCGGGCCGCAGCCGCCCCGATTCCACTGCTGGCACCCGTGATGAACGCGTGCTTTCCCTGAAGAAGTCCGCCGCTCCGCATGGCCTCACATTACCCGTTTCATAAGTCCCTGATTCGCGTCGTACTCGATTCTGACTCGAATCCTTCCCAAACCCTTTTACACAGCAACGGCAACCCCCATGCGCCGCTTTCTTCCCCCCTCCGTTCCGCACTGCCGCCCTGATCCCTTTTCCCGAGACGAGATCGGAAAGAAATTCACATGGCACCGACGCGACGGATACTGATCACCGGTGGCACCGGCTTCGTGGGCTCCCACGTCACCGGTCTGCTGTCCACCGGCCCTGACGCGATGGACTCCCCACAGCTGCGCCTACTCGTCCACAACCGGCCCCCAGCCCTCGACGACACGGGCCGGGTGGAGGTGCGCCACGGCTCGCTCGGCGACCCGCGCTCGCTGCGCGGGGTCTGCGACGGCGTGGACACCGTGCTCCATCTGGCCTCGCTGATCGGCGGCAGCCCCGCGGACTGCGCGGCCGTCAACGACGCGGGCACCGAGGCCCTGCTGGCGGAGGCCGCTCGCGCGGGCGTCGAGCGGATCGTCCAGCTGGGCACGACGGCCGTCTACCAGGACGAGCCGCACACCGGAGCCAAGGAGGGCGAGCCGGAGCTCGGCCCGTCCTCGCCGACGAGTGTCAGCAGGCTGGCCGGTGAGCAGCGGGTCCTCGCGGCCGGCGGCCTGGTCCTGCGCCCGCACCTGGTCTACGGCCCCGGAGACGTCTGGGTGGTCCCGGCGCTGGTGGACTTCCTCACCGCCTTCCCCCGTTGGATCGACGGCGGACGTGCCCGCACGTCCGTGATCGGTGTGCACGACCTGGCCCGGGTCGTGGCCGCGCTGGCCCTGCGGCCCGAACTGCCGCGTGGTGCCGTCCTGCACGCGGGCCGGCCGGAGCCGGTCCTGGTGCGGGACCTGATCGAGACGGTCTGCCGTGAGCTGCGACTGCCGCTGCCCGAGGGCGAGGTGTCCTACGACCGGGCGGCCGCCCTGACCGGCGCCGACCGGGACCGCCTGGTCCGGCGGCGTCTGTCGCTGCTCGCGGTCGACCACTGGTACGACAGCTCCCGTCTGTGGCAGTTGCTCGACATGGCGCCCACGAGCGGCTTCGCCCGTGACTTCGCCGTCGGTGCCACCTGGTACCGGTCCCTCCTGTCCCGACGTATGGACGGCGAGCTGTTCCCCACGAGGTGACGACCGGAACCGCCACACGGCCGCGAACCCCACCGGAATGTCCCCGTTCCAGTGGGGCGCCGCTGCACCGATGCCACGCTAGGCCGCCCTGACGCGATCTTTTCGCCGGGCCGCGCACGCGCCGTGGCACATCCGCGCACGACGACAGGGGTGCCGGAACGCCGGGTCGACCTGCCGGGACCCGGTGCCACGTTCACGCAGGATCTCTTGCCCGTTCGCGTCCGACGGGCCCGCCCGGCCCTTCGCCGGGCGATGGTGTCAGGACGTATCGACGATTGGTCCCGCAGGATCCGAGGAGACATCAGATGGCCCCGCACGGTGACGACGTACTGGTGACAGGTGTCGGTGCGCTGACACCGCTGGGCGCGAACGCCGCCGCGTCCTGGGAAGGCCTGCTGGCCGGGCGGTCCGGTGTGCGCGCGCTCGGCGCCGACTGGCCCGAGGAGCTGCCGGTGCGCATCGCCGGCACCGTGGAGGCCGATCCGGCCGAGGCGATGCCCCGGGCGCAGGCCCGCAAGCTGGACCGGGGCGAGCAACTGGCCGTGGCCGCCGCCCGCGAGGCCTGGCAGGACGCGGGCGTGCCCGCCGTCGAACCGGAGCGCCTCGCCGTCGTCGTCGGCACCGGCATCGGCGGCATCCTCAGCTCGCTGGGCCAGGACGACCTCTACGAGAGCTCAGGCATGCGGCGGCTGTCGCCGTTCGCGGTGCCGATGCTGATGCCCAACGGCCCGGCCGCCTGGGTCTCCATGGAGCTCGGCGCCCGGGCCGGCGCCCGCGCCCCCGTCAGCGCCTGTGCCTCCGGCGCGGAATCCATCGCGCTGGGCCTGGACCTGATCCGCGCGGGCCGCGCCGACGTCGTCGTCGCGGGCGGCACCGAGGCCACCCTGCACCCGTTCATGATCGCGGCCTTCGCCCAGATGAAGGCGCTGTCCGTGCGAGGAGGCGACCCGGCCGCGGTGTCCCGGCCGTTCGACGCGGCCCGCTCCGGGTTCGTGATCGCCGAGGGCGCCGCCCTGGTCGTACTGGAACGCGCGGAGTTCGCGCGGGCGCGCGGGGCCCGCGTCTACGGCGCGCTCGCGGGCGCGGCCGTGCAGTCCAGCGCCCAGCACATCACCGCCTCCGACGCGGAGGGCCAAGTACAGGCGATGCGTACGGCGCTGGCCGACGCGGGCGTCGAGGCCCGGGACATCGGGCACGTCCACGCGCACGCCACGTCCACCCCGAGCGGCGACCTCGCGGAGGCGGAGGCGCTGGCGAAGGTCCTCGGCGAGGGGGCCGCGGTCACCGCCACGAAGTCCATGACGGGCCACATGCTGGGCGCCTCGGGCGCGTTCGGCGCCCTGTCCACGCTGCTGTCCCTGCACCACGGCGTCGTACCGGCCGTCCGCAACCTCGACCACCAGGACCCCGAGGTCCGACTGGACGTGGTCCGCGGCGAGAACCGCACCGGCACCTGGGACGCGGCCCTCGCGAACTCCTTCGGCTTCGGCGGCCACAACGTGAGCCTGGTCATGAAGCGCGCGTCCTGACCACGCGGCACTCGACCCGGCGAGTGAGAGAGACCTCACATTGACGAACATCACACCGAGAGGAGCACCACAACACGAGAAAGCCCCCCAGGTCCAGGACCTGGGGGGCTTCCAGCGGTGCGCGAGGGGGGAGTTGAACCCCCACGCCCTTGCGGGCACTGGAACCTGAATCCAGCGCGTCTGCCTATTCCGCCACCCGCGCATTGGGTGTGTTTTCAGGCTCCGTTCCTTGCGGTGCGGCGCCTTCCGACACGCAGAACATTAGCACGCTGGATGGGGTGGATTCACATCCCTTGTCGCCGGGCAGCCGCCCACCTGCGGCGGAGCCACCGGCGCCGCCCGCTCACGTCTCAGGCCGTATCTGTTCACGTATCAACCTCGTACCGGTCCGGCCCGTCTGCCCAAGAGCCGGTCCGGGTCCACAGTCAGGTGCGGGACACTGGTCTGCGGCCGCCTCTACGATCCTTGGCAGGAGTACGTCCGAGAAGAGTTCGAAGGCGGGCTCCACAGGGAACTTCGACAGGCGTCGACACCCGTCGACCGGGCCGACAGGGGGAACCAGCCGATTCACCGGCGCGTGGATACGATCAGTAAGCAGTACCAGGTAAGGCAGTACCCGCAGGGCGGGACGCAGGACGAAAGCAGCTACGGAGGAGGTGCCCCATGGGAGTCCTGAAGAAGTTCGAGCAGCGTCTCGAAGGTCTGGTCAACGGCACGTTCGCCAAGGTGTTCAAGTCCGAGGTCCAGCCTGTGGAGATCGCGGGGGCGCTGCAGCGCGAGTGCGACAACAACGCCACCATCTGGAACCGCGACCGCACGGTCGTCCCCAATGACTTCATCGTGGAGCTCAGCGCGCCCGACTTCGAGCGCCTGAGCCCCTACTCCGGGCAGCTCGGCGACGAGCTCGCCGGCATGGTCCGCGACTACGCCAAGCAGCAGCGCTACAGCTTCATGGGCCCCATCAAGGTCCACCTGGAGAAGGCCGACGACCTCGACACCGGCCTGTACCGCGTGCGCAGCCGCACCCTGGCCGGCTCCACCGACCAGCAGGGCGGCGGGCCCGCCCCCGCCCCGGCCGGACGCCCCGGCGGCTACGGCTACCCGCCCGCCGCTCCGGCCGCGCCCGCGGGAGCGCCGCCCATGCCGAACGCGCCGCCCCCCGGCGGCGCCCGCCCCGGCGGCTACGGCTACCCGCAGCCCGCGGGCGGCCAGCGTCCCACGGCACCCGCGGCCGGCGGCCGCACCCGCCACTGGATCGAGATCAACGGCACCCGCCATCAGATCTCCCGCGCGACGCTCGTGCTGGGTCGCAGCACCGAGGCCGACGTGCGGATCGACGACCCCGGCGTCTCCCGCCGGCACTGTGAGATCCGGACCGGAACGCCCCCGACGATCCAGGATCTCGGGTCCACCAACGGCATCGTGGTGGACGGGCAGCACACCACCCGCGCTACGCTCCGCGACGGCTCGCGGATCGTCGTGGGCAGCACCACCGTTATCTATAGGCAAGCCGAAGGGTGAAGCGGGGGCAATGTCAGAGCTGACCCTCACGGTCATGCGGCTGGGTTTCCTGGCCGTCCTGTGGCTGTTCGTGATCGTGGCCGTGCAGGTCATCCGCAGCGACCTGTTCGGTACGCGCGTCACCCAGCGCGGGTCGCGCCGGGAGGCCGGACGCCAGCAGCAGCCGGCGCGGCAGGCGGCGCCACCGCAGCAGCGCCAGCAGACGGGCGGCGGTGGCCGTCAGCGCCGTAACGCCCCCACCAAACTCGTGGTCTCCGAGGGCACCCTCACCGGCACCACGGTCGCGCTCCAGGGCCAGACCATCACTCTGGGCCGGGCGCACGACAGCACGATCGTGCTGGACGACGACTACGCCTCCAGCCGGCATGCCAGGATCTACCCGGACCGCGACGGCCAGTGGATCGTCGAGGACCTGGGCTCCACCAACGGCACGTACCTCGACCGAACGCGGCTGACGACCCCCACACCGATTCCGCTGGGCGCGCCGATCCGCATCGGCAAGACCGTCATCGAGCTGCGGAAGTAGTACGAAAATGAGCGAGCGGAGCGAGCACGCAGCGGCGGCCCCCACGACGGGCCCCGGCGCGCTCCCGACCGGAGGGTGGGCACCGTGCGGATGTACCCGGAGCCGACGGGCGAGGTGCGCATGAGTCTGTCACTGCGCTTCGCCGCCGGATCGCACAAAGGCATGATCCGGGAGGGCAACGAGGACTCCGGATACGCCGGTCCCCGGCTGCTCGCCATCGCCGACGGCATGGGCGGCGCGGCGGCCGGCGAGGTCGCCTCCTCCGAGGCCATCTCCACCATCGTGGCCCTCGACGACGACGTCCCCGGCTCCGACATCCTCACCTCGCTCGGCACCGCCGTACAGCGCGCCAACGACCAGCTGCGCTCGATGGTCGAGGACGACCCGCAGCTGGAGGGTATGGGCACCACGCTCACCGCGCTGCTGTGGACGGGGCAGCGCCTCGGCCTCGTGCACGTCGGCGACTCGCGCGCGTATCTGCTGCGCGACGGTGTGCTCACCCAGATCACACAGGACCACACCTGGGTGCAGCGGCTGGTCGACGAGGGCCGCATCACCGAGGAAGAGGCCACCACCCACCCCCAACGCTCCCTGCTGATGCGGGCGTTGGGCAGCGGCGACCATGTCGAGCCCGATCTGTCGATCCGCGAGGTCCGGGCCGGCGACCGCTATCTGATCTGCTCCGACGGCCTGTCCGGCGTGGTGTCGCACCAGACCCTGGAGGACACCCTCGCCAGCTACCAGGGCCCGCAGGAGACCGTGCAGGACCTCATCCAGCTCGCCCTGCGCGGCGGCGGCCCCGACAACATCACCGTGATCGTCGCGGACGTCCTCGACCTGGACACCGGTGACACCCTCGCCGGGCAGATCTCCGACCAGCCCGTCGTGGTCGGCGCCGTCGCCGAGAACCAGCACCAGCTGCACGACAACGGCATCATGCAGACCCCGGCCGGACGCGCCTCCGGGCTCGGCCGCCAGGTGCCCGGACAGGGCGGCGGGGGCGGCGAGTTCGGCCCGCCCGGCTCCGGCGACGTCACCGGCTACATCAACACCGCCGGCTTCGGCGACTACGGCGACGACGACTTCGTCAAGCCCCGCAAGGGCCGCAAGTGGCTGAAGAGATCCCTCTACTCCGCGCTCGCGCTGGCCGTCGTCGGCGGCGGTCTGTACGGCGGCTGGCGGTGGACGCAGACCCAGTACTACGTCGGCGCCAACGGCGAGCATGTCGCCCTGTACCGCGGCATCAGCCAGGACCTCGCCTGGGTCTCGCTGTCGGAGGTGGAGAAGGACCACCCCGAGATCGAACTCAAGTACCTCCCGCCGTACCAGAAGGAACTCGTCGAGGCGACGATCGCCGAGGGCGGACTCGACGACGCCCAGAAGAAGATCGACGAGCTGGCGCTTCAGGCCTCCGCGTGCAAGAAGCAGGCCGAGCGGCAGGAGGCCGAGAGCGAGCAGAACGCCAAGACCGGCGAGGGCGAGGCCGGAGGCACCACGGGAACCACGCGTACCTCCCTCACGTCCAAGGCGTCACCGACACCGAACGCGTCGGAGAAGCCCTCGGGTTCACCGTCGACCTCCCCGTCCCCGTCCACGACCGCACCCACTCCCACTCCCGGCCCCACACTCTCGGAGGAAGAGCAGAAGGTCGTCTCGAAGTGCGGTACGCAGTAGGCAAGCCGTGAGAGGCCCCGTCACACGATGAGCAGTACTTCCAACACCTCGACGCACCACACGTCCACGATCGGCTCCATCGGCGCACCCAGCCGACGCAACACCGAGCTCGCGCTGCTGGTGTTCGCCGTCGTCATCCCGGTCTTCGCCTACGCCAACGTGGGTCTGGCGATGAACGACGAGGTGCCCGCAGGCCTGTTGAGCTACGGCCTGGGCCTCGGCCTGCTGGCCGGCGTCGGCCATCTCGCCGTACGGAAGTTCGCCCCGTACGCGGACCCGCTGCTGCTGCCGCTGGCCACGCTGCTCAACGGGCTCGGGCTCGTCGCCATCTGGCGGCTGGACCAGTCCAAGCGCCTCAGCAACTACGCCGAGGCCGCCCCCCGGCAGCTGCTGTACTCGGCGATGGGCGTCGCCCTGCTGGCGATCGTGCTGATCTTCCTCAAGGACCACCGCGTCCTTCAGCGCTACACGTACATCTCCATGGCCGGTGCGCTGTTCCTGCTGCTCCTCCCGCTCGTGCCCGGACTCGGCGCGGACGTCTACGGGGCCAAGATCTGGATCAAGATCCCGGGCCTCGGCACGCTCCAGCCGGGCGAGTTCGCGAAGATCGCCCTCGCGGTCTTCTTCGCCGGCTACCTCATGGTCAAGAGAGACGCCCTGGCCCTGGCCAGCCGCCGCTTCATGGGCCTGTACCTGCCGCGGGGCCGCGACCTCGGGCCGATCCTCGTCGTCTGGGTGATGTCGATCCTCATCCTGATCTTCGAGACCGACCTCGGTACATCCCTGCTGTTCTTCGGGATGTTCGTCATCATGCTGTACGTCGCCACCGAGCGGACCAGCTGGATCGTCTTCGGTCTGCTGATGTCCGCGGTCGGCGCCGTCGGTGTGGCGAGCTTCGAACCGCACATCCAGACCCGTGTGCAGGCCTGGCTCGACCCGATGCGCGAGTACACGCTCAGCCGGGAGGGCGTCCAGGACGGCATCGTCCACTCCGAGCAGGCCATGCAGGCCCTGTGGGCCTTCGGCTCCGGCGGCACCCTCGGCACCGGCCTCGGACAGGGCAACTCCGACCTGATCGGCTTCGCCGCCAACTCCGACTTCATCCTCGCCACCTTCGGCGAGGAGCTGGGCCTGGCGGGCGTCATGGCGATCCTGCTGCTCTACGGCCTGATCATCGAGCGCGGCATCCGCACCTCGCTCGCGGCCCGCGACCCGTTCGGCAAACTGCTGGCGGTCGGCCTGTCCGGCGCCTTCGGCCTCCAGGTCTTCGTGGTCGCCGGCGGTGTCATGGGCCTCATCCCGCTGACCGGTATGACGCTGCCGTTCGTCGCCTACGGCGGTTCCTCCGTGATCGCCAACTGGGCCCTGATCGGCATCCTGCTGCGCATCAGCGACACCGCGCGCCGCCCGGCGCCCGCCCCCGCCCCCAACCCCGACGCCGAGATGACCCAGGTGGTCCGACCGTGAACAAGCCCCTGCGCCGGATCGCGATCTTCTGTGGACTCCTGATCCTCGCCCTGCTCATCCGCGACAACTACCTGCAGTACGTCAAGGCCGACGACCTGGCGGACGACACCGAGAACCGCCGCGTCAACATCGAGCGCTACTCCACCCCGCGCGGCAACATCATCGTCGACGGCAAGGCCATCACCGGCTCCGTGGAGTCCAAGAGCGGCGACTACAAGTACAAGCGCACCTGGACCAACGGCCCCATGTGGGCGCCGGTCACCGGCTACTCCTCGCAGGCCTTCGGCGCCAACCAGCTGGAGAAGCTGGAGGACGGCATCCTCACCGGCACCGACGACCGGCTCTTCTTCCGCAACACGCTCGACATGATCACGGGCAAGGAGCAGGAGGGCGGCAGCGTCGTCACCACCCTCAACGGCGCCGCGCAGAAGGCCGCCTACGAGGGGCTCGGCGACAAGAAGGGCGCCGTTGCCGCGATCGACCCGGCCACCGGCAAGATCCTGGCGCTGGTCTCCACCCCGTCGTACGACCCGTCGAAGTTCGCCGGGAACTCCGACAAGGACGCGGAGGCCTGGAACGCCGTACAGAAGAAGAACAACCCCGACGACCCGATGCTGAACCGGGCGCTGCGCGAGGTCTACCCGCCGGGCTCCACCTTCAAGGTGGTCACCGCGGCCGCCGCCCTGGAGAACGGCGAGGTCTCGGGGATCGACGACGCCACCAAGACGCCGGACCCGTACCAGCTGCCAGAGACCACCGGTGACCCCCTCACCAACCAGCACGGTGAGTGCGAGAACGCCACCCTGAAGTACGCGCTCATGGTGTCCTGCAACACCGTCTTCGCGAAGATGGCCGACAACGTCGGCAACGAGAAGATGATCGAGCAGGCGGAGAAGTTCGGCTTCAACAACCCGGAGCTGGACACCCCGGTCCGCGCCGCGGAGAGCATCTACCCCGAGGACAACGCTCCGCAGAACGCCATGGACGGCATCGGCCAGGCCTCCAACCGGGCCACCCCGCTGCAGATGGCCATGGTCGCCTCGGCCATCGCCAACGACGGCAAGCTGATGAAGCCGTACATGGTCGACCAGCTCACCTCGAACCTCGACCCCATCGCGACGACCGATCCAGAGGAGCTGTCCCAGGCGGTCTCCGCGGAGACCGCGCAGAAGCTCCAGGAAATGATGGAGGCCGTGGTCAACGACCCGCAGGGCACCGGCTCCAGCGCGAGGATCGACGGGGCCACGGTCGGCGGCAAGACCGGTACCGCCCAGCACGGCCTGAACAACAGCGAGAAGCCGTACGCCTGGTTCATCTCCTACGCCAAGCTGTCCGACGGAAGCTCGCCGGTGGCCGTGGCCGTGGTCGTCGAGGACGGCGCCGCGAACCGTGACGACATCTCCGGTGGCGGTCTCGCCGGCCCGATCGCAAGGGACGTGATGAAGGCAGTCATCGACAGCAAGAAGTGACCCCGCTCACGCCACCTTCACATCGGTGCACGTTGCGATACCGGTCCTGTATCGGGTGACGGGCTTGGCCAGGTCACATAGAGCGAGCCGGGTACGGTAGGCCCGGACGGCAGCCTCCGAGCCGTACGAGCGTGCGGGTCGGGACCGACGGAGAGGGCTGGTAGGTAGCTTATGGAAGAGCCGCGTCGCCTCGGCGGCCGGTACGAGCTGGGCCAGGTGCTCGGCCGTGGTGGCATGGCGGAGGTCTACCTCGCGCATGACCAGCGCCTCGGCCGCACCGTGGCGGTGAAGACGCTGCGCGCGGATCTCGCGCGCGACCCGTCCTTCCAGGCCCGCTTCCGCCGGGAGGCCCAGTCGGCCGCCTCGCTCAACCACCCCGCGATCGTGGCGGTCTACGACACGGGCGAGGACTACATCGACAACGTGTCGATCCCGTACATCGTCATGGAGTACGTCGACGGTTCCACCCTGCGTGAGCTTCTGCACAGCGGCCGCAAGCTGCTGCCGGAGCGCGCGATGGAGATGACCATCGGCATCCTCCAGGGCCTGGAGTACGCCCACCGCAACGGCATCGTGCACCGCGACATCAAGCCGGCGAACGTCATGCTGACGCGCAACGGCCAGGTCAAGGTGATGGACTTCGGTATCGCCCGTGCGATGGGCGACTCCGGGATGACGATGACGCAGACCGCGGCGGTCATCGGCACCGCTCAGTACCTGTCGCCGGAGCAGGCCAAGGGCGAGCAGGTGGACGCGCGGTCCGACCTGTACTCGACCGGCTGTCTGCTGTACGAGCTGCTGACGGTACGGCCGCCCTTCGTGGGCGATTCCCCGGTGGCGGTGGCCTACCAGCACGTCCGTGAGGAGGCCCAGCCTCCGTCGGTCTTCGATCCCGAGATCACGCCCGAGATGGACTCCATCGTCCTGAAGGCGCTGGTCAAGGACCCGAACTATCGCTACCAGTCCGCCGACGAGATGCGGGCCGACATCGAGGCCTGCCTCGACGGCCAGCCGGTCGCGGCCACGGCGGCGATGGGCTCGGTCGGCTACGGCGGCTACCCCGACGACCAGCCGACGACGGCCCTGCGCTCCACGGACGCCGGCGCGACGTCGATGCTGCCGCCGATGAACCCGGACGACGGGGGCTTCGGCTACGACGACCGTCCGGACCGGCGCCGCCAGAAGAAGTCCAACACCTCCACAATTCTGTTGGTCGTGGCCGCGGTGCTGGTGCTGGTCGGCGCGATCCTGATCGGCAAGTGGATCTTCAGCGGGAACGGGGTGGCCAACACCTCGACGACCGCACCGGACGTCGTGGGCCTCACACTCGCCCAGGCCGAAGAGCGGGCCGGGAACGCCGAAGTGAAACTGGATCCGACGGAGAAGCCCTGCGAGAACCAGACGAAGGGCAAGATCTGCTCGCAGACGCCGACCGGTGGCACGACGGTGGACAAGAACTCGACCATCGAGGTGGTCGTGTCGACCGGTGCGCCGAAGGTGGCGGTGCCGAGTGTCCTCGGTGATGACTTCGAGGACGCCAAGGCGACGCTGGAGGGCGACAAGTACGAGTTCGTCGTCAAGAAGGTCGAGGAGGTGTCGTCGGAGCCGGAGGGCACCGTCACGGCACAGGACCCCGAACTCGGCGAGGAGGTCGAGAAGGGCTCCACGATCACCCTCACCGTGGCCAAGGCGCAGGAGCAGTCGACGGTGCCGGACGTCGTCGGCTCGACCTGCGACGAGGCCAAGGCGCGGATGACGGAGAACGACCTGGTGGGCGAGTGCACCGAGGTCGACACCCAGGACCCGAACCAGGTGGGCAAGGTCATCGCGACCACGCCGTCGCCGGGCGAGCAGGCCGACCCCGGCTCCAAGGTCAACATCCAGATCGGCAAGCAGGCGAACGCCCAGGTGCAGGTCCCGCCGATCCAGGGCCAGAAGCTGAAGGACGCCAAGAAGATGATCGAGGACGCGGGCCTCGTTGTGGGCAGCATCACGGGCTCCGACGACGACAACGCCACGGTCTTCACCTCGGACCCGGCCCCGGGCTCCACCGTCAACAAGGGCCAGACGGTCAACATCACCGCCTTCGACAGCGGCGAGAGCGGGGACGGCGGCAACGGCAACGGAGGAATCTTCGGCGGAGTGACGGGAACGTCATTCCGCACGGAGGACTGACCCCTCCTCAGGCGAGACAAACGGCCCCGGCTCCTCTCGAGAGGAGCCGGGGCCGTCGTATGCAAAGACCCGTCAGCGCAGTTCCTTCGGCGGGGTTCGGTATTCGTCCACCTTCTCCACCCGCTCCAGCTCGCCCCACACGATGTACCGGTACCGGCTCGTGTACACCGGGGTGCAGGTCGTCAGGGTGATGTAGTGGCCCGCCTTTTGCCTGCCCGATTCCTTCGGGACCGCGCCCAGGACGTTGACGTTGTACTTCGAGGTTTCCGGGAGGGCGGCGTAGACCTTGTAGACGTACCAGTTGTTCTTCGTCTCGAAGACGATCGGGTCGCCCTTCTCCAGCTTGTCGATGTTGTGGAACTTCGCGCCGTGGCCGTCGCGGTGGGCGGCGAGGGAGAAGTTGCCCTTCTTGCCGGAGGTCGGCAGGGTCGCCTTGACCGGGTCGGTGTAGTAGCCGGCGACGCCGTCGTTGAGGATCTCCGACGTCGTGCCCTTCTCGACCAGGATCGCGCCCCCGGTCATCGCGGGGACGTGCAGGAAGCCGATGCCGTTCTTCGAGCCGAACGCCACCGGGTCGTCGCCCTCCTGGGCCCAGCTGTCGCGGACCCTGTCGCCCTGCTGATCCGCCTTGCGGTCCGCGATGACGTTCGTCCACCACAGGGAGTAGACGACGAACAGACCCAGCACCAGGCCCGCCGTGATGAGGAGTTCTCCGAAGACGCTGATCGTCGCCGCGATACGGCCGGTGCCCCGGCGGCGCGGGGAGGCGGGGGTGCCCGTCAGCTCTTGCTGCTCGGTGGTGGCTGCCACTGTTCATCTGCCCTTACTGGACGAGCGCATCCGGCTTGCCCTTGCTGCGCGGCCGTTCCTCGACCATCTTGCCCCAGACGATCAGCCGATACTTGCTGGTGAACTCCGGCGTGCAGGTCGTGAGGGTGATGTAGCGGCCCGGCCCGGTGAACCCCGAGTCCTTCGGTACGGGGTCCAGCACGCTCACATTGCTGGGCGGCGTCACCGGCAGGATCGACGCCATCTTGTAGACGTAGTAGTCGTCCTGCGTCTCCACGACGATCGGATCGCCCGGCTCAAGCTTGTTGATGTAGCGGAACGGCTCCCCGTGCGTGTTGCGATGCCCCGCCAGACCGAAGTTCCCCGCCTTCGCGTCCGGCATCGCCGTCTTCAAATCGCCCTCGCCGTAATGCCCGACCATCCCCCGGTCCAGCACCTTCTTGTTGCTGATGCCCTCGGCGATGGGGACCACGACATCCAGCTTCGGGATGTGCAGGATGGCGAAACCCTGTCCGGGCTCGAAGGTTCCGGGGTTGCGCTTGCCGCTCTCCCAGTCCTCCTGGAGGTTGTTCCTCTCCTTGTCCGCCTGCGCATGCGCCCGCACGTTCGTCCACCACAACTGGTAGCTGACGAACAGCAGCATCAGCACACCGGTCGTGATGAACACCTCGCCGATCGCCCGGCTGGCCAGCACTCCCGGACTCGGCTTCCGCGCCCGCGCCTGCCGACGCGCCTCCACCCGCGACAAAGGCCTGCCGTCGGGCTCCGGAGCCTCCGGAGCCGGCTGAGGAGCGCCCCCATGGCGCCCACGACGCCGCTTGGC
Organism: Streptomyces cupreus; assembly: GCF_014257025.1. GTDB lineage: Bacteria > Actinomycetota > Actinomycetes > Streptomycetales > Streptomycetaceae > Streptomyces > Streptomyces cupreus. The sequence goes on from NZ_JACMSF010000038.1 coordinate 63,273, forward strand.
GGCCTTCCTGCGGGCCGCACGGCCCCCGACCGGGGTTCCGGTGGTGGAAGCGGCGGACGAGCCTCCAGAAGCGGACAGGGACTCGCCCGCTATTCGCAGCGCCACCGTCTCCTCATCGGGAGGCGGCAGCCACGGCTCAGCCGCACCGGCGCTGTCGTACCACTCCCCGAGCGCACCGGAACCCTCGTACGGCTGCTCCCCGTACGAGGCACCGGACTCGCGCTCGGGGCGCAGTTGGGTCACGCCGTGGCCCTGCCCACCACCGGGGCGAGCCCCGCCGACCTCGCCACGGCACCCTGGTCGCCGCACTCCACCAGCCAGTTCGCCAGCATCCGGTGACCGTGTTCGGTGAGCACCGACTCGGGGTGGAACTGCACGCCCTCGACCGGGAGTTCACGGTGGCGCAGGCCCATGATGATGCCGTCGTGGGTGCGCGCTGTGACCTCCAGCGCGCCCGGCACGGTGGCCGGCTCGGCGGCCAGCGAGTGGTACCGGGTGGCGGTGAAGGGGGAGGGCAGGCCCGCGAAGACGCCCTTGCCCCCGTGCTCGACGAGCGAGGTCTTCCCGTGCAGCAGCTCCGGCGCCCGGTCCACGACACCGCCGTACGCCACCTGCATCGACTGCATGCCCAGGCAGACGCCGAAGACGGGGACACCGGTGGCCGCGCAGTGGCGGACCATCTCGATGCAGACGCCCGCCTCTTCCGGCGTGCCGGGGCCCGGCGACAGCAGGACGCCGTCGAAGCCGTCCTGGGCGTGGGTGGTGGAGACCTCGTCGTTGCGCAGGACCTCGCACTCGGCGCCCAGCTGGTACAGGTACTGGACCAGGTTGAAGACGAAGCTGTCGTAGTTGTCGACGACGAGAATGCGCGCGCTCACTGGTTGTCCACCGTCACATCACCGAAGGGAAGAAGAGGCTCGGCCCACGGAAAGACGTACTGGAAAAGGATGTAGACCACGGCCACGACCAGCGCGAGCGAGATCAGGGCCTTCACCCACGCGTTTCCCGGCAGATGCCGCCAGATCCAGCCGTACATGCCGTCCCTTCCGTAGCGCCACGGCACCAGACTCACGCCGTACCGCCCACCAGACTAACGGCGCAGGGCCGCTGGTTTCCCGGCCTCCACAGGCTGTGTGGCGTCCAGATGCGCCCAGACGATCAGCCGGTGGCTGTGACCCCACTCCGGTTCGCACGTGGTGAGCGTGAGATAGCGGCCCTCGCGCGTGTACCCCGACTTACGCGGCACAGGGTCGATCACCTCAATGTCCGTGGGCACGGTTCTGTAAGGACCTTTGTCGATGCGATACGTGAACCAGGTCGTCCCGTCCGTCAGCACCACCGCGTCCCCACGACGCAGCCGGGGGAAGTCCTTGAAGGGATCGCCGTACGTGCGCCGATGGCCCGCGACCGAGAAGTTGCCCTTCTGCCCGAGCCGCGCGGTGCGCGCGTAGTGGCCGAGGCCCTTCTTGAGGGTGCCGGTCGACGTGCCCTCCAGCACGGGTTTGTTCCACGTGAAACCGAGCCGCGGGATGTACATGATCGCGAAGGGCTTGCCGCTCCGGTACGGCGCCGGCTCCGGCGGACCGCTCGCGGAGGCACCCGGCGCCCCGCTCGCCGTGGGCCGCACGCTCCCCCGCGCCCACTGCTCTTCCAACTGGTCGATCTGATCGTCCATCACATGGTCGGCCTTCACGCCCGTCCAGAACAGTACATAGACGACGAACAGAACAATCACGGTGCCGACGGTGATACACAGCTCGCTGACGGTCCTGACGACAAGGCGCACCGGCGCTCCCGGTCGGTCTCACTCCACGGGCTGGGCGTACTGCAGATCCACTGTGCCCGAGTAACCGGGAAGAGTCACCGTCCCTTCCTCGGTGACTTTCCAGCCCAGGCCGTACACATTGACGTAGACCATGTAGTTCTGGATCGCCGGACTCGCCGCGAGCGCCTTCTGGAGCTTCTCGGGCTCCCCGATCGCCGTGATCTTGTACGGCGGTGAGTAGACGCGGCCCTGGAGGATCAGGGTGTTGCCGACGCAGCGCACGGCGCTGGTGGAGATCAGCCGCTGGTCCATGACCTTGATGCCCTTGGCGCCGCCCTCCCACAGGGCGTTCACCACGGCCTGGAGGTCCTGCTGGTGGATGACCAGGTAGTCGGGCTGCGGCTCGGGATAGCCCGGGAGCTTCGCGGTGGCGTCCGGCGGGGCGTCGTCAAGGGTCACGGTGAGCGCCTCACCGGTCAGCTTCTGGGTGCCCGCGCTCTTCTCCAGGCCCGCGAGCTTCTCGTCCTCGGCCTTGGTGCTGCCGTCGTCCCGCTCCGCGAGGGTCTCCACATCCTCGCGCAGGGCCGCGTTGGACTCGTCGAGCTCGCCGTTCTTCAGGCTGCGCTCATGGATCAGGTCCGAAAGCTTCAGCAAGGAGGCGTCCGTGCGGATATTGGTGCCCTTGGCCGTATTGAAACTCGTGAAGAAAATGAGGCCCGCGAGAGCGAAGACGGCAGCGGTGAGCACCCGCACGGGCCGGAAGCGGCGCCCGCGGGCAGGACTGGATCCCGGTGGGGGGAAGTCGGCAGAATTGCTCAACGTACCCTTATCTCCTTCGGCGCCACGGAAGCACTACGCTAACGGACGCCCGGGGGAGCACTCAGTGTCCCCTTGTACGCTGCCCCGAGCCAGCCACAGTTCCCTGCGCGGCCACGCAGCGCATCGACAGGAGAGACCCTCGTGCCGAAGTCACGTATCCGCAAGAAGGCCGACTACACGCCGCCGCCGGCGAAGCAGGCGGCCGCCATCAAGCTGACCAGCCGTGGCTGGGTCGCACCCGTGATGCTGGCCATGTTCGTCATCGGACTGGCCTGGATCGTCGTGTTCTACGTGACCGACGGATCGCTGCCCATCGACGCCTTGGGCAACTGGAACATCGTGGTCGGTTTCGGGTTCATCGCCGCCGGATTCGGCGTCTCCACACAGTGGAAGTAACGGCCACTGCCCGGTGAACATACCTCTGCCCAGGGCTATCCCCTGAGTTATCCACAGCCATTGTCCACACGTGTGGGAAAAGAAAGACGATCTGTGGATAACCTCCCGGGCGTTGACGCCGGTATGACGGAAGTACTGGCAATCGAAAACCCGTTCGCCCCCTGCCTGACCTGCGGAAACACCGGTCAGCGACAGGGGGCACAGCTGTTCCCGCACAGTGTGCACAAGATCCGGCACGGGCTGTGGACAACAGTGCCGCTCACCTGTGGATACGCTCGGCTCAGGTGAGCTGGGCGGTCCTCAGCAGGGTGAGCCCGAAGACCACCGCCAGCACCAGCGCGCAGGTGCCGTACTGGACGAGGGCCCGCCGCTCGCGCGGGGCGTGGACCATGCCGTAGCCGATGACGACGCCGGCGACGAGACCGCCGATGTGGGCCTGCCAGGAGATGTTGAAGCCGGGGCTGAAGGTGAAGATCAGGTTGATCGCCAGCAGGGCGATGATGGGCCGCATGTCGTAGTTCATGCGGCGCATCAGTACGGCGGTGGCGCCGAAGAGCCCGAAGATGGCACCCGAGGCGCCCAGGGTGGCGGTGGTGGGGGAGGCCAGGAGGTAGGCGAGGGTGCTGCCGGCCAGACCCGAGACCAGGTAGAGGGCCAGGTAGCGGGCCCGGCCGAGGGCGGCTTCCAAGGGGCCGCCGAGCCACCACAGGCTGAGCATGTTGAAGGCGATGTGCCAGATCTCCTCGTGCGTGAACATCGAGGTGACCAGGCGGTACCACTCGCCGTCGGCGACGCCCTGGGTGGGCGGGCCGAAGGCGGCGGGCGACCAGGCGCCCAGGAGGACCAGGTCGTTCAGCAGGGACGACCTGGCCTGCACCGCGATGAACACCGCGAGATTGATCCCGATAAGGATCTTGGTGACGAGGTGGGGATCGGCGGTGAGGGTGCCGCCCGCGATCGTGCGCGGACGGGCCGCGGTGGGCGAGTGCCCGGTGCCGGAGCCGGTGCGCACGCAGTCGGGGCACTGGAAGCCGACGGAGGCGCTGACCATGCACTCGGGGCAGATGGGGCGCTCGCAGCGGGTGCAGCGGACGCCGGTCTCGCGGCCCGGGTGCCGGTAGCAGCCGGGCAGGCCCTGGGCCTGGTGCGCGCTGTCTGGCGCCTGGTCCATGAGATCCCCTAAGTCGTCGTCCCGGCAAAGCACCCGCCCCGCCCATCTTTACGGATGAGCGGGGCGATTGGTTCCCTTCGGACAGGCCCGGGGCCTGTTCTAGCGGGTCTCGACGACGACGGACTCGATGACGATGTCGTTGACCGGGCGGGTGGTGCGCGGGTTGATCTGAGTGGTGGAGATGGCGTCCACGACCTTCTGGCTGGCCGCGTCGATGACCTCGCCGAAGATGGTGTGCTTGCGGTTGAGGTGCACGGCCGGGGCGACGGTGATGAAGAACTGGGAGCCGTTGGTGCTCGGGCCCGCGTTGGCCATGGCCAGCAGATACGGCCGGTCGAAGCGCAGGTCGGGGTGGAACTCGTCCTCGAACTCGTAGCCCGGGCCGCCGATGCCGGTGCCCAGCGGGTCGCCGCCCTGGATCATGAAGCCGCTGATCACCCGGTGGAAGATCGTGCCGTCGTAGAGGGGGGCGGTCGACCGCTCACCGGTGGCGGGGTTGGTCCACTCACGCTCACCCTTGGCGAGTTCGACGAAGTTCCGCACCGTCTTGGGCGCGTGGTTCGGCAGAAGCCGCACGTCGATGTCGCCGTGGCTGGTCTTGAGGGTGGCGTGGAGCTGCTCGGCCACGATGTGCCTTCCTTTGTCTTCTGGTGACTCTCAGATCCTTGCAGAAATCCGGTCGAGTGACCCCGGGCCGGGGGCGCGGAGCGGCGATCCGTGGCATTGTCGACGACAAGCTCCTGTTGCCCCGTATTCATCTCTGTGGCCCGGAAACCGCTGCGTGACCCGGATGCCCGCTCTCACATGCCGCCGGGCTCATTGAGAGGCATGATCCCTAAAAGGGTGGAAGTCGAAATACGTAACGCCACCGAGGAGGAGGAACCGTGACCCGCAAAGACAGCGTGCGCGCCGCAGCCGGCTCGGCGAAGGACAGCGTGCGGCACGCCGCGGAAGTGGTGGCGCCCTACGCCGGCACAGCCAAGGAGTCGGCCGCGCACTATGCGCACGAGGCACGCGTACGGCTCGCGCCGAAGGTGTCCCAGGCCGCTGAGCAGGCCCGTGTGCAGTACGGCGCCCATGTTGCGCCGCGCCTGGAACAGGCCCGCACGCATGTGCCGCCGAAGGTCGACCATGCCGCCCATGAGGCCGCAGTCCGTACCCGTGTCGCCGCCCGGCAGGCGGCGGACTACTCGCGGCCGAGGCTGGAGCAGGCGGTGGCGGTGGCCGGGCCCATGAAGGACGAGGCCGCGGCGCGCAGTGTGGCCGCGCTGGCAGCGCTGCGCGGGCAGGTGTCGCCCGAGGAGATCCAGAAGCTGACCCGCAAGCACGAACGCCGGGCCCGAGCCGGTCGGCTCGCGAAGGCTCTGCTGGTCGCGGGCGCGCTGGCGGGCGCCGCTTTCGCCGCCTGGAAGTGGTGGGACAAGCAGGCCAACCCGGACTGGCTGGTCGAGCCGCCCGCCGCGACAGAGGTCCCGGAATCGGGCCGTCTCACCTCGGTGGACGGCAGTGCTCCCCTGGACCCCGAGGTCCAGGCGAAGGAGGCCGAGGAGGCCGCGAATCGCGACGAACGCCAGTGAGTTGACGGCGTTCTGAGCACAGCGCCCCCGCGGGGCGGGAGACCTGCCGGGGTTTCCCGCCCCGCGGGGCTGTTTCACGTGAAACGGCCCCCAGTCAGAGCTGGTTGTACGTGGGGCTGAAGGAGATGCCCGACGGCTTGGCCCGGCTCATCGTGGTCCAGAAGCGGTCGCCCTTGTCCTGGATCGGGACTCTTCTTCGGCCGGGACCGGGTGGCGGAGAACCTGCCGCGGCTGGTGTGCGATCACCGCTTCGCGGTGCTCTTCGGCGCGTCCGGCAGCGGCAAGTCCTCTCTGCTGTGCGCCGGTCTCATCCCCCGCCTCCGCGAGGAGATGTCCCGCCGCGAGCGCCCGGCGGTCCTGCGGGTGTACTGACGCGGTCGGTTTCATGACGAAAGAGCCCCCTGACCTGCGTTTCCGCAGGTCAGGGGGCTCTCGAAGTGTGGAGCCTAGGGGAGTCGAACCCCTGACATCTGCCATGCAAAGACAGCGCTCTACCAACTGAGCTAAGGCCCCTCAACAGGGGACGTCCGGCCGGAAGAACCACGCATCCGGTGGGCGCCGCGAACCAGAGTACCGGGTCACCCCCTGTATCTCGCAAAAAGATTGGGGGTCCCGATGGCCGACCACTCTCCGTAAGATGCTCCGCGTGGTTCGCTACAGCGAACCACGGTTCTGGGGAAGCGATGGGGAGACGCAATGGACGCCGCACAGCAGGAAGCGACCGCGAGAGCGCGGGAACTGCAGCGGAACTGGTACGGGGAGCCGCTGGGGGCGCTCTTCCGTAAGCTCATAGACGATCTTGGTCTGAACCAGGCTCGTCTGGCGGGGGTACTGGGACTGTCCGCACCGATGCTGTCGCAGCTGATGAGCGGTCAGCGGGCGAAGATCGGCAATCCGGCCGTGGTGCAGCGGGTGCAGCTGCTCCAGGACCTGGCGGGGCAGGTCGCGGACGGCAGTGTGAGCGCGGCCGAGGCCACGGAGCGCATGGACGAGATCAAGAAGTCGCAGGGGGGCTCGGTGCTCAGCAACACCACACAGTCGACGAACAGTTCGGGGGCGCCCACGGTCAAGCGGGTGGTCCGCGAGATCCAGTCACTGCTGCGCTCGGTCGCCGCCGCCGGCGACATCATCGAGGCCGCCGACACCCTCGCCCCGACCCATCCGGAGCTGGCGGAGTTCCTGCGGGTGTACGGCGCGGGCCGCACCTCCGACGCCGTCGCGCACTACCAGTCCCACCAGAGCTGACCCCGCGCCCCGCTCGCCGAAGGGGGTTCGGCGAGCGGGGACACGGAGGAGAGACCCGAGGGGGCAGCGCCGTATCTCACGGCGCGAGGGGGAGTCGTATCGCTCGTCGAGGGGGAAGCAAGGGGGGTAAGCGGAGGGGGAGGAGCGACGCACAGCCATGGGTGAGGTCTTCGCCGGGCGGTACGAACTGGTCGACCCGATCGGACGTGGAGGGGTGGGCGCCGTATGGCGCGCCTGGGATCACCGCCGCCGCCGGTACGTGGCCGCCAAGGTGCTCCAGCAGAGCGACGCGCACTCCCTGCTGCGCTTCGTGCGCGAGCAGGCCCTCCGGATCGACCACCCTCATGTGCTCGCCCCCGCCAGCTGGGCCGCCGACGACGACAAGGTCCTGTTCACCATGGATCTGGTCGCCGGCGGTTCGCTGGTCCACCTGGTCGGCGACTACGGCCCTCTGCCCCCGCCCTTCGTCTGCTCCCTGCTCGACCAGCTCCTCGCGGGGCTCGCCGCGGTGCACGCGGAAGACGTCGTGCACCGCGACATCAAGCCCGCCAATCTGCTGCTGGAAGCCACCGGCACGGGCCGGCCGCGGCTGCGGCTGTCCGACTTCGGCATCGCGATGCGGCTCGGCGAGCCACGGCTGACCGAGACCAACCTCGTGGTGGGAACGCCCGGTTACCTCGCGCCCGAGCAACTGCTGGGCGCGGAACCGGACTTCCCCGCCGACCTGTTCGCCGTAGGACTGGTGGCGCTGTATCTGCTGGAGGGTGCCAAGCCGGATGCCAAGGCGCTCATCGAGTATTTCGCGGCGCATGGCACACCGGGGGCGCCCAAGGGGATTCCCGAGCCGCTGTGGCAGGTGGTGGCGACGCTGTTGCAGCCGGATCCGCAGGCGCGGTTCCGCACGGCGACCGGGGCGCGCAAGGCGCTCGCCTCGGCGGCCGAGCTGCTGCCGGAGCCGGGCCCCGACGACGAGGTCATCGAGATCTTCGACCAACTCGGGCCACTGCCCGAGGGGTTCGGTCCCGGCGGACCGCTCAAGAAGGCACCGGGAGTGGAACCCACCACCCCGCCGAAACCCATGCCCAGCATGTCGGACACCGGCAGCTTCCACCTGCCGCCGCCCCAAGCCCCGGCCCAGAAGCCGGAACAACAGCCCGAGCAGCAGCCGGTGCAACAACCCCGGCATTCGCCGCACAACCCCACCCACGTCCTGTCCACCCCCCGCTCGTACGTCCCGCAGTACCCCGCGCAGCCCCCGACCCCGGTTCCGCACCGGAGTCCCGACACCGCCTCTACTGCTTCGTACACCGCTCGGGTCCCGGAGGTTCCCCCTCCGACCGGACACCGCGCCGCCCGTCGCCGAGCCGCCCGCCGCCCCGGGCCTCCCGCGAAGGTCGCGATCCCCCTGCTGCTGCTCGCCCTGGCCCTCTACGGCACGGGCTTCTGGGCCCTGGCCCGCATCTGACCGCGGGCGTCACGGCCCGCACCCGACCGCAGCCGTCAGGAAGCCCGCCGCCGCCCCGCAGCCGTCCACACCCCGAGCACGGCCACAATCACCGTCCCGCCCCCGATGCCGCTCACCGCGACCACCGTCATCAAGGCGTCGTCGTCCCCCGCACCCCCGCCCCCGGAAGAAGGCACCACACCCCGCTCCCCCACGCCCATAGGCGACGCGAACACGTCCTGCGGCTGGAACCGCCCGTCATAAGCCGGCCCGCTCCCCTCCGAACCGTCGACCCGCACCCTCAGCGTCACCGCGAACGGCCCCTCCCCGAACCGCTCAGCCATCTGCGCACCCAGGTGCACGACCAGGTAGTAGGACCCCCCGAACCGCATCCCCTCGACCCGGTCGGTGTTCCCGTACCGGTTCTCGTACGCCACCGGCGGCAAGGGATCGAGCGATGTGGAGCGCTGGCTGCCGTTGTAGTTGAGGCTCGCGTCGTCGAGAGGCGCGCGCACAGGGTTGTGGACGGACAGCTCCAGCGCCCCCACGACCAGCCGGGAAGCCTCCCCCGAACCAGCCAGCTCGGCGGTGGCGTACAGCCGCTCTCCCCAGCCGACCGGCACCTGGTAGAACACGGTCTGCCCAGGGGTGACGTCCGAGCGCCACACGCCCTGGCCGACAGAGACCGCCGAGGCGAACCCCGCGCCGCCGTCCCGCCGTACCGCGTCGTCCGTCAGGGGCGCGGGAGAGGCGGAGTCCGAGGTCTCGGGGGCACCGGTCGGTGCGGCCTCCTCCAGCGGGGGCTCCGAGAACGTGGCGAGTTCCAGGTCCCAGGCGACATCGTCGACGGTCGTCGTACCCACCCGCTCGACTACGACGTAGTACGTGCCCGCGCCCCCGCACCGCGTACGCTCCGCGGACGGCTCCCGCATCGCCACCGCCGTGATGGGGCGTGCGCTGCTGCCGCCGCCGAAGGCCTCCGTCTCGGAGGAGCAGGACCGGCTGTCGGCGTCCTGCACCGACACCCGGATCCCGTCGGAGGCGGAGACGGCGGCGTCCGCCGGGGGGACCGCGGTGGCGGAGACGTACGCATGGGAAGTGCCGTCGAGTTCGAGGCGGTAGTAGACGTCCTCGCTCACCGGGAGCGAGCTTCTGTACGTCCGACCGGAGTCCAGACGTACCGCGTCCGCGGTGCTCCCGACGCCCGGGACGGTGGTGGCGTCCGGGGAGAAGCCATAAGGGATCGGCGCCGGTGCCGCAACCGCGGACGGCACCCCGGCTCCGGCCGCGCACAGCACCGCCACCACCACGGCCACGCGGCACACCGCACGCCACCACGCCGTACGCCGCCCCATCACGCGCCACCCCTTGTCGTCACCGGACCGTGGAACGTGCCCCATCCTGCCCATCCGGGCCGCACGCCACCCGCACAATCCGCACGGCCGTCCGAAACGCCCGGATCCGGAAGCCGCCGTGACACCACAGAAGGCGCCGTGACAACACAAAACCCCGACCGCAACCACGGCCGGGGTCTGTTCTCAGATCAGCTTGTCGATACTCACGAACCCGTGGGCACGGAGTCAGTCGCCTCCGTCCACAGATCCTGCTCGGCGCGATCCGCCTGGATCTGGCGGTACACGAGGAGCCCGCCGATGGCGGCCAGTGCGACCAGGAGAAGCTTCTTCACCGCGCGACCTCGTCTTTCCTTGACGTAGGGGACCTCTGGCGCCCGACTATACACACCGACCGATATCGATCGGTGACCTGTGCGGACCCCCCCAACTCCCGGTAGATGGACCGCAGTAGGACCGGAGGTCGGCGCTCCGATCTGAGGGTGATCAGACCCCTACATACGGTGACTTTGGGCCCTTTTCTTCACTTTTCTGGCTTCTTACACCCATCCGAGTGGTGTTCATCTGAACATCGACGCGCCACGGGCGTCGGTCCACCACTTCGCGGCCCCTATACACATCATGAGGAAAGTACGCAAATCGCCCAACCCGAAAGTGAGGGGCCATGGCCCGGAACAAGGTCATGAAGCTGTGGACCGCCATCGTCACCGCCTTCCTCGCGCTGTGCACGGCGCTCGGACTCGTCACCACGACCGCCGCCGCGGCCGTACCCCGGACCGAGCCGGCCCGCAACAGCGGCAGCGGCGACAGCACCGCCCAGTTCACGGTGCCGGCGATGTCCCACTGGGCCTGGTCCCACGCCAGGTCACTGCCCCCCACGATGAAGCAGCGCATCCACGCCGAGGCGCACGGCAGGACACCGAGCTGCCGCCACCGCCCGGTCGCGGACACGGAAGCGGATCCGGCCACCCTTGAGTGCGAATCCACCGAGGCTCCGGTCGACACCGCGCACACCATCCCGCTCCGGCTCTGACAGCGCGCCGCTCGCATATCCGACCCTCCATACCCCCGTCCGTCACGGCGAACTTGCGTACAGCTCCGCCCTTGTCAGGGTCCGGCCACTCGATCGAGTGGCCGGACCTCGTCGTAGCCTGGACCCATGCCTCGCACGCCCGCGGTCCGCGACAGTCGGCGCCACCAGTGGGAGAAGGACCGGGTGCGCCGCCCGCGGTCCGAGCGGGCCGGCACAGGAGCCACCGAGCACGACACCGGCCTCGACTGCTCCGACCTGGTCTTCCACGCCGAGTACGACGACACCGACGCGAGCGGGGAACTCGCCGAAGCCTTCGGCGTCCCCGTGGGCACGCCCCTCCTCAAGCGCTCCTACCGCACCCGCCGCGCCGCCGAGAGCGCCCCCTTCAGCCTGGTCACGTCCCATCTGCCGCGCGAACTGATCGCGGCGAACCCCGACCTCCTGGACCCGGCGAACGAGCCCTGGCCCGGCGGCACCCAGCACCAACTGCACACCGTCGGCATCGAGGTGGCCCGCGTCGAGGAACGCGTCACGGCCCGTGCGCCGACGCCCGCCGAGGCGCGGGAACTGGAACTGCCGCCCGGCGCCCCGGTGCTGGTGCTGCGCAAGACGTCGTACGACATCCTTGACCGCGTCGTGGAGGTCTCCCTCGTCACACTGCCCGGCGACCGCACCGAGCTGCTGTTCACCACTCTTCTGGAAAGGTGGTGAGTGCCGCAGTGCGCCGGCGCGTCACCGTCGTCACGGCTGTCCACGGCCCGTCGGCCCGCTTCCTGCCGGAGGCCTACGCGTCGCTGTGCGCGCAAGGGCTTCCCGAGGGCTGGGAGTGGCACTGGGTCGTGCAGGAGGACGGGACGAGCGACGCCGTCGCGCCGTACGTCCCCGATGACGCCCGCGTCACCTTCCGGCAGGGCCGGTCCGGCGGTCCCGGGGTCGCCCGTACCATCGCGCTCGCGCACGCCGACGGGCCGTATGTGAAGGTGCTGGACGCCGACGACCGGCTGGCGCCGGGGGTGCTCGCCCGGGATCTGGCGGTCCTGGAGGGCGACGCGGGGATCGGGTGGGTGACCTCGCGGGTGCTGGATCTGCTGCCGGACGGTTCCACCGCCGGGTTTCCCGGCGACCCCGGCGAAGGGCCGATCGAGCGGGGCGCGGTGCTCGACTTCTGGCGGGCCAACGACTTCCGCGCCCAGGTCCATCCGGCCTCGCTCTGTGTCCGCCGGGATCTGCTGCTCGCCCTCGGCGGCTGGATGGCGCTGCCCGCGTCCGAGGACACCGGGCTGCTGCTCGCCCTGAACGCCGTGAGCCGCGGCTGGTTCTCGGCCGAGGTCGGGCTGCTGTACCGGAAGTGGGAAGGGCAGGCCACGGGCCAGGCCTCGCACGTGGATCCGGTCGAGCGGTCGGCGCGGATGGCGGTTGCGGAGGCGAGGGCCCGGGCGCTCGCGGCCGTGCGGTGGACCTACGCCGGCTGAGTGCCGAGCACGATCGCCTGCGACGGGCACAGCTCCGCCGCCTCCCGTACCTCCGGCTCGTCCCCGCTGTCCTCGCGCCCGGCTCTGACGGCCCCGAAACCGCCCTCCATGGTGAAGACGGACGGCACCCGGTACACGCACTCACCGGAGCCGTAACACAGTTCGCGGTCCACGGAGACCTTTGTCATCTGCCCTCCCGTCGCTCACCGGGTGACTGCCCCCGGCGCGGGGGCGTCAATCAGCGGTCGAAGGGAATCAGCGGTCAAAGGGAATCAGCGGTCGAAGGGCAGATCGAGCATTCGGATGGCGTTGCCGCGCATCAGCTTGTACGTCACCTCGTCCGACAGCCCCGCCACATGCTCGGCCGCGACCTGCTTGGTGTGCGGCCAGGTCGAGTCGACGTGCGGATAGTCCGTCTCGAAGGTGGCGTTGTCCACGCCCACGGTGTCGATCGCCTCGATGCCGTGCCTGTCCCGGAAGAAGCAGCAGAAGATCTGCCGGTAGTAGTACGTCGAGGGCGGCTCCGGAATCAGGTCCTTCACCCCGCCCCAGGCCCGGTGTTCCTCCCAGACGTCGTCGGCGCGTTCCAGGGCGTACGGGATCCAGCCCATCTGCCCCTCGCTGTAGGCGAGCTTCAGCCGCGGGAACTTCACCAGGACCCCGGAGAAGAGGAAGTCCATCATCGACGCCATGGCGTTGTTGAAGCTCAGCGAGGCCTGGACGGCGGGCGGCGCGTCGGGGGAGGCCGCCGGCATCTGGGAGGAGGACCCGATGTGCATGTTCACCACGGTCCCGGTCTCCTCGCAGGCAGCGAAGAAGGGGTCCCAGTAGCCGGAGTGGATCGAGGGCAGGCCCAGATAGGTGGGGATCTCGCTGAACGTCACCGCCCGTACCCCACGGGCCGCGTTGCGGTGGATCTCCGCGACCGCGAGGTCGATGTCCCACAGCGGGATCAGGCAGAGCGGGATGAGCCGGCCTCCGCTGTCGCCGCACCACTCCTCGACCATCCAGTCGTTGTAGGCGCGCACACAGGCGAGCCCGACCTCCTTGTCCTTGGCCTCCGCGAAGGTCTGGCCGCAAAAGCGCGGGAAGGTGGGGAAGCAGAGCGAGGCCTCGACATGGTTCAGGTCCATGTCCTCAAGCCGGGCCTTGGGGTCCCAGCAGCCCCGCCGCATCTGCTCGCGGGTGATCCCGTCCAGCGTCATCTCGTCCCGGGAGAATCCGACCGCCGCGATGATCCGCTTGTACGGGAAGAACTCGCCCTCGTACTCCCACCAGTCGGTGATCTGGCCGTCCGGATCGGTGGTGAACCGGTACTTCCCGCCCACGTATTCGAGCTCACCGATCCCGGCGGTGAATGGTTTGGGGCCTTTGTCCCGGTACTTGGCCGGAAGCCAGGTCTCGAAGAGATGCGCGGGCTCGATCACGTGATCGTCCACGCTGATGACCTTGGGCAGTTCCCTGGTGCCGCTCACGACATCGACCACGCCGGCTACCTCCCGCCTCGCATCTGACGGTTCGTCAGAAATGACGGTACGGCCCCGGGGTGAAAGCGGCAAGCGTCAGGCGCCGGGCGAGGGTCCCTGGGGGAGGGGTGCCGCGTCGTTCGGCACCGGTCCCTCCCCTCGCGGGGACCGGTGCCAAACGACGCGCTGGTGTCGGTCCACGCCGTGGCACGGACCGAAGGTTCGGGAGGTCTGGGGGCTCGCGGACGGGGATCGCTTTTCCGTCACTGCGGCAAAGGCGGCGGACACCGGCAGCCTCTCCGGACGACGCGCGGTTGACTGGCTACGCGGTGTGATCCTGCCAGTTGGGGCCCTTTCCGAGGAGGTTCCGGTTTCCGGCCCAGGGCTTTCGCGCAGGTCAGCCGTATAAAGTGAGTTTTCCGGTCCGGACGTCCAGGTGCGGGGAGAGTAAGGGGTGGAGGCCTTGAGTTCCGACTCAGGGGCGCGCACAGCCTTCGCGGAACGCCTTGCGCTGCTGTACCGGGAGGCCGGCAACCCGCCGCTCAAGCGGGTCTCCGAGGCGGTCGCCCAGCTCCAGCGGGTGGACGAGCGGGGGCGTCCGGTACGGGTGTCCGCGCAGCGCATCAGCGACTGGCGGCGCGCGAAGAACGTACCGGCGCAGTTCGCCGCCCTGGCCGCCGTACTCCATGTCCTGATCCCGCAGGCGCGGCGCGCGCGTCCGGCGCCGGTGTCCCCCGGTCTGTACGACCTGCCGCAGTGGCAGTCGCTGTGGGAGCGGGCGGTGGCCGACCCGGTGGCCTCCGAGGAGGCGGCCGAGGAGCCGCCTCCCGCGGGGAGCGTCTGCCCGTACCGGGGGCTCGCCTCCTACCGGCAGGAGGACGCCCGCTGGTTCTTCGGCCGGCAGCGCAGCACCGCGGCCCTCCTCGACCATCTCCGGGCAGCCGAGCGGACCGGCGGGCTGCTGATGCTGGTCGGCGCCTCGGGTGCGGGGAAGTCGTCGCTGCTCAACGCCGGTCTGGTGCCCGCCGTACAGGCCGAACGGGAGGTGCTGCAACTCGTCCCCGGCGCCGATCCGCTGGCCGAGCTGACCGGGCGGATCCCTGAACTGGCTGCCGTGATCGGGCAGGAGGCCCCGGGCTTCGGGGACTTGGTGCGGGACGCCGTCTCGGCGTGGGCCGAGCGGACCTCCGGTGCCCGGCCGGTCGTCATCGTCGACCAGTTCGAGGAGGCGTTCACGCTCTGCGCCGACGAGACGGACCGGCACACCTTCGTCCAGTTGCTGCACGCCGCGTCCTCACCCGCCCCCGACGGCGGCCCGGCCCCGGTGCTCGTCGTCCTCGGCATACGCGCCGACTTCTACGAACAGTGCCTCGGCTACCCCGAACTCGCCGACGCCCTCCAGCACCGGCACATGGTGCTCGGCCCGCTGACCAGCGCCGAGCTGCGGGAGGCGGTGACCGCGCCGGCCAAGGCGGTCGGCCTGGAACTGGAACCCGGGCTCGCCGAGCTGATCGTCCGTGAGGTCAGCGCCGACGGCCCGCGCGGCGCCCACGACGCGGGCGTGCTCCCCCTGCTCTCCCACGCCCTGCTCGCCACCTGGCAGCGCCGCAAGTCCGGCCGGCTGACCCTGGCCGGCTATCGCGCCGCCGGCGGCATCCAGGGGGCGGTCGCGGCGACCGCCGAGCGGGCCTGGTCAGGTCTTGACCCGGCGGCCCGTACGGCGGCACGGCTGCTGCTGCTGCGTCTGGTCCGCCTCGGCGAGGACACCCAGGCCACCCGCAGGCGCGGCACCCGGCGCCAGTTGGCGGCCGAGTCGACGGACCCCGGCAAGACGGAGGAGTCGCTCGAAGCACTGGTCCAGGCCCGTCTGGTGACCCTCGACGCGGAGACCGTGGAGATCACCCACGAGGCACTGCTGCACGCCTGGCCGAGGCTGCGCGAGTGGATCGACGAGGACCGCGGCGGCAACCTCCTGCGCCAGCGCCTGGAGGAGGACGGCCGCTCCTGGGAGGACTCCCGCCGCGACTCCTCCCTGCTCTACCGGGGCTCCCGGCTGGAACAGGCCCACACCTGGGCGAAGTCGGCGGGGGACACCTTCCTGACCCGCAGCACGGTGGAGTTCCTCGCGGCCTCGGTACGGCTGCGCAGGCGCACCCTGTGGATCAGGCGGGGCGCGGTGTCGGCGCTGGTGGTGCTGGCGCTGGTGGCCGTCGGTTCGGCGGT
Organism: Streptomyces cupreus; assembly: GCF_014257025.1. Classification (GTDB taxonomy): domain Bacteria; phylum Actinomycetota; class Actinomycetes; order Streptomycetales; family Streptomycetaceae; genus Streptomyces; species Streptomyces cupreus. Next base: position 79,236 of record NZ_JACMSF010000038.1, read on the forward strand.
GGTGGCGTGGCAGCAGCGCAATGACGCCGTGTTCGAGCAGGTGGTCGCCGAGGCGGACCGCGTCCAGTACACCGACCCGTCGCTGTCGGCCCAGCTCGACCTGGTGGCGCACCGGCTGCGCCCGGACGACGAGGGCACCGACAACCGGCTGGTGTCCATCGTGAACGCCCCGCTGGCCACCCCGCTCCTGGGCCACACCGGCGCCGTCTACCTCACCTCCTTCAGCCCCGACGGCAAGCTCCTGGCCACCGCCAGCTACGACCGCACGGTCCGGCTCTGGGACGTGAGCGACCCAGGCCGCCCGAAGCCCTTGGGCAAGCCGCTCGTCGGCCACACGAGCTGGGTGAGCAGCGCGGTCTTCAGCCCCGACGGCCGCACCCTCGCCAGCGCGGCGGACGACGGCACGATCCGGCTGTGGAACGTACGCGATCCCAGCCGTCCGAAGCCGCTGCGCACCCCCCTGACCGGCCACAAGGGCACCATCTACCTGATCGCGTTCAGCCCCGACGGCCGCACCCTGGCCTCCGTCGGCGAGGACCGCACGGTCCGCCTGTGGGACGTCGACGGCCCGGACCGCCCGAAGACCGTCAGCACGCTGACCGGCGCCGACGCTGCCGTGCGCTCGGTGGCGTTCAGCCCGGACGGCGACACCCTGGCCGCGGGCGGCGACGACGACACGATCCGGCTGTGGAACGTCGCCGACCCCCACCGCCCGAAGCCGTACGACACCCGGCTGACCGGTCACACGGATCTCGTGCACTCCGTCGCCTTCAGCCCCGACGGCCGCACCCTGGCCAGCGGCGCCGCCGACGACACCGTCCGCCTGTGGAACGTGGAAGACCCCGAGCGCGCCACCGCGCTCGGCTCGCCCCTGACCGGCCACACCGGCCCCATCTGGTCGGTGGCCTTCAGTCCCGACGGATCCACGCTCGCCGCGGCCAGCGCGGACAGCACCGCGAGCCTGTGGAACGTCAGCGACCCGGCCTATCCCTCCCAGGTCGGCGAACCGCTGGCGGGCAGCAGCGGCGAGATGTACGCGCTGGGCTTCAGCCCGGACGGGAAAACCCTGGCCACCGGAAGCGGCGACAGCAAGGTGCGGCTGTGGTCGATCCCGACTTCCGACATGTTCGGCCGCAGCGGCGCCTTCCGCCCCGACGGACGGGTCCTCGCCACGGCCGCCCGCGACGGCAGCGTCCGGCTGTGGAACGTGCGGGACCCGAACCGGCCCGCGGGCCTGAACAAGCCGTTCATGCCCGACGACGGCGGCCAGCGCTCCCTGCTGTTCTCACCCGACGGCCGCACCCTCGCGGTACTGACCGGCAACCGCGCGGTGTACCTGTGGGACGTCTCCGACCCCACCCGCCCGGTCTCCTACGGCCCGCCCCTGACCCTGCGCACCCGCTTCATGGGCCCAGACGCGCTGGCGTTCAGCCCCGACGGCCGCATCCTCGCCACGGCCTACGACGACCGCACCCTCCAGCTGTGGAACATCTCCGACCCGCACCGCCCGACCCCCTACGGCTCCCCGATCACCGGCCACCGCGGCTACGTCAACACCCTCGCCTTCTCCGCCGACGGCCGCACCCTCGCCAGCGGCAGCGCGGACGGCACGATCCGGCTGTGGAACACCGCTGACCCCCGGCACACGAGGCCCCTCGGCTCCCCGCTCACCGCCCACGAAGGCCCCGTCAACGTCCTCGTCCACAGCCCAGACGGCCGCACCCTCGCCAGCGGCAGCGACGACGACACGGTCCGCCTGTGGGACGTCACGGACCCGGCCGGGACGCGGAGCCCCACCGCCACGCTCACCGGCCACACCGAGGCGGTGGTCTCCCTGACGTTCAGCCAGGACGGCCGCACCCTCGCGAGCGGCGGCAACGACAACACGGTCCGCCTGTGGAAGGTCGCCACGCCCTCCGAGGCCGCCCCCATCGGCGAGTCGATGAGCCCCAACGCCAAGACGGGCAACTTCCTGTCCTTCAGCCCCAAGAGCAACATGCTCGGCGTCTCCAGCGGCACCGACACGGTCCGCCTGTGGAACCTCGACGTCGACCGTGCCGTCCACCGCATCTGCGCCACCACGCGAGGCGTCCTGACGGAGGAGAAGTGGCATGAATACCTCCCCCGCCTCTCCTACGACCCCCCGTGCGACCCCTGACCGGGAACGTGATCCCGCTCACAACCCCCACCCCGTGCCGAACGGCCGCCTCCCGCCGTTCAACCAGCCTTGTTACTGTGGGGCACAGCCCGATCGCTGGTGCATCCCCCGTCGCCAGCGATCGGGTCTTTTCATGCCATCCGTGGATCAGCCCAAATGCCAAAAACCCCCGGCCTACTGGACCGGGGGTCTTCATGCTGGTGGGGCTAACAGGATTTGAACCTGTGGCCTCATCCTTATCAGGGATGCGCTCTAACCAACTGAGCTATAGCCCCGCCGCGCTCTGCGGTGTGTGTCCCGCGCGCTGACTCCTGAAGATTAGCGCACGACGTGCGCAGTCCCAAAATCGGTTGTCGGGGAACCGTCAGGAGAGGTTTGAAACGGCGTTCACTCGTCCTCGGCCAGCGTCAGCTCCACGCCGCCCACGAAGCCGGCGGAGAGGTTGTAGATGAACGCGCCGAGGGTGGCGAGGGCGGTGGCGAGGACGACGTCGATCACCGCGATGATCGACGTGAACATCAGGACGTTCGGCAGCGACAGGAAGGACTGCAGGTCGAAGCCGTTCGACTCGTTCGATCCTGTCGCCTCCGAGATCGTGCCGCCGACCGTCGAGAAGACGCCCATGGCGTCCATCACCATCCACAGCACCGCCGACGCGACGATGGTGCAGATGCCGAGCGCGATGGAGAGCAGGAAGCTGACCTTCATCACCGACCACGGGTCCGCCTTGGCCACGCGCAGACGGGCCTTGCGGGTGCGCGGCACCGTCCGGGCCCCCGTGCGCGGCCTGCGGACCGCGCTCGCGGGAGCGGCCGCCGGGTAGGCCTGCGGCGGGTGGTAGGGCCCGGAGGAGGGCTGCGGCTGGCGCTCGCCGGGCAGCGGCGACGCCGACGGCGCGGGCCCCGCCGGCTGCTGCGGTGCCGCCGGGGCCGGGCCGCCCGCGTACTGCTGGGCCTGCGGGCCTCGGGTGTCCGTCACAGTTCCCCCCTGGGATCCATGCGTGTCGGTCGAGGGCGAGTCGGTGGTCCGCGCGGCGGAGCCACGGCCGCCGCCGTCCGTCTCCGTACCCGCAGAGGTACCGGCCGATCCGGCGCCCGTGGCTCCGCTCACGTGACTCACTCCTCGTGCTACTCGGCCGAGGGCGCCTCACCCTCGTCCGTGCCGGCGACGTCAGCGCCCTCAGCGGATTCGAGGTCGCCCTCGACCTCCTCCGCCTCGCGCCCCGCCTCGGCGTTACGTGCGATACCGACGACGGCATCGCGCTTGCCCAGGTTGATCAGTTGGACGCCCATGGTGTCACGGCCCGTCTCCCTGACCTCGTTGACTCGCGTACGAATCACACCGCCGCCGAGCGTGATGGCGAGGATCTCGTCGGTCTCCTCGACCACCAGCGCACCGACGAGCGATCCACGGTCCTCAACGATCTTGGCGGCCTTGATACCGAGGCCGCCGCGCCCCTGGACGCGGTACTCGTCGACGGGAGTGCGCTTCGCGTACCCACCGTCGGTTGCAGTGAACACGAACGTACCGGGTCGAACAACATTCATCGAGAGCAGCTCGTCGCCCTCGCGGAAACTCATGCCCTTGACACCCGAGGTGGCACGGCCCATGGGCCGCAGCGCGTCGTCCGTGGCCGTGAACCTGATCGACTGCGCCTTCTTGCTGATCAGCAGCAGATCGTCCTCGGCGGAAACGAGCTCGGCCCCGATCAGCTCGTCGTCGGAACCGTCCTCCCGCTCCCGGAGGTTGATGGCGATGACGCCTCCGGAGCGCGGCGAATCGTAATCCTTCAGAGAAGTCTTCTTCACCAGACCGGCCTTCGTGGCGAGCACCAGGTACGGCGCCGCCTCGTAGTCGCGGATGGCGAGGATCTCGGCGATGGCCTCGTCCGGCTGGAAGGCGAGCAGGTTCGCCACGTGCTGGCCGCGCGCGTCGCGGCCGGCGTCCGGGAGTTCATAGGCCTTCGCGCGGTAGACGCGGCCCTTGTTGGTGAAGAACAGCAGCCAGTGGTGCGTGGTGGAGACGAAGAAGTGGTCGACGATGTCGTCTTCCTTCAGCTTCGTGCCGCGCACGCCCTTGCCGCCGCGCTTCTGCGAGCGGTAGTCGTCCGTCTTGGTGCGCTTGACGTAGCCGCCGCGCGTGATGGTGACGACGATGTCCTCTTCGGCGATCAGGTCCTCGATGGACATGTCACCGTCGTAGGGCACCAGCGTGGTCTTGCGGTCGTCGCCGTACTTCTCGACGATCGCGGCGAGTTCCTCGCTGACGATGCCGCGCTGGCGGATCGGCGAGGCGAGGATCTCGTTGTACTCGGTGATCTTCGCCTGGAGTTCGTCGTGCTCCTGGACGATCTTCTGGCGCTCCAGGGCGGCCAGTCGGCGCAGCTGCATCTCAAGGATGGCGTTGGCCTGGATCTCGTCGATCTCAAGGAGGTCCATCAGGCCCGTGCGCGCGACGTCGACCGTCTCACTGCCGCGGATCAGCGCGATGACCTCGTCAATGGCGTCCAGGGCCTTGAGCAGACCGCGCAGGATGTGCGCCCGCTCCTCGGCCTTGCGCAGCCTGAAGCGCGTACGGCGGACGACGACCTCGATCTGGTGCGTCACCCAGTGCCGGATGAACGCGTCCAGCGACAGCGTGCGCGGCACGCCGTCGACCAGCGCCAGCATGTTGGCGCCGAAGTTCGTCTGCAGGTCGGTGTGCTTGTACAGGTTGTTCAGCACGACCTTGGCGACCGCGTCCCGCTTCAGCACGATCACCAGACGCTGGCCCGTGCGCGACGAGGTCTCGTCACGGACGTCAGCGATGCCGCCGACCTTGCCGTCCTTCACCAGGTCGGCGATCTTCTGCGCGAGGTTGTCGGGGTTGACCTGGTAGGGGAGTTCGGTGACCACCAGGCACTGGCGGTTCTGGATCTCCTCGACCTCGACCACCGCCCGCATGGTGATCGAGCCGCGGCCCGTGCGGTACGCCTCCTCGATGCCCTTACGGCCGACGACGAGCGCGCCGGTCGGGAAGTCCGGTCCCTTGATGCGCTCGATGAGGGCGTCCAGCAGCTCCTCGTGCGAGGCCTCGGGGTGCTCCAGGTACCACTGGGCGCCGGCCGCGACCTCACGGAGGTTGTGCGGGGGGATGTTGGTCGCCATGCCGACCGCGATACCGGCCGAGCCGTTGATCAGCAGGTTGGGGAAGCGGGCCGGCAGGACGGTCGGCTCCTGGGAGCGGCCGTCGTAGTTGTCCGTGAAGTCGACGGTCTCCTCGTCGATGTCACGGACCATCTCCATCGACAGCGGCGCCATCTTGCACTCGGTGTAGCGCATGGCCGCCGCGGGGTCGTTGCCCGGAGAGCCGAAGTTGCCGTTGGAGTCCACCAGCGGCATCCGCATCGACCACGGCTGCGCGAGGCGGACCAGCGCGTCGTAGATCGAGGAGTCGCCGTGCGGGTGGTAGTTGCCCATGACGTCGCCGACGACACGGGCGCACTTGTAGAAGCCGCGCTCGGGGCGGTAGCCGCCGTCGTACATGGCGTACAGCACGCGGCGGTGGACGGGCTTGAGACCGTCCCGGACGTCCGGCAGCGCACGCGAGACGATGACGGACATCGCGTAGTCGAGGTACGAGCGCTGCATCTCCGTCTCAAGCCCGACGGGCTCGATACGCATCGCGATTTCGCCGCCCTCTTCAGGGGTGACAGAAGTGTTCTCGTCGGCCATTGCTGGTGAAGATCCTTCCTGGTGCGGTCAGCTGAGACCGACTCAGATGTCGAGGAAGCGGACGTCCTTGGCGTTGCGCTGGATGAACTGGCGGCGGGCCTCGACGTCCTCGCCCATGAGGACCGAGAACAGGTCGTCGGCCTGGGCGGCGTCGTCGAGGGTGACCTGGCCGAGGACGCGGTGCTCCTGGTCCATGGTCGTCACGCGCAGCTCCTCGGCGTTCATCTCACCGAGACCCTTGAAGCGCTGGATGGAGTCCTCGCGGACCCGCTTGCCGCGCTGACGGCCCATCTCCAGCAGGGCGTCGCGCTCACGGTCGGAGTAGGCGTACTCCACGTCGTCCCGGCCCCACTTGAGCTTGTACAGCGGGGGACGCGAGAGGAACACGTGCCCGGCCTCGACCAGCGGCCGCATGAAGCGGAACAGGAAGGTCAGCAGCAGGGTGTTGATGTGCTGGCCGTCGACGTCGGCGTCCGCCATCAGGATGATCTTGTGGTAGCGGAGCTTCTCGATGTCGAAGTCCTCGTGGACTCCGGTGCCGAAGGCCGAGATCAGCGCCTGGATCTCCTGGTTCTGAAGGATCTTGTCGATCCGCGCCTTCTCGACGTTGAGGATCTTGCCTCGGATCGGGAGGATCGCCTGGTACTGCGGGTTGCGGCCGGACTTGGCCGAGCCGCCGGCGGAGTCACCCTCGACGATGAAGATCTCGCACTTGGTGGGGTCGTTCGACTGGCAGTCGGAGAGCTTGCCCGGCAGGGACGCCGACTCCAGCAGGCCCTTGCGACGGGTGAGGTCGCGCGCCTTGCGGGCGGCCACGCGCGCCGTGGCGGCCTGGATGCCCTTGCGGACGATGTCCGCGGCCTCCACCGGGTTGCGGTCCAGCCAGTCGTTGAGGTGCTCGTAGACCGCCTTCTGGACGAAGGTCTTCGCCTCGGTGTTGCCGAGCTTGGTCTTGGTCTGGCCCTCGAACTGCGGCTCGCTCAGCTTGACCGAGATGATCGCGGTCAGACCCTCACGGATGTCGTCGCCCGTGAGGTTGTCGTCCTTCTCGCGGAGCAGCTTCTTGTCGCGCGCGTACTTGTTGATGAGGTTCGTCAGCGCCGCGCGGAAGCCCTCTTCGTGGGTGCCGCCCTCGTGGGTGTGGATGATGTTGGCGAAGGAGTACACGCCCTCGCTGTAGCCGCTGTTCCACTGCATCGCGACTTCGAGGGAGAGGGCCTTGTCCTTGTCCTCGGCCTCAAGGTCGATCACCGACGGGTGCACCGCATCTCCCTTGCGGGAGTTGAGGTACTTCACGAAGTCGACGATGCCGCCTTCGTAGTGGTACGTGACCGTCTTGACCTCAGCGGTCTCGTCCGCGCCGGCCTCGTCCGCCCCGGAGGTGGCCTTCGCCGACTCGCGCTCGTCAGTGAGTTTGATCGTCAAACCCTTGTTGAGGAACGCCATCTCCTGGAAGCGCCGCGAGAGCGTCTCGAAGGAGTAGTCCGTGGTCTCGAAGATGTCGCCGTCGGCCCAGAAGGTGACCGACGTGCCGGTCTCCTCGGTGGCCTCATGCTGGGCGAGCGGTGCCGTGGGGACGCCCATCTTGTAGTCCTGCGTCCACCGGTGGCCGTCCGTCCTGACCTCGACGGCGACCTTCGACGACAGCGCGTTCACCACGGAGACGCCCACGCCGTGCAGACCACCGGAGACCGCGTAGCCGCCGCCGCCGAACTTGCCGCCCGCGTGCAGCACGGTCAGCACGACCTCCAGGGCCGGCTTGCCCTCGGAAGGGACGATGCCCACCGGGATGCCACGGCCGTTGTCGACGACGCGCACGCCACCGTCGGCGAGGATCGTCACCTCGATGGTGTCCGCGTGGCCGGCCAGCGCCTCGTCGACGGAGTTGTCGACCACCTCGTACACGAGGTGGTGCAGGCCGCGCTCACCGGTCGAGCCGATGTACATACCGGGTCGCTTGCGAACCGCGTCCAGACCCTCAAGGACGGTGATGGCGCTCGCGTCATACGCCGTGGCGCTGGCCTCGGGTACGCCTGCCACGGCGTCGGTGGACGGGATGTTCTCGTTGGGGTTGCCGGAATCGGCCACGAAGCGCCCTTTCTGGCACAGCACGAGCCAGGCTCTGGAGTGTCCCCCTCCGGGGGAGGGTTGCCGGAGCGGCTGCGGCATGTTGCGTTGGTAAGCCTTGAATCAGCGTTGCTCAGCTAGTCCCGGACGGTCCCCACGTTTGGGGCGGGATTGGCTTCCAGTCTACCGGTAGCGCCGACAGTGATGGGGGTTTGCCGGTACCTGAGTCCGCATGTGCCGCCCTGAACCGGTCTCTCCCGACTCCCCATATGCGGAGCGGGGCTCCAAGAGGCTCACAGAGGCACTCAGCGCTTCGGGGTGTCAACCCTTTGCTACTTGGGAGTCAGGTCGACCGCACGACGGGATTCGCAACCGCGTGCAGTGGTACGACCGAGCCACCCCGCGGGGCCTCCATGTGATGTACGTCACCCATAGGTGTCACCGGGTCCGGTGCTGCCCGGGGCCCTCAGGGGGCCGTAGCGGCGGTCGGGGCCGGCGGGACCCAGGACCTTGATCACCTTCACCGTGCCGTGCCCGAGATCCTCGTTCAGCCGGGCCACCAGCTGCGGGGCGAGCAGCCGCAGATTCGTCGCCCACGCCGTCGAGTCGCACCGCACGACCAGCACCCGCTCGTCCTCGTCGTACGTCTGCGGCACACAGTGGTTCGCCAGATCCGGCCCCACGATCTGCGGCCAGCGGCCCATCACCCCGCCCACCGCGGCCGGCGTCTCCCAGCCGCGCTCGGTGATCAGCCGGTTGATGGCGGCGCCCAGCGCCATCGGGTCGCGGCCGTCGGCGCGCGCGCCGGAGCGCAGGCCGCCGCCGCGCCGCGCCTGCTTCTTCTGTTGCGCCGCGTCCCCACGCGCGCGTGCCTGTTCCTTCGCCGCGCGCAACGCCACGCGCGCGAGGTCGACACCGGACGGCTCGGGGGCCTTCTTGGGTTCCTCGGCAGTCATACGCGCTCCACCGTCCCCTCGGACACGGCGTACCGCGCCCCCGTCAGTACGTGCGGCACGTCGTCGTCGACCGCCGCCGTCACCAGCACCTGCTCACCGGGCGCGACCAGCTCGGCAAGCCGCTCCCGGCGATGGGTGTCCAACTCGGCGAAGACGTCGTCGAGAACGAGCACCGGCTCATTGCCCTCGGCCCGCAACAGGTCGTAGGAGGCCAGCCTCAGCGCCAGCGCATAGGACCAGGACTCGCCGTGCGAGGCGTACCCCTTGGCGGGCAACTGCCCGAGCTTGAGCAGCAGATCGTCCCGGTGCGGCCCTACGAGGGTCACGCCCCGCTCGATCTCCTGCTTGCGGGCGTCCGCGAGCGCGGACATCAACTGCCCGTACAGGTCCTCACGCGTATGTGCCTCACCGGGCGCGGACGGCTTGTACTCCAGCGCCAGCGGGCCGCCGCCGGGCGCCAGTTGCTCGTACGCCTTGTCCGCCAGCGGCTGGATCGCGGCGATCAGGTCCATGCGCTGGGCGAGCAGTTCGGCACCCGCGCGCGCGAGGTGCTGGTCCCAGACGTCGAGGGTGGACAGGTCCGCCCCCACGCTCGAATCCGCTCGCGCGGGAGGTGCCCCCCTCCGGCCGCCGTGCCTGCGGGCGAGCGCGGCCGTCTTCAGCAGGGTGTTGCGCTGCTTGAGGACCCGGTCGTAGTCGGAGCGCACGCCCGCCATGCGCGGGGAGCGCGCGGTGATCAGCTCGTCCAGGAAGCGGCGGCGCTCGCCGGGGTCACCCTTCACCAGGGCCAGATCCTCCGGCGCGAACAGGACCGTACGCACGATCCCGAGAATGTCCCGCGGTCTGACCTGCGACGACCTGTTGATCCGGGCGCGGTTGGACTTGCCCGGGTTCAGCTCAAGCTCCACCAGCTGCTGCCGCTCGCCCTGCTTGACCTGGGCCCGGATGACGGCCCGGTCCGCGCCCATGCGCACCAGCGGGGCGTCGGAGGCGACACGGTGGCTGCCGAGGGTGGCGAGATAGCCGACGGCCTCGACGAGGTTCGTCTTGCCCTGGCCGTTGGGGCCCACGAAGGCGGTGACGCCCGGGTCGAGCGGAACTTCGACCCGGGCGTACGAGCGGAAGTCGGCCAGCGACAGATGCGTGACGTGCATGGTCGTTTCGCCGACCTCCCCCAGTGTCCTGGTGTTGCTCTGCTGTCGTTTCTCGGTGGTGCTTACTTCTTCTCGACCGCGTGGCCGCCGAACTGGTTCCGCAGCGCGGCGATCATCTTCATCTGCGGCGAGTCCTCCTGACGCGAGGCGAACCGCGCGAACAGGGAGGCCGTGATCGCGGGCAGCGGCACGGCGTTGTCGATGGCGGCTTCCACAGTCCAGCGGCCCTCACCGGAGTCCTGTGCATAACCGCGCAGCTTGTCCAGGTGCTCGTCCTCGTCGAGGGCGTTGACCGCGAGGTCCAGCAGCCAGGATCGGATGACCGTGCCCTCCTGCCAGGAGCGGAAGACCTCGCGGACGTCGGTGACG
>NZ_JACMSF010000039.1 GCF_014257025.1 Streptomyces cupreus
CGCAACGCCGGCTTCTCGAACGCCGACCCCGGCCGCCTCTACCTGCCCACGATCATGGACCCGGTCTACGGTCACCAGGTCATCAACGTCGAGGCGGCCATGGCGTCGCCCTCCTCGCTGCTGCACTGGACCCGGCGCATGATCGAGATCCGTAAGCAGAACCCCGCCTTCGGACTCGGTTCCTTCACCGAACTCCAGTCGTCCAACCCGGCGGTGCTGGCGTTTCTGCGGGAGTACGAGGACGATCTCGTCCTGTGCGTGAACAATTTCTCCCGGTTTGCCCAGCCGACCGAGCTCGATCTGCGCGAGTTCGACGGGCGGCACCCGGTCGAGCTGTTCGGCGGGGTCCGCTTCCCGGCCATCGGCGAACTGCCGTACCTGCTCACTCTGGGCGGTCACGGCTTCTACTGGTTCCGGCTCTCCAGAGTCGCCTCCCGCATCGGCCGCCGACACCGAGCGTTCGCCCCTTGAGCGTGTGCCCTTGAGCGTGTGCCGACGAAAGGACGCGTCACCATGCCGAAGACCGCATCCCTCAGACCGAGCCCTCCGGCCGTCGCCGACATCATGGTCTCGCTCGGCGGTCTGCTGCGTCAGTGGCTGCCGCGGCAGCGGTGGTTCGCGGGCAAGGACCGGCCGGTCACCGACCTGACCCTGTTGTCCATGACCGAGCTGTTCCCGGGCTGTCTGCACCTGCTGGTCCACGCCGGCCATGTCCCGGTGCCCGCCCCCGGCGGCACCACCGCGCCCCCGGCCGGCGACTGCTACCAGCTGCTGCTCGGGGTGCGCGAGCACCCCTCCCCGCGCCTGGGCCGCAGCCTCATCGGGCGGGCGGACGAGGGCCCGCTCACGGGTCTCACGGTGTACGACGCCTTGCAGGACCTGCGGTCGGCGCAGATGCTCCTGGACCGCTTGCGGCACCCCGGCACGGCAGGACCGCTGCGCTTCGAGTCCTGCTCGTCGGTGCCGGTCCCCTCCGGTCTGGCGCCGCGTCTGATGGACGCGGAGCAGTCCAACTCCTCGCTGGTGTACGGCGATGCCTACGTGCTGAAGGTGTTCCGGCGCATCCAGCCGGGCGTCAACCCGGACCTGGAGGTACCCGGCGCTCTTGCCCGGCAGGGCTGCCGGCGCGTCCCCGCACCGGTCGCCTGGTTCCGGACCACCCGTCCATGGGACGCGACCCTGGGCGTGCTCCAGCCGTTCCTGCGGGACGCGACCGACGGCTGGACGCTGGCGCTCCAGGCGCTCGCCTCCGGTGACGACTTCACGGCGGAGGCCCGCCAGTTGGGCCGGGCCACCGCCGAGGTCCACCTCGCGCTCGCCTCGGCGTTCCCGTGCGAGACCCGCCGCGAGAACGCCGGTACGGCCGCGGCGATGACCGAGCGGCTGGACTCCGCGGCGCACTGCGTCCCGGCCCTCCAGGCGTTCGTGCCGGGTCTGCGGACCGCCTTCGGGGCGCTCACGACCTGCGACCCCGGCCCGCCGGCCCAGCGCATCCACGGCGATCTGCACCTGGGCCAGGTGCTGCGGGCCGGACGCGAGTGGTTCGTGATCGACTTCGAGGGCGAACCGTCCCGCCCGCTCGCCGAGCGGCGCAGCCTCCACTCCCCCGTGCGGGACATCGCCGGGATGCTGCGCTCCTTCGACTACGCGGCACGCCAGCGCCAGCCCTGGCGTCCTGAGTGGGCCCGCCGCTGCCGGGAGGCCTTCTGCGCGGGCTACGCGGCCACCGCCGGATGGGACCCGCGCAAGAAACACGGCCTGTTGCGCGCCTACGAGACCGACCGGGCCGTGTACGAAGTGCTCTACGAAGCCAGACACCGCCCGGACTGGCTTCCCGTACCGATGGCGGCGATCGAACGTCTCGCCGTACGAGGAGGCTGACCCCATGGCGCTGCGTGACACCTCGCTGCCCGACCCGTCAGGACCCGCCCGGTGCCGGACGGCTCCGCCCCTGGACCCCACCGACCGCGGCCGCCTGCTGGCCGGCGCCCACCACGACCCGCATGCCCTGCTCGGCGCCCATGCGGTCCGGGGCGGGGTGGTGTTCCGGGCGCTGCGCCCGTTCGCCCGCTCGGTGAGCGTGGTAATCGACGGCGAGCGCAGAGGGCTCGTCTCCGAGGGCGAGGGGCTCTTCTCCGGCGTACTGCCGCTGAAGGAGATCCCGGCGTACACGCTGTCGGTGTCGTACGGGGACGGGGAGCACGAGGTCGAGGACCCCTACCGCTTTCTGCCCGCCCTCGGGGAGCTGGACCTCCATCTGATCCGGGAGGGGCGGCACGAGCAGTTGTGGAAGGCGCTCGGCGCCGAGCCGATGACCCACCAGGGCGTGACCGGCACCCGGTTCACCGTGTGGGCGCCGAACGCCCAGGGGGTGCGGGTCGCCGCGGACTTCACCTACTGGGACGGCACCGCGTTCCCGATGCGCTCCCTCGGCGCGTCCGGGGTGTGGGAGCTGTTCCTGCCCGGGGTCGGCGAGGGCACCCGGTACAAGTTCGAGATCCACTCCCGGCACGGCCACCGCTTCCTCAAGGCCGACCCGATGGCGCGGTACGCGGAGAACCCGCCGGACACGGCGTCCATCGTGCACTCCTCTCGCCACGAGTGGGGCGACGCGGAGTGGATGGCGCACCGCGGGGACCTCCCGGTGCATGTCGCGCCGTTCTCGGTGTACGAGGTGCACCTTCCGTCCTGGCGGCCGGGGCTGACCTACCGCGAGCTGGCCGAGGTGCTCCCGGCGTATGTGAACGACCTCGGCTTCACGCATGTGGAGTTCATGCCGGTCGCCCACCACCCGTTCTCGGGCTCGTGGGGGTACCAGGTCACCGGCTTCTACGCGACCATGGGCCGGCTGGGCACGCCCGACGACTTCAGGTTCCTGATCGACGCGCTGCACCGGGCGGGCATCGGCGTGATCATGGACTGGGTGCCCGCGCATTTCCCGAAGGACGACTGGGCGCTGGCCCGCTTCGACGGGGAGCCGCTGTACGAACCCGGGGACGACCGGCGGGCCGAGCATCCGGACTGGGGGACCTACGAGTTCGACTTCGGGCGGGTCGAGGTGCGCAACTTCCTCGTCGCCAACGCCGTGTACTGGTGCGAGGAGTTCCATATCGACGGGCTGCGGGTGGACGCGGTCGCCTCGATGCTCTACCTCGACTACTCGCGTGACTCCGGCCAGTGGACGCCCAATGTGTTCGGCGGCCGGGAGGACCTGGACGCGGTGGCCTTCCTGCGCGAGATGAACGCCACGGTGTACCGGCGGGCGCCCGGCGTGGTGACGATCGCGGAGGAGTCCACCGCCTGGGACGGGGTGACCCGGCCCACCGACAGCGGCGGGCTCGGTTTCGGGCTGAAGTGGAACATGGGCTGGATGCACGACTCGCTCGGCTACATCAGCCATGAGCCCGTCCACCGCAAGTACCACCACAACGAGATGACCTTCTCGATGATGTACGCCTACAGCGAGAACTACGTCCTGCCGATCTCCCACGACGAGGTCGTCCACGGCAAGCAGGCGCTGGTGTCGAAGATGCCCGGCGACTGGTGGCAGCAGCGCGCCAACCACCGCGCCTACCTGGGCTTCATGTGGGCCCACCCGGGCAAACAGCTCCTGTTCATGGGGCAGGAGTTCGCCCAGGGAGCCGAGTGGTCCGAACCCCACGGGCCGGACTGGTGGCTGCTGGACCCCGGCTACAGCGCCGAGCCCGACCACCGGGGCGTGCGTGATCTCGTCCGTGATCTCAACACCGCCTACCTCGCCACCCCGGCGCTGTGGCAGCGGGACACCGACCCGGGCGGCTTCCAGTGGGCCCTCGGGAACGCGGCCGACGACAACGTCTTCGCCTTCCTGCGGTACGCCGCCGACGGCACTCCCCTGCTCGCGGTCTCGAACTTCTCCCCGGTCGTGCGGGAGGACTACCGGATCTGGGTCCCCGAGGACGGCCCGGTCTGGGAGGAGACCCTGAACACGGACGCGGCGAAATACGGGGGCGGCGACGTCACGAACCCCGGGCCGATCAAGCCGGAGGAGGACGGGATCCGGATCACCCTGCCGCCCCTGGCGACGGTATGGCTGACGCCGTACCCCTCCTGAAGTCCGCAAGGCGGTGCGAGGTGTCCTAATGCCCCGAAACGGGCAGTCGGGGCGTACGGCGAAATACTCGTCGTCCTCGCATCGGGCCACAGAAAGGGTGCCTCAGGTGCGCACCGTCGGAGTGGAGGAGGAGCTCCTCCTGGTCGACCCGGAGACGGGTGAACCGCGGGCCCTGTCGGGCGCGATCGTCGCCCGCGCCGCGCTGGACAGCGCGGACGGGAAGGACGTGTTCGAAAAGGAACTACACGACCAGATGCTGGAGTACGCCACCCAGCCGCAGTCCGGCATGGACGTCCTGGGCCGGGAGATCGTGCGATGCCGCAAGGAGGCGGCGCGGCACGCCGGGGAGCTGGGCTGCGCCGTGGCGGCGCTGGCCACGTCCCCGCTCCCGGTCAGCCCGTGCGTCGGGGCGAACCGGCGCTACCAGTGGATGGCGGAGCATTACGGCATCGCCACCCGGGAGCAGCTCGTCCTCGGCTGCCATGTCCATGTGAGCGTGGACTCCGACGAGGAGGGCGTCGCCGTCATCGACCGGATGCGGCCCTGGCTGTCGGTGCTCGGCGCACTCAGCGCCAACTCGCCTTTCTGGCAGGGCAAGGACACCGGGTACAACAGCTACCGCAGCCGGGTGTGGCAGCGCTGGCCGTCGGCGGGTCCGACCGAGGTCTTCGGGTCCGCCGAGCGCTACCACGAAGTGGTCGCGGAGATGCTCGACACCGGGGTGATCCTCGACAAGGCGATGGTCTACTTCGACGCCCGGCTGGCCCGGAACTATCCGACGGTGGAGATCCGGGTGGCGGACGTGTGTCTGCACGCGGACACGCCCATGCTGCTCGCCACCCTGGCCCGTGGCCTGGTGGAGACCTCCGCGCGGGAGTGGCGGGCGGGACTGGAGCCCGCGACGCACAGTGTGAGCGTGCTGCGGCTGGCGGCCTGGCAGGCCGCCCGGGCGGGCCTCACGGACGAACTGCTGCACCCCGTGACCAGGCGGCCCATGCCGGCGCGGGCCGTGGTGCGGGCCCTGCTGGACCATGTCGGCGAGGCGCTGGAGGACAGCGGCGACCTCGACTCTGCCCGCGTCGGCGTCGCCGAGCTGCTGGGACGCGGCAACGGCGCCCAGGTGCAGCGCGAGCTGATGCGGCGCACCGGCAGTCTGCGGGACGTGGTCACCGAGTGCGTACGGCGTACCCAGGAATGAGACGCCAAGGCGCGGCGTCGACTTGTCGGATTCCGGCACGGTTCGCTCCCACCTCGGCTAGATTCGGGCACCGCCGATAACCCTGCTCGTCGGTGACGTCACACCGCGTACACCACAGGAGCTGCGCATGCGCGACTTCGCCCTGGCTCCGCCCGTCTCCGCGCCGCCGACGGGCGGCCTCGCCGACAGCATCTTCGAACGGGCCCTCCTCGAACCCACCCTGCCGGTGCTCGCGCGCCGCCTCGGGGGCTCCTCGGAGTGGACGGACATCACCGCGGTGGAAGTGCGGGACACCGTGGTGGATCTGGCCAAGGGTCTGGTCGCCTCCGGGATCTCGCCGGGCCATCGCGTGGCGATCATGGCGCGCACCCGGTACGAGTGGACGGTGCTCAGCTACGCCCTGTGGGCGGTGGGCGCCGAGGTCGTGCCCGTGTATCCGACGTCCTCGCGCGAGCAGGTGGAGTGGATCCTGCGGGACGCCGCGTGTGTGGGTGTGGTGGTCGAGGACGAGCAGTCGGTCATGACGGTCGGCTCGGTGTGCGCCTCGCTGCCGATGCTGCGGCATGTGTGGCAGTTGGACGCGGGGGCGCTGGACAAGCTGGTCGAGCGGGGCTCGCTCGTGCCGTTCGCCGCGGTCGACTCGCTGCGCCGGATCGTGCTGCCGGACTCCACCGCCGTCATCGCCTACACCTCCGGCTCCACGGGTCGTCCGCTGGGGTGCGCGCTGAGCCATCGCAGCCTGGCGAGCGGCTGCGACACGCTGCTGGAGGGCTGGGGGCATCTGGTGGTGCCGCCGGGCGGACAGGCGTCGGTGCTGGCCTTCCTGCCGTTCTCTCATGTGTACGGGCTCATGGTGCAGGGGCTGTGCATGCGCGGCGGGATGCTGATGGGCCACGAGTCGGAGCCGAGCGGGGACTCCCTCGCGGCGGCGCTGCGCTCGTTTCGGCCGACGTACTTCTGCGCCGTCCCGTCGGTCTTCGAGAAGATCTACAAGAACTACCTGCGCTCCGCCCGTGAAGCGGGCCGTGGCGCGCTGTTCGAGCGGGCCGCCGACACGGCACGGGACTTCGCCGCGGCCGTGCAACGGCACCGGCTCGGCGAGGGGCCGGGGCCCGGCCTCGATCTGCGGCTCCAGCACGCGCTGTACGAGCGGACGGTGTACCGGGGGCTGCGCGGCGCGCTGGGCGGCCGGATCCGCCGGGCGACGTCCGGCGGCTCGCCGCTGAGCCGGGAGATCTCCCTCTTCTACGAGGGCATCGGCATCTACCTCAACGACGGGTACGGGCTCACCGAGACCGCCGGCGGAGTCACCGCGCAGCCGCCGGGCCGGGAGCGCTCGGGGACGGTCGGCAAGGTGCTGCCCGGCATGGACGTCCGGGTGGCCGACGACGGGGAGATCCTGGTGCGCGGTCCTTCGGTGTTCCAGGGCTATGTCAACGACGAGGCGGCGACCCGGGCCGCGCTGCGCGGTGGCTGGCTGGCCACCGGTGACCTCGGGATCCTCGACTCCGACGGGTATCTGACGATCACCGGCCGGAAGAAGGACGTCATCATCACCAGCAACGGCAAGAGCGTCGCGCCGGCCACCCTGGAGCAGCGGCTGAGGATGCATCCGCTGATCCACCAGGCGGTGGTGGTCGGCGACAACCGGCCCTGTGTGGGGGCGCTGCTCACGCTGGATCCGGACTTCCTGGCGTACTGGCGCGGCACGCTGGAGCCGCGCCCGGACCCGCGCAGCCGGGACGCCCGGGAGGAGAACGCGCTGCGCGAGGAGATCGCGCGGGCGGTGGCGGCCGCCAACAGCGCGGTGTCGCGGTCGGAGTCGATCCGGGTGTTCCGGGTGCTGCCGGAGCCGTTCGCCCTCAGCAACGGCCTGCTGACACCGTCGATGAAGCTGCGCAGGGACGCCATCGTGCGGCATTACGCTCTGGAGATCGACGCGATGTACCAGGCCCGCGCCGAGACCCGGCGCCAGCCTGTGCCGGACGAGTCCGCGGTGTGGGAGGACTCGGACAACGTCTTCCGGTGATCGTGCGTAGGTCCGGGCGGGCGGGGAAGCCGGACAGCGCAGGTGCATGGGGGGAGAGACGGACGATGACACCTTGGCCGGACAGGACATTGCGCACCGTCTTGTGCGCTTCGCGGGTGCGCCCGCGGACGTGACCGAGGCGCGCTTGGCCGCGGAGGCTTATCTCCACGACCTCGCGCGGGTCTTCCCGCCCGCCGCGCCCGACCACGGCGACGACATCCTGCTGGTGGTCACGGAGCTGGCGGCGAACACGGTGGAGTACGCCCCGGGCCCGTTCGAGCTGCGATTGAGCCGGGCCTTCGACGGTGTGCACGTGGTTCTGCGCGACACCAGTCCCGAGCCGCCGGCGCCGCGTGCCTTCGATCCGAGCCGCGGCGGCCGCGGAGTCGGCTGGTATCTGGTGCAGAGCCTGAGCCGCCAGGTCGGCGTCATCACTCATGAGCGCGGCAAGGACGTCCATGTCTTCCTGCCCTGGTGACCGCGCGGCCGATCTCGGGGAACCCGGTGTGCCCAGGGGCTCCGTGGGGCAGTGTGGCTCGAACACGTCGTTCATCTGCCTGCCGCACCCGACTGGCGCAGCGGCCGTGAGCGCGGTGGGATCGATGAGGTGCGAGGCAGCGATCCAGAGGCAGACGAACGATGTCGTATCGGGCCGCCTGGAGCCGCAGAAGGGATGAACACCGTGACACGACCCAGGATCCTGGTGGTTGGCGCAGGCTTCGCCGGAGTGGGGTGCGTTCGCCGTCTGGAGCGCAGGCTCGCCGCCGACGAGGCCGACCTCACCTTGGTGACGCCGTCCTCCTACCAGCTCTATCTCCCCCTGCTGCCCCAGGTCGCCTCCGGCGTGCTGACGCCCCAGTCGATCGCCCTCTCCCTGCGCCGCAGCCGCAAGTACCGCACCCGGATCATCCCGGGCGGCGCCATCGGCGTGGACCTGGCGTCCAAGGTCTGCGTCATCCGCACGATCACCGACGAGATCGTCAACGAGCCGTACGACTACATAGTGCTGGCTCCGGGGAGCATCACCCGCACCTTCGACATCCCCGGTCTGACGGACAACGCGTACGGGATGAAGACGCTCGCCGAGGCCGCCTACATCCGCGACCACGTCATCTCACAGCTCGATCTCGCCGACGCCAGCCAGGATCCGCAGGAGCGGGCCGCCCGGCTCCAGTTCGTGGTGGTCGGCGGCGGTTACGCGGGCACCGAGACCGCCGCCTGCCTCCAGCAGCTGACGCACAACGCGGTCAAGCGCTACCCGCGGCTCGACCCGGCGCTGATCAGGTGGCATCTGATCGACATCGCGCCGAAGCTGATGCCCGAGCTGGGCGACAAGCTGGGCAGGGACGCCCAGGAGATCCTGCGCCGTCGGGGCATCGAGATCTCCCTCGGTGTCTCCATCGCCAAGGCCGGCCCGGAGGAGGTCACCTTCACCGACGGCCGGGTGGTTCCCACGCGCACCCTGATCTGGACCGCCGGTGTCGTCGCCAGCCCGCTCATCGGGACGCTCGGCGAGAAGACGGTGCGCGGACGGCTGGAGGTCACGCCGGAGATGAGCCTGCCGGGGCACGACGGTGTGTTCGCGCTCGGCGACGCGGCGGCCGTGCCGGACCTGGCCAAGAAGGAGGAGGGCGCGGTCTGCCCGCCCACCGCCCAGCACGCCATGCGGCAGGGCAAGGTGGTCGCCGACAACGTCATCGCCACGCTGCGCAACCGGCCGCTGCGGCCCTATGGGCACAAGGACCTCGGCCTGGTCGTCGACCTCGGGGGCCGGGACGCGGTCTCCAAGCCGCTCGGCGTCGAACTGCGCGGGCTGCCCGCGCTGGTGGTCGCCCGCGGCTACCACTGGTCGGCGCTGCGCACCAACGTGGCCAAGACCCGGGTGATGACGAACTGGCTGCTCAACGCCGTGGCCGGCGACGATTTCGTGCGCACCGGCTTCCAGGCCCGCAAGCCCGCCAAGCTGAAGGACTTCGAGTACTCCGACGCGTATCTGACGCCGGAGCAGCTGCGGGCGCATGTGACGGGGGCGGAGGGACAGGGATAGGCACCGGTCAGGGGTGGGGGCGGCTGCGCGACCGGGTCGCGGCCTTTGATCCGGGGCTGCTGCGGCTGGCCGCGGGGCTGCGGACGGTGGGCTCGATCGCGCTCACACTGGTCGTGCTCGCCCTGCTCGGGGCCGATGTGCCGCATCTGGTCGCGGGCGCGATGGCGGCGATGGTATCCACCTTCGCCGTACGGGAGAAGCAGCGCGGACCGCAGGCGGTCACGCTCGCCCTCGGTCTGCCGGTCGCGATCGCCTCCGTCACGCTGGCCGCGCTGCTGCACTCCCATGTCGTCGCCGGTGATCTGTTCTTCATCGCGCTGATCTTCAGTGCCGTCTACGGCCGCCGGTTCGGCGACCGGGGGACCGCGCTCGGGCTGATCGGCTTCCAGCTGTACTTCGTGTCCCTGTTCGTCGGCGCCACCGTCTCGGACCTGCCCGAGCTGTGTGTCTCCGTCGTGACGGCCGTGGTGTGCAGTGCCGTGGTGCGGTTCGCGCTGCTGCCGGAGACTCCGGCCGGGACGCTTCAACGGCTGCGCGATGCCTTCCGGGCCCGGTTCGCCCAGCTGGTGTCGGCCCAGCTCGACCTGCTGGACGCGGGCCCTCAGGAGGCGGACCGGTCTCTGGAGAACGTGCGGGAGCGCACCGCGCGGCTGCACGAGACGGCGCTGATGATCCAGGGGCGGCTTGAGGAGGGTACGGCGGACGAGGGCACGGCGCGGCTGGTGCAGCGGCGGGTGGCGGACGCCGAGATCGCCGCCGAGCGGCTCGCCCTGCTGCTGCTCACCGCCCGCAGCGCGGAACGTACGGACACCCTCACCCTGCATCTGCCCGGCGCGCCGGTCCCGACGGCCGGCCGGCTGCCCGTGCGGGACGAGGCGGTCGAGACACTGCGGCGGGACCTTGGGGCCCTGCGGCTGCTCGTCCAGCACCCGGGCGGCACCGCGCTGTCCCATGTCCGCAACCGGCTGCTGTCCTACCGCGACGAGGAGAGCCTGCCCGGCGCCTCCCCGGCCGTGCAGGACGTCTTCCGCGGGATCGGCGAGGCCGCCCGGGCGGTCCTGGGGCTGCGGATCGCACTGGACGGGCCGCAGGACGAGTCGGACGACACACCGTCCACGGCCCGCTCCCGCGAGGAGCTGGACGCCGAGGACGCCGCCATCGACGCCGTGGAGGAGGACACCGAGCGGGAGGAGCCGACGGGGCTGCGGCGGCCGACCACCCGGGCCGCCGTGCAGGTCGCCGTGGGCTCGTCGCTGGCCATCGTCGGCGGGGAGCTGCTCTCCAGCGACCGCTGGTACTGGGCGGTGCTGACCTGCTGGATCGTCTTCCTCAACACCTCCTCCACGGGGGAGATCCTGGTGAAGGGCTACCGCAGGCTGCTGGGCACCGTGTTCGGGGTGGTGGCCGGCATCGTGCTGGCGGGGCTGGTCGGGCAGCACACCGGGACGGCGTTCGCGCTGGTGCTGCTGTTCGTGTTCGCGATGTTCTACACCGCTCCCCTGTCGTACACGCTGATGTCGTTCTTCGTCACGGCCGCGCTGGGGCTGCTCTACACCCTGCTGCACACCTACAGCCTCTCGGTGCTGGTGCTGCGGATCGCGGAGACGGCGCTGGGGGCGGCCTGCGGGGTGTTCGCGGCGGCGCTGGTGCTGCCGGTCGCCACCGACCGGCGGACGAACGAGCTGCTCGGCACCGTGCTGGAGCGGCTCGGCGAGGTCACCCGGACTGCCGTGGAGCAGCTCAGCGGTGGGCCTCCGGTGGAGCTGCTCGATCAGGCGCGGGATCTGGACCAGGCGCTGGCCGATCTGCGGGCCGCGACCCAGCCGCTGACGCACCCGGTGACCCCGCTCAGGGCGCGGCGCGACACCGCCCGCTATGTGGTGGCGCTGCTGGAGACGGCGGCCTATCACGCGCGCTCGCTGGCGGCGACCGCCGAGCTGCTGCCCACGCATCCCTCGATCGCGGCGGACCCCCGGCTGCGCCGGGCCGGGCGGCGCATCGCGCACAACATCGAGGCCATCACCGCGCATGTCACCGACGAGCGGGCCACGGACCGGGTGGAGAGGGGACCGAGCATCGCCTCGCTGCTGGAACCCCAGGTCCCCGGCACCGCCCGGTACGGCCGGGTCACCGACCGGGTGCTGCGGCACCTTCAGCGGCTCGACGAGTCCGTGGTGGGGCTGGCGCGGCCGCTGGGCGTACCGGTCGGCGCGCCCGGCGGGACGTAGCCCTCCAGCCGGTCAGAAGTCGGTGGGCAGACCGCTCGCCTCGGCGATGCCGCGCAGTTCCTCGTCGTCGTGGCGGCGGCCCCGGATGTAGACGGCGATCTCGTTGAGGCGTGCGGGGTCGGAGGCGGTGGTCGAGTCGGTAACCACGCGGACCGAGCCGTTGTCGCCGAGGTCGATCTCGACGACCTCGTTGTCCAGGCGGCCTGTGACAGCGGTGGCGATGACCAGCGCGGCCTGGTCGCGGATCTCCTGGGGCAGCTGGTCGGCACCGTCGTCGTCCAGCGCGAACTCGGCGGGGGGAAGTCGGCGTTCGTCGATGGCCCGCAGCACGGGTTCGACGACGTCGAGCAGGCGTAGGTAGTCCTCGGTGTCCATCCGCGCACGCAGCAGGCCGAGGTAGATGTCCACGGGCCGGCCGTCGGGCGGAAGCTCGTAGTCGTTCATCCGGCCCGCGTTCCCCTTCTGCGCGGTCTCAGACGCGTCGTGGAAAAGCTTCAGACGAGCGGCACCAGGGCGCTGATGCGCTTGCCGCCCGCGGGCAGGACCGACACCCGCACCTCGTGGGCCAGACGGCACACGATCGGCCAGCCGTGGCCGCCGAAGCGGTGGTGCGCGCGGCGGTCGCCGGGGTCGGTGGCCACCGGGAACCGTTCGCTGCGGTCGCTCACCGAGACCCGGACGCCGGGTCGGACGAGGTCGACGCGGAAGTCCGTGACCCCGCCGCCGTGCAGGATGGCGTTGGTGGTGAGCTCGGAGGCGACCAGCAGGGCGTCCTGGACGGCGCCGGGGTCGCACGCCTCCCCGGTGGCGCGGCAGTGGTCGGCGACCGCGCGTTCCACTGCTCTGCGCGCCTGGGCGGGTTCAGTCACGGGCTGGACGGTGTGCTCCCCGCGCATGGTCTGACTCCGTGATCGGTGGATCGAGGGCGCGCTCCCCCCGGCGCCTTGAGTTCCCCACTCTGTCTGGTCGCCCCTGCCGGGCCCGTCAAACCTCCCGGCATCGGGGTACGCGGAGGCCATGACCGATGTCGTGGACTCTGACGAACTGCTACGGCGCATGCAACGGGCCCGGACCTGTGCACGGCAGGAGGAGCAGGCCTGGCGGACGCGCAGTTTCGGGCTGCGGTCGAGCGACCCGGAGGGGGCACGGGACGCCCGCGTACGGATGCTCGCCTATGGGGCCGTGCTGCGGGTGCTGGACGAGATCCTGACGCCGGGCACGCATCCGGACGAGCTCTGAGCGGGGCGGATTCGACCCGGCCCGGCCGGGAACCCGGCACGCATGAAAGCCGATCACGACCGAGCGCCGGTACTGGAGGCCCTGGCCGAATACCACCGTCAAGGGCGGACCTCGTTCTCTCCGCCCGGGCACAAGCAGGCCCGCGGCGCGGATCCCGTGGTGCGCGAGATCCTCGGTGACGCGGTCTTCCTCGGCGATGTGCTGGCGTCCGGCGGGCTCGACGACCGGCTCACCCGGGGCCGGGTGCTCCAGCGTGCTGAGGAGCTGATGGCCGACGTGGTCCACGCCGACCACACGTTCTTCACCACGTGCGGCAGCTCACTGTCCGTCAAGGCGGCGATGCTGGCCGTCGCGGGCCCGCAGGAGCGGCTGCTGATCGGACGGGACGCCCACAAGTCCGTCGTGTCGGGGCTGATCCTCGCCGGGATCGAGCCGGTGTGGGTGGAGCCGCGGTGGGACACCGAGCGGCATCTCGCGCATCCCCCCTCCCCGGCGGACTTCGACCGGGCCTTCGCCGAGCATCCCGGGGTCAAGGGCGCCCTGGTCACCAGTCCCACGCCGTACGGCACCTGCGCCGATCTGCGGGCGCTCGCCGACGTCTGTCACGGGCGGTCGCTGCCGCTGGTCGTGGACGAGGCCTGGGGCGCGCATCTGCCCTTCCATCCCGATCTGCCGTCGTGGGCGATGGACGCGGGCGCCGACGTCTGTGTGACGAGCGTCCACAAGATGGGCAGCGGTCTGGAGCAGGGTTCCGTCTTCCATCTCCAGGGCGACCTGGTGCCGCCCCAGCTGCTGAAGATCCGCGCGGACCTCCTGGGCAGCACCAGCCCGTCGGTGCTGATCTACGCCGGGCTGGACGGATGGCGCCGGCAGATGGTGTTGCACGGCAAGGAGCTGCTGGGCGGGGCGCTGGTTCTCGCGGCCCGGGTGCGGGAAGCCGTGGAACGGCTGGACGGGATGCATGTCAACGACCGGGACGACTTCTGTGGTGCCGGGCTCGCGCACGATCTCGATCCGCTGATCGTCACCATCGAGGTCGACGGTCTCGGGATGACGGGGTACCGGGCGGCGGACTGGCTGCGCCAGTACCGGACCATCGACGTGCATCTGTGCGACCACCGGCGGATCGGCGCGCAGATCACGCACGGGGACGACGAGGAGACGGTGGGCGAGCTGGTCTCCGCGCTGGAGGATCTCGCGGGGGCCGCGTCCGGGCTGCGTCCGGTCCCCGGGGTGGAGGTGCCGCCGCCTGCCGAACTCCGGCTGGAGCAGGTCCTGATGCCACGGGACGCGTTCTTCGGTCCTACCGAGGACGTTGCGGCGGAGGAGGCGGCCGGCCGGATCGCGGCCGAGATGATCACGCCGTATCCGCCGGGCATCCCGGTGGTGCTCCCCGGCGAGCGGCTGACCGAGCCGGTGCTGCGGTATCTGCTCACCGGGCGGGACGCGGGCATGAACCTCCCGGATCCGAGCGATCCGCATCTGGAGACGATCCGGGTGGCGGCCGGCACGGAGTGAAACGAGTCACGTGACCCGCTACCGGTTTCGCACGCTCGACCCAAATGGTTTACGGTTCATTCATACGTGGTCGCGGGGTCGATGAGAGCCGTCCCCCGGACCCCGCATACGGCCCTGGCTGGCCTCCCCCGTCCAGCCAGGGCTTTTTCATGCCCGCGAAAATCTCCACCGGTTCTGTAGTCCGTCGAGGTGCTCTACGCGTCGGCACCGGCTGAAATGGGCGTAGGGAAAGCCCCGGAACCCCGACGCCGGCGAGGAGCCCCGTGTCATGACCAAAGCGACCAAACTGCTGCCCGCCCTTCCCCCGCCGCAGCGGCAGCTTCTGATGACGGCGGCCCGGGAGGTCTCCTTCCCGGAGGACGCCCGGATCTTCGAGGCCGGCGGCACGGCCGACCGCTTCTGGGTGATCCGCTCCGGCTCCGTCTCGCTCGACCAGCAGGTGACCTCGGTACAGCGCGTCACCGTCGCCAGTCTCGGCGCCGGGGATCTGCTGGGCTGGTCCTGGCTGTTCCCGCCGTACCAGTGGGACTTCGGCGCGGAGGCGTTCAGTCCGGTGCGCGCCTACGAGTTCGACGCCGCCGCCGTGCTCAAGCTGTGCGAGGAGGACCAGCAGCTCGGGCTGATCCTGGTGCGCACGGTCGCGGAGATCCTCGCGCACCGGCTGGAGATGACCCGGGGCAAGCTCATGGAGCAGTACGGAATGCGCCGACGCAGCGCCCTGTAGGCGGCCTCAGACGCGGTAGCGGCGCAGCGCCGGGGCGGCGAGGGCGAGGCCCGGCATCACGACGACCAGCAGGCCGCCGCCCGCGACCGCCTGGCGCGCGCCGAAGCCGGAGCCCGCGGTGCCGTGCAGGACGTCGGCCAGGCGCGGTCCGCCCGCGACGACGACGGTGAAGACGCCCTGCGTCCGGCCGCGCATCTCATCGGTGGCGGCGGACAGCGGGATCGCCCCGCGGAAGACCATCGACACCATGTCCGCGGCGCCGATCACCGTCAGGCCGTGCCGGTGGGCCCGGGAGCAGGTGCCGGAGAACAGCCCGCCGAGCATGGCAGTGCCCGGCGGGAGTTCGCGGCGCGTGATCTCAGTTTCCGAGGATCAGCGACACACCGAGGGCGAGCATCATGGCGGCGACCAGGCCGTCGACGATCCGCCAGGCCGTGGGGCGGGCGAGGAGCGGGCTGAGCAGCCGGGCGCCGAAGCCGAGCGCGGTGAACCAGCACAGGCTGGCGAGGACCGCACCGAGCCCGAACGTCCAGCGCAGGTCACCGCGGTCGGCGGCGACGGAGCCGAGCAGGAACACGGTGTCGAGGTAGACGTGGGGGTTGAGCCAGGTCATCGCCAGACAGGTCAGCACCGCGCGCCGGCGTGACCCCGTGGCCTCCCCGTCCGCCCGCAGCGCACCGGCCGGACGGAGCACGCGCCGGGCGGCGAGGACGCCGTAGCCGATGAGGAACGCTCCGCCGATCCAGCCGACCGCGGTCAGCGCGCCGGGCCAGGCCACCACCACCGCGCCGACGCCGCCGACGCCGAGGGCGATGAGGGCGGCGTCGGACAGGGCGCAGATCCCGACGACGGCGAGGACCGCGTCACGGCGGATCCCCTGGCGCAGCACGAAGGCGTTCTGGGCGCCGATGGCGACGATGAGCGAGAGACCGGTACCGAAACCGGCGGCGGCGGTGGCAAGAGCGGTGGGCATGCCTTCGACGCTAGGGACGCGACCATCATGTGTACAGCTAAAGATTCTTACGTACCATTAGCTCTCGTGATGGTGACGGAGCTGCCGCTGGACCAAGTACGTACGCTGCTCGCGGTGGTGGACGAGGGGACCTTCGACGCCGCGGCGGCCGAGCTGCATGTGACGCCGTCGGCGGTCAGCCAGCGCGTGAAGGCGCTCGAACAGCGCACCGGGCGCGTGCTGTTGGTGCGGACGAAACCGGTGCGCCCCACCGAGTCCGGCGCGGTCGTCGTGCGGTTCGCTCGCCAGCTCGCCCGGCTGGAGCGCGACGCGCGCGCCGAGCTCGGCATGGGCGGCGCCGAGGAGGAGCCGACCCGGGTGTCGATCGCGGTGAACGCCGACTCCCTGGCGACCTGGTTCCTCGATGCGCTCACCCGCGTACCGTCCGAGCCGCGGCTCTGCTTCGAACTGCGCCGCGAGGACGAGGCCCATACGGCGGCCCTGCTCAGGGAGGGCCTGGTGATGGCGGCGGTGACCTCCGCGTCCGAGCCCGTGGCGGGGTGTTCCGTCCGGCTGCTCGGCAGGATGCGGTACGTCGCCGCGGCGAGCCCCGGTTTCGCCGAGCGGTATCTCGCCGGACCCCTGCGTGAGGCGCTCCCCCAGGCCCCGGTGGTGACCTTCGACCGCAGCGACACACTCCAGGACGCCTTCCTCAGACGCCTGCGCCGAAGCGGCACGGGTGCGATCCGGCACCAGATCCCCACCTCCGAGGGGTTCGTGGCGGCCATCGAAGCCGGACTGGGCTGGGGCATGGTCCCCGAGATCCAGGCCGGCACCCAGTTGCGCGAGGGACGCCTGATCTCCCTCGCCCCGGAGCGCCCGGTGGACATCCCGCTGTACTGGCAGCAGTGGAAGCTGGACTCCCCCGCGCTGGCGACGGTGGCGGAGGTGGTGGCGAGGACGGCGGCGGACGTACTGGACGCCTAGCGCTCCACGCCCAGCCGGGCCTCCGCGCTGTCCAGGAGCATCTCCAGAGCCGTCGGATAGGCGCTGGTCACCATGCGGGTCGCGAGGAGGGGGGCCGCCTCGGCGATGCGGGGGTGGGTTTCGCGGGGCAGGCGGGCGTAGGTCGAGGCCCACATCGCCTCGTCGGCGCGCAGTGAGGCGCTCGGCAGGGCCAGGGAGGCGGCGTCCAGGGCGGCGAAGGCCAGGGTCTGGTCGATGAAGGCGTGGTAGATCCGCACGGTCTCGGGCAGCGGGAAGCCCGCGGTGCGCAGGATGTCCAGCACGGCCTCGTCGGCGGCGAGTTCGTTCGCCCGGCCGGTGACCCGGTTCGTCGTCAGCAGCGCCGCCTGCGGATGGGCGACGTAGGCCGCGTGGATCCTGAGCCCGACCGTCCTGAGGTCCGCCCGCCACTCCCCCGTCGGCCGCCAGCCGCGCAGGGCCTGCCCGATGAGCGCGTCGCCGATGGCGAGGGTCAGATCGTCCATGCCGCGGAAGTAGCGGTAGAGCGTGCTCGGGTCGGCGTCCAAGGCGATCCCCAGGCGGCGGGCAGTGAGCCCGGCGCTGCCGTGTTCGCGCAGCAGCCGCAGCGCGGTCCGGACGATCAGCGCCTCGGACAGCACGGTGCCGCTCTTGGTCGGACGGCGCCGGCGCCGCTTCTCCTCGGGGACCACTGGTTTGGGCACGTTTCCTCGCTCCCGTCTTATGCCAACGCCATTGACCTTACGGGAGCCGGGGGCGTTGTATCTCCGCCGGGCCCCGCGTTCTTTCACCTCCTCCGACTAGGAGTTCTCGTCATGCGTGTACTGCTCGTGGGCGCCGGTGGTGTGGGCACCGCCGTCACCCGGATCGCCGCCCGGCGTCCGTTCTTCGAGGCGATGGTGGTCGCCGACTTCGACCCGACGCGCGCCGAGGCGGCCGTCGCACACCTCGGCGACCCCCGCTTGTCTGCCGAGCGTGTCGACGCCGGCGACGAGGCCGCGGTGACCGCGCTGCTGCGGCGCCACTCCTGCGACATCCTGCTCAACGCCACCGACCCGCGCTTCGTGATGCCCCTGTTCCGGGCGGCGCGGGCGGCCGGTGCCGACTATGTCGACATGGCGATGTCCCTGTCGCGTCCGCACCCCGAGCGCCCGTACCAGGAGTGCGGGGTCAAGCTCGGCGACGAGCAGTTCGCCGAGGCCGACGAGTGGGCGAAGGAGGGCGCGCTGGCCCTGGTCGGCATGGGCGTGGAGCCGGGCCTGTCGGACGTGTTCGCCCGGTACGCGGCCGATGAACTCTTCGACGAGATCGAGGAGATCGGCGTCCGTGACGGCGCGAACCTCACCGTCGACGGCTACGACTTCGCCCCCTCCTTCAGCATCTGGACCACGATCGAGGAGTGCCTCAACCCACCGGTCGTCTACGAGGCCGGCCGGGGCTGGTTCACCACCGAACCCTTCAGCGAGCCCGAGGTGTTCGACTTCCCGGAGGGCATCGGACCGGTGGAGTGCGTGAACGTGGAGCACGAGGAGGTGCTCCTGGTCCCGCGCTGGGTCGACGCCCGCCGCGTCACCTTCAAGTACGGCCTGGGCGAGGAGTTCATCAGCACGCTCAGGACGCTGCACCTGCTGGGCCTGGACCGCACCGAGCCGGTGACCGTGAAGGGCCCCGACGGGCCGGTCCAGGTCTCGCCCCGGGACGTGGTCGCCGCCTGTCTGCCCGACCCGGCGACCCTGGGCGAGCGGATGCGCGGCAAGACCTGCGCGGGCACCTGGGTGCGGGGCGTGAAGGACGGGGCACCGCGCGAGGTGTACCTGTACCACGTCGTCGACAACGAGTGGTCGATGGCCGAGTACGGCAGCCAGGCCGTGGTGTGGCAGACGGCCGTCAACCCGGTCGTCGCGCTCGAACTCCTCGCCGGCGGCGCCTGGTCGGGCGCGGGCGTGCTCGGCCCGGAGGCCTTCCCGGCCCGCCCCTTCCTGGATCTGCTGACCGAGTACGGCTCTCCGTGGGGCCTGCGCGAGCAGTGACCGCGTTCCGGCTCAGGACTCCGTGGTTTCACTCCCGTATCGACAGGTGACCCGAAAGCGACTAAAAGCATCCGAAAGGGCATGTACGACTTCGAGCGCAGGTGACTTTCGATGGATGACTGGCGTGGCCGCGCCGCATGCCGCCACGAGGACCCCGACCTCTTCTTCCCGATCGGCACCTCGGGCCCGGCCCTCATGCAGACGAAGCAGGCGAAGGCGGTCTGCCGGCGCTGTCCGGTGCGGGAGCGGTGTCTGCGCTGGGCGTTGGACACCGGGCAGGCGGTCGGTGTGTGGGGCGGAACGAGCGAGTGGGAGCGCCTCGCGCTGCTGCGGCGGACGACCCCTGTGCGCCGCGGCAGCGGATAGCACCCCTCAGGTGTCCTTCGGGGGCTCACCTCCCGGCAGCCGGAGCGTGAACACCGAGCCGGTGCCGGGCTCGCTCGTCGCCTCGGCCGTACCGCCGTGTGCGGCCAGCAGGTGGCGCACGATGGGCAGGCCGAGTCCGCTGCCGCCGGTGCGGCGGCTGCGGGACTTCTCCGCCCGCCAGAACCGGTCGAAGACATGCGGCAGGTCCTCGGGCGCGATCCCGGTGCCGGTGTCGGTGACCTCCAGGACCACGTCGTCGCCGTCGCGGCGCGCGGCCAGGGTCACGGTGCCGCCGGACGGGGTGTACCGCAGCGCGTTGGAGACGAGATTGCCGAGCGCCTGCCGCATCCGGACCGGGTCGGCGTCCAGCCAGGGGGTGCCCCGGGCCGTGGTGCGCAGGGTGACGCCCGCCGCGTCGGCGGCGACGCGGTGGGCTGCGGCGACCTGGTCGAGGAGTTCGTCGGCGCGCACGGGTTCGCGGTGCAGACGCAGGGTGCCTGCGTCGGCGTCCGCGAGGTCCTGGAGGTCGTCGATCACGCGCTGGAGGACGAGGGCCTCCTCGTGCAGGGAGGCGAGCAGGGCGGGGTCGGGGTCGACGACGCCGTCCCGGGTGACCTCAAGCCAGCCGCGGATGTTGGTGAGCGGGCTGCGCAGTTCGTGGGCGATGTCGCTGACCATCGCCTTGCGCTGGGCCTCCAACCGGGCGCGGCGCTCGGTGAGTTCGTTGAACGCCGTCGCCAGGATGCCGGTCTCGTCCCGAGTGGTGACGGGCACCCGCACATGCCGCTCCGGCGGCTGCTGGGCAGCAGCGGTCAGCGCCCGCAGCGGCCTGACCAGCCGGGTCGCGACGACGGCGGTCACGGCCACGGTCACGGCGAGCACGAGCCCCGCGGCCCCGAGCACCTTGGTCCAGTTGGCCGGCGACAGGTCGAAGCGCACGGCGGGCCGGTCCCCGACGCCGAGGAACAGGTCGGCGGCCGGGGCGACATAGGGGTCGAGCTGGGCGCGGCGGGCCCGGTCGACGCAGGCCCGCGCCTGCCGCTGCGCGCGCTGTTGCGGCTGCGCCTTGAGCTTGCCCATCAGGTACCGGGTGTCCATGTTCCGGTCCCTGTCGTCGACGATGGGGAACAGCGGCTCGTGAAAGTCCACGCCGTGCTCGTCCAGACAGGTGCGGGCGCGCTCGGTCAGCTCGCCGAGCGCCTTCTCCTCGGTGGCGGTGGGGGTGTTGAGCCGTCCGTCGGCGCACTCCAGGGGCACGTAGTCGAGGGCGCTGCCGTCGTCGTCGGTGAGGACCGGACGGCCGCTCCGAGTGCGCTCCACGGTCGCGTCGACCCCGTTGCGGGCGAAGCACTCGCGCCGCTGCTCGGCGAGTCGGTCCAGCCGGGTGCGTTCGGCGGCGGGCAGCCGGTAGGGGCCGACCACCCGGGGGTCGATGCCGCCGCGCTGGGCGCCGCGATCGGTGTGGGTGTCGATGGTCAACGGATCGACGGTGGCGGCGGCGCGCGGCGGCAGTGGGGTGCCGGGCACCGCGGAGTCGGCGATCACTGTGCGGTCGGTGGCGATCAGGGCGATGCGCCGGCCGATCCGGTCGGACAGCTCGCGCAGGGTGCCCTCGATGCCCTGCCAGTCGGGGTGGGTCGCCGCGTATCCGCTGAGCCGGTTCAGGACGTCCATGTCGTCGGCGAGCACCTGGCCCTGCTCCTCACGCAGGGCGCGGGTGGTGGTCTCCACCGCGAGCCACGCCGTCGCCGCGACCGAGCAGACGGCGATCAGCACCGAGGTGATCAGCAGCCGGACCAGGAGCCGCTTGCGCAGCGGTATGCCGGACCTCACCCGCGGCCGCCGCTCAGCTTGTAGCCCACGCCGAACACCGTCAGCAGCCGGACCGGCCGCCGCGGGTCGGCCTCGATCTTGCGGCGCAGGTTCATGATGTGGACGTCCACGGCCCGTTCGGTCGAGGCCCGGTCGGTGCCTCGGGTGCACTCCAGCAACTGCCGCCGGGAGAACACCCGCTCGGGCTCGGCGGTCATGGCGAGCAGGATCTGGAACTCGGCCGGCGTGCACTCCACCGGCTCCCCGTCGCAGCGCACCTCGTGCCGAACCGGATCGACGGCGAGGCCCGCGGCCCGTACGACGGGGTCCTCCCGCCGGTCCGCGGCCCGTCCGCTGCGCCGCAGCACGGTACGGATGCGGGCCATCAGCTCGCGGGGGCTGTACGGCTTGGTCATGTAGTCGTCGGCGCCCAGCTCAAGACCGAGCAGGACGTCGTCCTCGGCGGAACGGGCGGTGAGCATCAGCACCGGGATGTCGTCGTCGCGGCGCAGCACCCGGCACACCCCGAAGCCGTCGATCACCGGGAGCATCAGGTCCAGCACGACGAGATCGGGACGCAGCCGCCGGGCCGCGTCCAGGGCGGCCGGGCCGTCGTGGACCACGGTGGCGGTGTGACCCTCCGCCAGCAGGGAGCGCCGTATCAGTTCGGCCTGCATCTCGTCGTCCTCGGCGACCAGCACATGTGCGCACACGCGGCGGATCCTAAGCGGTCAGCGGGCCAGGGACTTGGCGTCGCCCATGACGACGACGGGCTTCTTGTCGGGGTCCAGGGCCAGGAGCAGTGCCTTCATGTGCTGTTTCGCGATGCTCACACAGCCCTGGGTGGGTCCGTCGTGGTCTACGTGGAGCCATATGCCGCCACCGCGGCCGGCGCCCAGCGGCCGGGTCCAGTCGAGCGGTGTGGTCCCCGGCTTGCGGTTGTAGTTGACGGCGATGACGTAGTCGAAGGAGCCCGCCAGGGGTTCGCCCTCGAAGCCGGTGCCGGTCGCGGTGAAGCCGACGCCGTGGTCGTACGGCAGCCGGGTCCCCGGGTCGCGGAGCCGTCCGCCGGCGTCGGTGAGGCCGAAGACGCCGATGGGCGAGCGCAGATCACCGGAGCGGTGATGGCCGGTCCAGCCGCGCAGCGCGTTGTGCGCGGGCCACTCCTCGCCGGGCTCCCAGCCGGCGTCGGTGCGCTCGTACAGGACGACGGTGGATCGCGAGGAGTCCTTGCCGCTTCCGGTCACCACGACGGCCTGGCGGGCGTCGGTGGGCACCTCGGCCCAGGTCTTGGGCCCCAGTCCGGGCAGTTGCTGCGGGGCCGGGTCGAGGGTGATCTCGGGTGCGGGCGCCTGCCGCATGGGGGCGTGGACCGGCGGCTGCGCCGCTTCGCTGCCGCATCCGGTGAGCAGCAGGGAGGCGGCCAGCAGGGTGGCCCGAGGGTTCGGCGTGATCATGCGTCGACCTTGACGGACACTTGTGAGGAACCCGTCAGCCCCGCGTGGAGAGGCCCGACCGTGAGCATCCGCATCCGCCGCGTCTACGAACCGCCCGAGCCGCAGGACGGCGTACGCCTCCTGGTCGACCGGCTGTGGCCGCGCGGGGTGTCGAAGGACGCGGCCCGCGTGGACGAGTGGCCCAAGGCGCTCACCCCGTCGACCGAGCTGCGCCGCTGGTACCACGCGGGCGAGGGGTCGTACGAGGAGTTCGCGCGCCGCTACGAGGCGGAGCTGGCCGTCCCCGAGGCCGCCGAACTCCTCGAACATGTCAGGGAGTTGGCGGGCAAGGGACCCGTGACGCTGGTGACGGCCGCGAAGACCCCCGACGAGAGTCACGCGGCCGTCCTGGCGCGTCTGCTGGGCTGACGCTCAGCGGGTCTGCTGGGCGGCGGCCCGTCCCGCCGCCCGCCCGGAGAACAGGCAGCCGCCGAGGAAGGTGCCCTCCAGCGCGTTGTAGCCGTGCACGCCGCCACCGCCGAAGCCGGCCACCTCGCCCGCCGCGTACAGGCCCTCCACCGGCTGCCCGTCGGCGCCCAGCGCGCGGGAGTCGAGGTCGGTCTGGATGCCGCCGAGGGTCTTGCGGGTGAGGATGTGCAGCTTGACGCCGATCAGCGGACCGGCCGCGGGGTCGAGGATGCGGTGCGGGGTGGCGACCCGGCCGAGCCGGTCGCCGATGTAGCGGCGGGCGTTGCGGATGCCCTGCACCTGGGCGTCCTTGCTGTAGGAGTTGGCCAGCTGGAGGTCCCGGGCCTCGATCTGACGCCGGATCACGGCAGCGTCGAGGAGCGCCTTGCCCGTCAGGCCGTTCATCTTCTCGACGAGCTGCTCCAGGTTCGGGGCGGTCACGAAGTCCACGCCCTTGCGCAGGAACGCGTCGACCGGTCCCGGCGCGCCCTTGCCGAGCACGCGTTCCTTGAGGAAGCCCGCCCGGTCCTTGGCGGTGATGTCGGGGTTCTGCTCGGAGCCGGAGAGCGCGAACTCCTTCTCGATGATCTTCTGGGTGAGGATGAACCAGGAGTGGTCGTACCCGGCGATGTCCTCGGTGGTGCGCAGGTACTTGAGGGTGCCGAGGGTGTCGTAGCCGGGCAGACAGGGGTCGGGCAGGCGGCGGCCGAGGGCGTCGAACCACATCGAGGACGGTCCGGGCAGGATGCGGATGCCGTGTCCGGGCCAGATCGGGTCCCAGTTCTGAAGGCCCTCGGTGTAGTGCCACATGCGGTCGCGGTTGACGAGGCGTACGCCCGCCGCCGCGCTGATGTCGAGCATCCGGCCGTCGACGTAGGCGGGGACGCCGGTGACCATCTCGGCGGGCGGGGTGCCGAGGCGCTCGGGCCAGTAGCGGCGGACGATGTCGTGATCGGCGCCGATGCCACCGGTGGTCACGACGACGGCCTGGGCGGTGAGTTCGAAGTCGCCGACGCGGTCGCGGTTGGACTTCACGCCCCGGGCCGAGGTGTCCTCGGCGAGGACGGTGCCGCGCACCCCGCGCGCCCGGCCGTCCTCGATGGCGAGTTCGTCGACCCGGTGGCGGTGGTGGAAGGTCAGCAGCCCGTCGCGCGCGGCCTGCTCGGCGTAGCCCACGAACGGCTCGACCACACCGGTGCCGGTGCCCCAGGCGATGTGGAAGCGGGGCACGGAGTTGCCGTGGCCGTGGGCCCTGAGGTCGCCGCGCTCGGCCCAGCCGACGGTGGGCAGGAACTTGATGCCGTGCCCCTCCAGCCAGGACCGCTTCTCCCCTGCCGCGAACTCGACGTACGCCCGCGCCCAGCGCACCGCCCAGGAGTCCTCGTCGTCCACACGGTCGAACCCGGCGCTGCCCTGCCAGTCGCTCCAGGCCAGGTCGAAGGAGTCCTTGATGCCCAGGCGCCGCTGCTCCGGCGAGTCGACGAGGAACAGCCCGCCGAACGACCAGAAGGCCTGTCCGCCCAGGTTGTTCGCGTTCTCCTGGTCCACCAGGGCTACCCGGCGGCCCCGGCTGGTGAGTTCATGTGCGGCGACCAGGCCCGCGAGGCCCGCTCCGACGACGATGACGTCGGCATCCATGCGACCGTTCCCTTCCTCATTCGGGGGTGCCGCTGCCGTCGGTCAGCAGGGCGGTGAGCAGTTGCTTGAGCCAGGCGCGGGCGCTGTCGACGTCCTTGTCCAGCAGCAGTTGGGTGGTGACCCCGTCGTAGGCGGCGACGACCGCGCGGGCGGCGCCGTCGATGCCGTCGAACACGGCGGGCAGTGCGGTGTGCCCGGTGGCGCGGGCGAGCCGGTCGGCGATGGCCGTGCGCAGCCGCTCGCGGTGTTCGAGCAGGCTCTGCGCGACGGCCGGGTCCCGGGCGGCGTGCACCAGGAAGTCGGTCTTCACCAGCAGCCAGTCCACGTCGAGCAGCAGCACCTCGGTGACCCGGTCCACGGAGGTCGGTACGTCGAGATCGGGGCCGTCCTGCGCCAGCGCGCCCGAGACCTGTTCGGCGATCAGGTCGGCGCGCTGCCGGTAGAGGGCGAAGAACAGCTCGTCGAGGCTGGCGAAGTTCGAGTAGAAGGCGCCCCGGCTGTAGCCGGCGGCCTCGCAGACCTCCTCGATCGACACCCGCCCGAATCCCTTGGCGGCGAACACCTCGAACGCGGCGTCGAGCAGATTGGCCCGCGTCCGCACACGACGCCTGGTCACGCGCCGTGCCGTCTGCTCCGCCACCATGGCCGTCCCTTCGTTCGATACGGGAATGTATCCGATACATCAGTGCATCGAAAGGCTCGGGCACAGGGGATTGCAAGATGGGAACACATTTTCGAATAGGGGGTACGCTGGATCCATGACCACGCACCTCCAGGGCTCCCTCTTCGACCAGACGGACCAGCTGGGGCTCGGCTCCCTCGACGGGATCCGCCGGACCGTCCTCGGCCGGGGCGCCTGGATCGACGTGCTACCCGGCTGGCTCAGCGGCTCGGACACCCTGTTCGAACAGCTGGTCGCGCAGGTGCCCTGGCGGGCCGAGCGCCGGAAGATGTACGACCAGGTCGTCGACGTACCTCGACTGCTCGCGTTCTACGGCGCCGACGATCCGCTGCCGCATCCCGTCCTGGACGAGGCGCGGGCCGCGCTCACCGCGCACTACGCCGGGGAGCTGGGCGAGCCGTTCACCACGGCGGGCCTGTGCTACTACCGCGACGGCCGGGACAGCGTCGCCTGGCACGGCGACCGGATCGGGCGGGGCGCACGCGAGGACACAATGGTCGCGATCGTCTCGGTGGGCGCACCCCGGGACCTGCTGCTGCGCCCGATGGGCGGCGGCGAGACGGTGCGCCGCCCTCTGGGGCACGGCGACCTGATCGTGATGGGCGGCTCCTGCCAGCGGACGTGGGAACACGCGGTCCCGAAGACCTCGCGGGCCACGGGGCCGCGCATCAGCGTCCAGTTCCGGCCGCACGGCGTGCAGTGACCAGCCAAGATCAAAGGTAGACGAAGAGCAGCAGCAGGACGATCGGCGTCAGCAGCAGGTGGCCCACACCCACTTCCCGATCTGCTTTGCTGTTCCCGTCGGGCAGGAACCTCGGGACGAGGGACGGTCATGCGGGCAGATGTGCGGCAAGTCGCGGACGGCACCTATCTGGTGCACGGCAGCGACACCAACTGGGTGATCCTGACCGAAGGGGACGCGGTCACGCTGATCGACACCGGGTATCCCGGCGACCGGGAGCGGCTGCTCGCCTCCCTTGCGCAGGTGGGGAGTTCACCGGAGGCCGTAACAGCCGTACTGATCACGCACGCCCACAACGACCACGTGGGCTCGGCCGAGTTCCTGCGCGCCACCTACGGCACGCCGGTCCTGCTCCACGAGGCCGAAGTGCCGCACGCACGGCGGGAGTTCCTGCACCAGGTGTCCGTGGGCACGGTACTGAGGAACGGCTGGCGACCGGGCGTCGTCCCGTGGGCGCTGCACGCGCTCCGCTCCGGCGGCACGGCGCGTGTCCCGGTGACCGCGCCGGAGGCGTTCGCCACGGATGCCGCGCTGGACCTGCCGGGGCGACCGGTGCCCGTGCACACGCCCGGCCACACGAACGGACACTGCGCCTTCCATCTGCCGGACACCGGCGTACTGATCGCGGGCGACGCGCTGGCGAGCGGCCACCCGACGTCCCGGATCAAGGGCCCGCAACTGCTGCTGGACATGTTCCACCACGAGCGCACCCGTGCCGTCGCCTCGCTGGACATACTCGCCGCCATGGAAGCCGACCTCCTCCTGCCCGGCCACGGTCCCGTCCACCGCGGTCCGGTCCGTGAAGCGGCACTTCAGGCCAGGGAGCGGGCCGTCTAGGGTGAGGTGACGATCACCCCGGCGAGACGAGGACACCCCGCCCATGGCTCTGCAGATCAGCGCGACCAACCCGGAGCACCCCGCGCTCCTGTTGGAGCTGCCCTGGCACCTGCCGCTGGAGGAGTGGCCGGAGGAATACCTCGTGCCGCTGCCGCGCGGCATCTCCCGGCACGTCGTGCGCTACGCCCGCGCCGGCACCGAGGTCATCGCGGTCAAGGAGCTCGCCGAACGGCCCGCCCTGCGCGAGTACGAGCTGCTGCGCGACCTGGACCGGATCGGCATCCCGGCGGTGGATCCGCTCGCCGTCGTCACCGGACGCGTCGACGCCGACGGCGGGCACCTGGAGTCGGTGCTGGTCACCCGGCACCTCGGCGGCTCCATGCCGTACCGCTCGATGTTCGAGACGACGATGCGCCCGGCGACCATGCACCGGCTGATGGACGCGCTGGCGGTGCTGCTGGTGCGGCTGCATCTGGCCGGGTTCGCCTGGGGCGACTGCTCGCTGTCCAACACCCTCTTCCGGCGCGACGCGGGCGCCTACGCCGCCTATCTGGTCGACGCCGAGACCGGCGACCTGCACCCTCAGCTCAGCACCGGCCAGCGCGACTACGACCTCGACCTGGCCCGGGTCAACATCAGCGGCGAGCTGCTGGACCTGGAGGCGTCCGGGGCACTGCATCCCTCGGTGGACCCGATCGAGTTCGGCACCGAGATCTGCGCCCGCTACCAGGGCCTGTGGCAGGAGCTGACCCGCACCTCGGTCTACCCGGCGGGCAAGTACCACTACATAGAGCGCCGCATACGACGCCTCAACGAACTCGGCTTCGACGTCGCCGAGATGCAGATCGAGCACTCCTCCAACGGCGACACCGTCACCTTCGTCCCCAAGGTCGTCGACGCCGGCCACCACCAGCGCCAACTGCTGCGCCTGACGGGCCTGGACGCCGAGGAGAACCAGGCCCGACGGCTGCTGAACGACCTGGAGAGCTGGATGGCCACCCAGGACGACTACGCCCCGGGCGACCCCCTCGCCGCCCGCCCCGAGGTCCTCGCCCACCGCTGGGTACGGGACGTGTTCCGCCCCACCGTGCGGGCGGTCCCGCTCGAACTGCGCGGCTCGATGGACCCGGCGGAGATCTACCACGAACTCCTCGAACACCGCTGGTACCTGTCGGAGCGGGCGCAGCACGACATCGGTCTGGACACGGCCGTTGAGGACTACATCGAGAACATCCTCCCCAAGGCCCGGGAGACGCTCCAGCCCACCTCGGAGGAGACGGGCTGACTCAGGACGCGGGCGGCACCACGGCCACGGGGCAGTCCGCGTGGTGCAGCACGCCGTGCGCGACCGAGCCGATCCGCGCGCCCACGGCCGTACGGTGGGCCCGGCGCCCGACGACCATCAGCTGGGCCCGCCCGGCCACCGACAGCAGCACCTGCCCCGCGCTGCCCATCTCCACGTGCTCCACGACATGGACGTCCGGGAACCGCTCCCGCCACGGCTGCACCGCCGCGGCCAGTGCCTTCTTCTCGTACGGCTCCAGGCCGCCGGCGTCGTCGAGCAGCTTCAGCGAGGCCGGGCTGTACGCGAACAGCGGCGGCAGCGTCCAGGCCCGGACGGCCCGCACGGTGGCACCGCGCGCGGCGGCCGTCTCGAACGCGAACCGCAGCGCCGCCGCGCTGTCCTCCGGCTCACCGTGCTGACCGACGACGATCTCGTGCCCGGCAACCTCGGCGGAGGGCTTGTCCCCGGCGCGCACCAGCACGACGGGCCGCTCGGCCTCGACGATCACCTGCTGTCCGACGGAGCCCAGCAGGAACCCGACGACGGCGCCATGCCCGCGCGACCCGAGCACCAGCATCTCGGCGTCCACGGCGGCGGCGACGAGTGCGTCGACGGGCCCGCCTTCGAGCACGTCGGTCGACACGTCCAGGCCCGGATGCCGCTCACCGATGTCCTGGGCGGCCTGCGCCACCGCCTCCCGCGCCCACTGGGCCTGCGCGTCCGGATCGGCCTCTTCGAGCGCCTCCAACGGCTGGAACCGCCAGGCATGCACCACCCGCAGCGCGAGCCCCCGCCGAACCGCCTCCCGCGCCGCCCACCCCAGCGCGGCGAGGCTCTCCTCGGTTCCGTCGAATCCTGCCGTGATCGGGCGCGTCATTGCGGCTGCCTCCTTGTGTCGCGGTCACGTCCGTGCCCCCAGTCTTCACTACCCTGCGCGCATGACGTTGCAGTGGGAACAAGTGGTCGTGGACGCGGCGAACCCGCTGGCCCTGGGCACCTGGTGGGCGCAGGCCCTGGGCTGGACGGTCCTGAACGACGCCCCCGACGAGTACGAGATCCGCCCGGATCCGGACCGCCTCCCGGGCCTCGTCTTCGTCCCGGTCCCGGAGGGGAAGACGATCAAGAACCGGCTGCACCTCGACTTCCGCCCGGACGACCAGGAGGCCGAGGTCGCCCGCCTCCTCGCCCTGGGCGCCCGCCACGCGGACGTCGGCCAGGGCCGGCAGCCGTGGGTGGTGCTCGCGGACCCGGAGGGCAACGAGTTCTGCGTCCTGGCCCCGCGCCGCCGCTGACGACATACCTGAGCGAAGCGGCACGATCGAACATACGATGGCCACAGTCGGCCCGGTGGCTGTCCTCGCCGGGTCGGGGCAACGGAACCACTGGGGTGGGAGACGTATGGCACAGGCCGCCGAATCCGCGCGGACCGTCATCCTTACCGTGGACGACGACCCGGGGGTCTCCCGCGCCGTCGCCCGGGATCTGCGGCGGCGCTACGGCGAGTCGTACCGGATCGTGCGCGCGGAGTCCGGGGAGTCCGCGCTGGAGGCGCTGCGGGAGCTGAAGCTGCGCGGCGATCTCGTGGCCGTGATCCTGGCCGACTACCGGATGCCGCAGATGAACGGCATCGAGTTCCTCGAACGGGCCATGGACATCCATCCCGGCGCGCGGCGGATCCTGCTCACCGCCTACGCCGACACCAGCGCGGCCATCGACGCCATCAATGTCGTAGATCTCGATCATTACCTGCTCAAGCCCTGGGATCCGCCCGAGGAGAAGCTCTACCCCGTCCTGGACGATCTGCTGGAGGCCTGGCGGTGCAGTGACTTCCGGCCCGTTCCCGCGACCAAGGTCGTCGGGCATCGGTGGTCGGCTCGGTCCTCCGACGTACGGGAGTTCCTCGCCCGCAACCAGGTGCCCTACCGCTGGTACTCGTCCGACGAGCCCGAGGGGCAGCGGCTGCTCGCCGCCGCCGGGCAGGACGGGCAGCGGCTGCCGCTGGTGATCACCCCGGAGGGGATCCCGCTGGTCGAGCCGGACGTGCCGGAGCTCGCCTCGCATGTCGGTCTTGCAACCACGCCCACCGCCGACTTCTACGACCTCGTCGTCATCGGCGGCGGTCCGGCCGGGCTCGGAGCCGCCGTGTACGGTGCGTCCGAGGGGCTGCGGACCGTGCTCGTGGAGCGGTCGGCGACCGGTGGACAGGCCGGGCAGAGCTCGCGGATCGAGAACTACCTCGGTTTCCCGGACGGCGTCTCCGGCGCCCAGCTCACCGACCGCGCCCGCCGGCAGGCCGCCAAGTTCGGCGCCGAGGTCCTCACCGCGCGCGAGGTCACGGCCCTGGAGGCCAGCGGCGCCGCCCGCATCGTACGGTTCTCCGACGGCTCGGCCATCGCCGCGCACAGCGTGATCCTGGCGACCGGAGTGTCGTACCGGCAGCTGAGGGCGCCCGGCTGCGCCGAACTGACCAGCTGCGGAGTGTTCTACGGCTCCGCGCTGACCGAGGCGCCCTCCTGCCAGGGCCAGGACGTGTACATCGTCGGCGGCGCCAACTCCGCCGGGCAGGCGGCGATGTACCTGTCCAAGGGCGCCAAGTCGGTGACGCTGCTGGTGCGCGGGGCGGATCTGTCGGCGTCGATGTCGCACTATCTGATCCAGCAGATCAACGAGGCACCCAACATCTCCGTCCGCCCGAGGACGGTCGTCGAGGCCGCCCACGGCGACGGTCACCTGGAGCAGCTCACGCTGCGCGACACGGAGACCGGGGACACCGAACTCATCGACGCCCAGTGGCTGTTCGTGTTCATCGGCGCCGCCCCGCTGACCGACTGGCTCGACGGCACCGTGCTGCGCGACAGCAACGGCTTCATCCTCGCCGGGCCCGACCTCACCCCCGACGGACGGCCGCCGGCGGACTGGGAGCTGGACCGGCCGCCGTACCACCTGGAGACCAATGTGCCCGGGGTGTTCGTGGCCGGCGACGCGCGCGCCGAGTCCGCGAAGCGCGTCGCCTCCGCCGTAGGAGAGGGAGCCATGGCCGTGATGCTCGTCCACCGTTACCTGGAGCAGTCGTGAGCGGACAGCCCATGCCGTGCAGCCCCGCGGAGATCGGCTCGCTGTTCCTGTTCGAGAAGCTCTCCCCCGAACAGCTCGGCAGACTGTGCGCCGAGGGGCGGGTGGAGAAGTTCGAGGCCGGACCGGTGTACGCCGAGGGCGATCCGGCCACCTGCTTCTACGTCATGATCGAGGGCACGGTGGTGCTGTCGCGCCGGGTCGGCGGGGACGACGTCGAGGTGGCCCGGTCCTCGCAGCCAGGGGTGTACTCGGGGGCCATGCAGGCCTACCTCGGGGACCGGGCGCGGCAGGTCTACAACAGCTCCATGCGGGTCACGGAGCCGACGCGCTTCTTCGTGCTCCCCGCGGACACGTTCGCGGCCATCATGCAGGAGTGGTTCCCGATGGCGGTGCATCTGCTGGAGGGACTGTTCTTCGGTTCGAAGAACAGCCAGCGGGTCATCGGACAGCGTGAACGGCTGCTGGCGCTCGGCTCGTTGTCGGCCGGGCTCACCCACGAGCTCAACAACCCCGCGGCGGCGGCCGTACGGGCCACGGCCACGCTGCGCGAGCGGGTGGCGAAGATGCGGCACAAGCTGGCGGTGATCTCCTCGGGCCCCTATCCGCGCGAGAGCCTGGCGAGCCTCATCGAGATCCAGGACCGCACCGCCGAACGCGTCGGCAAGGCGCCCACCTTGAGCCCGCTGGAGGCGGCCGACCGCGAGGACGCGCTCAGCGACTGGCTCGACGACCACGACATTCCGGAGGGCTGGCGGCTCGCACCGACCTTCGTACAGGCCGGACTTGACGTCGACTGGCTGGAGCAGGTCGCCGCGGCCGTGGACGAGGACATCCTGCCCGGGGCCATCGGCTGGCTCAACTACACGGTCGAGACCGAGCTGTTGATGAGCGAGATCGAGGACTCCACCACCCGGATCTCGCATCTGGTCGACGCCGCCAAGCAGTACTCCCAGCTCGACCGCGCGCCCTTCCGCAACGTCGACGTGCACGAACTCCTCGACAGCACCCTGCTGATGCTCTCCGGGAAGATCGGCCCGCAGATCAAGGTCGTCAAGGAGTACGACCACACCCTCCCGGAGATCCCCGCCTACCCGGCGGAACTCAACCAGGTGTGGACGAACCTCATCGACAACGCGGTCTCCGCGATCAACAGCGCTGGCGGGGAAGGGGCGTTGACCGTGCGGACGGCACGGGACCACGACCGGCTGCTGGTGGAGTTCCGCGACACCGGCGTCGGGATCCCGCCGGAGAACCGCGGCCGGATCTTCGACCCCTTCTTCACCACCAAGCCCGTGGGCGAGGGCACCGGGCTCGGTCTGGACATCTCCTGGCGGATCGTGGTCAACAAGCACCACGGCACGCTCCAGGTCGAGTCCGCACCGGGCGACACACGCTTCCAGGTACTGCTTCCCCTCACCGCCACGGACGACGACACACCCGAGGAGCCCGCATGACCGGCCACGACGGCATCGACCCCAGCGTCCCGCCGAGCGGCGCGGGCTGCGTCGAGTGCGACCAGGACGGGGGGTGGTGGTTCCATCTGCGGCGCTGCGCCCAGTGCGGACACATCGGGTGCTGCGACTCCTCTCCCGCGAAGCACGCCACCGCGCACTTCAAGGCCACGGGGCATCCTGTGGTGCAGAGTTACGAGCCGGGCGAGGGGTGGTTCTGGGACTACAGCTCGTCCGACCTGTACGAGTCGGGGCCCGAGTTGGCGCCGCCGGTCAGTCATCCGGCGGACCAGCCTTCGCCGGGGCCCGCGGGACGGGTGCCTGCGGACTGGGCTCAGGTGCTGCGGGGCGCCTGAGAGGCGTGGGAGCTTTCCGAACACGCATGCCAGGATGAGCAAGTGACGCAGAACTTGTCTCCCGCCACCCCTCTCGTCGGCCGCGACCAGGAACTCGCCCGGCTCCTCGGTGTGCTTGAGCGGGCCCGTGGCGGTGAGGCTCGGGCCGTGCTCGTGGCCGGGGATGCCGGGGTCGGCAAGACGCGGGTGCTGGACGAAGTCGTCGCTCGGGCCGCCCGGGACGGGATG
Organism: Streptomyces cupreus; assembly: GCF_014257025.1. Classification (GTDB taxonomy): domain Bacteria; phylum Actinomycetota; class Actinomycetes; order Streptomycetales; family Streptomycetaceae; genus Streptomyces; species Streptomyces cupreus. The sequence continues at coordinate 33,419 of NZ_JACMSF010000039.1, forward strand.
ACCGTTCTGTCGGGGCACTGCGTCGATCTGGGCGACGTCGGGCTGCCGTATCTGCCGTTCACCGAGGTGCTCGGCGTGATCGCCGGGGATGCGCGGTTGGCCGAGGTGCTGGCTGCTCATCCCGTGGTCGACCGGATGCTGGGCGGCGGTACGGACGCCGCGCGGGACTCCCGGCTGCAACTGTTCGAGGGCATGGCCGGGTTGCTGGCCGACCTGGCGGACACAGCCCCTCTGCTGCTCGTCCTGGAAGACCTGCACTGGGCCGACCAGTCCTCCCGGGACCTGCTGCGGTTCCTGCTCAGCCGGGGTGTGTTCCAGCGGCCGACAGGCGGAGTCGCGGTCCTCGCCTCCTACCGCTCGGACGATCTGCACCGACGGCACCCCTTGCGCCCGCTGCTGGCGGAGCTCGTACGGCTGCCCGCGGTGGAGCGTCTTGAGCTGCGGCCGCTCGCCGACGCCGAGGTGGCCCGGCTGGTGCGGGCTCTGGAGGAGCGTCCGCTGCCGGAGACCACGGTCCGCCGGATCGTCGAGCGGGCCGAGGGCAACGCCTTCTACGCCGAAGAGCTCCTCGCGGCCACGGACACCGAGGCCGGCGGTGTGCCCAGCGGACTCGCCGACGTCCTGCTGATCCGCTTCGAGCAGCTCTCCGACACCGCCCAGCAGGTGCTGCGCACCGCCGCGGTCGCCGGGCGGCGCGTCGAGCACGATCTGCTGCGGGAGGCCGCGGGCCTGCCCGAGGCCGAGCTGGAGTCGGCGCTGCGCGAGGCCCTCGGGCGGCAGCTGCTGGTCCCCGGGGACGGTGACACGTACTCCTTCCGCCACGCCCTCGCGCGCGAGGCGGTCTACGCCGATCTGCTGCCCGGCGAACGGGCCCGGCTGCACGGCGCGTTCGCCCGGCTGCTCACCGAGCGGCCGCGGCGGGCCGAGACCGCCGCCGAGCGCGCCCACCACTACCGCGAGAGCCATGACCTGGCCGAGGCGCTCACCGCCTCGCTGGAGGCCGCCGACCACGCCCGCCGGGTCGGCGCGCCCGCCGAGGAGCTGCGGCATCTGGAGGCGGCGCTCGATCTGTGGTCGGCGGTGGACCCGTCCGCGCGGCCCTCGGGCGAGGGCCACAACCGGGTGACACTCACCCTGCGCGCCTCCTCGGCGGCCGCGCACGCCGGTGCGGCGCACCGCGCGGTCGCGCTGACCCGGTCCGCACTGGCAGGGGTCGACCAGGAGGAGGACTCGGAGCTTGCCGCCCGGGTCCGCTACACCCTCGCGGGCAATCTGATGACCGTCGACAACCTGAGCGCGGCCTACGCCCACAGCAGCGAGGCGCTCGCCCTGATCCCCGCCGAGCCCCCGTCGCCCACCTGGGTGTGGGCGGCCGCCACCCATGTCCTGGCGGCGCGTCATGTAGGGGCGACCGACACGGCGTTGCGGGTGGCCCACGAGGCGCTCGCCGTCGCCGAGCGGCTGGGCGTCACGGACGCCCGGGCCGATTTGCTGGTCTCCCTGGCGGCCCTGGAAGGCGGCGGGCGACGGAGTCCGCAGGGCAGGGCGCGGCTGCGTGAGGCCCGGGACCTGGCGCGCGGTTCGGGCAACGCGCCGGTGGAGCTGCGTGCCCTGTTCAACCTCGCCGTGGGCAGTTTCGAGGCGGGCGAGCTGGAGGAGTGCCTGCCGTGGCTGACCGAGGGCCTGGACCGCGCCCGCCGCTCCGGGCTGCTGTCCTCCGCGTATCCGCTGGAGATGCGCTACCTGCGGCTGGTGGTGCTGTACACGCTGGGCCGCTGGGACGAGTGCGTCCGGGACGCGGCGACCGACACCGAGGCGCTGCCGACGGCGGGCGGGTACGCGACCGCGCCCGCCTGGTACGTGTCGCTGGCCCGCGGTGACCTCACGGTCGCCGACCGGGCCAAGGCGCTCCAGGAGGGGCCGTTCGACTGGATGGGCACACTGGTCGCGGGCATCGTGCGGACCGACGCCGCCGCGCTGGCGGGCGACCCGGAGGCGGCGGTCGAGCGGATGCGGTTCACCGTCGAGGCGCTCACCGACGACGCGGGCGTCCGCCCCGATGTGACGGTACGGCTCGCCGCGCTCGCCCTGTCCGCCGTCTCCGACCGGGCCGTCGAACTGCGGCTGAAGGGCGACGAGGCCGGGGCCCGGCGCTGGGCGGACACCGCGACGGAACTGGTGGAGCTGGCGCGCGCCTCCGCCGTGCGCGGCACGGACCACGCGCCCCAGGGGCCGGAGGGCATGGCGTGGCTGGCCCGCGCCGAGGCCGAGTGGCTGCGGGCGGGTTCGGGGCCCGACGTGGAGGCCTGGGGCAAGGCGGTGGCCGCGTTCGACTACGGCGACGCCTATGAGCTGGCGCGCTGCCGACTCCGCCATGCCGAGGCCCTGTTGACGGCCGAGCGGCGCGAGGAGGCGGCCGTCGAGGCGGCGGCGGTACGGGAGACGGCCGCGCGGCTCGGCGCACTGCCGCTGCTGGAACGGGCGGATGCGCTGATCCGCCGGGGCCGTCTGTCGGACGCGCGCGGCGACACCGCCTCGCCGCTGACCGCCCGGGAGCAGGACGTGCTGCGGCTGCTGGCCCGTGGCCGCAGCAACCGGCAGATCGGCGAGGAGCTGTTCATCAGCGGCAAGACGGCCAGCGTCCATGTCTCCAACATCCTCGCCAAGCTGGGCGCGGCGAGCCGTGGTGAGGCGGTGGCCATCGCCTACCGCGAGGGCCTGATCGCGCCGGAGCCGACGGCGTCCGGCTGAGCGTCCACGCCGTCCGGGTCGCCCGTGCGGGCGACCCAGGGCCGTGTATGCCCTGAATGACCATCTTTCTTTCTCCCCCTGGCACTACTGTGCGTCGCCGTGACGGAGTGTCAGCAGGGAGAGAGGACACGGATGGATTCGGCAACGGTGGGCAGGGCCACGGCTTTGGGGGCGGCGGTCCTCCTCTCCCTCCTGGCGGCCCCGGCGCACGCGGCACCCCAGGAGCCCCAGCCCGACCTCGCGGCCCTGCCCGGCGTCCTGCGCACCGCGATGCAGCAGGGCGCGCCGGGCGCGCTGGCACGCATCGACGACCACGGCATCGTCTCCACGACGGCCGCGGGCATCGCCGACCGGAAGACCCGGCGCGCCCTCGACACCAGCGACCGCTTCCGCATCGGCAGCGTCACCAAGACCTTCTCCGCCGTCGTCCTGCTGCAACTGGTCGACGAGAAGAAGCTGAAGCTCGACGCCCCGGTCAACCGCTATCTGCCCGGGCTGCTGCCCGACGACCGGATCACCGTGCGCCACGTCCTGAGCCACCGCAGCGGCCTGTACGACTACACCAACGACATGTTCGCCCAGACGGTTCCCGGCTTCGAGGCGGTCCGCACCAAGGTCTTCACCTTGCGGCAGCTGATGGCCCGCTCCCTGGCCAGACCGCGCACCACAGCGCCGGGCGGCGCGTACGCGTACTCCAACACCAACTTCGTCGTCGCCGGGATGCTCATCAAGAAGCTGACCGGGAACTCCCTGCACACCGAGTACCAGAACCGGATCATCGAGCCGCTGCGGCTCGGCGACACCTTCTACGTCCATCCCGGCACGAAGATCCCGGGCCGGCACACCCGCGGCTATCTCACCCCGGACACGCCCGGCGCCGCGCTGGTCGACGCCACCGAACAGACGGTCTCCTGGGCGCAGAGCGCGGGCGCCGTCGTCTCCAGCGCACGGGACCTGAACACCTTCCTGTCGGCGCTGCTCGGCGGCAGGCTGACCTCGGCGGCGCAACTCGCCCAGATGCAGCGGTGGGTGCCCGCGGGCTCGGGTCAGGCGTACGGGCTCGGGCTGCGGCGCCGGGATCTGTCGTGCGGGGTGTCGGTGTACGGGCACACGGGTGCCGTCCAGGGCTTCTACACCTACGCGTTCGCCTCCAAGGACGGCCGGCGCAGCCTGGCGGCGCTCGCCAACACCTCCAACAACGGCAAGGTGCACACCACCATGCTGGGCACGCTGGAGTCGGCGTTCTGCGGCAAGACACCGAAGGCGCCGCGCGGTTCCTCGGTCGGCGAGCGGATCGATCCGGGCGCCGCCGCGCACTGAGTGCACGGGCGGGAACCCTCGCGGTGCGGCGCGCGTTTTCCGGACACCTCCCACCGGAACGCGTACGACGACACCAGGACGGCCCGATGAGCGAGTTGGTCCCCGGGGGCAATGTGCCCCTCCCGGGCGGCGCCGTGGCCGTCCGGGTGCCCGGCCCCTTCGATGTGTCCGCGCTGATCACGGACGACGGCGGCAAGGTCCGCGGCGACGGCGACTTCGTGTTCTACAACCAGCCGACGGCCCCGGGCGCGCGCCTGCACGGCGACACGCTCACCGTCGACCCGGCGCGGCTGCGCGCGGGCGCCACCCGGGTGACGGTCGTGATCAGCCCCGCCGACCCCGGCACCGCCCTCGGAGGCCTGCCCGCCCCCACGCTCCATGTCACCGGCGCGGGCGGCCGTACCCTTGCCCGGTTCGCCCCGCCGCGGCCCCGGCAGGAGACGGTGCTGCTGCTCGCGGAGCTGTACCGGCGTGGCGGCGGCTGGAAGCTGCGGGCTGTGGGCCAGGGGTACGCCGACGGACTGGCGGGCCTCGCCCGTGACTTCGGGGTGGAGGTCACCGAGGACGCGCCCGCCGACCCGGACGGTTTCGTCGGCCTCGTCAACTCCGCCCGCGCCTCGGCCGGTTCACCATCCATCGCCCTGGACGCCCGACTGGCCTCCGCCGCGCGGGACCATGCCGTCGCCATGGCGGCGCGGGGCCGCCTGGAGGCGGAGGGCCTCTACCCGCGCGTCACCGCCACCGGATACACGTATCTGACCGTCGGGGAGCATCTGGTGTCCGGCCCGCGCTCGCCCGCCGAGTTCGTCGAGTACTGTCTGGGCTCCGACCGGGCCAGGCGCACCCTGCTCGACCCGGCCTTCACGCACGCGGGACTGGCCTACGCCCCGGCCCGCTCCGGGGACGTCTACTGGACGGCGCTGTGGGCCCGCCCTTTCACCCCCGCCGATCTGGCCGGAACCGCCACGGAGGTGGTGGATCTCACCAACCGGGAGCGGGCGAGGGCCGGTCTGCCCCCGCTCGCCCTCGACCCGATCCTCACCACCGCCGCGCAGGCGCACAGCGCGGACATGGTCGCGCGGGCCTTCTACTCCCACATCTCGCCCGAGGGCAGTCAGCCCTGGGACCGGGCGGCCGCGGCGGGCTCCCGGCGGCGCTCGATCGGCGAGAACATAGCCTGCGGTCAGCGCTCCCCCGCCGAGGTCGTACAGGGCTGGATGGACAGCCCCGGCCATCGCGCCAACATCCTCAAACGCGACTTCACGCACATCGGCGTCGGCTTCGCGGGCGGCGGCCAGGCGGGCACGTACTGGACCCAACTCTTCGGCGCCTGAGGCACGGTGCCGCGCGGTCTGGGCGGAAGGACATCGTCCGCGACACGATGCCCTCATGAAGGGTGACCTGTTTTCCAGCGAGCACATGGTCCAGCCCGCCACGGCGCCGGGCATGACGGTAGAGAACGCCAAGTGCATCAGATACGCGGTGAGCGGCGAGATGCTGGCCCGCCAGGGCGCGATGATCGCCTATCGCGGCAGTCTCCAGTTCGAGCGCAAGGGCCAGGGCGTGGGCGGCATGCTCAAGCGCGCGGTCACCGGGGAGGGACTGCCGCTGATGGCGGTGCGCGGGCAGGGCGAGGCCTGGTTCGCGCACGAGGCGCAGAACTGCTTCGTCGTCGAGCTCGACCCCGGCGACGAGTTCACCGTCAACGGCCGTAACGTCCTGTGCTTCGACGCCTCGCTGTCGTACCGGATCGCGACCGTGAAGGGGGCCGGCATCACCGGCGGCGGCCTGTTCAACAGTGTGTTCACCGGACAGGGCCGGCTGGGGCTGGTCTGCGAGGGCAATCCGCTGGTGATCCCGGTATCGGGGCAGTATCCGGTCTACGTCGACACCGATGCGGTCGTCGGCTGGAGCGCGGGCCTCGGGACCTCGCTGCACCGGTCCCAGTCCATCGGCTCGATGCTGCGCGGCGGCTCCGGGGAGGCCGTACAGCTGATGCTGAGCGGTGAGGGCTACGTCGTCGTACGCCCGAGTGAGGCGACGCCGCAGAAGGCCCAGCAGCACTGACGGTCCGTGAGGTGATCTGCGCCTCACGGGCAACCCTGTCGGCTCCGTCCACGTCTTGATCGGCAACAGATGACACCGCCCTGGTCCCTCGGGGGCCAGGGCTGGTTTCCGACGCCCTATACACATCATGTATACGCTCGATGTATAGATGTGGTGTATACGGACCGAAAGGGATCCATGTACGGCAAGGCATTCGCCCCGGAGTACCAGGGCGCCCTGACCACCCTGTCCGTGAACTCCTCGCTCACCGATGTCCTGACGGCCGGTACCGAGGAGTTGCGGGCCGCCGAGCGGACCGGGCGGCACGGCGAGGCGGCGCGCTCCGGGCTCGCAGTCGCCGAGGCGCACCGGCGCCTCGGTCAGATCGGAGAGGCGGACCGGGCGTGGAAGGCGAGCTACCGCGCCGCCCGCCGCGCCGGGGACACGGCGGCGATGGCCTGGGCACTGTGGAGCGGCGGCACCCTGGCCCGGCAGCGCGGCGAGTTCGCGCTGGCCCGGCGGCTGCTCCAGCTCGCCGCGGAGCTCGGCGAGCGCGGCGGGGACGTCGTGGTCCGCGGGTACTCACTGGCCGGCCTCGCCGAGACCGGCCGGATCCAGGGCGACTACGAGGCCGTGGCCCGGCTGCACGAGCAACTGCTGGCCGAGGCCCGACGGCGCGGCGAGGCCCGGCACACGGTGTGGGCGCTGGAGGGCATCGCTCAGATCCACCGCAACACCGGCTCCTACGACACCGCGTACGCCCTGTTCGAGGAGGCGGCCGAGATCGCCGCCCGCGCCGACGACCGGCGCGGACACGCCTGGGCGCTGCGCGGCCTCGCCGACATCGTCTCGGTCCGGGACGGGGACACCGAGCGGGCCCTCGCCCTGCTGTCCGAGGCGGAGACGACCTGCCGGGCGATGAGCCTGTCCAGCGCGCTCGCCTACAACCACAAGATGCGCGGCAACGTCCTGTACCGCGCCGGTCGTTACACCGAGGCCCGGGACCTGTACGAGCGGGCGCTCGACGAGTTCCGCGCCATGAGCGAACCACGCGGCCAGGCCCTGGCCCGCCTGGGCCTGGCCAAGTCCAGGGCCCGGCTGGGCCGGGACCGCGCCGAGACGGAGGCCGAACTGACGGAACTGGCACGGACGTTGGACCGGATCGGCCTGAAGCACGCCCGGGAGATGGTGGCCCGGGCACAGGAGGAGCTGGAGCTCGGCGCGGAGGTCGTACGGTGACGGTCCTCCCCTCGACGGCGCCCCTGGCGGGCGTCCACGTACTGGACCGCTGCCGGGAGTCGGTCCGTCCGGCGCTCGCCGAGGCCGTGGGGCGGCTGCATCCCTGGGTCGGCGAGATGGCCGCGTACTCCTTCGGCTGGTGCGAGGTGGGCGGCACACCCGTCGCCGCCTCCGAAGGCAAGGGCGTGCGGCAGGCGCTGGCCGTGCTCGGCGCCGAGGCGGTGGGCGGCCCCATCGAGGCCGGGACGACCGCCGCGGTGGCGGTGGAACTGGTGCACGCCTTCTCCCTGCTGCACGACGACATCATGGACGGCGACACGGCCCGCCGCCGACGCCCCACGGTGTGGAAGGCGTACGGCACCGGTCCGGCCGTCCTCGCGGGCGACGCCCTGTTCGCGCTGGCCGTCGAGACCCTCGCCGCGGCACCCGGGAGCGGCGGCGCCGTACGACTGCTGTCGGTGGCGCTCGGCGACCTGGTGCGCGGGCAGGCCGACGACCTGCTGTTCGCGACCCGCCCCTGGACGGGGCCCGAGCGGGTGCGGCCGAAGGAGTACCGGGCGATGGCCGGGCACAAGACGGGCGCTCTGCTGGGCTGTGCCGCCGCGCTGGGTGCCGCGCTCGGCGGGGCGCCGCCCGCGACGGTCGCCGCGCTGGACCGGGCCGGGCGCGACCTCGGCGTCGCCTTCCAGATCGTCGACGACGTCCTCGGCATCTGGGGCGATCCCGCGGTCACCGGCAAGCCCGTCCATGGTGATCTGCGGGAACGCAAGAAGACGTTCCCGGTGCTCGTCGCGCTCGACACGCCTGTGGCCCGGCGCCTGGCCGAACTCCTGGATTCCGGCGAGGATTTCGGCGCCGCGGCCGCGCTGATCGAGGAGGCGGGCGGCCGGTCGGCAGCGCTGCGCGAGGCCCGGCGCCGGATCGCCGTCGCCGAGGCCGCCCTGGACGCCGTACCCCTGGAGGCGGGCGCGGCCGGGGAGTTGCGGTCGCTGCTGGCCTTCCTGGTGCGTCGCGACCTGTGACACGCGTGTTCGACACCGATGAACAAACGGGAATCGGCGCATCTCGCTCGGCGGATCCTTGAACACACCCCGTCACACCCGCCGTACCTCTGGGAAAGGTGAGAGCCAGGGGTTCAGCGAGGGATGACCATGGTCAAGGCGCACGTCTCCACACCCGTGTTGGTCGCCGGGAGATTCCGGCTCGTCGAGGTCGTCAGCCGGGAGACCAACCGCGTCTGCTGGTACGGGGAGGACATCGGGGTGGTGCGGCCCGTCCTGGTCACCCAGATTGGGCTGCCGGAGGTTCCGGACGGGGAGGAGGCGCGCCGGATCATCGCGCGGGTCATCCGCACCTCCGAGCGGATGGCGCTGATGCTGCCCCACCGGGTCGGCGAAGTCATCGACGCCGTCGAGGAGTCGGGGACACTGTGGGTGGTCACCAGGTGGATCGACGGGGTGCCGCTGAGCGAACTCCTCTCCCAGCAAGGCACGTTGAACTACGTCCGGGCCGCGCGCATCGGTCTGCAGCTGCTCGATGTGCTGGAGACGGCGCACGGCCAGGGCATCGCACACGGCGAACTCAGCCCCGCCCAGGTGTTCGTGCGCGACGAGGGGTCCGTCGTGCTCACCGGCTTCGGGCTGGCGGGCGCCACCCTCGCGCCCCGGCTGGCGGCGCCCGCCTACGCCTCCCCCGAGCAGGCACGGGACGAGCCGATCGGGCCGGCCGGCGATCTGTGGGCGCTGGGCGCGCTGCTCTACACGATGGTGGAGGGGCGCCCGCCGTTCCGGGACCGGGGGCGGCCGGAGGCCACGCTGAAGGGCGTGGACCGGCTGCCGCTGCGCACCCCGGTGCGGGCCGGGCCGCTCACCCAGGCCGTACAGGGGCTGTTGCGCAAGGACGCCCTGGAACGGCTGCCCCGCCCGGTGGTCCGTGAGGCCTTCGTCCGCGTCCTCGACGAGGAGACCGCGGCGACCGTGCCGAGCCCGCGGCTGCGCGGCCGGTACACACACTGCCCGGGCTTGGGCAACCGGGCCATGATCGCGGGGACCGCCCTGGCCGTCGTCACCGTCGTGGTCGCCGTCCTCGCGGTGACCGACCGGCTGCCCGGCGGCTCCGACTCCCCCGCCGCCGGGCCGAAGCCGAGCCCGACCCCGTCCGCCACCGCGCCCGCCTCCCCCAGCCCCTCCCCCACGCCGACCCCCACCCCCTCGGAATCCCCCTTCCGCCGCTACGACTCCCCCGAGGGTTTCTCCGTCACGCTCCCGGCGGGCTGGCGGCCGCTGAGCACCGACCGGGTCTCGGATCTGGCGTACCGCGTGGTGCTCGGCGCGGAGGGCGACGCGCGCACGCTCACCGTCACCTACAGCGAGCGGGTGGGCCCCGATCCCGTCGCCGTCTGGCGCGATGTGGAGCCCGGCCTGAAGCAGGGCGGCGACTACCGGAGGATCGGCGAGATCCGGGCGACGACGTACCGGGGCCGGAATGCCGCCGAGATGGAGTGGCTCGCCGACGCCGACGGCACCCGGGTGCGTACCTTCGGCCGGGGCTACCTCCTCGGCGGCGGCCGCGGCTACTCGCTGCGCTGGACGGCGCCCGCGGCCGACTGGGACGACGCCGACAACCGCGAGGCCCTGGCCGCCGCCCTGCGCACCTTCAAGGAGCCGTCACGCTGAACGGCCGGGCACGCCCATCGCGCTGAGCGGCCGGGGGTGCAGGGGCTGGGTGCGCCAGCGGGCCGTGCAGGTGCGGTCCGGCAGCGAGCAGGTCACGGCGAGGCGGTGGGGCGTCTCCAGGAAGACCACCTCCGCCTCCAGGGTGTCGGGGTCGGTCCAGCCGCCGCTCACGGCGGTGGGAACCGGCTCCTCGGCGACGCTCCAGCCGCTCTCCGCGAGCCGCAGTTCCAGCCGGTGGCCGTCCTCGATCAGCGTCAGCCGGTGGCCGTCCGGGGTAGCGGTGACCTCCGCGGAGATCCAGTCCGAGCCGAAGGCGACGGCGGACCACTCCTGCGGCGCGGGCTTGCCCACGGCCGGCGGCAGCGCGAGCCCCGCCAGCCGCTCGGCCAGGGCCGCGTCCGCGGCCTCACGGCCGGACAGCGGCTCCGGTCCGCACGCGGGCAGCAGATGCGTCCAGACCATCTCCAGCATCTTCTGCATGTCTTCGGTCGCCGCGGTCGTCGCGATCACGGCGTCCTGCTCGGGCAGCACCAGACAGAACTGGCCGTACGCGCCGTCACCGCGGTAGCCGTGCCGCGACATCCAGAACTGCAGACCGTAGCCCTGCCGCCAGTCCTTCCCGCCCATGGGGCCGTCATCGTTCGCCGTGTGCGTACGGGTGGCCTCGGCGACCCAGGACTCGGGCAGCACCCGCCGCCCCTCCCACATCCCGCCGCCCAGATAGAGCTGCCCCAGCCGGAGCACCGCGTCGGTGGTGGCGTGCAGCCCGCTGAAGCCGATCTCCCGGCCCGTCCGGTCCCGCACCCACGCCACCTCGCCGATGCCGATCGGGTCGAAGAGCCGGGGACGCAGATAGTCGGTGAGCGACTGGCCGGTCAGGCGCTGGACGATCGCGGCGAGGGTGTAGGTGGTGGGCTGGTTGTACGCGAAGACGGTCCCCGGATCCCGGTCGGGCGGCAGCCGCAGGAACCCCCGCACCAGGTCGTCGGGGTCCAGCGCGCGGGCCCGGTCCAGGGTCTCGGCCTCGTGGCCACTGGCCATCGACGCCACATGCCGCACGAGCATCGCGCGGCTGCGCGGGTCGGTGACCTCGGCGTCGAACTCGGGGAAGTACGAGATCACCGGGTCGTCCAGCCGCAGCAGCCCCTCGGCGACGGCGAATCCGGCTGCGGTGGAGGTGAAGCTCTTGCTGAGCGAGTACAGCAGGTGCGGACGTGCGGCGGAGTACGGCGCCCACCAGCCGGAGGCCACGAGCTTGCCGTGCCGCATGATCATGAGGCTGTGCGGTTCTGTCTCGGGGTCGTCTTCGAGGGCGTCGAGGAAGGCCTGCACACCGCAGGCGTCGACGCCCTGGGAGGCGGGCGTGCTGGAGGGCAGTACGCGAGTCGTCATGACGGCATCCCTACCCACCAGGCCGTTTCCCGTGCCCGGGCGCATATAGGCTCCGGTCTGCGCCAGTGCGCTTCCGTGATCCGGCCAAGACCCAGGAGAGCCTCCGTGACCCTAGCGTTCGCCCCGTCCGAGACGTCCCCCGCGCCGCTGTCCGACCTCGTCGCGCGGGACGCGCGTGAGTTCGGGGCGTACGCGCGCACCGGCGGATGGGCCTTCGGCCTGATGGTGGCACGCAGCGTGCGCCCCGGCGGCCAGAGCGCCGACGAGACGCCGAAGGTGTCGGCGAAGGTGTTCGCCGAGCTGGCCGGCTGCTCGCCCGAGCGTGTCATGCGCTACTACAAGGCCTGGGACCGGGCCGCCGACGACGGTCTCGTCCCGCACTTCGAGGCGCTCCGGCCGGGCGCGGAGGTGGAGCTGCCGGACTCCGATGTGTGGCTGAGCTACTACGTCTCCCGCAACAGCGCCACCTCCGAGCGCGGCACCGCCATCGCCGAGGCCGCCGAGGCGGAGGGCATCCGGCCGACGAAGGCGCTGGAGGTCGCGGAGAACCCCACCGCGCTGCGTGCCGCGATCCTCGCCGACCCCTCCACCGCCCGCGCCGCCCGCAGCGCGCTGCTCGACCGGATCAAGGAAGACCCGGAGCTCCAGGCCGAGTTGGCCCGGGACGTCGTGCGCACCGACGACCTGAAGAAGGCCGTCGCCAGCGAGAGCCGGGCCGCCGACCGCATCGGCTACGTCCGCCAGATCGCGGAGTCCGGACAGGTCAAGACCCCCGCCGGGCAGACCATCGACGCGCCCGCCGACCTGCGCCAGGAGGCGGAGCGGCATCTGTCGCTGCTCGACGAACTGGACGAGGACGAGGACACCGGCGAGTGGGCCGGCGAGGCCTACGACACCATGAAGACCCTGGTCGCCGAGACGGTGGAGGCCGACCCCGAACTCCGCGTCCAGGAACGCCGGACGAAGTTCTACAGCAGCCTCCAGAAGGCGACGAAGGTCTTCGAGGAGCTCACCTTCGACGACGTGCAGGAGTTCGTCGAGGACGACATGGTGCAGCAGTTGGAGGATCTCCAGCAGGCCATCGCCTCGTGCATCGCCGCGCTGCGCGGCGCCAAGGGCACCGGCGCGGCCGAGTAGCCGTACTCAGTCACTCGTTCGACGTGTAGCGGTGCCGCACCCACCACGGCAGGACGAACCAGCACAGCAGATACCACAGCACAACGCCCGCGACCAGCCACGGTACGAACGCGTTGTGGGTGGCGACCCGCAGAATCAGCAGCAGTGACGCCGTCATGGTGATCAGCAGCAGCACCAGGCCGACGAAGGTCAGCCGGGACGCCCACTCCACCGCCCGGGGTTTGATGCGCCGACCGGACACCAGCCGGTGCAGGGACACGGGTCCGATCAGGGCGCCGGTGGAGGTGGCACCGACCACCACGGTCACGATGTAGATGGCCTGCTCGGTGTCGCCCAGGTCGGCGTAGGTCGGGGTGAACACGACGGTGAGCAGGAAGCCGAACAGGATCTGCACGCCCATCTGGGCCACCCGGACCTCCTGGATGAGCTCGGACCACATCCGGTCGGCACGCTCGTCCTCGGTCTCATCACGGCCGGAGCGTCTCTGTGTCGCTTGCGCCATGGCATCCGGGTGACCCGGCATTGATCGTTCAAACCGCTACCAGCGGTTCTCGACCCGGTCCTTGATCCGGCGGTCGTAGAGGTCACGGATCGCGGCGAGCGTTGGCTCCGAAAGCTCGGGGAGCTCGGCCGCGGCGGCGTTGGCTCGGGCCTGCTCGGGCGAGCGGGCGCCGGGGATCACCGTGGTGACGCCGGGCTGCTGGATGATCCAGCGCAGGGCGAGCTGGGCGGGGGTGTACCCCTCCGGGGCGAGGGCGGAGAACTCGGCGGCGGTCTCCACGCCGGTCGTGTAGTCCACGCCGGAGAAGGTCTCGCCGACGTCGAAGGACTCGCCGTGCCGGTTGTAGGTGCGGTGGTCGTTCTCCGGGAAGACGGTGTCCTTCGTGTACTTGCCGGACAGCAGGCCGGAGGCGAGCGGGACCCGGGCGATGATGCCGACGCCCGCCTCCTGGGCGGCCGGGAGCACCTCGCGCAGGGGCTTCATACGGAAGGCGTTGAGGATGATCTGCACGCTCGCCACGCCGGGGCGGGCGATCGCGGTGAGCGCCTCCTCGCAGGTCTCCACGCTCACGCCGTAGGCGGCGATGCGCTCCTCGGCGACGAGGGTGTCCAGGGCGTCGAACACCTCGTCCGACGAGTAGACGGGGGTCGGCGGGCAGTGCAGCTGCACCAGGTCGATCCGGTCGACGCCGAGGTTGCGGCGGGAACGGTCGTTCCAGGCGCGGAAGTTGTCCAGGACGTAGTTCTCCGGGATCTGGTCGACCCGACGGCCCATCTTGGTGGCGACCATGACGTGCAGATCCGGCCGGCCGCGCAGGAAGCGGGCGATGGTCTCCTCGCTGCGGCCGTCGCCGTAGACGTCGGCGGTGTCGAAGAAGGTCACCCCTGTCTCGGCCGCCGCCTCCAGCACCGCGAGGGCTTCCTTGTCGTCCACGTCGCCCCAGTCGGCCCCCAGTTGCCAGGTGCCGAGACCGACCACGGATGCGTGCTGCTGAGACCTGCCGAATGTGCGCTCGTCCATGGCGTCAGTCTGCCACCCTCCCCCGACACGGACGGAGAGCGGCAGTGCGGGTGCTCGCGGCCCGGCTTCCGGATCGCGTCACTTTCCGGGCGTGACCCAGGCCACCGGTGACGCACCCGTCCGCGAAAGACCACTCGAATCAGGACTCCCGGGAGAAGGAATTGCCCATTCCGGTGGACGCTCCGCCATCGACACGGCAAGATCATCTTGGTTCAATCTTGCATGACATGTGGGTAATTGTCCGGATCGTAGCCAACCACCCCTGAGGGATTTCTCCCGGTCTCACCCCTCCCGATAGGCATGCGGAGTCAACAGCCGAACCGAACCGGGAGATCCGTATGCCGGAACTCAGCCGTCGCCGCGCGCTCACCGCCGCAGCCGCCCTCGCCACCGCCTCCGGCGCCGCCACGCTCGCCGCCCCCGCCGCCCGGGCCGCCGAAGCCGGTCACCACCCCGGCTCCTCCCCCGCGCCCTTCGACGAGGTCTACCAGGGCCGCCGGATACAGGGCCGGGCCCGCTCGGGCGGCGGGCACCACGACCACCACGGCGCGGGTTACGCCGTGTTCGTCGACGGGGTGGAGCTGCATGTGATGCGCAACGCCGACGGCAGTTGGATCAGCGTCGTCAGCCACTACGACCCGGTGCCCACCCCGCGCGCCGCCGCACGGGCCGCGGTCGACGAGCTCCAGGGTGCCGCCCTCCTGCCGTTCCCCGCCAACTGACCCGCCCCTCAAGCACTTTCGGGAGCCTTCGCACATGACCGTCCGCAAGAACCAGGCGGCCCTGACCGCCGACGAGAAGCGCCGTTTCGTCGCCGCCGTCCTGGAGCTCAAGCGCACCGGCCGCTACGACGAGTTCGTCACCACGCACAACGCCTTCATCGTGTCCGACACCGACAACGGCGAGCGCACGGGCCACCGTTCGCCGTCCTTCCTGCCCTGGCACCGCAGATTCCTGCTCGACTTCGAGCGCGCCCTTCAGCAGGTGGACGCCTCGGTCGCGCTGCCCTACTGGGACTGGAGCGCCGACCGCACGGCGCGTGCCTCACTGTGGGCGCCGGACTTCCTCGGCGGCACCGGGCGGAGCCTGGACGGGCGGGTGATGGACGGTCCGTTCGCCGCCTCGACCGGCAACTGGCCGATCAACGTCCGCATAGACGGCCGTACTTATCTGCGCCGGGCGCTCGGCGGCGGCGGTCGTCAGCTGCCGACCCGGGCCGAGGTGGACTCGGTGCTGGCGATGGAGACGTACGACATGGCGCCCTGGAACAGCGGCTCGGACGGCTTCCGCAACCACCTGGAGGGGTGGCGCGGGGTCAATCTGCACAACCGGGTGCATGTATGGGTCGGCGGCCAGATGGCGACCGGGGTCTCGCCCAACGACCCGGTGTTCTGGCTGCACCACGCCTACGTGGACAAGCTGTGGGCGCACTGGCAGCGCCGGCATCCCGCCTCCCGCTATCTGCCCGCCGCCGGGACGGCGGACGTGGTCGACCTCAACGACACGATGAAGCCGTGGAACGATGTGCGGCCCGCGGACCTGCTGGACCACACCCCGCACTACACGTTCGACGCGGCCTGATCCCTGCACTCGGGGTGGCCCCAGCCCTGCGCGTTCTTGGCGATGGGCTCGCCCGCCGCGTAGGAGCGGCCGCACAGGCAGCGGCCCGGGAACTTCGCCTTGATGGTGCGCGAGGAGGAACCGCCGCCGCTCTTCTTGGCAGCCGTGGGGCGGCGGCGCGGCGCCTTGGCGGGGGTGTCCGGGGCGGACGGCGGCTCGGGCGAGCCGAGGTCGCTGCCCGCCGCCTCCTGGACGGTGGCCGCCTGGCTCGCGGCGCGGTCGGCGAAGTCGTTGAGCTTGTCGCCGTCGACCTGGTGGGCCGGCACATAGCGGAACTCGACGGTGCGCCCTGCCAGGAGCTCGTCGATGCGTACGACGAGCTCCTGGTTGGCGACCGGCTTGCCGGCCGAGGTCTTCCAGCCGTTGCGCTTCCAACCGGGAAGCCAGGTGGTGACGGCCTTCATGGCGTACTGGGAGTCCATCCGGACCTCCAGCGGTACGCCGGGGTCGGTCGCCGCCAACAGACGCTCCAGCGCGGTGAGTTCGGCGACATTGTTGGTGGCCTTGCCGAGCGGTCCGGCTTCCCAGCGGGCCGGGCTCTCCGTCTCGTCGGCGACGACCCAGGCCCAGCCCGCGGGTCCGGGGTTTCCCTTCGAAGCCCCGTCGCACGCGGCCACTACTCGTTCACGCATGTTCCGATCATGCCATGGGCCGAAGGGGTGCCCGCTCAGACGTCGGTCAGCTTGGGCATCTCGCCCTGGGTGGAGGTGACGTCGATCACCGAGAAGTTCGCGCCCTGCGGGTCGCTGAGGGCCGCGAACCGGCCGAACGGGCTGTCCATCGGCCCGAACCGCAGCACCCCGCCGAGCTTGGTGGCCTTCGACACGGCCTCGTCGCAGTCGGCGACGGAGAAGTAGACGTTGATGTACGGCGGTACCTCGGGCGGGAACTCCTCGGTCATCCTCATCCGGCCGAGGACGGGAGCCTCGGAGACGTTGAAGATCCGGAAGTCGACCCCGTCGTGCTCCATCTGCTGCGCGGTGTACCGCGGGAAGACGGCGGGGAAGAAGGCGTCGGACTTCTCCGGCTCACGGGTGAAGACCTCGGCCCAGCAGAACGCGCCGGGCTGCTCGGGCGGCGCCTCGAAGCCCTCGTGGCTGCCCGCCTGCCAGACGCCGAAGACGACGCCGCTCGGGTCGCGGGCCAGACACATGGAGCCGAAGTCGCCCACCTCCATCGGCTCCATCAGCACCTCGCCGCCGCTCTCCCGGATCCGCCTCGCGGTGGTGGCGACGTCCGGGGACGCGAAGTAGAGGCACCACTGGGACTGGCCCTCCTGCCCGGGCATGGGCGGGACGACGGCGGCGACCGCCTTGCCGTCCGCGTAGGCCTGGGTGTAGTTGCCGTACTCCGACGACGCCTCGCCGAAGGTCCAGCCGAGGACGTCGCCGTAGAAGCTCTTGGCTCCCTCGACGTCACTGAACATCGCATCGGCCCAACAGGGGGTTCCCTCTGGCTGTACCGCCATGACTGCGGCCTCTCCGAATCGGTGGTGGGTCCGCTTCCACACGCTAGCCATCCCCCGCGCGAACCGCGCGCCGAACGACGCGGTCCGTTCCAGACTGGGGGAAAACGGTGTCGGCGGGACGGGGAGCGCGATGACGGACAGGACGATGCGCGCGTGGTCGGTGAGCACACCGGGGCCGGTCGAGGAGGGGCCGCTGCGGTTCGTCGAGAAGCCGGTGCCGGTGCCTGCCGCCGATGAGCTACTGGTGCGGGTGCGGGCGTGCGGGGTGTGCCGGACCGATCTGCATGTCACGGAGGGTGACCTGCCGGTGCGCCGGCCGGACGTGACGCCCGGGCACGAGGTCGTCGGCGAGGTCGCCGGGCTCGGCACAGAGGCCGGCGGCTTCACGGTCGGCGACCGGGTGGGCGTGGCCTGGCTGCGGCACACGGACGGCACCTGCGCCTACTGCCTGCGTGGCGCGGAGAACCTCTGCCCCGGCTCGCGGTACACGGGCTGGGACGCGGACGGCGGCTACGCCGAGTACACGACCGTACCGGCCGCCTTCGCGCATCCGCTGCCCGGCGACCTGGACGACGTGGCGCTCGCGCCCCTGTTGTGCGCCGGGATCATCGGCTACCGGGCGCTGCGCCGATCCGCGCTCCCACCCGGCGGGCGGCTCGGTCTGTACGGGTTCGGCGGCAGCGCCCATCTGTGTGCCCAGGTGGCACTGGCCGAGGGTGCCCGGGTGCACGTCCTGACCCGGGGTGCGGCCGCGCGGCGGCTGGCACTGGAGCTGGGGGCGGCGTCGGCAGGCGAGGCGTACGAGCTGCCGCCGGAGCCGCTGGACAGCGCCATCCTGTTCGCGCCGGCCGGCGACCTGGTCCCGGTGGCGCTGCGGGCGCTGGACCGGGGCGGAGTCCTCGCGGTCGCCGGGATCCACCTCAGCGACACCCCGCCGCTGCACTACGAGAGCGAGCTGTTCTACGAGAAGGAACTGCGCAGCGTCACCTCCAACACCCGTGCGGACGCCCGCGAGTTCCTCGCCCTCGCCGCCCGGCACGGCGTGCGCGCCACCACGCACACCTACCCGCTGTCCCGGGCCGACGAGGCACTGAGGGATCTGAAGGCCGGCCGGTTCGACGGGGCCGCGGTGCTGGTGAACGACGTGACCTGACCGCGCACGGCGGTACGCGCGCACGGCCCCCGTGCTCCGCCTGCGCCGCCCGTCCGGGCGATGTCGACCGGCGTGGGATCACACACGCTCTCGCAGTCCACCCCGATCGGGCGGTTTGCACATCCGCCGCGTGAAACCGCCCCCTTCACGCGGTTCCCGGCTCTCACCGCCGCTGTTTGCCTTGTGTACAGGCAGCGCGTGCTGTCCACCCGCGCCACGAGGTTGCCGTCTCACCGACCACACCGCTCACCCCTGAACCACCCCCCAGGGAGGGACTGTGTCCGCACCCGAAAGCGCCGCCAATCCCGCCGTCGACGATCCCGCCACCACCGCTCCCCCGTTCACCAGCCTCAGCACACAGGCGGCCCGACAACTCACCACGACCACCAAGTCCGAACCCCAGATGCAGGCCATCACCTCGCGATGGCTGCTCAAGACGCTGCCCTGGGTCGACGTACGGGGCGGCACCTACCGCGTCAACCGGCGGCTCCAGCTGCGGATCGGCCGAGGGCGGGTGCAGTTCGAGCAGAACGGCGCCGACGACGTCAAGGTCATCCCCCAGACGCTCACCGAACTGCCGGTGCTGCGCGGCTACCGCGACACCGAGGTCCTCAAGGAGGTCGCCGCCCGCTTCCAGGTCCGCGAAGTGCGGGCGGGCCAGGTGCTGTTCGAGGCCGGACAGCCGGTCACCGAGGCCTACCTCGTCGTGCACGGCCGCTTCACCCGCTTCACCGCCGGCAAGTACGGCGAGGAGGAGGTCATCGGCGTCGTCACCGACGGCGAGGGCATGGGCGACGAGGCCGTCGGCCGCGCCGACCCGCTCTGGCTCACCTCGGTGCGGGCGGAGACGGCGGGCATCGTCCTGGCGCTGCCCTGGGACACACTCAGGGAGCACGTCGACCGCGCCCCCTCCCTCGCCGCCCATCTGGCGGCCTACGCCGAGCAGCAGAGCAAGCCCGTGAACCGCAAGGGCGAGGCCGATGTGCCGGTCCAGGCGGGACATGTGGGCGAGCCGATGCTGTCCGGCGGCTTCGTCGACTACGAACTCGCCCCGCGCGAGTACGAGTTGTCCCTCACCCAGACCGTGCTGCGGGTGCACACCCGGGTCGCCGACCTCTACAACGACCCGATGAACCAGACCGAGCAGCAACTCAGGCTCACCATCGAGGAGATCCGCGAGCGCCAGGAGTGGGAGCTGGTCAACAACCGCGAGTTCGGTCTTCTCCACAGCACCGCCTACGACCAGCGGATCAGCACCTTCGCCGGACCGCCGACCCCGGACGACCTCGACGAGCTGCTCTCCATGCGCCGCAAGACCCGGCTCTTCCTCGCCCATCCGAAGGCCATCGCCGCCTTCTTCCGGCAGTGCAACCGGCGCGGTCTGGTGCCGGGCACGGTGAACGTCGAGGGACACGAGGTGCCCGCCTGGCGGGGTGTGCCGCTCTTCCCGTGCAGCAAGATCCCGATCGGTCCGCAGCACAGCACCAGCATCATCGCGCTGCGCACCGGCGAGGCCGACCAGGGTGTGGTCGGCCTGTACCAGACCGGCATCCCCGAGGAGTACCAGCCGGGCCTGAACGTGCGGTTCATGGGCATCGACGACACCGCGATCCTGCGCTACCTGGTCACCGCCTACTACTCCCTGGCGATCCTCGTGCCGGACGCCGCCGGGATCCTGGAGAACGTCCAGATCGGCCGGACCGCCGACTGAACGGGTGGAGTACGTCGATGAGCGCTTCCTCGTTCCGGCCGCCCGGCCCGCCGAGCCCGGCCCGCACCGTCCGGGCCCGGCGCGGCGGGGCCGTGCCCGGTCTGCTGTACCGGCCCGCGGTCCCGGCCGATCCCGAGAAGGTGAAGGAGGTCGATCTGCGCCTTGAGGAGTGGGCGCGCGGTCTGGATCTGTTCCCCAAGG
The DNA here is from genome assembly GCF_014257025.1 of Streptomyces cupreus. Taxonomy (GTDB): domain Bacteria; phylum Actinomycetota; class Actinomycetes; order Streptomycetales; family Streptomycetaceae; genus Streptomyces; species Streptomyces cupreus. The sequence goes on from NZ_JACMSF010000039.1 coordinate 53,654, forward strand.
CGTGGTCCGGTGACTTCGCGGGGTTCCAGTTCGGGCGGGCGGTGGTGCTTCAGCATCCGGGCGCCGCCGACCTGGAACGCCTCACCGCCGCCGGCAAGCTGCTCCTCGCGGAGAACGTCGTCGACAGCTGCTACTGCGAGGTCTCCGAGGGCCGGGGCGCCTCGGCGCGTGGCCTGGGCGGGCGGCTGATCATCGCGCAGTCGGCCCTCGATCCGTACCACGGCACTCCCGAGACGGAGGAGCGGTGGCGGCTCGGCGTCCAGGCGGACGGCCCGCTGCGCTCGTACCACTGGGCCCTGAAGGACTACGCCGCCTTCGCCACGCCCAGCCAGACCGACCGGTTCGTGCACGACATGGCACGACTGCACCTCGGCTATCTCGGGGAGGCCGCCTGGGCGGAGACCGAGTACATGCCGCGGGTGTGGGAGTACCTGACGATGCGGCAGTTCAACAACTTCCGGCCCTGTCTTTCGCTCGTCGACGCGGTCGACGGCTATGAACTGCCCGAGGCCGTCCACGCCCGCCCCGAGATCCAGCGGGTGACGGCGCTGGCCTGCAACGCCACCACGATCGTCAACGACCTGTACTCGTTCACCAAGGAGCTGGCGAGCGACCCGACGCACCTCAACCTGCCCGTCGTCGTCGCCGCCAACGACCGATGCGGACTGCAGGCCGCCTATCTGGAGTCCGTCGAGATCCACAACCGGATCATGGAGGCCTTCGAGGAGGAGGCCGCCGCCGTCTCCGCCCTCTCCCCCGTGGTCGAGCGCTACACCGGAGGCCTCGCCGCATGGGTCGCCGGCAACCACGAGTGGCACGCCACCAACACCCACCGCTACCACCTGCCCGACTACTGGTAGCCCCCCACCTGACGTAATGTCAGAAGCACCAGGAGGAACCCGCGTTGAGCTCCACCGACGTCGGCACCACCACCCCACAGGTGCCGCCCCAGTCCACGTACCAGAATCGTGTGGCGGACTACTGGAACGCCGAGGAGAACCCCGTCAACCTCGAACTCGGAAAGATCGATGACCTGTACCACCACCACTACGGCGTCGGTGACGTCGACTGGTCGGTGCTGGAGGGGTCCGACCCCGAACCGCGCCAGGAACGGATCACCGCCGAACTGCACCGCCTCGAACACGCCCAGGCCGAGCTGCTCGCCGGCCGGCTCGGGCCGCTGTCCCCCGCCGACCGTGTCTTCGACGCCGGCTGCGGACGCGGCGGCGGCAGCGTCGTGGCGCATCTGCGCTACGGCTGCGCCGCCGACGGGGTCACGATCTCCGCCAAACAGGCCGAGTTCGCGAACGAGCAGGCCCGTAAGCGGGGCATCGACGGCAGCGTGCGCTACCACTGCCGCGACATGCTCGACACCGGGTTCCCCTCGGGCGCGTTCACGGCCTCGTGGAACAACGAGTCCACCATGTACGTCGAGCTGGACCTGCTGTTCGCCGAGCACGCCCGGCTGCTGCGCCGCGGCGGACGCTATGTGGTGATCACCGGCTGCTACAACGACACCTACGGGCGCGCCTCCCGCGAGGTGTCCCTCATCAACGCCCACTACATCTGCGACATCCATCCCCGCTCGGCGTACTTCCGGGCGATGGCCCGCAACCGGCTGGTCCCGGTGCATGTGCAGGACCTCACCGAAGCGACCATCCCCTACTGGGAGTTGCGCCGCCAGGCCGAGCACCTGGTCACCGGTATCGAGGACACCTTCCTGACCGCCTACCGCAATGGCAGCTTCCAGTACCTGCTGATCGCGGCCGACCGGGTCTGAGTTGACGCGGGTCTTCCCCCTGTGGCCCCGCTGTGCTTGCCTGGGGAGCCGTTTTCGAGGTCCGGGGCGGGAGTTGCCGCATGCGCAAGGCGTGGATGGCGGGGTTGCTGCTCACCGTGTCGCTGCTCGGCGGCTGCGGGGATCCGACGGCAGGGCCGGACCAGGCACCGCCCCCCGAGGTGCCGAGGGCATCGGCGACGACCCAGCAGCAGGCACCCGCCTCTCCGAGCGCCGTCGCCGTGAAGCCGCCGACCGTGCTGTACCTCGGCGACTCCCTCGCCATGGAGGCCCAGAAGGTACTCGGCACCGAGCTCCGCAGGAAGTTGCGCGCCACCTACACCAGCGCCCCCTACTCGGGCACCACTCCCTGCGACTACCTGGAGGGCACCCGCAAGCGTTCCCTGGTCCCGGACCCGGACAAGGCCGCCGCGCTGGTGCGTGCGCGGCGGCCGGACTTCGTGGTGCTCCAGTTCTGGGGCAACGCCTGGGGGTACACGCCGTGCATGGACGGCATCACGCACGACGCCGATCCCCGGACGTACTTCGACCGGTACACGGCGGACCTGAAGAGGCTCACCGACCAGATCGCCGCGGCCGGCGGGGAGCGGCGCCCGCGGATCGTGTGGGTGCTCCAGGGCCCCGACCCGATCACCCCCGACCGGGTCCGCCAGGTCAACGACCTGTACGAGCGGCGGGCCGGCGCCTCGGGCGACCTCGTCGCGGACGCCGGGCGGACGGTGAGCGCCGACGGGGCCCGTTACACCTGAGTGCGGGATCTGCCGTGCACGGCGTTCGAGCGCGAGCACCCCGACTACTGCACCGAGCCCGGCCGCGACCGTACCGCCCTGCACCGCGACGACGACTATCTGCACTTCTGTCTGGCGCCGACCACCTCGACCCCGAAGCCGTGCCCGGTCCGCTCGCCCGGCATCCTGCGAATGGCGCAGGAGGTCACCCGGGTGATCGGCGACCACCTCGGCGGATAGCGGGGGCTCACGCGCCGGCGTACGCCTTCTCCAGGGCCGCGATGTCGAGCTTGCCCATGCCGAGCATGGCCTGGGTCGCGCGGGCCGCCTTCTCGGCGTCGGGGTCGCTCATCATGGCGTCGAGGCTGTCCGGGATGACCTGCCAGGACACCCCGTACTTGTCCTTGAGCCAGCCGCAGGGGCCGGGCTCGCCGCCGCCCTCGGTGAGCTTGGTCCAGTAGTAGTCGATCTCCTCCTGGTTCTCGCAGAAGATCATGAAGGAGATCGCCTCGTTGAACTTGAACTCGGGGCCGCCGTTGAGCGCGAGGAACTTGTGACCGTTGGCCGTGAACTCCACGGTCATGACGCTGCCGGCGGGACGCGGGGCGCCCTCGGGGTAGCGGGCGACCTTGCCGATGCCGGAGTTCTTGAAGACCGACACATAGTGGTGGGCGGCCTCCTCGGCCTCGTTGTCGAACCAGAGACACGTGGTGAAACCGTTGCTGGCCATGGATACCTCCTGGGCGTGGAACGCTGTCATCTGTATCGACCGATCCTCGCGCCGGAACTCATCGGCGGGGCGGCCGGTTGATCCAGATGGCCCGCTCTGCCCATGGCTAATCTGCCGCGGGCAGAGAAATCCCCGGTGGAGGGGGTCCGCGGTCAACAGTGGAGTCGACGGCATCCACGCCACGACGAGGAGATCCCATGACTCCACTCACCGCGCTCGCCCCACGGGCGGAGGAGGGCGACACCCCGCCCTCCCGGCTCGACGACCAGCTCGCCGCCCAGTTGCTCGGACAGCGGATCGTGCTGCTGGGCACACAGGTCGACGAGGTCTCCGCGAACCGGGTCTGCGCGCAGTTGCTGATCCTGTCCGCCGAGGACCCGCGCACCGACATCAGCCTGTACATCAACAGCCCGGGCGGCTCGGTGCACGCGGGCCTCGCCATCTACGACACCATGCGGCTGATCCCCAACGACGTGTCGACGCTCGCCATGGGCTTCGCGGCCAGCATGGGCCAGTTCCTGCTCTGCGGCGGCACGCCCGGCAAGCGGTACGCCCTGCCGAACGCGCGGATCATGATGCACCAGGGGTCGGCGGGCATCGGCGGTACCACCGCCGACATCGAGATCCAGGCCGAGAACCTGGAGCACACCAAGCGGACCATGGAGCGGCTCATCGCCGAGAACACGGGCCAGACCCCGGAGACCATCGCCCGGGACGGCGACCGTGACCGCTGGTTCACGGCCGAGGAGGCCAGGGAGTACGGCATGGTGGACCGGGTCCTGGAGTCCCTCGCGGACGTCCGCCCGGCCGCCTCGAAGCGACGGATGGGGCTGTGACATGGGGAACTACACGATTCCGTACGTCGTCGAGCGGACCGCGCACGGCGAGCGCTCCTCCGATGTGTTCAGCCGGCTGCTGTCGGAGCGGATCATCTTCCTCGGCACCGAGATCGACGACGGCGTCGCCAACGTCGTCATCGCGCAACTGCTCCATCTGGAGTCGGCGGCGCCGGAGAACGAGATCGCGATCTACATCAACTCCCCCGGCGGCTCGTTCACTTCGCTCATGGCCATCTATGACACGATGACGTACGTGCAGGCGCCGATCTCGACGTTCTGTGTGGGGCAGGCGGCGTCGACGGCCGCCGTGCTGCTGGCCGGTGGGGATCCGGGGCGTCGGTTCGTGCTGGAGCACGCGCGTGTGCTGCTCGGTCAGCCCGCCAGCGGGGGCAACCGGGGCATGATCTCCGACCTCGCCCTCCAGGCCAAGGAGATGGTCCGCATCCGCGCCCAGGTCGAGGAGGTGCTGGCCCGCCACACCCACCACGATGTCGCAACCCTGCGCGCCGACATGGACCGCGACAAGGTGTTCACCGCCGAGGAGGCCGTGGCGTACGGCCTGGCCGACGAGGTGGTGAGCCGGCGCCTCGCCGCGGTGTGAGGCGCCGGGAGGGCGTGGGTCAGGCGGCCAGGCAGAGGCCGTCGTACGACGAACCGGCCGTGCCGCGGCCCCGGTCCGGGCTGTGACGGCTGGTGAGCCGGATCAGTTCGCCCTGGGCCCGGGACAGCAGGTCGCCGAGGCCGAGTCCGAGGGCCTGGGCGGCGGCCGCGAGGACCTCCGAGGAGGCCTCCTTGCGGCCGCGCTCGACCTCGGAGAGGTAGGGCATCGAGATCCGGGCGGCGTCGGCCACGTCCTTCAGGGTGCGCTCCTGGGCGAGGCGCTCACGCCGCAGGACGTCGCCGACCAGGTCCCGCCACAGGGGTTCCCTGGGCGCGGGTGCGGTGGCTTGCGGGCGGGAGGGCCCCTGGCGCGCGGGCGGGCGCAACGGGATGACGCGGGCTTGGTTCGGCGCTTGGTTGCTCACCCTCCCAGCCTAGGAGGCCGGGCCGGGCCGGGAAGGGATCGGCGTTCTGCCCTGGGGGAAATCGCCAGGGGCGAACAGGAGTTGGCCCGGATCCGGTCACTCGCCGCCGCTCAGCCTCATCACCGCACGGACCCGCTTGCCGACCGGAACCCGTTCGACGGCGACCTCCAGCGCCAGCGCGTGCACTATCTCCAGGCCGTGCCGGCCGACGCGTTCGGGGTCCCGGGGGAAGCGGCGGGGCAGCGCGGCGCTGCTGTCGTAGACGCAGACGGCGACCTGGGCGTCGGTGCCCTCCAGGTCCAGGATGTAGGGGCCGTTGCTGTGCCGGTCGGCGTTGGTGACCAGTTCGCTGACCATCAGGAGCACCTCTTCGTGGGTGCGGTCGTCGATCTCGGCGCACCACTCCGTGCGGAGCCGGCCGAGGAAGCGGGCGGCGAAGGACCGCGCCTCGGCGATGCACCCCGGTTCACCGCTGTAGTGGGCCGCCTGTCGGAGCGGTTCCACGGGCACGTCGAAACCAGTCGGAATCACTGCCCCGTCGTGTTCGATCATGCGTTTCTCTCTCGGGAAGCCGGACCGGCCGGACGCCGCTGCACCAGTGCTCGTACCCAGTGCCGCGCCCGGCAGTCCCCGCTCCGGGGCCCGGTGCGTCACATCGGCGGCGACAGCGGGCTGCCGCCCGTGGTCGGTGACCGGGTCGCCGTGGCGGTCGTGTCCAAGGCGAGCGGCACCTCAGGAGGTGGTCGTCCCGGGCGACTCGGGCTCGGCCGTGGGCTGCGAGGTCGGGGGCTCCGAGGCCGGCGGCGGGATCTGCCCGGAGGGCGTCGTCGAGGTCGGCGGGCAGGGGGTCTCCGAGCCGGTGGGCGTGGCCGGACACGGCGTCGTGGTGCCGGGGGACGGCGACGTCGTGGGCGGCACGGTCGTCGACGGGGAGGGCTGGCGTGCGGGCGGGTCCGTCTTCTGGTCCTTGCCGCCGGTGTCACCCGGGTGCCGGTTGAACCAGTCGTCGTTCTCGGGGTCGTAGACGACGAAGACGTTGATGACGACGGTGGCCGGCGCGACCACGACCACGTTCGAGGACTTGTACGACGGCCAGGAGTCGCCCGTGGCCTTCGGCGCGCTCTGCTGGGCGACCGGCGGGGTCAGCGGGTTGCCACAGGCGCAGCGCACCCGGGGCACTCCGCGGTCGTCGACGAGGACGGCGGTGCCGGTCTGGAGGACGGCCTGGTAGCTGGTGGCGCCGCCGTCGCGGTAGCCGTGGTTGGTGACGCGGGTGTCCATGCGCAGTTGCACGGGGGTGAGGTCGCGCAGATAGGCCGGGACGCCGGAGGGGTCGACGTCGGCGACGGAGGCGAACGCCTTGTTCTTCGCCTGGTCGGCCTGGAGGAACTTGATCTGCTTCTCCACGTCGCAGCTGGCGACGTTGCGGGTGCCGCCGTAGAGGCCGGGCGCTGCGCCGTCGACACCGCGCACGGCGTTGGCGGACTCGGTGGCCCCTGTCGGGGCGGGGGTCACCGGCGGGGCGGAGCTGTCCGTCGCGGTGGAGGCGGTGAAGGGATCGGGGCCCGACTTGCCCGCGGCCTGGAGGAAGACCTCGCCGCCCGAGCCGGAGCCGCCGCCGTCGCCGCGGCTGAAGACGAAGGCGAGCACCACGGCCGCGACCACCACGGTGGCGAGCACGACGATGCGCGGCACGGACCGCCACCACGGCCGCTGGGGTCCCGGCTCCGGGGGGACACCGCCGCCACCGGTGCCCGGGGGCTGGGAGGGCGGGCCGGAAGGTGGCTGCGAGGGACCGGACAGCGGGCCCGAGGGGGGCCCTGTGGGTCGGCCGGAGGACGGAGGTTCGGCGCTCACGAGCCCTTCTTCCCGATATGGGACTCTCACGGCCTTTAATGCGAATAGCCGCATTTCTCCATACCGTGACCATTGTGTGCTCCAGGCCGGTGCGGTCCGCAAGCCGACGCGGACGGACCTCCCGGCAGGCGGGGCGCCCGGAGGCTGCCTAGCGTGGCAGGGTGAGCGCGCGCATCCCCTCCGACCAGGCAGTGGCCCGCCACGGCTGGCCGCAGGCCGTCGTCGCCGTGCTGGCCGCACTGCTCGCCATGGGGGTCGTCGCCGCGCTGGGACTGTGGGCGGCGGGGGCGACGGGACTCCCGGACAACGCGTTCCCCCGGGTCGTCGCCGCGACCGTGGTGACCGCCGTCGGCGGCACCGTCGAGATGTCCGGCGACGCCGGCGGCCTCGCCGAGTCCGCGGCCGACCTCACCGTGATCCCGCTGTCCGTCACCCTCGTCGGCGCGCTGGTGCTCGCCGCCGGTTTCCTGCGGCCGCTGCGGCGCCGGGCGGTGGCGGGTGCGCGGGAGCTGGTGGGGTGGGCCGCCCGGTTCGCCGTGCTGTGGCTGCTGGCGCTGCTCGGCCTCGCGCTGGCCGCCCGTCAGACCTTCACGATCTCCCTCGGCGACGACACGCTCGACGACCTCGGCGATCTCTTCAGCGTCACACCGAAGGTCGGCTTCCGCACCGACGTGCCGCTCACCGTGGTCTTCGGACTGCTGTGGCTGGCGGGCGTCCTGATCCTGGCCCTGCTGGTCTCCCGCGCGGCTCCCCTGCCGCCCCGGCTGCTGCGCTTCCAGGAATCGGTCCGGCCTGCCGCGTACGCCATGGTCGGGCTGCTGCTCGCCTACGTCGCGCTGGGCGTCGTCATCGGTCTGATCGTCGCGGCGACCCGCGGCCACGCGGCGGAGACCCTCGCCGTGCTCCTGCTCGGCCTGCCGAACCTGGTGTGGCTGGCGCTCACCATCGGCCTCGGCGCCACCTGGGAGGGGCGGGTCGAGGGCCCGTTCGGACTGCCGATGCCGCATGTCCTGGACGAGGTGCTGCGCGGCTCGGACACCGCGGCCCTGAACCTGAGCACGCTCGCCGAGCACGACAGCCGGGTGTGGTGGCTGGTGGCCGTCGACGCGGTACTGGTACTCGCCGCCGCGTTCGTGATGGCGGCCCGCTCCCCACGCCGGATGCGCGCCTGGCAGCACGCGGTGCACATGGCGGTGGCGCTGGCGCTGACGGTGCTGATGATCTGTCTGGTCGGCCGGATCTCGGCGCATTACGGCCTGTCGGTGCTGGGCATCGGCGACCTGGGGGGCGATCTGGGCGGGGAGCTGGTGCTGGAACCGCAGATCTGGGGGGCGCTGGGGTTCGCGTTGCTGTGGGGCCTGGTCGCGGGGTTCCTGGGCGCGCTGCTCGCCGGGCCGGTGCACAGGCGAGGCGAGGTACCCCGCTAGTACCTCCCGCCGAAGAACGGTTCAGCCCACCGAGGCGGCGCCTTGGGCCCCTCCACCCGCTCCTCGACGACCCGCACGTCCACCCGGGTCGGCGGATGGGCCCCTTCTTGCTCGCCTCGCAACGCGAGACGCAGCGCCGCGACAAAGGCAAGGCACGACTCGTACCGGTCATCAGGGCTCTTGGCCAGCGCCTTGGCGAACACCGAGTCGACCGGCGCCGGAAGGTCGGGCCGGGAAGACGTGAGCGGCGGCGGCTCGTCGTACTGGTGCGCCCACAGCAGCGCCATGTCGTCCTCCCGCTGGAAGGGCGGTCGCCCCGTCAGGCACTCATGGACGACGCAGGCGAAGCCGTACACATCGCAGCGCGCGTCGACCGGCTTGCCGGAGATCTGTTCCGGCGCGACATAGTCCAGCGTGCCGACGAACTGGCCGACGGTGGTGAACCCGGTCAGGGACAGCGATTTCTTGGTCAGCCCGAAGTCGGTCAGATAGGCGTGCTCCGGGTGATCGCTGTCGGTGCCGCGGGCGACCAGGATGTTGCCCGGCTTCACGTCCCGGTGGACCAGCCCGTGCTCGTGGGCGGCATCCAGCGCGGACGCGACCTGCGCGGCGATCCGCACGGCCGTCGCGGGCGTGAACGGGCCCTGCCGGTCCAGGAGATGGCGCAGGTCGCTGCCGGCGACGTAGCGCATGGCGATGTAGAGGAGGCCGTCCGTCTCACCCGCCTCGAAGACCGGCACGATGTGCGGGTGGTCGATCGCGGCGGCGGCCCGGGACTCATGGGTGAAGCGGCGCCGGAAGGTGTCGTTGCGGGCGAGTTCGGGGGCGAGCAGTTTCAGCGCGACCGTGCGGTCCAGGCGCAGGTCGCGGGCGCGGTAGACGACGGCCATCCCGCCGCGGCCGATCTCCTGCTCGATGCGGTACCCGGCGACCTGCCGGCCGATCAGCTCGGAGGGGCGGCCCGAGAACAGGCTCGTCTCCTCACGGGCCATCCGGGGTCACCACCTGGGTGGCGGCGTGCCCGGGATCCTCCGCGGCGGCGCGGGGCGCCTCGTCCGTGGCGAAGGTGCTCAGGCGCAGTCCGTCGGCGTAGACCCAGCGGCCGTGCTCGGCGTCGTAGAGCCACACGTGCTCGCCCTCGACGACCACGCCGATCCGCAGGCCGTGGGTGCGGTCACGGAAGGACTCGCCGTCCAGGGCGCCGGCCGCCAGGTCCTCCAGCGCGGCCCGGTAGCGGGCCAGGTGCTGTTCGGCGCGGACGAGGTGGGGGCGGGGGTCGGCGGTGCGGGCCAGGGCGGCGTCGGGGGTGGGCGGGTCCTGGGGTACGGCGACCAGATGGCGGCCGTCGACCCAGGCCGACCAGCCGTTGGCGCACAGGACGCGCCCCCAGTCACCGCGTCGTTCGAGGAGCTGCACCGGCAGCAGCGCGTCCAGGGGCACCGTGGGCCGGGCCGGGTCGGGGGCCTCCCAGGAGGGCATCCCGTGGGCGGGGACGACGTGGGTGGGCAGGAAACCGGGTGTCGCCATGGTGTGCGCCTACTTCCGCATCACGACGGGTTCTTGGCGGCGCAGCAGCCGGGAGACCACATAGCCGAAGACCACCGACAGGACGATCAGCATGCCCACGTTGAGCAGCCAGACGCCCGCCGAGTGGCGGAACAGGGGGTCGCCGGTCAGGTCGCCGGGCACGATCCGGGCCAGATCGACGGTTCCGGCCATCGCGCCGAGCGCCCAGCGCGAGGGCACCAGCCAGGCGAGCTGCTCCAGGCCCGGCACTCCGTCGAGTTTCAGCAGGGCGCCGCAGAACACCACTTGGACGACGGCGAGCAGCACCAGCAGCGGCATCGTCACCTCTTCCTTGCGCACCAGCGCGGAGACCAGCAGACCGAGCATCATCGCGGTGAAGGCCAGCAGGGCGACGGCGACGGTGATCTCGACCAGGGGCGGCATCAACACGCCTTCGCCGCCCGGGGCGTTGAGGTCCACGCCGAGCAGGGCGACCAGGGTCAGCACCACGGCCTGGAGCACGGTGACCGTGCCGAGGACCACGACCTTCGACATCAGGTACGCCGATCTGGACAGGCCGACGGCGCGTTCACGCCGGTAGATCACGCGCTCCTTGACCAGTTCACGCACGGCGTTCGCCGCTCCGGTGAGGACCGCGCCGACGCACAGGATGAGCAGCGCGTTCATCGCGGTGTCGCGGGTCAGGGAGCTGCCGGCCAGGGCGCGGGCCATGGCGCCCATCACGAACGGCAGGGCGATCATGATGGCGAGGAAGGTGCGGTCGGCGCTGAGCGCGGCCGTGTAGCGGCGGATCAGGGTGCCGAGCTGGGCGCCGCGGCTGCGGGGCCGGCGGGGCGGGGTGATGACGACCGGTCCGGAGCGGAGCAGCCGCGGCTGTGCGGTGGCGTCGGCGACGTACCGGCGGTGCAGGGGCGAGGTGGTGTAGTCACCGGCCCAGTCGCGGCCCTGGTCGCGTTCGAAGGCCTCGAAGGCCTCCGGCCAGTGCTCGAAGCCGAAGAAGGCGAGGGCGTCCTCGGGCGGCCCGTAGTAGGCGATCCGGCCGCCGGGCGCGAGGACCAGGAGGCGGTCGCAGACGTCGAGACTGAGGACGCTGTGGGTGACGACGATGACGGTTCGGCCGTCGTCCGCCAGGCCCCGCAGCGTGTGCATCACCGAGCGGTCCATACCGGGGTCGAGCCCTGAGGTCGGTTCGTCGAGGAAGAGCAGGGAGGGCTTCGTCAGCAGCTCCAGGGCCACGCTCACGCGCTTGCGCTGGCCGCCGGAGAGGCTGTGCACGGGCTGTCCCGCGCGCTGCTCAAGGCCGAGTTCGCCGATGACCTCGTCGACGCGGGCCCGGCGTTCGGCCTTGGCGGTGTCCTGCGGGAAGCGGAGTTCGGCGGCGTAGGCCAGGGCGCTGCGGACCGTGAGCTGGGAGTGCAGGATGTCGTCCTGCGGGACCAGGCCGATGCGCTGGCGCAGCTCGGCGTAGTCGCGGTAGAGGTCGCGGCCGTCGTAGACGACGGTGCCGTGGTCGGCGGGCCGCTGTCCGGTGAGGGCGTTCAGCAGGGTGGACTTTCCGGCACCGCTCGGTCCGACCACCGCGAGCAGGCACTTCGAGCCGACCGGGAAGGAGACGTCGTCGAGGAGGGTCTTGCGGCCACGGTCGACGGCGACGGTGAGGCCTTGCACCTCCAGGGAGATCTCACCGGTGTCGACGTACTCCTGGAGCTCGTCGCCGACCAGGCAGAACGCCGAGTGCCCGATGCCGATGACGTCACCGGGGAGTACGGGGGCGGCCGTGACGGTGCCGCCGTTGAGGAAGGTGCCGTTGTGGCTGCCGAGGTCGGCGATCTCGTGGCCGCCGTCGGGCAGGGCGCGCAGCTCGGCGTGGTGGCGGGAGACGACGAGGTCGTCGAGGACGAGGTCGTTGTCGGGGGCGCGGCCGATGCGGACGGTACGGGTGGGCAGCGGCCGTACGCTCGTCGGCCGCCGGAAGGTGCCGGTCAGCGCGGGCATCGAGACGGCCGAGGGGCGTTCGGGGCCGGGTTCCGGACGGCCGAGGAGGACGGCGCGGGGGCCGTCGGCGGGGTTGCCGAAGCGGATCACGGTGCCGGGGCCGACGTCCCACGCGTGGATGCGCCGGCCGTCGGTGTAGGTGCCGTTGGTGCTGCCCTCGTCCTGGAGTGTCCAGTGGTCGGTCTCGGGGTGCAGGATGGCGTGGTGCCAGGAGACGCGGGCGTCGTCGATGACGATGTCGCTGAGCGGGTCGCGTCCTACGTGGTAGTCGCGGCTCGGGGTCATCACGGTGGAGCCCGACTCGGTCTCCAGCACGAGCACGGGCGCAGTCGGTGCGAGCGGCCGCTCCGCCATGCCAGAATTCTACCGATTCGCCCACTTGTGCGCCTGGGGCGGAGGATCAGGCGACCGGTACGACCAGGGCGGGGGCGGTCCGCTGCATCCGCAGCGCGTCGATCGACTCGGCGAGCAGTTCATACTCGGTGGTGTCGTCGCAGGTGGCGATACGCACCAGCCGGCCGGCCGCCAACTGCTCGGCGACCAACTCCTGTTGAGCGGCGTCGCCGCACCAGGCGCGCAGCACCGTGGGCACGTCGGGCACGGTGTCAGCGACCGGGACGAGGGCGCTCGGCGGGAAGTGCTCGGCGTCGGGGTGCGGGTCTAATCGTTCGGCGATCCAGGAGGCACGGTCGCGCAGCCACCACAGGGCGAGGGCCAGGGTGGGTGCCCGGTAGGTACCGAGCGGTACGCCTATGCGCCGGCCGCCGCAGGTGCCGTACGCGGTGACATGGCACAGGAATTCGTCGTGCACGTCTCACTCCCCCGTGGTGCGCTCGCCTGTGGGCCGGGCCTCGCTTTCCCTGCGGCTCGAACGCTGTACGTGATGGGGTCTTCGCTCCGCGTGAAGTTCCCTCTGCTGAGTATGTTCACTACTGAAACACTGTCACCATGACTTTCCGGCCAGTCTCCTGGCATATTCACCAAGATCGATGGCCGAAACGTGACGGGATCGCGTCAAGCGCGGCATGAGCGAAGACGAGCGGAGGCACCATGAGCACCGCCGGAAAACTGGACGCGCACTTCACAGCCGTCCTGCGCAAGCGCCCCGAGAAGGGAAGCTGGACCTACGTCGTCTGGCCCGAGTCGGTCGACTTCTTCGGCACCCGCGGCCTGGTCAAAGTCCGCGGCACGATCGACGCCCACCGTTCCTAGAAACTGAGCGGGAGTGAGTCCTGTCGCCAGGACTCGTGCTCAGCCGAACGCCCCGAACGGTGTTGGGCGTTCTGGTCGACCGCGTTCGCTCCGCGTCCGGCGCCAACGGATCGTGTCCGTGGTCCGGAGATGCGGGGGCGGTTTCCCTCACGCCCTTGGGTGCCCGAGGGGGCCTGGACGGTCCGATGCCCCGCACGATCGCTCTGGTCGTGTGGGGGCGGTGCCGTCCGTCGCCGGATCGGGTGCCCAAGGGCGCGTCTGCCGATCGCGATGCTCGCGGCATCGTGACGGGTCATGGTTCGTCTGGTGCTGGTGAGGGGTTTCTGCCAGTGCTGGGCGCCCCACTTGGAGGTAAAGGCCGGATCCACGGCCACGATGGCCAGGTCCTGCTCGGCGGCCATGGAGACGAGACGGGCCCTGAGCTTGCCGGTGGGCATACCGGAGATCAGCTGCCGGAACCGCTTGCGGCGCCCGTGCTTCTCGCGGGTCTTCTCCGCGGCGAAGTCGAGGTTCTCGATGCCGATCGCGGCCACGCCACACTGCTTGGCCCAGTGCAGTAGGCGAGTGATCGCGTGCCGGACCTGGGCGTCACGGTGATCTGCGGTACCGGTCAGGTCGAAGAAAAAGCGGTGCGGGTTGCCGACGGGGTTGCCGTAACGGTCGAGTGTGTAGGCGGCGAAGTGGTCGGCGTTGGTGTCCACACCGGCCATGCCGTGGGCGCGGGCCGCGTCCAGCGGGATCGTCTTGACGACGGGGCGCTGCCAGGATGCGGTGAGGTACCAGCGGTCGCGGCCGGTGTCGTAGTGGATCCGGTAGGCGACGGCGCGGTCCGCAGTGACGCGGTCGGCCCACTCGCTGCCACGGTGCCTGAACTGCACGCGGCCGGTGAGCGCGCACCGGCCGTGCGGGCTGTTCGCGCACTCGGCCAGCGGGGCGGGCAGTTTGATGCTGATCTCGCCGTCGGGGGTGACACGGATGGTCTCGTTGCCGAACCTCTTGCCGGACTCGCCGTCCGCGGCCAGGAACCAGCGCTCGGCCTGCCACCGCTGCCGCCACGCGGCCTCGGTCATCCCGGCGGCGTCGAGGTGATGCCGGGTGTTGAGTAGCCGCTTCCCGCCGCGCACGACATGCACCCGCCCGGCCTCACGGTCCGCCCGCTCCCGCTCCAGCCGGTGCTCAAGAGCGTGCAGGCGGCGGGACTTGGCGAACCACTCCTGCCTGCTGCCATAGCCGCCCGGCGCCCGCTTGGTGCCTTTCTCCCCGACCGGCCGGGACAGCCGGTACGTGATCGTGCGCACGCCCGCTTCCAGCGACTGGATGTGCGCGAGCTGGCAGCGGCGGGCCAGCGCCCACTGGTCGTGGCTGGCCTTCGTGATCGACCCGGCCCAGCGGGAGGACGCCTCGTCCGTAAGGGTGCGCTTGCGCTCGGCCCACCGCTCACTGTCGTGGTCCGGCCCGGCCGCGCAGCGGGCCTTGAGGTCACGGGAGGCCAGTGTCCCCAGATGGTCCCCGGCCAGGCGCAGGACCTTCTCGTCCTCGGCGGTCAGGGCCTTGAGCCGGTCACGGACCGCAACACCCGCCGGGCCGGGCACCACGAACGCTGCCGCCACCTCCCGCAGCCCGCCCACCCCGGCACCCCCCATCTCATTTCCGCGAGCCGAAGATCCTTCCATCACATCCAACGACCGCCACATGCCAAGGACACGCACTCGATGGACGCATACCTGTTTCCCTTCACGGGTCACGAGTCCCGTGACCGAGACGCTCACCCATACACGCCAGAACACACTCATACTCAGTCAACAGGCAAGCTCCCAACCCCTTCCGCAGCTCCTTCATGGCCCTCGGCGACGGCACCCACATGCTGCCGGTGAAGGCGGAGGTGCGGCGGGCGATCGGCAAGGAGGAGGGAGACACGGTGACCGTACGGCTGGAGGAGCGGCTCAGCTCGTAGGCCCGATGTCAGTGGGCTTCTCTAGGGTGGCGTCGATCTTGTGGATGGCACACCGGGAGGAGCAGAGCCATGGGCGCGAGCGGCTGGGAGTACGTGACCCCGTTCAAGGGCACCGTCGAGGCGTCTCTGGAGGCCCTGCACGCGCAGGTCTTCGAGGAGATGTACGGCGACGGCGAGAGCTACCGGGACCTCGACGAGCTCTGGGACGACGAGGAGTTCATGGGTGAGGAGGGCACCCACTCGATCCTCGACATCGATCGCGTCGTCCACACCACCGCCGCCCCCTCGGACCGCGACATCGCGGACTACGGGACCTTGCGCCCCTTGGCGCCGGAGCGCGTCAGGCACCACTTCGGGACCGATCGCCCTGCCCCGGCGCAGTTCGAGCAGATACTCACCGAGTCCTACGCGAGCTTGAGGCTGCCTCCCGACCGCACCGAGACGATCCTCGACGAGTGCCGCATGCGGTGGACCGGCCTGTATGTCCTGCTGTACACCGGCGACGAGCCCACCCACGTGGGGATCTTCGGCTACTCCGGCGACTGACACCGACGGTGCCCGTGGCAGCCGACCGCCACCGGGCACCGTCGCATCAGGCTCAGGCCTTGGCGATCTCGTCGATGCGGGCCAGCTCCTCCGCGTCGAAGTCCAGGTTGGCGACCGCCGCCACGCTGTCCTCCAGCTGCTGCGGGCTGCTTGCGCCGACCAGGGCCGAGGTCACCCGGTCGCCGCGCAGGACCCAGGCCAGCGCCATCTGGGCCAGGGTCTGGCCGCGGCCCTTGGCGATATCGGCGAGAGTGCGCAGCCGGGCGACCAGGTCCTCGGTGAGCGCTTCGGAGTTCAGGAACGGGCTGTCGCTCGCGGCCCGGGAGTCCTCCGGGATGCCGTGCAGGTAGCGGCCCGTCAACAGGCCCTGCTCCAGCGGGGAGTAGGCGATGGAACCGACCTGGAGCTCGTCGAGGGCGTCGAGGAGACCCTCCTCCGGGCGACGGTCGAGCATGGAGTAGCGCGGCTGGTGGATCAGGAGCGGCGTGCCCAGCTCGCCGAGGATGCGCGCGGCCTCCCGGGTCTGCTCCGGGGAGTAGTTGGAGACGCCGACGTAGAGCGCCTTGCCCTGCTGGACGGCCGAGTGCAGCGCGCCCATCGTCTCCGCCAGCGGAGTCTCCGGGTCCGGGCGGTGCGAGTAGAAGATGTCGACGTAGTCCAGGCCCATCCGCGTCAGGCTCTGGTCCAGCGAGGACAGCAGGTACTTGCGGGAGCCCCACTCGCCGTAGGGGCCGGGCCACATCAGGTATCCGGCCTTGGTGGAGATGACCAGTTGGTCGCGGTAGGGCGCGAAGTCCGCCTTCAGCGCCTCGCCGAGCGCCGACTCGGCGGACCCGGGCGGCGGGCCGTAGTTGTTCGCCAGGTCGAAGTGCGTGACGCCGAGGTCGAAGGCGCGGCGCAGGATGGCCCGCTGGGTCTCGACCGGGCGGTCCGGGCCGAAGTTGTGCCACAGACCGAGGGACAGGGCGGGGAGCTTGAGGCCGCTGCGTCCGGTGCGCCGGTAGGGCATGTGCGCATAGCGGTCGGGGTGTGCGGTGTACAACGCGACTCCAGAGGGGTGGACACGGTGGAACCAGGTTCCCTGAAAACCGGTGTCCACTCTTTCGTGACCTGTGGGCATCGGTCCAACAGAAGAATCCGATGGAATTCAGCGGATACGCTTCTCAGTCATGGAACTGCGCCATCTCCAGCACTTCGTCGCGGTCGCCGAGGACCAGCATTTCACCCGGGCCGCCGAGCGGCTCATGGTCTCCCAGTCGGGGCTCTCCGCCTCGATCCGCTCGCTGGAACGGGAACTCCAGACCCCGCTGTTCGTCCGTACGACCCGCAGCGTGACGCTCACCCCGGCCGGGCGGGCGCTGCTCGGCGAGGCGGAGCGGATCCTGGCGCAGGTGCGCTCGGCCCATGAGGCGGTGGCCGCGGTGCAGGGCGTGCTGCGCGGGATGCTGGCCCTGGGGTCCGAGCAGTGCATCGCCGGGGTGCATGTGGCGGGCCTGCTCGCCGCGTTCCGGCGGCGCCATCCGGACGTGGAGATCTGTCTGCGCCAGGCCGGCTCGGGGGCGCTGGCGGAGGAGGTCGCGGCCGGCCGCCTGGACCTGGCCTTCGCCGTGCGTACGGCGCAGCAGGACACCGACCAGCTGCGGGCCGTACCGCTGACCAGTGAGCCCATGACCGTGCTGTGCCACCCGAGCCATCGGCTCGCGGCCGCCGGAGCCGCGGTCACCCCGGAGGAGCTGGGCGGTGAGGTGTTCGTCGACTTCCACCCGGACTGGGGACCGCGCCGCACCACCGACGCCGCGTTCGCCGCCGCGGGCGTACGGCGGGCGGTCGCCCTGGAGGTCAACGACGTGCACAGCCTTCTGGACCTGGTGGACGAGAACCTCGGCATCGCCGTCGTACCGCGCCACTTCCGGCACAAGCGGGAGTCACTGACCGCACTGCCCGTGAAGGGCACCGGCGAGCGGGTGTACGAGACGGTCGCCCTGCTGCCGCCCCCTCAGGCCACGAGCCCGGCGGCGCGGGCGCTGATGGAGCTGCTGGAAACAGAAGGCGCGTGACCGACGACTTTGCGCGATGGTGGAGCCATGCATGCCAAGGACATCCTCATCGACGGTTTCAGCCGCATCCAGGAAGAAGTCCACGCCACCGTCGAGGGCCTCGGCCCCGACGACCTGCACGTCCGGCCAGGACCGGACGCCAACTCCATCGCCTGGCTCGTCTGGCATCTCACCCGGGTCCAGGACGACCACATCGCCGACGCCTTCGGGTTCGACCAGGTGTGGATCGCCCAGGGCTTCCAGAAGACCTTCGGACTCGACCTGCCCCGCCACGACACCGGGTACGGACACACCGCCGCGAAGGTCGCCAAGGTCCGGGTCGACTCCGGCGACCTGCTGACCGGGTACTACGACGCCGTCCACGCCCAGACCCTGGGGGCGCTGCGGGAACTGGCCGCCAAGGATCTGGAGCGCATCGTCGACGAGCGCTGGGAGCCGCCGGTCAGCCTGGGCGTACGGCTGGTCAGCGTCCTGTCCGACGATCTCCAGCACATCGGACAGGCCGCCTACGTCCGCGGGCTGCTTCAGAGCGCGTAGCCCGGCAGGACGACGTCCTCGATGAGGGCCTTGCGCTCGTCGAACGGGATGAACGCGCTCTTCACGGCGTTCACCGTGACCGTGCGCAGGTCCTCGACCGTCCAGCCGGCCTGCTCGACCAGCAGGGACATCTCGCGGGTCATCGTCGTGCCCGACACCAGACGGTTGTCGGTGTTGAGGGTGACGCGGAAACCGAGGTCCTTCAGGGCGGTGATGGGGTGCTCGGCTATGGACGTGGCGGCGCCGGTCTGGAGGTTGGAGGTCGGGCACATCTCCAGCGCGACACGGCGGTCGCGGACCCAGCCGGCCAGGCGGCCGAGCTTGCCGTCGACGATGTCGTCGGTGATGCGCACGCCGTGTCCGATGCGCTGGGCGCCGCAGATCTGGAGCGCCTGGTGGATGCTGGACAGGCCGTCGGCCTCACCGGCGTGGATGGTGAACGGCACGCTCTCGCGGCGCAGGTACTCGAAGGCGTCGAGGTGGTCGGCGGCGGGGAAGCCGGCCTCGGCACCGGCGATGTCGAAGCCGACGACACCGGCGTCCCGGAAGGCGACGGCCAGGTCCGCGGCCTCGCGCACCCGGTCGAACATGCGCATGCCGCACAGCAGGGTGCCGACGCGGACCGGGGTGCCGGCCGCGGCCGCCTTCGCCATGCCGGCCGCCAGGCCCTCCTGGACGGTCTCGACGACCTCGGCGAGCGTGAGCCCGCCGTTGGTGTTCAGCTCGGGGGCGTAACGGACCTCGGCGTAGACGACACCGTCCGCCGCCAGGTCGAGGACGTACTCCTCGGCGGTGCGCAGCAGGCCCTCGCGGGTCTGCATCACCGCGAGGGTGTGCTCGAAGGTGGCGATATAGCGGACCAGGTCACCGGAGTTCGCGGCCTCGAAGTACCAGGCGGCGAGCTCGTCCGGGTCGGTGGTCGGCAGGGTGTGGCCGACGGACTCGGCGAGCTCCACGACGGTGGCGGGGCGCAGGCCGCCGTCGAGGTGGTCGTGCAGGACGGCCTTGGGGAGGCGACGGATCACATCGGCATCTACGC
Organism: Streptomyces cupreus; assembly: GCF_014257025.1. Taxonomy (GTDB): domain Bacteria; phylum Actinomycetota; class Actinomycetes; order Streptomycetales; family Streptomycetaceae; genus Streptomyces; species Streptomyces cupreus. Next base: position 72,925 of record NZ_JACMSF010000039.1, read on the forward strand.
GCGTAGCGGTCATGGCAGGTCTTTCCTTGAGCAGGGTGGTTCGAAGCGGCGGAAGGAGGGGCGGTGGGTCAGCCGGCGGGCTGGAGCAGATCCCAGCGGTTGCCGTACAGGTCCTGGAAGACGGCGACCGAGCCGTAGGGCTCGTGGCGCGGCTCCTCCAGGAAGGTCACGCCCGCGGCGAGCATCCGGGCGTGGTCGCGGGCGAAGTCGTCGGTGTGCAGGAAGAAACCGACGCGCCCCCCGGTCTGGTCGCCGACCCGGGCGGCCTGGGCATCACCCTTGGCGCGGGCGAGCAGCAGCCCGGTGCCCTGGTCGCCGGGCTCCACGACGACCCAGCGGGAGCCGTCCGGGCGCGGGGCATCCTCGACGAGCCGGAACCCGAGGGCCTCGGTGTAGAAGCGGATCGCCTCGTCGTAGTCGTCGACGACGAGGGTGACCAGGGCGATGCGTCTCATCGGTGCCTTTCGGGACGTGCGATTGACGGGAGAGGTTATACGTAAAACTCACCTCTGCGCCAGTCCGCGGCGAACGGGACCACGGAAGGCTCGTTCTCCGGCCCTAGGGCCATGGCCCGAGGCGCCCCGGCGCGGCGATCGGTAGCGTCCCCGGCATGACGATCACCGACCCACCCCGCACACCCGACCAGCGCAGACGTGACGTCCTGAACCGGCTGGAGCGGGAGATCGACATCTGGGTCGCCACGGCGGACGCCGAGGGCGCGCCGTGTCTGGTGGCGCTCTGGTTCGTCTGGGACGGCGAGGCGCTGTGGCTGTCGACCCGGCCCACCAATCCGACGGGCCGCAATCTGCGCGACGGCGGGCGCACCCGGCTGGCCTTCGGGGACACACGGAACGTCGTACTGATCGACGGTGAGACGGAGATGTTCACGGCCGAAGGGGTGCCGGCCCCGGCGGCGGAGGCGTTCCTGGCCAAGACCGGGTGGGACCCGCGCGCGGAGCATGCGTCGTACGCCTTCTTCCGGGTGCGCCCGCTGGCGGTGCAGGCCTGGCACGAGCAGCGCGAGCTGCCGCAGCGGCACCTCATGCGGGACGGGGTCTGGCTTGTCTAGACAGGTTCGACGCATATACCGCCGGGGGCCATCCGATTCCCCCAAAGGTGTTACCTGGGAGTAATCCCTGATGGTTTGATGTGCGGCGCCACTCAAGGGCCCTTCCATCACAGGGAGAACCGGTGACGCTTTCCGCACAGCGCCGTGCACAGGGATCGGCCGTGCTCGCCCTCTCGCTCGCCGTCGCGGGCCTCGCCGGTACGACACCCAGCGCGTCGGCCGCCGACCAGACGCCCGCGCTGAAGGTGTTGTCTTACAACGTGTTCCTGTTCAGCAAGAGCCTTTACCCGAACTGGGGTCAGGACCACAGGGCCGCGGAGATCGTGAAGACGTCGTTCTTCCAGGGCAACGACGTGGTGGTGCTCCAGGAGGCGTTCGACAACTCCTCCTCGGACGCGCTGAAGTCGTCCGCGGCGGGCGCCTATCCGTACCAGACGCCCGTGGTCGGCCGGAGCAAGACCGGCTGGGACGCGACGGGCGGCGCGTACTCGGCGACGACGCCGGAGGACGGCGGGGTCACGATCCTCAGCAAGTGGCCGATCGTGCGCAAGGAGCAGTACGTCTACAAGGACGCCTGCGGCGCGGACTGGTGGTCCAACAAGGGCTTCGCGTACGTCGTGCTGAACGTGAACGGCACCGAGGTGCACGTCGTCGGCACGCACGCCCAGTCCACCGACCCGGGGTGCGACGCCGGTGAGGCCGCCGCGATGCGCAGCCGCCAGTTCAAGGCGATCGACGCGTTCCTGGACGCCAAGAACATCCCGGCCGGTGAGCAGGTGCTGGTCGCGGGCGACCTGAACGTCGACTCGCGCACCGCGGAGTACGGCACGATGCTCGCCGACGCCGCTCTCGTCGGCGCCGACGCGCGCACCGGGCACCCGTACTCCTTCGACACGCAGGACAACTCCATCGCGCGCGACCGCTACCCGGACGACCCGCGCGAGGACCTGGACTACGTCCTGCACCGCGCGGGCCACGCCCGTCCGGCCGTGTGGAAGAACGACGTCGTCAAGGAGCAGAGCGCGCCCTGGACGGTGTCGAGCTGGGGCACCGACTACACGTACACCAACCTGTCGGACCACTACCCGGTGACCGGCTCGGCGGGCTGATCGACCGGCTTGCGCCAGGGTGGGCACGGTTCAGCGCCGTGCCCACTCCTCGGCCAGCAGACGGTACGACCGCACCCGGTCCGCGTGTTCGTGGGTCATCGTGGTGATGAGCAACTCGTCGGCCCCGGTGGCCTCCTGGAGCTGTTGGAGCTGGTCGGCGACCTTTCCCGGCGAGCCCACGAACTGGGTGTCGACGCGGTCCTGGACGAGCGCACGGTCCGCGTCGGTCCAGTCGTGGGCGCGGGCCTCCTTGAGCGTCGGGTACTCGATCGCGCCCTCGGCCGTACGGATGCTGCGCACCCACAGGCCGTAGCCCTCGGCGAGTTCACGGGCCGTCTCGTCGTCCTCGGCGACGACGACGTCCGCCGAGACGCTCACATACGGGGTGTCGAGCACCTCCGACGGCCGGAAGAAGGCCCGGTAGCCGTCCACGGCTTCGAGGACGGTCGCGGGACTGACGTGGTAGTTCGCGGCGAAGCGCAGACCCCGGTCGCCGGCCACCTCGGCGCTCTGCCCGCCGCTGCTGCCCAGGATCCACACCTCGACGTCCGCGCCCTCGCCCGGCACGGCATGCGCCTCGATGCCCTCCGGGGAGCGGTAGGTGCCGGCGAGCAGGGCCAGCACGTCGTCCATCTGCTCGGCGTAGTCCTGGGACTCGGCGTTCGGCAGCATCAGCAGCTTGCGCTGGAGGGCGATCCTCGGGGAGCCGAGCAGGTGGTCGGGGTTGAAGCGGGGCGGGATGAGCAGGCCGTTCGAAGGCGCGCGGGGCGGGGATTGTGCCGGTTGTCCCGGTGGGCGTCCGCCGGAGCGGCCGAGGCCGAGGTCGAGGCGGCCGGGGTGCAGCGCGTCGATCAGACCGAACTCCTCGACCGTGGACAGGGCGGTGCGGTGGCCGAGTTGGACGGCGCCGGAGCCGAGGCGGATGGCGGAGGTGGCGGAGGCCGTCAGCGCCAGGACGACCGCGGGGGACGTACCGGCCACTCCGGGGTTGAGATGGTGTTCGGCGAACCAGTAGCGGGCGTAGCCGAGGCGTTCGGCGTGTCGGGCGAGGTCGACGGAGTTGCGCAGGGCCTCGGCCGGGGTGGCGCCGGACGGGATCGGCACCAGGTCCAGGACGCCGAGGGGGATGGCTGACACGGGTGGACTCCTCAGAGGTCGGCGGGCGGGTTCGGGGGCGTCACGAGGCGACCCGTGCGGTGTGCGCCCGGTCCGGGTGGGTGAGGCCCAGGTGGTGGCGCAAGGTGGGGCCCTCGTACTCGGTGCGGAAGACGCCCTGTTCCTGGAGGAGGGGGACGACCCGGTCGGCGAAGTCGTCGAGGCCGCCGGGGGTGAGGTGCGGGACGAGGATGAAGCCGTCGCCGGCGTCCTCCTGGACGAGGTCGTTGATGGTGCGCGCGATGGTCTGCGGCGAGCCGATGAAGTTCTGGCGGTTGCCGGTCTCGATGACCAGGTCGCGGATCGACCAGTTGTTGGCGGCTGCCAGCTCGCGCCACTCGCGGGCGGTGGCGAACGGGTCGCGGTACATGCGCACTTGGGCCCGGCCGCGGGCGACGGTGTGCTCGCCCGGCAGCGGGTCGATGTCGGGCAGCGGGCCGTCGGGGTCGTAGGCGGACAGGTCCCGGTTCCAGACCCATTCCAGGTGCTTGAGGGCGGTGGCTCCGCTGACCTGCTTGCGGCGCACCTCCTTGGCGAGCTCACGCGCCTCGGCGTCGGTGTCGGCGAGCACGAAGGTGGCGGCGGGCAGGATGAGGAGTTCGTCCCGGCGGCGGCCGTAGCGGGCCAGGCGGTTCTTGACGTCGGCGTAGAAGGCCTGGCCCTCGGTGCGGGTGGCGTACCGGCTGAAGATCGCGTCGGCGCTGGACGCGGCGAACTCGCGGCCCTCGTCGGAGTCGCCGGCCTGGAAGATGACGGGGCGGCCCTGCGGGGAGCGTGGGACGTTGAACCGGCCGTGGATGTCGAAGTGTTGGCCGCTGTGCACGAAGGAGCCGGCCTTGGCGTCGCGCAGGAAGACGCCGGCGGCCTGGTCCGCGACGATCTCGTCGCCGTCCCAGGAGTCGAAGAGTTCGTTCACCGTGGCCAGGAACTCCTCGGCGCGGGAGTAGCGCTCCTCCTGCGGCAGAAAGCCGCCGCGGCGGAAGTTCTCGCCGGTGAAGGCGTCCCAGGAGGTCACGACGTTCCAGGCCGAGCGTCCGCCGGAGAGATGGTCGAGGCCGGCGAACTGTCGGGCCACCTCGTAGGGCTCGTTGAAGGTGGAGTTGATGGTGCCGGTCAGGCCGAGGTGCTCGGTGACGGCGGCGAGCGCGGCCAGGACGGTGAAGGTGTCGGGGCGGCCGACGACGTCCAAGTCGTATATCCGCCCGCCCTGTTCGCGCAGTCGGAGGCCCTCGGCGAGGAACAGGAAGTCGAACTCGGCGCGTTCGGCGGTGCGTGCGAAGTGGGCGAAGGAGCTGAACTCGATATGGCTTCCGGCTGCGGGGTCGCTCCACACGGTGGTGTTGTTCACGCCGGGGAAGTGCGCGGCCAGGTGGATCTGCTTCAGGGGCTTGGGCATCGGGATCCCTCCGGCTCAGGCGGCGTAGCGGTTGGCGGGGCGGGGCAGACCCAGCAGGCCGCGCAGGGTGTCGGCCTCGTAGGCGCGACGGAAGGCGGCGCGGCGCTGGAGCTCGGGGACCAGGCGCCGGGTGATCTGCGGCAGGTCGTGCCCGAGTACGGCGGGCCTGAGCCGGAAGCCGGTGAGTCCAGCTTGCTGCAACTCCTGCAGCAGGTCGGCGAGTTGGGATGGTGTGCCGGTGAAGGTGCGGGCGTCGCCGGCGTAGGGCTGTCCCGCGAGGGTGTCGAGGCGGTCCCGGCGGGCCGTGGCCGTACCGGGGTCGTCGTCGAGGAAGACCACCAGCTCGCCGAAGACGTGCAGGGGCTGGTCGGCGCGGCCTGCCGCCGTCTGCTCGGCGCGGATCTCCGCGACGATCGCGCGGGCCTCGTCGACGTCGTGCGGGGTGACATAGCCGATGTCCGCCTGCCGGGCCACCAGCCGGTACGGCACCGTCTGGTGGGCCAGGGCGGTGACGATCGGCTGGCCCTGGGGCGGGCGCGGGGTGATGGAGGGGCCCTTGACGCTGAAGTGCCGGCCTTGGAAGTCGATGTAGTGCAGTTTGTTGCGGTCGATGAAGCGCCCGGTGGCGGCGTCACGGATCTCGGCGTCGTCCTCCCAGCTGTCCCAGAGCCTGCGCACGACCTCCATGTGATCGGCGGCCTCGGCGAACAGCTCGGTCACCACGGGACTGTCGTAGGACTCGATGGGCGGGACGGTACGGCGGCCGAAGTGCGCGGCCTCGTTCGGGCGGGCGGTGATCTGCACGCGCAGGCCCGCTCGGCCGGTGCTGACGTGGTCGAGGGTGGCGATGGCCTTGGAGATGTGGAACGGCTCCGTGTGGGTGGCCACCACTGTCGGGACCAGGCCTATGCGGCCGGTGAGCGGGGCGATTCTGGCGGCGACGAGAACGGCGTCGAGGCGGCCGCGGACCTGGTCGGTGCGCTCGTCGGGGTCGAGGAAGTGCGAGGACTGGAGGCCCAGGCCGTCCTCGAAGGTCACGAAGTCGAGCAGGCCGCGTTCGGCCTCGGCGACCAGATCGGCCCAGTATCCGGCGGTGAACAGGTCCCGGGGGCGGGCCACGGGCTCACGCCAGGAGGCGGGGTGCCAGCCGGTTCCGTCGAGGGCGACGGCAAGGTGCAGCAGAGCATGGGGTGTCGAGGACACGAAGGGGTGCGCCTTCCTGAAGATCCGTACGAGATCACCGGCCCGCGCGTCGGTCGGGGGCACGGCGGTTGGGGGACGGGTCAGGAACAACAGAGCGCGCCGGCCACGCGCTTCAGGTCGATGTGGGGCCGGGAGTGGAGGTGCACGGCACGGAACCTGCGGGGCACGTCTGAGGGGGATTCCTTCACAGCTGGTTGATCTGTGGCCGGTTGGCCGGGGCGCCGTCCGCGTGGGCGGCCCAGTCCAGGATCTGGACGGCCGCTCCCGCCGCTTCGAGGCCCTGGCAGCGGGCGTGGTGGCGACGGGCGATCCCGTCCAGGTCGAGGTGGGTGCCGAAGGCCGGGTGGGAGGCGAGGCGGCGGGCGTAGGCCCACAGGGTGGGGTGCCCGGCGATGTGCTGCACCGCGGCGGCGTCCAGGTGGTGGCGGTGCACCGTGTCGAGCTGGACCAGGGTGACCCACAACTCGACGTCCGCGGCGGTGAGGTGATCGCGGATCATGTACTCACGTCCGGCGAGCCACCGCTCCAGCGCGTCCAGGGTCTCCGTCAACTCCTCGGCTGCGGCGGCGCGTTCCTCCTCCTCGCCCCCACCGGCCGACCCGACGTGCTGCGCGGCACTCTCGATGCCCGCCGCGCACATCTGCGCGACGGCGTCGATCTCCGACTCCGCGTCGCAGGGGTACAGCTGCGGGCGGTCGCCGCGGAAGTGCCGGGCCAGGTCACGCGCGATGTCGGGGGCGTGGGTGCTGACGATGCGCCCGGACCAGTCGTCGCTGAGGACCGGGCCGAGGGCGGGTCCGGGGTAGCGGTGGGCGCTGGCGTCGTAGAGCGGGCGCAGCGCGGTGTGCCCTCCGTCGGGACAGTCGGGGACGGCGGGCAGGTAGACCGCCGGACAGATGTCGTCGAGGCCGAGCAGGCTGTGGGTGACGGCGACACGGAGGCCGTCGGGGCAGGCGGTCGACAGGTGGAGCCGGTAACGGCGCGGAACGGCGTAGTGGCCGCTGCGCGCGTCCCGGCCGATGCGGCCGTGGAACGCGGCGGTGTGCTGCGCGGGCGGGTGGCCGGCCAGCAGTGTGACGGACATGACTCTCCCCGGGGCAGGAGCGCAGGGTTGTGCGCGGCGGAAGCGACGGCTTGCAGGGGGGCGGGCCGATCCGGGCGCGTCGACAGGACGGTGTGCGTGGTCGACGCCGGTCGGGTGCGGGCGCGCGGTGGCGGGGCCCGGTTACCCGAGGGGACCGATCGCGCTGCACACGCGCAGCAGATCGATGTGACGGCGGGAGGTCAGCAGGGGCGACGGCACGGACGTACGGCTCACTCGGCTGGTGACCGGCTCATCGCGCTCCATGATTCCCTACCTGTTCACTAGGATTACTTCGGAGTGTCGATCGGGCGGAGGCCGACGTCAAGAGGGCGTCCACGGAGCGGCCGCTTCGGTGATCAGTTCACGGCGACGGACCTGGGCGGCGAGGCCCCCGGCGTCGCGGTAGCGCCGTATCCCGGTGGCGACGGTCTCCTCGTCGAACAGGGGCCCGGCGTGGCGCAGCACATGGCGGGCCACGTCGGTGCCGAGGGTGACTCCGGCCTCGTCGGCGGAGCGGGTGTGAATGCCCGAGAGGACACGGGCGTCGACGTTCTCGGCCGTCAGCCGGTGCCAGCTCGTGTAGGTGCGGGTCACTCCGGGAGCGGTGGGGCTGGTCAGCTCGAACGGTGCGGTGCGCGGTCCCACGAGGGCCGAGAGCACCGTCTCGGCGGCTCCGGAGTAGGTGTTGTGGCCACTGGGGTGGTCGGGGTGGGCCGGTGTGGTGTGCAGGGGCGTCCAGGCGGGGTCGGGGTCGATCGCGCCGGTGCGGATCGCGGTGACCGGACGCCAGCTCACGTAGGCGTACTTGGCGTCGGAGGTGGCGATCTGCGTGTCCACCAAGGCGATGTGGAAGAGGGCGGCCAACTCGGCCCGCTGTGCGGTGGACTTGGCGGAGCGGGCGAGCGCGACGCGCAGCGGTTCGGTGTAGAGCGTCAGCGAGGAGCCGTACCAGAAGGTGGCGGTCTCCGTCCGGTACGCGGTGCGTCGTGTGCTGTCCAGCGACCCGTACGCGCGTACCTCGGCCAGGTCGGCCCGGTACCGCGCGGAGTCCAGGGCGGGCGGCGGGCCGAGGCGGAAGCGGTCGGCGCGGTCCAGCACGAAGGGTTCGGCGAGGCGGTTGCCGTATTGGGCGGCCGGGGCGTACGCGGGCGGTGTCGGCTGCCACAGGCCCGGCGCGGGCTGCGGCACCGGGAAGGGGGCGTTGACCGACGCCGGGTCCAGGCCGTCGCCCTCGCGGGATGCCAGGACCAGCCGGGCCTGCCGCTGCCCCGCCGCCACTGCCCCATCCTTCGCGGGGCCGTCCGGGACGGTCTGAAGGCTACGGCTGAGCGCCGCGTCCAACTGCTCGGTGCGGGAGGGCGCCAGCGCGACGAGCGCGTGGTGCACCGCCGAGGCCAGCGCGGCGTCCTGGGCGGCGCCGGGCGGCACTCGCCGGGCTGCGCGCGCTGCGGCGAGCCAACTGATCGCCCAGGTACGGCTGTTGGTGATCTGCGCCGGGGCGCCCGCGGCCGCGACGGTCTCGGCCGTGGTGTCGTACCAGTCGAGCGCCGCGGACGAGCGCCGGGGCCGTGCCACGGCGGTGGCGGGAGAGCCGGAGGCGGCCAGGAATGCGCCCGCGCCCAGAGCGGCCAGGACGGATCGACGGGGTCTGAGTGTCATCGCGTACTCCCGGCACTCGAAAAGGGGATCTGGGACCGGGAGCCCGGCTCGGTCCGGAAGGGGTGGCTCCACAGGCCCCGCGCCGCAAGCCGCGGCAGCACTCCCTCGCCGAACCAGTACGTCTCCTCCAGATGCGGATAGCCGGAGAGCACGAACTCGTCGATGCCCAGCCGGTGGTACTCCGCGATCCGCTCGGCGACCTCGTCGTGGCTGCCGACCAGGGCGGTGCCCGCGCCGCCGCGGACCAGGCCGATGCCGGCCCACAGGTTCGGGGAGATCTCCAGGTCGTCACGGCTGCCGCCGTGCAGGGCGAGCATCCGCCGCTGACCCTCGGACTCGCTGCGCGCGAGCCCGGCCTGCACGGCCCGTACGGTCTCCGGGTCGAAGCCGTCGAGGAGGCGCCGAGCCTCCGCCCAGGCCCGCTCGGCGGTGTCGCGGGTGATGACGTGCAGCCGGATGCCGAACCGGAGGGTACGGCCGTGCCGCGCCGCCAGCCCCCGCACCCAGGCGATCTTCTCGGCGACCTGAGCGGGCGGTTCGCCCCAGGTCAGATAGACGTCGACATGCCGGGCGGCGATCTCCCCGGCGATGGGCGAGGACCCGCCGAAGTACACCTCGGGCACGGGATCGGGCACCCGGGCCAACTGGGCGCCCTCGACCCGCAGATGCTCGCCCTGGAGGTCTACGGACTTGCCGTCCCACAACCCCCTGACGATGTCCAGGAATTCGCCGGTACGACGGTACCGGGCGTCCTTGTCGAGGAAGTCGCCGTACGCCCGCTGCTCCTGCCCCTCGCCGCCGGTGACGACGTTCAGCAGGAGCCGTCCGCCGGTCTGCCGCTGGAAGGTGGACGCCATCTGCGCGGCCAGCGTCGGTGAGACAAAGCCGGGGCGGAAGGCAACCAGGAATTTGAGGCGCTCGCTCGCCTGGGAGACCATCGCGGTGGTCAGCCAGGCGTCCTCGCACCAGGCGCCGGTGGGCGTGAGCGCGCCGACGAAACCGAGGTCCTCCGCGGCACGGGCGATCTGGCTCAGATAGCCGACCGTCGGCGGCCGGTCCTGTCCGGAGGAGGTGGCGGGGCTGCCGTGGCCGCCGCCGACGACATGACGGCTGTCGCCGTTGGTGGGCAGGAACCAGTGGAACTTGAGGGTCACGGGGTCTCCGTTTCGGGGTCGTGCGGTGAGGCGGGGCCTCAGCCGGCGGCGGCCAGCACAGGGCGGCCGCCCAGGGCGAGGGAGAACTGGTCGGTGACCTGGGCCAGCGCCTCGGCGGAGCCCGGGGAGACGGTCAGCGTGCCGTCGTCGCCGACGGTGATGTCCTTGTCCAACGTGAACCAGCCCGGGGTGATGTGCGCGGGACCCATGGAGTTCAGGACGGGGCGCAGGGCGTAGTCGATGGCGAGGACATGGGCGGTGGTGCCGCCGGTGGCCAGCGGCAGCACGGTCTTGCCCGCCAGGGCGTACTGCGGGAGCAGATCGAGCAGCGCCTTCAGCAGGCCGGAGTAGGCGGCCTTGTAGATCGGCGTGCCGATCACGATCCCGTCCGCCCGCTCGACGAGGGCGCTGGTCTCGACGATCGCCGGGTGGCCGAAGTCGGCTCCGAGGAGTGCCTCGGCGGGGAGGGTGCGGACATCCAGGGGAATCACCTGGTGCCCCTGGGCCTTGAGGCGGTCGTCCAGGTGGCGCAGCAGACGTGCGGTGCGGGAGGTGGCGGAGGGGCTTGCGGACACGGAGAGGATGGTGGCCATGGGGGACCTTTCAGACGTGCGGGATCAGGAGGCGGTCTTGGGCAGGCCCGGCGGATCGATCTCCGACTCGGTCACGGCCTCGTCGGACAGGCCCCAGCGCTCGAGCACCTTCGCGTACGTGCCGTTGTCGATGACCTCGTTCAGCGCGTCGGCGAGCGGTTCGGCCAGTCCGCTGTCCTTCTTCGTGGTGGCCGCGATGAGGCCCTGAAGGGTGTCTCCGGCGCCCGAGTACGTGCCGACGACCTCCGTCTTCCCGGTGGAGGCGGCGTGGTAGGCGGCGGTCGGGTTGGGGCCCAGGTACAGGTCGATACGGCCGGACTGGAGGGCGAGATAGGTGTCGCTGTCGTTCTGGTAGTACTTGATGTCCACCGGCTCACGGCCGGCCTTCTCGTTCTCCTTGCTCCACTCGATGAGCAGCTTCTCCTGGTTGGTCCCGCTGCCGACGGCGACGGTCAGACCGGCCACGTCCTTCGGCCCGGAGATCTTCAGGCCGCTGCCCTTCTTCGCCTCGAAGCCCAGGTTGTCCTCGCGGTAGGTGGCGAAGTCGTACTTCTCCTTGCGCTCCTCGGTGACCGTGATGTTGCTGAAGCCGACGTCGTACTTGGCGCTGTCGAGGCCGACGAAGATGTTCTCCCAGGAGACGGTGTTGAGGTGGAGCTTGAGTCCGAGGACGTCGGCGACCAGGGAGGCGATGTCGGGTTCGACGCCGATGACGGTCTTGTTGTCGGTGGCGTAGAAGGTCAGCGGCGCGGCGGAGCCGGAGGAGTTGACGACCTCCAGCGTGCCTCTCTCACGGATTTCCTCCGGCACCTCGGCGGCTATCGCGTCGACCTCCTCGGTGGTGACGCGGTTCTGGTCGGGGCTGAGGTTGATCTTCGTGGTGTCGCCGTTCGCGGCCGCGACCTCGGCCGTACCGCCGTCGTCGGGGTTGCCGCAGGCGGACAGGACGAGGGCGGCGGTGAGTCCCAGCGCGGCTGCGGTGGTACGGCGGGCGATCGAGGCGGGCATGGCTGTGCTCCTTGCGGAAGGGGGTTTCAGAGGACTTTGGTTCAGAGGACCTTGGAGAGAAAGGCACGTGTGCGCGCGTGCTGCGGTGCGTCCAGTACGGCCGTGGGCGGCCCGTGTTCCACGACGACACCGTCATCCATGAACACCACGGTGTCGGCGACTTCGCGGGCGAAGCCGATCTCATGGGTCACGACGATCATGGTGGTTCCGGTGCGGGCCAAGTCCTTGATGACGTCGAGGACTTCGCCGACCAGCTCCGGGTCGAGCGCCGAGGTGGGCTCGTCGAAGAGCAGCACCTTCGGTTCCAGGGCGAGCGCCCGGGCGATGGCCACCCGCTGCTGCTGTCCGCCCGAGAGCTGACGCGGGTAGGCGTCCGCCCTGTCGGCCAGGCCGACCCGGGCGAGGAGCCTGCGGGCCGTCTCGTCGGCCTCCCCGCGCGGACGGCGCAGTGCGGAGACCGGGGCCTCGACGAGGTTCTCCAGCACGGTCAGATGCGGGAAGAGGTTGAAGTTCTGGAACACGAACCCGATGTGGGTACGCTGTTTGAGAACGTCCCGTTCCTTCAGCTCGTGCAGTTTGTCGCCGGAGCGGCGGTAGCCGATGAGCTCTCCGTCGATGCTGATCCAGCCCCGGTCGACCTTCTCCAGGTGGTTGATGGTGCGCAGCAGCGTGGACTTCCCGGACCCGGACGGGCCGAGGATCACGGTGACTTCGCCGGCGCGGACCCTGAGGTCGACGCCGCGCAGTACGGCGAGTGGGCCGAAGCTCTTGTGGACGCCGTGCACGTCGACCATGACGTCGTTCATGTCTTCTCCGTCAACTGTCGGGTGGCCAGGAGGCGTTGGGATTCCACGAAGCGCCGGACGCGCTGGAGCGGGGTGGGCGGCGGGGTGCGGTTGGCGCCTCGGGCGAAGTGCCGCTCGACGTAGTACTGGGCGATCGACAGCAGGGAGGTGAGGACGACGTACCAGGCGGTGGCGACCAGCAGCAGCGGGATCACCCGGCCGTTGCGGCCGTAGATCACCTGTACCTGGTAGAAGAGCTCGCCGATGGACATGACGTAGACCACCGAGGTGCCTTTGAGCAGGCCGATGATCTCGTTGCCCGCGGTCGGCAGGATGGCGCGCATGGCCTGCGGCAGGACGATCCGGCGGATCTGGCGCAGTCGGGGGATGCCGAGCGCGGCGGCGGCCTCCAGCTGTCCGTGGTCCACGGCGATCACACCGCCGCGCACGATCTCGGCGGCGTAGGCGGCCTGGTGCAGGGTGAGTCCGATGACGGCGGCACCGATGGTGCCGATGAGACTGTTGCTGTCGACGGACCAGAACACCGGGCCGAAGGGGATGCCGACGCCCAACTCCTCGTACAGGGCGCTGAGGTTGAACCAGAACACCAGCTGGACGATCATCGGGATGGACCGGAAGATCCAGATGTAGGTCCAGGCGACGGTCTGCAGCACCGGGCTGCGGGACAGCCGCATGAAGGCGATGACGGTGCCGATCAGGAAGCCCAATACGGTGGCGTAGGCGGTGAGTTGCAGGGTCACCCACACCGCCTGAACGATCGTCTCGGAGAAGATGTAGGCGCGGAAGACATGCCATTCCCAGACGGGGTTGGTGGCCAGTCCGTGGGTGAACTGGGCGACCAGCACGATCACGGCGACGGCGGCGGCCCAGCGGGCGTAGTGGCGGGCGGGGACGACCTTCAAGTCGGCCGTCCGGGTGGTGGGTTCGGTCAGGGTGTCGCTGATCATGGGTCACCTGTGCTCGGGCGGGTTGATCCGCGAGGTGTCGATCGCGGAGGCGGCGGTGCCCCACTTCTTGAGGATCCGGTCGTAGGTGCCGTCCTCGATCAGCTCGTTGACGGCAGCCTGGAAGGCCTTGGTGAGCGGGGAGCCCTTCTTGAAGGCGAAGCCGACGTCGAGGCGGTGGAACTCGCCGAGGAAGGTGGTCTGTGCGGCGGACTGGGCGGCCTGGTAGCGCAGACCGTTGATGGTCGACATGACGACGTCGATACGGCCCTGCTGGAGCGCGGTGAGGGTGGCGCCGTTCTCCGAGTACACCTTCACGTCGTACGGCTTCTTGCCGGCCTTCGCGCATACGCCGTTCTGTGCGGTGAGGGTCGCCTCGAAGGTGGTGCCGGCGCCGGTGCCGATGGTCAGGCCGCACAGTTGGGTGAGGTCGGTGATCTTCTCGGTGAGCTCGGTGTTGCCCTTCTTCACGGCGAAGCCCTGGCCGTCGTTGATGTAGGTGACGAAGTCGATGGTCTTCAGGCGCTCGGCGGTGACGCCGAAATTGCCGGTGCCGACGTCGTACTTGCCGCTGCCGAGGGCGGGCAGGATCGTCTCGAAGGAGGCGTCCTGGCGTTCCAGCCGGATGCCGAGCACCTTGGCCACGGCGTCGGCGAGGTCGATGTCCTGTCCGGCGGGCGGCTTGTCCTGGCCGTTGGGGTAGTACGCGCCCGGCGGGAAGCCGACCGAGCTGCCGATCCGCAGGGTGCCCGACTCGCGTACGTCGGCGGGGAGGAGGGCGGCGACGGAGTCCACCTTGCGTACGCCGGCGACCGGGTCGCCGGTCGGCGCGGGGGCGGCCTGTGCGGTCGCCGCGCCGTCGGTCTCGGTGGAGCCGCAGGCCGTCAGGGCCAGGAGGGCTACCGCGGCTGTGAGGGCGAGGCGCTTCACCGTGGGGACCTTTCCAAGTGCTTCTCGAAGGGCAGCGGGCCGATGGTTTCCGGGTCGACCTCCGTGTCGAACAGCGGTGTGTAGCCGCCGGCCAGGTAAAGGGCGCGGGCCTCGGGCTGGCGTGGTCCGGTGGTGAGACAGATCCGGCGGTAGCCGCGACGGCCCGCCTCGCGCTCCAGTTCGGCGACGATGCGGCGGGCGAGGCCGCGTCGGCGGTGGGCGGAGTGCGTCCAGATCCGTTTCAACTCAGCGGTGATGGCGTCGTACCGGCGGAAGGCGCCGCCCGCGACGGGCTCGCCGCGCTCCAGCAGCAGGAGGAGCGCGCCGCCGTGGGGCGCGGTGAACTCCTCGTCGGGGTAACGGGCAAGTTCGGCGTGCGCGTCCTTGCCGTAGCGGGCGGAGTACTCGTCGCCGAGTTCGCGAAGCAGGGGTCTCACGCGGGGATCGGAGAGGGGCACTTGAATGACCGTCAACTCCGGTGCGGTCATCCGTTCACCGCCGCGAGACTCTGCGGGGCGCGTGCCGCATCGCGCTTGGCGACTTCCTCACGGACGAGCGGGATGACGTACCGGCCGAAGTCGATGGCGTCGCCGAGCAGGTCGTAGCCGCGGGCCGAGAGGATGTCGACGCCGAGGTCGTAGTAGTCGAGGAGCGCCTGTGCGACCGTCTCCGGGGTGCCGACCAGGGCGTTGGAGTTGCCCGCGCCGCCGGTGGCGGCGGACGTCGGGGTCCACAGGGCGCGGTCGTAGCGCTCTCCCGCCTCGGCGATGGCGAGCAGCCGCTGCGAGCCGGTGTTTTCGGGTGCTCCGGTGCGGTGGCGGCGCTTGAGTCCGGCCGCGCCCCGCTCCCTGATCGCGCCGACCGTGCGGTGGGCCTTCTCCCAGGCCAGTTCCTCGGTGGGTGCGATGATCGGGCGGAAGGCGACCTGGATACGGGGGGTGTCGGTGCGCCCGGCGGCACGTGCGGCGGTCTTCACGGCCTCGATCTGCTCCGCCGTCCGCTCGAGCGGCTCGCCCCACAGGCAGTAGATGTCGGCCTCGGCGCCGCCGGCGGCGTACGCGGCGGGCGAGGATCCGCCGAACGAGACGTTGGGGCGCGGCTGTTGGATGGGGAAGACATCGCTGACGAAGTCGTGGAAGCGGTAGTGGTCGCCCTCGTGGTCGAAGGGCTCGTGGGTGGTCCAGATCTTCTTGACGATCCGGATGTACTCGCGGGTGCGGGCGTACCGCTCGTCCTTGGTGAGGGTGTCGG
>NZ_JACMSF010000004.1 GCF_014257025.1 Streptomyces cupreus
GGATCGTCTCGCGCAATTCGCTGGACGCGGTGGGCGGTGCGCTCGGCGCCGGCGCGGTCCTGCCGATCACTCAGGAGACCTGCCCACTGGGCGAGTCGCTACGGGTGGCGCAGTGGCTGGCCGAGGAGAGCGCGGGCCAGTGCGGCCCCTGCTACCTCGGTCTGCCGGCCGCGGCGCGTGGCATGGAGGACATCCTCAACGGCGGCGGCCCCGCCGCTCTGGAGGCGCTCAAGCAGGTCGCGAAGAACGTGAAGCGGCGCGGCGCGTGTTCGCACCCGGACGGCTCGGCGATGTTCCTGGAGTCGACCATCAAGGCGTTCACTGACGACCTGGCCGCCCATGTCCTCGGAAACGGCTGCGGACGGCCCGTGGAGGGCGTTCTGCCGCTCTTCGAGGGGGGCAGGACCCCGACGGGCCTCCCGGGCGGCGGCGAGTCCGAGGAGAACGGCCCCAGCCGCCAGAAGATCTTCGTCGACTGGACGCTGTGCCGCGGCCACGGCCTGTGCGCGGACATCCTCCCGGAGGTCTTCGAACTCGGCGCCGACGGCTTCCCCACCGTCGCCCAGGCCCAAGTGCCGCGCTACGCGGAGGCGAAGGCGCTGCGCGCGGTCCGCCGCTGCCCGGCGCTCGCCCTGCGCATCGAGGACCAGGCAGAGCGGGCACCGTCCCGCAACAACCTGCCGGTGCTCTCCCAGGGCCGCGGCCGCCGCGCCCTGGGCCGCTGAACACCCGCCCACAGGGCCGCCCGCATCACCGGGCGGCCCCTACGGCCGTACCCGTCGAGGCACAACGAAAAGATCCCGCCGGATCTTCACGACCCGGCGGGATCTCACCGTGGAGCTAAGGAGAATTGAACTCCTGACCTCCTGCATGCCATGCAGGCGCTCTACCAACTGAGCTATAGCCCCGTGCTCTGGTCCGCCGGGTTTCCCTGGCGGCGACGCCAACATTACACGGTCGACCCGGTGCACCACCAAATCGTTTCCGTTCCGGGCCGATACGGACGCCGATGTCGCCTTCGTGTTCGGCTCGTACACCCTGTGGTGGGTGCCGGCCTCGGCCGGCGTCAGGCCGTGACGAAGGAATAGAAACGCTTGAGCGTGCAGTGCTCTTCGAGAAGGCGGCCGTAGATCGGCTCTCCTTCGAGTTCGCGGTACGTCTCGATCGGGTCGCCTTTTATGATCAGCGCCCGCGCGCATTCCTCGCACCAGTACTGGTAGTCCGGATTGACCGGCTCCATGTCGCGGACGATCGGCGTTCCGCTCCCGCACCAGTCACACTTTCGCCTGTGTGCACCCATCGATCAGCTCCAGCTGTGGCCGCAGGCCGTGCACACGTAGGAAATTCCGCCGTTGTCGCCGAGAACCTGAGCGACATGGACGGAGCCGCAGGAAGGGCAGCTGAGGCGGGTGACCGTGTCCCGTGTCCAGCTTGCGTCGAAGAGGCGACCGCCCTCTCCGAGGATGCTCGCAGGCATCACTGCTCCCTCCCGTCGGGCCGCGCCCCCTTCCGGCCGTTTGATTCTGCCACGGCCGGACCAATACGGTCAGCGACGCCTCAGTACCAGTCCGGACACGGCAGCCGCCGCGGCGGTTCCGGCCAGCGCGAACATGCACGCCAAGAGCGCCTCCGCAGAGGTATACGCCTCGAAGGCCCCTAGTGACTCAACCCGGTTCAGGAACAGTGTGCCGAAGACCGCGACCCCGGTCAGCTGCCCGAGCTGGGTGACCGTGGCGAGCAGCCCGCTGGCGTCCGCCGCGTCCTCGGGCCGGACGGTGGCGAGCGCCCCCGTGAGCGTCGGGCTGAAGCCGAGCGCGAGCCCGGCGCCCACCCCGGCGTACGCGACGTACACCAGCACTCCCCCGTCACCCCCGCCGTCGAGCACCAGGCCCACGCCCGCCACGGACAG
Source organism: Streptomyces cupreus (assembly GCF_014257025.1). Lineage (GTDB taxonomy): Bacteria > Actinomycetota > Actinomycetes > Streptomycetales > Streptomycetaceae > Streptomyces > Streptomyces cupreus. Next base: position 1,910 of record NZ_JACMSF010000004.1, read on the forward strand.
CGCGGAGAGCCAGAACCCGGCCGGGGCCAGTACGCGCTGCCAGGACGCGGGCCACCTGCGCCAGGTCAGGCCGACCAGGCCGAAGACGACGGCGGTCGGCGCGAAGGTGAGACCCGCCCGCAGCGCGCTGAAGCCGAGGCCGCCCTGGACGTGCAGGGTGAGCGCGAACAGGAAGCCGCCGTTGACGGCCATCACCGCCAGGATCCTGAGGACGGCCAGACCCATGCCGGGGTGGCGCAGCACCCGGGGCGCGATCAGCGGGGTGCCACCGCGCCGGGCCAGCCGGGACTCGTATCCGCAGAACAGCGCGAACACCACAGCGGAAGCCGTCAGCGAGAGCCAGGACCACAGCGGCCAGTCCTGCTCCTGCCCGAGCACCAGCGGCACCGTGAACAGCGACACGGCCGCGCCGAGCAGCACCAGACCCGGCAGGTCGAGCCCGCGCCGCTGCCTCCGCCCCGGCGTAGGGTCCGGCGGCAGGACGCGCCGGCCCACGGCCAGCAGTACGGCGCCGACCGGCACGTTGACCAGGAAGACCGGCCGCCAGCCGGTGCCGAACAGGTCGGCGCTGACCAGGACGCCGCCGAGCACCTGACCGGCCGCGGCGCCGGTGGCGAGCACGGCCGTGTACGCACCGAGCGCCCGGGCACGGGACTCGCCGGTGAACGTGCGCTGGATGAGGCTGAGCACCTGCGGGATCATCAGCGCCGAACCGGCGCCCTGCGCCAGCCGGAAGACGATGAGCTCGGTGACGCCCTGCGCCAGACCGCAGGCCAGCGAGGCCGCGGTGAACAGGACGAGGCCGGCGAGATGGACCCGGCGGTGGCCGAGCCGTTCGCCGAGGCGGGCGCCGGTGATCAGCAACACCGAGTAGGTGATGGCGTATCCGGCGATGACCAGCTGCAAGTCGGCGCCGGAGGCGTGGAGTTCGGTGCCGATGGTGGGGGCCGCGACGTTCACGATGAACACGTCGAGCAGCGCCATGAACTGGGCGCCGAGCACCACCGCGAGCAGCGGGCGGTGCCGGTTGTCAGTGGTGGGTGCTTCACTGATCGCAGGACTTGGAACGGGTGCGGAACCCGGTCCCGTACTGGCTGTTGTCGTCATGCCGTCGAGCATGACGACGCTCCGGTACGGGTGCCGAGTGCCCGCTGATGCTGGTACTGACAGCACCTGGCAGGGGACAAGTCGGACGTCGACGATGGGGGACGTGACGATGGGGACGACACAGCGCCGAAGGCCCGAGCTGGCCGCCTTCCTGCGCAGCAGGCGGGCCCGGGTGACACCGCAGGACGTGGGCATGCCGCCGGGCTTACGGCGCCGCACACCGGGGCTGCGCCGCGAAGAGGTCGCCCAGCTCTCGGGCGTGGGCGTGACCTGGTACACCTGGCTCGAACAGGGGCGGCCGATCAACGCCTCCGCGCAGGTCCTGGACGCGGTGGCCCGCACACTCCGGCTCGACCCGCCGGAGCGGGAGCATCTGTACCACCTGGCCGAGGTGCCGTTCGCCGCCGTCTCCAGAACCCCGGTGCTCAGCGTGGGCCCGCAGATGCAGGGCATCCTCGACGCGCTCGAACCGCGTCCGGCCGTGGTCTACAACGCGCGCTACGACATCCTCGCCACCAACGGCTCCTACCGCGACGTGTTCGCCTTCTCGGGACGCGTACGAATCGAGGGCGTGACCAACGTGCTGTGGACGCTGTTCACGGAGCCGGAGGAGGACTGCCCGCTGGTCTTCCGGGACGACGAACTGCCGGTCATGGTGGCGACCATGCGCGCCTCCTACGGGCTCCATGCCGGGGAGCCCGTCTGGGAGGACTTCATACGCAGGCTGTCCGCGGCCAGCCCGCTGTTCGCCCGGCTGTGGGAGAGCGGCGACGTGGCACGGCCCGGACGGCGAGTGAAGATCTTCCGGCACGCGGAGGTGGGCGAGCTGCGGATGACGTCGGTGTCGCTGTCGATCGACGGAATGCCGGAGTGCCGGATCGTCGTCTACACGCCGGACGACGAGGAGACCGAGCGAAAGGCCACCTGGCTGCACAAAAAATCCCGCCCCTTGGAGGGGACGGGATTCTGATCCACTGATCTTTGACAACTCAAGAGTGTCGATCTGTGGAGCTAAGGAGAATTGAACTCCTGACCTCCTGCATGCCATGCAGGCGCTCTACCAACTGAGCTATAGCCCCTTGCGTTCTCCCTGCTCGGCCGGGCGAACAAGAAGAACCTTAGCCTGCGACCTGCCGGAAAGTGAAATCCGGGTCCCGGCCGCCTCCGAGCCGGGGTCAGTCGTCGTCGCCGAGCACCGGCTCCGGCAGGGTGCCGGCGTTGTGCTCCAGCAGCCGCCAGCCGCGGGCGCCCTCGCCGAGGACGGACCAGCAGCAGTTGGAGAGGCCGCCGAGGCTCTCCCAGTGGTGCGCCTCCAGGCCGAGGAGCCTGCCGATGGTGGTGCGGATCGTGCCGCCGTGGCTGACCACCACGAGCGTGCCGTCGTCGGGCAGCTTCTCGGCGTGCCGGAGCACCACCGGGGCGGCCCGGTCGGCGACCTCGGTCTCCAGCTCGCCACCACCGCGGCGGACCGGCTCACCGCGCTTCCACGCGGCGTACTCCTCGCCGTACGCCGCGATGATCTCCTCGTGCGTCAGTCCCTGCCAGGCGCCCGCGTAGGTCTCGCGCAGGCCCTCGTCGTGGCTCACGTCGAGGCCGGTGAGCGCGGCGAGCTCGGCGGCCGTGTTCGCGGCCCGCTGAAGGTCCGAGGCGACGATCGCGTCGGGCTTCAGGGAGGCGAGCAGCCGGGCGGCCCGGCGGGCCTGGTCGGCGCCGGCCTCGGTGAGGGCGACGTCCGTGGTGCCCTGGAAGCGGCGCTCCACGTTCCAGGAGGTCTGGCCGTGCCGCCACAGGATGACCCGACGACCCCGGCCGCCCGGCTTCGAGTCCGTCATCTCAGCGGTCGCGCTCATCGCCAGTCACCTCCGAGGTTCGCGGCCTCCTCCTCGTCGGCCTGCAGCCTGGCGTGCTCCGCGGCCTTGCCGCGGGTGGCCTTGGCGTCCTCGGGCAGCTCCAGCTCGGGGCAGTCCTTCCACAGCCGCTCCAGGGCGTAGAAGACCCGCTCCTCGCTGTGCTGGACGTGGACGACGATGTCGACGTAGTCGAGCAGCACCCAGCGGGCCTCGCGGTCGCCCTCACGGCGGACCGGCTTGGCGCCGAGCTCCTTCTGGAGCCGCTCCTCGATCTCGTCGACGATCGACTTGACCTGGCGGTCGTTGGGCGCGGAGGCCAGCAGGAAGGCGTCGGTGATCGACAGCACGTCGCTGACGTCGTAGGCGATGATGTCGTGCGCGAGCTTGTCGGCGGCCGCCTGAGCGGCGGTGTTGATGAGCTCGATGGAACGGTCAGTGGCGGTCACTACAAGGCTTTCCGTCGGCGGTCGATAGGACTCAAGGGTCTCACGACCGCCGACGGCGCCCCACGTGATTGTTTCGCCCGCCAGGGGCCCACCAGGGCCGCCCCGGGCGGCCTAGGACGACGAGGGCTCGTAGTCCTGGCCCAGGATCACCGAGACGTTCGCGTTCGAGGTGACCTTGCCCTTCGACACCGCGCTGGTGGGCAGGCCCAGGGTCTTGGCGACCTCGGTGGCGTTCTCCTTGTCGGCGGCGTCGGTGTAGACGACCTTCGAGGCGCTTTGGGCGGCGGAGGCCGTGCCGCCCTCCAGGAAGGTGAAGCCGCCGTTGAGCAGGACCACGCGGGCCTTCTCCGTGTTGTCCTTCACACCGGTGGCGTTCTGGACGGAGACGCGGACGGCCGCGTCCTTGTCGGGGCTCTTCGCGGTGCCGCCGAGGACGTCCTTGACCACGCTCGCGCTGGTCTCGGCGCTCAGCGTCCCGTCGCCCTGGACCGGCAGCAGCGCCGTCTTGTAGTCGCCGCCCTTGGCGAGGTCGGCGAGCTTGGCGAGGAAGGTGCCGAGGTCCTTGTCCGTCATGGACGGGTCGAGGATCTGCTGGAGCGTCTGCACGGTGACCGTCGCGGCCTGCGCGTCGGAGGACAGCTTGCGCAGCACACCCTGCATGACCTGCCCGAACCGCTCCAGCTGGGCGTTCTGGGCCTCGCCGGAGCCGCGGTAGGTGGCGTAGGCGACGGCCATCTTGCCGCTGAGGGTCTGGTCCTCGCCCTTGTTCACCAGCGGGGCTGCGCCCTTGGACTTGGCGGACGGGTCGGGCACGTCGGTGTTGGTGTCGACGTCGATGTTGCCGACGAGGTCGACGAGGTTCTGCAGATAGGGGGTGTCCAGCCGCCAGGTGCCCTGGATCTCGGTGCCGAGCACCGTGTCGAGCGCCTCACGGGTGCCGGAGGAGCCGTCGTCCTCGACCGACTTGGCGAGCGTGCTGGTGGTGCCGTCGTCGCCGGTCAGGGCGAGGGAGTTGGGCAGCAGGACGGTGGTGCCCTGCTTGGTGGTGGTGTTGTCGACGAGCAGGGCCGTCGCGGTGTCGCCGCTCTTGGTGTTGTGCAGATGCACGACGACCACATCACGGTTCTGGGCGCCGACGGCCGTCGCGGTGTCGGTCTTGTCGTCGGAGGACGAGAGCCCGGGCAGCTTCCCGGCGTACCAGAGGTAGCCGACGCCGCCGACCGCGCACAGCGCCAGCACGACGACCAGCGCCACGATCCGGCTGCGGGCCCGGCGCCGGGCCTCCTCACGGCGTTCGGTGCGGTTCTCGGTGAACTTCAGCCAGTCGATGACGTCCTCGGAGTCACCGTCGGGGTCCTCGACGAAGGCGAACTGCTCGGTGCGGTAGTCCCGTTGATCCCGCGCGGACTCGTCGGTGTCCTCCGCGGGACCGGCCTGCTGCGGGATGTAGGCGGTCTGCTCGGCGACCCGCGGCTGCTGCCCGCTCGCCGCAGCGCCGCCGTAGGGGTCGTACGAGGGAGCCGTGCCGCCGGTGCCATAGGGGTCGTAGGAGTCGTACTGCTGCACCGGCTGCTGCTGACCGGTCGCGTACGGGTCGTAGCCGTACCCCTGCTGAGCGTAAGGGTCGTACGGCTGCTGAGGGGGCTGTTGTGGCTGCTGGACCTGTTGGTAGACCGGCCGCCCGTACTCGTCGTAGCCGACGAGCCGGTACTGCTGGTCGCCCCCGTACTCAGCGCCCCCCGCGTCGTATCGGTCGTTCACCGGTGCCCCTCTCGGCTCACTCGCCGCGGTACAGCTCGCGCTTGTCGATGTAGCGCACGACTCCGTCCGGCACCAGATACCAGACCGGTTCGCCCTTGGCGACCCTCGCACGGCAGTCCGTGGAGGAGATGGCGAGGGCGGGGACCTCGACGAGCGAGACACCGCCCGCCGGGAGACCCGGGTCGGACAGATGGTGGCCGGGCCGGGTGACCCCGATGAAGTGCGCGAGGGAGAACAGCTCTTCCGCGTCCCGCCAGGTCAGGATCTGGCCGAGGGCGTCGGCGCCGGTGATGAAGAAGAGGTCGGTGTCGGGGTTGAGCGCCTTGAGGTCGCGCAGCGTGTCCGTGGTGTAGGTCGGGCCGCCGCGGTCGATGTCGATACGGCTCACCGAGAACTGCGGGTTCTCGGCGGTCGCGATGACCGTCATCAGGTAGCGGTCCTCGGCCGGGGAGACCTTGCGGTGGGTCTTCTGCCACGGCTGCCCGGTCGGGACGAACACCACCTCGTCCAGGTGGAACTGCGCGGCGACCTCACTGGCCGCCACGAGATGCCCGTGGTGGATCGGGTCGAACGTTCCGCCCATGACACCGAGCCGGCGCTTGCCGGGGTTCGACGGGCCGTTGCCCGGGCCGGTAGGCATGTCCTGCTCTCCCATGCGTGCAGACCCTACCGGCCCGACCTCTGAGCCGATCAGCGGTCGCGGTTGAAGCGGGTGGTGATCCACAGCAGCAGCATCAGGATGACGAAGGCGCCGCCACCGGTGACCAGCGCGTTGAGGCTCTCGTGGTTGCCGCCGTGCTCTCCGCCCTCGGAGGCGAGGGTGGCCAACTGGGCAGCGGTGCTGTGGAAGCTCATCTTCGGCAGAACCTTCGGGTGTGGGCGGGATAAAGATGTCGGCTCATCGTAAGCGGGCGGCTCCGCGCCGATCACGCCGACTCCGCCGTTGGGGCACCGCTCGGCCGGGCGCGCCCGCGCCGAGGCAACTTATCCGGCGCCTCAGTCGTCCTTCCGCTTGTACCCCCGCAACAGGAACCATGCGGTCAGGACACAGCCCAGGACCATCACGATCAGGACGATCCGGAGCAGAATCCCCGCCCCTTGCTGCTCGGCCGCGCCGGCGGCCTCGGTCAGCCAGGCGACTGTGGGGTGGTGCTCCATGGCGTGGGACTCCTTCGCTGTGCTGCCCGTCCACGGTAACTCCGCCTAGGCTGGAGCCTGCTTCGGGGGCCCGCAGGGGCCGCACGGCCACACAGACGCACATGGGGGATCACATGTCCGACGACGGCCACCAGCACGACGGGCACGAGAACGTGCCGAGCAGGCAGCGCAGGCGCTTCCCCGGGATCTCCTCGCGTGCGTACGAGCATCCGGCCGACCGCAGTGCCCTGGTGGCGCTGCGCAAGCTCAGCGGGTTCGACACCGTCTTCAAGGCGCTGAGCGGGCTGCTGCCCGAGCGGAGCCTGAGGCTGCTGTTCCTCTCCGACTCGGTACGGGTATCGGACCAGCAGTTCGCGCACCTCAACGACATGCTGCGGGACGCCTGTTACATCCTGGACCTGGAGAAGGTCCCGCCGATGTACGTCAACCAGGACCCGCAGCCGAACGCCATGTGCATCGGCCTGGACGAGCCGATCATCGTGGTGACGACCGGGCTCGTCGAGCTGCTCGACGAGGAGGAGATGCGGGCGGTCATCGGGCACGAGGTGGGGCACGCGCTGTCCGGGCACTCCGTGTACCGGACCATCCTGCTGTTCCTGACCAACCTCGCGCTCAGGGTCGCCTGGATCCCGCTGGGCAACCTCGCGATCATGGCGATCGTGACCGCGCTGCGCGAGTGGTTCCGCAAGTCGGAGCTGTCCGCGGACCGGGCGGGCCTCCTGGTCGGCCAGGACCTGACGGCCTCGATGCGCGGCCTGATGAAGCTGGCCGGCGGCAACCATCTGCACGAGATGAACGTGGACGCGTTCCTGAAGCAGGCCGAGGAGTACGAGGCCGGTGGCGACCTGCGCGACTCCGTGCTCAAGATCCTGAACGTGCTGCCGCGCTCCCACCCCTTCACCACCATCCGGGCGGCCGAGCTGAAGAAGTGGTCCGAGTCCCGGGACTACCAGCGGATCATGGACGGCCACTACCCGCGGCGCAGCGAGGACAAGGACACCTCGGTCACGGACTCGTTCCGGGAGTCCGCGTCGCACTACGCCACGCACGTCAAGACCTCCAAGGACCCGCTGATGAAGCTGGTCACGGACATCGCGGGCGGGGCGGGCGACCTCGGCGGCAGGGTGCGGCGGGGCTTCGGGGGCTTCGCGAGCTCCGCGCCGAAGGACCAGCCGCCCACGGACACGCCTCCGCCGCCGCGGGACGGGGAGTAGCCGGCGGCTCACCCCCTGCACGCGGCTCACCCCATCCGCGCGGCGCTCACACCTTCGGCTGGGCGCTCGCCGCGAGCGAGCCGCACAGCGCCGTCGCGTTGCCCGTCGCGTAGGGATCCGTGCCGGCCGGGCCGCCCGCCTTGGCGGTCTGGCCGGCCAGCAGCGGGCGCAGGCGGTTGGCCGAGTCGTCGGCGCAGGACAGCGGGCCCGCCTGGACATAGGAGACGATCAGCTGGGCCTGGCCCATGCGCAGGTCGTCGCGGTCGAAGCGGAAGTGCAGCTCGCGCCGGACGGTGAACAGGGACGCCTCCGCCTTCGCGCCGGAGTCGGCCGGTCGCAGCGCGTACACGAAGGTGTGGTCCGCGGTGACCTCAAGGGTGGACGAGTCGGCCTCGGCGGCCGCGAGCGTGCCCTGGACCCGGATCTTGCGGTCGGCCAGCTCGACGGCGTTCGGATCGAAGCGAACCAGCCATCCGGTCGGGGCATGCCTGCCGTCCGCGGTCGGATGGTCGAAACTCTGGTCGAACTGGTCGAGTTGGTCCGGGTCGAGCAGCACCCGCACCGGCCGGATCTGCTCGCCGACGACCACCTCGGGGTAGAGGGCCGAGCGGACGATGTAGTCCTTGGCGATGGTCAGCGCGTTCACGACCTGGCCGTCCGAGAAGTGCGCGGTGCGCCGGGAGGCGGGCAGCGGCACGCCCTCGGCGCCGATCCGGTACTGGGCGGCGGGGCTGCGCGCGTACAGCGTCTCGGTGTCGGTGGAGCCCGGCACCTTGCCCTGCGGGGCGAGCGGGATCACGGTCATCCGCAGCGGCTCCACGGGCTGCGGGCTCGCCGGGGTCTGGTAGGGATGCCGTACACCCATGTAGATCGCCGTGCCGAAGGCGACGGCGACCAGCAGGACCAGGATCAGCGCCTGCCGGGACAGGCCCCGGCGCAGGGGCGGACGGCGGCGTACGGCGGGCGCGTGATCGTCGATGCGCTCCTGCGCGGAGAACTCCTGGAGCCGGGCAGCGCGGACGAACGACTCGTCGAAAACGACGGATCGGTACTCGTCCTCGCCACCTCCGGGTCCGCCCTCGGGTGTCCCCTCAGGTGGGTCTCCAGGCCCTCCCATATCTTCAGAGTAGGTCTCCCGGAGCTCAGGTAAACGCCCAGCTGTACGACAAGTTCTGACAGGTTCTCACCAGAAACGGCGGGTTTTGGCCGGGGCCTGTTCAGGGCGTTCGCGGGACGGCCGAGATGGCCGGCTGGGAATGGTCGGCGGAAGCGGAGGGTACCGCCGGTTCGCCCTGTTCCACTCCCGTGGAGGCCGGCGGCGGGACCCTGTCCCGGTTGCCCGAGGACGCGCCCCGGTACACCGCCGTGAAGGCCAGCGCGACCATGCCGATGCCCATCAGGAGGGCGAGCATCCAGGCGACGGGACGGTGCCAGCGGACCTGCTTGCCGTAGGTGCCCGGGGCGCCGTAGCGGCCGTCGAGGACGTCGGTGTCGTCCAGGTCGTCGAAGTCCGGATCATGCCCGAAAGCGCTGTGATCGTCGGGGCCGTATCCGTCCTCGTACCGCTCGCCCCGGCCGTGGGCCCGGCGGGCCTCCGCCTCTGAGGCCTCCGCTCTGGCCTGGGCGGCGGCCAGGAGGCGCTCGACGGCGGTCGGCTCGTGCAGCGTGGCCGCCCGTACGAAGGCCTCGTCGAAGACCACGGAGGCGAACTCTTCGTCCGACACCCCGCGGTCGTGGTCGTCGTCGGGCTCCCAGCCGTCAGGGAACGGCGTGCCCCCCACGTCCTCCGGCACGGCTCCAGAGTAGACCTGGGGGGTCAATTTGGGCAGACGGTATGGAAATTCATCCGACCGGTGAGACGTCGTTCATGCGGCTTTCGAGCGGCGCACGGGCGTGGCCGGGGCGCGTGCCGCCCACATATGCGCCCCCGGGCGGGTCAGCGGCGTACGTGCCCGTCGCCGGTGACGATGTACTTCGTGCTGGTCAACTCGGGCAGGCCCATCGGGCCGCGGGCGTGCAGCTTCTGGGTGGAGATGCCGATCTCCGCGCCGAAGCCGAACTGGCCGCCGTCCGTGAAGCGGGTCGAGGCGTTGACGGCGACCGTGGTGGAGTCGACCAGCTGGGTGAAGCGGCGGGCGGCCTGCTGCGAGGTCGTCACGATCGCCTCGGTGTGGCCGGAGGTCCACAGCCGGATGTGCTCGACGGCCTTGTCGAGGGAGTCGACGACGGCGGCGGCGATGTCGTAGGAGAGGTACTCGGTCTCCCAGTCCTCCGGGGTGGCCTCCACTACGGTCGCCCGGGAGTCCTTGGCGTACGCCATCACCCGCTCGTCGGCGTGCACGGTGACCCCGGCCTCCGCGAGGGCGTCCAGGGCCCGGGGCAGGAACTCGGGGGCGATGTCCTGGTGGACCAGGAGGGTCTCGGCGGCGTTGCAGACGCTGACCCGGTGGGCCTTGGAGTTGATCAGGATCTCGACGGCCGTGTCGAGGTCGGCGTTGGCGTCGACGTAGACATGGCAGTTGCCGGTGCCGGTCTCGATGACCGGGACCGTGGACTCGTTCACGACCGTCCGGATCAGCGAGGCGCCGCCGCGCGGGATGAGGACGTCGACCAGGCCGCGGGCACGCATGAGCTCGCGCACGCTCTCCCGGCTCTGTCCGGGCACGAGCTGGACGGCGTCGGCGGGCAGCCCGGCGCCGCCGACGGCGTCCCGGATCACCCGGACCAGGGCGGTGTTCGACTCGTAGGCGGATCCGGAGCCGCGCAGCAGGACGGCGTTGCCGGACTTCAGGCACAGGGCGGCGGCGTCCACCGTCACGTTCGGGCGGGCCTCGTAGATGATGCCGACGACGCCGAGCGGGACGCGGACCTGGCGCAGGTCGATGCCGTTGGGCAGGGTCGAGCCGCGGACGACCTCGCCGACCGGGTCGGGCAGCGCGACGACGTCCCGCACATCGGAGGCGATGGCGCGCACCCGCTCCGGGGTGAGCGTCAGCCGGTCGATGATCGACTCACTGGTGCCGGCCTCGCGGGCGGCGGCGATGTCCTTGGCGTTGGCCTCGACGATCTCGCTCGTACGGACCTCCAGCGCGTCCGCGATGGCGAGCAGCGCGTCGTCCTTGACGGACCGCGGCAGCGGCGCGAGGTCGGCGGCGGCGGCCTTGGCGCGATAGGCGGCCTGGGTGACCGGGGTCATCGAGTCGTACGGCGAGAGCGTGGTCATGAGGGAAGGGTAGTGCGCCGGACGGACCGGTTCACCGGACGTCCCACACCGCGAGACAAGCCGTCCGAAGGTCACGCAAAAGGGGTCCTCCAGAGCGACCCCAAGACCTCAATAGGGATGCACACCCACCGGGGTGGCCGGGGGCGGTCCGTACCCCTCGGCGATGCGCTGGTGGTAGGTCTCGCGGTCGATGACCTCCAGGCCGACGATCTCCCAGGGCGGCAGGCCCGCGCTCTGCCGGTGCTCGCCCCACAGACGCAGCGCGACGGCGGCCGCGTCATGCAGATCGCGGGCCTCCTCCCAGTACCGGATCTCGGCGTGGTCGTTGGCGTAGCGGCTGGTCAGCAGGAAGGGGTGGTCGTGGGCAAGCTGTTCGAGGGCGCGCCGCACCTCCTTCAGCGGGGCCTCCTCGCCGGAGACGCTGAGGGTGACGTGCCACAGCCGGGGCAGGTCCTCCGGCTCCCCGCCCCCGGCGAGCTCGCCGGTCGCAACGCTGGTCAGGGCGCGCTCCTCCCCAGCCGCTCGGGATGACGACCCGGCCGCTCGGGAGGAGGAACCGCCGATTCCACCGCCGGCCGCCGCCCCAGGGCGCACTCGTCTCACGCCGGCCTCCTTCGTCCCACGGTCGAGCAGTGCTCGTTCGGAATGTGTTCCTGAGACAAAGTTGAGCAGCCCGCAAGCGGTTGTGTGGCGATTTTGCGGAACGTCCTCCACCTCAGGGCGACACCATCGCCGGGGCGTTCACCCCGTTTTCGGACACAGAGGCCGGGTCAGGGCTCCAGGATCACCAGATCGTCCCGGTGGACGACCTCGCGTTCGTAGGCCGGGCCGAGCTCGCGGGCCAGCTCGCGGGTGGAGCGCCCGATGAGCTGGGGAATCTCCTTGGCGTCGAAGCAGACGAGCCCGCGCGCGACCGCCCGCCCGGCGCTGTCGCGCAGCTCGACGGGGTCGCCCGCGCTGAACTCGCCCTCCACGGCCGCGATCCCGGCGGGCAGCAGCGACTTGCGGCGCTCGACGACCGCCCGTACCGCGCCGTCGTCCAGGGTCAGCGAGCCCTGCGGGGTGGAGGCGTGCTGGAGCCAGAGCAGCCGGTCGGCGGACCGCTTGCCGGTGGCGTGGAAGTAGGTGCCGGTGTCACCGCCGGACAGCGCCTCGGCCGCGTGGACGGCGCTGGTGAGGACCACGGGGATGCCGGCGGCGGCCGCGATCCGGGCGGCCTCGACCTTGGTGACCATGCCACCGGTGCCGACGCCCGCCTTGCCCGCGCTGCCGATCTCCACGTGCGCGAGATCCTCGGGGCCCCGTACCTCCGCTATCCGCGAGGTGCCCGGCTTGCTGGGGTCGCCGTCGTACACGCCGTCCACGTCCGACAGCAGCACCAGCAGGTCGGCCCGGACCAGGTGGGCGACGAGGGCGGCGAGCCGGTCGTTGTCGCCGAAGCGGATCTCGTCGGTGGCGACGGTGTCGTTCTCGTTGACGACCGGGAGGGCGCCCATCGCCAGGAGCTTGTCGAGGGTGCGGGAGGCGTTTCGGTGGTGGGCGCGGCGGCTCATGTCGTCGGAGGTGAGCAGCACCTGGCCGACGCGGACGCCGTAGCGGGCGAGGGAGGCGGTGTAGCGGGCGACGAGCAGGCCCTGGCCGACGCTGGCGGCGGCCTGCTGGCGGGCGAGGTCCCTGGGCCGGCGGCGCAGTCCGAGCGGGGCGAGACCGGCCGCGATGGCGCCGGAGGAAACGAGAACAATCTCACGTTCTCCGCCGCTGCGAACCTTGGCGAGGACGTCCACAAGGGCGTCGACACGGTCCGCGTCGAGCCCCCCGGAAGCGGTGGTCAAGGACGAGGAACCCACCTTGACGACGATCCTGCGGGCCTCGCTCACGGCCTGCCTTACGCCTGTCACCTGCTGTTCCGTCCCCTCGCACGTCGACTGTCACGCAATCTACGCGAAGGGCGCCCACCGCCGCGCATCGGTCCGAACCCCGGACAGGCGGCCGGTAGCCGTTCGCTCACGCCTTGCGCACGGCAAAAAGGTTGTACTGGTTGCTTATAGAAATCAAAGACCAGTCAAACTTAATCTGACGTTTGTGTCATCGACTGTTCCTCCTTCGCGGCGCATCCTCCTCAGATCGGGGAAGAGCCCCTACGACGTCGTCTCCGTGGAAGAAGCTCTCCACCGCGACGTCATCGCCACCAACTCCGGCAACCTGATCTTCAGCGACGCCACCCACAAGATCCTTCAGACGCCCGGCACCGAGGTCGTCTCGAACGGCATCAAGACGGATGTGAATGCCGCGGGCAGGATCAACGAGCGGTACGAGGCCTTCGTCGTGCCCCTCGCCAACGCCTTCCGGCCGTCCTTCGAGCCGTCGCTGAAGCGGATGACGCAGCTCATCAAGCGGCTGAACATCCCGGTGGTCGTGGTGGGCGTGGGCGCCCAGACCGGCCTCACCTACGACCCGGCGCGCCTGAAGCCCATGGAGCAGGCGGTACGCGCGTTCGTCTCCGCGGTGCTCGACCGCAGCGCCTCGATCGGCGTGCGCGGCGAGTTCACCGAGCAGTACCTCAAGGACATGGGTTTCCGGGACGTCGAGGTCATCGGCTGCCCGTCGATGTTCATGTACGGCAAGGAACTGACCGTCCGCAAGAAGGTCCCCGCGCTCACCGCCGGGTCCCGCGTCGCGATCAACGGCTCGCACAGCGCGGTGCAGACGCAGGGCGTGGGCCGGATCATCGCCCGCACGCACGAGCGCTACCCGAACCTGCGCTACATCGGCCAGAACCTCAGCGACGCCAAGCAGCTGCACTGGCGCGAGGTCTCCGGCCCGAACGGCAAGATCACGGCGATGCCGACGCACCCGGACCACCCGATGTACCGGGAGGACAAGGCCCGCGTCTACATCGACCCGATCACCTGGATCGACGACCTGCGCGAGTTCGACTACTCCTTCGGCTCCCGCATCCACGGCAACATCGCGGCGCTGCTGGCGGGCACGCCCGCGACCGTGCTGTGCGGCGACTCGCGGACCCTTGAGCTGTGCCGCTACTTCGACATCCCGCACCACCGGATCGACCAGCTGCGGGGGGACGAGGAGGTCGACCCGGCCCGGCTGTACGAGGAGGCCGACTTCGGCCCCCTGGTCAACGGCCACCAGGAGCGCTTCGAGCGGTTCACCGGCTTCCTGGACCGCAACGGCCTGCAGAACACCTTCACGCACGGCGACGGCGGAAAGGCGTTCGAGGAGCGCATGCGCTCGCTGTCCTTCCCGGCCGGCATCCGCCCCTGGATCGACAACGACCCGGCCGCGCTGGCCGCCCGCTTCGGCTGGCTCCAGACCCGGATCGGCCAGCTGTCCGCGGACAACGCCAAGCTGAAGAAGCAGGTCGCGGAGCAGAAGGCGACCCCGACGGGGACGACGACCGTGCCGGCCCAGTCGACCTCCGTCTACCGGCGGGCACGCCGCGCGGTGGGCGGCCCGCTCCGCAAGGCGCTCCAGACAGAGCGTTAGAGCCTGGGCGTCACTCCAAGGAGCCTCCGGACACCCGCGTGTCGTCCGGAGGCAGGCGCGCGTTAACCCAGACGCACGTCTGCGCCGACCTTGGAGTGACCGCAGTGCCCGTACCCTTCCCCCGCCCGCCCCGCCTCCGGATCCCGCTGCGGGCGCTGGTGGCGGCCGTTCTGGCGGGCGCGTTCTGCGCCCAGGCCGTGGCCGCCCTGCGCCCGCACGTCCCGCTGCTGATCACCGCGACCGCGCTCTCCCTGGCCGTGGAGGGCGTCCTGTACCGCTGGCAGCGCGGCATGCTGTCGGTGTTCGCCAAGTCGCACATGGACATCACCGTGCGCCATGTGGTGCGGGACCTGCTGCTGGTGGTGGGCCTGCTGCTGCTCGGCGGCCAGGACCGGGAGTCGGCGTACGCCCCGCTGGTCGCCGGTCTGCTCGCCTTCTACGCCCTGCACTGCATGATCCAGGCCGTCTCGGTCCTGGTCCGCCGCACCCGCACGCTGCCCGTGGTGACCCGGAACATCGACGCCTCCGCGCTGCGCCTGTCCCCCGCCCCACCGGTCCTGCTGCGCCGCCCGGGCCACCGGCTGCTGGCCTACGGCCTGCCCGCGACCGCCGGTCTGCTCGCCACCGTCGCCACGGCCGACCGCCGCTGGGCGGCCCTCGGCATCGCACTCTCCCTCGGCCTCGCCGTGCTGGGCCTGTGCGACCTTCTTCTGCGGCTGCTGCCGAGCCGTCGCCCGGCGAGCGAGCAGCAGGCGCTGGACTGGCTCGACCGGTGGCTGGCGGAGTACCGCCCGACCGTCGGCCTGTACTTCTCCGGCGGCACATCCTCGGCGTACCAGGCGAACATGTGGCTGGAACCGATCGCCGAGCTGGAGGGACGGCCGCTGATCGTGCTGCGCGAGCGGTTCATGGTCCACAAGCTCGCGGCGACCGACGTCCCGATCATCTGCCTGCCGAAGGTGTCCACGCTGATGCGCCTGGAGCAGTCCACGCTCCAGGTCCTCATCCACCCCTCGAACTCCGGCAAGACCTCCCAGGTGCTGCGCATCCCCACCATCAAGCACACCTTCGTCAACCACGGGGAGAGCGACAAGCTGTCCTCCTGCAACCCGTACGCGAAGGCCTACGACGAGGTGTGGGTGGCCGGACCCGCGGCCCGCGAGCGGTACGCGCTGGCGGAGGTCGGCGTCGAGGACAAGGACGTCGTGGAGATCGGCCGCCCCCAACTGGACGCCGTACGGCCGTACGCGGGCCCGCCGACCGGGATGTACACCACCGTTCTGTACGCGCCGACCTGGGAGGGCTGGGACGGCAACCCCGGGAACACCTCGGTGATCGAGGCCGGCGAGAACCTCGTGCGGGCGCTGCTGGCGGATCCGGGGGTGCGGCTGCTGTACAAGCCGCATCCGCTGACCGGGTCGGTGGATCCGCGGGCCGGGGCGGCCGATCTGCGGATCCGGGAGCTGGTGCGGGCGGCGAACCGGGAGCGCTCGGGGGTGCGGCCCGCCGACGACGGGGAACTGGCCAGGATTACGGCCGAGTTGGACCGGCTCACCACCTCCGTCGCCCGGTCAGGTGCCGACCAGCTGGAGCGGATGGGGGTCCAGTCGGCGCCGGAGGAGGGGCACGCGGAGGCCGTGGCGCGGGCCGCTCAGGCCTGGGACGAGGCCTATTGGGCGGCGCTGCCCGAGTGGGAGCACCAGGTCGTCACGGATGCCCGGCCCGCGCTGTACTCCTGCTTCAACCGGGCGGACCTGCTGATCAGCGATGTGTCCAGCGTGATCAGCGACTTCCTGGCCAGCGAGAAGCCGTACGCGGTGGCCAACACCAGCGGGCTGTCGGAGGACGGGTTCCGCAAGGCCTTCCCGACCGTGCGGGCGGCGACCGTGCTGACGCCGGACGCGTCCGGGGTGGCGGAGCTGCTGGCGGCGGTCCGGGACCCCGGGAAGGACGAACTTGCCGAGGCGCGGGCGGAGTTGAAGCGGTATCTGCTGGGCCCGGCCGAGCCGACCTCGCAGGAGCGCTTCAACATGGCCGTACAGGCGCTGTGTTCGGCCGCTCAGCAGCACCGGGAGCGGATGGCCGAGCGGCTGGCGACGGAGATTCCGGTGCCGCGCCGGGAGGATGTGCCCGCGCCTCAGTGACCGGCGGTTCAGTGACCGGCGCCTCAGTGACCGGTGGTCGCCGTCCGGCTCCCCGACGGTAGCGCTCGGCGGAGCTTGCGCAGTGCGCGCCGCAGGAAGAAGTCGACGCCGCCCTCGCGGTAGCCGGGGAAGGCGCGGGCCTCTCGGGGCTCGGCGAGATAGACCGCGTCGGGGATACCGGCCTCGGTGTCGCGGAAGTACGGATAGGCGAGGTACAGCCGGCGGCCCTTCTTCTCCAGGAGGGCCGCCGGCTGCTTCTTGGCCTTGGTGAACTTCAGGACCTCCAGCAGCCGTTCGGGCTGCTGTCCGGCCACCAGATGCATCCGCAGCCGCTCCTCGACCTTGAGGCGGTGGGCGACGCCCTCGTTCCAGTGCGTGGCCATCAGCGGGGCGGCCAGTTCGAACTTGCGTCGCCGGATCTCCTCGCTGTCCTTGAGGAACTTCGGGCCGAACTGCGGCAGCAGCGTGACGACGAAGGGCCGGACCATGAGCACATCGCGCTTGGGACCCGGCGGAACCATGTCGGCGATGAGGTTCATCAGGGCGCGCGCGGAGTCGAAGCGCAGGGTGTAACTCCCGCTCTTCGTCACATGCTTGCCGTCCTCGCGGCCCACCAGGTAGTAGCAGGTGTAGTCGGCGAGCACCGAGACGCCGTCGGCCCGCAGATAGGCCTCCATCGTGAACAGCGCGTCCTCGCCGGTCCACAGGGACTCGTCGAAGCGCATGTCGTGCCGGGTGAGCATCTCGCGGCGGAACAGCTTCTGCGCGCTCAGCGTGAACTTGATGTTGGAGGAGTAGACGTCGGTGCGCTCCAGTGTCCGGCCCCACATCGACTGCGGTGGCTTGCGGTTGATGCCCTCGACCCGGCCGAGGACGACGTCCGTGCCGTTGCGGTCGGCCATGGCGACCATCCGCTCCAGGGCCTCGGGGCCGAGCCGGTCGTCGGCGTCGAGGAAGAAGACATAGCGTCCTGCGGCCTTGCCGAGGCCCACGTTGCGCGGGCCGCTCGGGCCGCCGGAGTTCTCCTGCCGGATCACCGTCACCGGCATGGGGGCGGCGCGGTCCGCGAACTCCTCCAGGTACTCGCCCGTGCCGTCGGCCGAGCCGTCGTCCACCGCGATGACCTCGACGCGGGCCGGGTCGATGGTCTGCGCCTCCAGGGACGCCAGGCATTCGACCAGATACGGCATGGCCTCGTACGCCCCGATGATGACGCTCACATCAGGCTGCGTCACGGTCACGTTCCCCCCAATAAACGGAAGATTTTCTCCCGTATCCCCTTTTCGCTACCTACTAGACGGTTCGCATCGGGAAGCGGTTGCTCCACAGCGATCATTTAGTGACTCACGTCACATTACGTATGAGGTGTCAAAAGCGTTCGGCCCCCGAGGAGTTGAACTCCTCGGGGGCCGAAAGGGGGTCTTGCCGGACCGGCGGTCAGCCCGCCAGTTCCGCCTCTTCCGTCGCCGCGATCCGCGCCTCCTGGCCGAGGTTGCGGGTCTCCGCCTTCAGGGAGAGGTTCGCGACGGCGGTGTTGAACTGCTCGATGGAGGTCGGCTCGTCCGGGCCGAGCAGGTACCGCTTCAGCTCACTGCGCTCCTCGGCCAGCGGGTCGGCCGACGGGTCGCGGACCGCGTCCAGCAGCCCGCCCAGCTCGGCCGCGCTGTTGGACAGGATCACTGCGGCGCGCACCGCGGTGTTCTGCCGCTTGAACTCCTCCTCGCCCAGCTCGCCGGAGTCCGTCACCGCGTACGGCTTGCCGCTCGCGATGAAGTCGGAGACCACGCTGGAGATGTCGGAGACCATCGCGTCGGAGACGTTGAAGCAGTCGTAAAGGCGCGGCTCGGCGCCCGTGATCACACGGTGCTCGTGGCTGCCGAAGGAACGCCAGTAGGCGTCGTTCCACTCGGTGCGCAGCCGGGCGATCTCCTCGTGCCGGGCCACGTCCACCAGGCCGTCCCGGGTGGCCTCGGCCTCGTCGCCGCGGTCCTTGCCGTTGCCGGACAGCTCGGCGATGCGGGCCTCGATCCGGGTCAGCTCGGCCTTGGCTGCGCTCTGGGCGGCGGTGTCGACGGTGAAGCGGGCGTCGGCGGCGCGCTCGGCGGCGGCCTTCTCCACCAGGGCGGTGATCCGCTGGTGGGCGGCCTTGGCCTCGGCGCTGACGGTGCCGGTGAACGGGTGCGGCTTGTACAGGACGCGGACCGGCGGGTCGGCCTTGACCAGCTTCTTCACGATGTTCTCGCCGGCCAGCACGATCGAGGTGTTGCCGGGGTTGCCGTCCCAGCCCTCCCAGGTGGGGGCGTACAGCACGGTCGGGCAGCGTCCGTCAGCGGCTCCGCCGCGGGCGCCCTCGGACACACCCTGCCAGGTCTGGATGGGCGCCAGCTGCGGGCGGCCGACCTCGACGATGTCGTCGTCACGGACACCGACGTCCGCTATGGCGTACCGGTCGCGGCCCGCGCGGCCGGCGGTCCACACCTCGTCGTAGACCTTGCTGAACGGGTTGACGCTGGCCAGCTTGTCGCTGTCGCCGTGGCCGATGAAGACGTGCTTCATGGTGGGCACGCGCAGCAGGTGGATGTTCTTGCCGACGTTCGCCGCGTACAGCGCGACGCGGACGGTGGTCAGGTCCAGGTTCATCAGGTGCACCCCTCCGGGCACGCAGATGACGGGGACCGTGGTCGGCGCCAGGTTCGCCAGGATGACCCGCTCGCGCAGGATGATCAGCGGCCGGGAGTCGAGCTGCTCCATCGTCTCCAGCCACATGTTGACCTGGTAGGCGGAGTCCTTGGAGCCGGAGAAGTACAGCACCGTCTCGGGCCGGTACTCGGCCAGCCAGTCGTCCATGGCGGCCAGCACGGTGTCCGCGTTCGGCGGGATCTTGCTGCCGCGGACGTACGGGATGAGCGCGAGGACGTAGAGGCAGCCGAGGAGCAGGGTGACGCCGATGCCGATGAAGCCGGCCAGGGGCTCGTCCAGGAACGCGGAGACCAGCACGCCGACGACGGCGGCGAGGTCGAGGTGCAGCATCTTCTCGGCCGAGCGGTTCAGCAGCCCCCGCGGCGGGGCGTCCGGGATGCGGATGCGCGAGGCCAGGTCGATGTTGCGGGTGGCGACCGGCATCCGGCGGCGGTTGCGGATCAGGGTGACCAGAGCGCCGTGCGGGGCCTGGAGGCCGTAGAAGGCGATGAAGCCCGCGACCGCGGCGTAGAAGACCAGGTTGTCCGAGAGATCGAGCCTGGCCAGCAGCAGGACCAGCAGCAGCTGTCTGATCAGGAAGCGGATCGAAAGGCCGGCGCGCACCTTGCTCAGGCGGTTGACCAGATAGCTGCCCTTGCGGTGCAGATAGTGGTCCGCCAGGTACGTCACGGCGGCACCTGCCGCGAAGGCGGGAACGCTCGGGACGAGCGCGGCCACCATGAGGCAGGGGAAGCCCAGCATCATGAGGACCGCCGCGGCCAGCTCGGCCGCGCTGCCCACCCGGGCGACGCGTATAGCGGTGGAGATCACGGATAAACCTGCTCTGGGAGGGGTTGCCGGTCTGAGGAACGATGGCCGAAGGACTCAGGCCCCTGTGAATTCTTCGTGAATGAAGAAACGCAGAGGCCTGAATTCCGTAAGGCTATTGTCAGTTGATTATGCCACGCCGTCCTGACGGTCCAACACACTGGCCAGCGCCGCTTCGAAGCCGGAGGCCTGGCCCGCGGCGGCCGTCGGGTCCTGCTGGCGGACGTCGATGACATGACCCGTCAGCTCGGAAAGCAGCACGTCGAGCGAGGTGCGGGCGACCGCTTCGGAGGAGAGCAGGCTGCCGGCCGGCTCCTGGCCGAAGGCCTTGGTGCGCATCGGGGTGGCGGTGCGCTCGGGGTTGATGCAGTTCACCCGGATGCCGTCACCGGCCCACTCGTCGGACAGCGCCTGGGTGAGGTTGACCATGGCGGCCTTGGTGGAGGAGTACAGGCTGTACTCGGCGCGGCCGCGGGTGTAGCTGCTGGAGGTGTACAGCAGCAGCTGGCCACCGGTCTCCGCGAGGTACTTGTACGAGGAGCGGGCGATCTGCACCGGCGCGAGGTAGTTGACCTTCAGCGCCTCCTCGATGGTGGCGTTGTCGGTCTCGGCGAGCTTGCCGATGCGCAGCACACCGGCGGTGTTCACGACGTAGTCGATGCGCCCGGTCTCGGCGTACGCCTTGGACAGCGCGTCGTCGACCTCCTCCGGGTTCTCCACATGGGTGCCGGTGGTGGAGCGGCCGAGGGCGTAGACCTTGGCGCCGTAGGACTCGGCGAGCTCGGCGATGTCCTTGCCGATGCCGTAGGAGCCGCCGAAGACGACGATGGTCTTGCCGGTCAGCAGCTCGCGGTAGGCCTCCTCGGAGACCTGCTCGGGCGCGGCGGTGGAGGCCAGCTGGAACAGCTTGTCGGCGATGAAGACGTCGACCGGCTGGGTGACCTTCATGTTGTACTCGTCGCCCGCGACGACGTGGATCGGCACGTCCGGCAGGTACCTGAGGACGACGGTGCAGTCGTCGGTGGCCTGGAAGTTCGGGTCGCCGGCCGCGACCTCGTAGGCCCGCTTGATCGTGGACAGCTTGAAGGCCTGCGGCGTCTGGCCGCGGCGCAGCCGGGAGCGGTCCGGGATCTCGGTGATGAACTCGCCGTCCTCGCCGTGGGTGCGGGTGACGATGATGGTGTCCGCGGACGGGATGGCGACGTCGACGGCCTGGTAGCGCTCCAGGGCGGTGACGCAGTCGTCGATCACACGCTGTGACAGCAGGGGGCGCACGGCGTCGTGGAAGAGGACGTTGCGGTCCTCGCCCTCGGCGAGGCCCTCACCGAGGGCGGCGATGGCCCGCTCGGTGGTCTCGTTGCGGGTGGCGCCACCCTCGATGATCTTGGTGACCTTCTTGAACCCGGCCTTGGCCACGATCTTCTCGATGTCGGGGACGTAGCCCGGGGCCATCAGCACGATGACGTCGTCGATCGAGTCGGCCTTCTCGAAGGTGGTCAGGGTGTGCTCGATGACTGCCTTGCCGGCGATCTTCAGCAGCTGCTTGGGGATCGAGAGACCCACACGCTGACCGGTACCACCGGCCAGGATCACTGCGGTGGTACGGGGCTTGGCTATGTGCTGGGACACAGGTGACCTACCTTGTGGCGACTGGGAACTTGGAAATGGTCCCACTTCCGGTTACCGCAGTGCAAGGTGAGCGTCCTCCACCGCATATGTGCGCGCAACCTGTCATTCACCTTGCACTCCTGGTGACAGTCGGAAAGCCTCCGTGGACCGTGCTGGAATTGCGTCGCGTAGCTGTGAGTAACCGCACAGCTCAGCGACGGCGCAGCTTCTTCAGGGCGCGATGCCCGAGCACCTTCACCAGTTCCTTGGAAGACGTCTGGTGAACCGTCCGCGCCTGCACCGGAGCGGTGTTCCCCACCGGAGCCGCCGCAGCCGCGGCAAGGGCCCCGTACAGCGCCTGCGCGGCCACCTCGGGGGCCATGCGCGGCTCGGCTTCGGCCCGCGTCGGCGGCTTCGGTACGGCGGACAGGACGGCCGGATCGCCGAGCACCCGTACGCCCATCGCGGCGATCCGCTCCGCCATCTCGGCACCGATCTCGGCGGCGGCCTCGGCGGCCCACCGGGGGGTGCGGATCTTCACGTCGTCGGGACCCGGCGCGCACGCGTTCTTCATATGCATGACTGCGCCATAACGGACAAGCTGCGAATAGAGCTCCTCCGGCAGCTCATTCCCACGGAATTCCACATTAAGATTCCGCAGCATTTCGGTCTCGGCGAGGGTGAGTGACCGGTTCGCGGTGTCCGGAACCGGCTGGAGGAGATTCTCCGGCAGCCCGAGCAGCGCCTCGAAGGTGCGCATCAGACCACCGCGGTCCCGGTCGTCGACCACCACGACCGTGACCCGCTCCGCCCCGACCACCCGCACCCACCGCTCGACCAGCCGGTCATGCCGGTGCCGGCGCCAGAAGCTGGGGTTGGGCTTCTCGTACGGCGGCTTCTTGAGCATGTGCCTGAGCCAGTCCTCGTAGCCCATGCGCAGGCCGTTCTGCACGTACTGCTGCCACTGCGAGGGCATGATCCTTACCAGCGGGCGCAGGGTGACCAGGACATACACCCGGTCGCCGCCCAACTCCTGGACGATCCGCTCGACGGTCTCGTCGTCGGGGGCGTCGGCGAAGAACTCGCTGCTGATCACCGAGGTACGCCGGCCGGTGGCGGCGACCTGCTCCACCAGCGTCTCCCAGTGCCGCTCGGTGGGCTTGCTGTTGCCCATCATTCCGGGGCGGGCGCAGATCGCGAGCGCGGCCGACATGGGGTGCCTGCTGGTCGCCGGGAAGTCGACGCCGTGCCCGGCCATCGCCTCCTTGGCCGCGAACAGGGCGCCCTGGATCGAGGTGGTCCCGGTCTTGTGCGGGCCGATGTGCAGCAGCCTCGTCCCGGCCGGCAGCGGGGGAAGCGCGCTGTTGGCCGGGACTTCATCTCTCGTACAGTCCGTCTCCATGGTCAAGGAACGGTAAGAGGTGTACCTGAGGGTTGGCTAAGAGCCGGGTGGGACAGTGATGAGCGCCACACTCAAGCGCCCACTCACCGGGTCACACCACCTCGACGCCCGGGCGGCCCGCCTCCAGCCTGAGCCTGGCCAGCGTGCTCGGCGTCGACGTGGGCCGCCGGACCGTGTCGACCACCCTGACCTGCGCGTCGATGCCGTCGCGGCGGATGTCGAAGAGGTGGTAGCCGCGGTGGGCGTCGAGCAGCTTCCAGTGCGGGTTGTCCGCCCGGCGCGGGTCCCACTCCCTGCGGAACGCGTCCTGGTCCTGGTCGCCGTTGCTGGAGATGGAGGTGCCGACGAACTCGGCGCCGACGACGGCGGACTGCGGGTTCGCGAAGTCCTCCTTGAGATCGCTGACCATCGTCAGGTGCCGGTCACCGGTGAGGACCACCGGGTTGCGCACGCTCCGGAACTCCTTGAGGAACTGGTTGCGCTCGGCCTGGTAGCCGTCCCAGGCGTCGTAGAACCACTGCTTGCCCTCGCCTACCAGCAGATCGGTCTCGGCCATCATGATCTGCGAGGCGATCAGGTTCCAGCGGGCGGGCGAGTCGTGCAGCCCGTCCAGCAGCCACTGCTTCTGCGCGGCGCCGAGCATGGTGAGCGAGGGGTCCATGGCACCGGCCTGGCTGGTGGCCTGGTCGCTGCGGTACTGCCGGGTGTCGAGGACGTTGAGCCTGGCCAGCCGGCCGAACTCCAGTCGGCGGTACATCCGGATGTGCGCACCCGTGGGGACGGCCGTGGCGCGCACCGGCATGTGCTCGTAGTACGCCTGGTAGGCCGCGGCGAGCCGGGCCTCGAACGCGTCGTGCGGCTGCTTCGCCGGGTCCTGCGGGATCTCCCCGGCGAAGTCGTTGTCCACCTCGTGGTCGTCGAAGGTCACCACGAAGGGCGCGCCCGCGTGCATCGCCGCGAGGTCGGGGTCGGAGCGGTACTGCGCGTAGCGGTTGCGGTACTGCGCCAGGGTGTACGGCTCTCCCGTCCCCTCGTGCCTGCGCAGGGCCGTCGCCGAGGGCACCGACTCGTAGATGTAGTCACCGACGAACAGCACGACATCGGGGTCCTGGGCCAGCATGTCGGCGTACGGCGTGAAGTAGCCGTGCTGCCAGTTCTGGCAGGAGGCGAGGGCGAGGCGCAGATCGCCGCCGGAACTGTACGGGTGGGGGGCGGTACGGGTGCGGCCGACGGGGGAGATACGGCCGCCGGCGCGGAAGCGGTACCAGTAGCGGCGGCCCGGACGCAGCCCCCGTACGTCCACGTGAACGCTG
The DNA here is from genome assembly GCF_014257025.1 of Streptomyces cupreus. Classification (GTDB taxonomy): domain Bacteria; phylum Actinomycetota; class Actinomycetes; order Streptomycetales; family Streptomycetaceae; genus Streptomyces; species Streptomyces cupreus. Next base: position 26,147 of record NZ_JACMSF010000004.1, read on the forward strand.
TGCCCGTACTCGGGCCGGGCCTGGGCGGTGCCGCGGCGCACGACCTTGCGGAACCGCTCGTCCTCGGCGAGCTCGAACTGCACCGGCACGACGGCGTCGGGCATACCGCCGCCGTTCAGCGGGTCCGGGGCCAGCCTGGTCCACAGCACGATGCCGTCCGGGAGCGGGTCGCCGGAGGCCACGCCGAGGCTGAACACGCCCTCGGGCAGGGAGTTTTCGGCGGCGCGGGCGGTGGCGGGGAGCCACAGCTGGGCGGAGGCGGCGGCGCCGAGCACGGCGGCTCCGGCGGTCAGAAGGCGTCGTCGGTCGGGTGATCCTGCTGCGGTCGTCATCGGCGAACTCCGTTGCGTCGCGGGCACCTTGGACTCTTTGGAAGCTCACGCTTCGGGCGGTCCGCCCGCTGAACCCCAGGGTTCGCGTGCATGACAAATAGGAAGACAACAGAGAACCCGTTGCGACACGGGAACAACACGACGAACGTGATCTGGCCGCAACGGGTCCTGGAAACCTGCCTACTGGCGCTCGGTCACTCCGGGAAACAGTCGCCGAACCGCGAATCGGCCGCGGTCATGCCGAAGCTGCCGGCGCCGAAGGTGTGGGTGCCCTTCTCCGCGAACACCCAGACAGCACCGGCCCATTGGTTCTCGGCGATGGCCGACACGACCGGCTCGGCCCGCCCGTCGCCATTGCTGTCCACGAGGTCGGTGTCACCACCGAACCGGTCCCCCTGCTCCGCGGTGCCCGGCACACCGGGGCTCGCCTGGCTGAACGCCTTGGTACCCGCCCCGGTCGGCCCGTCCGGCCCACCCGGTACGACGGCGAAGGTGCCGGCGTCGACAAGACCGCCGAAGTTCTCGGCCGGGTTTCCGGCCAGGATGTCTCCGTAACCGTCACCGTCGACATCGCCCACGGAGACGTACGCGCCGAAGCTGTCGCCCTTCTCCTGGGCGCCAGGAACTCCTGGGGTGTTCTGGGTGATCACGCGCGTACTGTCGCCGTGAGGATCCGGATGTCGTTGCCGCCGCCGGTCACGATCTCCGCGCGCCCGTCGCCGTCGACATCGCCGACCGCCAGGGACTCGTGCCAGGGTTCGGCCGTACGGAAGCCGGTCAGGGAGGTCGGCGGGAGCAGTCCGTCGCGGCTGCCGCGGGCGAGGGTCACGGAGTAGACGAACTGGTTGTCGGCATCCCTGCCGTACTCACGGGCCAGCGCGACGACGTCGGTGATGCCGTCGCCGTCCGTGTCACCGGCCGCGAGGGCCGTCGTCTGGTCGCTCTCGATGAACTCGGCCCCCTGCTGCACGGAGGCGGCGTTCCCGTCCCGTCCGAAGGGCCCGAACCGCACGTCACCCGGCCTGGCCAGGTCCTGGTGCCCGTCGCCGTTGAAGTCCCCGCTGAGGGTCGTGCCGCCCTGGTGGAGGCTGGTCGTCAGCGCGGGCAGGACTTTGCCGGAGGTGAACCCGCTCGAACTGCCCCACAGCACGGACCGGTTGCCGTCGCGGGCGACTCCGTCCTGCACCCACTGTTCGTTGTCGGACTCGACCAGGAGGTCGACATAGCCGTCACCGTCGAGGTCCCCCACGGCGAGATGGGCGCCGAACAAGTCGTGCGACTCGACAGTGCCGGGGATGCCCGGGGACGCCTGCGTGTAGACCTTCCTGGTGCCGGGCCCGGTCTTCGAGCCGTAGACGACGGCGACGTATCCGGCCCGCTTCTTCCCGGCCACCAGCCCGTTCGGGACACCGGTGACCAGGTCCTCGTAGCCGTCGCCGTTGAAGTCCTGACGGACGGTCTCGGGCATGGCATGCGCGAGGGATGTTGCTCCGACGGTCGCGCCCAGCAGGGCGAGGGCGACCACGAGACTGCGGCGTACGGACACGTCGACTCCGGGAATCGAATCGAAAGGGCGGTTGAGCGCGGAGAGGACCGAGAACCCCGGAGAGTTCCAAGATCCACATCCACGCCGCCCACTACGACTCGCCGAACGCACGGTTGGTTGCCCCGCCGTACGCCCCAGTTTTCCCCGGGTTAACCCTCGAAGGGCTCGAAGTCGTCGAACTCCCGCTCGACGTCGTCCCGTTCGGCCTGCCGGTCCTTGCGACGCTGGGCCGCGGGGCGCGGCGCCTCGAAGCGGTGGTCCTCACCGCGCCGGCCGAGCATCTCGGCACCGGCCATGACGGTCGGCTCCCAGTCGAAGACGACGGCGTTCTCCTCGGGTCCGATCGCGACTCCGTCGCCGGCCCGGGCGCCCGCCTTCATCAACTCCTCCTCGACACCGAGGCGGTTGAGCCGGTCGGCGAGATAGCCGACGGCCTCGTCGTTGTTGAAGTCGGTCTGCCTCACCCAGCGCTCCGGCTTCTCGCCGCGCACCCGGAACAGACCGTCGTCCTCGCGTACGACGGAGAAGCCCGTGTCGTCCACGGCCTTGGGCCGGATGACGATCCGCGTCGCCTCCTCCTTCGGCTTCGCGGCCCGCGCACGGCCGACCAGGTCGGCGAGCGCGAACGACAGCTCCTTCAGCCCGAGGTGGGCGACCGCGGACACCTCGAAGACCCGGTAACCCCGCGCCTCCAGATCCGGCCGCACCATCTCGGCGAGGTCCTTGCCGTCCGGTACGTCGATCTTGTTCAGGACGACGATCCGCGGACGGTTGTCGAGGCCGCCGTACTCACGCAGCTCCGCCTCGATGATGTCGAGGTCGGAGACCGGGTCGCGGTCGGACTCCAGCGTCGCCGTGTCCAGCACGTGCACCAGCACGCTGCACCGCTCCACATGGCGCAGGAACTCAAGGCCCAGGCCCTTGCCCTGGCTGGCGCCCGGGATGAGTCCCGGCACGTCGGCGATGGTGTACACGGTCGAACCGGCGGTCACGACACCGAGGTTCGGCACCAGCGTGGTGAAGGGGTAGTCGGCGATCTTCGGCTTGGCGGCGCTCAGCACCGAGATCAGCGAGGACTTGCCCGCGCTCGGGTAGCCCACCAGCGCCACATCGGCGACGGTCTTCAGCTCCAGCACGATGTCCTGGAGGTCCCCGGGCACACCGAGCAGAGCGAAGCCGGGCGCCTTGCGGCGGGCGGAGGCGAGGGCCGCGTTGCCGAGACCGCCCCGGCCGCCCTGCGCGGCGACGTACGACGTGCCCTGCCCGACCAGGTCGGCGAGGACGTTGCCCGCCTTGTCCAGCACCACGGTGCCGTCCGGCACCGGCAGGATCAGGTCCTGGCCGTCCTTGCCGGAGCGGTTGCCGCCCTCGCCGGGCTTGCCGTTGGTGGCCCTGCGGTGCGGGGAGTGGTGGTAGTCGAGCAGCGTGGTCACGGACTGGTCGACGGTCAGGATGACATCGCCGCCCCGCCCGCCGTTCCCGCCGTCGGGTCCACCGAGCGGCTTGAACTTCTCGCGGTGGACGGAGGCACAGCCGTGGCCTCCGTTACCCGCGCCGACATGCAGTTCGACGCGGTCCACGAAGGTGGTCATGGTTGGTGCCTCCAAAAGTACGGATGTTTCTTGGTTAACACGCGAAAGGCGGACCCGCCTTCCCGACCGGGAAGTGAGGTCCGCCTCGCGAAAGCTTCCGATCAGGCGACCGGAACGATGTTCACGACCTTGCGGCCACGGTGGGTGCCGAACTGCACCGCACCGGCGTTCAGCGCGAACAGCGTGTCGTCGCCACCACGGCCGACGCCCGCACCCGGGTGGAAGTGGGTGCCACGCTGGCGGACCAGGATCTCACCCGCGCTGACGACCTGACCGCCGAAGCGCTTCACGCCGAGCCGCTGGGCGTTGGAGTCGCGACCGTTCCGGGTGGACGATGCGCCCTTCTTGTGTGCCATCTCTCCTCAGTCCCTTACTTCGCAGCCGCGGGGATCTCAGTGACCTTGATCGCCGTGTACTGCTGGCGGTGGCCCTGACGACGGCGGTAGCCGGTCTTGTTCTTGTAGCGCAGAATGTCGATCTTCTGGCCCTTGTGGTGGTCCACGACCTCGGCCTGGACCTTGATGCCGGCCAGCACCCACGGGTCACTGGTCACAGCGTCGCCGTCGACAACGAGCAAGGTCGAGAGCTCGACCGTGTCGCCAACCTTGGCAGTGGAAATCTTGTCAACCTCAACGATGTCGCCGACAGCAACCTTGTGCTGGCGACCACCGCTGCGCACGATGGCGTACACGCGGATCTCACTCTCTCGCTCGGGAACGGCACCCCCGCAGTCCAGCCACCCGACACGCGGGCGGCCTCTCCGGAACACCCTGTGCTCCGGAGGAAGAGGTTTACGGGGATGTGGCACGTCAGTGGACATGCCGACGGTCAAGGTTACGGGGCCGCGGCCGAACGGGTCAAACCGGGCCGGGCCCCAGGGGAGTGCGGCCGGTCACCCCGGCCGCGCTCCCCTGTGTGTCAGCCCTCGTCGGTGGAGGCCGAGACGGAGGGCAGCGTCTGCTGCGCCGCCGCCGCGGTCTTCTTCGACGTCGACTTCTTGGCGGCCGTGGCGGTCTTGGCCGCCTTCTTGGCCGTCGTCTTCTTGGCGGCCGTCTTCTTGGCCGCGGTCTTCTTGGTGGCGGCCTTCTTGGCCGCCGCCTTCTTCGCCGTCTTGCGGGCCGCCGCCTTCTTGGCCGGGGCGGGCTCCTCCTCGGCGGCCGGGGCCTCCGGCGCCTCCGTCGCCGCGGGGACGACCACGACGGCCGCCTCCTCGGACGCGGTGGGCGCGGTGGCCTTGCGGACGGCACGGCGGCGCGGACGGGCCGGGGCGGCGCTCTCGGCGGGCGCCTCGGTGACCGGCTCGGGCGCGGGCGCGGCCTCGGGCTCCGGCTCGCTGCTCACCGTCACCACGGCCGCCTCCGCCCCCGCGGGCGAACCGGCGGGCGCGGTCGCCTTACGGGTCGCACGCCGACGCGTACGGCCCTTCGGCGCGGCCTCCTCGGCCACGGCGGCCGGGGTCTCGACGACCGCGTCCTCCAAGGCGGCGGGCTCGGCCTTCGCCTCTGCGGCCGACTCCGGCTGCACCGGACGCTCGACCTCCTGCTCGACGGTCACGTCCTGAGCGGTCGGCGCCTCGACCTTCGGAGCACCGGCCGGGGCCGACGCGCGACGGCTGGCCCGGCGCCGGGTACGGCCGCCACGGGCGACCGCGGCCTCCGCCTCGGCGACGCTGCTGTACAGCTCCTCGTCCGGCGCGAAGGCGGGCTCGGGCAGCGCGACCGGCTCGGCGACCTCGGCCGCCACCTCGGCAACGGTCTCGGTCTCCGGCTCCACCGGCTCGGCGGTCTCCACGGCGGTCACCGCGGCCTCGTGCTCATGCACGTCACCGCCACGTCCGCGCTTCTTGCGCTTGCCGCCGCCCCCGGCGGAGGTCGGCTGCTCCATGTGCACGATGACACCGCGGCCGTTGCAGTGGACGCAGGTCTCGGAGAACGACTCCAGCAGGCCCTGGCCGACCCGCTTGCGGGTCATCTGGACGAGCCCCAGCGAGGTGACCTCGGCGACCTGGTGCTTCGTACGGTCCCGGCCCAGGCACTCCAGCAGACGCCGCAGCACCAGGTCCCGGTTGGACTCCAGCACCATGTCGATGAAGTCGATGACGATGATGCCGCCGAGGTCGCGCAGCCTGAGCTGGCGCACGATCTCCTCGGCCGCCTCCAGGTTGTTCCTGGTGACCGTCTCCTCCAGGTTGCCGCCCTGGCCGGTGAACTTGCCGGTGTTGACGTCGACGACGACCATCGCCTCGGTCCGGTCGATCACCAGCGAACCGCCGCTCGGCAGCCAGACCTTGCGGTCCAGCGCCTTGGCGAGCTGCTCGTCGATCCGGTACGTGGCGAAGACGTCGACTTCGGAGGTCCACTTCTGGAGCCGCTCGGCGAGGTCAGGGGCGACGTGCGAGACATACCCGTGGATGGTCGACCAGGCGTCGTCACCGCTGACGACGACCTTGGAGAAGTCCTCGTTGAAGATGTCCCGGACGACCCGGACGGTCATGTCCGGCTCGCCGTAGAGCAGCGACGGTGCACTTGAGCTGCCGCCGCTCTTGGCCTTCTTCTGGATGTCCTCCCACTGCGCCTGGAGCCGCTCGACGTCACGGCGCAGCTCGTCCTCGGAGGCGCCCTCGGCGGCGGTGCGCACGATCACGCCCGCGTCCTCGGGAACGATCTTCTTGAGGATGGTCTTCAGCCGGGCCCGCTCGGTGTCGGGCAGCTTGCGGCTGATGCCGGTCATGGAGCCCTCGGGGACGTACACGAGGTAGCGGCCCGGCAGGGAGACCTGGCTGGTCAGACGCGCGCCCTTGTGCCCGATCGGGTCCTTGGTGACCTGCACCAGCACGGACTGCCCGGACTTGAGGGCGGACTCGATGCGCCGCGGCCCGTTGGCCATGCCCAGCGCCTCGAAGTTGACCTCACCGGCGTAGAGCACGGCGTTGCGGCCCTTGCCGATGTCGATGAAGGCGGCCTCCATCGAGGGCAGCACGTTCTGGACCTTGCCCAGGTAGACGTTGCCGACGTACGAGGTCGACTGCTCCTTGTTGACGTAGTGCTCGACGAGCACGTTGTCCTCAAGGACACCGATCTGCGTACGGTCGCCGTGCTGACGGACGACCATCACGCGCTCGACGGCCTCACGGCGGGCCAGGAACTCGGCCTCGGTGATGATCGGCACCCGGCGACGGCCCTGCTCACGGCCCTCGCGGCGGCGCTGCTTCTTGGCCTCGAGACGGGTCGAGCCCTTGATGGACTGCACCTCGTCGGACGGCTCGGCCTTCGCACGCGGCTCGCGCACCTTGACGACGGTGCGCTCCGGGTCGTCGGCGGACGGCTCGCCTTCGCCGGAGGCGTCCCCGGCCCTACGACGACGACGGCGCCGGCGCCGGCTGCTGGAGGTCGAGCCCCCGGCCTCCTCGTCCTGGCCGCCCTCCTCGGCGTCCTCTTCCTCCTGCTCGGCGGTGTCCTCGGCATCCTGCGCGGCCTGCGCGGCGGCGACCTCGGCGTCCGCGGACTCGCCGGCCTCGGCGTCGGACTCGGCGGACTCACCGCGACGGCGGCGACGGCCACCGCGGCGGCGGCGACGGCGCGCCCCGGGCTCCTCGGCCTCCTCGCCCTCGACGGAGTCCTCGGCCGACTCCTCGGCCTCCTCCGCCTCGTCCTCGACGGCAGTCTCGACAGCGGTCTCGGCGGTACGGGCCTCGGCCTCGTCGCCCGCCGCACCCCGGCGACGGCGACGACGGCGGGCGCCGGTCGGCTCCTCCGGGAGTTCCTCGGCCTCTTCGGCCTCTTCGGCCTCGGATGACACGTCCGTCACCTCGGCGGCGGCCGCGGCGGCGGCGCGCTCCGGGGTCTGGAACATCGGCTCGGTGAAGACCGGCGGCTGGAAGACGGCGACGGCGGGCCGCGCCGGACGACGCGGGGCCTCGGCCTCCTCGGCCTCTTCCTCGGCGGGCCGCGCGGGCTCCGAGAACCCGGTGGCGGCCTTGCGCACGACCCGGCGACGGCGACGCGGGGCGGCGTCCTCGGCGGCGGGGGTCTCGACGGGCTTCTCGCTCTCGACGGTCTCGGCGGGGGTCACGGCCTTGGCCGCCCCGCTCTCGTCTGCGGTGGTCACGGACGCCTCCACGTTCTCGGGCGCCCCGGCGGGCGCGGACACGCGACGCGTGGCACGCCGGCGGGTACGACCGGGGGCGACGTCCTCGGACGCGGCCGGGGTCTCTTCGGCGGGGGTCTCTTCGGCAGGGGTCTCTTCGACAGAGGTCTCAGCGATCGGCTCGGCGACCTCGGTAGCCGCGGTCACCTTCCGGGTCGCACGGCGACGCGTACGCCCCTTCGGCTGCTCGGCGTCCTCGACCGGCGCGGCCTCCGCGGGGGCGACGACCTCCGCGGCCTCGGGCGCACCGGCGGGCGCGGACACCGTCCGGGTGGCACGGCGGCGGGCGCGGCGCGGGGCGGCGTCCTCGACGGCCACGGCGGACGAGGCGGCCTCGACGCTCTCGGTGGCGGGCGCGTGCTCCTCCGCGGAGTTCGTCGCGGGCACGATGGTCTCGGCGGCCTCGATGGAAGCGGGCGCGCCGGCGGGCGCGGATGCCCGGCGGACCACACGGCGACGCGTACGGCCGAGGGCGGGGGCCTCGTCGACGACGGCGACCGGCGCTTCGGGCTCGGCGGTCTCCTCGGCCTCGACGACCTCTTCAGCCTCGATGGCCTCTTCGACCTCTTCTGCCTCCGGAGTCACCACGACCACGGTCTCCTCGACCTCGGTCTTCTCGTCGTCCGGTATGGCCGGCGCGGCCTCGATCGCGGACTCGGCGGAGACGGTGGCCGCGGGCGGACCCGCCGGCCGGGATGCGGCACGGCGCCGACGACGCGGCGGCAGGGTGTCGCTGGGGGTATTGGGTTCGGAACCCTCTGTGGGTTCGATCGGTTCGAGCATGCGGGCGTTTCTCCCGTCAGGCTCCCGGGCGCCGCGCCTGGTCCGGCGGTGTGCCGGTGACGTCCGCGGCTCGCGTCGTGCGCGACTGCCGCCGTCCGGGGCGCGGGCGCCGCACGGGAGCTCTCTGTGTCCTGTCTCGCCGGTTCCGTACGCCGAATGCGCACGGCCTGGCGAAAGTCTTCTGGTCGGTGCGCTGCCCGACCCAGGTGGCTCCCGAGTACGAGGGCGGCGCTACGACGTCCGTCCCTTCGCGGGACCTTCCTTACACCGGCGCCTTCGCGGCGGCAGCGGATCCGGCCGTGAGGGCCGTCGCCGCCTCGCGGTCGGGCGCGAGCGGGTCGGTCACCGTGCCGGTCTCTTCATCGAACAGCCCCTGCGCCAGCCTGGTCACCGCTGCGGGGACCGGCGGCGCCAGGTCGGCCACGGCGCGGAGACCGGACAGGACGTCGTCGGGTCGTACGGCAGGCGTCACGTGCCGAACAACCAGCCGCAGTATCGCACAGGGCTGGTCGGTCGGCCTATCAGCCGTCGAACTGTGCGTTTCAAGATCCACGACCGCGGGGCGGGCGTCGAAGGTCCGAACGCCGTTCTTGGTCATGCGCTGGACCTCGACGGATTCGGCGGCATTGAAGGCGGCGACGGCCTGTTCGGCCTGCGCCGGCTCCACGCCGTCCAGCCGCAGCTCCCACACGGAAGCGGTCAGCCGGTCGGCGAGCCCGGAGGTCCGGGCCTCCACCGCCTCGATCACATCGAGCCCGGCGGGCAACGACTCGTCGAGCAGCGTCCTGAGCTTCTCGGGATCCCGCGCCTCGGTGAGCGCGATCTCCAGGTACTCCGCCTCACTGCCCGTGCCGGTGGGTGCGGCATTGGCGTACGACACCTTCGGATGCGGCGTGAACCCCGCCGAGTACGCCATCGGTACGTCGGCACGGCGCAGCGCACGCTCGAAGGCGCGCTGGAAGTCTCGGTGGCTGGTGAACCTCAGGCGGCCGCGCTTGGTGTAGCGCAGTCGGATGCGCTGCACCGCGGGTGCGGGCGGCGGGCCTTCGGGCTGTCGCTTGCCCAGTGTCCTAGTCCTTCGTGAGAGCGGTCGTACTGCTACCAAGAGTACGTGTCTCGGCGCCCGGAGGTTCCCGCCGGGCCACCGCCTCCCGCTTGCGGGGCTCCCCGAACATGATCCGCCGGAAGTCGGCGCGGGCCTGCCGCGCGGACTCCCGTGCCGAGGCGAGCGCCTGCCGGGTGGCCCGCCCCACACTCCGCGCGGCCTCGGCGCAGGGCCGCAGCACCGCGTCCCGGACGACATGCCCGACGGGTGTGAGGACGGTCCGGTAGACCCACCGGACCGGCTCCACGAAGATCCACCGGAAGAGGTTCCCGAGGAACCGCCCGACAGCGAGCGAAATCCGCCCGGCCACCCGCCAGGCGTGCCCGAGCGCGTCCCAGATCTCCCGCCCGATCACGGCCAGCACCCGCCCGACGGGCACGAGCACCCACCGCCACAGCCCCAGCGCGGGCAGCACGAACAGCACCCGCGTGACCCAGTACAGCGCGAGCCCGATCCCCCGCACGACCCACATGAAGGCGTGCCCGATCGGCACGAGCACCCACCGCCACAGCCCCAGCGCGGGCAGCACGAACAGCACCCGCGTGACCCAGTACAGCGCGAGCCCGATCCCCCGCACGACCCATATAAAGGCGTGCCCGATGGGGGTGAGCACCCACTGGTAGATCCAGAGCGCCGGTACGACGAGCAGATACCGCACGAGCCAGGCGACCACGGCGTACACCCCGACGCCCAGGGCGGCGAGCCCGGCCCCGATCCCCCGGAGCACCCACACGCAGGCCTGCCCGATCGGCGTGAGCACGCGCGCGTAGACCCACTCAAGGCAGGCCCAGAGCCCCCGCCCGGCCCAGGCGAGGGCATGCCCGACCGGGGTCAGCAGATACCGGTACGCCCAGCCGAGCGGCACCACCACGAGCACGTTCCCGAGCCAGGCGAGGCCCCGCCCGAGCGGCACCAGCAGATACCGCCACAACCCCACGAAGGGCCACACGAACAGCGCCCGCCCGACCCACAGCAACGCCCGCCCCACGGGCCGGAACACGGTGTCGTTCAGGAACCGCCAGACGACGACCAGCGCGTCCCACACCATGCGCACCGGAACGACCAGCACGAGCACCACGATCCGCACGGGAACGCGGATCGCCACCACGAGACACCCCTCAGGGGACGACGGCTGCTGGGTACCCCGCACGGGCTGTGTGGACGGTGCGGACGGCTCAGTCCGTTCGACCCCTCCGCCGGCCTGCTTCTCCAGATCCATGCCGTCAAAGACGCTTCTCCCGCCCGTATGGATCCAGCACCGCGCCATTCCGGGCGGTGCGGGCGTGGTGCCTAAGTTGCGCAATGCGATCAATGGGCCAACAGTGGTCTGTGAAACGCCTGCACCGTCGAGCCATGGTCTCCGGTGGTCGTGGCCTGTCGTGGTCCTCAGCGACCCAGGTCCGCAAGGACAATCCAGCACACGCATAGCGCACCTGGAACCACCATGCGCAAATTCGCCCGTCGACAAATCTCCCGCAGCGTTTGCGCAACCTGCCTGGCTGTAGCGCTCGCGCTGCCGGTAGGCATCACCAGCGCTGTGGCAGCGCCCCAAGCCCTCGCACGAGCTACTGCCGCAGCACCACTCCAACCCTCTACCCCGACACCAGAGCCCGGTGAAACAACAACACCGCCCGAGGAAACAACACCGTCCGAGGAAACGACCTCGCCTGAGGAAGAAACGACCCCGCCCGAGGAAACGACCTCGCCCGAGGAAGAAACAACCCCACCGGACGGGACATCCCCGACAGACACAACGACCTCACCGGACGAGACATCCCCGACGGAGACAACGCCCCCGCCGGACACACCGGCCGAGGCGAAAGAGGGCCTGGTTGAGCTCAGCCAGGATCCGGACACACCCGATGCGGTGAAGGACGATCTGGATGAGCTGTCCGGCACGTTGGACAAGGCCGAGACCCAGCCACAGGAGGTCAGGGAAGCAGTCATCGACGTCAGTGTGTCGGTGCGCGTCGCGGTGGAAGCGGTCAAGAGCCCGACGACTTCTCCGGCGGACAAGGCCGCGATCTCCCATTGCATCCGGCAGTTGACAGCCTCGGCGAAAGTGATCGTGGACGTGCGGGTGTCGGCGACGGTACGGGATGCCCTCGTGATCGTCTCGATCAGCGTGAAGGTCAGCATTCAGGCCCTGGAACGCTCGAACCTCCCGCCGAAGACGCAGGCCGCACTCAGGGTTACTGTCCGACAGCAGACCGCCACACTGCAGGCGATCCAGAGCGTGAAGACGCCGAAGCCGAAGAAGACCCAGCTCGCGAACGTCACGACGTCGATAGAAATCGTCGTGAAAATCATCCAGAACCCGAAGACGTCAACGGACGTTCGGAACAAGGCTCAGAAGACTCTGATCGAGCTGAACATAGTGGTGAAAGAGTTCCGGGAGGACAACGTGCCACCGTCGGCAAGTTGGAAGGCGTGCGACAAAGCGCTCACCGATTTGACCGAACCCTACACAACGCTTCCACAACAGTGCGAGGGCTCTCTGCGGAGCTGAAAGCGCTCTGACAAACGAAATCGCCCCGCCTCAGCCCCAGACCCCTGCGCCTGCCCGCAAAAACGGGCAGGCGCAGGATGCTTTTCCGGAGACGCGAAGCATCCAAATGGCTAGTTGTTCACCACAGTCAAAGGCAACAACTTCTTGCCCGTAGGGCCGATTTGGATATGCGTATCCATCTGCGGACACACCCCACAATCGAAGCAAGGAGTCCAGCGGCAGTCCTCGACCTCCGTCTCGTCGAGGGCGTCCTGCCAGTCCTCCCAGAGCCAGTCCTTGTCGAGGCCCGAGTCCAGGTGGTCCCAGGGGAGGACCTCCTCGTAGGTGCGCTCGCGGGTGGTGTACCAGTCGACGTCCACCCCGAAGGGTGCCAGCGCCTTGTCGGCGCACTGCATCCAGCGGTCGTAGGAGAAGTGCTCGCGCCAGCCGTCGAAGCGGCCGCCGTCTTCGTAGACCGCGCGGATGACCGCACCGATGCGGCGGTCACCGCGGGAGAGCAGGCCCTCGACGATGCCGGGCTTGCCGTCGTGGTAGCGGAAGCCGATCGAGCGGCCGTACTTCTTGTCGCCGCGGATCTTGTCGCGGAGCTTCTCGAGGCGGGCGTCCGTCTCCTCGGCGGAGAGCTGGGGCGCCCACTGGAACGGGGTATGGGGCTTGGGGACGAAGCCGCCGATCGACACCGTGCAGCGGATGTCGTTCGACTTCGACACCTCGCGGCCCTTTGCGATGACCTTCGTCGCCATGTCCGCGATCTGGAGGACGTCCTCGTCCGTCTCCGTCGGCAGGCCGCACATGAAGTACAGCTTCACCTGGCGCCAGCCATTGCCGTACGCCGTCGCGACGGTCCTGATCAGGTCGTCTTCCGAGACCATCTTGTTGATGACCTTGCGCATGCGCTCCGAGCCGCCCTCGGGGGCGAAGGTCAGGCCCGACCTACGACCGTTCCTCGTCAGCTCGTTCGCCAGGTCCACGTTGAACGCGTCCACGCGGGTGGAGGGGAGGGACAGGCCGATCTTGTCTTCCTCGTACCGGTCCGCCAGGCCCTTGGCGATGTCGCCGATCTCCGAGTGGTCCGCCGAGGACAGCGAGAGCAGGCCCACCTCCTCGAAGCCCGTCGCCTTCAGGCCCTTCTCGACCATCTCGCCGATGCCCGTGATCGAGCGCTCGCGCACCGGGCGGGTGATCATGCCCGCCTGGCAGAAGCGGCAGCCTCGGGTACAGCCGCGGAAGATCTCCACCGACATGCGCTCGTGGACTGTTTCCGCCAGGGGGACCAACGGCTGCTTGGGGTACGGCCACTCGTCCAGGTCCATGACCGTGTGCTTCGACACGCGCCACGGGACGCCCGACTTGTTCGGTACGACGCGGGCGATACGGCCGTCGGGGAGGTACTCGACGTCGTAGAACGCCGGGATGTACACGCCGCCGGTGCGGGCCAGCCGGAAGAGGACCTCCTCGCGACCGCCGGGGCGGCCCTCGGCCTTCCACTGGCGGATGATCTTCGTCATGTCGAGCACGGCCTGCTCGCCGTCGCCGATGATCGCCGCGTCGATGAAGTCCGCGATCGGCTCGGGGTTGAAGGCCGCGTGGCCGCCGGCCAGCACGATCGGGTCGTCGATCGTGCGGTCCTTGGACTCCAGCGGGATGCCCGCCAGGTCCAGGGCGGCGAGCATGTTGGTGTAGCCGAGCTCGGTGGAGAAGCTGAGCCCGAACACGTCGAAGTCGCGCACCGGGCGGTGGCTGTCCACCGTGAACTGCGGGACACCGTGCTCCCGCATCAGGGCCTCCAGGTCCGGCCACACGCTGTAGGTGCGCTCGGCGAGGACGCCCTCCTGTTCGTTCAGGACCTCGTAGAGGATCATGACGCCCTGGTTGGGCAGGCCTACCTCGTAGGCGTCGGGGTACATGAGCGCCCAGCGGACGTCGCAGCTCTCCCACGGCTTGACCGTGGAGTTGAGCTCTCCGCCCACGTACTGGATCGGCTTCTGCACATGCGGGAGCAGGGCTTCGAGCTGCGGGAACACCGACGCAGCGACTTCGGCAGGCATCTCGCGTACCTTCATGAGCTGGACTGAACGGACAGGGGTGACCATCCAGCCTAACGCGACCGCGGCGATGCCCCGCACGCTCAGAAGGCCGACCGCTCCTTGATCACCGCCCAGGCAACCGGCAGCTCGGCCTCGTCGTCGGCCGCACGGCGTTCCTCGCGCCCGTACAGCACCCCGTACGTGAACGAGCTCTCCCCCGCCGCCTGCGCCTGTCGCGCCAGTTCCTTGAGGGCCTCCCGGGTCATCACGCTGTCCTGGTGGTCGCCGAGCAGGTTCTGCAGGGCCTTCATCGACTTCAGCAGCTCCCGGGCCGGGTCCCCGAGAGCGGATATGGCCGCCTCCGCCGAGTAGCGGGTCCGCTTGGCCTTCTTGCGCGCCTCGTGCAGCGCGAGATCGCGGTCCTGCCCCGCCGGCTGCCCGAGCGCCCCCTCGACCAGCGCGGACAGCCTGCCGAAGTCCTTCCCCACAGCCTTCCCGATCACCTTCTCCGGCTTCCCGGAGGCCGCTTTCAGCAGGGGCGGATCGGCCACCAGCGCGTCCAGCACGCCCAGCAGCTCCAGGTACCGCTTTCCGTCGAGTACGGCGATCAGGCGCCGACGGGAGCCGCCGCGGCGGGCGTGGGACCAGGTGCGCAGCCGGGTGCGGACGGGTCCTGTCAGCAGGGTCCTCGGCAGTTCGTCCAGGGCCGCGGTCAGCCGCTCGGTCAGCACCTCCTGGTCCCGGTCGACGCCGAGCTCCCCGGCCAGCCACTTCAGCTCGTCCCCGATCGGATCGGTCAGGGTCCGGTCGACGACCTTCCCGAACGACCTGAAGGCGCTGCGCATTCGCCGGGTGGCGACCCGCATCCGGTGCACCGAGTCGTACTCGTCCCGCCGCACGGCCGGGTCGAGTTCGACGATCGCGTCCCGCTGGGCGCGCAGATAGGCGAGGACGTGATCGCCCGCGCTGACGGGAACCTCGGCGGCCTTCTTCTTGCGCTGCTTCTTCTTCGGAGCCGTCTCCGCGAGCGCCCTCGCCAGCTTCGAGGCCGCTTCCGAAGGGCGTACGCCCGCCTTGCGCAGTCGCTTGTCGACCTTGTCGAGGAACGCGGGGTCGCCGCCGTCGGCGAGCTCCACCTCGATCTCGGTCCACTGGGCGCTCGCCCCGGTCCCGATGCGTTCGGCGCGTACGGCGTCCACGCTGACCTCGGCGAGCAGCCGGCCGTCGGTGTCGACGAGGTGGCGGACATCGCGGTCGGAGCGCAGCCGGACCAGGGGAAGCAGTTCGTTGTCACGGACACGGGAGCGGACGAGGCCGGTGAGACTGGGCGGGACGGTGTCGGACAGCGGGGCCTGGATCTCGTCCCGGACATCGGCGGCGACGGGGAACTTCAGATGCCAGCCCGCGTCGGTTCCGCCGGTGCGGCGGCGCAGGGTGATCGAGGACGCGGCCAGGCGTTCGTCCTCGGTGTCGTAGTAGGTGGCGTCCAACTGGGCGACGCCCTTGTCGATGACGGCCGCGACCCCGGCGACGCCGGTCAGGTCGGGCAGACCACTCTCGTCGGACTCGTACTTCCGCTCGATCTCGCGCTTCGTGTCCGCCATGACCCGAATCTAGTAGGAGTCATGGCGGCACAACAGGGCCTACCGGAGCCAAACCCCAGGGAAACACGGGGTGACCGGCGGCTATGCGGACATCGGGCGTTGCACACGGATCGACTGGAGCAGCCCCACCGCCACCCACACCGCGAACATCGACGATCCGCCGTAGGACACGAACGGCAGGGGCAGACCGGTGACCGGCATGATGCCGAGCGTCATCCCGATGTTCTCGAAGGACTGGAAGGCGAACCAGGCCACGATTCCGGCCGCCACGATGGTGCCGTACAGCTCGGTCGTCTCGCGGGCGATCCGGCAGGCCCGCCACAGCAGGACGCCGAGCAGGACGATGATGAGCCCGCCGCCGACGAAGCCGAGCTCCTCCCCCGCCACCGTGAACACGAAGTCGGTCTGCTGCTCGGGCACGAACTGGCCTGTCGTCTGCGAGCCGTTGAAAAGGCCGGCTCCCGTCAGTCCGCCCGAACCGATGGCGATACGGGCCTGGTTGGTGTTGTAGCCGACGCCCGCCGGGTCGAGGCTGGGGTTGGCGAAGGCGGCGAAGCGGGCGATCTGGTAGTCGTCCAGGATGTGCAGCTTCCATACGGCGATCGCGCCGATCGTGCCCGCCGACAGCAGCCCGAACACCCAGCGGTTCGAGGCGCCGGAGGCCAGCAGCACGCCCAGCACGATGACCACCATCACCATGACCGAGCCGAGGTCGGGCATCAGCAGCACGATCAGCATCGGTACGGCGGCCAGGCCCAGCGCCTGGAGCACCGTGCGATGGTCGGGATAGGGCTTGTCGCCCGCGTCGACTCTGGCTGCGAGCAGCATCGCCATGCCGAGGATGATCGTGACCTTCACGAACTCCGAGGGCTGGAGGGAGAAGCCGCCGGGCAGCTGGATCCATGAGTGGGCGCCGTTGATGGTGGAGCCGAGCGGGGTGAGCACCAGCAGGATCAGAAAGACCGAGACGCCGTACAGGATCGGCACCGCGGTGCGCAGGGTGCGGTGGCCGAGCCAGACCGTGCCGATCATCAGCGCGAAGCCGATGCCGGTGTTCAGGATGTGCCGGACCAGGAAGTAGTACTGGTCGCCCTGGTTGATCTCGGTGCGGTTGCGGGTCGCGGAGAAGACCAGGACCGAGCCGACCAGCGACAGCGCGAGCGCCGCGAACAGTATCGGCCAGTCCAGCCTGCGGGCGAGCGAGTCCCGGGCGAACAGGCGGGTCCAGCCCGCCCGTTCGGGCCCGTATCCGGATACCTGGAAGCTGTTGGCGCCGGTCACGTCAGCCTCCTCGGGCGCCGTCGGCGCTGCCTGCGGCGTCGCGTCTCGCGGTTCTCCGTCGTCGGTGTCCCCACCGTCGCCGCCTGCTGCTGCCCGTCCTCCTCGGGCACGCCCTCCTGGCTGGCCCGCTGGTCCTTCGCCGGGTCCTTGGCGACCTTCGGGGAGGCGATCGAGCCGTCCGTCTGGATCTTCGGCAGTTTCTTCTGCGGGGTCGGCAGCAGCGCGTTCTTCTTGCTGATGGCGCCGTCGTCGGAGACGCCGTACAGCGCGTCGTAGATGTTGCGGACGGCGGGACCCGAGGCGCCGGAGCCCGTACCACCTTGGGAGATCGTCATGACGATCGCGTAGTCCTTGGTGTACGTGGCGAACCAGGATGTCGTCTGCTTGCCGTAGACCTCGGCGGTACCGGTCTTGGCGTGCATCTCGATCTTGTCCTGGGGCCAGCCGCCGAACCGCCAGGCGGCGGTACCGCGGGTGGCGACGCCGGCCAGGGCCTCGTCCATCTGGGCCAGGGTCTGCTTGTTGACCGGCAGCTTGCCGTGCGACTTGGGCTGGATCTCCGAGACCTGCTTGCCGTCGGCGCTGACGATCGCCTTGCCGACCGTCGGGTCGTACAGGGTGCCGCCGTTGGAGATGGCCGCGTAGATGGTGGCCATCTGGATCGGGGTCACCAGGGTGTCGCCCTGGCCGATGGAGTAGTTGATCTCGTCACCGGCGCGCATCTCGTTGCCTTCGAGGCAGTTCTCGTAGGCGATCTTCTCGACGTAGTCGCCGTCCTTCTTGCCGGTCTTGCACCAGGCGTCCTTGTTGGCCTCCCAGTAGGACTGCTTCCACTGGCGGTCGGGGACCCGGCCGGTGACCTCGTTGGGCAGGTCGATACCGGTTTCCGCGCCGAGGCCGAACTGGTGGGCGGCCTTGTAGAAGTAGTCCTTCGGCTTGCCCTTGGGGTTGATGCCACCGTCCTTCTTCCACTCGTTGTGCGCGAGTTGGTAGTAGACGGTGTCGCAGGAGACCTCAAGGGCGCGGCCGAGGCCGATCGGGCCGTGGTTCTGGGACTCGAAGTTCTTGAAAACCTGGCCGCCGACCGAGTAGGAGCTTGAGCAGTTGTAGCGGCCGTCGAAGTCGTAGCCCGCCTGGACCGCGGCGGCCGTGGAGACCACCTTGAAGATCGAGCCGGGGGCTGCCTGCCCCTGTATGGCGCGGTTGAGCAGCGGGTAGTTGGAGGACTTGCCGGTGAGCTGCTTGTAGTCCTTGGCGGAGATGCCGCCCACCCAGGCGTTCGGGTCGTAGGTCGGGTTGGACGCCATGGCGACGATCCGGCCGGTCTTGGCCTCCATCACCACGACCGCGCCCGCGTCGGCCTTGTAGCGCTGCTGGGTGTTGCGGTCCCACTCCTTGCGGGCCGTCTTCATCGCCTCGTTCAGCTCGTACTCGGCGACCCGCTGGACGCGGGCGTCGATGCTGGTGACGAGGTTGGAGCCGGGCTGGGCGGCGTCGGCCTCGGCCTCGCCGATGACCCGGCCGAGGTTGTCGACCTCGTAGCGGGTGACGCCGGCCTTGCCGCGCAGCTCCTTGTCGTACTGGCGCTCGATGCCGGAGCGGCCGACCTGGTCGGAGCGGAGGTAGGGCGAGTCGGTGTCCTGGGCCTGGGTGATCTCCTCGTCGGTGACCGGGGAGAGATAGCCGAGGACCTGGGCGGTGTTGGAGCCGCCGGGGCCCGGGTAGCGGCGGACGGCCTGGGGTTCGGCGGTGATGCCGGGGAAGTCCTCGGCGCGCTCACGGATCTGCAGGGCCTGCTTGGCGGTGGCCTCGTCGGTGATGGGGATGGGCTGGTACGGCGAGCCGTTCCAGCAGGGCTGGGGGGTCTCGGCGTCGCACAGCCGGACCTTCTCCATCACCTCCTTGGGCTTCATCCCGAGGACGCCGGCGAGCTTGGTGAGGACGCCCTTGCCGTCGTCCTTCATCTTCAGCAGCTCGGTGCGGGAGGCGGAGACGACCAGCCGTGTCTCGTTGTCGGCCAGGGGCACTCCGCGCGCGTCCAGGATGGAGCCGCGCACGGCCGGGTCGACGACCTGCTGGACGTGGTTGCCGGAGGCCTCCTTGGCGTACTCCTCGCCCTCCCGGATCTGGAGGTACCACAGCCGTCCGCCGAGGGTGCCGAGGAGGGACAGGACAAGGATCTGGATCACGACGAGTCGGATCTGGACCCGTGGGGTCCGCCCGGTCTCGGGGATGTTGGTCACTGCGGCTGCCGCCCCCTCTCGGTGCGCCGACGTGTGTGCGCGTACGAATGATGAACGGCCGACCTGTGAGGCCGCGTTCCGCCCCGGCGAACCCGTTCGGGTGATTCATCCACTGGCGCGCTCCGCGCGCGGGCCTGCGCCCTCACAGCCGCTTGACCCCCTTGATGCGTCCGGCGCGGGCGGTGCGCGCCCGGGACGCCTTCACCTTCAGGCCGCCGCGCTGGCTGCCGATGCGCAGTCCGGTGCCGCCGGAGAGCCAGCCGGTGGAGATGTCGGACTTCGCCGAGGAGTTGGCCTCCGCGAGGGGGTCGTTGTCGGCGCGTCTGGCCAGCGCCATGAGCCCGGGGACGACGAACGGGGCGAGCAGCAGGTCGTAGAGCGCGGCCGTGAACAGCAGGCTGCCCAGGCCCACATGGCGGGCGGCGGTGTCGCCGACGAGGGCGCCGACACCGGCGTAGAGCAGGGTGGAGCCGATGGCCGCGGCGACGACCACGACCATGGGGCCGGTGGCCGACTTCAGCCGGCCGTTCTCCGGCTTGATGAGCCCGGCGAGATAGCCGATGACGCACAGCACCAGGGCGTAGCGGCCGACGGCGTGGTCGGCGGGTGGGGCGAGGTCGGCGAGCAGTCCCGCGCCGAAGCCGACGAGGGCGCCGCCGACATGGCCGTAGACCATGGCGAGGCCCAGGACCGTCAGCAGGAGCAGGTCGGGGACGGCGCCGGGGAGGTGGAGCCGGGCGAGGACGCTCACCTGGAGGACCAGGGCGACGACGACCAGCGAGGAGGAGAGCAGGATCCGGTTGACGCGCATGGGGCTTCAGCTCCTACTGCTCTTCTTGCGGGTACTGGCCGTCGACCGGCGCCTGGGCGGACGGGGTGACGGTCACCGTCACGGTCGGCGTGGGGGTCGGCTTGGGCTTGGCGGGGAGCACCGTGTCGCGCGGGTCCTCCTTCGGGGCCTCCACTACGACGCCGACGATGTCGAGCTTGGTGAAGCTGACGTACGGCGTGACGTAGAGGGTGCGGGTCAGGTCGCCGCCGGAGGGGTCGACGCGGTTGACCACGCCGACCGGCACGCCCGGCACGAAGGGCTTGTCGGCCTGCGAGCCGAAGGTGACCAGACGGTCGCCCTTCTTGATCTGCGCCTTGCCATTGAGGAGTTCGACGCGCAGCGGGCCGTCGCCCTGTCCTGAGGCGAAGCCGAGTTCGTCGTTGCCCTCCATACGGGTGCCGACGGTGAAGTCGGGGTCGCTGGCGAGCAGCACGGTCGCGGTGTTCGGGCCGACGGTGGTGACGCGGCCGACAAGACCGTCGCCGTTGAGGACCGTCATGTCGCGCTTGAGGCCGTCGTTGGCGCCGGCGTCGATGGTGATCGTCCAGGAGAATCCCTGGGCCGCTCCTATCGCGATGACCTCCGCGCCCTTGATGCCGTACTGCCCCGAGCCCGCGATCTTCAGCATCTTGTCGAGCTGCGCGAGTCTGCTGCGGTTGCGGTCGTCGCTGCCGAGCTTCGCCTTGAGGGCGGCGTTCTCCTTCTCCAGCTCGGCGATACGGTCGTGCCGCTCGCCCGAGTCACGGATCGCGGAGACCGCGTTGCCGACGGGATCGACCGCGGCCGAGACACCGTCCTCGATCGGGCCGAAGACCGTGGCCGCGGCCTGCCGGGCACCGTCGACCGGGGAGTCCTCCCCGCCGCGGATGTCCACCGTGATCAGTGCGAACGCGATGGCGATCAGCAGCACCAGGAGCAGCCGGCTCTCTCGTGTGTCCCTCACGTGCGGCGGCCGTGCCCTTCCTCATAGGAATTCGGGAAGCCCCAGGGAAACCCGAGGGGCTGCTTTGTGGGAGCTTATGCCTCTATATCAACGATCCGCCGTACGAGAGGAGATCATCTCGTACGGCGGAATCGAAGAGTTACGTCATCTGCGGGGCTGGGCGTCCAGGACCTGCTGGAGCGCCTCGAACTCCTCGACACACTTGCCGGAGCCGAGCGCCACGCTGTCCAGCGGGTCCTCGGCGATGTGGATCGGCATGCCGGTCTCGCGGCGCAGCCGCTCGTCGAGCCCGCGGAGCAGGGCGCCGCCACCCGTAAGGACGATTCCGCGGTCCATGATGTCGCCGGACAGCTCCGGCGGGCACTTGTCGAGGGTCGTCTTGACGGCGTCGACGATGGCGTTGACCGGCTCCTCGATGGCCTTGCGGACTTCGGCGGCGGAGATGACGACGGTCTTGGGCAGCCCGGAGACGAGATCCCGGCCGCGGATTTCGGTGTGCTCGTCGGAGTCGAGGTCGTACGCCGAACCGATCGTGATCTTGATCTGCTCGGCCGTGCGCTCACCCAGCAGGAGCGAGTACTCCTTCTTGATGTGCTGGATGATCGCGTTGTCCAGTTCGTCGCCCGCGACCCGGATGGACTGGGCGGTGACGATGCCGCCGAGGGAGATGACCGCGACCTCAGTGGTGCCGCCGCCGATGTCGACCACCATGTTGCCCGTGGCCTCGTGGACCGGCAGGCCGGAGCCGATGGCCGCGGCCATGGGCTCCTCGATGATGTGCACCTGACGGGCGCCGGCCTGGGACGACGCCTCGATGACGGCGCGGCGCTCGACGCCCGTGATGCCCGAGGGCACACAGACGACGACCCGCGGACGAGCCAGGTACCGCCGCTTGTGGATCTTCAGGATGAAGTAGCGGAGCATCCGCTCGGTGATCTCGAAGTCGGCGATCACACCGTCCTTCAGCGGACGTACGGCAACGATGTTGCCGGGGGTCCGACCGATCATCTTCTTCGCTTCGGCGCCGACCGCGAGGATGCCACCGGTGTTGGTGTTGATCGCGACGACGGACGGCTCGTTGAGTACGATCCCGCGACCCCTGACGTACACCAGCGTGTTGGCGGTCCCGAGGTCGACAGCCATGTCACGGCCGATGAACGACATTGAGTTCCCCATCAGGATTCGTCTGGCCTTCCCGGGAGCTTTTGACGGCTTTTCAGGTCGGCGAAGTGGGTGCTGTGACGTGAAGGCTTCCATCGTAGACGCGCCTTCGCGAACACGGCGTTAGGGTCCTTCGCCATTGTCAGCAGATGGTGTGCGGGTTCGCTCCTGGAGACGAGCGTTCGGGGACTCTCGTTCCCCCGAACGCCCCGCATATGCCAGAAAGTCCGGAGGCAATGCCTCCGGGCTCTCTGATCCGCTGTCGTGGGTCCTAGGCGCGGCCCGGGAAGAAGATCTTCACCTCGCGCTCGGCGGACTCCTCGGAGTCGGAGGCGTGGATGAGGTTCTCACGGACGATCACACCGAAGTCACCGCGGATGGAGCCGGGCGCGGCGGCGATCGGGTCGGTCGGTCCGGCCAGCGCGCGCACACCCTCGATGACCCGCTCGCCCTCGACGATCAGCGCCACGACCGGGCCGGAGGACATGAACTCGACCAGCGGCTCGTAGAACGGCTTGCCCTTGTGCTCGCCGTAGTGCTGCTCCAGGGTCTCCTGGTCCAGGGTGCGCAGCTCCAGCGCGGTGATCTGCCAGCCCGCCTTGCGCTCGATGCGGCTGATGATCTCGCCGGTCAGGCCACGACGGACGGCGTCGGGCTTGAGGAGGACGAGGGTGCGCTGGGTCACGACGGGCTCCTTAGTGCATCAAGGTGTGCGGGAAGACGAGGTTACCCGGCGTGTCCGGGCAGGTGTTACGCAGCGTCAGGTGTAGAGGCCTCGGCCTGCGCCGCGAATCTCGCCTTCGCCTCGTCGATCTTCCGCCCGTAGTGCACCGACGCCCACCACAGGGCCGCGAACGCCGCGCCCAGGAAGAACATCGACGGCACGACGAACCCGGAGGCGATCAGCACGGCCTGGAGCGCCCAGCCGAGGCCGATGCCGCCGGGCCGGGTGACCAGACCGCACAGCAGCAGGCACAGGAACATCGCGATCCCGCTGACCGTCCACACCGTCGACATGGACAGATCGGGGTCCTTCATGGCGACCAGACCGGCGAAGCCGATGACGAAGAACTCGCCGATCAGGGTCGACGCACAGAGCGTACGCATGCTTGAAACCTCAGCCCTTCCCGAGCAGCAGTCGGGCCTCGCCCACGGTGATGACGGAACCGGTGACCAGCACACCGCCGCCCGCGAACTCGCCCTCCTCCTCGGCCAGCGTGATCGCGGCCTCCAGGGCGTCCGGCAGCCGCGGCTCGACCTGCACCCGCTCGTCGCCGAACACCTCGACGGCGATGGCGGCCAGCTCGTCGGCGTCCATCGCGCGATGGCTGGAGTTCTGCGTGATCACAACCTCGGCGAAGATCGGCTCGAAGGCCTCCAGCAGCCCGCGCACGTTCTTGTCGCCGCTGGCACCGACCACGCCGATCAGCCGGCTGAAGTCGAAGGCCTCCCCGATCGCCTCCGCGGTCACCCGGGCGCCGGCCGGGTTGTGCGCGGCGTCCAGCACGATGGTCGGCGACGTGCGCACGACCTCCATGCGGCCCGGCGAGGAGACGGCCGCGAAGGCCTTGCGGACGGTGTCGATGTCGAGCGGCTCGGCGCGCAGGGCGCCGACACCGAAGAACGCCTCCACGGCGGCGAGCGCCACGGCGGCGTTGTGCGCCTGGTGGGCGCCGTGCAGCGGGAGATAGACCTCCGCGTACTCACCGCCGAGACCCCGCAGGGTGACCAGCTGTCCGCCGACCGCGACCCGCCGGGAGACCACCCCGAACTCCAGGCCCTCACGGGCGACCGTCGCGTCGACCTCCACGGCCTTCTTCAGCAGCACCTGCGCCGCGTCCACCGGCTGCTGGGCCAGGATCACGGTGGCGTCCTGCTTGACGATCCCGGCCTTCTCGGTGGCGATCTCGGCGGGCGTCTCGCCGAGCCGGTCGGTGTGGTCGAGGTCGATGGGGGTGACGACGGCGACGTCACCGTCGATGACGTTCGTGGCGTCCCAGGAACCGCCCATGCCGACCTCGACGACGGCCACGTCGACGGGCGCGTCCGCGAAGGCGGCGTACGCCATGCCGGTCAGCACCTCGAAGAAGGACAGCCGGTACTCCTGCTGGGCGTCGACCATCTCGATGTACGGCTTGATGTCGTTGTACGTCTCGATGAACCGCTCGGCCGAGATCGCGGCGCCGTCCAGGCTGATCCGCTCGGTGACCGACTGGACGTGCGGGCTCGTGTACCGGCCGGTGCGCAGCTCGAAGGCGCCGAGGAGGGCCTCGATCATGCGGGCGGTGGAGGTCTTGCCGTTCGTCCCGGTGATGTGGATCGAGGGGTACGAGCGCTGCGGCTCGCCCAGCACGTCCATCAGCGCGGCGATACGGCTGACCGAGGGCTCCAGCTTGGTCTCGCCCCACCTCGTGGCGAGCTCCGCTTCGACTTCGCGCAGGGCCTTGTCGACCTCGGGGTCCTCGGGGCGTGCGGGTACGTCCGCTTGCGGCGGACCGCCCTGGGTACGGAGGGTACGGCTGCCGGCCTCGATGACCGCGAGATCGGGGTCGCGGTCGGTCTCTTC
This sequence comes from Streptomyces cupreus, assembly GCF_014257025.1. Classification (GTDB taxonomy): domain Bacteria; phylum Actinomycetota; class Actinomycetes; order Streptomycetales; family Streptomycetaceae; genus Streptomyces; species Streptomyces cupreus. The sequence goes on from NZ_JACMSF010000004.1 coordinate 50,817, forward strand.
CGCGATGATCTCGTCGAAGGGGTCGCTTTCACTCACGGGGTCAGTCTACGGAGGCGGACTGACATACGTAGCTGAAGGCCCCCGGAGCTGTCGCAGCACCGGGGGCCTTCAAACGCGACTTACGCCTCCGGCAGCCTGTCCAGCTGGGCCTGGATCCTCGTGATGTCCTCGTCCGCCTTCGTCAGGCGGCCGCGGATCTTCTCCACCACGTTGTCCGGGGCCTTCGCCAGGAACGCCTCGTTGCCGAGCTTCGCCGTGGCCTGGGCCTTCTCCTTCTCCGCCGCGGCCAAGTCCTTCGCGAGGCGCTTGCGCTCCGCCGCGACGTCGATCGTGCCCGAGAGGTCGAGCGCGACCTCCGCGCCCGCGACGGGGAGGGTCGCCGTGGCCGTGAAGGCGTCGCCCTCCGGCTGGAGGCGCAGGAGCTGGCGAATGGCCGCCTCGTGGGGGGCCAGAGCCGTCCCGTCCAGAGTCAGGCGGGCCGGGACCCGCTGGCCCGGCTGGAGGCCCTGGTCGGCACGGAAGCGGCGGACCTCGGTGATGACCGACTGGAGGCTCTCGATCTCCTGCTCGGCCGCCCGGTCCCGGAAGCCGCTGTCGTTCGGCCACTCGGCGATGACGACCGACTCGCCACCCGTGAGGGTGGTCCAGAGGGTCTCCGTGACGAACGGGACCACCGGGTGCAGCAGCTTCAGCGTGACGTCGAGGACCTCGCCCAGGACCCGCTTGGAGACCTCGGCCGGCTCGCCGCCCGCCTGGAACGTGGTCTTGGACAGCTCGACGTACCAGTCGAAGACCTCGTCCCACGCGAAGTGGAACAGCGCGTCGGAGAGCTTCGCGAACTGGAAGTCCTCGTAGAGCGCGTCGACTTCGGCGACAACGGAGTTCAGGCGGGAGAGGATCCAGCGGTCCGTCGCCGACATCCGCTCCGCAGAAGGCAGTTCGCCCTCGATCGTCGCGCCGTTCATCAGCGCGAAGCGCGTGGCGTTCCAGATCTTGTTGGCGAAGTTGCGCGAGCCCTGGACCCAGTCCTCGCCGATCGGGACGTCGACGCCGGGGTTGGCGCCGCGCGCGAGGGTGAACCGGAGCGCGTCGGAGCCGTACTTGTCCATCCAGTCCAGCGGGTTGACCGCGTTGCCGAAGGACTTCGACATCTTCTTGCCGAACTGGTCGCGGACCATGCCGTGCAGGGCGATGGTGTGGAAGGGCGGGGTGCCGTCCATCGCGTAGAGGCCGAACATCATCATCCGGGCGACCCAGAAGAAGAGGATGTCGTAGCCGGTGACCAGGACGGAGTTCGGGTAGAACTTCGCGAGCGACTCGGTCTGTTCGGGCCAGCCGAGGGTGGAGAAGGGCCACAGGCCGGAGGAGAACCAGGTGTCGAGGACATCGGTGTCCTGGTGCCAGCCCTCGCCGGACGGGGCCTCGTCATCCGGCCCGACGCAGACGACTTCACCATTCGGGCCGTACCAGACCGGGATGCGGTGGCCCCACCACAACTGCCGTGAAATACACCAGTCGTGGAGGTTGTCGACCCAGTCGAAGTACCGCTTCTCCATCTCCTGCGGGTGGATCTTGACGCGGCCGTCGCGGACGGCGTCACCGGCCGCCTTCGCCAGCGGGCCGACCTTGACCCACCACTGCATCGACAGGCGCGGCTCGATGGTGGTCTTGCAGCGCGAGCAGTGGCCGACGGAGTGGACGTACGGCCGCTTCTCCGCGACGATCCGGCCCTCGGCGCGCAGCGCGGCGACGATCGCCGAACGGGCCTCCAGGCGGTCCAGGCCCTGGAAGGGGCCGTGGGCGGTGATGACGGCGTGCTCGTCCATGATCGTGACGGCCGGCAGGTCGTGGCGCTGGCCGATCTCGAAGTCGTTCGGGTCGTGGGCCGGGGTGACCTTGACGGCGCCGGTGCCGAACTCGGGGTCGACGTGCTCGTCGGCGACGACGGGGATACGGCGGCCGGTGAGCGGCAGCTCGATCTCGCGGCCGACGAGGTGGCGGTAGCGCTCGTCCTCGGGGTGAACGGCGACGGCGGTGTCACCGAGCATCGTCTCGGCGCGGGTCGTCGCGACGACGATGGCGTCGTCGCCCTCGCCGTACCGGATGGAGACGAGCTCGCCCTCGTCGTCCTGGTACTCGACCTCGATGTCGGAGATGGCCGTCAGACAGCGCGGACACCAGTTGATGATCCGCTCGGCGCGGTAGATGAGCTCGTCGTCGTAGAGCCGCTTGAAGATGGTCTGAACGGCCTGCGAGAGCCCCTCGTCCATGGTGAAGCGCTCACGGGACCAGGCGACACCGTCGCCGAGCCGCCGCATCTGCCCGGAGATCTGCCCGCCGGACTCGCCCTTCCACTGCCAGACCCGCTCGACGAAGGCCTCACGGCCGAGGTCGTGCCGGGACTTGCCCTCCTTGCCGAGCTCGCGCTCGACGACGTTCTGGGTGGCGATGCCTGCGTGGTCCATGCCGGGCTGCCAGAGCGTCTCGTAGCCCTGCATGCGCTTGCGACGGGTCAGCGCGTCGATGAGGGTGTGCTCGAAGGCGTGGCCCAGGTGCAGGCTGCCGGTGACGTTCGGCGGCGGGATGACGATGGTGTACGGCGGCTTGTCGCCCTTGTCGTCCGCCTCGAAGTAACCGCGCTCTACCCAGCGCTCGTACAGCGGCCCCTCTACATCGGCCGGCGCGTACTGGGTCGGCAGTTCGGTGTTGGGCGCTGGTGGCTGCTGCTGAGCGTTCTCGGTCACGGGGTCAGTTTAGGGGTGTCGCGGTGGTGTCCCGAAACGCCTTTGTTCTGTAACGGTGGGGGCCCCGATGCACCGCGCGCCCCCCGCCTGGTCCAGGATGTCAGGACCACATAAGCATCTGGAGGGGAACCCAGTAATGAGCTACAACCAGCCGGGCCCGTACGGCGGGCAGCCCCAGCAGCCCGGTCCGTACGGCCAGCCGGGTCCGTACGGCCAGCAGCCGCAGGCCCCGCAGCCCGGCTATGGCTACCCCCAGCAGCCGCAGGCCCCGCAGCCGGGTTACGGCTACCCGCAGCAGGGCGGCGTCCCGCCGCAGCAGCAGCCGTACGGCGGACAGCCCCCCTACGGCCAGCAGCCGCAGTACGGCACCGTCCCCCAGCCCCCGGCCCCGGGCGGCGGCAAGAAGAAGACGGGGATCATCCTCGGCGCGGTGGCTGTGGTGGCGGCCGTCGCGGTGGGCGCGTACTTCGTCATCGGCGGGGGCGGTAGCGACACGGCCGCCGGGGACGACGGCCCGCACAAGCTCACCACGCCGGCCACGGTCCTCACGGAGTACAAGAAGGCCGAGGGCGACGGCTCGGACGGCGCGATGACGAAGGAGGACCTGGAGAACGCCGAGGACTGGGGCGTGAAGAACCCCAAGGACGTCAGCGCGAACTACCAGGCGGGCGAGGACGAGAGCAACCCGCTGGCGGGCAAGCTGCTGACGTTCGGCGGTGTCTACGGCGACATCGAGGACCCCGAGAAGGCGGTCGACGGGCTCTTCGCGTACATGAAGAAGGACGCGGAGAAGGACGACGTCACCATGAAGGGCGAGCCGAAGGCGTACACCCCCGAGGGGTTCGACGGCACCGTCCTGAAGTGCCAGCAGGCCACGATGGAGAACACCGAGGCCGCCGCGGGCTCGGGTGAGCCGTCCGAGATGAACATGACGTACTGCATCTGGGGCGACTACAGCACCATCGGCTTCGTGATGCCCATGGAGATCGCCGACATCGCGGCCGGCAAGGAGACCGACCCGACGGAGGCGGCCGCGCTCACCGCCAAGTTCCGCAAGGAAGTTCGCGTCAAGCTCTGACGCCTGTCACTCGCGGCAACGACGAAGGGGCCCCGGTCAATTGACCGGGGCCCCTTCGCATGTCGGCTGGGCCTATGCCGTCTTCTGCTCCCCCGGTCCTCGCCCGTTCCGCGCGTCCCGCGGAATCAGCGTCGGGTTCACGTTCGAGTGGACGACGTCTGCTGTGATGACCACTCGGGCCACGTCCTTGCGGGACGGGACCTCGTACATCACGGACATCAGGACTTCCTCCATGATGGCGCGCAGGCCCCGCGCGCCTGTCTGGCGGAGGATGGCCTGGTCGGCAATGGCTTCCAGGGCCTCGCGTTCGAAGTCCAGCTCCACGCCGTCGAGTTCGAAGAGGCGTTGGTACTGCTTCACCAGGGCGTTGCGGGGCTCTACCAGGATCTGGAGCAGGGCCTCGCGGTCCAGGTTGTGGACCGACGTGATCACCGGGAGGCGGCCGATGAACTCGGGGATCATGCCGAACTTGACCAGGTCCTCGGGCATGACGTCCTCGAACTGGTCCTTCGCCTCCAGCTCGCGCTTCGAGCGGATCGTCGCGCCGAAGCCGATGCCCTTCGCACCCGCCCGCGACTCGATGATCTTCTCCAGGCCCGCGAAGGCGCCGCCCACGATGAACAGGACGTTCGTCGTGTCGATCTGGATGAACTCCTGGTGGGGGTGCTTGCGCCCACCCTGGGGCGGCACCGAGGCCGTCGTGCCTTCGAGGATCTTGAGCAGGGCCTGCTGCACGCCCTCGCCGCTCACATCGCGCGTGATCGACGGGTTTTCACTCTTCCGCGCGACCTTGTCGATCTCGTCGATGTAGATGATCCCGGTCTCGGCCTTCTTGACGTCGTAGTCCGCCGCCTGGATCAGCTTCAGCAGGATGTTCTCGACATCCTCGCCGACATAGCCCGCCTCCGTCAGCGCCGTCGCGTCGGCGATCGCGAACGGGACGTTGAGCATCCGGGCGAGCGTCTGGGCCAGCAGGGTCTTCCCGGAGCCCGTGGGGCCCAGCAGAAGGATGTTCGACTTCGCCAACTCGATGGCGTCGTCGCGGCCTTGGGCGCCGCCGTTCTCACCGGCCTGGACCCGCTTGTAGTGGTTGTACACCGCGACGGAGAGCGCCTTCTTGGCCGCCTCCTGGCCGACCACGTAGCCCTCAAGGAACTCGTAGATCTCGCGGGGCTTCGGAAGCTCCTCCCAGCGCACCTCGCTGGTCTCCGCGAGCTCTTCCTCGATGATCTCGTTGCAGAGATCGATGCACTCGTCGCAGATGTACACACCGGGCCCTGCGATGAGCTTCTTGACCTGCTTCTGGCTCTTGCCGCAGAACGAGCACTTGAGCAGATCGCCGCCGTCACCGATGCGTGCCACGGTGTGCTTCCCCTTCGCCTGGGAGACGCCTAGGTCCAGCGGCTCCTGGTGCTGCCTTAATCCGACGGTACCTTGCCGGGGCCCTCGTTCGGGCCCCCCTTGGCACGGTTCACTTTGTCGTGCACCGTGCCAAGGGGCGGCCGACGATACAGCCTCCGCGTCAGCGCACGGCGGCGTTGTTCATCTTCCGGGTGGAGATGATCTGGTCGATCAGGCCGTACGACAGGGCGTCCTCGGCCGTGAGGATCTTGTCGCGCTCGATGTCCTCGCGGATCTTCTCGATCGGCGTGGTGGAGTGCTTGGCCAGCATCTCCTCCAGCTGCGAGCGCATCCGGAGGATCTCGTTCGCGGCAATCTCCAGGTCCGAGACCTGACCGCGGCCCGTCTCGCTGTACGGCTGGTGGATCAGCACGCGCGCGTTCGGCAGCGCCATGCGCTTGCCGGGCGTACCGGCGGCCAGCAGAACGGCGGCGGCGGAGGCGGCCTGGCCCATGCAGACCGTCTGGATGTCCGGCTTCACGAACTGCATCGTGTCGTAGATGGCCGTCAGCGCGGTGAAGGAGCCACCGGGGCTGTTGATGTAGACCGAGATGTCCCGGTCGGGGTCCATCGACTCCAGGCACAGCAGCTGCGCCATGACGTCGTTGGCGGAGGCGTCGTCGATCTGCACGCCGAGGAAGATCACGCGCTCCTCGAAGAGCTTCGCGTACGGGTCGTACTCACGAATGCCCTGCGAGGTGCGCTCGACGAAGCGCGGGATGACGTAGCGGGACTCGGCGACGGGGCCGGTGTACTCGGCCTGCGGGCGGTCGTAGCGGCCGCTGCCGGGGAAGGTGTTCACGGTGTCTCCAAAAAGGGGCTGTGGCGGTGGCTGGGGGGGCGGGTGGAGGCTCGTACGGCCCTGTGGGGTCCTGCGGGGCCTGTACAGGCCTTTACGCCGCTCCGGTACCGCCGCCGCCCGGCATGCCGGCGGCCGTCGGGATGACGTCGTCGATGAGGCCGTAATCCTTGGCCTCGAAGGCGTCGAACCAGCGGTCGCGGTCCGAGTCGCGGGTGATCTGCTCGATCGTCTGGCCGGTGTGCTGGGCCGTGAGCTCGGCCATGCGCTTCTTGGTGTGCAGCAGCCGCTCGGCGTGGATCTTGATGTCCGAGGCCGAGCCGGCGAGGCCGGCGGACGGCTGGTGGATCAGGATCTCGGCGTTCGGCAGCGCGAAGCGCTTGCCGGGGGTGCCCGCGCTGAGCAGGAACTGGCCCATCGAGGCGGCGAGGCCCATGGCGATGGTCACCACGTCGTTCTTGATGAACTGCATGGTGTCGTAGATCGCCATGCCGGCCGTGATCGAACCGCCGGGGCTGTTGATGTAGAGGTAGATGTCCTTGTCCGGGTCAGCGGCAAGGAGCAGCAGCTGCGCGGTGATCTTGTTCGCGATGTCGTCATCGACCGGCTGGCCGAGGAAGATGATCCGCTCGTTGAGCAGCCGGTTGTAGACCTGGTCACCGAGGCCACCACCGATGGAAGGCTCGCCGGCGGCGGAGGGCATCAGATTCGTCACGTATCCACCTGCTCGTCTTACGACGGCGCCGGGCCGTCTTACGTTTCCCTGCCGGGGGCCTCCGGCGGTTTCGCCGACTCCCCTGCCCCCGTACTCATGGACCCTAACGCGCTGGTCCCTTCAGGGAATCCCGGAGCGGGGAGTGTTCGCCGGGGGCGTAGCGCCGTGGTGACATTTCGTACACGGGCGGCTGCGGGCCACTCACCGTATGGCAGAAAGGCCCCGGGGAATGTGTCCCCAGGGCCCTTCCTACGATCTACGAGGTGCCGTGGGCTCAGCCCTCGGTCTTCTCCTCGGTCTCCGCGTCCGTGGCGTCGGCCTCCGTGGCCTCGGCGGCGACGTCCGCGGCCGTCTCGATCTCGTCCTCGTCGTCCAGGTCGATGATCTCGCCGTTGGTGTCCTTGACCGTGGCCTTCTCGACCACGACGGCCAGGGCCTTGCCGCGGGCGACCTCGCCGACCAGGAGCGGAACCTGGCCGCCCTCGACGACGGCCTGGGCGAACTGGTCGGGGGACATGCCGGAGGAGGCCGCGCGCCGCATGAGGTGCTCGGTGAGCTCCTCCTGGTTGACGTTGAGCTTCTCCTGCTTGACGAGCTCGTCGAGGACGAACTGGGTCTTGATGCCCTTGACCGCGGCTTCCTTGGTCTCGGCATCGAACTCTTCCTCGGTCTTGCCCTGGATCTCCAGGTACTTCGCGAGGTCGAGGCCCATCTGGCCGAGCTGGTGGTGCTCCAGGTTGTGCTTGCGGGTGTTGATCTCGTCCTCGAGCAGCTTCTCGGGGACGGGCACCTCGACGAGCTCCAGCAGCTTCTCCAGGACGCGCTCCTGGGCCTGCGTGGCCTGGTCGTACTGCTTCATGTTCTCAAGGCGCTTGCGGCTGTCGGCCTTGAGCTCGTCGAGGGTGTCGAACTCGGAGGCCAGCTGCGCGAAGTCGTCGTCCAGCGCGGGCAGTTCGCGTGCGGCGACCTGGGTGACCTTGACGGTGACCTCGGCCTCCTTGCCGGCCGCGGAGCCGCCCTTGAGCTCGGAGGTGAAGGTGGCCTCGGCCCCGGCCTCCAGGCCCTTCACGGCGTCGTCGATGCCGTCGAGGAGCTCGCCGGAGCCGATGGTGTAGGAGACGCCCTCGGCGACGCCGTCCTCCAGGACCTCGCCGTCGACCTTGGCCTGCAGGTCGATCGTGACGACGTCGCCGTCCTCGGCGGCGCGCTCGACCGGGGAGGTCGAGGCGAAGCGCTCGCGGAGCTGCTCGACCGACTTGTCGATGTCCTCGTCGGTGACCTCGACGGCGTCGACCTCGACCTCGATGCCGGAGTAGTCCGGGATCTCGATGGTCGGGCGGACGTCGACCTCGGCGGTGAAGTTCAGCGTCTCGCCGTCCTTCAGCTCGGTGATGTCGACCTCGGGCTGGCCCAGGACGTTGACCTCGGCCTCGTTCACGGCGCGCTCGTAGAACCTCGGGAGCGCGTCGTTGACGGCCTCCTCCAGAACCGCACCGCGGCCGAACCGCTGGTCGATGACCCGGGCGGGGATCTTGCCCTTGCGGAAGCCCTTCACCGTGACCTGCTGGTTGATCTTCTTGTACGCCGCGTCGAGGCTGTCCTTGAGCTCCTCGAAGGGCACCTCGACAGTGAGCCGAACCCGGGTCGGGTTCAGGGTCTCCACGGCGCTCTTCACGGTTCGGTCTCCTTGTGGCTGACTTCTTGGTTTCTGCCGGAGCCAGACTGGTCCGGCGGATTCGCCGCCCGGAGGACTTCAGGGAGTGAGAGACACACGGGCGCGCAGCTTGCATAGTAACCGCAGCCGCTGAACGACCCAAAGGCGATCACTGGGGATGATCCAGCAGGTGGTCGGGGTGGCGGGATTTGAACCCACGGCCTTCCGCTCCCAAAGCGGACGCGCTACCAAGCTGCGCCACACCCCGTCAGGTGCGACACGTAGGGTACATGCCCGCAGGCAGTGGGGCTGCCGCATTTATGGGGTGTGCGTCCAGGGGTGCCGACCCGCTACGATGCCTGCAGTGCCGCGGTCACCTGACCTGCGGCGCGTCCTGTGCGGGCGTAGCTCAATGGTAGAGCCCTAGTCTTCCAAACTAGCTACGCGGGTTCGATTCCCGTCGCCCGCTCTGTACGGCTCAGGGCCGGACCGGAGGATCACTCCTCGGGTCCAGCCCTGGGTGCTTTACGGGGGAGCGCATGAAGACCGAGGTCATGTCGCTGGGCGGGGGCAACACGATGGCGCGGCTGCCGGGGCTGGGTGACGCGTACGACGTGCCTCAGGGGACGCAGGACCGATCACCGGGTGCCCGGGCCGCTGCGGCGCGTGTGCCCGGTTCCTAGAACTGGATCGAGTTGATCGTTTCGGCTATCGAGTCGAGGAACCGTTGGATGTCGTCGGCCATGCCGGTGGAGGCAAGGAAGAAGCCGAAGAGGACGGCGACCACTGCGGGGCCGGCCTTGAGGGAGCCGCCACGAATCAACACCACCAAGATGATCGCCAACAGCAGCACCACTGACAGCGAAATGGCCACAACTGATCACACCCTCGGTCGTCCGCTCTCCCGGCCCGGGGGTGCCGGCCCCGCGCACCCCCGCCAGAACCATCGTGCCACCAACAGGCCCGCCGTATGCGGCGGGTGAGGCATCGGCGGTCACAACTCCGGCCGGTTCGGGGGGCGCCGGGCCGCGCGGGCGGCCGTTCGGTGCGCCCCGCACTGTAATTCGAAGCGCCACTCGCACGGGGAATTCGACGTGATCGTTTCCATGTCCACACAACGTGTTCGCGGGTATTTCGAATTGCCATCACAGGCACGCATCAAGCGTCACCAAGTCCCCTACCAAACCTGGCCTTATGTACTATTTAGCATGGATTAAACGGCACAAGGTGGGCGCATCTTGGGCTCCACGGCTCCCCGTTCACCCTTCATAAGCAGTAATGACGGCGCGCGTTTTACTAATACGCACAGCCGCCGCTAAGGTGCCTCAGATGTTCCACGCTGCCTCGTCCCCCGTAAAGGCACCGAACGGCCATCACAGAGCGCCAGTGCCGATTCCGCGCCCACCAGGCAAGCAGCGCGACGCCTTCTTCGACAACGCCAAGTTCCTGGCGATCGTGCTGGTGGCCGTCGGCCACGCCTGGGAGCCCCTCAAGGGCGACAGCCGGATCCTCGAAGGCCTGTACATGGTCGTGTACGCCTTCCACATGCCGGCGTTCATCATCGTCTCCGGCTACTTCTCGCGCAGTTTCGACATGCGCCCCGACCGGCTGCGACGCCTGATCACCGGCGTCGCCGTGCCGTACATCGTCTTCGAGACCGCCTATCCGCTGTTCAAGCGGGCCATCGACGACGACCCGGGCATGGACATCAGCCTGCTCGACCCCTGGTACCTCACCTGGTTCCTGGTCGCCCTGTTCGTCTGGCGGCTGACCACGCCGATCTGGAAGCTGATCCGTTGGCCGCTGCCGGTCGCGCTCGGGATCGCGATGCTGGCGTCCGTCAGCCCGGAGATCGGCGACGACCTCGACCTCCAGCGCGTGCTGCAGTTCCTGCCGTTCTTCGTGCTGGGCCTGAACATGAAGGCCGAGCACTTCCAGTGGGTGCGTCGGCGCGAGGTGCGGATCCTGTCCGTACCGGTGTTCGCGGTGGCGGTGGCCTTCGGCTGGTGGGCCGTGCCGCGTATGAACACCGGCTGGTTCTATCACCGTGATTCCGCACAGGAGTTGGGCGCTCCCTGGTGGACGGGGCCCGTCATGGTGCTCGCGCTGTTCGGCTGCTCGTTGGTGCTGACCGCCTGCTTCTTCGCCTGGGTGCCGCGTCGTCATATGTGGTTCACGGCGCTCGGCGCGGGCACGCTGTACGGCTATCTGCTGCACGGCTTCATGGTGAAGGCCGGCGACTACCAGGGCTGGTTCGAGCCCGAGTGGCTGCACCGGCCGCTCGGCGAGATCTTCGTCACCGTCCTGGCGGCCGTGGGTGTCACCCTGCTGTGCACCTCGCCGGTGAGGCGGGCGTTCCGGTTTGTGATGGAGCCCGACATGAAGTGGGCCTTCAGGAGGGACGCGGCGGAACTGGCCCGGGAGCGGGAGAAAGTTCGCGGCTGAGTTTCGGCTGCGGGCCGGTGGGGGCCGGTCGCGCCCACGCGGCGGAGCCGCACATCGATACAGCCCCGCGCCTCTCAGGGAGTTACGGCGACCGTAGGCCGAGAAGTGCGCGCATCCGCGCGTACTTCTCGGTCAGGCGTGTGCGGGTCGCCTCGTCCAGGACCGCCAAACGCACCGGATCCGCGTTGTGCGCCAGGTCCGCCTCCTTCACCAGCAGCGCGCCCGGCGTGCCGAGGATCCGCGCGGCGTACTCCTCCGGAGGCTCCCCCGCCCGCTTCGTGACCGCGAGCACGATGTCCTTCGTACGGCGGCTCAGCGCGGCCTCGTGCAGCCACTGCTCGGTGAGGGCGTCGTCCTCGACGGCGTCGTGCAGCCAGGCCGCCGCGATCTGGTCCTCGTCGCCGCCACAGGCGCGGACGCCGTCGGCCACGGCCTTCAGGTGCTCGGCGTAGGGCCGGCCCGCCTTGTCCGTCTGGCCCTCGTGGGCGGCACGGACGATGGCCTCGACCTCGGGGACGGGGAGCGTCACGCTTGGATCCCCGCCTGCGCCGTCACCGTAGGACCCTCACGGCAGATGAGCAGCAGCGCGCGGTCGTCGTTGACGTCCTTGGCCACCGCCTCGATCAGATGCCAGGCCGCTCCGTGGAAGCCGCCCGCGACATAGCGGTCGGCCTCGCCGGTGAGGCGGTCGATGCCCTCGACGATGTCGCGGTCGGAGGTTTCCACCAGTCCGTCTGTGAACAGCATCAACACGTCCCCGGGCCGCAGCGAGCCCTTCACGGGGTCGAACTGGGCGCCGTCGTACACGCCCAGCAGTGGGCCCTCGGCGGCCTTCTCCTCCCAGCGGCCGCTGCCCGCGCTGAGCTGGAGGCCCGGTGGGTGGCCGGCGGAGTAGAGCTCGTAGTCGCCGGAGTCCAGGTCCAGGACGAGGTGGATGGAGGTGGCGAAGCCCTCGTCCCAGTCCTGGCGCAGGAGGTAGCCGTTCGCCGCCGGGAGGAAGGCGTGCGGGGGCAGGGAGCCGAGCAGGCCGCCGAAAGCGCCCGAGAGCAGCAGGGCGCGCGAGCCCGCGTCCATGCCCTTGCCGGAGACGTCCGTGAGGACGACCTCCAGGGTTCGGCCGCCGTTCGTCCGGGCCGCGACAACGAAGTCACCGGAGAACGACTGGCCGCCCGCCGGGCGCAGCGCCATCTCGCGGTGCCAGCTGGTCGGCAGTTGCGGCAGCTTGCTCTGCACCCGGATGCGTTCACGCAGGTCGAACAGCATGGTGCCGCCGCGCCGCCAGGGCACGCCGACCCGGCTGCGGAACTGCGCGATCAGCAGACCGACGAACCCGCAGGCCGCGACCACCAGGACCACGCCCGGGGTGACCCGGGCGGCGCCCTCGGTGTACGGGCCGAGTTGCACCGACTCCACGATGAGCGCGGTGGCCGCTGCCGCGTACAGGCCGAGCAGGCTGGCCGGGCGCAGCAGCAGTCCGCCGGCGACGATCGGGAGGACCAGCGCGGCCGGTGAGCACCACACCGAATTGGCCAGAGTCGTGGCCGTGATCAGCGGGACGGTGAGCAGCAGTCCGGCCAGCGCGATCCAGTCGGAGCCGTCGCCGCGGAAGTAGTCGACGGCGCTTCTGCGCAGGCCGACGCGGACCCGGTGCCACTGCATCCGCAACCGGGCCGCGAACGTATCGGCGGCCGCGCGCCGCTCTCGTCCTGCTGCCATTAGTTCGGGACCCTATCCATCGGACCAGCTGCTTGGCACGTGAGGTCCCACTTGTCCCCCGTCCGAGGCTCAACTTCACAGTGAACTTCACGAGAAGCCATCACGCGGCAACCTGGCGGAAATTCCCTGGCTCGTCCCGCATTGCCCTGGTAGGCATGGCACATGGGGACACACTTCACGACCGGTTCCACGATCGAGCTGCGGGAGCTGGCATCCGAGGACTGGGACACCTGGTACGACGTCCTGCTGCGTGCCTTCGGCGGGCTGCCTGAGCCCACCGAGGAGCGTGAACTGTACCGGGGGCTCACCGAGTTCGACCGTTCCTTCGGCGCCTGGGACGGTGATCTGTGCGTGGGCTCCGCGGGGGCGTTCCGGTTCGGGGTGACCGTGCCCGGCGGGGCGTCGGTGCCCGCGGCGGGCGTGACGATGGTCGGGGTCGCCGCCACGCACCGGCGGCGCGGAGTCCTTACGTCGATGATGCGCAAGCAGTTGGACGACGCACGGTCCTGGGGCGAGCCGCTGGCGGTGCTGACGGCGTCCGAGCCCGCGATCTACGGGCGGTTCGGATACGGCGTCGCGACCTTCCAGCTCGCCGCCGAGATCGATACGAGCCGGGTGCGGTTGTCGGTGCCGGCCGGGACGGACGACGTACGGCTGCGGTACGCGGAGCCGGTGGACGTGGTCGATGCGTGCGAGAGCGTGTACGCCGCGCTGGTGCCCGCCCGGCCCGGGATGCTGGCGCGGGTGCGGCCCGGTTGGGAGCGGGTCGGGGTGCTCGATCCGGAGGACGGGCGGGACGGGGCGTCGCCGTTGCAGTGCGTGGTGGCCGAGCGGGACGGGGAGACCGTCGGTTATGCCCGCTATGCGGTGCGGCCGGAGTGGGGGGTCACCGGGCACAACGGCGCTGTGCATCTGCGGGAGCTGGCCGGGGTGGACGCGGCGGCGCAGGCCGCGCTGTGGCGGTTCCTGTTCGACCTCGACCTCACGACGACGCTGAAGGTGCACGGGCGGCCGATGGACGAGGCCTGGCAGCACCAGGTGTCGGACCTACGGCGGTGCCGGCCGCGGTACCGGGACGGGATGTACGTCCGGCTCGTCGACGTCGGTGCGGCGCTTCAGGCTCGGACCTACCAGGCGCCGGTGGATGTGGTGTTGGAGGTCGAGGACGCCTTCTGCCCCTGGAACTCCGGGCGTTGGCGGCTGTCGGGGGACGCGAAGGGGGCGTCCTGCGAGCGGACCCAGGACGCGGCGGATCTGGCCTTGTCCGTACGGGAGTTGGGGTCGGCGTATCTCGGTGGGGTGAGCCTGGTGTCGCTGGGGGCTGCCGGGCGGGTGCGGGAGTTGCGGCAGGGGGCGTTGGCGGAGGCGTCGGTGGGGTTCGCCTCGGCTGTCGCGCCCTGGTTGCCGCACGGGTTCTAGAACCGGCTCAGGTTTTTGGGCTGGCTCAGGGTTTTTGGGCTGGCTCAGGTTTTTGGCAGGTCGGGCACCAGAAGAGGTTGCGGGCGGCGAGATCGGCGGTGCGGATCTCGCCGCCACAGATGTGGCAGGGGAGGTTGGCCCTGCGGTACACGTAGACCTCGCCGCCGTGGTCGTCCACGCGGGGTGGGCGGGCCATCGCTTCCGGGGTGTGTTCCGGGCGGACTGTGTCGATGCGGTTGATGCGGACGCCCTCGTGCATGAGTTCCACGAGGTCGGTCCAGATGGCGTCCCACTGCTGGGGCGTGATGTCCTTGCCGGCTCGGTAGGGGTCGATGCCGTGTCGGAAGAGGACTTCTGCGCGGTAGACGTTGCCCACACCCGCGATGATCTTCTGGTCCATGAGGAGGGCGGCGATCGTGGTGCGGCTGCGGGCGATGCGTCGGTACGCCGTCTTCGGGTCCGCGTCTTCGCGGAGGGGGTCCGGGCCCAGGCGGTCGTGTATGGCCTGCTTTTCGGCGGGGGTGATCAGGGCGCAGGTCGTCGGGCCGCGGAGGTCTACGTACGCGGTGCTGTTCGTCAGGCGGAGGCGGACCGTGTCCGTGGGCGGGGGTGCGGGGGTGGGGCCGAAGGTGACCTTGCCGAAGAGGCCGAGGTGGATGTGGACCCAGTCGGTGTCGCGGAAGCCGAGGAAGAGGTGTTTGCCGTGGGCCTCGGTGGTGGTGAGGTCGGTGCCGGTGATCAGTTCGGCGGCGTCTGAGAACTTGCCCTGGGGGCTGGTGACCTGGGGGGCTGTGCCGGAGAAGGCGGCGGCGTAGTCCTTGGCCAGCCGGTGGATGGTGTGCCCCTCAGGCACGGTGGCTCCTCTTGTGTCGTCGGTGGTGGGGTTGGCGGGAGTTTTTCGCCCCCGCCGCCCCTACCCGTCCCATCCTGAAGGGGCTCCGCCCCTTCGACCCCGCCAGGGGCTCCGCCCCCTGAACCCCCGTCGGCCCTGAAAGGGCCTCGTCCTCAAACGCCGGACGGGCTGAAAGGAACAGCTGGCGCAGCATCCTACGGGTGGGTGGGGGCGCGGGATGCCAACCCCCGGCCCCACACCTCCCCCGGACAGGCCGGGAGGGGCGCCCGGGCGCAGCACCCTGCAGGTGGGTGGGGGCTCGGGATGCCAACCCCCGACCTCACCCCCCGGACGGCTGGGAGGAACAACCGGCGCAGCACCCTGCGGGTGGGAAGGGGCTCGGGATAGCAACCCCCGACCTCACAGCCCCGGACAAGCCGGAAGGGGCAACCGGGCGCAGCACCCTACAGGTGGGTGAGGGCAACCCCCGGCCTCACCCCCCGGACAGGCCGGGAGGGGCGACCGGGCACAGCACCCTGCAGGTGGGTGGGGGCTCGGGATGCCAACCCCCGACCTCACCCCCCGGACGGCTGGGAGGAACAACCGGCGCAGCACCCTGCGGGTGGGAAGGGGCTCGGGATAGCAACCCCCGACCTCACAGCCCCGGACAAGCCGGAAGGGGCGACCGGGCGCAGCACCCTACAGGTGGGTGAGGGCAACCCCCGGCCTCACCCCCCGGACGGCTGGGAGGAACGACCGGCGCCGCACCCGGCGGGTGGGTGGGGGCTCGGGATGGCAACCCCGGCCTCCCTCCGGACAGGCCAGGAGGGGCGAGCGGGCGCAGCATCCTGCGGGTGGGTGGGGGCGGGATGGCGCACCCGGGCTCACGCCCGGACCGGCTGAATCGTGGACCGGCGCTCAAAAAGTGCGGGCTTCGGGTGGCGTTTCGGGGTGGCGCCAGGGGGGTCCTACTGCTGCGGGTGGTGCGGGGGGATCGGAGGGAGGTCGCCTGTTGACTCGTAGGTCTTCAGCATGTCGATTCGGCGGATGTGGCGGTCGTCGCCCGAGAACGGGGTGGCCAGGAAGGTTTCCACGAACTTCGTTGCCTCGTCCTGGGTGTGCATGCGGGCGCCCACCGCTACGACGTTGGCGTTGTTGTGCTGGCGGCCCAGGGCCGCGGTCTCCTCGCTCCAGGCGAGGGCCGCGCGGACGCCCTTGACCTTGTTCGCCGCGATCTGCTCGCCGTTGCCGGAGCCGCCGATCACGATGCCGAGGGCGTCGGGGTCGGAGGCGGTGCGCTCGGCGGCGCGGAGGCAGAAGGGCGGGTAGTCGTCCTGGGCGTCGTAGATGTGGGGGCCGCAGTCGATGGGGTCATGGCCCGCCGCCTTGAGCCAGTCGACGAGGTGGTTCTTGAGTTCGTAGCCCGCATGGTCGGAGCCGAGATACACGCGCATGCGACGAGTGTGACACGGCCGTTTCCGGGCAGCCGCCCCGGGGGTTGATCCAGAAATCTGCGAGCAACGCCACAGAACCTCAGGAAAACCTCAAGTAACGATCTGGAATCAAAGGTTCAATAAATGCTTTGCCTCCGATTCACTGGACCAACTTGTTAGGCACCCGTACACCGCTCGTACGGGAATCTGCACTCCCGGCACAAAGGAATCCCCCCTATGACCTCGCAGCCGACCCTGTCGAAGGCTGAAAAGGACCCTGGAGCCACCGGCGATTCCGGCAATGGCCTCCAGGCCGGGCTCAAGAACCGTCATCTGTCGATGATCGCCATCGGCGGTGTCATCGGCGCCGGACTCTTCGTCGGGTCCTCCTCCGGTATCGCCACCGCGGGACCCGGCATCCTCCTGTCGTACGCCCTCGTCGGCACCCTCGTGGTGCTGGTCATGCGGATGCTCGGTGAGATGTCCGCGGCCAATCCGACCTCCGGCTCCTTCTCCGCGCACGCCGACCGGGCGCTCGGGCGCTGGGCCGGGTTCTCCATCGGCTGGCTGTACTGGTTCTTCTGGGTCGTGGTGCTGGCTGTCGAGGCGACCGCCGGTGCCGTGATTCTTGAGGGCTGGATACCGGCCGTTCCGCAGTGGGCCTGGGCGCTCATCGTGATGGTCGTGCTGACCGCCACCAACCTGGTCTCCGTCGGCTCCTACGGCGAGTTCGAGTTCTGGTTCGCCGGTATCAAGGTCGTCGCGATCGCCGCGTTCATCGTCATCGGCGGGCTCGCGATCTTCGGCCTGCTGCCCGGCGTCGACAGCGAGCAGGCCGGGCTGAGCAACCTCACCGAGCACGGCGGCTTCCTGCCGAACGGGCCCGGCGCGATCCTCACCGGTGTGCTGCTCGTCGTGTTCTCCTTCATGGGCAGCGAGATCGCCACGCTGGCCGCCGGCGAGTCCGAGGACCCGCAGCGGGCCGTCACCAAGGCGACCAACAGCATCATCTGGCGTGTCGCCGTCTTCTACCTGGGCTCGATCCTGGTCGTGGTCTCGCTGCTGCCCTGGGACTCCAAGGCTATCGCCGAGGACGGCTCCTACGTCGCCGCCCTCGAATCCCTGGACATCCCGCACGCCGGTCAGATCATGAACTTCATCGTGCTGACCTCGGTGCTGTCCTGCCTCAACTCCGGTCTGTACACGGCCTCGCGCATGGCCTTCTCCCTCGGCCAGCGCGGTGACGCGCCCAAGGCGTTCGCGAAGACCACCAGCCGTGGTGTGCCGCTCGCGGCGATCGTCGCCTCCGTCGTCTTCGGCTTCGTCGCCGTCTTCTTCAACTACAAGTTCCCGGACTCCGTCTTCCTCTTCCTGGTCAACTCCAGTGGTGCGGTGGCCCTGTTCGTCTGGCTGGTCATCTGCTTCTCGCAGCTGCGCATGCGGAAGATCATCCAGGCCGAGGCTCCGGAGAAGCTCGTCGTCCGGATGTGGCTGTACCCGTACCTGACCTGGGCCACGGCCGCGCTGATCGTGTTCGTCCTCGGCTACATGCTCACCGACACCGAGCACGACGGACGCGACACGGTGCTGCTGTCGCTGCTGGTCGCGGCGGTCGTACTGGCCATCGCCTTCATCAAGGAGAAGATCCGCGGCGGCGGCTCGGCTCCCGCCGTGAAGGTGCGGGCCGAGGCCGACCTCGACGCCGACGAGGTCAACGTCGGCTGATCCGGTCGAAGTTCGCGGAAGGGGGCCCCTCGGGGCCCCCTTTCCCGTGCTCACAGGATGGTGAAGCTGTCCTTGACCTCGTCGTAGGTGCCGAGCGCCTGGTCCTCGATGTCCGGCTGGTACCACGTGTTGATCTGGTACGACTTCCCCTTCTCGTTGAAGCCCAGCAACTGGGCGTGCCAGGGGACGCCCTTGAGCGTGAAGGTGTACTCCCAGACGACCGCCGGATAGCCGCGGAACGTCGTCTCCTCCAGGCGGATCTTCCGGTACGCCTGCCCCTGGTGGGCGTTCTGTTCCGAGGTCTCCCAGGTCTCCATGAGGTCGCCGCGGGCGAGGGAGGACTTCGCGACGAGCTCCTGCCTGCCGTCGGGCGAGGTGTAGTGCACCTCCGCGCCCGTCTTCACGTCCCGCCGCCAGCCCTCGGGCGGCACCCACGCAAAACCGCCTGCCTCCGTGCGCGCTCCCGGCGGCAGGGTCTGCGGGCGGGAGGTGCCCTCCACGGTGGGCGAGGGAGAGGGCGAGTACGCGGAGGAGGACGTCGAGCCGCCCGCCTTGTCGTCCTCGGGCGAGCCACCGGGGTTCAGGAGCAGGACCACGGCCACCACGGCCCCGGCGGTGACGACTCCCACGGCGGCGAGAAGACCGGGGCGACGGCGCGACGGGCGAGGGCGGGCGGGCACCGCGGGGCCTGGAAGCTCGCCCGGGGCCATGGGCTGAGGGTCGGGGGCGGGGGTCGGTCGGCGTTCCGTCTCGGCCTCGTGTCGCCGTTCCGTCTCGGCCTCGTGATGCAAGGCCGCGGCCGGCTTCGTCTTCTCACGGGCCAGGGAGACACCGGCGCCGAGGGGGACGGCGGGGCGACGGCGGCCGAAGTCGTGGGTGGGCCGGTGTTCTTCGGGGGGTGGGGTGTCGGCGGGCTCTGGAGACGCGGGCTCCGGCTCCGCTGTCGCTGTCTCCTCCGGCGCCTCCTCCGCCGTAGCCACCGCGACCGTGGGCGTGGGAGGCGGGAACGCGATCGGCTGGAGGGCGTTCTCCAGGTCCCCGAGGCCCGGGCGGACCTCCGGCTCCTTCTCCAGCAGGGCCGCCAGGATGCCGGTCAACGGGCCTGCCGACGCGGGGAGTTCCGGCTCCTCGTACAGGACCGCGTGCAGGGTGGCCAGGGTGGTGTCCCGGGAGAACGGGGAGCGGCCGCCCAGGGCCGCGCACAGGGTCGCGCCCAGCGACCAGATGTCCGACGGCGGTCCCTGCGGACGCCCGGAGACCCGCTCGGGGGCCATGTAGTCGGGCGAGCCGACCAGCATCCCCACCATGGTGAGCGCCTTGGCGTCCTGGATCGCCGCGATGCCGAAGTCCGTCAGGACCACGCGCCGCGCCCGCGTCTCCACCAGGACGTTGCCAGGTTTGATGTCCCGGTGCAGAACGCCCCGTTCATGCACCTGGCGCAGCGCGGCCACCAGGCCGAGGCCGATGCGTGCCGCCTCCGCGGGACCCAGTGGGCCCTCCTCCGCGAGGAGCTGTTCCAGGGAGCGTCCTGCGACCAACTCCATGACGATCCATAGCCGTTCGCCCTCGTCCACGACGTCGTACACGCGCACCACGTTGGGGTGGTCGATGCGGGCGCTGGCCCGGGCCTCGCGCAGGGTGCGTTCGCGGCGGGTGCGGGTGTCCTCGGGGTCGAGTCCGTCTATCCGCATCTCCTTGATCGCCACCGGCCGGTCGAGTATTTCGTCGGCGGCCCGCCACACCCGCCCCATTCCCCCCTGTCCGATACTTTCGACCAGTCGATAGCGCCCGGTCACCAGTAGCCCTGGAACCCCGCCACTCCTCGTGTTTCCCGTATTCCCCGGCAATCCGCTGCACCCCCTCAATTACCCCATGAAGCCTGTCCGTTTGAAACACGATGGTCACACTTCGCGCCACACCAGCATAGTGCGGAGAAATCTTGTGGTACCTCTTCAAGTACTGCGAATTCAGGCGCAGCCAAGGGGGACGAACATGAGTTCTCGTCGTACGACGACCATCGCGGGATCGCTGGTTGCAGCATCTTTCTCGGCGGTGATGATCTTTCCGTTCACCGCCGTCGCGGATGACCAGGGACCTCAGAGCAGCAAGGGGGGAAAGGCCGTCGACGAGGCACCGGCAGGAGTGGAACTGACCACGACTCTGCCCGAGAAGATCTCGGTCGACAACAAGTCGCAGGAGACGGCGATTACCGCCACGGTGAAAAACGAAGGGACCGAGGACAGCGGAGAGATCAAGCTTCTCGTCGTCGGATTCGACGGCCTTACGGTCAAGAATGTTCAGGGCTGTTCACAGATCACCGAAAGCGATCTGCCGGAGGGTTCGAACAGTGGATTCGCCTGCCCGGTGGACAATCTCGCGGCCGGTGACTCGAAATCGTACGACGTCGAGGCGACGTACGACCTGAGCAAGAAGGGCAGGATCTGCCTGCCCGTCCAGACCACGTCGGGTGACAAGACGTACTGGCAGCAGGGCCCGGTGCCGTTCGGTACGACGAACCCGTCGCCGAACGCCCCGGCCACCCCGCTGCTGCTGGGCACCGACAACAAGCCGGTGGCGCCCGGCGGTGACGAGCTCGCGGAGACCGGCGCCAAGCGGGACGTCCTGCCGCTGGGGGCGGCCGGGGCGGCGCTGATCGCGGCGGGCGCGGCCGGGTTGTGGTGGTCGCAGCTTCGGCGGCCGGTGCGACAGGAGAGCTGAGCGGAAGATCCGATCGGCCCGGATAACCTGACGGTACCTGTCAGGTTGTCCGGCCATCCTTCGTGCCATGACCTCCACGCGGCATCTGACCGACCTGCCCCTCCTGCACCCCTGCGAGCCCGGCTACGACGATGAACTCGCCGGGTTCCAGACCGGGTTCACCCAGCGGCCCGAACTGATCGTCCCCGCCCGCACCGCCGCCGACGTGACCGCCGCCGTCCGTCACGCGGCCGCCCGGAACCTGCCCGTCGCCGTCCAGGCCACCGGACACGGACTGCCCGGCTCCGCCGAGGGCGGGGTCCTGATCACGACCCGGCGCATGGACCGGGTGACCATCGACCCCGAGACCCGCACCGCCCGTGTCCAGGCGGGCGTGCGCTGGGGCCAGGTCGTCGAGGCGGCGGCGCCGCACGGACTCGCGCCGCGAATGGGGGCACCTCCCACGCATTGAGCAGTGGGGGAGGATCGGCCCCGTCCGTCGGTGCCGTGTCCTACACGCTGGGCGGCGGACTCGGCATCCTGGCCCGGGAGTTCGGGTACGCGGCCGACCACGTCCGCTCCCTCGATCTCGTCACCGCCGACGGCGAACTGCGCCATGTCACCCCGGAGTCCGACCTGTACTGGGCCCTCCTCGGCGGCGGCCACAGCCTCGGTGTCGTCACCGAGCTGGAGATCGGCCTTGTCCCCGTCCGCACGCTCTACGGCGGCTCCCTCGCCTTCGACGGCGGCCAGGTCGATCCGGCGGCCGTGCTGGGGGCGTACGCGGAGTGGACGTGGACCCTGCCGGACGCGCTGACCTCGTCCTTCGCGGCCGTACCGTATCCGGACATCCCGGCGATGCCGCCGCAACTGCGGGGGCGGTACGTCATTTCGGTGCGGGTCGCCTGCACGGGCGACGACGGCGAACGGCTCGTCGAGCCGCTGCGGAGGATCGGCCCGGTGTCGGCCGACTCGCTGCGGGAGATGCCCTACGCCGAGAGCCACACCATCCACAGCGACCCGGACTTTCCGCACGCCTACTACGGGGACAGTGCGGTGCTGAGTGAGCTGGACACCGAGAAGGTGGCTCAGCTCCTCGCCCGTACCGGTCCGGACGCCGGCGCCATGGTGGTCGTACAGATCAATCATCTGGGTGGGGCACTGGCCGCACCCGCGGCGAACGCGGTGCCGTACCGGGACGGGAAGTTCCTGGTGCGGCTGCTGACCATGGCGGACCGGGAGCGAGCGCGGGAGATTCTGGATCCCGCCTTCGCGCTGCTCGCCACAAAGACGCTGGGGCGCTCACTCAACTTCGCCTTCGGGGCCGGGGACCGGACCGAGGGGCTGTACGACGACGAGACGCGGAAGAGGCTCGCCGGGGTGAAGGGTCGGTACGACCCGGCGAACCTCTTCCGGAGGCTTACTTCTTGAGCAGCTTCCAGGCCGTGGGCAGCAGGCCCATCGCCAGGGCCGCCTTCAGGGCGTCGCCGATGAGGAACGGCGTGAGGCCGGCCGCGATGGCGGCGGAGGCGGACATGTCGGCCGCGAAGGCCAGGTACGGGACGCCGATCGCGTAGATGATCGCCTCGCCGAGGAGCATCGTGCCGGCCATGCGCAGCATCGAGCGGTCGGCGCCCCGGCGGGCCAGGGCGCCGACGGCGGCGGAGGCGAGGAGCATGCCGAGGATGTAACCGAAGGAGACGCTGAAGCCGTGGCCCCCGTCCGCGAACCACGGCACGCCCGCGAGGCCGGCCAGCGCGTACAGGGCGAGCGACGCGACACCACGGCGGGCGCCGAGTGCGGTGCCGACGAGCAGCGCAGCGAAGGTCTGGCCGGTCACCGGGACCGGGGTGCCGGGCACCGGCACGGCGATCTGGGCGGCGAGCCCGGTGAGCGCGGCGCCGCCGGCCACGAGCGCGATGTCCCGGACACGGGAGGCGGGGAGCAGGTCGGCGAGGACCTGTCCGGTGCGGGCGGGGGCGGCGACAGCGGCGGTGCTCATGGGGACTCCGCGGAGGTGAGGGCAGGCTGGGACACGGCGACGCTATCCCAGGGGCCTTGAGCCGATCACCGTCAGTGGTCGACAAAGGCCGGAACGTGGGCTTGGTGGGCTCTGCACAAAGGGAAGCGGTTACGCGCGGTACGGCGTGATACCGGTCACTGAGGTGAGGACATGCAGGTCACGCGGGGGCCGGTCGGCCGGTCTGTAGGGATCCACCAACCGGCGGCTGTGAGGGGTCCCGTACGCTCTGTGGCGTACCTGTCCGCATACTGGGCGGTTCCTTCGCCTGAGCGGACACGGCCCCCAGACTGTGGGCGATTTTGCCCATCTCACGCATTGGACGAGCCGCGCCCATGCCCAGCACCACAGTCGAGACGCCACCTCAGCAGCAGGACGGTGTCTCCCTCTCTCATGGCCTCAAGCAGCGCCATCTGTCGATGATCGCCCTCGGCGGTGTCATCGGCGCCGGTCTGTTCGTGGGCTCCGGCGCCGGTATCGCCGCCGCCGGTCCCTCGATCGTCGTCGCCTACGCCCTCTCCGGCCTCCTCGTGATGCTGGTGATGCGGATGCTCGGCGAGATGTCGGCCGCGTATCCCTCCTCCGGCTCCTTCTCCGCGCACGCCGAGCGGGCGATCGGACCCTGGGCCGGTTTCACCGCGGGCTGGTCCTTCTGGGTCCTGCTCTGCACGGCCGTCGGCCTGGAGGGCATCGGCGCCGCGAAGATCGTCACCGGCTGGCTGCCGGGCACGCCCGAGTGGGCGTGGGTGGCGCTGTTCATGGTGGTGTTCTGCGGGGCGAACCTGGCCGCCGTGAAGAACTTCGGCGAGTTCGAGTTCTGGTTCGCCGCCCTCAAGGTCGGCGCGATCAGCCTGTTCCTGGTGCTCGGCGGACTGGCCATCTTCGGCGTCCTGCCCGGCACGGACGCGCCGGGCGCCTCCAACCTCACCGACTTCCTGCCGAACGGCGGTGAGGGCCTGATCATCGGCCTGCTCGCCTCGGTCTTCGCGTACGGCGGCATGGAGACGGTGACCATCGCCGCCGCCGAGTCGGAGAACCCGGTCAAGGGCGTGGCAAGCGCGGTCCGTACCGCGATGTGGCGCATCGCCCTCTTCTACATCGGCTCGATGGCGGTCATCGTGACCCTGGTCCCCTGGGACTCCCAGGCGGTCGTCGAGAAAGGCCCGTACGTCGCCGCCCTCGATGAGCTCGGCATCCCGGGCGCCGGTCAGCTGATGAACGTGGTCGTGCTGGTGGCCCTGCTGAGCGCGATGAACGCCAACATCTACGGCTCCTCGCGTATCGCGTACTCGCTCGTCGAGCGCGGGCAGGGCCCGAAGGCTCTGGGCCGGGTGTCGGGCGGGGTGCCGCGGATCGCCGTACTGGCGTCCTGCGTCTTCGGTTTCGTGTGCGTGGTCCTCAGCTACTGGCGCCCAAACGATGTCTTCCCCTGGCTGCTGAACATGATCGGCGCGGTCATCCTCGTCGTCTGGATCTTCATCGCCGTCTCCCAACTGCGCCTGCGGGCGCGCCTGGAGCGCGAGGCCCCCGAGAAGCTGACGGTGCGCATGTGGGCGTTCCCGGTGCTGACCTGGGTGGCGCTGGCCGGCATGGTGGCGATCTTCGTGCTGATGGCCCGGGAGCCGGACACGCGGGTGCAGCTGTACTCGACCGGCGGGATGACGCTGTTCCTGGCAGTGGCGGGGTACGCGTGGCAGCGGGCGCGGGTGGCGAAGGGCTGATCAGGACTAGGGGGCGGCCCGCCAGTCCGCCAGCCATCGCCGGTCCTGGACGAGGAACGGGTGCTCGGTGCCGAGCACCCGTTCACGGCGCTCGATGACCTCCTTGATGGTCGCGCACGCCTCGTCGTAACGCCCGAGCGCCCCGGCGACCTGAGCCGTGAGGGACAGCGCCGACAGGGCCAGGGGGTGGTCCGGCCCGTGAAGGCGGATCCGGTCGGCCAGCACCCGCCGCGCGAGGGGCTCCGCCTCCGCGTCGCGGTTCACTGCGTGCAGACCCCAGGCGTAGTTGTGACGGCCGTGCAGCGGGATGAGGTGGTCCGACGGCAGGCCGCGTCGGCAGGCGTCGAGGAATGCGGCGGCCTCCGCGTCCAGTTCCCGGCCCTTGCCCAGGCAGCCCAGGATTTCCAGCAGGGCCGCCCAGGTCTGCAGGGTGTCGTGGGCGTCTTCGCCCAGCACCCGCCGCTGTCCTTCGAGTGCACGGCGGAGAAGGCGTTCGGCCTCATCGGCCTTGTCCAGGAAGATGAGCGGGAAGTGCAGGTCGTAGACGCTGCGCAGGGTGTCCGGGTGGTCCGTGCCCAGCAGCAGTTCGCGCCGGCCGAGAATCCGGCGGTGCAGCGCCTCCGCCTCGGGGTAGCGCCCCATGCGCCACAGCGCTTTGGCCTCCGTTTCCCTGGCTTCCAAGGCGAGCGGGTGCTGACCGCTCAGCAGCTCCTCGACCCGGTCGGCCATGCCCGGCGCCAGCCCGAGCGCCCCCGCGAAGTCCCCCGCGTCGAACACCTGCCGCGCGACCCGCACCGCAAGACCGGCGGTCCGCTCCGAGGGCGCGGCCCGGAACAGTGCCGAGGCGTGCGGGGCGAGCAGCGCGAGGAGGTCGCGGGCCTTCGGTGACGCGACTCCCCGTTCGGGCAGCGCCGCCTCCAGGAGCGCGGTCGCCACCTCCCTCAGCGCCTCCGGAACCCCGGCCGCGACACTGTCCAGCAGCACGCCGTGGGCGCGTACGCAGCGCACCCCGTCGGCCACGACGACCAGCTCGGCGAGCGAGTGGTCGAGCAACCCCCGCAACGCCGGTTCCACCCGCGGCGGTTCGAGTCCGTCGACGGCCACCGACCCGCGCGCCAGCGGGGCCAGTACCTCCAACGGCACCGGATCCGCCGCCCAGCACGACAGCAGCCGGAGCAGCGTCGTGGCGTCCGGCAGGCCCTGTTCCGTCAGGGCGTCCAGGGACAACTGCCAGGTGCGGCCCACCAGATGGCGGGACTGAGCGTGGGACGCGCCCCGGTCCACGATGGCCGTCGATTCCTCGGCGAGCTTGCGGTCGTACTCGTCCATGGACCACGACTCCAGCAGTTGGTGGGCGAGATGGGAACCGGCCAGGGTGAGCGCCAGTGGGAGGCGGCCGAGGCGTTCGGCCACCTTGCGCGCGGAGTCCAGGTCACCGGTGTCCGGCGCGAGGTCGCACAGGACCTGGGCCGCGTCGTCGAGGGGGAGGACACCGAGGGCGTGTCGGATCGCGCCGGGGATGCGCCACAGGGGCGACGTGGCATGGCGCGTCGTGACCAGGACCGTGCCTCGCGGGCTGGTGCGCAGCCAGGCGCCGTCCTCCAGGACGCTCGGGTCGTCGGCGTTGTCGAGGACCAGCAGCCAGGGGTCGGAGGAGTGGTCGAGGTAGTGCCACACCAGGTCCGCCGCCGCCCGCTGCCCGGCCGCCGCTGCCGCCAACTCCCCCGCCGACGCGCCCCGGTCGCCCGCGACCGCCAGCATTCCGGCGCGCAGGGACATCCGTTCGGAGGCGTTGACCCACAGGCCGATCCGGCCGTGGGTGCGGACCGCCTCGGTGAACAGCCAGTACGCCAGCGCCGTTTTGCCGCAGCCGCCCATGCCGTGCACGACGTGGGCGTCGCCACCGGGTCCGGTCACGGCGGCGGCCAGCAGTGCGCGCAGTTCCTCGCGGTTGCGGAGGATGCCGGGCGGGCGGCCGACCAGGGGCATCCGTACGGAATCGGGGGGCCGTTGTGCCGGGGCGGCGCCCGGGTCGTGGTGGTGGTGGTGTTCCTGGATGTACTGGTCGCCGGTCGTCTGGAAGATCCGGCCCTGGCCCGAGGCGCGGGCGCCGAGTTCGTTCATCGCTCCGTGATGTGCTGGTCGCGGCCGGCCTGGTAGACCCGACCGCTGCCGGAGACCTCGGCGCGCAGGCGGACGTCCACGGTGGTCTGCTGTTGGGGGCGGTGGGGTTCCAACTCGTCGAGGATGCGGCGGAGTTCGGCCGCCACCTCGGGCTGGGCGAGCAGCAGTCGCCGTACCCGCGCCTGCCATTCGGCGGTCAGTTCGGCCTCGGTCTCGGTGTCGCCGGACTCTCGGGCAAGCAGCAGGTCCTCGCGCGTGGCTTCGAGTTCATCGCTGACGGCTTCGGCTCGCGCGGGCTGGAACCGGCGCCACAGGGCGACCACTCCGTCGCGTGCCGACTCCCAGGTCTGGGTGGCCATCAGCGCCACCATCGTCGAGCCCGCCGTCCGAGCGAGATCGGCCATCTCCGGTCCCATGACACCCACACCCCCTGTACGACCTCCGATAGTAGAGCGCTCCCCCACCGCGCCGCTTGATGCTGATAGCCTGCATTTGCAAGCGAATTGCAATAAGAGCAGTGGGGTCGGTCAACTCGATCTACTCGCAAGTCCCTGAGCCTCTTCAGTCGTCCTGCCTCGTGATCGTCTTCTCACTCTTCACGCAGGCGGGCGGAATGACGAAGCCCCCGCGAGGACGTGACTCGCGGGGGCTTCCCCATCAGCTGCGACTGGCCCGGATCGCCCGGGACGGGGCGCCTAGAGGTTGCTGAAGTCCGGGCCCTTGGTGCGGGTTCGCTTGATCTCGTAGAAGCCCGGCACCGAGGCCACGGCGAGGGTGCCGTCCCACAGGCGGGCGGCCTCCTCGCCCTTCGGGGCCGGGGTGACGACCGGGCCGAAGAAGGCGATCTGCTCGCCGTCGTCACCGGGGACCGCGATCACCGGGGTGCCGACGTCCTGGCCGACCTTGTCGATGCCCTCCTTGTGGGAGGCGCGCAGTTCGGCGTCGAACTCGAAGTCCTTCTGGTCGAAGTAGTCGATCAGGTCGGCGGGCAGACCGACATCGGCGAGGGCGCCGACGACGGCCTCGCGGGTCGGGCCCTGGCCCTCGTTGTGGATACGGGTGCCCAGCGCGGTGTACAGCGGGCCGAGGATCTCGGAGCCATGCTTCTGCCAGGCCGCCGTCACCACCCGGATCGGCTGCCAGGCCTTGGTCTCCAGCAGTTCGCGGTACTCCTCGGGAAGCTCGTCGATCTTCGGCTCGTTCAGCACGGCCAGGCTCATGATGTGCCAGCGGACCTCGATGTCGCGGACCTTCTCGACTTCCAGCACCCAGCGCGAGGTCATCCACGCCCAGGGGCACAGCGGATCGAACCAGAAGTCGACGGGGGTCTTCGCGGACTCGGACATGGCTCTCCTAGGGAAGCGGTCTTTGACAGCGGCAACACCGGTCCCCGCCTCCCCCATTCCCGACTGCCGCCGCTCGATCGCACATGGGAGGATCGGGCCTGTCCGCATACTGAACACCTTGTGAGGAGCGTCACCCGTGCCCGGTGAGAATCTGACCCGCGACGAGGCCCGGGAACGGGCCGCACTGCTGTCCGTCGACGGGTACGACGTATCCCTCGACCTGCGCTCCGCGGTCGGCGACGAGCCGGAGGACGGGCCGCGCACCTTCCGCTCGGTCACCACGATCCGCTTCCGCTGCGCCGAGCCCGGCGCCACCACCTTCGTCGACCTGATCGCGCCGAGCGTCACCGCGGTCTCGCTCAACGGCCGGGACCTCGACCCGAGCGAGGTCTTCGACGGCTCCCGGATCGCCCTGGAGGACCTCGCCGCCGACAACGAGCTGGTCGTCGACGCGCGGTGCGCCTACTCCCGCACCGGTGAGGGCATGCACCGCTTCGTCGACCCCGAGGACGGCGAGGTGTACCTGTACACCCAGTACGAGCCGGCCGACTCCCGCCGCGTCCACGCCTGCTTCGAACAGCCTGACCTCAAGGCGCCGTTCCGCTTCGAGGTGCGGGCGCCCGAGGGCTGGACGGTGTGGAGCAACGGCGTGGGCAAGCTCGCCGACGGGGTGTGGCGGTTCGCGGAGACCAAGCCGATCTCGACGTACATCACGTGTGTGGTGGCGGGCCCCTACCACTATGTGACGGACTCCTACACGTGTGTGTTCGAGGACGGTACGACGCTTGAGATCCCCCTCGGCGCCATGTGCCGCAAGGGTCTCGCGCCGCACTTCGACGCCGACGACGTCTTCCTGGTGACCAAGCAGGGCCTGGACTTCTTCCACGACCACTTCGACTACCCGTACCCGTTCGGGAAGTACGACCAGGCTTTCGTGCCCGAGTACAACCTCGGCGCGATGGAGAACCCCGGGCTTGTGACCTTCCGCGAGGAGTACATCTTCCGCGGGAAGGTGACGCAGGCGTCCTACGAGGGCCGGGCCAACGTCATCCTGCACGAGATGGCACACATGTGGTTCGGCGACCTCGTCACCATGGAGTGGTGGGACGACCTGTGGCTGAAGGAGTCCTTCGCCGACTTCATGGGCTCCTTCGCCACGGTGGGCGCGACCCGCTTCACCGACGGCTGGATCACCTTCGCCAACCGCCGCAAGGCCTGGGCGTACCGCGCCGACCAGCTGCCCTCCACGCACCCGATCACCGCGGACATCCGCGATCTGCAGGACGCGAAGCTCAACTTCGACGGCATCACCTACGCCAAGGGCGCCTCCGTCCTCAAGCAGTTGGTGGCGTACGTCGGTCAGGACGCGTTCCTGGAGGGCGCCCGCCGCTACTTCAAGCGACACGCGTACGGCAACACCCGGCTCGGCGACCTTCTGTCGGTGCTCGGTGAGACCAGTGGCCGGGACATGGGCGCCTGGGCGCGGTCCTGGCTCCAGACGGCCGGGGTCAACTCCCTGACGCCGCAGGTGCTGTTGGACACGGACGGCCGTGTCTCGGAGCTGGCGGTGGTGCAGGAGGCGGCCGAGTCGCATCCGGAGCTTCGGCCGCACCGGATCGCGGTGGGCCTGTACCGGCGGGCGGACGGTGTTCTGGAGCGGTACGCGCGTGCCGAGGTGGACGTCGACGGTCCGCGTACGGTCGTGGCGGAGCTGGCCGGGGCCGGGGCACCGGATCTGGTGCTGGTCAACGACGACGATCTGACGTACTGCAAGACGCGCTTCGACGACACCTCGCTGGCGGCGCTGCGGCGCGGGCTCGGTGACATCACCGATCCGCTGGCGCGGGCGCTGTGCTGGTCGGCGCTGTGGAACATGACGCGGGACGCGCTGCTGCCGGCGCGGGAGTTCATCGACCTGGTGCTGAAGTTCTCGGCGCGGGAGTCCGACATCGGCGTGCTCCAGATGCTGCATGCCTGGGCGGAGTCGGCGGCGGTGCACTACACGGCCCCCGACCGGCGTGAGCAGGCCGGCCTGCTGCTCGCCGAGGGTGCCGCGCTCCGGTTGAACGCGGCCGTGCCGGGCAGCGAGCACCAGTTGGCGTGGGCACGGTTCTTCGCGCGGGCGGCCGTCGCTCCGGCCGACTTCGAGCTGCTGAGCGCGCTGCTGGACGGCACGGTGACCCTGGCGGGGCTGGACGTCGACCAGGAGCTGCGGTGGGCGTTCCTGGACTCGCTGGCCGCGCATGACGTCGTCGGCGACAAGGAGCTGGCCGCCGAACTCGCCCGCGACGACACCGCGTCCGGCAAGCGCCACCAGGTGCGCTGCCTGGCGGCCCGGCCCCAGGCCTCGGTCAAGGCGCAGACGTGGGCGCAGGTGGTGGAGTCGGACGAGCTGTCCAACGCACTGGTGGAGGCGAGCATCGCGGGCTTCGCCCGGCCCTCGCAGCGGGAGCTGACGGCGCCGTACACGCAGAAGTACTTCTCGGCGATCGAGCGGGTGTGGGCGGAGCGGTCGATCCAGATCGGCATGGTGGTCGTGCAGGGGCTGTTCCCGTCCCTCCAGGAGTCCCAGGAGACGCTGGACGCGACGGACGCCTGGCTCTCCGCGCACGAGGAAGCCGCTCCGGCGCTGCGGCGGCTGGTGCTGGAGGCGCGGGACGATCTGGCGCGGGCGCTGCGGGGACAGGCGTGCGACGCGGCGGCCGGCGCATGATCTTTGGCCAACGCTTGCCGCGTCCATGACCGTTACGGAATTCAGGCAATAGCAGCCGTAACCCCTGGTCCCACCCGAACGGACCAGGGGTTTTCCATGCCTACTCGGCATCCGAACACCCGTCCTTTAGGGCGAGCTTGTCCGTGTTTGTCGACGAGCGTGTAACAGCGGTTAAGGGGCGGACGGAACGCGGGCATTGCAGGGTCATGAACCACAACACCCCGCTCTCCCCCCGCCCCGTCCACCAACTCTCCGACGTCCGGCGGCGCGTGCTGACGGTCGCGCAGCTGCGGGCGCACGGCGTCCCGCCCGCCGAGATCAACGAGCAGTGCCGGGCCGGCGGCTCCTGGCAGCAGCTCCTGCCGGGTGTCTACCTGCTCCACCCCGGCCCCCCGACCAGCGAGGAGCGGCTGAACGCGGTGCTGCTGTACGCGACGCGGGAGCGGAACGCCGGGGTGCCGCCCCAGCCGGGCGCCGGGGAGTCGCACCGCCCGGTGCACCCGGAGGCGGTGATCACAGGTCTTGCGGCGCTGACCCTGCACGGTTTCGCGGCGACGCCTCCGCTGACCTCACTGGACACGATCGACGTCCTCGTCCCCCGTCTGCGCCGCCTCCGCTCGACGGGCTGCGCCCGCATCGTCCGTACGTCCGCGATGCCGACGGCGCAGGAGGTGACGGGCCTGCCGGTCGCCCCGGTCCCCCGCGCCCTGGCCGACGCGGTCGCCGAACTCTCGGACGCGGGCGCCGTACGCCGGCTGCTCACCGAGGCGGTACGCGGCGGCCACTGCGAACCGGCTGCGGTGGTACGGGAGTTGACCCAGGCCAAGCTGCTGACCCGGCCGCATGTCGTGGACGCCGTGGACTCCCTGCTCGCCGAGGGCCGCGCCATCGCGGAGGACCGCCTCTTCGCGATGGTCCGCGAGTACGGCCTCCCCGACCCGGTCTGGAACATCGACCTCCGCCTGCCCGGCGGCCCCCACCTCGGCGGTCTGGACGCGTACTGGCCGGAGCACGCGGTGGCCCTCGAACTGGACACCCGCGCCCCCCGCCAGGACGAGGACGCCCTGTGGTCGGAGTACGCCCGCAAGCGAGAACACCTGGAGCGGCTGGGGATCACGGTCGTGTACATCACCCCGAAGAAGCTCCGGGACTCCCTCGACCAACAGGCAGCGGTGGTCCGCACGGCGCTGATGGCCTCGGTGGACCGGGATCCGGCAGCGTACGTCGTCGTGCTGCCCCGGTAGTGACGGACCGGGGACGCATCAGGAGGGGAGAGGAGGGGCCGCCGGGGTGCACCGGGCAGCCCCTCCTCCGTGAGTTTCAGCCCTTCTTGAGGACCAGCTCGGTGTTCCGGTCCGCGCGACCGCCCGCGAGGTCCGTCCGGGCGCCGGGGGCGTTGAAGGACAGCTCGCGGTAGAGGGCGGCGAGGCCGGTCTGGGAGAGGTCGGCGAAGTCCGTGCGGCTCGGGGCCGCGGACTCCACACAGGTGGTGAACAGGGAGAGCGTGCCGTCCTTGTTGTCCACCAGCTCGATGACCCGGGCGAGTTGGGGGTAGTCGACGTGCGAGGCGGTGGAGATCTCCCAGAAGGAGCGGCCGTCGGGCGCCGAGTGCGGGGTGATGGCGTTGCGGTGGATGTGGCCGTTCACCCAGGCGAGGACGTTGCGGTGGCTGCCGAGGAGGGCGAGGACCTCCTGGCCGTTGTGCCGCCGCTCGTCGGGGCGGGCCGGGTCGAGGCGGGTGTTGTCCATCGTCTTGCTGGTGTGGTGGCTGAAGACGATGGCGTACGAGTCCTCGTTGTCCCGCAGCGTCTGGTCCAGCCAACGCAACTGGCCGCTGCCGACGGAGCCTTCGTAGTGGCCGCCCGCGTCGGTGGTGTCCAGACTGATGCCGATGACGTCGTCGGCGATACGGAAGCTGTAGTACTGGGTGCCCGCGTCGAGGTTCGCCGAGGAGTAGCCGTGCCCGACCGGGCCGACGCCCTGGAACGCCGGGTCGAGGTGGGCCTTGATGTACTCGGTCGGCGTGTACGGGGCGCGCCGCTCGTCGGGCGTGACCGAGCGCATGTCGCGGGCGTGGGCCTTGAGCAGCTCGCGGAGCTGGGCGCCCTGGGGGTCCTTGGCCGTCTTCAGGGCTTCCTGGAGCTTCTTGGCCTCGGCCGCGGACAGGCTCATCAGCTTCTTGCCGCCGACGGCGAAGTCGGTGAGGTAGGTGTCGCCGTGCGAGGCGTAGCAGCCGAGCGGCATGGCGTCGTGGTTGCCGACGGTGGAGTACCAGGGGATGGTGAGCCCCGGGCTCTGCAACTCCCGCATGACCGCGGCGAGGAAGCCCTCCAGATAGGGGAAGCCGAGCTGCTTGTCGGCGTCGCGGACGGCCGAGTCGGGCTGCCAGTACTGCTTGAGGCCGCTGTTGAGGACACCCTCGTAGTGCTTCGGGTCACCGGAGTTGGGGGTGATCCGGCCGCCGCTCATGACGGTGAGGAACCACTCCAGCTCGGAGCGGGCGTTGTTGTCGGTGTTGTCGCCGGTGGTCATGGCGAACTGGAGCGGGGCGCCGGTGACGGGGGCGCCCCGCAGCGCGTTGACCCGCTCGACGAGCGAGACGGCGCCGTGCACGGTCAGCGCCTCGTGCGGCCGCCAGGCATGCACATCGGTGGAGCGCAGGAACTCAAGACGCATCGGGTGCTGGGCGTCGATGATGTGCATGTCGGTGAGCTGCACAAACGCGGCGAGCGTCGTACGGCGGTCCGCGCGCCCCGACTTGGCGGCGGCCAGCTCGCTGCGCACCACGCGCTCCCAGCCGGGTCCGCGGACCAGCCGGCGGAAGCCGGAGGTGCCCCGTGGGGCGGAGACACTCGCGAGCGTGGTGCCCCGGGTGTAGGGGGCGAGCGGCAGGAAGGGCGCCCGGCGCGAGGAGGCGACGGGCGCTTCCCGGGAGGCGGCGGCCGCCGGGGTGCCGGTGGTGGCGGCCTGGCTGTCGGTGGGCCGCAGGGCGTAGCCGACACCGGCGGAGAGGGACACCGCCCCGGCGGCGGCGAGGACGGTACGGCGGTGGACGCCCAGCGCGGAGCTGGCGACAGAGCGTATGCGCGACATGGCGCGGTCTCCCCGAGTGCGTGACGCGTCGGCAGTGGTCGCGGGCGTCGCTGTCGCGAACAACCCGCTCGCTCTGGATCGTTGGCACCGGGAATGACCTGCGCGTGAACGAGGCGGCAACGCGCAGCGCCGATCACCGTACGTGGATCTCCGCCCACCCTGCGCGCCCTCGACCGCTCCTCGGGCGGCCGGGGGCCGGTCACTCCGTGTTCATCTTCGCGGGTATCCGGGGGGTGTCAGGGGCGCTCCGGGTTCGCGGGAGAGTACTCCGGCGCGGACCAGCGCAGGGGGACCGCGGCCGGAATCTCAACCGCCTCAAACAGGGTGAAACGGACGCGGCGTTCGGGCGTGAACTCCGTACGCGCCTCGCCGGTGAGATACAGCGCCCTGCCCGTCGTCCAGTCCAGGAAGAGCAGTCCGGCGCGCGGGTCCGCGGCGAGGTTGCCGAGGGACAGGTACATGGAATTGCCCTGATAGTCCCGCCAGCTCAGTTCGCGCGGCGACTCGACGCGCACGAAGCCTGGGTTGCCGCCGCGGTGACTGGCGTCGGCCCCGCCCTCATGGACGCTGGCCAGGAAGAAGGTGTCGGCGGCCGTGAGGAACCGCGCCTGGCTGTCGGACAGTTCGGTGGTTGTCAGGGGCTGCCCCGGCTTGCGGTCGGGCAGTGTCTCGTACGTCTCCCTCCGTTGCAGATACTTCGGGCAGTTGGCGAAGACCCGGTCCGCCTCGATCGCGAACCCTCTCGGCGTGGGCCTGAGCAGGCCGTTCAGCCGCATCCGGCGCCGGGTGCGCGGGTCGAGGGCGATGGTGCCGACCGGGGTGCCCTCGGTGGCGAGGGCCGCCGCGAGCGGGGAGGCCGGGGTACCCCCTCCCCCACTGCCGAAAGCGTGGGAGGTACCCCCGGCGACGGAGATCTGCCGGGGCCCGGTGGCCCGCACGAACCCCGGGTCCCCCGCCAGCGGCGCCGCCCACACTCTGCCGGTCGCCGGGTCGGCGGCGCCGATCACCAGCAGCGGCTGGAGCTCAAGGAAGGCGGCGGCCACCGGCTTGATGCCCTCCCCGATGGACCGGCCGACATGCGCGGCGAGGTCCCGCACGCCGAGCCGGTCCTGCACGGCGAGCGAGCCCGCGTGATAGACGCCCATGACTAGAAGAACCCGCAGGTCGGCGCCGCCTCATGGGGCGCCGGAGCGCCCTCGACGCCGCTCGACACCGAGATCTCCAGGCGGATTCCGTCCGGGTCGAAGAAGAAGATGCCGCCGGAGTCGGCGCCCTCGGCATGCGCCACGACCCCGTCGTAGGCGAACTCCACGCCGTACTCGCGCAGCGAAGTCTCGTAGGCGCGGACCCGCTCGATGGAGTCCGCCTGGAAGGCGAGGTGGTGCAGGCCGGGCCGGGCCTTGTCGTACATCCCGTCGGCCTGCTGCCACAGCGCAAGGGCGAGCGTGGCGCCCTCACCCATGAGCGCGAACCGTCGGCCGTCCTCCTTGCCCTCGACCAGCAGGTCGAAGCCGAGGACGTCGCGGTAGAAGGCGAGCGAGCGGTTCAGGTCGGTGACATTCAGGCCGACGTGGCCGGTGCGCAAGGTCATGACTACCCCATCAGAAGTGGTTCCGCACTTGCTTTTCTAACCTCTGAAAATGAGATTAAAGGTTAGATGTGGAGGTGTCAACCGGTCACGTACCCTTGACCGGTTAGTACGGAAGAGGGAGCCCCACATGTCCGACCCCCGCCCGCACATCGGTGAGCCGCTCGCGCTGGACCTGCTGAACACGCGCTGGATGCGGGACGGGGCCCCGCAGGACCTGCTGACGGACCCCGAGGGGCTCGCGATCTGGCTCGCATCGAACGACCTGGACCGCGACCACGCCGCCGATGCCACGACCCTGCGCCATCTGCTCCAGGCCCGTGACGCGATCAAGGCCGCCGTCGACGGGTCACCGAAGGACGCGGCACCGCTCGTCGACGCCGTCCTCGCGCACGGCCGGATCCGGGCCACGCTCACCGCCGAGGGGCCCGGCGAGCTGCCCGAGTTCCACTCCCCCGCCTGGGGTCCGGCCTGGCTCGCCGCGCGGAACTATCTGACCCTGCTCGCCACCGCGCCGGACCGGATCCGCGCCTGCGCCCACGAGGCGTGCGTCCTGTACTTCTTCGACACTTCGCGCAACGGCACCCGCCGCTGGCACTCCATGGCGACCTGCGGCAACCGCGCGAAGGCGTCCCGTCATTACGCCCGGACGAAGGAGGATTGACGGCGCCCGGGCGAGTTGCACAGTTCGCTGCGGATCATCCCGGAAAGGGATAGCGGGTTTTCCCCATCCCTCGATTTCGTTTGGGTCAACTCTCCCCAAACATCCGTCCCTTGCGTAAGGCTGAGCGATCGCTCCACGCTCGTTCCTTTACCTACAAGGGATGCTGATGACCCACACCCCCCAGCGCGAACCCATATCGGGCGCCAGACGCGCGGCCCGGACAGCCGTGGCCGCGGGGCTCGTGGCCGCGCTCTCCGCTGCCGGGCCGATACCCATGGCCTTCGCCGAGGACGCCCCGGCCGCGGCCGACCCGGCCGTCAAGTCCGCGCACGACAAGCTCGGTTCGGACGACGCGGACCTGCTCGCCGACGCCAAGGCGGCCGGCGACAAGAACGTCACGATGATGATCGCCACCGCCCCCGGAAAGACCGAGCAGGTCGCCGAGGAGCTGGACGCGGTCAAGGGCGGCTCCGTGGGCCGCACCTACGACAAGCTGGGCTACGTCCGCGCCACCGTCCCGACGGGCCGGGCGGACGCGGCCATCGCCGCCGCGGCGAAGCTGTCCTCCGTGCACGGCATCGACCTGCGCGAGGAGATCCCGCTGGAGGACCCGGCCGTCGACACCGCGAAGTCGGCGTCGACCGCGGCCGCCTATCCGGCCCCCGGCAAGAACACTCCCGCCGAGAACCCGTACAACCCCTCCTTCGAGACCGGTGCGGTCGACTTCGTCGACGACCACCCGAAGGCGGACGGCCGCGGGATCACCATCGGTGTCCTGGACTCGGGTGTGGACCTCTCCCACCCGGCGCTCCAGAAGACCACCACCGGTGAGCGCAAGATCGTCGACTGGGTCACCTCGACCGACCCGATCATCGACTCCGACGCCACCTGGCGCCCGATGGTGACCAACGTCTCCGGGCCCAGCTTCACCTTCTCCGGCCGCACCTGGACGGCACCCGCCGGGTCGTACCAGGTCAACCTGTTCCGTGAGTCGGTGACCGCGGGCGGCGACGCCAAGGGCGACGCGAACCGGGACGGGGACACCACCGACGTCTGGGGCGTGCTGTACGACGCCGCGGCCGGCACGGTCCGGGTCGACCTGAACAACAACTTCGACTTCGGTGACGACACCCCGATGAAGCCGTACAAGGACGGCTTCCGGATCGGCTGGTTCGGCACCGACAACCCGGACACCGACGTCGCCGAGCGCCAGCCGTTCGTCGTGGAGATCCGCAAGGACGTCCCGATGGACCCCTACGGCGGTGACTGGGTCGGCCAGAAGCGCGACTTCGTCAACATCGGCGTCATCGAGTCCGAGCACGGCACGCACGTCGCCGGCATCACCTCCGCCAACGGCCTGTTCGGCGGCGAGATGAACGGCGCCGCGCCCGGCGCGAAGGTCGTCTCCTCGCGCGCCTGCACCTGGACCGGCGGCTGCACCAACGTCGCGCTGACCGAGGGCATGATCGACCTCGTCGTCAACCGCGGTGTCGACATCGTCAACATGTCCATCGGCGGTCTGCCCGCGCTCAACGACGGCAACAACGCGCGCGCCGAGCTCTACACCCGTCTGATCGACACCTACGGCGTCCAGCTGGTGATCTCCGCGGGCAACTCGGGCCCCGGCGCCAACACCATCGGCGACCCGGCCCTGGCCGACAAGGTCATCTCGGTCGGCGCGTCCGTCTCCAAGGAGACCTGGGCTTCCAACTACGGCTCCCTGGTGCAGAAGTCGTACGCGCTGATGCCGTTCTCCTCCCGCGGCCCGCGCGAGGACGGCGGCTTCACCCCGACGCTCGTGGCGCCGGGTGCCTCCGTCAACACCATCCAGACCTGGCTGCCGGGCGCCCCGGTCGCCGAGGCGGGCTACTCGCTGCCGGCCGGCTACGGCATGCTCCAGGGCACCTCGATGGCCTCCCCGCAGGCCGCCGGCGCCTCGGCGCTGCTGCTGAGCGCGGCCAAGCAGAAGGGCATCGCGCTCACCCCGGCCAAACTGCGCACCGCGCTCACCTCGACCGCCGACCACATCAGCGGGGTCCAGGCGTACGAGGAAGGCGCGGGCCTGATCAACATCGAGGACGCCTGGGACGCCATCAAGGACGGCGCCACCGCGCACACCTACTCGGTGACGGCGCCGGTCGACACCGCGATCGACCAGTTCCTGAAGACCCCGGGCTTCGGCACCGGTCTGTACGACCGTGAGGGCGGTCTGAAGGCCGGCCAGAAGAAGACGTACGAGATCACCCTGACCCGTACGTCCGGCGCCGACCGTGCGATCCGGCACGAGCTGCACTTCGAGAACAACGCCGGTGACACCTTCCGGATCGTCGGCTCCGACGAGGTGAGCCTGCCGCTGAACCAGCCGGTCACCGTCAAGGTGCAGGCCGCGCCGAGGTCCGCCGGGCTGAAGAGCGCGATCCTGGAGGTCGACGACCCGCGCACCGAGGGCATCGACAAGCAGGTCATGTCGACGGTCGTGGTCTCCGCGCCGCTGAAGTACACCTACTCCGCGTCCGGCACGGTGCAGCGCAACAGCACCAAGCACTACTTCGTGACCGTGCCCGAGGGCGCCAAGTCGCTGGAGGTCGCGATCGGCGGTCTGAAGGACAAGAGCCAGACCCGCTTCATCGCCATTCACCCCTACGGCGTCCCGGCGGACACCACGTCCACGCCGAACTGCTACAACAACTACCTCGACGGCAACGGCTGCCGCCCGGACGTGCGTTCGTACGCCGACCCGCAGCCCGGCGTCTGGGAGATCGAGGTCGAGTCGCGCCGTACGTCGCCGCTGCTCGACAACCCCTACAAGCTGGACGTCACCGTGCTCGGCGCGGCCTTCGACCCGGAGACCGTGACCGTGCCGGAGGCCAAGGTGGGCACCCCGGTCGAGGCCTCCTGGAAGGTGACGAACAAGCTCGCCGCCATCGACGGCAAGCTCGCGGGCGGCCCGCTCGGCTCGTCCAAGACGGCCCGGCCGACCATCGCCGACCACGAGACGCACACCACCACGGTCGCGGTGCCCGAGGGCGCCACGTCCCTGGACGTCGCCATCGGCAATGTCTCGGACACCGCCGCCGACCTGGACCTCACGGTCTACGACAAGGACGGCAACCAGGTCGCCCAGGACGCCGACGGCGACTCGGAGGAGTCGATCTCCCTGGCGAAGCCGGCCGCCGGCACCTACACGATCGAGGTCGTGGGCTACTCGGTGCCGTCCGGCTCCACCGCCTACGACTACCTCGACGTGTTCTTCTCCGCCGCGCTCGGCTCGGTCACCGTCGACGAGTCGACGCCTGTCAAGCTCGGCACGGGCGACTCCGCCACCGTCTCGGCGAGCGTCACCGCCGCGGCGGCCGCGCCGGAGGGCCGTGAGTTCTTCGGCCAGGTCCAGCTGCTGAACGCGCGCGGCACGGTCGCGGGCGCCGGCAGCGTGAAGATCGAGAAGGTCACGCCGTAGTTCTACGGCTGTACAGGGGGCGGGCGTCCGTAAGGGCGCCCGCCCTTTCTCATCCGCAGTTCAGGCTGCGGGACTCGGGCAGGGAGCCGTTGATCCGGTTCCGTTCCTGGGCGACCGCCGTCTCACCGATGACCCACATGTCCGGCGAGGCACCCTTCTCCGGGACCCCGAACAGGACGTGGTCGCCCGCGCGCAGGCCGGGAGCGGTGTTCTTGTCGATCACGTAGCCGAGGTCGTCGCCCTTCTTCGGCCCTGGCTTCTCGGGCTTGTAGACATGGCTCAGGTCCACGCTCACGCGGACCAGCTCCGGGTCGGCGGCGACCGGTTCGGCGGAGCTGACCTCGCCCTCGGCGACCAGGTACGCGCAGGCGAGGTAACGGGGACTGCCGAAGAGGACGCCGCCCGCGGAGTCGGACTGCGCCTTCTCGGCGGAGCCCGAGGCCGAATCGGCGCTGCCCGAGCCCATGTCGGACTGCGCCACCAGCCAGCCGAACCCCACCATCACGGTCGCCGCGGCGGCCGCCGCGAGGGAGCCGAGGGCGAGCCGAAAGGCACGGCGCCTCACCGGCCTTAGAGCCTGTGTCACATCCCCGGCCGGATCAGCGCGCGGCGTCTGGTGCGTGCGATCGCAAGGCGCCGGAGCGCCCTCGTGGCGGAGCCACGTGGGTGGTTCGGCAACGCGGCTGCGGGTCCCCCCTCTGGGGGAGTGCGTGCCAGACGTCGCGCGCCCGGCCGGGGATGTGACACAGGCTCTTACGGGAACAGGGGCCGGGGCGGGCTTCGGTGGGTCCCCTCCCAGTGTGCGGCCGATGATGTCCAACTGCGCGCGCAGTGCGGCGATGTCGGCGCTCGCGGAGCGGTGTTCGGCGAGGTAGGCGTCGTCCGCCCCGTCGGGCAGGGGTTCGTCGGTGATCGCGGCCATCAGGGCGTCGATGCCGTCGTGTTCGGCGGTCACGTCACACCACCTCGTCCTCGTGCAGGCGGGCGCGCAGGGCGCGTACCGCCGTGTGCAGCCTGCTCTTGACCGTGCCCTCGGGGATGGCGAGTTGCTCGGCGATGTCCCGCACGGGCAGGTCTGCGTAGAAGCGCAGGACGACCACCTGGCGCTGGGCGTCGGGCAGTTCGTCCAGGCCCTGGGCGACGGCGAGGGAGAGCAGGCTGGTGTCCTCGCCGGAGGGGAGCTCCGACTGGCGCAGGGCGGCGAGGCGTTCGCCGAGCCGCTCCTGGCGGCGCTTGGCCCGGTGCCAGTCCATGGCGAGGTTGGAGGCGACGACCGCCGCCCACGCCGAGACGTCCCGCGGGGCCTCCTGTCCGTTCGCGGCCCGCTCCAACAGCCGCAGACGGACCTGCTGCACCCCGTCCGGCAGGTCCGTCTGCGGCACCCCGCCGAGCGCGAGCACCGCCCGCACCCTGCGCTCCTGCGCCGCGTCCAGGGGATCGTCCGGTACGTCCAGTACCGAGTCCCCCTGGCCGCGACGGGCCTTTCTGCGCAGCACAGCCACCCCTCCCCTCGCCGCGTTTCCCCTATGACGCCACTCGGGGCGGAAACGTTCGGCCCGACTTCCGGAATCTTCTATTCGATCTTTCCTTCACACCTTCTCCACTGTCAGCATGTGCCCCATGACGCACATCACCAAGGGGGCCAACACCCCTGTCCCCGTAGGTCTGCTGCGGGTCGCCGTAGTACGCCGCAAGGTCGCGGGGACGCCCGCCGTGGAGGTCTCGGCGCTGTTGCTGGACGCGGTGGGCAAGGTTCGCGGCGACGCCGACCTCGTCTTCCACAACCAGCCCGCGCATCCCTCGGGCGGTGCAGCGGGTGTTGATCGCCGCCTCCTGCGACGACGGCACCTTCGGGGCGGTACCGGGGCTCGCGGCGCAGACCGTGGCGGGGGACGGCACGATCGTCGCGCACTACGAGGTGACGGACGCGTCCAGTGAGACGGCCTTCGTGCTCGGGGAGTTCTACCGGCGCAACGGTGAGTGGAAGTTCCGGGCGGTGGGGCAGGGGTACGACTCGGGGCTCGCTGGGTTGGCGACGGACTTCGGGATCGTGGTGGCGGAGGAGCCGGTGGCTGCGGTGCCGGTGGCTGCGGTGTCTGCGGTGTCTGCGGTGGCTCCGGTGGTGAACGCCGGGGTGGCGAAGACGTCGGCGCCGCCGGCCGACGTACAGCCGCTCGCCGCCGCCGTACAGCCGCCCGCGACCCTCGTGTCGATGCCCGCCCCGTCCACCGCCCCCTCCTGGGGATCCGCCTTCTTCGACTTCGAGCCGTACGTCCGCAGCGGCAACGGCAGCACCAAGATCACCATGGATATACCGTTCCCGCCGGACTGCGGGCCGGTGATCATGGAGGCGCGGGTCGAGGGCTACCAGTGGATCCAGGTCGAGATCCCCGGGCGCGACGACACGATCTTCTGCCACGACCTGCCCGAGCACCAGGGCCGTGTCCTGTTCGTGCCGCCCCGCAAGGGCGGCCCGCTGAAGCTGAAGGTGAGCTGCTCCGGGCACTGGAAGCTCACCGTCCTGCCCCTGTCGGCGGCCCGCCCCTGCGACGCCGAGACGGTGCGGGGCAGCGGCCCGGAGGTCCTTGTCCACCGGGGCGACGCGGCGGAGCTGAAGGTCCGGGCGACGGACCGCCACAACGGCTGGTTCCAGATCAACTGCCACCGGGGCGACACCCCCGACGAGCTCAGACACCCGGAGGAGCTCGTCCACGCCTGGAACGGCAAGCGGGTCAAGGAAACCGTCCAGATCACCGAAGGTCCCATCCTGCTGGCGATCGACAAGAGCCGACACCAATGGGAGCTCACCACCTCTCCGCTCCCCACCCCCAAACCCACCAAGGGCCGGAAG
This sequence comes from Streptomyces cupreus, assembly GCF_014257025.1. GTDB lineage: Bacteria > Actinomycetota > Actinomycetes > Streptomycetales > Streptomycetaceae > Streptomyces > Streptomyces cupreus. Next base: position 93,052 of record NZ_JACMSF010000004.1, read on the forward strand.
GCGGACGTCTACGAGGGGCGCGGCGAGCAGACGGTCACGCTGGTCAACCCTCGGCCGGGGCGGCCGTCGCTGCTGCAGTACGAGCTGTCCGGCGCCGAGCGCAGCTTCTCGGTCGAGGTGAAGGTCATCGACGAGTACGGCGACGAGGACGAGTGGCTCAACACCTTCAACCACGGCACCCGCGGCACGACCGTGGTCTTCAGCCAGGGCCAGGCGGAGCGGAAGATACGCGTCAAGCACACGGGCAAGTGGAGCCTGCGGGTGCTCCCCGAGGACCAGGCTCCGGTGCTGACCGGCCCGGCCGAGGGCAAGGGCACCACGGTCCTGCGGTATCCGGGGCCGCCCACGCTGATGACCGTGCGGCTGACTTCGAGGGGCGACGACGAGAAGGTGGCCGCGCACGCCCTGAACCATCCGTTCGGCAGGCCTGTGATCATCGGCGACACCCACGGCCGCCGCCGTCCCGCGCTCGGTCCCGTCTTCGTCGATCCGGGCGGCACCTGCTTTGTGATCGTGTACGCCACCGAAGGCGCGAAATGGCGTCTTGAGCCGGAGCCGCCCGCCGCGGCGACCGCGCTCGGCCCCCGGAACCAGGGCCACGGATATGGAGTCGTACGTCACACCGGGCCCGAGGCCGAAATGGTGCTCGCCGGCACGAGCGGCATCCTCCATGTCTTCGAGCTGGACGAAAACCTGTTTCCCAAGCGCAAAATCACCGGTTCTTCCGGTCCGTACCGGATCCAGAGCTCGATCCTGCACGTCCGGGCACTGGGCGCCTGGGTGATCGAACTGCTCGACTGACAGGAATGGTGTCCCATCCCTCGGGCAAACGATTGGACACAACGGCCTGGATGGGACGCATCATGGAAACGTCCAGGCCACGCAACCGCCACAGCGAAGGAGTCACCGTGAGGGTCGGAATCGTCGGAGCCACCGGTCAGGTCGGCACGGTCATGCGCAGGATCCTCACGGAGCGGAACTTCCCGGTCACGGAGCTGCGTCTGTTCGCCTCGGCCCGTTCGGCGGGGACGGTCCTGGACGGCGTCACGGTGGAGGACGCGGCGACGGCCGACTACACGGGCCTGGACATCGTGCTGTTCTCGGCGGGCGGCGCGACCTCGAAGGCGCTGGCCGAGAAGGTCGCCTCGCAGGGCGCGGTCGTGATCGACAACTCCTCGGCCTGGCGCAAGGACCCCGAGGTCCCGCTGGTCGTCTCCGAGGTGAACCCGCACGCCATCGCCGACCGGCCCAAGGGCATCATCGCCAACCCGAACTGCACGACGATGGCCGCGATGCCGGTGCTCAGGCCGCTGCACGAGGAGGCGGGCCTTGAGGCGCTGGTCGTCGCCACCTACCAGGCGGTGTCCGGCTCGGGCCTCGCGGGCGTGGCGGAGCTGCACGGCCAGGCGCAGAAGGTGGTCGCCGACGCGGACAAGCTGACCCATGACGGCGAGGCGATCGACTTCCCCGAGCCGCAGGTCTACAAGCGCCCGATCGCCTTCAACGTGCTGCCGCTGGCCGGCAACCTCGTCGAGGACGGTCTGAACGAGACCGACGAGGAGCAGAAGCTCCGCAACGAATCCCGCAAGATCCTGGAGATCCCCGAGCTGAAGGTCTCCGGCACCTGTGTCCGGGTCCCGGTCTTCTCCGGCCACTCCCTCCAGGTCAACGCCCGCTTCGCCCGCCCGATCAGCGCGGAGCGCGCCACCGAGCTGCTGGCCGGGGCGCCGGGTGTGGCGCTCTCCGAGATCCCGACCCCGCTCCAGGCAGCCGGCAAGGACGCGTCGTACGTCGGCCGCATCCGCAAGGACGAGACCGTCGACAACGGCCTCGCCCTGTTCATCTCCAACGACAACCTCCGCAAGGGCGCCGCGCTGAACGCGGTGCAGATCGCGGAGCTGGTGGCGGCCGAACTGCAGGGCTGACGCCGGTCACGGTCACAGGGGCGGTCACCACGGGCTGGTGGCCGCCCTTGCGCACGTCCTGAGGGTATTCGGCCGAACCGTCGGAGACAGTTCGTGGAAGGATGACCGAACCGCCGGACCTACACATAACGAGGAGATGACCGCGTGCCTGGCACAAACCTGACTCGCGAAGAGGCTCAGCAGCGGGCTCAGCTGCTCACCGTCGAGTCCTACGAGATCGATCTCGACCTCTCCGGCGCGCAGGAGGGCGGTACCTACCGGTCCGTTACGACGGTGCGCTTCGACGCCGCTCGGACCGGCGCGGAGTCCTTCATCGACCTGGTGGCCCCGACGGTCCACGAGGTGACGCTCAACGGCGACGCGCTCGACCCGGACGAGGTCTTCAAGGACTCCCGGATCGCGCTGCGCGAGCTGCTGGAGGGCCGTAACGTCCTGCGGGTCGTCGCGGACTGCGCGTACACCAACACCGGCGAGGGCCTGCACCGGTTCGTCGACCCCGTCGACAACCAGGCCTACCTGTACACCCAGTTCGAGGTGCCGGATGCCCGCCGGGTCTTCGCCTCCTTCGAGCAGCCGGATCTGAAGGCCACCTTCCAGTTCACCGTGAAGGCGCCGTCCGGCTGGACCGTCGTCTCCAACTCGCCCACGCCCGAGCCCAAGGACGACATCTGGGTCTTCGAGGCGACCCCGCGGATCTCCAGCTACATCACCGCGCTGATCGTCGGCCCGTACCACTCCGTGCACAGCGTGTACGAGAAGGACGGCCAGTCCGTTCCGCTCGGCATCTACTGCCGCCCCTCACTCGCCGAGTTCCTCGACTCGGACGCGATCTTCGAGGTCACCCGGCAGGGCTTCGACTGGTTCCAGGAGAAGTTCGACTACGACTACCCGTTCAAGAAGTACGACCAGCTCTTCGTGCCGGAGTTCAACGCGGGCGCGATGGAGAACGCGGGCGCGGTGACCATCCGCGACCAGTACGTCTTCCGCTCCAAGGTGACGGACGCGGCGTACGAGATGCGCGCCGAGACGATCCTGCACGAGCTGGCCCACATGTGGTTCGGCGACCTGGTCACCATGGAGTGGTGGAACGACCTGTGGCTGAACGAGTCGTTCGCCACCTACACCTCCATCGCCTGCCAGGCGTACGCGCCCGAGTCGCGCTGGCCGCACGCCTGGACGACGTTCGCCAACTCCATGAAGACATGGGCGTACCGCCAGGACCAGCTGCCCTCCACGCACCCGATCATGGCCGAGATCCGCGACCTGGACGACGTCCTGGTCAACTTCGACGGCATCACCTACGCCAAGGGCGCCTCGGTCCTGAAGCAGCTGGTCGCGTACGTCGGCAGGGACGAGTTCTTCCGGGGCGTGCAGGCGTACTTCAAGGCGCACGCGTACGGCAACACGCGGCTGAGCGATCTGCTGGGCGCGCTGGAGGAGACCTCGGGCCGTGATCTGAAGGCCTGGTCGAAGGCGTGGCTGGAGACGGCGGGCATCAACGTCCTGCGTCCCGAGATCGAGACGGACGCGCAGGGTCTGATCACCTCCTTCGCCATCCGCCAGGAGGCGCCCGCGCTCCCGGCAGGCGCCAAGGGCGAGCCGACGCTGCGCCCGCACCGGATCGCGGTCGGCCTGTACGAGCGCGACGAGGAGACCGGCAAGCTGGTGCGCGACGTGGGGGTCCCCCCGGCCGAAGGCTGGGGGAGGGTCGAACTGGACGTGGACGGCGAGCTGACGGCCGTACCGCAGCTGGTGGGCCGCCGCCGTCCGGCGGTCGTGCTCCTCAACGACGACGACCTGTCCTACGCCAAGGTCCGCCTGGACGAGCAGTCGCTGGCCTATGTCACCGAGCACCTGGGCGACTTCGAGTCCTCCCTGCCCCGTGCCCTGTGCTGGGCGTCGGCGTGGGACATGACGCGGGACGCCGAACTGGCCACCCGCGACTACCTCTCCCTCGTCCTCTCCGGCATCGGCAAGGAGTCGGACATCGGCGTCGTGCAGTCGCTGCACCGTCAGGTGAAGCTGGCGATCGAGCTGTACGCCGACCCGGCCGGGCGTGAGGCCCTGCTGACCCGTTGGACCGACGCCACGCTCGCCCACCTGCGGGCGGCCGAGGCGGGCGGCGACCACCAGCTCGCGTGGGCGCGCGCCTTCGCGGCCACGGCCCGCACGCCGGAGCAGCTGGACCTGCTCGAGGGCCTGCTGGACGGCTCGCAGTCCATCGAGGGCCTTGCCGTCGACACCGAGCTGCGCTGGGCGTTCGTCCAGCGTCTGGCCGCGGTCGGCCGCTTCGAGGAGACGGAGATCGCGGGCGAGTACGAGCGGGACAAGACGGCGGCCGGCGAGCGTCACGCGGCCACGGCCCGCGCGGCCCGCCCGACTCCGGAGGCGAAGGCGGAGGCCTGGTCCTCGGTCATCGACTCGGACAAGCTCCCGAACGCGGTCCAGGAGGCGGTGATCACCGGCTTCGTCCAGACGGACCAGCGCGAACTGCTGGCGCCGTACACGGACAAGTACTTCGAGGTCCTGAAGGCCATCTGGGACACCCGCTCCCATGAAATCGCCCAGCAGATCGTGACGGGCCTGTACCCGACGATTCAGGTCTCGGACGAAACCCTGACCAAGACGGACACCTGGCTGACCTCCGCGGATCCGACGGCGGCCCTTCGCCGCCTGGTCTCGGAGTCGAGGGCAGGAGTGGAACGAGCCCTGAAGGCCCAGGCCGCGGACGCGGCGGCGGCCGAGTAATCACTGACACGGCAGAGACGGGGCGCCCGGCACAACACCGGGCGCCCCTTGCCAGTTCGGCATCCGCGCAGCCGCTGTGGATCTACCGTCGCAGCGCGGGACCCGTCACGTCCTTCGAATCTTTTCGAGCATTCTTTTCAGCAGAGCTGAACGATCGCACGACCCCACCGCTCCCGCTCGGCACCAGCTGCCCGGCGACCGTCGCGCCCAGCGCCAGCACCATGCCCGCCACCTGCACCGGAGTCAGCGACTCCGCCAGCGCGGCCCAGCCGACGACCGCCGCCGTGAGCGGGGAGAGCGGGATCAGGAAGGTGACCTGGGTCGCCGTGAGGCGGCCGATGCCGCGGAACCAGAGCCAGTACGCGACCGCGGTACCGGCGAGGGCGAGGTACAGGTATCCGCCGATCGCGCGAGCGTCCAGGGCGGGTGGCGTGCCCTCGGCCAGGAAGGCGACCGGGGCGATCAGGAGGCCTCCGACGGTCAGTTGCCAGCCGGCCAGCGCGGTCGGGCCCGCACCCTCGGGGCGGCCCCACTTCTTGGTCAGCACGGTTCCGGTGGACATCGACGCGGCGGAGGCGAAGGCGGCGAGGACGCCCAGCGCGTCCAGCGAACCGACCGCCTTCAGTACGACCAGGCTGACACCGAAGGCCGCGACCGCGCCGGTGAGCAGTGCGCGTGCCGTCGGCCGCTGGCTCAGCAGCAGGGCCGAGAGGCCGACCACGAAGAGCGGCCCGATCGAACCGACCACCGCCGCCAGACCTCCGGGCAGCCGGTACGCGGCCAGGAACAGCAGCGGGAAGAAGGCGCCGATGTTGAGCGCGCCGAGCACGGCCGACCTCCACCACCAGGCGCCGCGCGGCAATACCCGGGCCAGCGCGAGGAGCAGCAGGCCGGCGGGGAGGGCGCGCATCAGACCGGTGAAGAGGGGGCGGTCCGGCGGGAGGAACTCGGTGGTGACGTAGTAGGTGGTGCCCCAGGAGATCGGTGCCAGGGCGGTGAGGGCTATGAGCGCGGGGCGGCTGGTGGCCATGGGACGCACCCTTCGATAGGTCGATAGAAAGTAGCTTACTCGTAAGCTACTTTTCTGCAAGCCACTTTCTTGCGGCCGACCCTCCGAGACCGGATACTCGGCGCATGAACGCACGCCCTGAGCAGCGCAAGGACGCCGTCGACGCGATCATCGACCAGTGGGCGGCCGTGCGGCCCGACCTCGACACCGCCGCGATGGAGGTCTTCGGGCGCATCTCCCGCCTCGCCCGCACGATGCGCGACCGCATGGAGAAGGCATACGCCCGCTTCGGGATCTCCCGGGGCGAGTTCGACGTGCTGGCGACCCTGCGGCGCTCCGGTGAGCCGTACACCCTCTCGCCGCGCCAGCTCTCGGCGACGCTGATGCTGACCACCGGGGGGATGACCGGCCGGCTGGACAAGCTGGAACGGGCGGGACTGCTACGGCGCTCCCCCGACCCGCACGACCGTCGGGGGCTGCAAGTGACCCTGACCGAGCCGGGGTTGAGCCTGGTCGACCAGGCGGTCGGCGCGGGGCTCGCCCTCCAGACGGAGGCGCTCTCCGCCCTCAACGCCGAACAGGCCGGCCAACTGGCCGACCTGTTGAGGGAGTTGCTTGCGGGGACGGGGGAGTCCTCCCACTAGGGCATCTCAGCGCGCCAGGGCGATCCGCTCCCCCACATGCGCCTCCACCGCCGCCTCGACCTCGGCCGGGTCCGCGGCCTCCGCCGCCCAGGCCACGTATCCGTCGGGCCGTACCAGCACCGTCGTACCGCTGCCGCGGCCGCGGCCCGTGCGGCGCTCCACCGTGAGGCGGTCCTCCAGGCCCGTCTTGTCCGCGCACTCCTGCGGGGTGATCAGGACGAACCGGCCGCCGCGCAGGGCCTCGTAGAGGCGGCCGCCCTCCAGGTCCACGTCGGCGGCCCGCGAGCCGACGAGGCGGTGGGCGCCCTCGGGGGCGGGGTACTTGACGTCGAGGCCGGTGATCTGGAGGGCCAGCCTGCGGCGGACGGGCGTGAGGGCGTTGACGGTACTCGCCAGCGCCGACCGCAGACCCATCGTCCAGGCGTATTTCGGCATGGCCAGCCGGATGAGGGCGCCGCTGCTGCGCATGGCCTTCGTGCCGATCGGATGACGCTCGGACTGGTAGGTGTCGAGCAGCGCGTCGTCCGCGCGCCCCTGGAGCACGGCGACGAGCTTCCAGCTCAGGTTGGCCGCGTCGTGCAGTCCGATGTTCATGCCCTGGCCGCCGGCCGGAGTGTGCACATGCGCGGCGTCGCCGGCGAGGAAGACCCGGCCCACCCGGTAGGCGGGCGCCTGGCGTTCATCGCTGTGGAAGCGGGAGAGCCACTGGGCGTCGTGCATCCCGAAGTCGTGTCCCGCGGCACGCCGGGCGGTCTCCTTGACCTCCTCCAGGTGGAGCGGCTCATTCTCGGAAACGTCACGGTGCCAGGCGACGACGCGGTGGTAGCCGTCGCCGAAGGACGCGAAGAACACGAAGGCCTCTCCGCTCGTGTGCAGGGAGAGCACATCCTCGGGCGGCTGGGCGAGCCGGACGTCGGCGATGAGGACAGAACGGATGACGGAGCGGCCGGGGAAAGGCAGGCCGACGGCGTTGCGCACGGTGCTGCGCATCCCGTCGGCACCGACGAGGTACGCCGCCCGCAGCGCCTCGGTCTCCCCGCCGGGTCCGCGCGTCTCGACGGTGACACCGTCCGCGCCCTGGCTGACCCCGGTCACCTCGGTCTCGTACCGGAACCGCACCCCGGCCGCGACCGCGCGCCGCTGCAGCAGCTTCTCCGTCTCGTACTGCGGGAGGACAAGGAGGTGATTGAAACGGGAGGGGAGCGTGTCGAGCTCGATGGTGAGCCGACTGAAGAGGTTGAAGCGGTCCAGGCGCGTGCCGAGGCTGTCGGCCTCGTCGGAGAGCCCCCGGGCGTCGAGCAGTTCGAGGGTGCGGGCGTGCACGACGATCGCACGGGAGAGGTTGCTGATCTTGTGCGGGCGCTTCTCGACGAGGGTGACGGGGACACCGGCGGCGGCGAGGTCGCCGGCCATCAGGAGACCGGTGGGGCCGCAGCCGACGACGATCACGGAGTGGGGGATGTTGTCGGCGCCCGGGTGGGGGGTGGTGTTCGGGTCGGTGTCGATACCGATGCCGGTGCCGGTGCCGTTCATGGTGGCCTCCTGTTGCCAACGCCTCCGGTTTGCCAACGCTTGTTGGCCAACGCTCGTTGACGACGATAGGACCGCCCTCGTTAAGAGTCAACACTTGTTGGCCCACACGTGTTGGCCTACGCTTGTTGGCATGACTGGAAATGAACGCAGAACCGTGACCGATACCGGGGGTGGCGGACGCCGCCGCTCGGAGACCACCCGCACCGCGATCCTCGCCGCGGCGCGCGAACGATTCGCAGCTGACGGCTATGAGCGGGCCACCATCCGGGCCATCGCCAAGGACGCGAACATCGATCCGTCGATGGTGATGCGCTACTACGGCAACAAGGAGGGACTGTTCGCGGCAGCCGTCTCGGTCGACCTGAAACTGCCGGATCTGAGCAGACTGCCGCGCCCGGAGGTCGGCGAGGCGCTCGTGCTCCACTTCCTGCATCTGTGGGAGGAGAACGAGGTGCTCACGGCCCTGCTCCGGGTCGGTGTCACCAACCAGGCCGGGGCCGAGCGGATGCAGGGCATCTTCGGCGAGCAGTTGCTGCCGCTGGCCCGGCAGGTGTGCCCGGACCCCGAGCAGCACCCGACGCGGGCCGCGCTCATCGCGACGCAGCTGCTCGGTCTCGCGCTGACCCGTTATGTGCTGCGGCTGCCGCCGGCCGTGGCGCTGCGCGCCGAGGAGGTGGTGGCATGGCTGGCGCCGACGGTGCAGCGGTATCTGACGGCTCCGAACCCATGAGCGCGGAGGAGACTCCGGAGACGGCCGAGGCCGAAGCCGAAGTAGATCCGGAGCCGGAGTCCGAGCCGGAAGAGGAGCCGGAGACGCAGAAAGCGCCGCCCCCGGCGTACGGCGGTCTGCGCGTACATGCCGTGGGGGCGGCGCCCTCCAGGAGAACGGGAGAGGTCAGGCCTTCGCCGGGGCCTTCGCCTTCGGCTTGGTCCTGACGCGGTGGGCCTCCGCCGAGCGGTCCAGGACCATGACGAGGCCCGTGATGACCGCGAACAGGGCGATCGGGGCCACGACGAACAGACCCAGCGTCTCGACGACGCTGAGGCCGGAGCCGGGGTCGTCACCGTCGTCGCGGTTCAGCGCGAGCGCGGGGGACGACATGAGCAGCATCATCAGCGTCGTACCGGCGGCCAGGGCGCCGGCGCGCAGGGCGTTCTTCTTGTCCACGGTGCCAAAAGTATCGAACGCCGGATGGGGGCGCTCGTCCGGGGGTGCCCTTGGCTGCCGCCGGCGCTGGAGTGACGGCAGGTGGGTCACGCAGCCCGGCGGCTCCCCAGCCCGTCCGGCGTTTGAGGACGAGGCCCTTCGGGGCCGACAGCGGCGGTCCGGGGGCAGAGCCCCCGGGGATGGGACGGGTAGGGGCGACGGGGGCGGATCAGCCCGCCCGCATCACGTCCACCAGCGCATGCAGCCTCGGTGAAGCCGCCAGTTCCTCCAATGTCACCGGCCTTCCCTCCGCGTCCGCGATCGGCAGGCGCCAGTTCGGGTACTGGTCCCATGTGCCGGGGAGGTTCTGGGGGCGGCGGTCGCCGACCGTGTCGGGGAGCCAGAGGCCGACCATGCGGGCCGGGGTGCGCAGCAGAAAGCGGTGGAGGGCCTGGATCTCGGCCTCCTCCTGGGACGTACCGTGTCCCCCACCCGTGCCGTGCAGCAGGCCGAGCCGGGCCAGCAGGGCCAGCCACTCCCCCGTGTCGGCGGCGGCCTCGGCGCGTTCCTCCTCCAGGGAACGGGTCAGCAGGCCCAGGCGGTGGCGGAGTTCGACATGGTCGCCGGTGAGGCGGGCGGCCGTGGAAGGCAGGTCGTGGGTCGTGGCGGTGGCCAGACAGTCGGACCGCCACTGTTCGGGCGGCAGCGGACGGCCGTCGCCCTCCCAGTCCCGCTCGAACCACAGCACGGATGTGCCGAGCACCCCCCGCGCCCGCAGCGCCTCGCGCACACCGGGCTCCACCGTGCCCAGGTCCTCCCCGATCACCAACGCCCCGGCACGGGAGGCCTCCAGCACGAGGATCGCGAGCATGGCCTCGGCGTCGTAGCGGACGTAGGTGCCGTCCGTGGGCGGATGCCCCTGGGGGACCCACCAGAGCCGGAACAGGCCCATGACGTGGTCGATGCGCAGGGCGCCCGCGTACCGGAAGAGGGCCTTGAGCAGTCGGCGGTACGGCGTGTAGCCGGACTGGGCGAGGCGGTCGGGGCGCCAGGGCGGCAGGCCCCAGTCCTGGCCGCGGGCGTTGAAGGCGTCCGGAGGCGCGCCGACCGACATCCCGGCGGCGAAGTACTCCTGCTGCGCCCAGGCGTCGGCGCCGTCGGGATGCACGCCGACCGCGAGGTCGTGCACGATCCCGACCGGCATCCCGGCCTCACGGGCGGTGCGCTGCGCGGCGGTGAGCTGGGCGTCGGTGAGCCAGGCGAGCAGCGAGTGGAAGTCGACGCGGTCCATCAACTCGCTCCGGGCACGGGCGGTTTCCGCGGACCGGGGATCGCGCAGCTCCTCCGGCCAGCGCCGCCAGTCGGAGCCGTGCACCTCGGCGAGCGCGCACCAGGTGGCGTGGTCCTCCAGCGCCTGTCCCTCCTCGGCGAGGAAGTCGGCGTAGGCGGCGCGCCGGCCGGGCCCGAGCGGCACCTCGCGGACCAGTTCCAGCGCCTCCCGCTTCAGCTCCCACACCGCGTCCCGGTCGATCAGCGCGCCCTTCTCCAGCACCGACTCGCGCAGCCGGTCGGCGCGTTCCAGCAGCGCCCGTACCCGCTCGTGGTCCTCGCCACGGCCGTACTCCGGGATGTCCTCGACGCGCAGATGCACCGGGTCGGGGAAGCGGCGTGAGGAGGGGCGGTAGGGGGAGGGATCGGTGGGTGCGCCGGGTACGGCCGCGTGCAGCGGGTTGACCTGGACGAACCCCATGCCGAGCGTCCGCCCGGCCCAGCCGGCGAGTTCGGCGAGGTCACCGAGGTCTCCCATGCCCCAGGAGCGCCGGGAGAGCAGGGAGTAGAGCTGGACGAGGAGTCCGTGGGAGCGTCCGGCGGTGGCGGGCAGCCGGGCTGGGGCGACGACGAGGTGGGCGGTGGCGCCCCGGCCGTCGGGGGCCGTCGCGGTCAGCCGGTGGACACCGGGCGGGAGACGGTCGGCGGCGGCGCGGGTTTCGCCCTGCTCGGTCTCGACGCGCAGCCGGGTGCCGGGCGGCAGTGCGGTGAGCGCGGCGGGTGGAGCGGAGTCGGCCCAGTGCACCACCGTCGGGGGCAGCAGCCGTTCGCGCAGTTCGCGTTCGCGTGCGGTGAGAGCGCGCCGTACGGCCTCGGGAGTGCTCACGTCGACGTCGAGCGCGGTCAGCGCGAGCGTGAGCGCGGTGGCCGAGGCCCGGACCGTGCGGTCCGGGGAGGGTCGGTAGGAGGTGGCGACGCCGAGCAGTTCGGCGAGCCGGGACAGATCTTCCGAGGGGGCGTCCTCGGACGGGGGTTCGGCCGACCGCTGCTCTGCCATCTATGGCCTCGTGGTGTCCGTGTCGACGCGGTAGCCCTCACCGGTCAGCGGCGGCTCACTGGTCAGCGGCCGCGCCTCGTACAGCGGCGGCTCACTGGTCAGGGGCTCGGCGTCGGGCAGAGGAGGTTCGCTGGTCAATGGGGGTTCGGCGCAGGCGCTCTCCGCGCTGAAGACGCACACGTGCGGTTCGGGCTCGGTGAGCGCCTCGGGTTTGGACAGGGCGGAGAGCAGAAGGTGTGCCGATGCGGCCACGGGGGCCTCCTTGTCGAGTACGGCGACCTACGGCCTGTCCTGCGGCTACGCGGGGCAGGCCCTTGGGGGTTAGAGCCTGGGTCACATTCCCGGTCGGATCAGCGCGCGGCGTCTGGTGCGTGCGGTCGCAAGGCGCCGGAGCGCCCTCGTGGCGGAGCCACGTGGGCGTTTCGGCAACGCGGCGAACGTGCGTGCCAGGCGTCGCGAGCCCGGCCGGGGATGTGACCCAGGCTCTCAACGCAGCCCTACCCAGCGGGCGCGACGGCAGACGTGTCCGGGGAGACAACGTGCCTGTCGTCACATTCTGCCCCGCCGCGGCAGCTCCAGACTGGGGCAAGTCCGCCACGAGAGCCACTCCCGTCGAGGCCCCCGGCAGCGGGGCTCGACGCGGTGTCGAGCGGTCGTGAACCGGTCCCGTCCGGCCGGTCGATAGACGGGGTGTGAGACTGTTCCGCCCCATGGGGGGCCATCGGGAGAAGGACGAGTCGGACGCGGCCCTGCTGCGTGCCGTCGCGGCCGGGGACTCGGCGGCGATGGCCGCGCTGTACGACCGGCACGCGGGCTGGCTGCACGTCCGGCTGACCCGGCGCTGCGCGGACCCCGAGGTCGTACGCGAAGTGCTGCAGGATACCTTCGTCACCGTGTGGCGGTCGGCCGAGGCGCACCGCGGCGAGGAGGCGGGCGGCTGGCTGTGGACCATCGCCGCGCGCCGGATGGTCGACGCGCGCCGGGCGCAGGAGCGGGCCGCGCGCCTGGAGACCACGCCGATCGACGAGACACGGACCGGGTACGAACCCGCCGCGGCCATGCCGTCGGCGGAGGAGCGAGTGCTGGCGGGTCTGGAGTACGGCGATGTCGGCACCGCCCTCGACCGGATCTCGCCGGAGCTGCGCGAGGTGCTGCGCGCGACGGTGGTCGACGGTCTGACCACCCGGGAGACGGCCCGGCTGCTCGGCATCCCCGAGGGCACCGTCAAGTCCCGGGCGATGCGCGCCCGTACCGAACTGCGCGCGGCGCTGGCCCAGTTGACCCCGTCCCCGTTGGGAGGCCCGGCATGACCGACTGGCACGCACCCGACGACCTGGTCGCCCGCTACACCGACGGCTCCCTGCCGGACTCGGACGCCTGGTCGCTGGAGAAGCATCTGGAGAGCTGCACGGGCTGCGCGACACGCGTGTCCAGGGCGGTCGCCGCGACGGCGACGGGCGCCGTCCTGGCGGACGTACGCCAGGCGGTAGTGGGGGCAGCCCCGACAGAGCAGGCGCACACGGCGGCGGCCGGGGACGGGCTCCTCGCCCACGCCCGCCTCTGGAGCTCCCGCCATCTCGTTCCGCCCGTCGCCGATTCCCGGTGGGCGCGGGTGCTGTGGGCCGCCGGGCCCGCGGTGCGCGGGGCATGGCTGCCGGCCGTGCTGCTCGTGGGGATCGGTGCGATGGCCCTCGCCTACGGCGCCGACTTCGCGGGCGCCCGCCCCCTGCTCCTCGCCCTCGCCCCCGTCGTACCGGTCGCCGGAGTCGCCCTGTCCTTCGGCGCCCACGCGGACCCGCTGCACGAGCTGACCGCGTCGACCCCGTCGGCCGGACTGCGCCTGGTGCTGACGCGAACCGCCGTCGTCCTTGCGGTGAGCCTTCCGCTGCTGACCCTCGCCGGTCTCGCGCTGCCGTCCTACGGCGGCCCGGGTGCGGCGGCCTGGCTGCTGCCCGGGCTCGCGCTGACGCTGGCCTCGCTGGCCCTCGGCGGCTGGCTGGGGCTGCGGGCCGCGACGGCGGTGACCGGCGGCGGCTGGCTGTGCGCCGTACTCGCGCCGGCGCTTTCGCCCCCCGACGGCGCGGTGTCCGCGGCGCTGACGCACCAGACCTCCGCCTACCTCGGCGGCGCCCCCGCGCAGGGCGCCTGGGCGGCGGCCGCCGTCGTGTGCGCGGCCCTGCTGGCCGCGCGCGGCACCGCGTACGACCGCCTCGAACGGCGCTGACACACGTAACTCCCTTTCCCAGGAGCCCTCTTGACCACGATCCAGGTGGCCGGTCTGCATGTCCGGCACCGCAAGACAGTCGCCCTCGACTCGCTCGACCTCGACTTCGGTCCCGGTGTGCACGGTCTGCTCGGCCCGAACGGCGCGGGCAAGACCTCGCTGATCCGGGTCCTCGCCACCGTCGCCGCCCCGACCGGCGGCCGGGTGGAGATGCTCGGCGAGGACATCGGCGACCCGCGCGGACGGGCCGCGGTCCGGCGCAGGCTGGGCTATCTGCCGCAGGAGTTCGGCTACTACCCGGGCTTCACCGTCCGCGAGTTCGTCGCCTACATGGCGTGGCTGAAGGAGATGCCCGCCGCCGACACCCCGGCCGCCGTCGAACGGGCCGTCGCCCGGGTCGGGCTCGCCGACCGGATCGACGCGAAGATCAAGACACTGTCCGGCGGCATGGTCCGCCGGGTCGGCATCGCGCAGGCCATCGTCAACGAGCCGAAGGTGCTGTTCCTGGACGAGCCGACCGCGGGCCTCGACCCCGAGCAGCGGGTGGAGTTCCGCGAGATGCTGCGCGAACTGGGCGCCACGGCCACCGTCCTGGTCTCCACGCACCTGGTGGAGGACGTGGCCGCCGCCTGCACGGAGGTCACCCTCATCGCCGCGGGCCGCCTCGCCTACCGCGGCACCCCCGACTCCCTGACCGCCCTCGGCACGACGGCGGACGGCATCGGCGACAACCCGATCGAGCGCGGCTATACGGCGGCCCTGCGCGCCCACCGCGAGTCCGCGGCCGTACGGGAGGTGGCGGCGCGATGACTCTCCTCGCGGAAAGGCCGAGCACCGGGACGCGCCACCCCCTGCGCCCCGAACTCCAGCGCGGCTTCGCCCCCTGGGCGGGCGGCGCGGTCCTCCTCACGCTCACCGTCGCCGTGGCCGTCCCGGCGGAGACCTGGCAGGGCGGCTGGGCGGAGACCCGGGACCAGATGCACACGGCGGCGACCCTGCTCGGCATCCCGATGGCGCTGGCCGCCGGCTGCTGGCAGGGCGGACGGGAACGCCGACGCCGTACCGGCGAACTGATGGAGACGTCCGTACGCGGCTCGCTCCCCCGCTTCCTCGCCTCGGCCCTGCCGGTCGCGGTCTGGGTGGCCGTGGGACACCTGGCCGCCGCCGCACTCGCTCTGCTGGCCACCTGGTACTGCGCCACCGGGGACAGCCCCTACCTGGTCGTACCGCTGGTGGACACGCTCGTCCTCGCCTGCGCCGCACTCGCGGGCGTGGTGGTCGGCCGGGTACTGCCCTGGCGACTGGCGGCACCGCTGCTGGCGATGGGTGCGTACGTCGTCCTCGGCGTCCTCTCCTACGACAGCCGGAACGCCCTGGCCCACCTCTCCCCGCTCCTCGACACGTCCGCCAACAGGGTCCCCGTGTGGTGGCAACCCATAGTGACGGCGACCTGGGTAGGTGGCCTGGCCATAGCCGCGGTCCTCGCCCACGCCGCCCACCGTCGGGCCACGGCGCTGCTCCCACTGGCCGCCGCGGCGGCCGCCGGGGCGCTGCTCGTACAGACCGGCGACGGCCTGACGCATACCGACCCGATCGCCCGCCGCCAGGTCTGCGACACCTCCACCACCCCCCAGATCTGCGTCAGCGCCCGCTACGAGAAGCTCCTGCCGCAGGTCACCCAGGCCCTGTCCGGACTGACGGGTCGCCTTGAGGGAGTGGAGAACCTGCCGGTCCGTTTCGAGGACCGGCCCGGCGGGTCGCGGCCGGACGAGGTGCAGCTGCCGATGATCAAGCCGTTCGGCTCGTCCGTCGTGCGCGGCAGGCTCACCGACCCGGAGCAGTACGCCTGGGAAGCCGGGATGATGCTGATCGGCCGGGCCTGGTGCGACCGTACGGACCCCGCCGTCGGCAGGACGGACGCCGCCGTGGAGCACTACCTGGCGCCCAGCCCGGCCGAGGCGTACTTCGACGAGCGGGACGCCAAGGGCAGCAAGGCCGACCGCGAGGAACTCAAGGCCAGGCAGCAGGCCCGCGCCCGGCTGCTGGCGATGGACGAGGAGGAGCGCCGGACCTGGCTGTCGGAGTACTTCGCGACGGCGGAGGAATGCGACCCGAGCGGGGTGCCGACCCTGTGACGACAGCCGGCCCCGTCCTGTACGCCCGCTCGCGCGCCCTCCCGCAAACGATCACGGCTCTGGCCGTGACCACGCTCCTGGCGATCTGGGCAGCCCACGCCCTGGACTCCTATCTGGACCCGGACCGCCAGGTCCCGGTGGTGGCCCTGGCTCCACTGTTCGCGTCGGCGGTGATCGGCACCAGCCTCCACACGGCCTCCGACGAACTGGACCGCACAGCGGTACGCCCCTGGTGGCGCCGCCGCCTGCTCCACCTCCTGACCCTCACAGCCCTGGCCACGGCCCTGCTCCCGCTGGCAGTACTCACCAGCACCCAGACCTTCGGCCCACCCGCCATGATCCGTAACGTACTCGGCTGCACAGGCCTGACGGCAGCGGCGGCGGTAGTACTGGGCGCGCGCCTGAGCTGGCTCCCGGTGTTCGGGTACGTGAGCGCGATGTACCTGGGCATCGCGGGCCTGAGGGGCGGCGCACTACCGGCATGGGCATGGCTGCTGGAGCCGAGAACAGGCGGGACAGCCTGGACGACGGCAGCGACACTGTTCCTGCTGGGAGGCACCGCGTACGTCATACGCGGGGCACGCCCAACCCCCTAGGGGGCGCGGGGATGCCGTAAACGAAATCGCAAAGGCCCGGATCTCAGGCAGAAATGCCGTCGATCCGGGCCATGGCGTCATCCGCGCCGTACGGCTGCAAGTACGGCAACCAGCGCGGATCGCGATGCCCGGTCCCGATGATGCGCCAGGCAAGACCAGTCGGCGGAGCCGGTTTGTGCCGCAGCCGCCAGCCGATCTCGAACAGGTGACGGTCGGCCTTCACGTGGTTGCAGCGGCGGCATGACGCCACCACGTTGTCCCAGACGTGCTTGCCCCCGCGGCTGCGCGGGATGACGTGGTCGACGCTGGTTGCGACGCCACCGCAGTACATGCACCGGCCCCCGTCGCGCGCGAACAGCGCCCTACGGGTAAGAGGAACGGGCCCCCGATAGGGAACCCGGACGAATCGCTTGAGCCGGACCACGCTTGGTGCGGGGACTGTGACGGTTGCGCTGTGCATGAAGGCGCCGGACTCCTCAAGGCATACGGCCTTGTTTTCGAGCACGAGGACGAGCGCGCGGCGGAGCGGTACGACGCCGAGTGGCTCGTACGACGCGTTGAGGACCAGGACATGCGGCACGGATGCCTCCTTGGGCGTCGGCGGCGCGTGGCTCGCGCCGGGACGATCTGTAGTCAGTCTCCCCTCAGGCCTGGTGAAAGCGCCACCATGTCCAGGTAACGGGCTGAGAGTGTTTTCGACCACACCTTTCTTCATCCCCAGGTGAGTACGGTCTCTCCCCCGAACATTGCGACGATCCACCCACGATGCACCGTTAGTGTGGTGGGTCTGCCCCCTCGGTGACCTTTCCGTGACCTTGATGACCTGACGCCCTTTGACCGCTGTACCGGGAGGCAGACGCCGCACCTGGAGGTACCCGCCGTGTCCTTGTCCGCCGTCCTGTTGGCCGCCGGTTCCACACCGACCCCGTCCCCCTCGGAGACCACGCCGGCGGTCCCCTCCCTCCAGGACGCCCAGGAGAGCGCGACCAACGCCGCCGGCTGGGTCGAGGAGAACTGGTCGACCTGGCTCGCGATCGGCCTCAGGGTGCTGCTGATCCTGGTGATCGCGGCGGTGCTGAGAGTGGTGGTGCGGCGGGCGATCACCAAGCTCATAGACCGGATGAACCGCACGGTTCAGGCGGTCGACGGCACGGCGATCGGCGGTCTGCTGGTCAATGTGGAGCGCCGGCGCCAGCGCTCGCAGGCGATCGGCTCGGTGCTGCGCTCGGTGGCCAGCTTCCTGATCATGGGCACCGCGGCCCTGATGATCCTCGGCACGTTCGAGATCAACCTCGCGCCGCTGCTGGCCTCGGCCGGTGTCGCGGGTGTGGCGATCGGTTTCGGCGCCCGCAACCTCGTCACGGACTTCCTCTCCGGTGTCTTCATGATCCTTGAGGACCAGTACGGCGTCGGCGACTCGATCGACGCGGGTGTGGCCTCCGGCGAGGTGATCGAGGTCGGCCTGCGCGTGACGAAGCTGCGCGGCGACAACGGCGAGATCTGGTACGTCCGCAACGGCGAGGTCAAGCGGATCGGCAACCTCTCCCAGGGCTGGTCGACGGCCGGTGTCGATGTGACCGTCCGGCCCTCCGAGGACCTGGACCGGGTGAAGGCCGTGATCGCCGAGGTCGGTGAGCGGATGAGCAAGGAAGAGCCCTGGAACGAGCTCCTGTGGGGCCCGATCGAGATCCTCGGCCTGGACAGCGTTCTGCTGGAGTCCATGGTGGTCCGGGTCTCCGCGAAGACCATGCCGGGCAAGTCGCTGACCGTGGAGCGCGAGCTGCGCTGGCGGATCAAGCGGGCCTTCGACGCGGCGGACATCCAGATCGTCGGCGGCCCGCTGCCGGCCGTGGAGGACGCGGCCGCGGCCGATCCGACCGCGGGCATGGCCGCCCCGTCGGCCTACGCCAACACCTCCTCCCCGCAGGCCCAGGCGGCGACGCCGCTGACGCCGCCGAGCGTGACGAAGTAGGACCCCGGCCGCCGTAACGGTTCAGCACACTCGTTCGAGTGAAGAGGTGGGGCATTCCGGCGCCGGGAGCGCACGGGGTGCCCCATCGTTCTGCCGGGGCACCCGACGCGGGCTTAGCCTGGCAGCAGCGTGACGAGGAGAACCAGCGATGAGCGCCGAACCCATCCCGGAGCCGGTCATGACGCAGATGGACCCCATCGACCTGTTGAGCGCGATCGAAGAGGCGTCGCCGTTGCCGATTCGAGCCGAGTACATCGAGGGAATGGTCATCGTGCCGCCGCAGCCGAACTACAACCACAGCAACGGCGCTTACCGGCTAGCCATCCAGTTCACCATGGCCGGATTCGAGCTGGCCGGCATGGGCATGGGCTTCCGGGCCGCCGACAAGGACGGCAGCACCATGTCCTTGGTCGTTCCCGACTTCTACGTTCTCCGCCGCGAGCCCACCGACCTGGATGCGGCCTACCTCGCGGCCCACAAGGGCTGGTATCCGGCCGACATGATCGCCCTGGTGGGCGAGGTCACGTCCACCAACCACGCGATCGACACCGGCGCCAAGTTCTCGGCTTACGCGGCAGCCGATATCCCGCTCTACGTACTGATCAACCGCACCACACGGACAGCCCACTGTTACTCGAACCCGATCCACCCCGGCGACGACCCCACCAAGGCCCACTACGCATCGGGCACCACGGCGGTCCTCGGCAAACCCCTCACCCTCCCGGACCCGTACCCCACCCTCGACACAGCCCCCTTCCTGGAGCATTGATCTCCCGGGTAACGACTCGACAGCCGGACCCCACCCCCTATTGACGCCCCCTTACCGCTCGGCATACCTTCCTGACACTGATAGGAAACCTTCCTAACAGTGCTCTCCAGGGCAGCGCACCATGAGAAGCTGACCCCGAAAGGCAGGTGTCGACATGGCAGGAACCGCCGGTACGCCGGGCACTCCGCGCGTGCTGCGCGCCATGAACGACCGGGCGGCGCTGGATCTGCTGCTGGAGCACGGGCCACTCAGCCGGACGAGGATCGGCAAGCTGACCGGTCTCTCCAAGCCGACCGCCTCGCAGCTGCTCGCCCGCCTGGAGGCCGCCGGACTGGTTCGCGTGACCGGCACCAGTGAGGGACGCCCCGGACCGAGCGCCCAGCTGTACGCCGTGAACCCCGCCGCCGCGTACGCCGCCGGACTCGATGTCACCCCCGACCGCCTCCGCGCCGCCGTCGCCGACCTCACCGGACAGACAGTCGGCGAGTTCGAGCTGCCCACCCCCGGCCGCCGCCCCACACAGCCCGTAGTACAGCAGGTCACCGCCGCGCTCGACGGCGCGGTGAAGGCCGCGGGGCTGACCCGGGACGATGTCCACCGGCTCGTCATCGGCACCCCCGGCGCCTTCGACCCCTCCACCGGCCGTCTGCGCTACGCCGCCCACCTGCCCGGCTGGCACTCCCCCGCACTGCTGGACGAACTCGCCGCCGCGCTGCCGATGCCGCTGGAGTACGAGAACGACGTCAACCTCGTCGCCGTCGCCGAACAGCGCATAGGCGCCGCCCGCGGACACGACGACTTCGTGCTGCTGTGGAACCAGGAAGGCCTCGGCGCCGCCCTGGTCCTCGGCGGCCGGCTGCACCGCGGCTGGACCGGCGGCGCGGGCGAGGTCGGTTTCCTTCCGGTGCCGGGCGCGCCCTTGGTGCGCCAGGTGACCCGGGCCAACAGCGGCGGCTACCAGGAGCTGGCCGGCGCCCAGGTCCTCCCACGGCTCGCCCGGGAGCTGGGGATCGACGACATCCCCGAGGGCCCCTACACCGAGGTCGCCGCCGAACTGCTGGCGCGGGTCGCGGACAGTGGCGCCGACCCCCAGCGCCGGCTCCTCACCACCTACGCGACCGGTGTGGCCACCGGTCTCGCCTCGCTCGTCTCCGTGCTCGACCCCGAACTCGTCGTCCTCAGCGGCGGCGCCCTCGCCTCCGGCGGTGAGCGGCTGCTGGCCCTCGTCCAGGCCGAGTTGGCGGACCTCGCCGCCTCCCGGCCCCGTCTGGTGCTGGGCGACGTGACCGAACACCCCGTGCTGCGCGGCGCGTTGGAGAGCGCGCTGGCGACAACCCGCGACGAGGTCTTCGACACCTCGCGCTGAACAGCTGAGCTACTGAGCAACAGCCCCCGTCCGCCCCCTAGGGAGCTTCACCATGCCCATATCAGCCCGAAATGCGGCTTACGTCCTCACCGCCTCCCTCGCCCTCCTCGCCACCGCCTGCACCGGCTCCTCCGGCTCCGGCGCGAACGACGACCCCGACGCCGAGACCACCCTCACCTTCTGGCACGGCTGGAGCGCGCCCGCCGAGGTGAAGGCCGTCGAGGAGAACGTCGCCAGATTCGAGAAGGCGCACCCCAACATCAAGGTGAAGGTCGTCGGCAACATCAACGACGACAAGCTCAACCAGGCGCTGCGCGCGGGCGGTTCGAACGGTCCCGACGTGGTGTCGTCGTTCACCACCTCCAACGTCGGCAAGTTCTGCGCCTCCGGAGCCTTCCTCGACCTGAAGCCGTTCATCGAGAAGTCGAAGCTCGACCTCGACGCGATGATCCCGAAGCCGATGCTCGACTACACGCGGTTCGAGGGCAAGCGCTGCGCCCTGCCCCTGCTCGGCGACGCCTACGGCCTCTACTACAACAAGGACGCCTTCGAAGCGGCCGGCATCAAGGCCCCGCCCAAGACGTGGTCGGAGTTCGCCGAGGTCGCCAAGAAACTGACGAAGCCCAAGGGCGACTCCTACGAGCAGCTCGGCTTCATGCCGACGTACCACGGCTACGAGACGGTCGTCTCGCACTACATGTCCCAGTGGGACCACTCCTACTTCGACGCCGACGGCAAGTCGAGCATCGCCGAGGACCCGGGCTTCGCGGAGATGTTCACCTACCAGAAGAAGCTCATCGACGACCTCGGCGGGTTCACCAGGCTGGAGAAGTACCGCAACACCTTCGGTGACGAGTGGGGCGCCGAACATCCCTTCCACACCGGCCAGGTGGCCATGCAGCTCGACGGCGAGTGGCGTCTTGGCATGGCCCAGGACGCGGGGCTCGACTTCGAGATCGGCACCGCGCCGCTGCCGGTCGCCGACGACGAGGTCAGCGAGTACGGCAAGGGCTTCCTCTCCGGCACGATCATCGGCATCGCACCCCAGAGCGAGAAGCAGAACGCCGCCTGGGAGCTGGTGAAGTACATGACGACCGACACCGAGGCCGTCGTCGCCTTCGCCAACGCCATCCACAACGTGCCGTCCACCTTCGACGCCCTGAAGTCGCCCGACCTGAAGACGGACCCGGCCTTCAAGACCTTCCTGGACATCGCCCAGCACCCGGAGTCCACCACCGCCCCGGCCTCCGTCGACGGCGCCACCTATCTGCTGACGCTGGAGGACTTCGGCTACCAGTACGAGTCCGGCAAGGTGAAGGACCTCAAGGCGGGCCTGCGAAAGACCGCCGAGCAGATCGACCGCGACATCGAGCAGGCGAAGTAACCGCCCATGTCCACGCTCGCCGTACGGCGCCGCAGGTCCGCCCTGCGGACGCTGGCCTTCCTCTCCCCCTGGCTGATCGGCTTCTCGGTCTTCTTCGCCTACCCGCTGATCTCCACCCTGTACTTCTCGCTGATGAGGTACGACGGCTTCAACACCCCCGAGTTCCGGGGCCTGGACAACTGGACGTACGTCTTCTCCGACTACCCCATGTTCTGGCCCGCGCTGTGGAACACCCTGTGGCTGGTGCTGGTGATGGTCACCTGCAGGGTGGTGTTCGGACTCGGGGTGGGCCTGCTGATCACAAAGATCAAGACGGGCGCCGGCGTCTTCCGCACCCTCTTCTACCTGCCGTATCTCGCCCCGCCCGTCGCCGCCACCCTTGCCTTCGTCTTCCTCCTCAACCCCGGTACGGGGCCGGTGAATTCGATCCTGGACGGGATGGGCCTGCCGACTCCCGGCTGGTTCACGGACGCCGACTGGTCGAAGCCGGCGCTCACCGCGCTCGCCCTGTGGGGCGTGGGCGACCTGATGGTCATCTTCATGGCCGCGCTGCTGGACGTACCGAAGGAGCAGTACGAGGCCGCCGAGCTCGACGGGACCTCGGCGTGGCAGCGGTTCCGGTATGTGACGCTGCCGAACATCTCGCCGATCGTGCTGTTCGCGGTGGTCACGGGCGTGATCCAGACCATGCAGTACTACACCCAGCCGCTGGTGGCCGGGAAGGTCGCCTCGGGCGTCATCGGCGGCTCGGGGCAGCACTTCGAGCCCGGCTACCCCGACAAGTCGACCCTGACACTCCCCCAACTCGTCTACAACCTCGGCTTCCAACGCTTCGACTACGGCGGCGCCTGTGTGGTCGCGCTGGTTCTCTTCGCCCTCGCCATGGCCTTCACGGCGCTGCTGATGCGCCGCCGGGGCGGGCTGCTCCAGGCAGGTGACTGATGACTCAAGTACTGGAAAGACCCGTGGAGTTGGGCCCGGTGGGCGAGGCCGTGCGCATCGCCCGCCGAAGGGCTCTGCTGGAGTGGATCGCCGTGCACGCCCTCGGCGTGGCCGCCGCGCTCTTCTTCACGCTCCCCTTCGTCTTCGTGGTCCTGACCTCGCTGATGAGCGACGAGCAGGCGCTCACCCGCGACCTCGTCCCCGACACCTGGCAGTGGGACAACTACCGCAGGGTCCTCGACACCCCCGGCTTCCTCACCTGGTGGCGCAACACGCTCCTGTACGCCGGCCTCGGCACGGTTCTCACGGTGGTGTCGTCGCTCCCGGTGGCGTACGCGCTGGCCAAGTTCCGCTTCAGGGGCCGCAATCTGTCGCTGATGCTGGTCATCGCGATGATGATGCTGCCACCGCAGGTGGTGATCATCCCGATGTACCTGTTCTGGGCGAAGCAGCTGGATCTGTCGGGCACCCTGTGGCCGCTGATCATCCCGATGGCGTTCGGGGACGCGTTCTCCATCTTCCTGCTGCGCCAGTTCCTGCTGACGATCCCCAACGAATACCTGGACGCGGCCCGCGTGGACGGCTGCGGGGAGCTCAGGACGATGCTGAGGGTCGTGGTGCCGATGGCGAAGCCCGGTATCGCCGCCGTGGCGCTGTTCCAGTTCTTCTACGCCTGGAACGACTACTTCGGCCCGCAGATCTACGCCTCCGAGAACCCCGGTGCCTGGACGCTCAGTTACGGCCTGGAGTCCTTCAAGGGCGCGCACCACACCGACTGGAATCTGACCATGGCCGCGACCGTGCTGGTCATGGCCCCCGTGATCCTCGTGTTCTTCTTCGCTCAGAAGGCGTTCGTCGAGGGTGTCACGCTGACCGGAGTGAAGGGTTGACCCGCACGATGAAACTGACGGTGGTCGGCGGAGGCTCGACCTACACCCCCGAACTCGTGGACGGCTTCGCCCGGTTGAGGGACACCCTGCCGGTGCGGGAGCTGGTCCTGGTGGACCTGGCGGCCGAGCGCCTCGAACTGGTCGGCGGCCTGGCCCGCCGGATCTTCGCCCGACAGGGCCACCCGGGACGGGTGGTCACGACGGACGACCTGGACCGGGCGGTGGAGGACGCCGACGCCGTGCTGCTCCAGCTCCGCGTCGGCGGCCAGGCGGCCCGGAACGAGGACGAGACCTGGCCGCTGGAGTGCGGCTGCGTCGGCCAGGAGACGACCGGCGCGGGCGGCCTGGCGAAGGCGCTGCGGACGGTGCCGGTGGTGCTGGACATCGCCGAACGGGTCCGGCGGGCCAACCCGCGCGCGTGGATCATCGACTTCACCAACCCGGTGGGGATCGTGACCCGGGCCCTGCTCCAGGCGGGGCACCGGGCGGTCGGGCTGTGCAACGTGGCGATCGGATTCCAGCGCAGGTTCGCGGACCTGCTCGGGGTCGCCCCGGTGGACGTCCATCTGGACCACGTGGGTCTGAACCACCTCACCTGGGAGACGGCCGTACGGCTGGGCGGCCCGGAGGGCGAGAACGTCCTGCCCAAACTGCTGGCCGAGCACGGCGAGGGCATAGCGGACGCCCTCCATCTCCCACGCGCGGTACTGGACCGCCTCGGCGTGGTCCCCTCCTACTACCTGCGCTACTACTACGCCCACGACGAGGTCGTACGAGAACTGCGTACGAAGCCCTCGCGGGCGGTCGAAGTGGCGGAGATGGAACGGCAGTTGCTGAAGCTGTACGCCGACCCGGCGCTGGACGAGAAGCCGGAGCTGCTGGCCCGCCGGGGCGGGGCGTACTACTCGGAGGCCGCGGTGGATCTGGCGGCGGCGCTGCTGGGCGGGGGCGGGAGTCCGTACCAGGTGGTGAACACGTACAACAACGGCACGCTGCCCTTCCTCCCGGACGACGCGGTGGTGGAGGTGCAGGCCGCGATGGGCCCGCAGGGCGCGGCGCCATTGCCGGTGCCGGAGGTGGATCCGCTGTACGCGGGGCTGATGGCGAACGTGACGGCCTACGAGCACCTGGCGCTGGAGGCGGCGCTGCGGGGCGGCCGGGACCGGGTGTTCCGGGCACTGCTCGCGCACCCGCTGATCGGCCAGTACGAGTACGCCGAGGTCCTCACCGACCGGCTGATCGCGCACAACCGGGAGCACCTCGCGTGGGCGTGACGGGCACTGTTCTCGCCGTCGACGCGGGGAACAGCAAGACCGACGTGGCGGTGGTCACGGCCGACGGGGAGGTCATCGGAACGGCACGAGGAGGCGGGTTCCGGCCGCCGGCGGTCGGGGTGACGGCGGCGGTGGACAAGGTCGCGGACGCGGTGGGGCGGGCCTTCGCCGAGGCAGGTGTGGACTCGGTGACCCATGTGTCAGCATGCCTGGCCAACGCGGACCTCCCGGTGGAGGAGGAACAGCTGGCGGCCGCGCTGCACGCGCGCGCGTGGGGAACGACGGTCGGCGTCCGCAACGACACGTTCGCGATCCTGCGGGCGGGGGTGGCCGAGCCACGAGGCGTGGCCGTCGTCTGCGGGGCAGGCATCAACTGCGTAGGCATGCTCCCGAACGGCCGCACGGCCCGCTTCCCCGCGCTGGGTCGCATCTCCGGTGACTGGGGCGGGGGTTGGGGCCTGGCGGAGGAGGCCCTGTGGCACGCGGCAAGGGCGGAGGACGGCCGGGGCGCGCCGACGGCACTGGCGTCCGCACTACCGGCCCACTTCGGCCTGGGGTCGATGCAGGCCCTGATAGAGGCCCTGCACCTGGAACACATCCCCCAGTCCCGCCGCCACGAACTGACCCCGGTCCTCTTCACGACGGCCACGGAGGGCGACCCGGTGGCCCGCTCCCTGGTCGACCGCCTGGCGGAGGAGGTGGTCGCGATGGCAACGGTGGCCCTGACGAGACTGGACCTCCTGACGGAGGAGACCCCGGTGATCCTGGGCGGCAGCGTCCTGGCGGCCCACCACCCCCAACTGGACGACGCCATACGGAACTTGCTGACATCACGAGCCCCAAAGGCAGTACCCCGAGTGGTGACGGCACCTCCGGTGGTGGGCGCCGTGCTGCTGGGGTTGGACCGGGTGGGGGCGAAGGTGGGGGCGGAGAGAAGGGTGAGGGCGTACTACGAGCGGTAAAACTCCCTTCAGCCCGTCCGGCGGGGGCGAACCAGGACCCGGCGTACCCCCAACGCACCCCCCACCGGAACCGAACCGATTCGCTGGGCGTATTCATGGGCAGGGGGTGATCCGGGATACTGCAAGGCCGCCGGCGGACCCACCGTGACGAATGTCAGTCCCGCCAGTGATACTTGCGGGCGACGGATGACCATGGGGGAGGTCGAAGTGACACAGCCGACGAAGAGCAGCACAGCACCACCGGGCCCCGGCGTACCCACCATGCCGTCGGTACCGCCACAGCAGGCCCGGCCGACACCCCCCACACCCCCGGAAACACGTCGCACCGCCTTCGCCGAGGGCCTCGACCGACTCCGCGCCGCCGCCACCACGGAACCAGGCCGGCTCCGCATCATCGGCGCCGTACTCGCCCTGCTGGTCGTAGCCTTCGGCGCCGTCACCGCCTGGCAGGTCACCGACCGCACGGCAGCCGCCGACGACGTCCTGCACAGCAGCCAGCCCCTGAGCAACGACGCCGCCGACATCTACCGCTCGCTCGCCGACGCCAACACCGCCGCCTCCAGCGGCTTCCTGGCCGGCCGCGCGGAGACCGGCGTCAACCGCGTCCGCTACGAGAAGGGCATCAGCACAGCCGCGGAGAAACTCGTCAACGCCGCGGCCAACTCCGACCCCGACTCCCCGTCCGCCGCGACGATCGCCGAGCTCAACCGCCTGCTGCCGGAGTACAAGGGCCTGGTCGAGCAGGCCCGGACGTACAACCGCCAGGGCTTCCCGGTCGGCGGCGCCTATCTGCGGTACGCCAACGAGAAGATGCAGCAGGAGATGCTCCCGGCCGCGGAGGATCTCTACAAGAAGGAGAACCAGCGGCTGCGCGACGACTACGACGGCGCCACCCCGTACCCCTGGGCCGCGATAGCCCTCGGCGTCCTCGCGCTCGCCGCCCTCGCCTGGGCCCAGCACCGCAACTACCGCCGCACCAACCGCGTCCTGAACCACGGCCTGGTCGCCGCCACGGCCACCGCTACGGTGGTCCTGCTGTGGCTGGTCGTCGGCCACAGCGTGGCCCGCGCGAGCCTGAACGACTCCTACGACCACGGCGTCCGCTCGTTGAACGTCCTGCACGACGCCCGGATCGCCTCCCTGAAGGCCCGCGGCAACGAGAACCTGACGCTGGTCTCCCGCGGCGCCGAGACGAAGAAGGTCGGCGAGGAGACGTACGACGCCTACGACTACGACTTCCAGCAGGACATGGACACCCTCGGCAAGGGCCTCGCCCTCGCGGAGCAGCTCGCCGACGACGAGGCGGGCGAGCAGCCGGTCACCGCGGCCGTGGGGAACATGACGGAGTGGAAGAAGCGCCACTCGGCCGCCCGCGCGGAGGACGAGAACGGCGAGTACCAGCAGGCGCTGGACAAGGTGATCGGCGCCAAGGGCACGACCGGCGAGTGCTTCGACAGCGTCGACGCCAACCTCGCCACCGCGCTGAAGCACGAGACGACCGAGTTCAAGGCGGCGGCCGGCGACGGCCTGGACGCGATGTCGGGGCTGTCCATCGGCGCCGCGGTCCTCGCCGTCCTGGGCGCGGCCGGCGCGGTCCTGGGCATCGGCCGCAGGCTGTCGGAGTACCGGTGAGAGGGGGCATGACGATGCACGCACGACGTCTGCGGGCCAGCCTGAGGGGCTGGGGCGGAGTGGGAGCGATGACGGCCGTGTGCGCCCTGGCGGTGGTGCTCGCGCTGCTGCTGCCGCTCACCCAGGCCTCCGGCGACGGCAGCACCGGCACCGGCGGCCCGGGGATCGCCAAGGGCACCCACGCCCGCGCCGAGGAGGAGTGCACGGACCCGGAGAAGCAGACGCTCTCCCCGTCCGGCGCCGACGGCCCCACCATCGAGGCGATCAAGAACCGGCAGGGCGAGAAGCGCAAACTGATCGTCGGCGTCGACCAGAACAGCTACCGCTGGGGCTACCGCAACCCCAACAGCACCGGCACCGCAGAGCTGGAGGGCTTCGACATCGACCTGGTGCACCGCATCGCCGAGGACATCCTCGGCGACCCGAACGCCGTGCAGTTCAAGGCGATCCCCACCAACCAGCGCATCCCGGCGATCCAGGAGGGCCGGGTCGACATGGTGGTCCGCACCATGACGATCAACTGCGACCGGCTCACCGACGTCGCCTTCTCCGCTCCCTACTTCAAGACCGGCCAGCAGGTCCTCGCCCCCAAGTCCTCGGACATCAAGGGCTACGACGACACCCTCGCCGAGCGGAAGATATGCACCGCGGAGGGTTCGACGGCGTACTCCACGCTGGAGCAGGGCCAGAAGGACGGCGACCTGCCCGCCTCCGCCGACATCTCCAACACCGTCCCCAACCAGCTCGACTGCCTGGTCCGGCTCCAACTCGGCGAGGTGGACGCGGTGGTGACCGACGGCGCCCTCGCCGCGAGCCAGGCCGCGCAGGACCCGACGGTCGAGCTGAAGGGCGCGGCGTTCACCACCGAGTACTACGGCGTGGCGATGAAGAAGGACGCCGATGATCTGGTACGCCGGGTCAACCAGATCCTGGTGGACTACCGCAAGGACACCTCCGGCGGCTGGCAGGCGTCGTACGACAAGTGGCTATCGGCGACACTGGGAACGGAGGCTGCGGATTCGGAGCCGCCCGCACCGCAGTACCTCCGCAAGAGCTGAACCGGACTCACCGGATTCACCGGATTCACTGAGAAACAACACCCCCAGCCACACAACACAGCAGCGAGAGGTGATCGATGGGCGTCACGGGACCCCCCGGGCCGGTGATGGACCGGGACGAGGTGGACCGTGCGCTGGCGCGGCTCGGCGCGGAGCACGAGGCGATCGAGACCTCGCTGCTCGCCCTCCAGGACCACGCGGGCCGCAGACTCCTCGAAGGCGCCGAACTCACCGGCGTCACCAAGGAGCGCTGGACGGCCGCGGAGGCCTCGATCACGCTGCTGTGGGCCTACTTCGACGCCTACACGGCGGCCCTGCGCGGCGCCCGTGAGATCCGCTCCCGGCGCCGCTGGTCCAGCCGCGAGGACCTGGTGGAGCTGACCGAGCTGCTGCGCGGCGAGTCCGTCACGGTCGCCGGTTCCGCCACGGCGACCGCCAACGCGCCGACGCTGCACGGCGGTTCGGGCAAGCTGAGCGAGCGTTTCTCGCTGGTCACGCTGGTGGACCGGATGAACGAGCTGTACGCGACGAGCCTGGACATGGTCGTCGCCGCCGACGCGGTGTGGTCGGCGCTGCCCGCCCGGATCGATTTACTGGCCGCGGAGCTCCAGCGCACCCGCAGGCTCGCGCACTCCGTGGGCGTACGCCCGGGCGAGCACCCGGCGGGCGACGACCTGGAGCGCATCACGCGCACGCTGACGAACCTGCGCGAGCAGGTGGTGTCCGACCCGCTGGCCTTCTGGCGCCCCGCGCCCGGGAGTTCGGCCCCCGGTGGCGGCAAGCCGGACACCACGGTCTACGACCGTGAGGCGCGCGCCCTGGAGGACGTGCGCCGGGAGATCGACGCCGTGCTCACCGTCCGCCAGGACGCCGAGGCCCGTCTGGTGAAGCTGCGGGACGTGCTCTCCCGCGCGGACCGCACCCTCGCCGAGGCACGCACCGCGCGCGGCGAGGTGCTGGCGAAGATCGCCGCCACCGAGGTGCCGGTCGTCAGCGGCCCGCCGACCGTGCTCCAGGAGCAGTTGGCGACGGCCGCCGAGTACCGCAGACACGCCCAGTGGCACCGGCTGTCCCCGCTGCTCGAGTCGTTGGAGCAGAAGGCGGAGGACGAACTGCTGCGCGCCCGCGAGTCGTTGACCGCGGTCACCGCGCCGCTCGCGGTCCGCGCCGAGCTGCGCGGCCGTCTGGACGCGTACAAGGCGAAGGTCGCCCGGCACGGCCTCGCCGAGGACCCGTTCCTCATCGAGCGGTACGACGCGGCCCGCCGCATGCTGTGGAGCGCGCCCTGCGACCTGCGCGTCGCGGAACAGGCCGTCCTGCGCTACCAGCGGGCGGCCGCCGAACTGCTGGGTGCCCCGCGCGTGCCGGAGCAGGGCGGTCCGGAGGATCGTCGGGGGGAGACGAGGTCATGAGTCAGGCACAGCAGACCTGCCAGCGGCCCGGCTGCGGCGGTACGTACGAGGACGTGGGCGGCGGCGAGCTGTACTGCGACACCTGCGGTCTGGCCCCGGTCGTCTCCACCTCGGGCATCGTCGGCTCCACACCCACCGGGGTGACGGGCGGCGGCAAGGGCGGCTCGGGCAGCGGCAGTTCCCGCTCCAGCAGCCGCAGCAGCTCTCGTACGTCCTCGCAGTCGTCGAAGTCGCGCCGCTCGGTGTCCGGGCGGCTCTCCCGCTCCCTGTCGGGCCGTTCCACCGGCCGCTCGGTGTCGGTGCGCAGCTCCGGCTCCGCCGCCGGCAGCTCCGGGCGTGGCCGGCTCGGCGTCGGTCTGGTGGATGTGCCGGACGTGCCGCGGCCCGACCCGCGCGCGATGGTGCTGGACAACCCCGAGGTGCCCGAGCGCAAGCGGTTCTGCTCCCGCTCGGACTGCGGGGCGCCGGTGGGCCGGGCGCGCGGTGAGAGGCCGGGCCGTACGGAGGGCTTCTGCACCAAGTGCGGCCACCCGTACTCCTTCATCCCGAAGCTGAAGTCGGGCGATGTGGTGCACGGCCAGTACGAGGTCGTGGGCTGTCTGGCGCACGGCGGTCTCGGCTGGATCTACCTCGCCGTGGACCGCGCCGTCTCCGACCGCTGGGTGGTCCTCAAGGGCCTGCTGGACACCGGCGACCAGGACGCCATGGCCGCCGCGATCTCCGAGCGGCGCTTCCTCGCGGAGATCGAGCACGCCAACATCGTGCGGATCTACAACTTCGTCGAGCACCTGGACCAGCGCACGGGCTCCCTCGACGGCTACATCGTGATGGAGTACGTCGGCGGCAAGTCCCTCAAGGAGATCGCCAACGACCGCCGCACCACGACCGGCAAGCGCGATCCGCTGCCGGTGGAGCAGGCATGCGCCTACGGCATCGAGGCCCTGGAGGCGCTCGGCCATCTGCACAGCCGCAACCTGCTGTACTGCGACTTCAAGGTCGACAACGCCATCCAGACCGAGAGCCAGCTCAAGCTCATCGACATGGGCGCCGTGCGCAGGATGGACGACGAGGAGTCGGCCATCTACGGCACGGTGGGCTACCAGGCGCCAGAGGTCGCCGAGGTCGGCCCCTCGGTGGCCAGCGACCTCTACACGGTCGCCCGCACCCTGGCCGTGCTCACCTTCGACTTCCAGGGCTACACGAACGTCTTCGTGGACTCCCTTCCCGACCCGGACAACATCGAGGTCTTCCGGCAGTACGAGTCCTTCTACCGGCTCCTGGTCCGGGCGACGGACCCGGACCCGGCCCGCCGGTTCGCCTCCGCGCAGGAGATGGCGGAGCAGCTGACGGGCGTGCTCCGGGAGGTCGTATCGCTTCAGACGGGCCGGGCGCGGCCCGCGCTGTCGACACTGTTCGGGCCCGAAGTGAAGGTCACGGACACGGAGTTGTTCCCGAAGCTCGACGGTGAGGTCTCCCGGCTGGGGGCACGCGGCCGAACCGCAGCCACTGCCCCCGCCCCCGCCCTGTCCGGCAGCATGGTCAGGCCCGTCCCCACCCCCGCCGCGGCCCTCGCCCTGCCCGTGCCGCACGTGGACCCGGGTGATCCCAACGCCGGTTTCCTCGCGGGCCTGATGACCTCCGCGCCCGCCGAACTCGTCAGCGCGCTCGCCGCCGCCCCGGCGCCCTCCACCGAGACCCGGCTGCGACAGGTGCGGGCCTGGCTGGAGAACGGCGACGCGGGCACCGCCCACCAGACCCTGCTCCAGTTGGAGGCCGAACGGCCGGACGACTGGCGGGTGGTCTGGTACCGGGGCGTGGCCGCGCTGGTGACCGGCGATCAGGAGGGCGCCGCGCTCGCCTTCGACGCGATCTACGACGCCTTCCCCGGCGAGCCCGCGCCCAAGCTGGCCCTCGGCCTGTGCGCGGAGGTGCTCGGGCAGTTGGACAACGCCGCCGAGTACTACCGCCTGGTCTGGTCGACCGACCCGAGCTATGTGAGCGCCGCGTTCGGCCTGGCTCGCGTCCAGCTCGCCGGCAGTGACCGGCTCGGCGCCGTCAGAACGCTGGAGTCGGTGCCGGAGAGCTCCATCCACTACACGGCCGCGCGCGTGGCCGCCGTACGGGCGCGGCTGCGGCAGCGCACCGTCGTCGGCAGTGACGTACCGTTCCTGGACGACCTGACCGCGGCCGCGGGCCAGGTGGAGGCGCTTCAGGCTTACGGTCTGGACCCGGCGCGCCGCGAGCAGTTGGCGGCGGAGGTGCTCGGCTGTGCGCTGGACTGGATACTCTCCGGTGGCCAAGGTTCCGTCCCCACCGCCGCCGGGGGACGGTTGCTGCTCGGCAGCGGCCTGGACGAGCGGGGACTGCGGTTCGGCCTGGAGCGTTCGTACCGCACGCTGGCCCGGCTCGCGCAGGGCGGCGAGGAGAGGATCGACCTGGTGGAACGTGCCAACCGTTACCGCCCCCGGACGTGGGTGTAGTTGATGTCGCAGATGCCCCAGCAGGCCGCTCTGTCGAAGTGCCCGAGCTGCGCGGAACCGCTGCAGTCGGGTGACCGTTTCTGTGAGAAGTGCGGATACGACCTGTCCGCCCTCGCCGACACACCGGCCGCCGTCAACGGCACGGCCCCGCCCCCGCCGCCCGGCGCCGCCGACGTGGCCTGGCCGGGCGCCTCGGAGCCGGACAGCTCGGACACCCCGGCAGCGGTTCATCTGCCGGCCGACCTC
The DNA here is from genome assembly GCF_014257025.1 of Streptomyces cupreus. Classification (GTDB taxonomy): domain Bacteria; phylum Actinomycetota; class Actinomycetes; order Streptomycetales; family Streptomycetaceae; genus Streptomyces; species Streptomyces cupreus. Next base: position 125,726 of record NZ_JACMSF010000004.1, read on the forward strand.
CAGGGATCGGCGTCCGACGGCCGCGGCCGGCCGCCTGCCGATCACGGGGGCGTACGGTTCGACCGCGCACCCGAGCCCGACGAGTACCCGCTCCAGGCGCCGGACCCGCGGATCGCCGCCGAGCAGCCCGCCCCCGCCGAGGCCGCCAAGGTGTGCGTGGCCTGCCGGGCCGGCCGGGTCGACCACGACGGCTACTGCGAGAACTGCGGCCACGCCCAGCCCCGCGAGCGCGACCACATGGAACAGGAGTGCGGCCCGATCGCCGCCGTCAGCGACCGCGGACTGCGCCACCACCGCAACGAGGACGCCTTCGCCGTAGGGTGCACGGCCCTCGCCGACGGCTCCCCCGCGGTCCTGGCGATCGTCTGCGACGGCGTCTCCTCGGCGACCCGCCCCGACGACGCCTCGCTGGCCGCGTCCCGCGCGGCGAGCGACACACTGCTGGCGGCCCTGCCGCACGGCACACACCCGCAGCAGGCCATGCACGAGGCGATCGTCGCCGCCTCCCGCGCGGTCAACGCGCTGGCCGGCGAGCCCGCCACCGCCCGCGAGCACGCCCCGCACCAGAACGCGCCCGCCTGCACCCTCGTCGGCGCCGTGATCACCTCCGGGCTGCTGGTCGTCGGCTGGGTCGGCGACAGCCGCGTCTACTGGGTCCCGGTGGACCGCAGCGCGCCCCCGGCCCGGCTCACCGAGGACGACTCCTGGGCCGCGCAGATGGTCGCCGCGGGCCTGATGAACGAGGCCGAGGCGTACGCCGACGAGCGCGCCCACGCGATCACCGGCTGGCTCGGCGCGGACGCCTACGAACTGGAGCCGCACACCGCTTCCTTCAAGCCGGACCGGCCGGGTGTGGTGGTGGTGTGCACCGACGGTCTGTGGAACTACGCCGAGGCGGCCGAGGAGATGGCGGACGTGGTGCCCCTCGACGCGGCCGTACGCCCCCTGCACAGCGCCCAGGTGCTGGTCGGTCACGCGCTCGACGGCGGGGGCCACGACAACGTAACAGTGGCCGTGCTGCCGTTCCCGGCCCCGCCGATGGGGGCAGGATCGGCCTGAGGCCACGCAGCGGGGAAGCCTCGACGGACCGGAGGGGACCGGTCCGCCATCAGACATCGCCCCACCCCGGTGGTGGGGTGACCTAGGGGGATCAGAGAAGGCATGGCCAATTTCTCGAAGTCGCACGTGCCGCAGTTCTCGATGGACGTGTACCAGAACGAGTACCTCCCCGAGGGGGGCCGCGAGGTCAACGCGATCGTGACGGTCACCGCGACCGGCGGCGGCACGATCGGAAGCGCGGTCGCGGCACCCCACCTCTTCACATCGGGGCAGGGCCCGTCCGCCGCGGTGGCGATCATGGTCGACTGCTCGGGTTCGATGGACTATCCGCCGACCAAGATGCGCAACGCCCGGGACGCGACGGCCGCGGCCATCGACACCCTGCGCGACGGTGTGCACTTCGCGGTGATCGGCGGCACGCATGTCGCCAAGGAGGTCTACCCGGGCGCGGGGCGCCTCGCGGTCGCCGACGCCACCACCCGTGACCGGGCCAAGCAGGCGCTGCGGGGGCTCAGCGCGGGCGGCGGTACGGCGATCGGCACCTGGCTCAGGCTCGCGGACCGGCTGCTGTCCTCCGCGGACGTCGCCATCCGCCACGGAATCCTGCTCACCGACGGCCGCAATGAACACGAGTCACCTGAGGATCTGCGGGCCGCGCTGAACTCCTGCGCCGGACGTTTCACCTGTGACGCACGCGGTGTGGGCACCGACTGGGAAGTGAAAGAAGTCACAGCAATCGCCTCCGCCCTGCTCGGCACCGCCGACATCGTCGCCGACCCGGCGGGCCTCGCCGCCGACTTCACGCAGATGATGGAGACGGCGATGGGCAAAGAGGTCGCGGACGTCGCCCTCAGGGTGTGGACACCGGTGGGCACGACCATCAAATTCGTCAAGCAAGTCGCGCCGACGGTCGAGGAGTTGACCGACCGCCGCACCGAATCGGGCCCGCGCTCCGGGGACTATCCCACCGGCTCCTGGGGAGACGAGTCCCGTGACTACCACGTCTGTGTCGAGGTACCGGCCGCCGACCTGGGCCAGGAGATGCTGGCCGCCCGGGTCTCGCTGGTCATCCCGCAGCCGGACGGCGGCGTCCAGAACCTCGGCACCCAGGGCCTGGTACGGGCCGTGTGGACCGACGACATGGTCGCGTCCACCTCGATCAACCCCCAAGTAGCCCACTACACCGGGCAAGCGGAACTGGCACAAGCCATCCAACAAGGGCTTGATCTGCGCAAAGCGGGCGATATGGATGGCGCAACGGCCAAACTGGGCCGGGCCGTTCAGCTCGCCAGCGCCTCCGGAAACGCCGATACGGCGAAACTCCTTGCGAAGGTGGTGGACGTGGTCGACGCCGCGGCAGGTACTGTGCGACTGAAGGCGAAGGTCGCGGAGGCCGACGAGATGACTCTCGAAACCCGGTCGACAAAGACTGTTCGTGTAAAGAAGTGACACAAGAAGTACCCGAGCAATAACGCGAGCCTGACCCCTCGGGGTTGGAGAAATCCGGTCGTGACGGCCGGAAAGGAGAGGGGGAAGCGCCGACATGCCGACCTGCCCGAACGGACACCAGTCGGGTTCCGACGACTGGTGCGAGGTCTGCGGTCACCGCATGGCCGGTGCCGTACCTCCGCCCCCTCCCCCGCCGCCCCCGCCCGGCGGTGGCTACGGCTTCCCGCCGCCGGCCGCCGGTGCCCGGCCGCCGCATCTGTCCGCCGTACCGGACCCCGAGCCGGAGCTCTGCCCGCAGTGCCGTACGCCGCGTGAGGGCGGTGCGCCATTCTGCGAGGAGTGCCGGTGGAACTTCCTGACCAACACGGCGACCTCGTACACCCCTGCCGCCCCACGCCCGCCGGCGCCCGGCGCAGGCCCCAGCCCCGCGGCCCGCTTCCAGCAGCCGCCGCCCGGACCGTCCTACGGCGGGGGTGACTCGTACGACTACCAGAGCTCGCGGCCTTCGCAGATGAACCGGCCGGCCGAGCCGATTCCGCCGTTCGGGGCGGATCCGTCTTCGGGGCCGGGTGGGGCTGGTGGTCCCGGTGGACCCGGCGCACCTGGCGGCCCCGGTACGTTCAACGGCCCTGGCGGTCCCGGTGGGCCCGGCGCCCCCGGAGGGCCTGGTGCCTTCGGCGGTCCGGGCGGACCTGGCAGCCCGTCCGCACCCGGGGGGCCCGGTGGTCCCGGCGCCTTCGGCGGCCCGGGCGGACCTGGCGGACCTGCCGGACCTGGCGGCCCCTCCGGACCAGGCGGTCCCGGAGCCTTCGGCGGCCCGGGTGGCCCCGGCGGCCCGTCCGGCTTCGGTGGTGACCCCTCGCGGCCGGTCCCGCCGCCGCCCGGTCCCACACCGCCCGCCGGTCCCGGAGGCCCGGGAGGCCCCGGAGGTCCCGGTGGACCTGGCGCCCCCGGCGCCCCGCAGGCCTTCCACTCCGGCCCGCCCGCCCCGCCGGCCTTCCCGCAGGAGTCGAACCGCCCCCAGCCCGGCGGCCCGTCCTTCGGCGGCGGCGAGGACGACTGGGTGATCTCGCCCCCGTCCTCCACCGCGCCCGGCGGCCCCGGCCCCCAGAGCGGCGGCTACGGCTACCCCCAGCCCGGCTCCGGTCAGGCCCCGCCCCCGCCCGGCCCGGCGTACCCGCAGCAGCCGGCCACCTGGACGGCGACGATCGGCCCGGACCGCGAGTACTTCATGGCGATGATGCAGCGCTCGGGCCCCGAGGCCGCGGGCCTGAACCTGCCCGCGTACTCGCCCGAGCAGCAGCGCACCCTCACCGGCAACCAGCTCACCATCGGCCGCCGTCGGCACTCCACCGGTGACACCCCCGACATCGACCTGTCGGTGCCGCCGGAGGACCCGGGCGTCTCGCACCAGCACGCGGTGCTGGTCCAGCAGCCGGACGGTTCCTGGGCGGTCGTCGACCAGAACTCGACGAACGGCACGACGGTGAACGGCTCCGAGGACCCGATCCAGCCCTTCGTCCCGGTACCGCTCCAGGACGGCGACCGGGTCCACGTCGGCGCGTGGACGACGATCACCATCCGCAGGGGCTGAGTCCGCTCCTCAACGGAGGGGCCAGGAGTACGGCCCCTCCGGATCGTCCAGCCAGGCCCACTGGCTCTCGCCGCTGACCGTGATGCCGTAACGCTGACGCTGCGGTGCGCCCTCGCGGCCCCACAGCGCGTACGCCTCCTGCGGGTCCAGGCCCTCGCGGCTGAGCGCCAGCAGGAAGCGGAACAGGTCGTGATCCCTGGCCGGGCGCGGCACTCCGCCGAGGGGCGCCGGTTCGGTTTCGGACCGGTCGCCGCCGCGCAGCGGGACGAAGTAGGCGGGCGTGTGCAGGAACCGCCCCTCGGCATGCTTGCCGTCCTGCACGGTCAGGGCGACCAGGCCGGTGGCCATCGGGGTCAGGATCCGGGCGCCCTCCCGGCACTGGGCGAGCCAGGCGGGCGGGATCGACGGCAGGGTGCAGGTCGCGATGATCCGGTCGAACGGCGCCCGCTCCGGAGCACCCCGCGCGCCGTCGCCCGTCAGGACGACGGGGTGGTACCCGGCGGCCGCCAGATGCTGCCGCGCGCACTCGGTGATCTCCGGCTCCAGATCGACGGTGGTGACGAGATCGTCGTCGCCGAGCCGCCGGGCGAGCAGAGCGGCGTTGTACCCGCTCCCCGCGCCGATCTCCAGCACCCGGTCCCCGTCCTCCACACCCAGCGCGACCAGCATCATCGCCATCAGCGAGGGCTGGCTGCTGGAGGAGAGCAGCTCCCCGTCGCGCAGCCGGGTGGCCAGCGGTACGTCCGCGTAGGCGCCGCGCATCCAGCGCTCCCGTGCACCGGGTTCGGGGCTCTCGCCCCAGCGCCGCTCGTAGCCGCCGACGGCGCCGACGTAGTAGTAGTAGGGGACGAAGAGATGACGCGGCACGTCCGCGAACACTTCCCGCCACACCGGATCCTCGTCCCAGGCCCCGCTCCGGTCGATCTCACGCACGAGTTCCGCCCGCGCCGTGGCGGCGAGGTCGGCGAGCTCCTTGTCGTCCCGGTCGAGATCGTGCGCGCTCATGTCTCCACTGTCCTGCGGCACGCGGCGCGGGGCGAGTGCCGGAGGGTCCTAAGTCTTCCGTCCTGGGTCGTGGCGTCTGAGACCATAGGGGATGTGAATGAGATTCGGCGCGGCACGCTTCAGGAGCAGACCTTCTACGAGCAGGTCGGCGGGGAGGAGACCTTCCGGCGCCTCGTCCACCGTTTCTACGAGGGCGTCGCCGAGGACCCGATCCTGCGGCCCATGTACCCCGAGGAGGACCTGGGCCCGGCCGAGGAGCGCCTCACGCTCTTCCTGATCCAGTACTGGGGCGGCCCCACGACCTACAGCGAGAACCGCGGCCACCCCCGCCTCCGCATGCGCCACGCCCCCTTCACGGTCGACCGCGCGGCCCACGACGCCTGGCTGAAGCACATGCGCGACGCGGTCGACGAACTCGCCCTCTCCGAGGAACACGAGCGCACTCTGTGGAACTACCTGACATACGCGGCGGCGTCGATGGTGAACACACAGGGCTGAGCGGCAACGTGAGCGAAGCCCACCCCCGCGTCGGCCCGGCCCGCCAGGGATCAGCGGGACACGCTCACGTCCAGCCCCCCGAGCCCCGCCCGACGGACCGCGATCGACCCGTACGGCGTCCGTAGCCGCAGCCACACGCCCGACGAGAACAACGCCAATTCCCCAGCGGCCCGCAGAAAGCCCAGCGACTGCGCCGCGTGCACGGCCCGCACCGGCAGGTGCGTGTCACCGACGGCCCTCGACCAGATGTCCCGCCCGATCCTGTCGAGTTCGGCCCGCGTACGCCCCTCAGGACCCAGCTCCTCGGTACGAGCCCGGAATTCGGCCACCGCCGCCCCGACCATGGCCCGCAGCGCATCCGGCCCCGGCAACCCCGGCTCGGGACGCCACCCACCCCGCGGCGGCAGCACCCCCGCCCAGGGCGGCCCGGTGACAGCGCCGGGAACGACAGCCGTAGCCGCCGACTCGTCCACCGCTTCCAGCAGTTCACCCGCGGACACGGTCACGTCCAGCGTGACATCGAGCCCGTTCTCGTAGGGCTTGGCCAGCCGCGCCGTACGGATCGCCAGCACCTCGAAGGACGGCGGGCGTCCGAAGACGGCGAGTGCGGTGCCGGCCGCCTGGAGGCGCACCGCGGCTGAACGGTCGTAGTGGAGCAGCCGGGAGAGGAAAGCGGCGAGATCCGCCGCCTCCCCCTCGTCGGCGAGGTGGAGCACCGTCATGCGGCGACGGCCTCCTCCTCGTCGTCGTCCGTGTACTCCTGGAGGAACTCCCGTTCCTCGGAGGTGATCCGGCGAGGCCGCTGGGCCTCGAAGTCGAACGGCACTATCACCGTCGACGCCCGGACATAGACCTGGTCGCCGTCCTTCACCTCGTAGGAGAGGGTGAAGGAGGCGGCCCTTATCTCCGTGACCCACAGCTCGATGTCCACCGGGTGGTGCCGGTGCACGAGCTGCCGCTTGTAGTCGATCTCATGGCGCGCCACCACGGACCCCTGCTGGAAATCCTTGTCCGGGCGGAACAGGAAGTCGATACGGGCTTCCTCCAGGTACCGGAGGAAGACCACGTTGTTGACGTGGCCGTACGCGTCCATGTCCGCCCAGCGCAGCGGGCAGCGGTAGATGTGCCGCAAGATCGATCAGCCCCGGGTCAGCTTCTTGTAGGTGGCGCGGTGCGGACGCGCGGCGTCCGGACCGAGCCGGTCGATCTTGTTCTTCTCGTACGACTCGAAGTTGCCCTCGAACCAGAACCACTTGGAGTCACCCTCGTAGGCGAGGATGTGCGTGGCGACCCGGTCGAGGAACCACCGGTCGTGGGAGACGACGACGGCGCAGCCGGGGAACTCCAGCAGCGCGTTCTCCAGGCTGGAGAGCGTCTCGACATCGAGGTCGTTGGTCGGCTCGTCGAGGAGCAGCAGGTTGCCGCCCTGCTTGAGGGTGAGCGCGAGGTTGAGCCGGTTGCGCTCACCACCGGAGAGCACTCCGGCCGGCTTCTGCTGGTCGGGCCCCTTGAACCCGAAGGCAGAGACATACGCCCGGGAGGGCATCTCGACCTGCCCGACATTGATGTAGTCGAGCTCGTCGGAGACAACGGCCCACAGGGTCTTCTTCGGGTCGATGTTCTCGCGGCTCTGGTCGACGTAGGAGATCTTGACGGTCTCGCCGACCTTGATGGAACCGGAGTCGGGGGTCTCCAGACCCTGGATCATCTTGAAGAGGGTGGTCTTGCCGGCGCCGTTGGGACCGATGACACCGACGATGCCATTACGAGGAAGCGTGAACGAAAGATCGTCGATCAGCACCTTCTCCCCGAAGGCCTTGTTGAGGTTGGCGACCTCGACGACGACGCTGCCGAGCCTCGGCCCCGGCGGGATCTGGATCTCCTCGAAGTCCAGCTTCCGCATCTTCTCGGCCTCGGCGGCCATCTCCTCGTACCGGGCGAGACGTGCCTTGGACTTCGCCTGCCGCCCCTTGGCGTTGGAGCGAACCCACTCAAGCTCTTCCTTGAGCCGCTTGGCCCGCTTGGCGTCCTTCTGCCCCTCGACCTTGAGACGGGTCTGCTTGGTCTCCAGGTACGTGGAGTAGTTGCCCTCGTAGGGGTAGGCGCGGCCGCGGTCGAGCTCAAGGATCCACTGGGCGACGTTGTCCAGGAAGTACCGGTCGTGGGTGATGGCCACGACGGTGCCCGCGTACTTGGCGAGGTGCTGCTCCAGCCAGTTCACGGACTCGGCGTCGAGGTGGTTGGTGGGCTCGTCGAGCAGCAGCAGGTCGGGGGCCTCGAGCAGCAGCTTGCAGAGCGCGACGCGGCGCCGCTCACCACCGGAGAGGGTGGTGACGGGCCAGTCGCCGGGCGGGCACCCGAGGGCGTCCATGGCCTGCTCCAGCTGAGCGTCGAGGTCCCACGCGTTGGCGTGGTCGAGCTCCTCCTGAAGCTTGCCCATCTCGTCGAGGAGCGCGTCGGAGTAGTCGGTCGCCATGAGCTCGGCGATCTCGTTGAACCGATCGAGCTTGCCCTTGATCTCGGCGACACCCTCCTGGACGTTCTCCAGGACGGTCTTCTCCTCGTTCAGCGGGGGCTCCTGAAGCAGGATGCCGACGCTGTAACCGGGCGACAGGAAGGCGTCCCCGTTGGAGGGCTGCTCAAGCCCCGCCATGATCTTCAGCACGGTCGACTTACCGGCACCGTTCGGGCCGACGACGCCGATCTTCGCCCCGGGGAGGAAGTTCAGGGTGACGTCATCGAGGATCACCTTGTCGCCGTGCGCCTTGCGCGCCTTGCGCATGGTGTAAATGAACTCAGCCAAGAGAAACCGTCCGGCAGCTTGAAATCTGGCAGTGGGCAGATACACCCCATCTTGCCGTACCGCCACCCTTGGGAGGAAACCCGTTACCCCCGATCCCCCTGACCTGGCCTTTCCTAAAGCCAAGACGGGACTGCCGGTGTACGCCGAGGGGGAGGTGCCAGGGTTGCTGCGGCAGGTGGGGGCGGCGGATCTTGGGCGGACTGTCGGCATGGTGCGGCGGCTCTGTCCGGGGTGCGAGACCGAGGCGTGCCCTCGGTCTCGCACCCCGGACAGCGGGATCGACGCAGAGCCTTACGCGCTGCCCTTCCGCCCTTGGATCTCGGCGAAGACGCGTTGCGGACGATCTGCGGGTTCATTCAGGAGGGGCCCCTGAGGCGGACGACATCGACGCGGACGACTTCTGGCTCCAGCGGTCAGTCCTGCTCAGAGGTCTTCTTCCTGCGGACCACGATCAAAGCCGCCCCGCCGATCAACACCAGCCCGATCGCCACCCCCGCGATCACCGGCGTCGCGTCGGAGCTGCCCGTCGCCGCGAGGTTGGTGTCGCGGGACGTGCCGCCCACCGTCGCGGGGCTCGGCTCCGTCAGGGTCTGGGTGGAGGTGTTGTCCGCCTCCGCGGCCTCCGCCGCCTGGGTCATGCAGTCCAGGACGCCGGTGAAGCGCTGGGCGAAGCCGCCGGGGCCCTCGATGGTGAAGTCGTAGGCCTGGTCCTCCTGGAGCGGGATCGTCACCGTTCGGGACTCGCCCGCACCGATGGTGTACTCGGCGCCCAGCAGCTCGAAGGAGAAGCTCTCGTCGCCCTCGTTGGCGGCCGTGATGTCCACGCCGCCCTTCGCGCAGTTCTTCGTCGCGGACAGTGCCGGTATCGGGCCCTGCTTCGCCCACGTCGCCCGCGCCGTCGCCGACACCGTCGACTCGCTGGAGCCGGCCAGGATCTGCGTCTGGCTGCGGCTCTCGGAGGTGAAGGCGCGGCCCACGGGGACCGTCGTCGAGGCCTGCACCGTGAGCTCCGCCGTGCCGGCCGCCGCGTCCGCGGGCACGTCGACGTAGATCTGACCGCCATCGGCGGTCGAGGTGACGGGCTTGCCTGTCTTGTCGACGATCCGTACGCCGCTCGTGGCCGCGTCCGCCGGAGGCGTCACCGTCACGGCGGACGCCCCCGTGTGTACCGTCACCGGCCCGAGCCGCTCGCCCGGGCGCCCGGACAGCGCGGGCGGGTCGAGGGTCAGCGACGCCGCCGGCTCGGCCACGTCACGGGCGCTCTTCTCCAGGTAGTCGGCGAGCTTCTCGGCCTGCGGATCGACGGCGTCGACGTCCGCGTCGTCCGAGTAGCGCCACACGGCCACCTGCGTGCCGGCCGCCGCGTCCTGCTCGGTGAGTCCGCCCCGCAGGCCCGCCTTCTTGGCCAGCGCAGCCAGATCGTTCACCTGCGGGTAGGAGTTCTGCAGGATCCAACGGATCCTGCCCGAGTTCTCGTTGACGCCGAGCGAGGTCCCGCTCCACGGCGTCTCGTGGTACTTGGCATCCTTCTGCGTGGGGTTGTACAGGTCCACACAGTACGTCTGCAGGGTCCCGCCGCCGTCCACGGACATCTCGAACAGGCCCGCCGAGATCTCCTGGTCGCCGGCCTCGTCGTGTATGACCGCCGCGCCGTAGGTCTTCAGGCCGCCTATCGTCGCGGTCGCCCCGCCCTGGTTCTGTGTCGTGCCGTCGGTGGCGGCGGCCTGGCCGGCACCGGCCACCAGCACACCGGCAGCGAGCAGGCCGGACACCAGCGTCGCGGCGGCGAGTCGGGCCGCCCCTCGGCCACGCCCGGACGGCGCGGCGAAAGAAGAAAGCACAGAATTCCCCTTCGAGCAGGACCCGTTGATGTGGGGGGTACGGTCCCACCAGCAGAACTACAAGCCCCGAGAGCCTTGTTCGGCATCCTAAGGACCAGGCGCACCACGCTTCCCAGGGATCCCGTGGGACCAGCGATCCGACTCGGAATCGTTATCGCGGGGATCCACTGCGAACAGGGCTTATCGACAAATCCACCGAGGGTCGTTCGGCACGCACTCGCCGATAAGCCGCAGTTCGGTCAACGATCACTTCCGTACTGATGTCACGTCATCGCCACGGGTTCCGGAGTCCGTTGACCCGCTGTCTCCGGCGTCTCCCAGTCCGGCTCCGGACGCGGGGGCGGACCGCTCACCGCCGGCTCCGGCCTGCCCGGGCGGCGGAAGGCGGAGGTGCCCCGCGCGAGATCGTGGCCGATCGCCACCGCCTCGATATCGGCCGAGGTCCAGTTCTGCTGCTAGCGCACCTCCGAACGGACCTTCAGCCTGCCCTGCACCAGGACGGGGTCGCCCACGGTCAGCGACGCCGCCGCGTTCGTGGCGAGCTGCCGATTGGCCCACACCGTGAAGAAGTTGGTGTGCCCGTCCGTCCACTCGTTCTTCTCCCGGTCCAGATAGCGCGCGGTCACCGCCAGCCGGAACCGCGCGGACGGTCCCGTCGCGACCTCCCGGTACACCGGCTGCGTCGCCACGTTCCCCACGACCGAGATGATCGTGTCGTTCATCCTGCACCCCTCCCGGATACGCCTACGGGCCCGTCCCGTACGGCTGCGTCTTTCGCAATGGCGATCGCGTCCCTCGCGAATCGCCGTGAAGCCAGACTGCCTCCGCCGGACCGAGCCCGCCGCGCGCTGTGGATCAGCCCGGGGCTGTGGAAAACCCCGCCACTCGAACGAGGCGTTCCGCGCCACTCCCCGGCCACGGCTCACACCCCCACCCCCGTCACCCGCCCGTACTGCTCCCGAACCTCCCGATACCGCAACAACTCCGCAGCCACCGGATCCAGCACCCGCGCCCTCCCGCACCCGGCGGCCGCCTCCCGCAATCGCCGTTCCGCCTCCATGCCGTACCGCCGCGCCGGCCCCCGCGCCGCCATCCGACAGCTCCACTCCACCAGCGGCCCCCCGATGATCCCGGCCACCATCAACAGCACCGGCACACCCAGATTCGGCGCCATGACGCCCACGATCTGCCCCACCAACCACAGCCCGCCCACCACCTGAAGCAGCGTCATCGACGCCTGCACCAGTACCGCCGCCGGCCACCAGCCGGGCCGAGGCGGCCGCCCCGGCGGCAGGCCCGCGCGCGCGGCCAGCTCGTCCAGCGCCTCGGACAGCCCCTGAGAACCGCGTACGGCCGCCTCGCGCACCGCCTGGGCCCACGGCGTCGGCAGCCCGCCGGACGCCCGCTCGGCGACCGTACGCACCGCCTGCTCGACGCGCTGACGCGCGGTGGCCTCCTCGTCGGCCTGGGCCCGCAACGGGAGCCGTCCCGTGGGGGGTTCATGCCGGTCCTGGCACCACCGCCACAGCCGTAGCCAGGGCGTCCCGCACGCGCGATTGGCGTTGCGCAGCCACGCGCGCTCGGCGGCCTCGCCCGCCGCCGTGGCGCCGACCGCGTCCGCGAGCCGAGCCGCGAACTCGTCCCGGGCCTCCTCGCTCAGCCCGGTCCGCCGGGAGGTGGCGTAGACGGGCCGCAGCCACCACGCGGCGGCATCGATGTCGGCCGAGATCCGGCGCGCGGCGGCCCCGCGCTCCGCCACGAACTGGCCGAGCGCCTCGCGCAGTTCACCGACGCCGTCCCCGGTGAGCGCGGACAACGCGAGCACGGTCGCGCCCGGTTCGCCGTACTCGCCGAGCGCGATGCCGTCCTCGTCCAGCAGCCGCCGCAGATCGTCGAGGACCTGATCGGTCGCCTCCCCGGGGAGCCGGTCGGTCTGGTTGAGGACGACGAACATGACCTCGGCGTGGCCCGCCATGGGCCGCAGATAGCGCTCATGGAGCATGGCGTCCGCGTACTTCTCGGGGTCCACGACCCAGATGACGGCGTCGACAAGGGCCAGCACCCGGTCCACCTGCTCGCGATGCTGCAAGGCCGCCGAGTCGTGGTCGGGCAGGTCGACCAGGACGAGGCCGCGCAGCTGCCCCTCGGCGTCGGCGTGCTGGGCGGGGCGCCTGCGCAGCCGGGGCGGGATACCGAGCCGGTCGATGAGGCTTGCCGCGCCGTCGCTCCAACTGCACGCGATGGGCGCGGCGGTGGTCGGCCGGCGTACGCCCGTCTCCGAGATCGTCACCCCGGCCAGCGCGTTGAACAGCTGCGACTTGCCGCTGCCGGTGGCGCCCGCGAGGGCGACCACGGTGTGCTGCCCGGAGAGTCGGCGCCGCGCGGCGGCCTCGTCGAGCACCCGTCCGGCCTCGGCGAGGGTCCGGCTGTCGAGCCGGGTCCGGGACAGCCCCACCAGCTCGCGCAGCGCGTCGAGCCGCGACCGCAGGGCGCCGTCGTACGCCAGGGTGGTCGCCGTCTGCGGGACAGAGGCCTGGCTCTCCACGGCGGGTACGGGCTGCTCCCCAGCGGCCTCGTTCACCCGCCGCGCGATCAGCCCGTCGTCCCAGCCGGTCCCGGAGTCGGCACCGGCCGTGTCATCGTCCACACGCGCGTGCTCGCCCTCCTCAGGTTCTACGGCTTCGTCGGAACCCCCGCCGGACGCCTCGGCCTCCTCGGGAACGCTCTCGGCGGCGCCGTCCTCGGCGGGTTCCGTGTGTCCCTGGTCGTGGTCCTGGTCAGTGATGGCGGTCACCGGTCACCTCTCCTTCTGCAGTACGGACAGCGCGGCGATGAGTTCGGCCTGTGGCTCGGGGTGGACGTCGAGGGCGTCGAGGGGGGCGAGCCGGCGCTCGCGTTCGCTGTGCATGACCCGGTTCAGGTGATCGGCGAGCAGCCGCTCACCCCGGTCGCGCAGCCGCAGCGCGCCGTGGGCTCCGACACGCTCGGCGAGCCGCTCGCCCGCGGAACGGGCCCTACGGCCGCCCAGAAGCGCGGTCGCGACCAGTGCGGCGACCACGTCGGGGTCGGGCGCGGCGCTCCGGTCGAGATTGCGCACCTCGTCCTCGGCGTACTCCTCCAGCTCGCGCCGCCACCGCCGTACGGCCAGGCCGATGCGGTGCTCGGCGCTCTCCGTGGTGGGGTCGCGGTCCCGGAGGCTGGGGGCGGCCGCCGCCGGTTCGCGGCGCCAGGCCTCGTCGACGCGCTCGTCGGCGGCCGTGACGGCGCACAGCAGCAGGGCCGCGAGGCTTTCCGCGAGGGCGTCCAGCAGTTCGCCGGCCGAGCAGTCGAGGGGGAAGGCGCGCCAGCGCTTGAGGGCGTCGCCGGCGAGGACGGCGCCGGACTGGAGGCGGCCGCGTACGCGCGCGTGCTCGCTGTCGTACGCCGACTCGACGGCGGAGGTGAGCCGGAGCGCGGCGGCGTACTGGGCGGCGGCGGCGCTGGCCAGCCCGGGCATCCGGGCCTTGAGGGAGTCGAGGACGCCGTAGGCCGTGCGGGCCATGACGTGCTGGCGGGCGGCCGGGTCCTGGGCCTGGTGGACGAGCCAGGTGCGCAGCGGCGCCACGGCGCTGGCCGGGAGGAGGCCGCCGCCCCAGGCCGACTCGGGCAGCTCGGGGACGGTGAAGCGGGGTACGTGGCCGAGGCCGGCCTTGGTGAGCAGGGCGCCGTACTGCCGGGAGACCTCGGAGACGACCTGGTGGGGTACGCGGTCGAGGACGGTGACGAGGGTGACGTCGTACTCCTTGGCGGTGCGCAGCAGGTGCCAGGGGACGGCATCGGCGTAGCGGGCGGCGGTGGTGACCATGATCCAGATGTCGGCCGCGCAGATCAGCTCGGCGGCGAGGACGCGGTTGTCGGCGACCAGGGAGTCGATGTCGGGCGCGTCCAGCAGGGCGAGACCGCGCGGGAGCGTTTCGGTGGTCTCGACGCGCAGCACGCGCGCGGGGTCCTCGCCGGGCAGCAGGAGCTCGTCGCCGGGATCCTGCTGGGGCACCCACACGCGCGTGAGGTCGGGCAGTACCCGCATCCCGCTGAACCAGTGATGATCCTCCGGATGGCACACCAGCACCGGGGTCCGGGTCGTGGGCCGCAGCACCCCCGCCTCGCTGACCCGCCGGCCCACCAGGGAGTTGACCAGCGTCGACTTTCCGGCCCCGGTGGAACCTCCCACGACGGCCAGCAAGGGCGCTTCAGGCTCTCTCAACCGGGGCACCAAGTAGTCGTCGAGCTGGGCGAGCAGTTCGTCGCGGTTGGCACGCGCGCGTGGCGCCCCCGCCAGGGGAAGCGGAAAGCGTGCGGCTGCGACACGGTCGCGCAGAGCGGAGAGTGCGTCGATCAGCTGAGGCCGTACGTCCAAGGTCACCACATGCGAAGAATGCCCAATTTTAGGGGAATTCTGAAGCATATGAGCATGTCTGCGCGCCGACGGAACACAAGGGATGGAAGGGATGACTGGGACACCGGCATGGTCCAGGCATAACGAGTGCACAACACCCGGTGCGCGAGACGCCAAAAGCGGTGCACGATTCGTACCTGCCTGCGATTATCAGGACCGCTTCACCGAACCTCCACATTGAGCCACGGAGGCGAAGCAGCAGGGACGAGGATGCGGGAGCCCTATCCTTGTCCCCGGCAACGTCACGGATCAGCCCACACCCGGGCAGCACCACGACAGAGGCCACCACACCGGCCCCCGTAGCTCAGTGGATAGAGCAGGCACCTTCTAAGCGCTTGGCCGCAGGTTCGAGTCCTGCCGGGGGCGCCACTGACCGTCGGTCTGGCTGGCGACGTTTTCGCAGGTCAGACTGCGTTTTCCTGGTCTTCCACGTTAATCGGATTCTTCGCCTCCGCCAGGGGGCGAGTCCGGCTGGCACCGGTCAAAACCGGGCTTCTACGGGTGTCCGTCCCACATGCGTCCCACAAAATCGGGGGGGCGGGACTCCCCGACACCCCCCCTGCGAGCACAAAGCAGAGCGGCCTCGGCCCCCCTCTTCATGGGGTTCCGAGGCCGCTCTTCACGCCGCCACCTCTGGGAGCTCCAGAGCGGCTTCGGCGCGTTTCAGGTAGACCTCGCGCTGGCCGATGACGCAGCGCGCATAGATGGCCTGCAGAACCGGCACACTGTTGCCGGCCATCTCGGCGACCTCTGAATGCGGGATGCCCTCGTTCATCCAGGCCGTCAGGCAGGTGTGACGCAGGTCGTACACGCGCTTGCCAGTCGGCGACTTGAACTCGTGCTCGGAAAGGACCTCCTCGCGCGCCTTGGCCCAGACGCGCCGAAACACGGACCCCGCGAGCATGTCCCCCCTCTCTCCTGGGAAGAGAAGGTCGGCCGACCCGAGGTCATACTTCTCGATGATCTCGCGAAGAATCACGACGAGACGCGGGTGGATGGGGACTAGACGCGTGTCGCCCTCTGCCCGTCCCTTGAGGTGCCGCTTCTCATGGACCTCCCCGGTGTCGGTCCACTGCCGGCCGACCTCCGGCTGAGCCTCATGGACCAGGAACTCGCCCCACCCCGACTCCGGCAGCGTGGCGTCCCCCACACGGAGGGCGACCGCCTCCTCAGGCCGGAGGCCGGCGTAGTAGAGGGTGGCGAAGAAGGCCCGGTAGATGGGACCGCGACGCGGGCGCCGGCCTATCCATTCCAGCATCTTCGCGACCTGGTCTCCGTTCAGCAGGCATCGCTTGTCGATGGCCTGGGCCACTTTCGGAGCGGTGCGCTCGCCCTGCCCCTTGCCTTTCGGCAGAGGGTTGGCCTTCAGGTAGTTATGCCTGATCGCATAGGCCATGACCAGATTCATGATGCGGGCGTGGCGCCTGACGGAGCTGGCGGCTGCGGCAGTACCGTCAAGGCGCGTGCTGAGGGCTGTTACGACCTTGTCAACGTGCTCGGTCTTCTCCCACGCACTCATGGGGAGAGAGTTGCGCTTGACCCAGTTGAGGATCGTCTGTACCTCGGCCGGTATGGGCTTCTCCGGGTCCGTACGCTGTCGGACGCTGAACGCGTATTCCCGTAGCGCTCTGCGGACCTTCACGGGTTCGAAGTGCTGGGGCGGCGGCGTGCGCAGCAGGGTGATGGTCACGGGTGTGAGAGCCTTCGCCATGTTCTTCCGGGTGTTGCTGGAGGCGTCGGGCCACTTCCAGTCGACGTACTCGACCGCGAAGTCGTACCAGTTCACCTCGGCGGCCTTGGACATCCAGGAGATCGGCCGCCCGGTTTCGATGTCGAACGGCTCGCGCTTCCTGTGCGCGGACATCAGCTTCGCGCGCTCGTCGTCGGCTACCGCGCTCTTCTTATAGGTCTTGCTGTGCTTCTTGTGGGCCACCTTCCAACGGACGGTGTAGGTGTTTCCCTTGGCCCGCTTGTTCGTCTCTATGGGGTAGAAGCGAACGTCCAACGAGCTCGTGTCCGTCAAGAGTGGTCCTCGCAATCCATAAGCCAGTCTTCCAAGTCACCGCGCCGTATTCGGAGGGAGCCGTTGGGCAGTCGAATGCAGCGCGGGCCGCGCCCCTTCTGGCGCCAGTCGTAGAAGGTCGATCGGGAGATCCGCAGCTCGGCGCAGACCTCGTCGACTGTCAGCTTCTGCCCAGGTCGCACCGCTACCGTCATGGCGCCACCTCGCGATTGCGGATGGATGCGGAGGCGGCGAACAACGCGGGCGGGCCCGCCAGCCCGGGGTGGAAAAGGGCAGGGGGTATCGCGGATCGACACATGAGGTGGTTCCTTGCGATGGAGCGCGCGGGGCGACAGAGCGGAATCAACAACGCCGGGAGCCCACGCTTAATCGGCGGAGGCATCGCTGTATTTCAGCGAACAGGCGCTGCGGATTTCAGGGCAGCAGCAGGCGGGAGCCGATCACTTTCCCCTTGCGTCTTTGCGGCACTGCCTACTGCGTCCGCCACGGCTCCACCGCCAAGCACAGCCGCTGCGAACACCCTCAATGGTCGTCACGATCGCCGGTTTGGCTAACCGGCGATCGTGGTCTATGTTTCGCCCCGCCACAGGGAAGTCCCCGGACAGTTCCCAACGGACGAAGCTCAGGAGGCCAGCCGGCGCGACTGGAGCCCGGGGGTCGTGTCGCCTGTCACGAGCACTTGGAGCCCATCGTCAGTCAGCCGGTCGAGGAGGGGGTGCCACGATGTGCTCGGCAGCGCCGACGGCTCGGGCGACCTGCCAGGTAGCGACTCCAGGGTGTGTTGCGGTGTGCACGAGTGCCGCTCCGTCCCAGCGGTAGCCGTGTTGCAGCAAGTCCTCACTGAACAGCCCAGCCGCACAGACGCAGAAACACAGCGCCGTGCAGAGGGCGCCGTAGTCCTCTCACTCCTGTGCAGTCCACGCGTCGGGGCGCAAAGCGCCAAGAGGGTGGCAGCAGTGAAGCAAGCCGATCGGAGAGCGGGATTCGACAGGTGGGCCTCCTTGGGGGCCTCGGCGACAAGACCGAGTAGGACGCGGGTACGGGCTGCCGGGGCGGTCGGCATGCTGCGGTCGCCCCGGAGGCCCGCGTTTATACGCTGACCTGGTTCTTTACGGGACGTTGTACGTTGACATGGTCCCGCAGGAGGTTCCAGTCCTTTGGCGCTCTTTCTCGTCTGCCGTGGGCGAATCCGCCCCAGGAGCCCTGTGGGATCTCAGGCCCCGTGGCCGAATTTCACGAACCATGGCCACTCAGTGGCCAGTTGGCCGCAGTCGTGAGACTGGCCGGCTACCCCGTCGCATTCGCAGCCACCGGTCGGCGCGGCCGGGTTCCCCTCTGGCGTGATCTTCGGCGTGAAACAATGCCGGGATGGATGAGGGGGCAGCTGCCGTACTCGCGGCGCTGATCGCGGTGGCAGGTGTGGCGCTTGGCCTGTTTGGGGCCCGCTGGCAGGCACGCGGCATGCAGGAGCAGGCGAACGCAGCCATCGAAGCGGTCAAGGCGCAGGGGCGAGACCAAAATGCACAGTGGCGTCGGACCGTAAGGCGCGACGTCTGGGTCGAATATCTCGGCGCCGTGGATGAGTTCAGGCTGGCTGCCGGAGAGGTAGCAGGACATCTCGCTGACGAAGATTTGCCAGAGGCCGAGCTGGGACTCGAAGCGGCTCACTCTCGGTCTGTGGGCGCAACCGACGCATATCGCAAGATCGAGCTCGAAGGACCTGAGCAGATCGTCTCCAAGGGCTACGCCTTGCAGGGCGTCATGGTCCAGACGATCTTCGAGCTGGAGCAGGCACTCACCGCCGCGCGAGCGATGGGAGTACTCGAACAAGCCGGGCAGCGCGAGCAGCGCGAAGTTCCCTCCGATCAGCATCGGCCGATCGCGGCGGTTCTCAGCTCGCTACGCGAGCTGCGGGGCATGGAATCCGACGATCCGGGCCGAACGGAGTACGGACAGCGCCTCGGCCTCCAGATCCTCGCCTTGGACTTGCTATCTGCCTCTGACACCACGGCCCTCGTTTTCACGTACGCACACCAGCTGTCACTGAGCGAGGCTGTGGAGCGCTACCCCCACGGGCGGTGGCAGCGTTTCCACGAAGTGCGAACAGACTTCGTTCAAGCGGCTCGCTCGCATCTCGATGGCAACACTTGAGCCTGGCTGCCGGTCAGGGCGCGGGTAGGTCGTCGCCCTGACCAGCTAGTCAGCACCTCCCGCACAGCGGGGGGCCTCACTCAGGCTTCTCCGGACGCCGTCTTGGTCGCGCCTCCATGCTTCGTCACTCTGGGACGGCACCGGACGCGGACCGCGCCATGGGTAAAAGCCTTATCTGTTGCCTTGCTTGCCCATACGTACGCTTCTCCGGGCTGCAACTGCGACATCTGCTCGGAACGCAGCCCGGAGAAGGCGGCGTTGGCTTTCTGAAGGTGCTTCAGCCAGGCGGGCGACGTGAACTTGTGCAAGATGACGTGATCCGAGAGCTCGATCAGGGAGATCGGTACTGACGGTGGGTCCTGGCTGGCAACCAGAACGCTCATGCCCTTATGCCGCATCTCTCGGACCGTCTCGACGAGTCCTGCGACGAGGTCGGGGCTGTCGATGTACTTGTGCGCCTCGTCGAACACGACCAGCTTGTTGAAATGCTCACCGCCGCTGCGTGCCTCGGCGAACAGCTGCATCAGAACGACGAAGAGGCCGAGCGCCTCGTCCTTCTCGATGAACTCGTCACGAAGGTCGACGATGATCAGACGTCCCGGGCGGATGAGGCTGGTGAGCTGGGCGTTGTCGTCGATGTAGTCACTGGCGAGGTTGAGTCGCTCCTGGGCAAGCTGCTTGACATGGTCCGGCATGCCCGAGTCGGCCACGCCCTGTCGGATGACGTCGAGCCTCAGGTCGTTGCGATGCGCTCGCATGATCCGCGTGAGCTGGCGGATGTAGGTGGACTGGTTGCCCACGGCCCCCATGAGGAACCGCCAGTGGGAAGCCTGCAGCTCGGCGGAGGAGAAGGCCAGCGGCTGGATCGCAATATCGGGGAACTGCCGCTGCCGATCGACGACTTGGTCGGCCGGCGCGAGCAGCAGGACGTCCTCAAGGGCTCGCGGCTCGGCCCCGTAACGCTCCTTGAGGACCCTCAGCTGAGCCTTGTCGTCGTTGGGGCGCGCCATCGAGGTGAATTCCGGGGCGTAGTCCATGGTCTGGCTGTAGTGGAAGACCACGGTTGCCAGCGGGTGCGGGAGCTCGTTTACCGGCGGTGACGGTAGGGAGGCCATCTCGATGATGCTGCCAAGGGTGTAGCTCTTCCCGCCTCCCTGGACCCCGAACAAGCTAATCGTGTGTGTCTCGTTGAGGTCGAGCGCGACCGTTCTGCCTGCCACCTCGCCCAGCACGCCGTGCTGCGGCGAGGGGTGGACGACACCGAGAAAAACTCCAGGGGCCGACGAAGCAGGCGCCGCAGCTGAAGGAGCCAAGGGAGCATCGACGGTGACAGCGTCTGGGAAGCTCTGTGGGGCGGGCACGGTGGCTGAGCGGGGAGGCAAATCGGTGTCACCGTGAGCAGGGACATCGTGTGCACTATCCTGCACGTCACCCCGCTCCGGGCCAGGCTCCGAGGCCACCGGATCCGGTCCCGACGGAGGAGTTACGGAGTCCGTGCGGTCCTGCTGGTCCGACGATGCACTCGGGGCGTCGGTAGGTGCCCGGACATCAGCTTCGTCCGGCTCGGTGACGGCCGACTCCGACACCGGAGCGTCCTCGCTGTTGCTCTCCGGGGGAGCCTCTGCGTCCTGCGCACGGAATTCCGCGTCGGCCAGGCGTGGCACCGACAGCTGCAGCAGCGCCAGGGTGGGCGCCGTGGCTTCGCCGTCCGGCTCCGAGGCCTGGTCCTCCACAGGGGTGTCCCCGAGCTCGGGCAGTCCCGGCCGTACGGTGGGGATGGCGTTGATCAGTTCGGTGATCAGGTCGCTGCCGATCCGGTGGAAGTGCACACCATCGTCGAGCTCCCGGTCGGTGCCGCTGCGGGCGAGGTCGAAGATCAGGCCGCTGCGGGTGAAGCTCAGTTTGTACCCCTTGTCGAGGCTGTCGAGCAGAGCGTGTGCTGCCTCGCGGGGTTTGTGGCCCATCGTGCCGTGGCGTGCTGCTCGCTCCAGGTAGAAGCGCAGCATGGAGCCAAGCACAAGGTTCTTGACCGTGCGGTCGACACGGTCAGGAGTGGTACGCGCCGGGTCGAAGGACTCGGCTAGGACGGTTTCGCTGCGCTCCAGCTGCTGGGCAACCTTCGTCTTCAGTCTCTGGTAGGCGCTGATGTCGTCAAGGGCGGTGTAGCACTTCACCTCGATGAGGTGACAGACGACGGTCCGTTCCCTGGCATTGAGGTGGAAGAGGGCCAGGTCGCTGCGCTGGAAGGAGGAGGCGTCGCCAAGCTCTCGGGCCAGGCGCCTTGCTTCGCTGTACAGCTCAGGGTGGGCGTCGAGAGGGACGACGATCTGGTTTTGGAGGACGTCCTGGTAGTCCAGGTAGAGGCGGGCCAGGGAGAGGCCGAGGACTTCGGTGCGCTGGTTGGGTGCGGTGGAGGCCAGTTTGAAGGCGAGGTTTCCGGAGAGCAGACGCAGCTGCTCGAAGAAGGTGTTGAGATGGCGTTCTTCGACGTCGAGTCCGTGTTGCTCCGCCGTGGGGCCGAGCAGGGTGCGTAGTTCGTCGACCGAGTTCGAGCTCACCATGATCTGGTGGCCCAGCCCGCCGGCGAGAGAGGGCGCGTAGTCGATGACGTATTCGGGCCTACCGTGCTGTCCGGCATGGTCGAAGTACTCCAGGCCAAGGGTTCGGTCGATGGTGACGACCCAATCGCCGGCCTGATGCGCCTGGTAGAGCAGAGCCCGGCCCGCGTTGTCGAGCGACAGGACGGTGCACGGGACGTTGCGCGGCGCCTGTCCGGCGGTGGCGACATTGGCAGCCGCGCTGGCGAGCAGCCCGGGCATCCTGCTCATGAGTGTGGCGAGGTCTTCGGCGTCCTCTGTGGCCAGGGCGGTACCGTGACGCGGGGCGATACGCCAGACGATCTGCTGTTCGTTGTCTTCGTAGGTGGAGGCTGTTGTTTGGACGAGTCCGTGTACCGGCGCGTTGACGATGTCCTGACGTACAACGGAGCTGTACTGTTCGCCGCCGAAGGCGTCGATCAGGATGGTCAGGTGGGCGTCGAACTCGGCAGGGCGTTGGTTGAACTCCCGTACGGAGCGGACGGAGTAGACGAGCTTCGCGGTCCGTGTGCCCCCCGCTGTGTGCAGAAAAGCTTCAGCCTCGGCGGAGGCGATCTGGTTCTGGGCGCTGAGCAGTTTGCCTAGTGCCGCTCCGGTCTCTTGTGCTTCCGGGTCGGTCGCGCACAGGCGAATGTCGTACGTGAGGTCGCGGGTGGCCGTGCGTTGCTGCAGTTCGAGGAGCGCGTCGGCGACGATCTCGCCGCGGCCCGCGTTGACGACGTTCAACACGAGGGTGCGGACGTACGGGTGGAGGCGGACGTACCTTTCGATGCGGTCAGCCAGCGCGGTCCCGGACAGTGCGCTCGCGCCGTTCGAGGTGCGTGAACTTACGGTGGGGAGGTTCAGGGCGGTGGACAAGCGGCCGAGCAGGCCACGCGGGTCCGCGGTCTCACTGGGGAGGTAGACGCCCCAGTACGGGGTGAGGTTGTCCGCGGCGGCCATGAGTCGCCCGTCCTGGCGGGGAACGGCGAACGGGAAGCCCAGTGGGGACAGGGCGTCAAGGAGCGATTCCCGGGCCGCGATGATCTGGCGTTTGTCTGCGTCGCCGAGTCGCCCGACCCACTCCTGGCCCATGGCAGACCAGGTCGCCAGCCAGAGCGCGCGCAGGGGATGCGTGGGCGAGACGAGCAGGATCGTGTCGCGCTGCCCGAGGCCGTCGGTCAGGGTGATTGCGGCACAGTCGATCTGCTGAAGCCGCGCAAGTGTCACGAGTGCGGCGCCTCGGGTGTCGTCTGTGGACCGCTCGACCTGGAGCGATTGAGCTGCCACCAGCTCGGCGTACGCCTCGGCATAGGCAACTAGGACTTCTCGTACGGGCTCGAAGTCGATCGCCTCGCTCACCAGGAGGTCCCCGGTGCCCGCCCCGCCTGCTCTTTCGTCGCCCTGACCGCTCACTGCGGTGAAGTAGGCGTGCCGCGCGGCGAGGAAGGTGCCGTACGCCTCGGCTGCCCGCCCGCTCAGTTCGCATTCCAGGTTTTCGTCGGTGCCGGTGGGCGATTCGGCTGTGCCGTTCGAGTTCAGCACCAAGCGGCGCAGCGTGGTGTCGCTGGGCCGCGCCAGCAGGTCCTGCTGGATCTGTACCAGCAGAGGGGCGAGGCGGATCTCGGCGCTGCCGACCGTGTGGATTCTGGCGTTGAGGACGCGCTGCGGGCTGCGCGGGGTGGTCGCCTTCCAGCGGATGCCATTGACTGTTACACGCGACGGGTCGTCGCCGGCGGCCAGCGCTTCGAATTGCAGGGACCGCAGTGCCTGGACGACGCCTTCGTAACGCCCAGCGCTCCGCTCGGGCGGTTCCTCGGTCTCCGCATCGGGGATGACGTAGAAGCGTTCGCTCTCGCCGCCGGGTTGGTCGTGGGCGCTGGGAGCGACGTCGAGCGCGACGTCCGACGCGTCGAGTGGGGTGACGCGCACGTAGTGCCACCCCTCCTCCCAGTCGATCTTGTTCAGACGGCGCAGCGGGGCCTTGAACTCGGCTATCGCTGTCTTTCCCTTGCCGCGGTAAGCGATCCGTCCGATCGGTCCGCCGTTCTCAGAGACGATCTCCACCCGGAAGCGTTCGAGCCCGTCCACCTTGCGGGGGTCCGGCTGCACGGAGAACCGTGCCGTCACCTCGCGTACGCCCTTCTCGCCGGCGAGCAGGTAAGGCTGCCCCGCCATGGCCTCCAGCGCCGGATAGGCGCGCAGGTCCGCAGGGTTGTCTCCGGCGGCCGGCAGTCCGAGCTCTCGCACTTCGATGGAGACGGTGGCGCGCCGTTGCTCGTCGATGTGCCAGTTACCGAAGGACAGCCCCCAGTTCTCCCGCTCGACGACGATGCGGCGGGTCCAGGCCACCGGGTCTTCCAGTCCGCAGCGGGTGGCAAAGCCGGCGAGCCGGGCAGCGAAGTCCGCGTCGCTGAGTCCGAGGTCCAGGACGCGCTGACGTTCCGATCGAGTCGATCCGGTCAGCTTGTCGACCAGCCCGCGGTTCCGCTCGACGCGTTCCCTGACAAGGGTGGGGTCGGCGAACAGGTCGAAGTCGGGCACGAGCCCGAAGTGGAAGACGGCTGCGCCGGCCACCTGCTCACGGTACGCGTTGGCCTGAAGTGTCAGCAGATACGTAGCGACAGCGCGATCACCCATGCGACGGTCCGAGCCGTCCCGGAGAGCGGCGAGCAACTCGTCCACGCCTTGACGCAGTTGGTCCGGTACCTGGTCGAGAAGGTGCTCCGCCAGCTGCCCGTATGCATCGCCTAGAGGTACCTCTTCGAACGTCGCGATCCCGAAGGAGTCTTCGGCGCTCACCCGCATCCCCGGCGGGACGAAGACCAACAGAGGGCCCGGGAGGACTTCGTCCTCCGTGCGGTTGCGGAGCTCGACCAGCTTGGTGCTGGTGACAGTGACGTCATGGAACGACCGGTCAGGGGCCAGGTCGTCGGCCGTGCCGAGGACACAGACTGTGGCGTCGGGGCCGAGCGCTCCCCGGAGCCGGCGCACAAGCGGCGCCGCGAGTTCGGCCTCCACCTCGGTGACGCGCATGCAGTGCCCGGCGGTCCGCTCACCGACGAGCTTGGCCAGCCGGGGAACGAGGACGCCTTCGAGGGCCTCGCGGAGATCTTTGGGGGTGATCTCCGCCAATCCGATTGTGCTCATCGGGCCGCCACTCCCGTCTTCGCCGCTGCGCCGATGGCGTACCGGGGAGTGATGGTCTGTGTCAGATAGGCGTCCGACATGTCCTGGTAGTAGCCGATCTCGCGAAGCCGGTTGAGGAATGCCGCCGAGTTGGCGCGCAGTGCTGCCTGGTCGTCGAGGTGTGCGCCTGAGAAACCGTCGGAGTCGGGCAGCTGGTCGATGTAGAGCCCGTAGCGATCCTGCAGGAGGGCGAGGAACTCATCCACACGCATCGGCGACGTCTTCAGATCGCCGGACGAATCGTTGTCTTCCCGGAGCAACGACACCTGAAGGAGCACTTCCAGGAGCCGCGCGTCCAGCACGAAGCGGCGGGTGGAGTTCTCGCCACCGCTGCGGCCGCCTCGCGGCTGTGCGAGCAAGGCGCCGGGCCGGTGCTTGAGCAGCATCGTGTCGAGGCACTCGACGAAATAGCGGCGGTAGTAGCGCCCCTTGTAGTGCATCAGCATCTCGATGTACTCGTCGAAAGGGTCAAGATCCAGCTGGGTGATCTGCTTCAGCTCTGCGGGAGTGTCCTCCTCCTCGTCGCGCACCCGGTTGGTCCGCTGTAGGAAGAACGCGTCGCGGTCCTTGCGGTACGACTTGCCGAGCAGCCGCAGAGCCTCTTCCGGGGTGAAGTAGTTCCTCCCGCGAGGGCGGCTGAGTTTGTCTGTCTTGACGGCGAGATGCTCGGCGAAGTCGTCGAGCTTCTTCACCTGGTAGGTCGCCTGGATGAAACGGGGAATCCGCCGGTACCAGATCTCCGCGCTGCGTTCGGCCAGCACAGCGGCCGGGGTCCCCGGTGTCCCTTCGACGTCGAGGAAGAGCCGCGCCCTGTACGGGCAGCGGTCCGCCGCGTCCTCTCCCGCGTGTCCCTTGCGGCAGGACACAGGAGCCGCGCCCGCCTCGACGACGGCGGGCAGCAGCTTCATCATGCGCAGGTGGTAGAGGGACAGATGGAAGGCGAAGAGGATTTTCAGATAGTCCACGAGCACGGTGCGTGGCATGTGGTCCTGGTGGTACAGCAACCGCATGACGTCCTGGCACAGCTGCCGCGCTGGCTCGGCGCAGAGCGGCGGGTAGGGCGTGCGGGGCTTGCTGGTGTCCGGCCGGTCCTGCATCTGGGCTCCGGCCTGCTCCACCAGGTGGAGCAGGGCCTGCGTCTCCACGTCGGTGCCCGGGCCGGGAGTGATCGCCCCGGTGGCCCGGTCCACGTCGGAGAAGAAGAACTCACGCAGGCCGGCCAGGGCACCCGGGTCCTCGGCGAGCATCTCGTACAGCTGCTCGTCGGCCCCGTACGGGCGAGACTTCCGGCTATTGCGGAAGCGGTAGGTGAATCCGTGCAGAGGCCGGGGGCTCGCCACCGCCTCGGAAGCCTTGCCCCGGTTGACCAGATCCAGGAGATGGGTGGCCGTCCAGCGGGTGGTGGTCTCCCGGTCAAAGCCGTCAAACACCTCGGGGTGCTGCAGGAACAGCTTGACGAACATGTCGACTTCGAGGGTCTTAGACCGGCTGATCTTGCTGGGCAGTCCCTGGTGCCAAAGCCGGGCCAGGAGCGCGGTGAGGACACGGTCCATGTCCAGCGCCTTGTAGTCGATCCGGCTGATGCCGGGATGGTGGAAGGTGCCCAGGGACCCGGTCAGCGCCATGTCGTCTCCTCCACCCGGTCGGCGCCCTCGGCGAGCGGCTCATCTTCGCTGTCCGGCTGCCGTGCCGTCAGCTCTTCCATGTGCAGTACAGAGTCCTCGGTGCGGTGGATACGACGCAGGTCGTGTCCGTGTGTCGTTAGCAGCACTTCCTGATACGGGACTGCGGCCAGCCTGTTCTTGAACACGGCGAGGGCGAGCTGCTGTCCTTGGAGGTCGGCGACAGACGGCCGGTAGCCGCGCTCGAACCGCTGCAGAAGCTCGAACAGGTCGAGCCGGATGTCCAACTCGGCTGTCCCGCCCCGACTGCCGGCCGGGTCGCGGTAGCTGAGGCGCAACGAGGTGCGCCCGGACTCGATGTATGTCGAGTCCGGAGCTTCTCCGGGTTCGAGGCGGAACCCCGCGGCAGGGAATCGGCGGAAGCTGCGGATGGTTCCCCCCTGCACGTCGCGCACCTTCAGCGCGAGGGCGTCACCGATCCGCTCGGGGGCAACCAGTCCTTCGCCGCGGTTGAGCGCACGCAGGATGTCGTCCCGCTCCTCTGCAAGGGAGCTCCGGGCCGAGAGTAGGTCCATGAAGCGCAGCACCGAGGGGAACGGCAACATCCGCTCTGCTCGCTCCTCGTCGTGGAGCTCGAAGTAGAGCAGCCGGCGGCCCGCGTCCACGTAGCGGCGGTGCGCCGCCGCCTGGGAGGTACGGGCGGCAGCCGACCGGCCCAGCTGCTGGAACTGCTGGCCCAGCAGTGTGCGGCCGTGGTCGCTGCGGCCGTCGACCGTGACCAGTGCACGGTCCTCGAGGAGTCCCGCATAGTCGAGCCGCCGGTCGAGCTGTGGCTGGGGAACCGACGCCACATCGGCCTCCCGCAACAGGGAGAGCAGCCGGTCCCGTTCCCGTGGGGTCCCGTCGGCTGCGGGCGGGGTGCCAAGGTGCGCGGAGAAATAGAAGCTGTCCAGGATCTCCCGAGCGTCGCCGGCCGCATACAGCTGGTGGATCTCGGCGCAGTCGCGGCCCGAAGTGAGGGTGAAGGCGAGGGCCGACCTCAGGTCCCGGAGGGTGATGTGCAACTTGCCACGTAGCTGGGTCAGTTCGTAGATGCGCCGCAGCCGCCGCTTGACCTGCAGGCCGGCCGCTGGGTGCTGGAAGGTTTGGGCGTTGTGCCGTGCGTAACAGGTCGCGGCGAGGTCACAGCTCTTGCAGTCCTCCCAAAACCGGCTGTGCGTCATCCGGTCGAGCATGCGCTCAAGCAGCGACTCGCCGTCTTGGGGCGTCCCATCGGTGTCGAGAGGACGGGCCGCCACGTCACGCGCGTTGAGATTCACCACAGCGGCGGCCTGTCCGGTTGGCCGGCCCGCCAAGCCCAGGTTGACGAGCTTGGCAAGGTGTTGAAAGCGGTCGTGGTGATGGCTGAGGAAGTCGACCAGGCGCCCCTCGTTGATGGCGATCAGTCTGGTCTCGCCTTGAACGGGCCACGACGAGTCGTCCGCACCGGTGAACGGCGCGAAGAACTCCTCCAAGACCTCGTCGCCGCTGGTCTCGCCCTCGTCCTGGCTTCCATCGTGGTTGGTGCGGAAGCGGTGACCATCCAGGGTGAAGTCGGTGCCGTTGGGCCGCCGCGGCCCGAACGTGGCCCCGAGATCGCGGGCCTGCCGTTCGAAGCTCTCCAGAAATGCGGTCTTGCCGTCGCCCGCGTTGCCGGTGACCACGACGAGCGCGTGCCGACCTTCGCGGAGCGCCGGTACGAGCTCACGGTCCAGGGCCGTCTCGACATACACGGACATACTGTGCGGGTCGAGTCCGCGAGTGCCTCGGTTACTGCGGCGGCTCTGGCTGTACAGCGTCTGGAGGTGCGCGACGAAGGGATTGCTGTTCGGCTCGGGCCGCAGTGACTCGTCACCGCTGCTGGTGGCCGGTGGAGCGGGCGACAGTTCGGAGCGCGCGGGCAGCGGCGGCGGTATGGGCGCGATGCGCGCGGACTCCAGGGCCTCAAGTGCGCGCAGCAGCTCTTCAGCCGTGGTGAACCGCTCGCCACGGTAGGGGGAAATGGCCCGCAGCATGATCTCAACTAGGCCCGGTGAGAGGTCTCCGAAGCCGCTGTAGGCGGTGCGCGGATCGATCGGGCGCACTCCGGGCGGCGGATACTCGACGCCTTCCCACGGGTACTGTCCACCGGTCAGCGCCTCGTACAGGGTGACGCCGAGCCCGAACAAGTCGCGGTCGGTGTATCCGGTGCCGTCAGCGGGGACCTGGTCCAGATCGGGCGGGGTGTAGCGCGGACTGGTGTAGGTGTGCCCTTCGGAGGAGTCCGAGGTCTTGGATATCCCGAAGTCGATCAACTTTACCCCGTCGTCGGTCCAGAGCAGGTTGCTCGGCTTGACGTCGCAGTGCCATACCCCGAGTTCGTGGATATGCCGCAGCCCGCGGGCCGTGTCGATCGCGAGCCGCAGGACGTCCGCCGCGCCCATCCGCCCGCCGCGGACCACCTCGGCGACGTCCTTGCCGTCAATGAACTCGAAGACCAGGTAGGGGTATTCGTCCGGGGGCAGCAGCCTGTCCGCGTCCACCATCGACACCACGTTGCGATGCGGCGCGTGTTGGAGTCGCTGCAGTACGTCCGCTTCACGGCGCAGCCGCTCCAGGACGGAGTCCCGGTCACGAAGGACCAGCTTCACCGCGCGGTCAACGCTCCTGATGGTGTCGTACACCCGGTAGGCCACGCCGAACGATCCGGGGCGGCCCAGCCGATGCCGCACCAGGTACTTCGTTCCGAGCTGGAAGTCGGCGGGCAGGTCCTTGAAAAACTCAGGGCCGCGCGGTCCATCCACCCCCGCCGCAGAGGCGGACTGAGGCGCGGCGGAGGAGCCAATGCGCTTGGACGGGATGTTTCGCGCGCCCATAGCGAGATCGAGTCGCCGCAGCGCGTCGAGCGCGGTCGGCCGGTCGGCCGGGTCCGTCGCGCAGAGCTTCTGCAGCCAGTGGGCAAGCTCGACCCGGACACCGGCACCCTCCAGGCCGCTGACCGGGAGCTGCCCGGCCACGCTTACCTGCTCCGTGGCCGAACTGAAGGGGAGCTCGCCAGTGAGGAGCTGGTAGCCGATGACGCCAACCGCATAGATGTCCGACTTCATGCCCATCGCGGCGGGGTCCGCATGGCATTCGGGCGCCAGATAGGACCGGTCGGCAACCTGGTGGGCTTCCTGCATCACCGTGTGGACGCGCCGCTGCGCGGTCTTCGCGTACTCGAAGCCGGTCAGCATCGCCCGGCCGTCCTGCGCGATCAGGATGGTCGACGGATTCAGCTCTCGGTGCGCGATACGCCGTTGGTGGGCATGGGCGAGGCCCATCAGGACATGCCGGATGATCCGCAGTTTCGCGTCGGCGGTGAGCGGATCCTCGGACCCGGTCAGATGCAGCTTCAGAGCGTGGCCGGGTACGTCGTCGAAGACGGTGACGAAGACGTCCTTGTCCTCGTCCGCGAAGAAGTCCCGCACCCCGACGATGTTCGGGTGCGAAGGCAGCTTGCCCAGCGCCTCGTAGGCGATGCCTATCCGCTTTTGCTGCAGCAGCCGATCGGCCTCCGGAGCGTACGGATCGGCCTTGCGAACGGAGAGCCGGACCGTGCCCGACCCCTGCACGGCCAGCGCATTCTTCGCTCGGTACTCGTTGTGGATGTCGGCGCCGTCATCGGGTGCCGTCTCACTGAGCCGCTCGATGACCTCCCAGCTGCCGAATCGCAGCGGCCCGGCCGGCGGTCGGGAGGACCCCTGGACCGTACGCACGATCAACTCGTGATGCGCCGCGATGTCTGTGTCGAACCGCCCCGAGACCGTGGGGACACGGGTCACATCAGCAAGCCGTCCGATCAGGTCGGGCAGCGTGACGGTGTCCCTGGCATCCTGCTGTCGCGGCGTGCGATCGATGAGCAGGGCATCCCGCGCGGTCAGCACCACAAGCGCGTCGGTGTAGAGCCGGGACAACGGCGGATGGGCCGTCTCCAGGATCGTCTTGAGCTGCTTGGCGTGCCCGCGCAATTTCGGCAGCGGGCTCCGGAACGGGGCCCGTCTCGCCGGA
This sequence comes from Streptomyces cupreus, assembly GCF_014257025.1. Taxonomy (GTDB): domain Bacteria; phylum Actinomycetota; class Actinomycetes; order Streptomycetales; family Streptomycetaceae; genus Streptomyces; species Streptomyces cupreus. Next base: position 156,039 of record NZ_JACMSF010000004.1, read on the forward strand.
TGCCACCGGTTGCCAGCGACCTCAATACGGCCGCGGGTGCCCTTGACGTCGATGACGAACACAGCATGTCCGGTGACCACGACAAGGTCGACCTCGAACAGCTCGTTCCGGTACGGGATTTCGATGGAGTGCAGGACCGTCCAGTCGTCCGGGGCGTGATCACGCAAGTGCGCGATCACCCTCCGCTCGGCATCGTTGACGGCCTCCCCAACAGCAACGATCCTGGCACCCATCAGCCGGCGGCCTCCTCGATGGCGGCGGTGAGCAGCGCGAGCGCCTTGTCTTCCAGGATGTCGGCGCGGTCGCGGCACTGGTAGGCATAGCGGACAGTCTGGGCGATGCGAGCCCGGTCCGCGGGCGGCGCGAGCGGGATCGGCATCTCTCGGAGCAAACGGGGATGGTATTCCTGCTGTTTTCCACCCACACTGAGTGAACGCAGAATTCGGAATGCCACATCTGACCGAAAGAAGGCAAACAAGTATGCGCCGGGGACGTCAGGGTCCCCGCTCAGGAGTCGAACGAAGTCCTGGCTGTAAGCATGCTCAAGCCAGGCCCCAGTGACAAGAACCGAGCGGCTGTACACCTCATTTTCGCCGAAAGTTCCACGCGCCGCCACGAGAATCGTCTCGTCCTGCAGACGAATGTCCTCCGGCGCCTGAGCAGCGCTAATCCATCGACCTTCAGGGCGAATCCAAAAGGCTTGCCTTTGGCCGATCAGACGCACACCATGAGAAGGATCAGCGTCAATTCGCTTGAAGCGCGCACCAGTCCGCAGCGACCCCCCGGCGCAGATATCACCGAGTGTCGCTCCTTGAACCGAAGCGAGCTTTTCGATCAGTCGCCTTGCCCTCGGCGCAAAGTTCAGCGCTCGTAGAGAGATCGGCTCCGCGGTCGAAATCTCAAAACCGAGGTCCCGCTCCTGCTGATGCCAACGGAACTTATTCAGCTCCGGAAGCCCGACACTGTCGAAGAAGTCCTTCGTCGCAGCGACAAGCCCGGCCTGGTACTGCGCGCGCAATCGGGCGCTGTACTCCACCAGTTGGTGAATGCGCCCCTCCAGCCCTTCATCGAACCGAGGTACGGGAAGCCCTGTGATGTGGTGCGGCTCGATGTGCTTCACGGCCGACCCGTAGACCGATCCGCGGACGAGTGACTCCCCGAACCGGCTGAGCAGGAAGGCGTACAGATACCCGGACTTGATCTCCTCTGGGTCAGGTTCAACCTTGAGTGTGTCCTGCGAAGACCAGCAGTCGCCCATGTCAGGGCGGACGTACGCCCTCCTGCCGGCATTGAAGCCTGAGCATGAGATCAAGGTCATCCCGGGCTTGACCTGAAGGTAGGACAAGGCCGCCGACGTGGCGTCGGACTTCCGTAGCCGGGGCAGCGCCGTGAGGTCGGCCGCCATCATGTCCTTCGTACCGACGAACGGCACGCTGTGCTCCGGGTCGGTGAGATAGACCCGGCGAAACATGGGCCCGTTGAAGATGCCCCCGTTGTGGCCGGAGGTCACGCTCGCCAGTGGCACCGTGTCTGGCAGGCGCTCCAGCATCTTCTTCGCTTCCAGGGAGCCCGCGATGTATGGCGATGCGTCGAGCCGGAGCCCCTGATCCGCCAGCCAGTCGGACATCACCGGGTTGGAAAGGCTGGCGACCTTCACGCGCCCGCCTCCGTGCCCTTGCGCGGGTCCACGCCCGGCACCGGGTGTTTGGCCCGGAACTCCCGGTATTTCTCCGCGATCACCGGCAGGTCGTTGTCAATGACCGGCTGGCTACGCTTCAGCGGCCGAGTCACCACCTTGCCCCGGATGCGGAGCCGCTCCATGTCGACCTTCGTCTCCACCACGATGTCCCCATTGGGCTTGCGCTTGTAGAGATCGTTCCCCCGGCGGTCAAATCCGACCTTCTCGGCGACCGCCATGAAGACCGGATACGGCTTCTCCGTCCCCAGCCTGTGGTTGCGCACCTCCCGGTCGGTCTTCCGCTTCAGGAAGAGAAGTGTGGTGAGGATGTTGACGTTCGCGTCGACGATGAAGGTTTCCACCGGCAGTTCGATGCTCGCGAGCACCCAGCAGTGCTCCAGGATGTACCGGCGGATCGCCTCGTCGGTCGGCCCAGGGTTCGACAGGATGCCGTTGGGTAGGACGATGCCGATACGGCCACCGGGCTTAACCCACTCGATGGCGCGCTGGATGAACAACTGCTCGGGCGCCATGCTCGCCGGCGTACTGGTCCCGCTGGCCTCGACCTTGCCGGTCTCCTTGTTCCGCCCCCACGACTTGGCGATGCCGTCACGGAACGACGCGAGGACCGACTCGTCGCTGACAGGGATGTCGGCGCCGAACGGGGGGTTAGTGAGAAGCACGTCCACTTCCTCGCCGAGCGGAATTTGCTTCTTCGCCAGCTCGACGTCAGGCAGGTGCCCTCGGGGGAAGGCCAAGGAGTCCATGTGGAAAACATTCCCGGTGGTCTCCGCGAGCGTCATGATGTTCATGGTGGTCGCCCGGACCAAGAAACGGTCGAAGTCCGCGCCGAACAGGTGCTTCTCTGCGTACGCTTTCAACCGATCCCGGAAGCGCTCGCGCTGCTCGTCATCGTCGGGGAAGCCAAAGGTCCCTTCCTGCTTCTGCCAGGTGTGATGCAGATGGTTAAGCGTCGCCTGGAGGAAGCCGCCGGTACCGCAGGTCGGGTCAAGGACGGTCTCATCCTCCTGGGGATTGAGGATCTCGACCATCAGGTTGACCGCGCCGCGCGGCGTGAAGTACTGCCCCCGGTCACCGCGCAGGTTAATGCCGACGAGCTCCTGGTAGGCGATGCCCTTGGCATCGACGTCCGTGCCGCTCAGGTCGTAGGGCGCAAGCTCGCTGACGATGAAGGCGAGAGCTCCGTCGGACAAGGTGATTTCGTCGGTGGGCTTGAAGACGTCTTTGTACTCACGCTTGACGTCCTCGAACAGTTCCTTGACCCGGGTGCTGATGGCTGCACGGCCTGCCGGGTCGAACATCTCCTTTAGGCCCGTACGGAACCGTCCGTGACTGCTTCCCCGGCTGACCCGCTCGTCGTACATCTTCGCGAACAGGAGGTAAAGGAACTGCCAGAAGGCAGCATCCTTCGGCATGCCCTCGTTGCCGTGGATGTAGTTGTGGCAACGTCGGAAGGTCGTCTTGAGCATCTCCGGTTCAGCTCGCCGCAGCCGCTGATGCGAAGCCACGGTCCGGCTGCCTTTAGTCCCCTCGGCGACCTCCCAGTCGCTGCGGTCCTCGAAAGTCGCGCCAAAGTCGCCGATCACCTTCTTGAGGAAGAAGAAGTCGACCCCGTCCGTCCACATGCCGTCCGCGCATTCGGGACGATCTTCGTTGCCCATCAGTTCCTGTAGCTCGGCAAGATCCTTCTCCGCCTGCCGCGGCTCGCGGAGCTTGACCACGTTCTTGCCGCGCTTCGGCTCAGGCTTGCAGATCACCACGCGCCGTAGGTTCGCCGTGGTGTGCTGGGCACCCGACTCGAAGATCGCGATGTCGGCCTTCTTCGTCCGCTTACGGGGAGCCCCTTCTTCACTGACAGTGACCGAGAAGTCGCGCGACATGTCGTGAGGGTCGATGCCGTGCTCGTGTACCAGTGCACGAACGATCCTCTGCCGGACCTTCTCCTTCGGGGTCTCCTTGATCGCCTCGCCGGTGATGTAGTCGACGACCTGGCCCTCCTCCAGGGCGGTCACCCTGGGCTGGGTGTCCTCCGCCGCTGGATCGGCGCCATCCCCGAGCTGCTGCGGGATGTCCAGGTCCAAGGTCAGTTCCTCCATCAGCGTGCTACTTCTTCCCTGTGCTCGGTGGTGCTGGCGGTGCTTGTGGGACCTGACTGGTCCGCACCCATCGCAACCCGCAGCCTGCGATTCTACGGCCGCAGCGGTATCATCTGCGGCGCTTCCCGCTAGGCTGCGGGCCCTCTGCCATGCGGTGCGGCGCGAGCCTACAGCGGACCACTGACAATGCCCCCTATGTCAGCCTCGGGCAGCAGACCCAGCACAGTCCCAGAGACCCGCCGCTCGGGCTCGGCAGCCACCGTCCACGCCCAGGGTCAGCCGCCGGCCGCCCCGTCCTCCGTGTCCAGCCCTTCCTCCAGGCGCACGGCCAGCGCCAGTTCATCAAGTGACCCCTCACCGGGCACAAACCAACGGAGGGTGCCCTGCACCGAGGAGGTCACCCCTGAGGCGCGGTGACGCATCTCCCGAGCGAGGCCGCTGGGCGAGTACCATTCCTCGTCCGCGTGCCACTGCAGTGGGTAGCGACCACCGTCGTTGCTCCAGGTCGCGAGCGAACGCTTGGGGTCCTCCGCCAGCCACTCCGTCATGTCGCGGCGCTCGGGCTTGCTGTACGGCCGGTACTCGAGGACCGTGCCCTCCGGAATACGTCCCTTGGCGATCAGCGTGGTGACGGCGTTGACCTGACGTCCGCGGGTCTCGACCTCAGTGACCTGATAATTGTCTTCCAGTGCAGGCGCGTTACGACCTGAGTCCAGGCCACGCAGGGCAGCCCTTACGACCCGCTCAATCCGCTCAGTGTTCCGCACTGCGGCGATGATGTGGCTGCTCTTGCCGTACTCCTCGTCGATCGCGGTCAGCGACCAGGCGAGTGTGTCCCGTACCAGGTCGGGGACCTTCGCGAGCTCTGCCGACCAGTCGTATTCCGGGTCCTCGATAGAGCGAGTGTTCAGACGGCGGAAGACAATGTGGGTGACCAGGAGGTCTCCGTAGAAGGCGGCTGCATCGGCGCGCCAGAGCAGTCCGTCTCGCAATGCTTGCAGCTGAGTGCGGACCTCGCGGAGGAGCTGGACGCAGCGCCAGACGCGGAAGGCATTCGGGGTCTGACCGAAGATCTCCTGGTAGGTCTCGTCCTCCCACAGGCCGGCGAGGTTCTGATCACGCTTGGCCACGGCAGCGAGTTGGGCGTTCGGGCTCGTGGCGGCCAGAGCCTCAGCGGCCTCCGCCATCGAGCAACCGTGCTCCGGCTCCGGCGTCGTCTCACCCCGCTTGATCACGTAGCTGAGGTGCAGCAGGAGGGCGAAGTCGTCGCGAAGCTGGACCTGTCCGCTGTCAAGGGACTTAAAGTCGCGTTCCTCGATCGGGTTCTGCGTATTCGTAGTCGTGGTCACATGATCGCCGAAACCGGGAGGGCAGTCTTCCAGGGAGATCAGACGCACCATCACCCGGCCGTACTGTGCGGTGTCGGGGTCGGCGGTGTACGCCCGGTGGATGGCACTCACCGTCTGGGCACCGTTGACCACGCTGGCCCCAGTGAGCTGGAAGTCCCCCACCTTGCCGGGCACCGCCTTGCCGACCGGCTTGATCGTCTCGCAGAGCATGGTGATGCCGTTGCTGAAGTACCAGAAGTGCTCCGGCTGCTCAAGCAGCGTGTTCCTGATCTTGATGTTGACGTCGGTCAGATCCAGGGAGTCACGGATGTTCCGCGCGAAGAGGCCGCGCCGGTGCTCGCCGTAGAGGTCCGCGAGGTCGGGAACGGTCATGGTGCCGTACAGGGCCTTGTACGGAGTCGACTCCTGCACGAAGCCGTCCAATCGGACCTTGGCGTCGATCCTCGGCGCCGCGGCGTCGCCGAGGATGGCACGATGGAAGTCGCGAAGGTCGAGGATCTTGTACTCGACCATCTCCTCGACCTGGTTCAGCTCCGCGACCTTCTCCTCCAGGAGCTCGCGGACGTCCTCGTTGATCGGAGCGGTCCGCATTAACGCGAGGACGAGTGTGATCTTGGGCGTCCCGACCTCGTATGCCCGCTCAATATCGGGGACAAATGGCTGAAACCGGCTGTTGAACTTCGTGAAGTGGCGGTCGAGCATCAAGTTCAGCCCCTGGATCATCTTGTGAACCTCGGCCTCGCCGAACCCGCCCTTGCCCTGGTCGCTCCACTTGGCCTGCACCAGGCAGATTCGCGGCTGGGCGGACCTGAGCTCCACGGCGATGGAGTCCAGGCCGCGGTCGTCCTGACCGTCGAAGACACTGAGTGCCGCGGCACGGTCGCTACACGGGTGCTCGATCTGCACGGCGAGTGCGGCTAACCCGCGGCTAAGGAAAGCTTGATGGCGTTTCTCGTCGGAAAACCGCGCTTGGTCCGTAATGTCGATTAGGCCGGTGAAGCGCTCTTCGATCGCCTTACGGACGTACCCGACGTGCAGTTTGCTCATGCCCCCACTCCCGTCAATGCTCCTGGCTATCGAGACTCTATCGGGCGAAGAACCTTGGTGTTCCTCGTGCTTCACGCCTTGACCAAGTAGATGATCCCCACCCAAATCAGCAAGATTAGGCATTAGGTGACATACCTGGGCTCATGCGCAACAGGGCAGCTCGCACCAGCGCTCGGTACGGCGGCATCATCCATAGATACAGGTAGGGCTCACGAGGCTCGTGCCCCAGAGCCTCACACGGCAGACGGGTCGACCAACGCCGGATCGGCACCCGCGGCGCTCCCCGCGCTGAGGGGGAGCCGGCGCTTCCCAAGCGGGCGAGCCATTTCGCCTGTTAGGGCCTGGGTGCTTCCAATTGCGGCGGTGATATCACCTCAGGAATAGGGAGTCAGGCCGCCTGCGGTCCATGGTGGTCGTCCGCCACCTGCTGGGCTGCTGTCGGATTGCTTGGGTACCCGTGGACGCGCCCGGCGAAGTCGGTGAGCGATCCGTTCAGTTATGGAAGATCGCGTCGATGCCCTAGCGCTCCCGCCCCGCGAGAGGTCACAGCCATGCCCCGGTTGCCCGGAGATTCACCCTATGCGTTCACCGTCCTGTCCTCGGTCGCCGCAGTGCCAGCCGCGCGAGAACGTGTTGTCAACCGTGCCCAGCGGCTTGGGCTGGCCTTGGATGCGGAACTGACCAACGACTTGCGGTTGCTCACCGGAGAAGTAGTCGCGAACTCGGTCACGCACACGCAGGCCGCGTGCGTGGTGTCCGTGCAGTGGACCGGAGAGCGGCTGCGGGTGGAAGTCACCGACGTTGACCCCACCTTGGTGCGTCCGTCCCAAGCCGAGGCGATGGACGAAAGCGGGCGAGGTCTCTTCCTCGTTGACGCATTGGCAACCGAGTGGGGCTCACAGCCTTGTACGGCGGGGAAGAAAACATGGTTCGAATTGGCAGTCCCCCCTTCCTCAGAGGGCACCGTAGCCGTGACCGCCTCACATGCTGACGCCGCTGCAGAGGAGCCCGTGCCAATTATCTGTGCACCTGCGCAAATCGAACATCAAGCGGCCTGAGCTGCTCGCGCCCGGCCGCCATCCCCCCCTTGCGAGCCGCTGTTGGCACGCCTGCGGCCTAACGAGCGGACACGTCTCGTCGCCTTTCGGGGTTTCCACCTGGCTGGCGCCGCCATCCCCATCACTGAACGGGTCCCACCTTGATCAGGTCTGCTTCCAGCCCTGCTCACGCCTCTCACTCAAGGTGCACCTGCTGAGCCGGCCAACCGTGTGGGATGTCTTCGGCGATATTCGGTGTCGCTGCGAGAGCTCTCGTCCTAACCTCTCCACTAACGCGATGACGGAGACAAGTAGCCCGGGTCCACGCGAGCCGAGAGAGCTGTCGGTAGCTGGGAAGGCAGCCTCGCGCCCTGCGGCGAATCCGCTCCCGAGTGCGGGGAGGAACGGCCTAAGCGAAGGCCCAATGCCCTGCCGGATGACCCCCGTGACCGGGTCGTGAACGAGGCCACCACCCTGTGGTGGCGAAGGCGCGGTGGCACCGCGAGTCGCCCCTTCTCGCCCGCGCTCCCAAGGGATCACGTCGTAACGACTGATCGAACGGAGCATCGGCACGATGATCGATGTCATTCTGATCCGCGACAATCCGGCCCACGTCCAGCAGGCACTGGCCAAGCGGGACGTCCACGTCGACCTCGATGGGTTTCTGCGGCTGGACGACGGCTACCGGCATACGCGAGCTGAGGCAGAGCGCCTCCGCGGGGAGCGGAAGAGGATCTCGGGCGAGATCGCGAAGCGGCAACGGGCAGGCGAGGACGCGGCAGACCTGCGCTCGGAGGCGACGGCCGTCGGCGACAATCTGACCGCCGCCGAGACGAAGCTGGCCGAACTGGAACAAGCGCGTCGAGCCTTCCTTGATCCGTTGCCGAACCTGCCCGACGCGGAGGTGCCGGCCGGGGGCAAGGAGAACAACGAGGTCGTCCGCGAAGTCGGCCGGCGCCCGGAGTTCGGCTTCGCACCGAAGGACCACGTGGATCTCGCTCGGCACCTCGGCCTGGTCGACTACGAACGGGGAACGAAGCTCGGCGGCAGCGGATTCTGGCTCTACCGGGGAAACGGCGCGCTCCTTGAGTGGGCGCTATTGAACTACTTCGTCGAGGCCCACGTGCGGGATGGCTACGAGTTCGTGCTGCCGCCGCACGTGCTGACCTTCGCAGCCGGGTACACGGCGGGCCAGTTCCCGAAGTTCGCCGACGAGGTCTTCGCCCTGGAGGGGGGCGAGCAAGGCCCGGCACGGTTCCTGCTGCCGACCGCGGAGACGGCGCTGGTCAACCTGCACCGGGACGAGACGCTGCCCGAGGCCGAGCTGCCGATGCGGTACGTCGCCTACACGCCGTGCTATCGCAAGGAGGCCGGCGGCTACCGCACGGCCGAGCGGGGGACCCTGCGCGGGCACCAGTTCAACAAGGTCGAACTGTTCCAGTTCACCCACCCCAACGCTTCGGACGCCGCGCATGAAGAACTCCTCGGTAAGGCCTAGGCGTTGGTGCAGGAGTTGGATCTGCACTATCGGATCACACGGCTCGCGGCCGGGGACACGAGCCCGGCAATGGCCAAGACCTACGACGTCGAGGTGTGGCTGCCCAGTGTCGGGGCCTACGTCGAGGTCAGCTCGGTGTCGAACGCCCGCGACTACCAGGCGAGGCGCGGCAACATCCGCTACCGGCCCCGGCAGGGCAAGTCGGCGTACGTGCACACGCTGAACGCCTCAGGTCTGGCCACCAGCCGTCTGGTGCCCGCGCTGCTGGAACAGCACCAGCAGACCGACGGCACCGTGGCGGTCCCGGACGTCCTGCGGAAATGGATTCCGAGCGGTGTCCTGGCAGCACCGGTGCTGGCCTGACGCTGAGCGGGCTGTGCGTCGAGCACCGAACGGATGTCCCGCGGGTCAGAATGCCCAGCCACGCCGGTCGGCCAGCCATCGCAGGGTGACCTCTCCGCACCACGTCTGGTGCTGGCGAATGTGCGGGGACCACTCTGTTGGGGGCTGTCCGCCAGAGGTCAGGAAGAAACCCGAGAGTGCGGCCAGCGCCGCATCAAGTTGTTCGTCGGCGACTCCACGGGCGGTGGGGTGCTGGATGAAGAGAGACGTGGCATCGTGGCCGTCGGCGAAGGCGGTGGCTAGGAGCAGCACCAGGTCGAACCAGCTCGCCCCCAGGCATGGCCAGTTCCAGTCACAGATCCACGCGGTGCCGTATGTGTCGATCAGCACGTTGTCCTGGCGCAGGTCGTGGTGGAGGACGGCATTTCCTGCGACGGCCTCCCGCCATCCGCTCTCCAAGCCGGCCAGCCCGTCTAGGAGGTCGAGTGGCATCCAAGAGGGGAGGACGTTCGTGGGTGTGGCGCCACGGGCAACGTTGCGCCAGTCGGCGAAGTCCCCACCTGCGCCCACTGGCTTGAGGCCGATGTGCTGGAGTCGTGCGGGTGGGGTGGCGAGTGCCTCTGCAGTGATCGTGTAGGCGTCGAGGACGGCCGTGAGCTCGTCGGGTTTCCATGGCGTGGCCGGCAAGCCGCCGCCGTCGACGGCATCGATGCCGAGGACGACCCATCCGTCGTGCTCCTCAATCCACTGCAGGCGTGGTGCCGGAATCTGTGCGGGGAGCGCCTGGTTGATCAACGCTTCCCGGCGGTAGCAGTCGGCGACCACCGCATTGTCCGTGCTGTTGACCGCTTTGATGAACTGAGGTCCGGACGTGCCACGGAGTACTGCGGCGAAGCCGCTGGTGAATCCGCTCCCGCTGCTGAGCGCGGCCTGTACCTCGCCCCCGAGATGCTGTGCGATGAGTTGGCGAACGTCCTGGGGAAGGTCCTGCCAGTGTGGGCGTACCGCCGTGGAGTCGTACCGAAGGCGGGGGGTGATGATGTGAGGCATGCCGTCAGGATGAGGGAACCGCATTCTCCGGCGCCACGCAGTTGTCGCGTGGACGAGTGCCGTTCCATGCGCTCACTGAGCCGTGTGGGCTGCGTCGGGACGGGGAGCGTCCTGGTCGCTGCTGCCACCGCCTGATCCTCTGTCCCTCGCTCTGATGATCATCGGTGGGCCGCACCCGCTCGCGAGCCGGCCAGCTGGCACTATCACGAACTGCAGGCGGGATGAGGCTTGTTCCAACCGGTGGCGGCCACCACCTCCCGCGCGATGTCCACGACAGGTCGTCCGTCCGTCACCACCCGCACGGTATCTGCGACGGCCCGCAGGTCCAGGAGCCGCAGCGCCTTGCCGACGCTCTGATGGGCTCGTCGTCGCCGCTTTCGGTGTCGGCCACGTTCCTCAGCGACTCGTCGAGAGCCTCGAACGGCTCGCCGCACGGATCCCCGCGGTCCTCTCATCGCGCATCGGGAATGGCCCTGTCTTGACCAGGACGTACGGCTTTCCTGGATCCGAGAAGGATCTGATCAGCCGTGGCCTCATCCCAGCTGGCAATCTTGGCCCCTACCAAGCACGCCTCCTACTCCATGGGCTGCTGGCACAAGACGCGGACCGCGAGATGCTCACGGAGAAATTCTCCCTCTTCGCACGCTGACCTGCGCACCTCAGCCCGTCCGAGGGGGCCAACGGTGCCATTCCCGAGGATCAGGAGGACCAAGGCACCAGAGGTCCAGCAGTTCGGCAGCCGACCTTTTAGGGGATCACCACTGATCGGGTGACTCGATACCGAGCAGGCCAAGTCCCAGTTCGTTGCGGCAGATGCGATTACTCGCCACCGCAGGCTGACGACAAGATCACGAGCTGAAGTGGAGCATCAGGAGACTGTCCGCAGAGGTGGGCCTGGAGCGGCAGCTACGGGGCGGAGCATCGGCCCCGTGATGTCGACGGGTGCGTTCAAGCCGTCTAGGAGCACGACGATCCGGTCGATGTTGGTGAGGCGTCGCTGCCCAGATTCCAGCATCGACAGAAAAGCCTGGCTCAGCCCCGTGAGGAGGGCCATGTCCTCCTGGCGGAGGTGGCCGTACTCTCGCACGAGTTGGCACAGCCTGCCGAAGTCCTTGTGCAACAGGGCGTCTCTGACGTCCTGGCGAGCCCATACATGGGATGGAACGGGGCTCGCAGGCTGTACGGCTGTCCCACTCCGAGCGCAGCCGGAACAGATGTCTTCCCTGTTGTACCGACTGAGGCGACATCGGCAGAGGCTGCAGAGCCGGGTGCGGCTGGTTGGCGCGGGGGTGCTTCTTGCGGTGCTCACGGCAATGCGCTCCATGCCCGACGGCGTCGGAACGGCATCAGACGAGCGTCGAGATGAGTAGTCGTTGCCGCCCATCGCATCCGTACCTGCGTTCGGGCAGCTCTTGGATGCGTCGCCCCAGGTCGTTGCGCCGGGGAGCGCCGCACCCAATCCCTGATCGGGCATCCGGTTCCTCCGTTAGCCGGTGATGCCCTCAGACTGGCGCCAGTCAGGACGAAGAGCCCGGACAGACTGTCCGGGTCCAATTCTTCTTATTTTTAGGCCTTGTTGATGGTTCGTCAGGAGACTGCCACGTTGGCCTCGCCTAGTACGGCTTCCCACGGGTACCGGCGCCCCGGCATTCCAGCCCGTGGCTCGGCGAGCGGCCATACCTCGTCTCCGTAGATCAACCGCACCCCTGAATCGTGAAGGGCTTTGATGTGCCCTTCCCATGCGGGGTGGCGAGCGTGCGCGGCATTGACCCGGGGCCAGACGACTACCGGGAGGTCCAGTGTTCCGATGGCTTCGTTGACCTGTGTCAACGCCTGGTTGTCTGAGATCCCCAGGGCGAGCTTGGCGACGGTGTTGGCACTTGCCGGGGCCACGACGTAGCAGTCCACCGGCGGATGCGGCCGGGAGTCACCGGGCAGACGTGATTCGGACCGTACGGGAAGGCCGGTCAGCCCCTCGATCTCCGCCATTTCCCCGCTCGTGCGGAGCCACTGACCTGCGGTCGGTGTGAGCGTGACCGCAACCGTCCAGCCCCGCTCGAGCGCCGGGACCACGAGCCTTGTGCGCAGTTCCTCAATCCCGCCGGCGCTCGATCCGATGACGCCCAATACCTTGCCCTGCATCGAAGTCACTGCACCGCCCTGCATCGTTGGGCCATGGCCAGCAGCCCGGACGAGTGGCTGCCGCCCGTGACCGGGGACTGCTTCCTCAGGTCGCGAAGGGTCTCGCGTACACGTGGATTGTTCCGCACGAGCTGGGGCGAGGTGCGTTCGGCCTCCTCCAGTTCCCTGAAGGACTCGTCGACGCGACCCTTGAGACAGAGGCCGCGGGCATAGTCGATGCGATGAGACACGGCGCGTTCCGCCGGCATGTGGGAGACGTCGATGCCGCCATGCTCGACGACGTACGGGATGTTCTCCAGGTCAAGCTCGATCGACAGGCGGTGTAGCTCGACGTTCGTCGGACCGAAGCACGTTTGCCAGTGGTTCTCGTCGGAACCGAGCCGGTCAGCGAGGCGCTTCGCCTTCTCCATCAGAGAGTTGGTGGTGTGCCGATCCTGGTGCCGTGCAGCGGCCACAGCGGCTCGCAGATGAATCATGCCAAGCAGGCTCAAGGCGGCCGGGTCGTCGTCGCGAACCTGACTGGCGAGCCAGGCCGCCGCGGTATCGCCCAGTTCGAGAGCGTCCTCGTATCGTCCGTTGGCCAGCAGTGCGTGCGTACCGGAGCGGGCGGCGGAGACGAGCGACAACGGGTCCTCGGATTCGTCGGCGGCCCGCATGGCGCGCTCGGCCGCGAGCCACGACAAGTCGGACTCGCCCACCTTGGCGAGGGTGGTTGCCGCCAGGTGATGCGTGCGGGCCGAGACAGCGAGGCCGCATCGCCGCTGATCGCCAGGCGGAAGGTCTTCCAGCTCCTGGGCCGCCCTCAGCAGACCGGGCAGGGCGGCAATGACGTCGCCAAGAAGGCCAGCCTGATAGTCACCCCAGCTGCGCTCGACGAAGACCTGCACCTGCTCCGGCCTCGGCAACTGCCGCTCCGCCGTGGGACCGAACAGCTGCTTGGAGAGCCGTCGAGGGCTCATCAGCGCATCCCGGACTGCTGGAACGTCGTCCATGTGCTTTTCCTCGTCCTCCAAGAGGACGGGCTGCCCCATCAAGTCGCCGAGCGGGACACGCAGTACGCGAGCGAGCTCAGCGAGCTTGTCGATTCTCGGCGGCTTTCGTACTCCTCGCTCAATCTTCGACAGCCAGTCGGTGCTGTGCCCGACGAGGCCGGCGAGGACGGGCTGCGTGTAGCCCCGGCGCTCGCGGTAGAACGCGATCCGCTCTCCTATGCTGAGGTGATCACCAAGACCACGCATGCGCGCTGCCTCCCCAACTTTGGTCCGTCATTCACGGTAGCGGCCGAGCAGGCCGCTAGATCAGGCAGCGATTCAGGCTGCAGTGCCATGTTCAACATCCGCTCGCAGGCCTATAACAGGCCGGACACTTTGTCCGGCTACACCCACGAGTCCAAGAGGTGCCAGAGCTTTGCATGTCCGCCACCCTGCCTTCGCCTCGACGCCCCGGGGATTACTTGCGCGGTAGCGCAACGCAATGGAGTCTCCGAGCCGCAGGATCGTGAAGAGGCCCCCAGCGAACTCGTTGGGCACTCCGCCGCACAACAGCTCCTTGCCCTCAGCCAGAAGGCATCGCAAGATCTCTCGGTAGAGTTGAACAATGTGATCGTCCACAGTGACCCGAGCGCCCGCTGGGAATCGGTAGGCTGCCTGTGTGTCTGATGCCTCCACACGCGTGCGTTTCGCCCCATCTCCGACTGGAATGTTCCATGTTGGCGGGGCTCGGTCGGCTCTCTACAACTGGGCCGTCGCACGACAGTCTGGGGGCAAGTTCGTCCTGCGTATCGAGGACACCGACGCGGCCCGCAACAAGCCCGAGTGGATCGACGGCATCATCAGCGCCCTCGCGTCCATCGGGATCTCCAAGGACGATCCCACGTTCGAGGGCCCCTACTTCCAGTCAAAGAACGCCGACCGGCACCGCGAGGCCGCCCAGAAGCTCTACGCGCAAGGCCGCGCGTACTACTGCGACTGCACCCGTGAGCAGGTTCAGGAGCGGACCGGTTCGCAGCACCTCGGCTACGACGGTTTCTGCCGGGACCGGGGCCTCGAGTACCTGGAGGGCCGGGCTCTGCGGTTCCGTACGCCCACCCAGGGCGAGACGGTGGTCGTGGACCTGGTCCGCGGTGAGCCGTCCTTCCCGAACTCGGCGATCGAGGACTTCGTCATCGCCCGCGGCGACGGCTCTCCGGTCTTCCTGATCGCCAACGTCGTCGACGACCTTGACGAGGGGATCACCCTGGTCATCCGTGGCGACGAGCACCTGTCGAACACGCCGAAGCAGCAGCTGCTGTGGGAGGCGCTCGGCGCGAAGCCCCCGGTGTGGGCGCACCTGCCGGTGATCGTGAACGAGAAGCGGCAGAAGCTGTCCAAGCGCCGCGACAAGGTCGCTCTTGAGGACTACCTCGCCGAGGGCTACCTGCCGGAGGCAATGACCAACTATCTGATGCTGCTCGGTTGGGGCCCCGGCGACGACGTTGAGCTCCGCCCGTACGAGGAGCTGGAGCAGAAGTTCCGCGTCGAGGACGTGAACACCTCCCCGGCCTTCTTCGACATCAAGAAGCTGACCGCGTTCAACGGCGAGTACATCCGCGCGCTGCCGGTGGGGAAGTTCATCGAAGCCTGTGAGCTGTGGCTGCTGGCCCCGTACGCCATCTGGGCGCCCGAGGACTTCGACCAGGTGGCCTGGGAGGCGATCGCCCCGCATGCCCAGACCCGCGTGGCCGTCCTGTCGGACATCACGGCCAACGTCGACTTCCTGTTCCTGAAGGAACCGGTGGAGGACGAGGCCTCCTGGACCAAAGCAATGAAGGGCGACCCTGCGGCCCTCCTGGCCACGGCCCGCGCCAAGCTGGAGACGGCCGACTGGACCAGCCCCGAGTCTCTCAAGGAGGCGGTCCTGGCCGCCGGCGAGGAGCACAGCCTGAAGTTGGGCAAGGCCCAGGCGCCGGTGCGTGTCGCCGTCACGGGCCGCACGGTCGGCTTGCCCCTCTTCGAGTCCCTGGAGGTCCTCGGCAAGGACCGCACGCTGGCGCGAATCGACGCGGCCCTGGCGAAGCTCGCTGGCTGACCACTTCGCGATCAAGGTCCCGTCGCCCGTGTGGGGAGGCGGGCCCGACGACGCGGAAGTATGTCGTGACAAAGCGGGCCAGCGCCTCATGCACGATCTTCGATCCCTCCGATGCTGCGGGAATTGCACGCTCTATGGGAGATCTTGTAACCGTACCGGTGCTGCTGGGACGGCATCTGCGCGTGGACCGCAAGAGTTATTTGGTTGCTCGGGAATACGCTGCCTGATGCACTGAACGGCATGGCGTCCATCACTGGCGAGATGAGGACCACGTTCGGTCAGCAGGGATTCATAGTGATTCCCGACGTGCTCCGCGGCGAACAGATCGACACAGGCCGCAGGGTGGTCGCTGCCATGCTGGAGCGGCAGCCCCCCGCCGACGACCACGTCGGACCGTATTTCCTGTGGCCGTCCTTCCCCTCAACCGGCCATCCGCTGCTCGACTTCTATCGGGAGACGGGCATCGGGGAGCTCGCCACCCAGCTACTGCGTACCGATCTGGCCACGCAGGACCCCGTTTTCGCACAGGTGGCCACAACGATCCCGCCCTGGCCGCATCGGCCGGGTGGGCCGCACGTCGATGGCCTGACGCCAGGGGAAGCGGACGGACGTCCTGGGACGTTCTCGCTGCTGGCTGGCGTATGGCTCACCGATCATGACCGGCGGCATCGGGGGAACCTGTGGGTCTGGCCGGGCACCCACCTGCGGTTCGGGCAATACCTCGCCGAACGCGGCGCAGACGCCCTGGCTTCCGTCGAGGACATGAATCCGGGGCCCTATCCAAAGATCGAGCTCGGAGAGCCGAGACAAGCCGTCGGCAGTGCGGGCAGTGTGCTGTTCGCGCACTACCTGCTCGCCCACAACATCGGTGACCACGACGGTGCGGCTGACGAGGAGCGGCGCGAGACGGTGTACTACCGGCTCCATGCGAGCGGCCACCGTGATCGGTGGCGCGAGGCCGTCACTGATCCGCTCGCCGAATTCCGCTGATAGGGAACGACATGAGGAGCCGGGTCTGTGCATAGTATCGACCGACCAGGGCCGGTCGGCCATACCCACCAAGTCCGGCAGCAACCGCGATGAAGCCCTGTCCCTCAGCTACGGGGGGAGCCGAGGGACAGGGCGGCTCTTCACCAGGCCAGCCGCGAAAGGCCATGGCGAGGCAGGTAGTCGCGCGCTGGCTACGCGATGGTGAGCACAGGAGTGCCTGTCGTTTCCCAACTCTGCATTAGCAGAAGGGGACTTGGCACATCACGCGTGTGATAATGCTGTCGGTGGCAGCTGGCTACCTTCTCTTTATCGTGGCGGAGGTTCAGGCGGGTTGAGGGTCTGCCTTCCTGAGGGGAAGATCCCCGTAACTCTCACCCCAGCGACCTTCGCACCGCGTCGACCAGCGACGTTGCACGCACATCGTCGGGGCCCCCGATGATGTGGTTCATCGCGTAGCCGAACGCGATCCCGTGCTCCGGGTCGGCGAAGCCGAGTGAGCCCCCACGACCGGTGTGGCCGAAAGCATTGGGCCCGGTCATGGGGTTGGTCTCGGTCGACAGCATGTATCCGGAGCTGAACCGGCTCGGCGCCACCATCACCTGGTCCGCACCGCTTGCCTGCTCCTTGGTCGCCGATGCGAGGGTCTCCGGAGTGAGCAGGCGTACGCCGTCCACCTCGCCGATCAGGGCGGCGTACATGCGCGCTAGTCCGCGCGCGGTGCCGATGCCGTTGGAGGCCGGGAGTTCCGCAGCCTGGACCTCGAGCGAGTTGAAGTCGATCTCGGCCGGATCGGTGACCGCGAACGCCCTGTTGCTAAACGAGTTCGGGTCGCGCCACGCCGCGACCAGTTCGCGGAGTTCCTCGGGGATCGACTCCGGAGGCACGGTGGTGAAATCGACATCGGGCTGCTGATACACCATCCGGCTGACCCGGGCGCGTTCACTCGCTGGCAACCCGATGAAGAAGTCCAGTCCCAGAGGGCCGGCGATCTCGTCGGCGAAGAAACGGCCCGGCGTGCGGCCGGACACCCGGCGAATCACCTCGCCGACCAACCAGCCGAAGGTCCTGCCGTGATATCCGTGAGCGGTACCTGGAGTCCACACGGGACGTTGAGCGGCCAATGCGGCCGCCATCGGCTGCCAGGCCAGCGCCTCGGCCAGCGGAACCGGTTGGTCCAGCGCGACCAAGCCGGCCTGGTGGGAGAGCAGCCAGCGCACCGGGATCTCCGCCTTGCCGTTTGCGGCGAACTCCGGCCAGTACTTGGCCACCGGCGCGTCCAGGTCCAGCGCTCCGCGCTGGGCCAGCAGGTGCGCCGCGGTGGCGGTCGCCCCCTTGGTCGCCGAGTAAACCAACTGCAGCGTGTCCCGTTCCCACGGACGACCGGTGTCGGGGTCGGCTATCCCACCCCACAGGTCCACCACCGGCCGGCCATCCCGGTACACGCACACTGCCGCGCCGACGTCCCCGTGCTGATCGAAGTTCGCCGCGAACGCCTCACCCACCGGCTCGAACCCGTCCGCGACCTCACCGTTGATCGTCGTCATGCCGACCATCCTGGCATTTCGGCCGCTCGCACGGAGGGTGGTCCCTCTCGGTGCGCCCAACCTCATCTCGATCAGGATGCGACGGGCAGCGCCTGAAGGCGTTCACGGAACTCGCGGACGGCCGGAACTGACTTGTGCGGTTCAAGCCGCGCAGAGAACTCCTTCAAGCGGTCCAGGGCCCGCACGGAACTGACCTTGCCTTCGAGGAGCTCAGCACCGTAGTTGGCGGCGTCGAGCGCGCCGTCCAAGTCGTTACCGGCGAGCCTGGCCTCAGCCAGGCGGCTGGACCGTACGGCCTTGTCCCGGGGCGCGGCCTTCTTGACGGAGGCCGCCAGCGAACTCGTCGCGCGCTCCACCTGGCCCGAGCGCAACAGGACCTTGCCCTCAGTCGACTTCAACTGCGCCTCGCCGAACCAGTCGAGCCAGTCCGGGTTTTCCTCCACCGTGTGGCGCTCCCAGAGAGAAGCGGCGCGGTTCAGCGCCGTACCAGCCCTCCAGTGGTCGCCGTCGCGGGACAGCGCCTCGGCCTTGTGCAGGTAGAGAAAGGACTGGGTGTAGCGCGACAGCGTTCGAGGAGCGTTGTCGATGGCGGTCGAGATGAGGTCGACTCGCTCGGCGGTCCGTCCGGCCTCGGAGACGTGGACCCCCATCTCCGCCAGGACGAAGGCCCCGAAGGCGTCGTCTCCAGCCGTCCGGGCGCTGCGCAGGGCCCCGACGTAGTACCGCTGCCCTGCCGATCGCAGCCCCGCATCGTAGGCCATCCAACCAGTCAGGTGCGACACCCGGGCCGCCAGCGCGTACAGGCGGATGCGGATCTTGTCCGTATAGCGGCCGGCGTCCAGGAGACCGGTGATCAGGGCGAGATCGCCGCGTGCCTGCTCCAGGAGTCGGGCGCCTCCGAGCTGGTCGTCGAGTGTGCGGAGTGTGCTGATGCGCTGCTCGATCGTCGAGACCATCGTGTCGGTGACGCGATCTCCGTTGAGTGCGGAGGCGAAGGCGGAGGGCGCCTCAGCCCAGCTCGCTGCGAGCCCCGTCAGGGCCGCGCCTGTGATGGTGAGAAACCCCCGACGGTCCATGCGGCCACTCCCAACCAGATCAGCCAGAGCCTCGACGGTACCGGCCTCGGTCCAGGGGGCAGTGAGCCCAGTAACTTCCCACACGGGGAGCCACCGCGGCCATCCTTCGGCCTGAACCTGTTCGTACGGAACGCGCAGCAGGTCGGCGAGGACGCGCTGAGCATCGGCGTCCGGCTCCTGGCCTTGCTCCCACTTCCAAACGGTCGTGCGATTGGTCGCCAGGGGGATACCCAGTTCCTTCCCCCGCGCCTGCATGAGCCTGGCTAGCTCGGCCTTCCCCCATCCGCTCGACTGACGGACGAAGGTCAGTGGGTGCACTGCTAACGACTCACCAGTCATGCCAGGCCTCCCGTCATCCCTGCTCGATGATGGGAGACTACCCACGCTGACGTGCACATGAGGGCCATCAGCGTCGAGAGAAACCCCCTAGAAACCTTCCCGCCTGGTCACCAGATGGCTTCACTGATTCACCAGGCTGTTCAGCACCCCGCCGGCCAGAGAGCCCGGTTCTGCACGAGATCACCGATCTACTGATGGAGCCTCGCCATGCCCTATCCGGCGACGAGCACCCCCTCGTCGACGAGTCGGTCCCCGATCACCACACACCCAGTGGGCGAGGTACTACTTGGCGCTTCCAACCGGCGGGGTTCATGGACAGAACGCGTCAGCAACTCCGACGAGACGCGAGACGGCCGCCGGTGCCAGCAGTGCGAATGCGTCCTTAGTCGATATAACGAGGAGCCATATTGCAGCGCCTGTTCACGCAGGAGGCGGCATCTGTCTGAGCCAGCTCCAAGCGTGCCTACCGAGGTATGGGCCCGTACAGACATTCAGGAAGCACTGCTCGCTCGCGACTTCGGCAGACTATGTCAACTGGTGCGTGTCGCCAGCAACTTACGGCAGAGTGACATGACTGTACTCACAGGGCTGAGCCAGGCCTTCTTGTCCATGCTCGAGTCAGGCGCACGCCGGTTGACGAACATAGACAAAATCGTCGAGCTCCTTGCAGGACTCGGTGCTCCAGCGGAACTCACCGGTCCTATGCTCCGAATGCCGAACTGGATGCGCGATGAGTCCGACGAATCGCCTGGCATGCACGAGTGACTCCATGACACAAGGGTGAACCTGCCCAAGAACGAGACGCTGGCCCAGGTCGGTGCCGAATTCGGCGTCCCTCCATTTCCATGGTCCTGGCATATCGGGGAGCCGGGCCACGGCCCGCCCTGAGAGCACTGGGCGAACGGGGCTTGGCTTGCCAGAGCAATGGCGGATTTCCGGGCACGTTGCAGCACGAACCGAATCGGCTCGCTGAGTCGCAACTGAAACGGTTTATCTGCCGAGCCAGTCCTACAACGGCGAATGTCCCAATGACCCCGAGGGTTCGCCATGGGGTGGAGTGGGGTGCGCTGAGGTCCGCAGCATGGGGCCAGTGAGCTCGATCGGCACGTCAAGGCCATCGAGCATCATGATGATCTTGTCGATATTGGTGAGCCGCCGTACGCCTGATTCCAGCATCGACAGAAACGACTGACCGAGCCCGGTCAACGTGGCCAGGTCTTCTTGTCGTAGCCCTCCAAGGCGGCGGACCAGCACACAGAAGGTCCCAAAGTCCCGCATGGCGAGCGCCTGTTGAACCTCGGCATCAGACCAAACGTGCGCCAGCGTCGGCGGCTCTTGTGTCCGGCGGATGCACGCGGCGCAGGACGTCTCATCGTTGTAGCGGCTGAGGTGGCATCCACATCCTTTGCACCGGCGTGTCTGTCGCGGGCGAGGTGCCTCGAAGGTAGTTACAGCCGATACGGACACATCTCCTCCGGTTAGTGGGCACTCATTCGCGGCCAGTCGCTGGGACGACTGGTGGGGCTATGGCGAGTGCAGGACCATGACATCGGCGACTGGGTAGCTGAGGCATCAGGGGCTCGCCGAAGATACGGAGGCTCCGACGGCGGCGACGCAGCAGTTGAGTTCGGTGGCCTGGCCGCGCCGCAGTGCGCACACGGAAGCACCGTCCGAGTACGAGTTGGAAACCCCAGAGGGCAACGCCATGCGGACCACTGCCCTGCGCTGAGTGCTCGTCAAGTTCATGACTAGAAGCCTCAGGTAGGAGACGATGACCATGCGAGGGCCTGCTCGGGACCCCTGGCGGACCGTATGCGGACCAGAACGGGACCAGGGCCGGCAGCTCTCGGAAAGCGCGGGAACCTGAAGATGCAGACCACGTAGCAGGGGGCGACGCAATGGCTGGCAACGCCGGCAAGAGCGGCCAGGATCCACGAACGATGCTTGAGTTATTGCTCTCGCAGCAGCCCAAGACGTACGAGGAGATCGCCCGCGACTTCGGGGTGCTAGCCCGCAAGATGGGCGAGGACGCGACGCTGACTGCTCGGCATCTTCGGCGTCTTGCCTCCGGTCAGCGGTCCGGGGTCAACCCCGTTACCCGCCGTGTTCTGCAGATGATGTTCGGCAAACCGCTTGAGGAGCTGCTCAGCCCGTGGGATGGGTCGCTCGTGGCGGGGAGCACGCCTTCGGGTTTGGTCATTGCGACTGGCCATCCCACCGCAGACAAGGAGCTGATCAACGTGGCTGCACAGCGGGCCCGACGCTTCGCCCTGACGACGGGGCAGACCGACCTCACTCCCGAGGCCATGGAACAGGTCCACGCGGACGTTCAACGCCTCGCCATGGAATATCCGCAGCGACCTCTCTCTGAGCTGCTGCCCGACATGATCGAGACGCAGGACACCATTTACACCTTGCTCGAGCGCCAGCGGCGCCCTGGGCAAGCGCGCCAGCTTTACCTTCTGGCAGGAGTGACCGGAGGCATGTTGGCCAAAGCTAGCCACGATCTGGCTGATCCGCACGCCGCGCTGACGCAGGCCCGTACGGCGTTCATGTGCGCGGACCAGGCTGATCACAATGGTTTGCGGGCGTGGATCCGCGGCGTGCAGTCCCTGGTGGCGTACTGGGCCGGCCGTACTCGAGAGGCCGTGCAGTACGCGCAATCTGGTGCGGAGTTCGCCGCTCTGGCGGGCAGTACGGCCAAGGTGTGGCTGCCGATGAACGAGGCCCGTGCCTGGGCGGCACTCGGCAACGTCGACAAGTCCCGCGTAGCGATCCAGCGAGCCGAGGATGCCTGGGCGTCCGTCCAAGAGGACGAGGTGGACGAACTGGGCGGTCTGTGCACGTTCGGCCGGGTGCGCCAGATCTACTACGCGGCTGACGCCCTGACGTGGCTGCCGTCCGAGGCGGAAGCTGCGCAGGACTACGCCGAGCGGGCTGTGCTGGAGTATGAGGATGAGTCAACTCCGGAATGGGCGTTTGGCGACCAAGCTGGTAGCCGGGCCGGCTTGGCGATCGCCCGGATCCGGATGGGCGAGTTGGAGGGCGCGACGGAGGCCGTCCTCCCCGTCCTTGATCTCGCACCCGAGCAGCGCATCAACGGGATCGTTCACAGTGCGCAGCGAGTACACCGGGCTTTGCGGGACTCTCCGCTGGCCGAGGAAGGATCTGATCTGCAAGAGCAGATCGAGATGTTCACCCGTACACCGCTGAAGTCTCTGCCCCGTTGAGGAGTCTCGTGAACTACCCCCTGCGTCTGAGTGGACAGCGTGTGGTCCTTCGTGAATTCACGCTGGACGACGTCGACGACGCACTGAAGATCATCGGCGATGATCGGGTCACACGCTTCTTGTCCTTCGACAGCCGTAGCGGTGACGAGGCTCGGGCCATGATCGAAGGTGCGGTGAAGCGTGCCCAGGAGTCGCCCCGGACGGAGTTCTACCTGGCGGTGGCGCGCCCCGACGACGACAGCGTGATCGGCTTTGCCCGTATTGCCTTCGCCGGCGTCAAGGCCGGGAAGTTGGGCTACGCCATCGCGGCGGATGAATGGGGCCGCGGGTACGCAACCGATGCCGCCCGGACGCTCACCGACTTCGCCTTCCGAGTCCTCCGACTCCACCGCGTCAGTGCCGCCATCGGCCCGGAGAACCCTGCTTCGATCACGCTGGTGGAACGACTCGGCTTCACCCGGGAAGGAGTCCTCCGGGACCACGTCTTCACCAACGGTTCGTGGCGAGACAGCGTCCTGTATTCCGTCCTCGAGCACGAATGGCAGCCCCAGTAGAAGGCAGCGGACTCCACCGCTCGGGCCCGGGGGCGGCCTCCGGGAAGGCCGGCCGCCCGCGGCCGACCGGGGTCTGGCCGGCGCGGCCGGCCCTGCCACCGACCGGCCTGGTCTCGGCCGACACGGGTTCTTGCCCCGGGCCTTCGCAATGCGGGCCTCGGACCCCGGTGCATAGGGCGAGACCCTGGCTGGATCTGGTGTGTCCAGCACGACACCTGCCGGGAGTCCGTCACCGACGGTGTGGGCCACGGACGCACTGGTTGCTCCTGTTGGCATCACGGGAGCCGCACTGGGATCCGCCTCAGCAACTGCGGGCCGGGCCCGCCATCGTGACTGGTAGCAGCGTATTGATCGATGGCGAGGAAATTGGACTGGACGCGCGTGCGCGCAGGAAATCGTTGAGCACGCGCACCGGAGACGTCGGACACAGGGCCACTCGGGCGTCGAGCGCCGTCTCCCACTGCTCAGTCAGGCCGAGCATGAGGCGTTTGCGCATGCCGATGGTGACGTGGGCGTAGCGCGCCGAGGCCGAGCCGTCGATGTGGCCCATGCGCTCGTCCATGAGGACCTTCTCGGTGCCGAGGTCCTCCATCACAGTCCGGTGGGTGTGGCGGAGGCCATGGGGTGTGAGGCCCTTGGCGATCGGGAGCCAGCAGGCGTCGGCCCTCTCTCGGGCGCCACGTCCTCGCGCCGGGACGCCGGGCCATGGTTCGCCGAGCAGCGGTACGGGCCGGGCCTCCTGCGGCGCCTTCTTCGGGTACCAGCCCGAGACCGCAGGGGTGAACAGCCAGGTCGCGAAACCGTTTCGACGCCAGTGGGCAGCGTGCTCCGACACCATCTCACCCCGCACGAACCCGAGGTCTGCGATGGCCTGCTCCACCCTCACCCGCTTGGCTTCGGTGACGCGGTCGGAGTGGTTGAGGACGTTGGACACCGTGCCCGTGGAAACTTCGGCACGGCGTGCGACGTCGATGAGCCTCGCACTCTGGTGGCCACCAGTACGGGCCGCGCCCTGCCCCCGGAAGACGTAGGTCTTGCCGTGACACGGGCAGGGTTTCGGCTTCGTGCGGGCGACGTGGTTGGCGACCAGGGCCGACAGCCAGTCCATCGCGTCGATGGTGCGGTAGCTGTCGTCCTTGGGCGGACAGCGAACGAGCTCGCCCGTGTCGAGCTCGTACAGCTGCCACTCGACGCGGATCATGCCTGAGCGGGCGAACTCCGTCTCCAGGCCGACGATTTCGCCCCAGCGAATGCCGGTGTACCCCTTGAGCACTACGGCGACGAACTCGTCGTCGCGGCCGGAGAGCAGAGAGGCCCGCTCGGCCGTCAGCAGGATACCGAGAGCGTCGGTGACGACCTTCTCCGGACCGCGGTCGCGGGAGCGGCCAGCGCGCTTTCCGCGCCCTCGCCGCCTGGCCGCCGGGTTCGCCGTGATCAGGCCCTCGTCGATCGCGTCCTCGAAGATCAGGTGGAGCGTCGAGCGCCAAGTCTTGACGCTGGAGGCCGCATACACGGTCTTCTCCTTCTTCTCCCACAGGGCGACGTCCGTGCGCAGGATGCCAGCGAGCGCCTTGTCCTCGAACTCGGGGAGCAGGTGCTCCTCGATGTGGCGGCGGTAGTTCTGCATGGTCGAGGCGGCCAGATCCTGGGCCTCATACCATCGGTTCGCGTACTCGCCGAAGGTCTCCTGGCCAAGTGCCGGGTCACGCCAGTCGCCGCGCCGGTACTTGTTCTCGGCCTCGCTCGCGGCGCGCTGGGCCTCGCCCTTGGTGGCGAACCTGATCGCCTTGCCGCTCTCGTCGACGACCGTGAGGTGCTTGCCTGACGCGATCCTGTACCGACCGCGCCAGTAGTTTCCGCGCTTCTCCGCGAAACCCAACTTCCGTCTTCCTCCCCCGGCTCCTGGCTTGCGGCTGGCGCGGGCACGCTACGCGACGGACTCGTACCGGGTACGGCGCGGCGGACGGGCCCGCAGACGCCCCGTCGTCGAGGCCGCGGTAGGCCGGCGAGGCTGGGTGGCACGGGCTCGTGCGGCGGGAGGCGATGTCGCGGCTGGAACAGCCGCCGCGCCGCCGGCGGATCGTGTCGGGCGCTCTTCATTTAGGCGGACGATCTCGGCGAAGTGTTCGGCGGTGAAGCGGTATGCGCGGCCGACGCGGACATGCGGAATGAGGCTGCGCCGGGCGCGGTCCTTGACCCACCAGGCAGAGCAGCCGAGGGCTTCGGCGATCTCCTCGGAGCGGTAGAGACGGGGCAAGGAGGCTTCATCCTCGGTGCTGGGACGGAGGCGCACGAGGGCAGGGGGCATCGCGGAGTGATGCAAGACACCGTGCGGAGCGGTCATCGGACGGCCTCCTTCGGAGATCTTGAAGCGTTCTCCCGAAGGCTCAGCCGATGACGGCTGCCTTATGCCCCACGCCACCCGCATGCACGCTCAAACCACCCATCGGCGATGGCCTCAACAGCCCGCCGTACACCCCGTCCGTGGACGTGACCACGCCACATAGTTCCCCAAGCTGACGTTCACGGGCATCCTCATAGGGAGCGTGGAGTTGCTCCGTCATGGCCAGCGGACCGGCCACTCCAAGAACGCACGCCCTACTCTCTCACTCCCTAGTCGCCTCTACCGTCGGGCGAGCAGGGCGTACAGCAGGGGGATCCTCGGCTCGTCATCGGGCAACTGCCACCAGCCTTCGCGGGTACGGGCCATGCGGTCCCAGCGGCGCCAGGGGAGCTGCGACGTCTCCCGCAGTCTCTCGATCTGCAGGCCGGCGGTAACGATGGCGTTGACCACATCGTCCAGCCCGTGCATCCACTCGAAGAAGTCCGTCGCGCCCAGGAGGGCCGGACCATCGGTGTACGTGTGGGTGGACTCGCGTTGGATGGCGCCGCTGGCCAGGTAGTCATGGCCGATCGCAAGACTGCTGGCGTGGTGATCGTGGCCAACGAGGTCAGGGCCGTCACCGGTGTGGGGCCGGGGGCGCAGGGCGTTGAGAAGCGGGTGGAACTCGGCGATGTACAGCCTGCCACCCGGGCGCAGGAGTCTGGCAATCGTATTGGCCCACGGCATCAGGTCGGGGAGGTAATACAGGGCCCCCTTCCCGGTGTAGATCACGTCGAACTGACGCCCGTCGAGAACTTCGGCTGCGTCATACACATTGGCCTGGACGTACTCGACAGAGATGTTGGCGCGCTGCGCGAGTTCTCTGGCTGAGGAGACGGCCTGCCCAGAAAGGTCGAGACCTACCGTATGGGCGCCGCGTTGGGCGAAGGCGATGGTCTCGGTACCGAGATGGCACTGAAGGTGGAGAACGTCGCGCCCTTCCAGTTCACCGAGGTCTTCCCACTCGAAAGGGGCAAACCAGCGAGAAGGGTCGGAAGCCTTGCCGTCTTCGAGGCCGTAGTACCTGCTGCCGATGTGGACAGAGGTACGCGCGTCCCAGTTGAGCTCATTGGCTCGCATCATGTCCCGGCTGGCGAGGTTGAGCCCTTCGGATGCCTCATTCATGCCGTCATCCAATCACCGGCCTTCGGGACCACATATCACCTCGGTGATATCACTCAGGCGATGGTCCCGCTCCTACGAACTAGGCATCCTTACAAGCTCGTTCGGCTCGTGTCCGGAGCCGGATGTTGAATGCACCCTCTCCCCGCGAGCAACACCTTGGCGAGCGGGAAGCGCGGCTATTCGCCGCACTGGAACACACCTCACACCGTGTCCGTATTCCCGACACCTGCTGGACGGCCCATGAGGAGGGGCACAACGTGACCACGTTGACGCACCGATGGCTCCCGAGTCGTATGCCGGACGAGACCGATGTGCGACAGGTTTACGGCTTCTGCTTTGACGCCGCCGGCCGGGTTTTGCTGGGAGTGGAGCACGGCGAAAGCCCCGGGCTCCGAATGCCCGGCAGTGAAACGGAAGCAGACGGATACGACTACCTCGCAACGTTGGTCCGAGAGTGCCGAAGCGGGTATCGGGTCACCATCACAAAACCTATCTATCTGGGATATCGACAGGTTCGAGACGAAGACGCCGAATTGACCTATGCCGAACTCTTCTTGGCAGCGCGCATAACCACGTTCCATCGCCGGAGCCCCGCGCTTGGCAGCTGTCGCTCATTCCAGAGGCTGCTGACACCAGTCAGCTATGTTCCCGATCGCCTCGGCTGGGGAGCAGAGGGGTCGCTGCAGATTTCTTCCGCTGCCGCTGTCGCAACTAATGTCTTCGGCCTCGACCTGTCGGTTCTGCACGACGAGATCTATCGGACCTGAGGTGATAGCCGTCCGCCACCAAAACGCTGACGGCTGAATTGACTCTCTCTACTGGTGCGTATCCAAGAACGTGGATGATGCGTGCCCTGCAAGACAGTGGCGCAAAGGATCACACATGTCCGAGTCGGCAGGCTCGGCGAATGAGCGGCGGGAGGGGAGACTTGTGGCATCCG
The DNA here is from genome assembly GCF_014257025.1 of Streptomyces cupreus. Taxonomy (GTDB): domain Bacteria; phylum Actinomycetota; class Actinomycetes; order Streptomycetales; family Streptomycetaceae; genus Streptomyces; species Streptomyces cupreus. The sequence continues at coordinate 183,546 of NZ_JACMSF010000004.1, forward strand.
TACCGCACAAACCGATCACTGAGAGTCCAGGCAACGGGCGAGGCAACGTACCAGACCGCGGCATCTTGGTACTTGCCTACGGGCACAGGCGATACCACCGCCAAGCATATTCACTGGCCCTATCGTTGCAGCGCCACTCTCCCGGCATGCATCGCACCCTGGTCACCGACGACGTGCGATGTGTAGCAACAAAGGCGTACGACTCGGTGATCAAGATTAAGACTGGGCAGTCGGATGACTGCCGCCTCAAGCTAAGTCTCGATACGTATGCCCCGTACCCGCGCACCCTCTACTTGGACGCCGATGCTCTTGCAGTCCGCCCCATCGAGCCAGTATTTGACCTTTTCGACAGCTCCGACGTTGGAGTAGTCGGGCGTGACATCACAGCCGACCGAGACGAAATCTGGTACGGGGACGTCGCCTCAATGTGTCGCGCAGCAGGTACAGGCTGGCTACCGAAGTGCAACAGCGGCCTGATCCTCCTCCACTCCACCGATGCAACTCGGCAAGTGTTCGCTCGGGCCCGCGAATTGGTCAACGAGTACACCGAATTGGGGCTGCACACCTTCCGCGGAGGAATCGCCGACGAGCCCCTCCTGGCGATGGCGCTCGCCGAGCAAGGTATCCACGCCCAAGATCTCACTGCTCTCGCATCCGCGACTCCGATCGGCATCAATGGCCCACTGCGAGTCAATGCACTTGCCGGGGCGTGCACATTCGCCAAGCAGGGGACTGAAGTTGAGCCCGCTCTGATCCACTTCGCAGCTGACTACAGCTCGGACTACCGGCTTGCCGGCGCCCACTACAGGCGTGAACGACTCGCGCTTCATCTGTCTCAACGCCTCGGAGCGCCTGACAGGACAGCCCGGATCGCCGCAGGGCTGCGCTACGGCCTTCAGTGCGCAGCGTTCAACACCTGGATCCGCATCGCTGGCCGCGCCCCTCGCGACCCTTCCGACTTCTTCGGCACGGCGAAGCAGCCCCTTGAGGTGTCCCAGTGATCAGCGCCAGAAAGCAATCTTCGTTCAAGGAGAAGAACTTGTGACGCAGGTGCCACAGCCCGGTGAGACTTCGCCGATCCACGAGTCGACGGCCGGGGATCCCGCTTTCCGGATCGCGTTCCTCTTCCACACCAATCTCGACCTGCTCAGCCAGACCCTGCCGCGTTGCCTGGAAGCCCTGACGGCAGGGACTCAGGAGTCTTTCGAGGTGGTACTGCACTGTGACGGGACTCCCCCGCAGACCGTTGCCCAGATCGCCCCACGGCTGGCGCAATGGGGGGTCGACGAGGTGCGAGTACGCCGCCGAGACCGGTTCGTAGCTTCTGGGGACGGATCGAACAACGGGCACCGCAGACTGTTCGACCAGCGCTCCCCGTACCTGATCGTCATCGAAGACGACGTGGTCATGTACCGCACCGATCCGTCGTTCGACGCCTTGTCTGCCTGTCGGCGCCTCTTCGAGAAGCACCCACGGGTTCCCGCGTTGAGCAAGGTGAGCGACTACCACCAGTGGTCCTGGAAGCTCGAAGACGCGGGCGACGAGCTCGAACCTGGCGTGCGCTCCGTCAACCGGCTGTCCACACACTTCATCGCGTACGACCTGCGCCGGTTCACCCCCGTTGCCGATCGTTTTGGAGGCTTCGACCTCGACGTGTTCATCGACCGGGCCGACCTCAGCTACAACTGGGAGGATCTCGTCTCCCACGTCGGCACTACGGGGGATCGCCATATCGCCTTCCCCGAAGGCTGGCCGCTTGAAGTGTTCCACTGCGATCGCAAGGTCGCCCCAGGGTCGATGTACCACACCCAAGATCCCCGGCTGAAGGCTCAAGTCCTCGCCGAGCTGGAGCAACGGTTCCGAGCGGGTCTCGACACGCCCATTGAGGTGACAGCATGACGACCCCTCCGACACGCATCAACTCGTCACGCCCGTATGCCGAGCGCCTGGAGGCGTGGCGTACGCGTCTTGCCGAGAGTCGGCATCTCTCGAGTCGCTTCCGCGACCGGTACTCGATCGTCCTGGCTCAGATGGAAGCATTCGCCATGACGGAAAGCGTCGCAGCAGCACGGGAGGCAGCAGCAGCCGACCCTCATCGAGCCGCTGAGTTACTGGCTGGCACCACCCTGCTCCCGTCAGCAAGCCGGGCCAGCGCGCCTCTCCTCTTCGACGGGGACGCAGACATCGTGAGACTGCTGCGAGAGCTGCTCGCTGAATGTCTCCACCTCGATGACTTCATGGCGGCCCAGCAGCCCTTGGCTCAGACCGCCGTCCCGATCCACCCCTCCCGTAGGGCACGCATTCTCCGAGTCGATGAGCCAGCTTCGTGTGACCTGGTGGCTCTGGTCTGGTCGGCCGGATCCGTCGAGGAGCGGCAGAGGAACGCTGCTCTGATCTCCGGCATCCTCCCTGAGCGGAGTGGTCCGGGTGAGCTGCGGCTCGCCGTCCAGAGCGAGTACGCGCTGGTCCGGACGGAATATTCGGCGGACCCGTGGGTCTTCTCCCCGAACCTCGGCGAGACATTGGAGGATGCGCTGCGCTCGAGGAGGCTCGATTCGCGCAGCCGACGCCGGGTCCTTACCGCCCTGCGACGGCTACGCGAGGCGATGCTGGAGGCTGGCCTGATCTGGCAGGGCTTCGCTCCCCGGAACATGTTTCTCCGAGATGAGGAGATCATCCTCATCGACTTCGAGGAGGTCGTCGACAGCAGCACCTCGCCTGCACGCGCAGCTGAGTACCTGCTGTGGCACAGGATCTTTTTTGCCGACAGCCTGACCGCCGCGGAGGCCGCCGAGCTGTTCGCCGTGGACAGCAATGGTGCGCCCGCCATCGCTGACGATCATCCGCTGCCGGCGGACTCGTTTGAACGGGCGCTGCTCGCGGTCGATACGGTGACGTGGCGGCAACGCCGAGAACTCCTCGGTCAATCCCTACGCCTTGAGAGCCAGCACCGACGCCCTGAGCGACGGCGTGATGGTGGAGTTCTGTACGGACACGAGCTTGGGCACTTTTGGGGCGACTTCCTGCCAGTTGCTCATGAGGTCCGGCTCTTCAGCCATCTGTCCCCGATAGAAGATCCAAACACGCTGGTCGCATGCCTGGAGGCATTCGAGGCCGCGATGGAGGCCGACATCTGCCGCGCCATTCGAGCCAGCTGCACAGGCACCGCCGATGGCAGTGCAATGCGCACAGAGGGGCTCATCGACGCCCTGGATGCTGTTGGCGTGACCGCTCTTGCCGAGGCGCGTCTGAACACGCGGGCCTGGTACCAGCAGCTGACGGCAGACCCTGCTCGTCTCATGGACGAACTTCTCTTTCAGCTCGGCACCAATGTCGGCGGTGTGAGCCAGCCGCTCCTGGACACCTACCTCGTCGGCAGAAGTGGCGCCCGGAAAGGGCATGAGGAGGATCTGGTCGAGACTGTTCGTGTTGGCCTGGACTTCCTGCACGGCGCCGAGCCGGAGCAGCCCTTCCTTCGCTACGCCGAGCCGACCGCACTGAGAAAGGCCATCGCCCAGCCCCTGCCGCGGGAAGGGCTCGGTTTCGACCACGTCCTCGCTGAGGTCAACGACGTCGTTGCCCGTTACTCCATCGGGCAGGGGCACCCCAGGTATTTGGCGTTCCCCGACTCGGGCAACGCCTTGGCTGCCCTGGCCGGCAGCCTTCTCAGTCCGCTCCTCAACCAGAACCTCATAGCCGTCGACCGCAGTGCGCCCTCAGCGACCTTCGTCGAGGCACAGGTCATCGAATGGCTGCGGGAGCTGGTCGGGTACACGACCGTTCCGCTCACCGAACTACGCGGCGTCAAAGACGTCTCTGGGCTCTGGACGACCGGAGGGCATCTGTCCAACCACATCGCGATGCTCGCTGCGCTGGGACACACCTTCCCGGCCGCACGCAAGCATGGCCTGCGAGGGCTCGACACCCAGCCGGCGGTCGTCATGGCAGGGCCGATCGCTCACTACTCGCACAGCGACGCCGCGTTCCACCTCGGCCTGGGCTGGGACGCGATTCTCTCCACCGGCGCCAAGCAGGGCTACACGACCGACCCGGCGGCCGTCGACCGGCTTCTCTCAGATCCCCCGTCCGGTCGTACACCGTTCATGGTGGTTGGAGTGGCCGGCAACTGCCGGACAACAGGACTGGACGATCTTGAGGCGCTCGGTGAGGTCTGCCGCAAGCATGGTGTGTGGTTCCACGTCGACGCCTGTCACGGAGGAAGCCTGATCTTCAACGATCGGCTGCGGCAGCAGCATCTCCGTGGAATCGAGCAGGCCGATTCTGTTTCGCTCGACCCCCACAAGGGCCTCTTCACCCCATACCCCTCGTCGTATGTCCTGTTCCGGGAGCGTGAAGTCCTCACCCAGTTCAGCCGTCACACGACGACTGTCATGGCGGACGACTGCTGGGACCTCGGGTTGATCACCCCGTTCCTCGGATCGCGGGGCTTCCAAAGCCTGCCGACCTGGATGCTGCTGCGTCACGTCGGCACGCGTGCCCTGGGCGCGATGGTGGAGGCTCGGCAGGCTCTGGTCCGCTACCTGGAGAGACGACTCGACGAGACCGGACTGTTCGTTCGTCTCAACGATGTTGACTTCTACCGGATGGCGTTCGTGTTCTGCTCGCCAAGCGTTCGTAGTGCGCTAACCAGCCTGGATGCAGTCGGCAGGCAGCGAGCGGCGAAGATCGTCAGTGCGTACACGTCGCGGGTGAACACAGCCCTGTATCAGGCAGGTGAGGTGTGCTTCGACGAGCACTCGCTCGCCGACCTGGCTGACCGTGTGGGTGCTGGTGCTGGAACCGGCTACACGATCATGGCCACATGCCCGGGTAATCCGCTCCTCACCCGGGCTGATCTGGATGTCGCGGTGGAACGGCTCGTCGCCGAGGCGCAACCGCTCGTCGAGCCGATGCTGGCGGAGATCCGCGGAGAAGCTGTGCACCAGCACGCTCCTCGACTGAGCGGGCCTGCCGGATGGAACGATGGCGAGTGAGCGGCGACGTTGTATCCGCGATTGATCAGTTCCTCACCGATCAGTCCTGCGAGGCAGTTGCCGCATTCGTCTACGGCTCAGTCGCGACGGGCCAAGCGGGGCCGACGAGCGACGTGGACACCTTCGTGCTGCTCGGAGAGCCGTTGCCTGCGCTTGCAGTGCAACATCTCCGGTCGGGCTTCGCCGAGCTCCAGGAACGCCTCGGATATACCCCTGACGCCGTCTATCCGGTGGAGCTGTTCACCGTACAGCAGGCCCATGGGGCGCTTGCCGGGAATGAGGTCAGCCGAGCCATTCATCAGGCCTGCTTTCAAGGGAAGGTCAACTCCGACCTGGCCGAGGCAGATGCCGTGGAAGTCCTTCGGGCCCTACTCGGTGCACGGCTGACCGTGCGCGCCTCCGCGCAACTCGATGAGTTGACCGTGCGTGCCACCCAGGTTCTGACCCGGCACCTGCGCTCCGCTTCTACACCGCCCGAGCGGGAGGTTCTCCGCGCGCTCGGCATACGAGGGAACAACTGACCGCACAGAGGAAGGAAGATCCGTTGGCTACGGAAGATTTCGCATGGAAGGCCTCGCCCGGACAAGTTCTCCCGGCGGACAACCACGTCCACACAGAGTGGTCGTGGGACGCTTCTACGGGGGTCATGGAGAAGGCCTGCGAGGAGGCGATACGGCTCGGGCTGCCGGCTATCTCTTTCACCGACCACGCGGACTTCACCGCCTGGGCGTTCCCTGGTGAGGCGCAGGATTCGTCCGTCGTCCGTGTCATCGACACCCACGCTCACACCGGCCTGTTCGACCTGGACGGGTACTGGGAGTGCCTGGAACGCTGCCGCGACCGCTATCCGGATCTCAAGATCCTTTCCGGCATGGAACTCGGCGAGCCTCATCTGTTCGACAAGGAAATCAGCTCGCTCCTGAAGCGGCGGCACTTCGACCGGCTCCTCGGATCTCTGCACTCGCTGACCGTCGACGGGCAACTGCACTACGCGCCGTTCCTGTTCACGGCCGACAACGCCCAGGAGCTGATGCGCACCTACCTCATCGAGACCCTCAACATGGTCGAAAGCAACGACGTGTTCCAGGTCCTCGCCCACATCGACTACCCGATGCGCGCCTGGCCGAAGGGCGCGAAGCCGTTCAACGCGAACGACTACGAAGAGGAGTACCGGGCCGTCCTGCGTGCCCTGGCCCGCTCGGACAGGGCACTCGAGATGAACACCCAGGGCCCCTGGCCCGCGGCCGAAGTTGTGCGCTGGTGGTACGAGGAGGGCGGATCAGCGGTGTCCTTCGGCAGTGACTCCCACGAGCCGGAGACCGTCGGCCGGAACTTCGCCGCGACTGCGGCCATGGTCGAAGCTCACGGCTTCAAACCGGGCAAGGACCCCATCGACTTCTGGCGCCGATGACCCACCCAGGACAGCAAACGAGGAGATTGCGCATGCCATCGAAGCCAGCACTGGATCGCCTGGTGCCATCGCCGGTGTTCATCCTCAGTTCGATACGTTCCGGGTCGACGCTCCTGCGGTGCATCCTGGACACTCACAGCAAGATCCGGGCGCCGCACGAGCTGCACTTGGCCGATCTTGAGGTCCAGCTCAGCAGCCCCTACATCGAATTGGCGATGCAAGCCTCGAACCTGGAGAAGGACGAGATCGAGCACCTGCTCTGGGACCGCATGCTCCACCGCGAGCTGGCCTTCACAGGCAAGGACATCGTGGTGGACAAGACCCCCGGCAACTTACTGCTATGGCGCAGGCTCGCCGCGTGTTGGCCGCAGGCCAGGTACATCTTCCTGCTCCGGCATCCACTGCACATCCTGGAGTCGTCGCTGGCCGGGAGACCCGAGCAAGATCCCGCACAGACACAGCAGTTGGTGACAACGTACCTCCGGGAACTCGACGCAGCCCGCCGTACCCTCAACGGCGCCACCGTGCGCTACGAGGACCTCACCCGCGATGCGGAGCAGGTGACCCGGGAGATCTGCGCCTACCTCGACGTGCCGTGGGAACCCGAGATGCTCAACTACGGGACCGTGAATCACGGCCCGTTCGTGCAGGGGATTGGCGACTTCACCGAGAACATCAAGAGCGGCGTCGTCCAGCCCGGCCGGAGCCTGCCGGCAGACGCGGATGTGCCGGACAGCCTGATGGAAGCCTGCCGCGCCTTCGGGTACGCGGAGGCCCATCGGTGACAGCCCCGGCGACCACGGGCCAGGGGCCGGACAACGGCACCTCCCCCCTTCAACGACAGGACGCGAGGCAAGAGCAGGCGCGTAGCGTCATGAACGCGTTGCAACCACTCCAGCTGTGGGAGCAGTTCGGTGTACCGAAGCTGTGTGGGGCTATGTCGTACGGCCTGCTGGTTGCCCCCGACATCGACATTGAGATCTACGGTTCTCTACGTGTCGATACCGGGTTCTCCCTCGTGTCCGAGTGGGCCCAAGACCCGGCCGTCGACAGAGTCCTGTTCCTCAACGCAGTCAACGAGCCAGATGCCGGTCTCGGCTGGGAGGTGCGCTACCGGGTTGGCGGCGTGCCCTGGACCGTGCAGATGTGGCTGCTACCCGCCGACTACGACGGGCCACGCTCGGCTGACCTCGTGGAACCCATGCGCGCCGCACTCAGTTCCCAGACCCGCAGTGCGATCCTGCGCATCAAGGAATCCCTCGTGGCAAGCGGCACCGAGTACCGGTCGATCGATGTCTACCGCGCGGTCCTCGACGATGGCGTTAACGACGTTGAGGAGTACGACCGGTGGTGCCGGTCGTACTCCTCAACGGGATTGCTCAACTGGCGCCCACTACCTCGCCGGTAGCAGGAGCCCACGGGTCACATACGGTCAGGGGCGTCGATCCCGAGGAGGCCCAGGCCCAGCTCCAGTGTCCGAGCGGTGATGTCACACAGAGCCAGGCGGCTCTGCTTGACGTCACCCTCGGCGCGCAGGACAGGGCACTTCTCGTAGAAGCTCGTGAACGCCGACGCCAACCCGTAGAGGTAGTTGGCGAGCTTATGGAACTCCAGCGTCTCGGAGACCTCGGCGAGGAGGCTGCTGAACTCAAGCAGCTCCAGAGCGAGGGCGCGCTCGGCAGGCTCAGCGATGACCAGCTTCTCGATACCTTGCAGCGGCGTTTCCACACCAGCGCGGCGGAAGATGGAGCAGATCCGGGCTCGCGCGTACTGCAGGTAGGGGGCGGTGTTGCCTTCGAACGACACCATCCGGTCGACGTCGAAGACGTAGTCCCGCGTACGGTCGGTGGAGAGATCCGCGTACTTGACGGCGCCGATGCCGACCGCCTGGGCGACTGCGGAACGGGCTTCTTCATCAAGCTCGGGGTTCTTCTCGGCGACCACCGCGGATGCGCGGACCACGGCCTCTTCGAGGAGGTCCACCAGCTTCACTGACTTGCCGGCGCGGGTGCGCAGCATCTTGCCGTCGTCGCCGAGGATCGACCCGTGTCCGACGTGCTCGGCGCGGGCGGGTGGGACGAGCCAGCGTGCGTCCCGGGCCACGTCGTAGATCATCGCCAGGTGCTGGTGCTGGGGCAGGCCCACGACGTACAGCAGGCGGGTGGCGTGGAGGTTCCGCAGGCGGTGCCGGATCGTGGCGAGGTCGGTGGCGCCGTAGCCGAAGCCGCCGTCCCCCTTCTTGACGATGATCGGCAGAGGGTCGCCGCTCCGGTTCTTGTAGCCGTCGGGGAACACGCATTGGGCGCCGTCGCTCTCCCGCAGGAGGCCGAGCTCGTCCAGCTCATCCACTACGGACTGGAGCTGGTCGTTGTAGTAGCTCTCGCCGAAGAAGTCGTCTTCGGTGAGGCGGACGCCCAGCATGCCGTAGACGGTCATGAAGTACTTCTTCGACTCGTCCACGAGCGTCTTCCACAGACGCAGGGTCGTCTCGTCGCCGCTCTGCAGCAGGACGACACGCTTGCGGGCCCGGTCCTTGAACGTATCGTCGGCGTCGAACTTGACGCGAGCGGCCCTATAGAAGCCGTTGAGGTCGCCGACCGACAGTTCGTGTGCGGCCTCGGACTCTCCGATGTCCAGAAGGTGCTCGACGAGCATGCCGAAGGGGGTGCCCCACTCGCCGATGTGGTTCTGGCGAATGATGGTGTGCCCCTGCCACTCCAGGAGGCGCACGGCTGCGTCGCCGATGATCGTCGAACGCAGATGTCCGACGTGCATCTCCTTGGCTGCGTTCGGGGCGGAGTAGTCGATCGCGATGGTCTCCGGGGCCTTGGCCTGCGGTACGCCGAGCCGCTCGTCACCGATGGTGTCAGCGAGGAGACGTGCGAGAACCTCGTCGGAGAAGGTGAGGTTGATGAAGCCAGGCCCCGAGATCTCGACCGAGGAGCAGAGATCATCAAGCTGCGCGGCCTCCACGACCCGGCTGGCGATGTCGCGCGGGTTGCCACCGATCTTGCGAACCAGCGCCAGCGCGGCGTCCGACTGGAAGTGAGCGCGCTGGGATCGTCGGATGACCGGGTCGACGGGAGCGCCTGCCACCGTCTCGAATGCCGGGGCCAACCTCTGATGCAGCAATTCTTCCAGATTCGCCATTCGAAAAATCTAGCTGAGTCAAAAGATGAGTGTCCAATCACGAGATTGGCGCCACGGCGGGCCCAAGGACGGCACCCGGCGCAGGTTCGGCCGTCCGGAACCCACACCACACCAACACGCAGAGTAATTACCTGACTACAAGATTTAAGAAACGGCCGAACCTCCACGCACGGGCTGACGGCCACGTGATACTCGCCAACATGCCGGACCCTGTGCACACCTCCCGCCATGACATCGGTTTGACCAGCGACCCCTTCAGCAGGATGGGGCACCCGAGGTCTCCACTCAGAGGTACGGCGGCGGCCGGCGCAACTCGGTACCAAGCACCAGACCCGCTGCGGCAGCCACTGATCACGGGAGGACCCCAATGAAGACCGTCGTGCTGCTCGTCAAGAACGGCATCGGGTTCGGTCACTTGAGGCGCGCCGTGCTCATCGCCGAGGCCATCCGGAACGAAGGCCAGCTTCGCCCCGTGATCATCAGCCAGGCCAGCTCACTGAGTCTGTTCCGCGACACGCCCGTCGAGGTCATTAACTTTCCGCTGCTGCACAGGGTGTCATCGGCCGTGGCAGAGGACAGCTACCTCGCGATCCTCGACCGGCTCCTCGAACGACTTGATCCAGCAGTTGTCATCGAGGACACCTACCCAGACCCTCGCTACCTCTTCCTCAAGTCTCTTGCCCAGCGCCCTCGGCTACTGGTGATGCGTCGCCTCGATGGGACGTCGTTCGACCAGCTCCGCATGCAGGGTCGGTTTGCGGCCTACGACAAGATCCTCATCGCGCAGAGCCGCGAGGACTTCTTACGTGAAGGGCACAGTGGCGACTCGATGGCTGCCGTGCAGTTCGGCACCAGCTTCTCCTTCATCGGGAACCTCAGCTATTCGCCTTCTCCTGCCGAGATCGCGCAGATGCGCGCCGCCTACGCGCCCAACGACGAGCCCCTGGTGGTCGTCAACGGCGGGGCTGGTGGGGATCAGATGCCTGACGGTTACGGCGACCGTCTCTTCGGTGCCTGCGCGCAAGTGGCAGCACGGATCCACGCGGACGGTTACCGAGCGCGGTTCGTGTTCGTCACCGGCCCGTACTATGCCGGCAAGCCGTTGCATGAGACAGGAAACGTCACGGTCCGCCGGTACGAGCCTCGGCTGGCGGGACTTCTCTCCGCGGCTCATGTCGCGATCATCAAGCCCGGTAACAATGCCTTGTCCGAGGCGTTGCTGGGCCAGGCCCATCTCGTCCTCGTACCAGATGTCTCCTTCATGGAGGGTCTCGACGAGCACGCGGCTCGAATAGCTGAGCAGTACGGCGGTGCCACGGCGACGACCGATCCGGAGGCCCTTGAGAAACTCGTCCGCGAAGCTCTCGCACGCCCTCTTCGTGAAGTGCGGCTCGAACCGAACCACAAGGGTCTTGCTGAAGCAATCGATGTCATTCACCAACTGGCCCAGCGGCCCCTGCCCCACGTCCCACGACGCCGCCTCATGCTCGTCCTGAACCCCGGCTCTGGTCAGCAGGCCGACGCCTTGCGCCGTGCGGTTCCGGAACCGCTGAAGAGTGCGCTGATCCTCAACGAGACCGCGCCGGAGGGACCACCACCCTCCATCGCGGAGCTCGATGCACCGCGTGCTGGCCTGGAGGAAGTACAGGCGTTGTTGGTGAGCGCCGAGCCCCCCAGCGCCACGCCACAGGAGATCGCGGACCGTGGCATTCGCTTGCTCATAGCGCCGAATGCTGTGTCTCCGGCAGTAGAGCGGTGGATGCGACTGGCCCCGTCCCTACCGGCGCTGGCTGTTCTGCATGGCTCCACCGTCACGGCCGCCGCCGGCCGGGCTGAGTTCTGTCTCCGAAGGCTTGCTCAGGCACTGGCTGCTGAGGAACCGTCGTGTGTGATCTTGGACCTGTCGAGGTTGAGTGACGACACAGCCATTGAGCAGTACCTAGCCGAGATCGGCGATTGGCTGCGTCTCCAGCCTGTTGAACTCATCGGTCCCGAAGCGGCCACCGCTCTCCTTGCCCGACGTCTATTGGAGTCATCGTGACACCAGGGGTGGATCTTGCGAACGATGCTGTAGAACCCGAACTCCGGAGCGTCTGCACATTCGATGTTCGCCATGCCGACAGCGACGTGCAAGGTCTGGTTGATCAAATCATGGGTCTTCTCGACAGCGGCGTGACGCTGGTGGATCTCTCGCACCACGATCACCGAGGCACGGTCATCGAGCTCCGAGCGCAGCCGAAGGGTGGTACCGCTCAATGACGCTCTCAGAGCCCACGACCAGCCTGGTCGCCGCCGTACAAAAGCAAGGGTTCGCGATCTGGCCCGGGTTCCTTCAGGGCGAACGATGCGACGAGATACGCAGGCTCACCGAGCACCTCGCGGGCGGCAAACATGCCAACCACTACCCCAAGTCCACACGCGTGTGGGATCTGTACCGGCATGGAGCAGAGTTTGTTGACCTTCTCGTCGACCCAGAACTCACCGCGGTGTTGAACGAACTGCTGGGAGAGAACCACCTCGTATCCGACTACAGTCTCAACGTCGTTCAGCCCGGCCAGCCCGTCGACGGCTGGCACATCGACTACCCCTACAACGAGATGCCGGCCCCTGTGACTGGAGCCGTCCTGGGGTTGCAATGCGTGCTGGCTCTGGACTCCTTCTGCTCCTCGAACGGAGCCACTCAGCTGGTACCCGAGTCGCACACGAGGACGGACCGTCCCGACGCCGACGCCGTCATCGATCACGTGGTGTTCGATGGTGAGCCCGGAGCATTGTTGATCATGACGGCAGCGACCTGGCACCGCTCAGGCTTCAACGCATCCACAGCGCCGCGGTCAGCTGTCCTGATGAGCTTTGTGGAGAGGTGGGTGCGGCCGATGTCCGATCCTCCGGAGCCGGGGCCGTGGGGACGCACAGACGCCTTGCGGATCCTCCTGGGTATGCAGCGGCCACCGGAGACGATCAATGGCGTAGCGATCTAGAAGTCGTACACCGCGAAGTCCGTCACCGGGCGGTATCCGATCCGTTGGTACAGGCCGTTGCTGGTGGGGTTGGCCAGGTCCGCGAACAGCAGCACCTCCGCCGCGCCCGCCGCCAGTGCCGCCCGGCTGACCTCGGCTGTCGCGGTGCCCGCGTAGCCGCGGCCGCGCAGGTGGGCGGGCGTGTAGACGGGGGCCACCCGGAGCTGGCCCGCGACCATAGGAGTTACGCCCGCCATGGAGACGGGGGTGCCATCCAAGGTCTCCCAGAACCTGACGCGTCTATTGGCGATGCGCGTGTCGGCCCAGGAGCTGGCGTCCCTGGAGGCGGCTTCTCCGATGGCGGCGACGAACTCGCGGTACCAGCACATGAGTTGCTCGCGGTCCTGCTCGCCTGCGACTCGACCCCGGCCCTCCGGACGCGGTTCCGGCGGGGTGAGCGTGCCGAGGCGGTACAGGCGCTGCCGCTCATAGAGCGTCGGCGTCGCGCCGGTGTGCCGTTGCCAAGCCTCGGCGAAGGCGGTGGCGGTGTCGTGGTCCGCGCTGACGCCGGGGAGGGGACGGCCGAGGCCGGCCAGGTGGGCGGCGAGGGTGTCGGCCTCCTCGGGGGTGAGGGGGGTGAGGTTCAGACGGCGGGGCGGGGTGCGGAAGAAGGTCGCGCGGACCTCACCCGCCCGCTCCAGCAGGCCGAAGATGGGGGCTTCCGCGCCGTATGCGTCCGCCCCGCGCGTACGCAGCGCCTCGGTCACCGTCAGCGGGACGGTGTGCAGGGCGGGGCGCGAGCGCAGGAAGTCTCCGGCTCGGGCGAGAAAGCTGTCGACGTCTTCGGTGAGGTGCCAGTCATCCGGGCGCATGCCTCATGATCCCGCGCGTTCACTGACTGCGCCCGTGGTTTTCCGACGGGGCGAGGCTGCGGGGTGCGGTCAGGCGCCGCCTCCCGCCAGTGAACTTTGCCGCCTACTCCGGCTCCGGGTCGGTCGCCAGACGGCCGTGCAGGTGCATGCCCCGGAATGGGTCGCTCAGGGAGCGGGAGCACCGTAAGTAGGCGGTGTGAGGCGGTCCAGGCGCCAGACGACGTCGGTGCCACTGTCTGAGGGAGCTGCGGGTGGTGTTACCGGCTCCTGCCGGACTTCGGTGAAGCCCAACCGGCGCGGAATGGCGCCACTGGAAATGTTGGCCAGGTCGTGCGCGATCTCCAGGTACTCCACGTCCGGCAGGGCGAACATCTCGGTGACCATGGCTGCCATCGCTCTCGTGGCGATGCCCTGGCCGGTGGCGGCAGGGTGCAGCCAGTACCCCATGCGCCAGCCCTGAGGTTCGGCCCCGCGGTAGGTCGAGCACATGCCGATAGGCGTGCCGTCTTTGGTGATGGCGTAGTTGTACGCGTCGCCGCTTGCCCACTCCGACTCGGACTTCGCGAGGAAGTCTCGGGTGCTCTTTTCGCTGTGCCGAGCGACCCACGGCATCCACGGGCGCAGGTGGTCCAGAGACTCCTCGATCAACTTGAACGCCTGAGGGAAGTCGCTCTGCCCCCGCCAGCGTCGCAGGGCGAAGTCTCCGCATTCGATGATCTGACTCGGCCGCTCCATGGCAGCCATGATTGTTTCGCAGAAGGCTCACAGCAACGGAATATGAGCATGCGTCAGGCCGTCTACTTGGCAAGACGCCGGTAGCCCGGACGGCCTGAAGATCGGGGGAAGTTGCCGCCATGTGCGGGTGGTCCCGGCCGCTCCGGTACGCCCCAGGCGCCTGCGGTGATCCGCGGGACAGCCACTGAGCGCATGCGCAGCGGGAGCTCAGGTCAGGGCTTCGGCGATCTGGTCAGTGATGTCCACGAGCCAACCAGGATCTCCGTTTTGGCGACCCCATTGCGCGGACATCACTGCGCGCGCCTGGGCCCAACGAGAGACGCGCTCTCGGTCGAGTTCGGCGGCTTCGGAGAAGATGTCGAGGCGACGCAGCAGCGCTGTCTTAAGATCATCGGCGGCGAGCAGATCATCGAAGTGGCCGCGGAGTAGCTTGATGGCGTCGTAAGCCGGATCGCCGACGTACCCCTTAGGGTCGATCGCCAGCCAGGGCTCCCGCTCGGCCCGCAGCACATTGGCATAGTGCAGGTCGCCGTGGACGAGCGTATCCGGCTGGTCGGGGCCAAGCTCCTTCACAGTCGAGAGCGCTGCGTCGACTACCCGCTGCGGCAGGGGATAGGCCAACTCCGCTGCTGCCTCGCGGATTTCATCAAGCCACCACTGCTCAGCGTGGTCGCGCAGCCGTGGCAGGCGCGGAGGAGCTGGCACAGCCAATCGACGGACGAGGCGGCCTGCGGTGGCCACCGCCTCGTCAACGTCATCGAGATCGGCAAGGCTGGTCTGTTCTGCCTGCTCCAGCACCATGGCGAAGTTCGAGTCGTCACGCTCGTGCAGCAGCACGGCTCCACGTCCACCCCACCAGGCAAGGGCGTGGGGCTCGTGGACAAGGCCGGGGTGCGGATGCGAGATCTTCAAGACTCCGGGGTCGCCATGGCGCAGCACGGGGACTACGAGCCCGACCTGCCCGTGCATTGCTGTAGCAGTCGGTGTGCAGCTCCAACGCTCGAGTAGCTCATCAACCAGGACGGGCAGGGACGCGAGCCAAGTCCTGCTGCCTTCGCCCTCCCGATCGATTGTTCTGCTTGCGAAGTCATCCGGTATCTCGATCATCCAGCACCCTTGGCGGCCTGCCCCCTCCGCTCTGTCCGTCGTCCTCATGCGGAACGGACCAGCTAGATCGTCTTCTCTCGCACGACCTGGGCCGGTACGCCGACCACTGTGGCCCCGGCCGGAACATCATGGGTTACGACAGCTCCGGCTCCAATGTTCGCCCCTTGCCCTATGTGGAGGCTCTTCTCGAACGGAGTGATCACCACGGCGTTCGCCCCGATCATGACATCGTCTCCGACGATGATGCGGTGTGGTGATCCTGCCGGGGCACGAACTGACAGCGTGACGTTCTGCCAGATACGTACCCGCCGGCCGATCGTCACGTTGTCGTGGACGACCGTTCCGAGGCCGTGGTGGCCGAGATACACGTCGGGGCTAACGTCTCCGCCAGCAGCAAGCGAGTTGTGGTACAGGAACGAGTTGAGTTGCTTGACGCGCTTGGCGAGCCAACGGTGCTCTCGCTTGCGTAGTGCGATCGCCCACATCCACAGCCGTTCAGGGCTCACGGTCGATGCTCCTCTTGCCTACGTTGAAGTCGTCGTATGGGTAGGTTCGTCGGCCGCGGTCAGTTTTCCGCTGCTGTTCATCGGGTCCCAGGCGCCGGCCCGGAATTCGTGTACATTCCGAGCGACGATCCGCGAGCCATGTGATCTCGCATTGATTTCCGCCTCCGATCAGAGTGGATTCCTTTGGAAGCACGGAGGTTGAGCGTCCGCGGGCTCGCTAGGCTTGATCGAACGTGACGCCCATCCACACTCCGAAGGAGCGGTCTCACGCGGGTATGAGGTCGTGCAAGAGTCTGATCCGCGCGACAGCGTACGACCGCACCTCTGCACTGGAGTATCACTCCCGTGATACGGCCATTGCCGCGCTACATACCCCGCGCCATGTGGCGCGTCTCTGTCGGTGGCGTCGAGGTCAAGGTGCCGCACAGTTCCGCAGGCCACGAGCGTGCGGTGCGCGAATGATCGGCGCGAGGCCGTCAGTCAGGTCTCGAATTTCTTCGAGTGGGGCACATGACCTCAACTGTTCGTCCTGGAATGGATATCACCCCCGTGATATCACCTGCGGAATATACGTAGAGGGCATTTGACGGGACAGTTCTGTGGTCAGCCGCCACCGATCGTGCGAGACCCACGGTCGCGGGCGTACGACTTCATCCAAGGGGGCCAGCGGCCTCACGCAGGCGGCGCCAACTGCGCGGGCCGTGTCGCTTGCGCGGATTCAGCTACACGCGCCCGCGCAGCCATCCCCATCAATTCCGAGTGCACGCGAATCGAAAGGACAGTCGAGCAGTGTCGGCCCAGCCTCGCGTAACGCCTCGAGCCCTCACTCCTGCTCAGGTGCGGGTAGCTCGCAAGATCGCTGGCGGCATGGACACCGCTCAAACCGCGTTCGAGTTGGCTATCACACCAGGCACCGTCAACGTGCAGCTGGCGAACATGGGCCGGAAGCTCGGAGTGAGCGGTCGGGCCGCAATCGTCCATGCCTCCTACGTCGCCAGGCAGATTCCTCGCCCCGAGCAGGAGTCTTTCGACGGTGAGTTCACTGAGATCGAGGTTCAGACGTGGAACCTCATCGCGTCAGGGGCAACGGTGCAACGCATCGCTGACGTACTCCGAGTCTCGCGCGCTACCGCTCGCGTGCGGATCAAGTGCTTGCGACGCCGGCTGAAGGCTTCCAGCGACGCGCACCTGGTGACGCTGGGTTGGCGATACGGGTTGGCCGATGAATCGCTCACGGACACGGGTTCTGAGATGACGATCGCAGTCGCACGGAGTGGATGACGTGTCGCCGCTAGGACTCCGCGGTAGTCCTCGGTCACCGCTCGGGATCTTTAGCCTCAGGCAGGCCCCACCACTGCGTCGACCTCTTCGAAGGCGCCTGCGGCGGGGCCTCGCTCGAAGTTGGGCACGCGAAGCTCTGGCCTAAACTGCCCATCAACGGGCTGATGAAGGGACGCAGCCGTGCCTCAGCCGAACGCCGACGACCAGCCCAAAGCCCTCAAGCCCGCCCTCGAATCCATGACCGTGCTGGTCGCCGCCGTCATCGTCCACGACAAGGCCACCAACCGCGTCGTCCTCCTCCAGCGCAGCCAGAACGCCAAATTCGCGCAGGCATGTGGGACCTCCCCGTCGGCAAGAGCGAACCCGGCGAACCCATCACCGAAACCGCCGTACGAGAGCTGTACGAAGAGACCGGCCTCACCGTGAAGCCCGAGGCTCTCAAGGTCGCCCACATCATCCACGGGGGCTGGGGCGTCGAAGCCCCCAACGGCTTCCTCACCGTCGTCTTCGCCACCCATGAATGGACCGGTGAACCCGAAAACCGCGAACCTCGCAAGCACGACCAGGTCTGCTGGGTCGATGTCGACGCAGTCCCCAAGGAGCTTGTGGACACCACTGTCAGCGCCTTCCACCGTTACCTTGAGGGCGGTCCACAAGTGTCCCTCCACGGCTGGTGAGAGACGCTGCCCCAGTTCCGAAGGAGCTTCCCGTTTCTGGTGAGGAATTTGTCAGCTCGGCCGGCTGGCAGCACAGTCGGGCGCACGCTCGACGTCGAGGACGAGGCCATCTGGTGTCGGCGCATCGTCCGCCGGACTGGTGGGGAGTGTGACCGTGTAGCCGTTCGCCGGGTACGTCACGCCCATGGAGGGGAGAACAAGTGATTTCAACACAGGCATGGGCGGATGCTCGGCGGTTGTGGGACTTCCAGCAGATGGGCCACGATCTGCGCCCTTGCTCCGTGGCGATCGGACTCGGAAGCCACGACCTGGGAGTGGCTGACACCACCGCAGACCTGTACCAACGTAGCTTGGTGCCTCTCATTGTCTTCACCGGAGCGACCAGCCGTACAACGCGCGAGCGGATGCCCCGCGGGGAAGCCGACCACTATCGAGACCGCGCGGTTGAGCTGGGGGTTCCTGCCAGCGCCATCATCGTTGAGCCAAAGGCCCAGAACACGGGCGAGAACATCCGCTTCTCCCGCGCCCTCCTCGAAGAACAAAACGTTCCCGTCTCCTCGGTCCTCCTGGTCAGCAAGCCGTATGAGGAGCGACGGGCCTACGCAACGGCGCGAAAGCTCTGGCCGGATGTCGAGTGGGTGAGCGCCTCCACGCCCATGACGCTCTCCGAGTACGTCGATTCGATCCAGGACGCGCATCTCGTCATCGACATGCTGGTGGGAGCCCAGCAACGGCTCATGGTGTACCCACGGCAAGGGTTCATGATCGAGCAAGAGATTCCCAGCGACGTGGTGGCGGCTTTCGAACGGCTGTGTAGCAACGGCTTTACGAGCCGACTCGTGCCGGAAGGATCACGGGCTTGAGGCCCTACGACATCCGCCCGAGCATGTGCCAGCAGATCGGTGACTATCTGGCTGACACCCGCCCCTATCTCGGCTGAGTCTCCAGCTCCGCCTCCACCCGCGCCGCAGCGGCAAGGATCTCCGGCGACGCCCGACGAATGAATCGCCCCACAAGACTCTCCGACCCGTAACGGCTCTCGATCTCGGCCAGTCGGCTCCCCGCATTGGTAGGCTCCCCGTCGGGTGTCGTGGTCATGTCGCACCACACCAATGCGTCAACCAGTCGCTGATCGTCGAGCAGGGGAAACTCCCTCTCCAATGCCTCGCGGAGTCCGCGCTCCTCGGCCTCCAGAAGCGCGAACGAGTGGTTGGCCACCAGCCGTAGGAGTCCGTCGTCCGCCTGATGGGCGTCCCGCAGAAACCGAGCACCGTCCAGCGGATGGAAACCAGTGACTGCCAGTCTGGGCGCATACCCCACGTCGTGCAGGACAGCAGCCGGCATCAGAAGCTCCGCGACGTCACCCAGCATCCAGGCAAGTTCAGTTGCACGCCGGGCGACCCCCTTCGTGTGCGCCCAGCGACGAGGAAGCGGCCCACTCAGTTCCGCCTCTGCGACCGAGCGTGCCCACTCGACCATCGGTCCATCCACGAGCTTCTTCCTGTTCACGCGCTCGTCGGGCCGCCGGGCCTCCATGACCGAGCCGAACTCAGTCTCCATCCTTCGTTCCGACGGCTAAGCGTTTCAGGCAGCACCCCATTGGGCTTGGCCATCGGAATTTCTGAGGGTCTCAACGCGGTGCGACAACTGCCTGGCGGCACCAGCGTCTCCGTGATCCGCACGTCGAATGAAGGAACCGAGGGTGTGTAGATCCCGGATCTCGCAGAGAACGGGCAGACCAGGCCACTGCCTGATGTCGTAGCCGTACCGAAGGCTGAAATCATCGAGCTCTGCAGTGGTCCGTCCGAAACGGACTCCTTGGAAGGTATTGGCCAGGTCGAGCTCGCGGGGGCCGACGGCTGCTTCGTCCCAATCACCGAGCCTGACGTCTTGTTCGTCCCAGAGGGTGTTTCCTGGATACGCGTCACCATGGATGTGTCCCTGGCCCAGAGAGAACTCCAACTTGCCGTAAGCATCCAGCAGCTCCTCGCGCCGGGCAGCCAGCCACTCGCGCTCGGACGGCTCCAGGTAGGTACTGGAATCCACAGCACTCTTGAGAGACGTGAGCGGCTGGTATTGGGGCAGGGACACCGGCGGCGGTGGCAAGGCGTGTAGGGCTCGCAGTAGATCGCCAAGCCTTCCCGCCGACGGCGCTCCCCTCTGAGGTTGCGGGTAGTGCCGCCAGAACGTGACGACATACGGGGCGCATGCCACTGGTTGCGGAACGTCCACAGGCTCCGTCGCCGGGAAGTCGTTGGCGACAAGCCAGCGAGTGAGGGACACGGCAGTTTCGAGCCGCCGTTGTTGCGAGTCGGAGCTGACGCGAACGACGACGCCTTCATCAACCAGCAGGAAAACGGACGTGGCGTGATGGTGGAGTTGAGTGAGGGATCGGTCTGCCAATCCGGATGCCCGGCAGGCGAGGCGGGCGGCCGACTCAGGTGAGACCGTCAATGTCATGGAGTAAGGGCCTTCGCTGGGGTATCGATCGCCTTATAGCCGCGGGTTGCGTCCGCTAGCTCGCGGGCGACCCGGCTACGGGCGAGCCGCGGTTCTTCCAGAAGCCTAGCTACTCCCTCCATGGCGTCGCCTAGCTGCCGGATACGACGGTTCGCCGGAAGCTCCAGGAGGGGCTGGAGCTGCTCGCCGGCACCCTCGATCTCCCCGGCAACGATGCGCGCTGTCACGATGTCCAGGCGTGCCAAAGCCTCGTCACCGTACGACCGGTGTTCCCTCGGCCCGCTCTCGTACAACTCGATCGCTGCGGTGGCATGCTTTTCGGCCCGCCGAGGCTCGCCGAGCAGGGCGAAGGTTCCGCCCATGTAGTACTCCTGCTTCGCTTCGGGGAAGGTGAGAAGTCCCCCGAACCGGGTCAGGGCGTCCGGGGCCGCCTTCTCCTCGCGGGCACGCTGGAGCTCCTGAAGAGCGGCCATGGCCGTACCTCGATCACCTATTCGCGCTGCTGCTCTCGCTTCAATCGCGGCAATTCGGATCCGAGTCTCACCGCCGGGCGCAAGCTGGATCGCCTGTCGCGTGTAGTCGAGAGCCGTTTGCCGGTGAGTCGACCACTCGGCGATCAGGGCGGCCGTGCCCTTCACCCAAGCCCGTAGGTCGTTGTTGTCGGACTGCTCGGCAAACGTCCAAGCTGCCTGGAGCTGCGCGACCGCCGCGTCTTCATCACCGAGGTTCTGTGAAGCGTGGCCGAGCAGGAGGCAGCTCGTACCGGCGAGGAGGAGTAGTTCGCTGGTCTGGCCGAGCGGTTGGTGGCCGCTGAGCAGGAAAAGAAGGCGGTCTCGGGTTGCGACGAGGTCTGTGAAGACCTGGTGCAACGGAGCGTGAACGTAATCGACCGCGATTTGGGTGAGCGCGGACTCAAGTCGCTCAAGTTCCACCTCGCTCACGTTGCTCTTCGTGATCTCGTCGGTGAATTGCAGCGACTGCGCAGCGGCCTGCGCTGCCAACTCGTTCAAGTTCGTGGTGTCGCTTGCCGCTGGCCAGATGCCGTCACGGCCATGCCCGAGCTGCGGCGCGTGGGCTGGTGTGGAAAGCGCTGAGTGCTCACGAAACGGTGGGCCCAGCAGGGTGTCCGGTACTCCGACGCCCTGCAAGAATCGTGCGGCCTTATCGATGTTCGTCAAGCGGCGATTCCCGGCTTCCAGCATCGACAGAAAGCCCTGGCTCAACCCGGTCATGAACGCCATGTCGTCCTGCCGGAGACCTGCCTTGTCGCGAATGAGACGGCTGGCACGACCGAAGTCCCAGGCGGTGATGGCTGATTGGACATCGAGGTCCAGCCAGACCGTGTCTGGGACGTGCGGTACAGGGTGGGCGCCGAGCCGTTTCCCGCGTGCGCACGCGGCGCACCGGTCCTCCGGGTTGTACTGGCTCAATCGGCACCCGCAACCGGCACAAGCCCGAGCGTGCTTTCGCATCGCACCCCCGTTTCTCGTCTGCGCGCGCCAGCGTAAGTGCGGACATAGTCGTGCCCGCATCACGGAAGTGATACGGGCAGGTCAGAGGAACTTCGGCTCGCCTCAGATACGTTCGACGGTGACTGCCGTAATCGCGTCAAGGAGCCGCGGTACGTCTTCGAGGCTCTCGAGGACGACATCGGCTCCGGCCGACGCCAGTTCGTCGGCTGACGTCTTCCCTGAGGCGACCCCGATCACGGGAGCGCCTCCCTCAAGTCCCGTACGGACGTCTTCGAGGGAGTCGCCGATGATGACCGTGTTGGAGCGGGTGAAAGCCGCCTCGTGTTTGGCCTGAGCGCGCTTCTGTGCGACGCCAACGAGGACCGGACGGTGGTCGCTGTCGGAGGAGTATCCGCCGATTTCTGTCTCCAGGAACCCGTCCAGGCCGAACGCTTCGAGCTTCAGAAGCGCGTTGGGCCTGAGGTTTCCTGTGACGACGGTCGAGACGCACCTCGGCTGGGCCTGCACCGCCTTGAGAGCAGCCAGGGCGCCAGGAAGCAGGAGGCCCTGCTCGCGTAGATCTTCAGTGTGGGCGGCGAGGCGCTGTGGCAGGAGTTCCACCATCCTCGGCTGCAGGTGGGGCACATCCGCCTCGCGGACGCCGTTGTCCAGGAGCAGGGATCGGATCGCGAGGGGCATGGTGACGCCGGTTCCCCGGGCCGGAAGTCGCTCTGCTGGGCGCCCGACGATCTCAGCGAAGGTCTCTCGGTAGACCTGCCGGTCGACGTCACCGACGTACAGCAGAGTGCGGTCGATGTCCCACAGCACGAGGATCTGCTGGGCCTCGCTCAAGTTCGGCTCCCTGTCGCCACCATTGCGGCACGTCGCTCCAGTACATCTTGAGCGTACGCGTTGTGGGCAACCGGCTGGAGTTCGCGAATCATGCTCGTGACGTGGTTGTCGAATCGAGCCGAGTGAAGGGTTTCCGCCAGGTCGAGGACCTCGTGTGCCGTAGCGCACCCGGCTTCAACATCACCTTGCGCGATATGCGCGGTTGCGGCACGTGAGAGGAACAGGCCCCTGGTTCGGTGGTCTCCTGAGTTGAGGGCCTGCCGTGCCTTGGTGAAGCTGGCGACGGCGCTTCGCGGATCGCCCAGGTCCAGGTGGCAACTGCCGGCCTGTCCGTGGATCTCCCCCTCGTTGATCCAGTACAGCCAGTGCGGGTCATGCTCGGAGCGCCCCTGGGCACAGAGTTCAGCGGCTTGACCGAGCGCGGTGAGGGCAGCGTGGCGTTCGCCGAGTTTCGCGTGACCGCGGGCTTGTCGGGTCAGCAGCATGGCTTCGAGTGCTGGAGTGCCGAGTTTCTTGATCTTGTCGCGGGCCCGGCGTGCCGCGGTGACGGCGTGGTGCGGCGTCCCGGTGGAGTACCCGTGGATGGCGATGTAGGACAGGGCGCCGGCGCCGAGCCGGACGTCTTGTGAGGCTTTGGCTGCGCGCAGTGCGGCGTACAGGTAGCCGAGTGGTCGGTCGCGGTCACCGGAGTCGAAGACGAACCAACCCGTCTGAGTAGCCGTGTCGGCGGTGATCGCCGCGAGTCGCCGCCCCGCTGCCTCGTCGTAGGACGTGGAGACCATGAGGTGCCTGAGGAACTGAAGGTGTCGGTCTGCGAGGCTGGCAACGGTGCCACTGCCGTCGCTCGCGTCCATCGTCCGCAGGCTGTCCGTGGTGCGCTGGAGCCCATCGAGCAGTTCGTTGGTGAGGCGGCTTCCCCCTGCTGCGCGGCGGAGGGGTTCGGCTTCGGTGCTGTCCCATGCGTTCACGAAGGCGGTGAGGGCGATGCCGCTTGCGGTGAGGAATCGTCGACGTTCCATCGTGCTGTCTCCTACCGCAGTATCCAGTGCTGCCACCATACGGACCGTTGTCCAGGGCAGGGTCGGATCGGCGTCACCAGCGAACTGGTCCCGGGGCGGTTGTAACGCGTTGGCTCTGGACTGTGGGAGGGGGAGCGCGACGAGCTCGGCTGGCACATCCAGCCCCGTCAGGAACTCGACGATCTTGTCGATGTTCGTGAGGCGACGGCTGCCCGCCTCCAGCATGGAGAGGAAGGCCTGGCTGAGGCCGGTGAGTTGGGCCATGTCGTCCTGCCGCAGGGAGCCGCGCAGTCGAATCAGGCGGCAGGCCTGACCGAAGTCCCAAGCGGCGAGCGCGTCGCGAACGTCTGGGTCGAACCAAACGTATTCCGGCACGACGGGGAAGTGCTGTTCGGTGCCGCGGGAGCGAGAGCATGCGAAGCACAGGGTGTCAGTGTTGTAGCTGCTCAGTTGGCCACCACAGCGATCGCAGCTTCGCAACGGCTGCTGATGCACGTCAGGCCTCCCCGCGAGTGAGCGTGCGCAAACTCAATTACTCCTGGTGGATCCGGAATTACACAAGTGATATCACCCTCGGAATGTGTGCGCAGGATGTTTTGCCGCCAGGGTTGGAGTCCCGCAGCACGACGTGGCGACGAACCCACCGAGAGCCTGATCATTCGGTCCGCCTGCTGCTCGTCGCGCTACGGGGTACGCGCACCTGTCGCTGATCCCCCTATCGGAGTCCACGTTGTCACCCGCCAGACGACCAAGGTTGGGCCGCGGCCCGCTTGCCTCCTCCCACGGCCCGCTTCTCGCACCTCACCCGGCAGAAGCGCCGGGCCAGTGGGTGGTGCCCGGTGGCCATTAGCATCTCCGCCGTCGTACTCCTGGGCATTCTCGTCTTCATCTTCGTCAAGAAGAGCGGACTGAATGCGGCGCACGCCATCGTGTGCACTCTCTTCGGGTTCTTTCTGGCGAGTACATCGATGGCTCCGAGCATCAACCGCTTCGTCACCAACATTGCGGACATGGTCGGTCAGATCCGCTTTTAGTGCAGTTAGTGCCATAGTCGGAGCAGTCACTCCCCCTGTCTGAAGGCACGACCTGCCGTCTGCGGCTCAATCCCCCAATTCTTCTGAGGCCTCTGATGACATGCACGCCCAACTGGAAATCCACCTCGCATCGCGCTGGTCGTGTGCCTCAGAAGAGCAGCGGTGTTCCGCCTTTGGGGCGTCGCCATTCCAGAGTCGAGGGTCCGTGATGCCTCTCGTGTATCACCCGGCCGGCCACGACGACGACCTACGCGTGGCCTTGGAAGAGCTAGAGGCAGGCCGCTGGCGAACGACCGGGAAGCTGCTCCTGGATACGGGCACGCACTGGGCACTGCGGACATCGCGCACCCAAGTGTTGGCCGTGGCAGCAGCTCGGTCCGATGTGGTCAAGGTATGGCTCGACGAAGAGCCCGGAAACTACAACGCGCAGCTAATGAGTGCTCGCGTCGCAGTCGAGCGGGCGCTGCGCGCACACCGCCAACGGCATCCAGCGACCCTGGAATTCGAGTTCAGGGCGCGGCGCGAGGTGCTGCTGGCGGCTCGTCACGCGCCGCAGGATCCCGTGCCGTGGGTCTGCCTTGTGGCGTTGGCGCAGATCGACACCCGGCAGCTGCGTCATGAGCACCGCTTGGCGCCGGCCGAGCCGATGCTGCCGAGCGGACCCTGGGGGTTGCTTTACGAGGTCAACCAGCGTGATCCGTACAACCGCGAGGCTTACCACCGTGTGCTGCAGTTCCTGCTCGCCCTTGATGGGCCCCAAGCCGCGTCCTTGGCTGCGGTCTTCGACTTCGGACGATGGGTGGCATCACAGCGGCCGGTGGGGTCTCCGCTATTGCTTCTGCCCGCGTACGCGCAGATCGAGCAGCGACGCCGATCGCACGCCGATCCGTTGTGGCGGCGGCAGTGGGCGCACGAGTCGACGCTCGATTACACGCTCAACGCCTTCCATGACTGGTTCCGCAAGACGTCCCGCGAGCAGTGTTCGGTCGCCGATCTGCACTGTCTCGCCTATGCGTTGTGGGCGGGACATCAGTATCTGGAAGCCGCCGAGGTGTTCGCGGCGGTGGACCCGTACGCGGCTCGTGAGCCCTGGGCCTCGGTGCACGACAGAGCCGCAGGACCGGATCCCGGCGAAGCGCTACTGCTTCGAGCACGTGCCGAGTCCTATTCCTACGCCCGCTCCCACGGGAGGCGCGCCGGTCCGCATCCGTAAGCGACTTCCGGCTGCCAACTCCTTCCGTTGGCATGAACCCATCCATCTCCGCCTTCCCTCAATCTTGGAGGTTGTCCTGTGTCCCGTTTAAACCACAGCCATCGCGCGGCGCCCCAGAAGGCCGATGACGCGTATTTGCGGGAGCTCGGCTATGAGCCGGTGCTGACCCGGCGTATGGGGCCGTTCGGGAACTTCGCGATCAGCTTCTCCGTCATCAGCGTCCTGTCCGGCTGCATGACCCTCTACGGGTTCGGTCTGAACACCGGCGGCCCATCCGTGATGCTGTGGGGCTGGATCGTCGTGGGCGCCATGGTGATGTTCATCGGCGCCGGACTGGCCGAGGTGACGTCCGCCTATCCGACCTCCGGGGCCTTGTACTACCAGGCAGAGCAGCTCGGGGGACGGAAGTGGGGCTGGTACACGGGCTGGCTCAACTTGTTGGGCCTGCTCGGCGCCATCGCCGGCATCGACTACGGGGCCGCGCTCTTCACGGGCGCCTTCCTCAACCTGCAGTGGGGCTTCGAGCCGACACCCGGCAAGATCATGGTGATCTTCCTGTGCATCCTCGCCCTGCACCTCACGCTGAACCTGTTCGGAGTCAGGCTGGTCAGCGTCCTCAACAGCATCAGCGTCTGGTGGCACCTGGCCGGCGTCACGGTGATCGTCGGCGCGCTGGCGATTGTGCCCTCCCACCACCAGTCCGTCGACTTCGTGTTCGGCGAGTTCGTCAACAACACCGGCTGGTCCAGCCCCTTGTACGTGGCGGTGCTGGGTCTGCTGCTGGCCCAGTACACGTTCTGCGGCTACGACGCCTCCGCGCACCTGTCGGAGGAGACCACGGACGCCCAGGTGTCTGCTTCTCGGGGGATCATCCACGCGATCGGCTGGTCGTGGCTGGCCGGGTTCGTGCTGCTGGCCGGGCTCACCTTCGCGATCAAGGACTACGCGGGCACCGTGGGCACAGCGACAGGGGTGCCGCCAGCACAGATCTTCCTCGACGCCCTGGGCATGGCGGGGGCGAAGGCGCTGCTCCTGGTCGTGATTGTCGCCCAGCTGTTCTGCGGCAACGCAGAGACCGCCGCGGCCAGCCGGATGGTGTTCGCTTTCTCTCGGGACGGGGCACTGCCGGGCTCTCCGTTGTGGCGGCAGGTGGATCGTCGTACCGGCACGCCCCGCAAGGCGGTGCTGCTGTCCGTGGTGTGCGCCGCGGTGCTGGCGCTGCCGAGTCTGTACAGCCCGGTCGCGTACGCGGCGATCACCAGCATCAACGTCATCGGCATCACCCCGGCGTACGCGATCCCGATCTTCCTGCGGGTCAAGAACCGGCACCGATTCAGGCCGGGCCCATGGAACCTGGGCAGCTGGGGCGTAATGGTGGGCACAATCGCCGTCATCTGGGTGATGTTCGTGACCGTCCTCTTCTGTCTGCCCCAGACCCGCCCCGACGGCGGTGCCCTCGCCACGGTCGACACGTTCAACTACGCGCCGGTGGCCCTAATCGTCGTGCTCGCACTGGCGTGGGGGTGGTGGCACAAGCAAGGCAGCAAGTACGAGGTGCCGGCCCAGAACTTCGACCGCTCGGCAGGCGAGTACGAAGACGAGGTCGTGTGATGACCACAACGAGCAACGGCACAGCCCCGCGCCCGGCCGTAGCGGCGGCTTCCGCATCGGGGGCGCGCTCGGAGAAGTCCCTGTCCCTGACCGACCTGCGCGACCTCGTAAAGGGCGGCGCGATCGACACCGTGCTGCTAGCCGTTCCCGATCTGCAGGGGAGGCTGAAGGGAAAACGGTACGACGCCGACCACTTCCTCAAGCGCATCGCGCATCACGGTGCCGAGATGTGCGCCTACGTCCTGGCCACCGACGCTGAGATGAGCCCGGCGGACGGCTTCAAGCTGACCTCGTGGGACAGCGGCTACCAGGACCTGTCCGTTCAGCCGGCCCTCGGAACCCTACGCGTGGTGCCGTGGCTGCCGCGCACCGCCATCGTCCTCGGCGACGCCGTGCACCACGACGGAACCCCCATCGACGTCGCGCCCCGCCAGATCCTCCATCAGCAGCTGACCCGGCTGTCACGGCACGGCCTCCAGGCCAAAGCGGGAATCGAGACCGAGTTCACCATCTACCAGGGCACGTACGCGGAAGCGGAACGGGCCGGGTACAAGGGCCTGCGGCCCGTGACGATGGAGAACCTTGACTACGCCCTCGACCACGGCCCCGCCTGCGACCGGTTCTTCCGCCGCCTGCAGCGTGCCCTGGCCGGGGCGGGCATGCCCGTGGAAGCGATCAAGACCGAGGCCGGCCCCGGCCAGATTGAGGTGACCTTCCCGTACGGACCCGCGCTCACCGCCTGCGACCGGCACCTGCTGTTCAAGCACGCGGTGCGCACGCTGGGAACGCGCGCCGGACTGGCGCCCACGTTCATGGCAGCCCCAGAGACCGGGTGGGCCAACGGCCTGCACCTGCACGTCTCGCTGTGGTCGAAAGCCCTTAGCCAACTCCACTCCCCTGACAACGAATACGAGCTGTCCCAGATCGGACGGAACGCAATCGCGGGGCTGCTCGCAGGCTTGCCGGAGTTGGGCCCGTTCTATGCGCCGAACGTCAACTCCTACAAGCGATTCACTCCCGGCTCGTTCGCGCCAACCATGCTCCACTGGGGCCACGACAACCGCACGTGCGCTGTCCGCGTCGTCGGTCACGGAGAGGGCCTCCATCTGGAAATCCGTGTGCCGGGGGCGGATGCCAACCCGTATTTGGCCCTGTCCGCGGTCCTGGCGGCGATCGACTACGGCATCGAGCAGCAGCTCGCCCTCGGCCCTGAAGCGGCCGGCAACGCCTACAGCGGGAGTGGCACCCCTGTGCCGCCCACCCTCGCTGACGCCCTGGCCGCCTTCCAGGAAAGTGCCCTGGCCCACGGAGCGTTCGGCACCGAAGTGGTCGAGCACTATGCCCATCTCGCCCGCTTGGAACTCGACCATCAGCAGCGCCTGGTCACCGATGCCGAGCGGCAGAGGTGGCTGGCCCGAGCCTGACCGTCAAGCCACCAAGAAGGAAAGGACCCGGAACTCCCGTGAGTGCACGACCGGCGCGCCCGCCCGCCACGTACCTCGAACTCACACCCGCTCAGGTTCGGATCGCCCAGAAGGTCGCGAAGGGCAAGAGCACCGATGCGATCGCATCCGACCTGACCATCACCGCCGGAACGATCAACGTGCAAATGAAGCACTGCGGTCAGAAGCTCGGGGTAAGCGGTCGGGCCGCCGTCGTCCACGCGTGCTACGTAACCGGGCAGCTCAAGCGTCCCGGGAAGGCAGCCTTCCCGGAGACGTTCTCCGACGCTGAGACCGAGACGTGGTGGATGATCGCCATCGGTGCGACCTCCAAGGACTACGCGGACCGTGCCCGGATCAGCCGCGACGAAGCCCTTCAGCGGATTAGAGCTCTCCGGGAGCGCGTCCGGGCCCACAACGACCCGCACCTGGTGACGCTCGGCTGGACGTATGGGGTGATCGACGAGTCCCTCGTCGAAATGGTCTCTGGCACGGTCCTTCGTGCCCCGGCTCCTACATGACCAGCTCAGATCGAGTTGTCAGTCCCCCGTGGCACACTCCCCATCGCCGCATAACCACCAAGAGCACCCAATCAATCACCTTTGTGATCGTAGTGGGTGGCATGGCCAATGGAAGGGCGCACCAAACGTGACCGATATGCCCCGCGCACTCCACCAGTTGGTGGAATCGGTGACCGACACCTACACCGTGGTTACCGAACACGCCCGGCCCGGCAACATCAGACCATCCCTCTGGGAGATCAACGGACTCTGCGGCGAGCGATGGTTCGCCAAACAGCATGTCGGCCCGAAGCTGCACCGGCGTGAGGTCGACGCGTACCGGAAGTGGACGGTCTCGCTGGGCGCTGACCGTGCGCCCGAGCTCATCGCTTCGAACGCGGAGACGCGAACCGTCCTGGTCACCGCAGTGCCCGGCCGCAGCTTGGACACGCTGCGGCTGCCGGCCGAGCAGGAGCGCAAGGCGTATGAGCAAGCCGGTGAACTCCTGGCCCGGCATCACACCGCAGCGGCGGACGAGCCGACCGCGAACATGACCGAGGACGCGTGGGACTCGACGGCTGCGAAGCTACTGGATGAGGCTGCCTCCCACGTGCCGGAGCACGAGATCACGATGGTGCGTGCGCTCGTCAAGGAGCCACCGCCGCGTCTGCCGCAGGTGGCGACGCACGGCGACTACATGCCCAAGAACTGGATGTGGGACGAGACCGAGCAACGGCTTCGGATCATCGACTTCGAGCGGGCGGAACTCCAGCCCGCTGCCCGCCGGGACTTCAGCCGCCTGCGCTACCGGATTCTTCTGCAGCGCCCCGACCTCCTTGCCGCTGTCCACCACGGATACGGCCGCCAGCTCACCGAAGAGGAGCTGGCTGCATGCCAGGCGTACGCGGCCTTGGACACCCTCGACTCGCTGTCCTGGGGGATCACACACCATGACATCGGGCTCGCCGACGAGGCCCACACCATGCTGGAGAACCTGCGTCAGGAGAGCGGCGCGCGCATGTGGGGCGGGTGGGGTTCGTGAACGCCTTTGCCGGAACTGCCTCTTACTACCGGCGCTTCCGCCCCAGCATCCCAGTCGACCTTGCCGTCCTTCTCTCCCACGAGGCGCCCGCGGGTTCTCCACTGCGTCTGCTGGACATCGGCACCGGCCCAGGGCTCGTTGCCAGCGCGCTCGCCCCGTACTTCGACGAGGTGATCGCGGTCGACTCCGACCAAGCAATGTGCGCCGAAGCTGAGGCCGTGCTCCGTCCCGCGCTCTCCGGCGGTCAGCGGTTGCAGATCCGGCACGCGCTGGCGGAGGACTTCGAACCGCCGGCGGGATGGCAGCCGCACCTCGTTACCTGTGGCCGTGTCTTTCACTGGCTCGACCGGCCTCGTTTCCTCGACCGACTGGCCGAGTACGTGGCCCCCAGCGGTGTGCTTGCGGTGTTCAGCGATCGCAGCCTGTGGACCGCCGAGAGTGCCTGGCAGCAAACCGCGCGCGCCGTCGTCCAGCAGTTCCTCGGTGAGCAGCGGCGAGCGGGGGACGGCGTCTTCGGCCCGGCCGGGCCACCGTACGAAGAAGTGCTGCGCGCTTCCGCCTTCTGCGAGGTCACCACCGCGACCATCCCCGTCCGCCGCGAATGGAGCATCGCCGAAGTCATCGGCTACCTGTACTCGACTTCGTTCGCGGCCTCGCATCTGTTCGGCGACCACCAGGATGCCTTCGAGACGGCACTCACCGAGGCCCTGGTCCCCTTCGCGGAAGGCGGGTTCCTCGTGGAGGACAACACATTCACCGTCCGCACCGCGCGCCGCCCCTCTTCCACGGACCGGTGACGGGGATGAGCGAGGCGGACTGGAACGCGGCGGTGACAGCTGACGTGCTGGAGGAGCGGTACGGGCTCGTCGTGAACGTGGTCGAGCCGGTGCACATGGGCACCGACACGATCAACCGGCGAGTCCTGACCGACGACGGAATACGGCTGTTCGTCAAGGAGTACCGGTCGACCGCGGACCTGGAGGCGGCCCGCACCGCATGGGACATGTCGGAGTACTGCCGAGCCGCGCGACTTCCCATCCCACGCGTTTGGGACGACGAGGACGGCAACCTCATCACGATCGCGCAGGGCAGCGCCTGGGCCGTGGTCGACGAGGCGCCCGGCCGCGTGACCACCTCGGCGATGACGGTGCCCCTCGCCCAACACATCGGCACGGTGATGGGACGCATGCACCGAGTGCTGGCCGCCTACCCGCTGCCCCAGCGCGTGCAGCAGTCCCGCTGGCGGACGGGCACGGTCGAGAACGCGGTCGCCAAATGCGACACCGTGATGGCCACGGCCCTGCAGCAGGGGCATGAGAGTCTCGAGCACCTACGGACCGACCTCGATCAGCGGCGGCAGGACCTACAGGATCACGTCCACCGGCTCCGGAAGCACCTGCCCGGCACGATGGTGGAGCAGGCACTGCACGCGGACCTCAGCCGCACCAACTTGATCGTTCTCGCTGATGCCGTCACCGGTGTCATCGACTTCCGGGGCGCAACCGCCATACCGGCCTGGGAGCTGGGCCGGGCCGCGTTCGATCCGCGCACCGTGGCCACCAGCCCGGAATGGGACGCCTGCGCGCTGGCAATGGTGAGCGCCTACCGCGCAGAGAACCCCAGCCTCCCCCTGACGGAAGTACGAGCCTGCGCCCGGATCGCATTGCTGTACATGCTGTTCAGCTTCTACGGCGCTACCACCGCCGAGTACGACCTTCCTCCGGAAGCGGAAGCCGACCTGAAGCAGCACTGGAACGAGCGGCAGATCGCCATCCGCCGCTTGCTGAACAGCCTTTCCGACCTCGATGACGCGTTCGCCGGCCTCTCCACGGACGGAGGCTGTTCGTGACAAACCAGCAGTCGCGCATCGGCTGGGCCCGGACGAGAGTCGAGCCGCTCGCCGAGCTGCTGCGGCGCACCACCGGCGAGTCGTACGTGTACTCCCACCGGTGGGGCCAGGGCGACGTCGTCGGCTGGGACAACTTCGCCACGCTCCACACTGCTTTGCCGTGCGACAGCACCTGCCACCAGCGACTCCTGTACCGCACGTCCATCCCATAGCGCCCGCACTGCCCCTCCGCTCTTTCACGCGTACATGCAGGCCCTCGCCGAAGCCATGGCCAAGGCCAAGGGCGCGCTTCGGAGCCTTTTGTGAGCCGCTGGGGCGGAAGCTCGGCGTTTCGGCCAAGCCTCGTGCCTCGCACACCTGTTGTTGGAGGCGGGTCGATGCATCGTCCACGCTCCGCCACGGGCTCAATGTCGGGATTTCGAGAGCGACCGAAACACATGTGTTCGATATCTCGGCCGGTTCGTTGAACCTCACGACCACGCCGAACGACCGTCAAGGGGGACCACATTGACCTCGGCCGATACGCAAGAGCAGCAGACCACGGCGCCGCCTCCGCCACCGCCGGCGGACATCGCCTACAGCGGGCAGTACTCCGTCAACCCCCTCGCCGAGGTCTCCTTCCGGCGGATGTGCGCGCAGATCCCGGCCGTCCTGGGCCGGATCGCTCGGCTGTCGTGGCGGACCGACCGGCGCGCGGTTCAGCTCCTGCTCGGCTGCCAGGTGGTCACGGGAGTCTCCGCCGCCGTGCTGCTGGCCGCAACCGCCCGCGCCATGGAGCCCGTCCTCGGGGACGGCTCCGCCGGTGAGAGGCTGCGCGGCGCCGTGCCCGCGCTGCTGGTGGTGGCGCTCGCCGCCGCGCTGGGCCGCGCCGCGGGGGCGGTGGCCGCGTACGCCGAGCGGCGGATCACCCCGCGGCTGACGACGGAGACGGACACTGCGCTGGTGGAGGCGGTGTGCCGGGTTGAGGCCGCAGCGTACGCGGAGGAGGGGTTCTCGGACCGGCACGAGGCGGCCGAGATGGGGGTGATCCGCACCCTCGTGATGGTCACCGACGCCCAGCGATTC
The DNA here is from genome assembly GCF_014257025.1 of Streptomyces cupreus. Taxonomy (GTDB): domain Bacteria; phylum Actinomycetota; class Actinomycetes; order Streptomycetales; family Streptomycetaceae; genus Streptomyces; species Streptomyces cupreus. The sequence goes on from NZ_JACMSF010000004.1 coordinate 216,777, forward strand.
CTGTCCGCGCTGATCCGTATGGTCACCGCGGGCGGCGTGCTGTCGGTGCTGAACCCGGTGATGCTGCCATTGCTGCTGCTCGCCGTGCTGCCTGCCGGTGTCGGCGCCGTCCTGACTGCCCGAGTCGACTACGAGATCCACTACGCCAACGTCGCCGACCGCAACGTGCGCGGCATGATGCGCTGGTGGGCGACCACTCCGAAGTACGGCGACGAGGTCCGCGCCAACTCGATGACCGACTACCTCGTCTACTGGTACCGGGCCCTGTCCGACCGATGCGACCGGCGCACCCTGGCCGCCGCGCCGAGGACCCTGCGGATCGCCCTGCTCTCCTCGCTGGCCGGCGGTGTCTTCCTCGTCGCGACCTGGGCAGCCCTCGCGTGGATGGCCGTGACCGGACGGATCGCACTCGCGGTCGCCGCCACGGCTGTCATCGCCGTCCAGACCACGCTCGCTGCGCTCTCCCAGGTCGTCATCAACGGCGCCGCGGTCTTCCACACCAGCCTGTACCTGAGCGACATGCAAGCCTTTCTCGACGACGCCGCCGCCCGCGCCCCCAAGCGCGGCCCCCGCGAGCTCACCGCGCCGGTCGAGGAGATCCAGCTCGACGAGGTCGTCTACCAGTACCCGGGAAAGGACAAGCCCGCCGTGGATGGTGTCTCCCTCACCTTGGAGCGCGGCCAGATCCTCGCGATCGTCGGAGCGAACGGCTCGGGGAAGTCCACGCTCACCCGGCTGCTCACCGGGATCTACCTACCCGACAAGGGCAAGGTCACCTGGAACGGCACCGACCTCGCCGAGGTCGCCCCCGAGACCGTCTGGCGCTGCACCGGTCTGGTACCGCAGATCTTCGCCCAGTGGCCGCTGCGGGTCCGCGAGAACGTCACCCTCGGCCAGCCTCGTACCCACGACGACACCCCCGTGTGGGAGGCCATCGACGCGGTCGGCCTACGCGAAGCCGTCGAGGACCTCCCCGCGAGCCTGGACACCCTGCTGTCCCGCGAGGTCTTCGGCGGCTCGGAGCTCTCCGGCGGCCAGTGGCAGCGCATCGCCTGCTCCAGGGCCTTGTACCGCCGGCCCGGGCTGCTGATCCTCGACGAGCCCACCTCCCAGATGGACCCGCGCGGCGAGCACCAGATCTTCGAACAGATCAAGGACATCGCAGCCGACCGCATCACCATCGTGGTCACCCACCGCCTGGAAAACACCAAGATCGCCGACCGGATCATCGTGATGGAACACGGCCGGATCGCCGAACACGGAACGTACGACGAACTCGCCTACGGCGGCGGCCTATTCGCCGAACTCCTGGCCCTGTCCACCGACCGCTGACCCAACCACCCCTGCTGCCGCGTCCCGACCCGGGGCGCGGCAGCCTCACCCCTTGCCCGCCGTACATGGAGGATTCCGTGACCGCACCAGCTGTAACCACGACCACGGCGGCGCTGCTCATCAGCGAGGACGGCCGCTACCTGCTGCATCTGCGGGACACCAATAAGAACATCTGCGCCGGGCAGTGGTCCCTGCCCGGTGGCCATCCCTAACCCAGCGAAAGCCTCGATGACACGATCGCCCGCGAACTGATCGAAGAGGCCGGCCTGTACATCCCCGACCTCGTCCCGCTCGCCGTCATCGAGAACACCGACGCCGAGGACCGGCCCACCAGACGGATCCAGGTGTACACCAGGACATGGAACGGCGGCCCCGCCCTGCTGCCCCTCACCGAGGGGATCATGCTGCTCTGGACCGATCCCGAGCAGATCCCGTATGTGACCATGGCCCCCAAGACCACGGCCGTCATCCACCACCACCAGGACGGCCCGCGCGCTGGCAATGGTGCCGCCGGTCAGTTGCCGGTGCTGCGCGTACGCGATGCTGGCACGAAGACGGTGCCGAACGTTATCGGCGTCCATCTGTACCTGGAACGGGACGGCGAGGTCCTGCTCGGGTTGCGGCATCACGGATGGCCGACTCCGCCTACTGATGACCGCCTGCGCTGAGATATTCAGCGTCCTGCTGCAGAAGATCGAGCGCGTCCGTCCGCTCGGCGCGCCACCGGAGGCAGAGGTCCTGGAAGCCTGTGCGCAGGGCGTCGCGAGCCGACTCGGTTTCCGGCGACGCAGGCCCGAGGAGATACGAGCTATCGCGGTAGCCGGTGAACCCAGCTCGCTTCCAGGCCGCTCTGATCCGGCCCGTGACGCGATCCCACTCCTCCTGGTCTGGCCGCCAGTCGGGGTCAGGCTCGGAGACTCCCGGGCTGCACGCGACGGCGCGGCACCCCAGGCCGATCCTGTCGATGGCTTCGGCCGCGAGCATCGGGCCGAGGCCGAACCCCCGCCATTCCCGGTTCAGTACGACTCGGTCCATGATCAACAGGTCCATGCCGACGTACGCCAGGAGCTGGTCGACCTCCTCGGTGAAGTAGCCCGTGGAGGGGTCGAGAAGCGCCTGGGCCAGCTCGTACAGTTCTTCGCTCTCCGCCTCCATCGCCCAGTACGCGTTCATGCGCTGGGTCAGGCGGATGCGGTAGAACACCATGTGGCCGACGCTGGCCCCGCAGTGAATTGGGCTGGCGGCATCGTGGGTGTCACCGCCGTGGCGAATGTCTACCTGCCAGCGCTCCACAGTCTCCTCATGGGTGTCCCCGCTCAGGCCGTGGCCGAAGTGGTAGTTCAGGCGCAGTGCGGCAGGGTCTCCGGGAAGCGGTTGCTGGGTCACGGCGCCGACAGTAGCGGGCGCCGATCGCCCGCCGTCAGGCCGACGGCGGGCTGATCAGCGTGCCAGCTGGAACACGGCCGCGGCCACGATGGTGCCGAGGATTGTGCCGGCGATGACCTGGTTGCGTGTGTGGTCCCGCAGCTCGACCCGGGACCATCCGACGATGACGACCAGGAGGAACCCGAGGGCCATCCACACACCGTAGGTCTGTACGAGCATCGCGCAGGCACCTGCCGAGACGGCCTGGTGCACTGAGATCTTCCAGACGAACGTGATCACGGCGAGGATCGCGAGGGTGACCAGCATCGACACAATGAGGGCGGTCATCGTCCGCGGGGCGCCTGCGGCGGCCATGAGGAGGATTCCGGTGGCCACGGAGAGCAGGATGACGGCCATGACGACGAGCCGTGCAGGCTTGGCCCCGACGTGTCGATCGCCCCAGTGGCCCTTCCTAATGCCGTACTTGATGAAGGTGATGGGAATGATGGCGGCGAAGAGTGCGCCGACCGCTCCCCAGGCGACGCCGGTCCATTGCGCCGTGTGCCAGCCGATCAGGAGGGTGACGGCGATAATCCAGTTTTTCGGCTCAAGCCAGTCGGTGATGCGGCGTGCCAGTTTGGACTCCGCGGGGTGCACGTCAGTTGTCATGGGAGGAGTCCTTTTCCGGTCCACCTGCCGGCAAGGAGGCAAGTGCGACTTCCTGGCGGGTGAATTCTGTTACGACGGGTGAAGAAGTGTAGGCGCGGGATACCGCGTGGAGCCACGCGAGTTCACTCGGCCGGTCCCTTCCAGTGACGCCGAGGGGCGGGTACTCAACACCTTCAAGTTGGTTTCCTGTTCGAGCGGCACTAGCGGCCACGCGCAGCCAGGCAGCTTCTGTCACAGCATCAACTTCCTGCTCACTTACGCCTTTTTGGAAGGCGAACGCGCGAGCCCGCTCGCGGATATCAAGTGACACGTATTCACGTAGCGCCAGGCATGCGTCCTCGATTTCGATGACGCATCGTTCAAGTCGGAAGCCGACACGCTGCTTTGGAACCGATGTGGAGAGCACCACGTGGGGAGCGGCTTCTGTCAGGCGCTTCCACAAAGGCTGGAGCCGCCTGAGCATGATCCAGGATCTGACGTACTCCACGGCCACGGATAGTGGCGGCAGACAGCTGCCGAGCGCGATCGACAGAATCGCCAACTGCTTGAGCGCGGTGGAGATCTGGTACTCCAGCATCGGATACCGGACTCCGGTGGTGAGGTCCAGCGTGACGAAGCCGACGCGTTGCAGGGCATAGAGGCTGCCGAGCAGCGTGCCGAGCCCCATGAGGCCGAGGCCGGCCCTGCCCAGGAGGGTGCGGCTGTGCCGGACGCCGCTGAGGAAAAGCCAGGTGGCGACGAACATGGCGATGCCGATGTACAGCGTGAAGACGGCCGTGTAGAGAACCGGATAGATGGCGCGCTCGCCGTCGCCGACCCGTACTGGCCCACCTGGCATCCAGTTTGCCAGCGCATAAAAGAGGACCATGAGGGGGAGCGTGGCTGCGATCGCTGCCAGCCTGGTGCGGCGGGCTAGGCCCTGCGGGCGGACGACAGCGACGATGAAGTCCAGGAGGAAGGCCGCGGAGGTAACGCCGAGCAGGTGCTTCAGCAGCGGAGTAAGACTGGTGACGCCGGCGTTGTCGCTGATAGCGGCTTTGACGGCGGGCACCTCGAAGGTCATGGCCGCAGCCAGGGCCGCGAACGTCAGCGCAAGGCTCCGCTGCTTGTGGGAGTGACGGATGGACGGCAGACGCCATACGGTCACGAGCCACAGGGAGCCGGCGACGAGGGTCGGGGTGTTCATGAGCGGCGGTTCCTTCGGGGATGGACGAGGGCGTCGTCAAGACGCGTCATGGCGCCTGGCCGCCCTGGTTCTCGGCCGGAGTGAGCCAGTTCCTCGAACAGCTCACCGAGGGACGAGGCGGCCATCTCGGCGTCGTACTCGGTCTCACTGTCGTAGCTGGTCCGTCCGAGCGCTGTGAGTACGGCCGAGGGGTCGACGCCCTGCGGCATGATCGACAGGAGCGACTCCACGACGCTCGTGTTCTCGCTTGCATGCCCGAGCAGTAGGTGCGCCAGTTCGTGGCGGACTATTTGCGCGCGGTGCCGCTCACTTGTCGCCGTCACATGAAATATGTGATCTCCGCTTTCGAAGGAGATCATGAGACCGCACGGGGCGTTGACACCTCCCAGGTCGGGCAATTCGTGGAGGTGCAGCGGGCGCCCACGCTTGACCGCCAGCTGGCGGCATACTTCATCCACCGCGTAGGGGTCGGATATTTCGATTCCCCGCAGTTGCTCCTCGCACTGTCGCCTCAGCTGCGCTTCTTTTCGCGCATAGCGCCGATTGAACATGAACGAGATCCTTGCTGTGATCCCCGAGTAAGCGCAGTACGCAGTTCTTACTCGACTCTTACTCGCCGGCGCACGAGAATTCCCCGCGGCCAAGCGGAGCTTTACACAGCCTCGCCGGGCGACCAAGAGGATCTTGAAGGCATATCCGTCAAAACGGGATAGAGGGTGAGGGAGGTCACGTTACTGAGGGATTATCAGGCTTATCAAGGCCCTCTAGGCGACGCGCCTGTTCAATTACCGTCGTGATCATTTTGAGACTGTCGGCCGAGAGCCCATTGGCTCGCAGTGCGAGCCCTCGCACCTTGCTGTCCCCCACGGCCGCGATCAGCTCCATGGAGGCTCGGATCTTCTCGGACTCCTCGGCGTCGAAGTCAGGGAAGAAGTATTGGGGCGTGACATTGAAGTGGCGTGCCAGCGCTTCAACGGTATTCACGGTCGGGTTCGGCTTGGCTCCGGAGCGTAGCTGCGCAATGGCGCTCTCCGAGACAGTGAGGCCATCCGCCTCGCCGGCCTCACGGATCGCGCGAGACGCCTCCGCGTTGGTGTACCTCTTGCCCGTCGCCGGGTTCTTCACCGTTTCGAAGAGGTGGTTCAGCTTGTCGGCGAGGCTCAGCTGCCGACCGCCGGACGACCCCGAGGGCACCTCCGCCGATCCGCTGGACTCCACCATCACCCGACTCCTCCCATCTACACCCTGAAGACCTGACGATACTCCAGTGTTGATGTGGGACCAACTCGCGAGACGGAACACTACGGTATTGACAGGCGGGGATCACTTTGGCGTATGTTCCAGCCACGGCAACACCAAAGTGTTGCTACGTCGGGGAGGGCGGCAGAGCGCATCGCTCCCTGCGGCGTTCGCCATACCCCTAGGCACGAGGACCGCTCATGATGACCCGCCCGGTGTCGCGCCCGGCCGCGCGACTTCTACAGGGTTTAAGAACCAAGTCTGGATCTTGATGCAGGGTCGTGCGTATGTTCGTCGTCCCCCGGGCAGCCCGCCCGGGGGACGACGAATGTGAGGAGCAGCGGCATGCGCACACTTCGGGCCTCATAGGCCCACAAACAGCGACGGCGCCCGAGAGGTGCAACTCCCGGACGCCGAACGCTTCACGGCACAAACCGCCCCGGCAAGGGCGGATATCGCCACCATCACCACGCTGATCCCTTCCACGGGGCATCTCAGCGTGGCAACACCAAAGGAGATTCTCGCATGCGCTCTGCCCTGCGCAAAAGGCCCGACGGCCTGACCTGCGCGGCAGCCGCCCTCGTTCCCGCGTCCCCCCGCCTCGGGCATGAGCACGCCCTGGCCACCATGCTGACGCATGCCTCCCACCTGTCGGTCGGGAGTGGCCGATGAGCAGCGACGCCCGCGAGTGGGTGTGGGAGCACAGCTCCAGCCGGGGAACTGCTCGCCTTGTCCTGCTGTCGATCGCCGACCGGGTGCCCGACGAGCAGTGCACCGCCTGGGCCTCCCTCTCCAGCCTGATCGAGCGCACGAACGCGAGCCGGACCGCCGTACGCGACGCCCTCGAGAAGCTCACCACCAGCGGTGAGCTGGAACAGCGCGAGGACCTCCAGGGCCCGCAGCGCACCACGGTCTACCGCCTGCCCCTGACCGCAGCGTTCCTGGCCAAGGTCAAGGCCGCCGAAGAGGAGGGCTGGGACGCGGACGTCGCGCCGGCGACAGAATTGCCGGTACCCGAGCTGAAGATCGAGGATCTCCGGCAGTACGGAATCTGGCCCAAGAACGGCACGGATTCCGCCCCCTCCCGCCGGGTTCCGACCGGGTCGGATTCCGGCCCCTCACGTCGCAATCCGACCCCCCGACGGTACGGATTCCGACCCTTGGGGGGTGCGGATTCCGACACCCAGAACCGTAGTGAACCGAAGGTGAACCGTAAGGACAGCAGCAGTGCTGCCGTCATCTCGGCCAGCCAGTGGCAAGTCGACCCAGCCACCCACGCCTGGGCCCGCCAGCAAGGTCACCTCGCCCGCCTCGGCGAAGACGGCCTGCGCTCAGCCGACGCAAAATGGCGCGCCTACCGCACTGACGGGAAGCCCCGCTCGGCGGGAGCCTGGGCTGCCGACTGGCGTGCCTGGGTCGCCCGGGAACACACCCCGGCCCCGGGCCGCCCGCGCCTCTACGCCCTGCCCGGCAGCGGACCCGCACCCGAAGGCGGCATGACCCGCGCCGAGGCCCACACCGCCGCCCTCCTCGCCGCCCTCGACGAGCCGACCGGAACGGAGTAGCACCCTCGTGGACCGACGCGAAGTCGCCGCCCTGCTGGCCTACATCGGCCGACTCGACCCCCGCACCATCCGCACCGACACAGGCGAGGCCCGCGACCAGCTCGCCCAGTGGCATGAGCTGCTCGGCGACGTGCCCCTGGCCACACCACACGGCTGGGACGCCCGTTTCGCGGCCCGCCAGCACATCCGCATCTCGCCGTACCAGATCCTGCCCGCGGACATCGCCCGCCCGTGGGAGAGCTACCGGCGGGACCGCCTCCAGCGTCACACCGACCCCACCCCCACCGCCGACCCGGACGACCAGGCCGCCTGGACCGCCGAGCTGGTCCGCACGCGGCACGCCGTTGCCTCGGGAGCCACGGCGCCGACGACATACCGGCAGATCGCCAGCGGCCAGGTCGACCCGGACCTCGAACCTCATCTCAAGTCGATCGGCCGGTACATACCGGATCACGTCCGCGCTGACCTCGCCCCCTACCGGCCAGCCCGCGCTGCCCGCGAGGCTGCCGTCGCCCAAGGCCAGCCGGACTTCCTCAGCGTCCGCTGCGAGTGGTGCCACGCAGCGGTCGGCGAGCCGTGCCGCCGCCGACGCGTCAGCCCCGACGGCTACGCACACGGGACTGCACCCCGCGCCACCCCGCACCCCGGCCGCGTCGACCTCGCCGCAGCCCAGCATGCCCAGCAGCCCGCGATGGCGTGACCGGACCCGGCGGTCCCCCCGTCCGGTGCACCGCCGCACACCACCGCCCCCTCCCTGCGGCGCACGCCCTGCGCCGCAACCGACGCCTGACGCCGCGTCCACCCGCCGCCGGACCCGAGCGGCTAACGCGGCAGCACATCGGAGACAAGATTGCGCACCATCACCACCCACAACACGCCGCTCAGCGGCCTGCGTGGCATCGGCGACACCAGCTGGCATACAGACGGCGTGTGCCACGGCATGGACCCCGAGGACGCCGATGCCACGTTCTTCCCGCTGCCCCGGGACCACGAGGCCATCGCCGACGCCAAGGAGCTATGCGCCGCGTGCCCGGTCAAGCGGGAGTGCCTCAACTTCGCCCTGGAGAACGTCCTGAAGGAGGGCATCTGGGGCGGGCTCACCGAGGCCGAACGCCGGCCCTGGCACGACGGGCTGCCGCAGCGGCTCGACTACAGCCGGGTGATCGCGTTCTTCAACGGCCGTGACGTGCACCTCACCGGCAAGGAGCAGCAGGTCGTCGTCGACCACGCCTACGCCCGGGGCTGGCGTGCCGACCGGCTCGCCGTCGCTCTGCAGGTCAGCCACAAGCACGCCCGCGACCTGCTGACCCAGGCCGCCCACAAGGTCTTCCACCGGGACCTCACCCTGGGGGTGCCCCCGAGGAAGAAGAAGCGGAAGCAGTCCAAGCCGGCCACGAGCACACCCGCGACCGGTCAGGCAGCCCAGGAGCAGCCCCCCTCCCACCCGGTACAGCCGGCATCCGCGCACGTCCCTCTCGGAAAGGCCGCCGCTTGACCCGCCTCTCCCTGCCCCTCGGCGCCGTCCCGGACCTGTCCGTTCTCCTCGCAATCGGCGTCCCCGCCGCCGTCCTGGCTCTTGTCCTGATGGGCTGGGCGATCCGCCGGGGAGCCCGCGACCAGAAGAAACGTTCTGGCGGCCCCGCGGTCAAGGTCGCCGCCCTTGCCGCGCTCGGCTGCACCGTCTACAGCGCGGACACGAGCTGGCGGTTCGCCGCCGACTACCTCGACATGGCCGGCACCGCCGAGCGGGCTGGCATGTTCGCCGCCGCCGAACTGGCGCTGTTCGCGACCGCGCTCATGGCACGGCAGAACCTGGCCACCCAGGGGGCGCCGGGCATGCCGGGCACGCTGGTCTGGGTCATCACCGGCGTGCAGGTGATCCCGGCCTACGCCGAGAGCGGCCCCATCGGCGGCACCGTCCGGGCCTTCGTCGGCCCGGTCATGGCGGCGATGCTGTGGCACCTCGCCATGGGCATCGAACTGCGCCTGCGCACCCCCGGCGCCGCCTCCCACGGACTGCTCGCCACTCTCGGCCGTGAGGCACGCGAGCGGCTGCTGTCCCGCCTCGGCATCGCCGCCCGGGATCGCGACGCCGCACAGATCACCCGCGAGCGGGCCACTCGCCGTGCCGTCACCCTCGCCGCCCGCCTCGCCGAACGCACTCCCGAGCAGCGAACAGGCTGGCGCGGCCGACGGCTCACCCGCCGACTGTCGAAGGCCATCGGCCGAGCCTCTGTCGGCACCGATCCCGCGCAGCGGGCCGAGCTGCTCAACCAGCTCGCGGCCCGCCGGCACGCACTCGCCCTCGCCACGGTGCCCCTGCCCTCTCCCTGGTCCCCGCAGGCCAACCAAGCGGGCCTAGTCCCCGCACCGGTCACCGGGACCACCTCACTGGAAACCGCGGTCCCCGGCGACGGCCCCCGCCCCCACGCCAACCCGACCGGGGACCGGTCCGCGCAGTCTGCGAGGGGACCGGTCCCCGGGACCGCGTCGGCACCGGGCTGTACGGTCCCCCAATCCGGGGACCGTGAAGCGTGGCCCGCGAGCACGGAAGCGGGGGCCGAAGCGGCTGAGCCGGGGACCGACAGGTCCCTCGACAGCGGCGAGGGGACCGGCCGCCAGATGCACGAGGTGCCTGCTCAGGCCACTGGACAGGACCGGGGACCGAGCGGCGCCGAGTCGGGGACCGACCCCACCACGGACCGGGGACCGACCGACACCGACACGGGGACCGACCCCACCACGGACCGGGGACACATGGTCCCGCTGCGGCGGAAGCCGAGCGGCAAAGCCAAGGGCAAGCGAGGCGGCCGGTCCCGCAGCCAGAAGGCGCAGCGCCCGTCGCGGGAGTTGCAGGCGGCTGTGGACCAGCTCGTGCAGCAGGTCCTGCCACACGTCCCCGACCTGCTGCAGCGGGACGGCAACGAGACCGTCACCCGAGTCCAGCTCCGGGAGATCATCCGGCGCGAGGGTTTGACGGGCGGCCGCAACGACCGACTCGGCCTCGTCCTCCAGCAACTGCGGAGCGAGGCGACCACCACCACGACCACAAGGAGCACCAGCCGATGAAGACCTGCCACCGCTTCTCCCAGATCCGCCAGGAGTTCGAGCAGGAGATCGGCTTCCTGGGCAACCACTCCGAGCTGCATGCCGGCAAGCCGGCGGCGAAGGCCAGCGCGAAACACGCGTTGTCGGCGAAGCAGCAGATGGCCAAGGCCCTCAGCCGGCACGTCGTGCGCTGCCCCGAGTGCGGCTGATGCTCGCACAGCCGCAGCTCACTGCCCCCGTAAGGCGACCGTGGCCCCGCTCAGTGCCGGGCCACGGCCGGATTTCCAGGAGGCACCACCATCGACTCTCAGATCGTACGTTCGTCCGCACCTACCCCTGCCGAGGCCGCCGCCTGGGCTGAGGTATTGGTGCGTCGTCAGCTCCTGCACGCGGCGATTCTCGTCCCGAACGGCCAGTGGCTCGTTCAGCGCAAGTCCGACAGTCCCGTTCGCGTGCTCGCGGGACCGGCCGACGTCGTCGAGCTGGCCGCCGCCATCCAGCACCGCATCCGCACCACGAGGCCCCGCACCCGATGACCAACCCAAACGACACTGACAACACCCCAGACCGCGAGCCGAAGCTCAACTCGGTCTCGGAGCGAGCAAGTTATCGGCCAAGACACTCTTCCCCGTCGGGGAAGGTGTCTTCGGCCGGACCCGCCCCGGGGGTGGCGGGAGCGGACCAGCACCGGGGGGCGCTGGTCCGCGAGGCAGCGACCGAGGGCGGATCGCAGCCGGAGAAGCAGCCGTCGCCGCGCAAGCGCCGCGCCACGAAGAAGAGCTCGCGCAAGCGCTCACCGAAGCCGCCCGCGCGTAAACGTGACTACGTGTGCAGCGTCCGCTTGAACGACGACGAGAAGATCCTCCTCGCCGCCGCCGCCAACGCCACCCGTACGAGCCTGCCTGCCTTCCTCGCGCGCAGCGGCCTCGCCGCCGCGCACGACCTCGACAACACTGCTGCAGCCATCGCCGGACATCGCGAACTGGTCGCCGAGCTGTTCGCCGCCCGCCGACATCTCGGTCAAGTGGGCAACAACCTCAACCAGGTAGCCCGTGCCATCAACTCCGGCGGGCAGCCCACGGAGGTCGACGCAGTCGTCGCAGCGGTCCAACTCGCCGTGACCCGCGTGCAGGCGGCCACGGACCGGCTGCTGGACAGGCGGTGATTTCGAAGCTCACGCGGACCACGAAGCGCTGCCGGCCAGCAGGCCACGTACGTCGCGCCGCAGTGCCTCTTGAAACCGGTCGCGTAGGCAGCCGACCTCGTCCTTCAAGGCACTCAGCCCCTGTGTGTCCCGCTGATCCGCGATGGCAACGTAGTCCCGCGCACGCCGGAGGCTGCGGAAAACCGCGTCGGCGGCCTCGGACACGTCAGGCGGGGCAAGGACATGAATCCGCTGACGGGTGCCGCCGAGATTGAAGCCCACGAAGGCCGCCTCGGCCGCCTCCGCGCGCTCCTCCGCCGCCGCGGTTCTCAGGACGCGCAGCAGGCCCTGCCCCGTCTCCTCCATCGCGACCAAGTACTCGGCGTACAGCGCCGTACGCAGCTCCAGCAGGCGGGTGACCGACTCCCTGCGCCACCGCCGGCGATCGGCCAGCGCCGTTGCGCCGACACCGAACAGGACTCCCAGAAGGGCGGAGAGCGGCGATATCCAGTTCATCCGCGATGGCTTCCCGCGACGAGGATCTGGAACGCACCGCTCCCGCTGACCACCCCAGTTGATCAATCGTTCTAGGACAGCAGCATGATCCCCAGGATCCAAAGGCGCGGGCAGCGCACGCTCGGCCTCCTGTACTACCTGTACGAGCCGGGCAAGTACGAGGAACACATCGACCCACACCTGGTCGCCTCCTGGGACAGCAATGCTCCCGACCCCGGCCGCGACGAGTCCGCCACCCTCCAGCAGCTGCAGCAGCTCCTTGACCAGCCGCTGGAGAACATCGAGGAGTCCGAGCGGCCGAAGAAGCACGTCTGGCACCTGTCTGTCCGCAACGCTGCTGAGGACCGGATACTCACGGACGAGGAGTGGGGCGACATCGCCCGCCGCATGGTCGCCGCCGCCGGCATCGACGACCCCGACCAGGGCGCGGGCTGCAGGTGGGCGGCCGTCCGGCACGCCGACGACCACATCCACATCGTCGCCACCCTCGTCCGCGAGGACGGCTACAAACCCGACCTCGACCACGACGCCGCCCGCGTCCAGGCCCAAGCCCGCGTTTTGGAAGTGGAGTTGGGGCTGCGCCGCCTCAACAAGGGCGACGGCACTGCCGCGCAGCGACCCACCAGCGCCGAACGCCACAAAGCCGAACGCCAGGGCCGACAGCGCACGGCGCGGGAGGAGTTGCGCGAGACCGTGCGCCGCGCGGTGGCCGGCGTAACCAGCGAGGAGGAGTTCTTCGAGCGGCTGGCCGCCGCGGGACTGCTGATCCGCAAGCGGGCCGCCCCATCCGGTGACCTGCTCGGGTACAAGGTCGCCCTGCCTGATGACCGCAACGCCCAGGACGAGCCGGTGTTCTACCCCGGCGCGCGCCTCGCGCCGGACCTCTCCCTCCCTCGCATCCAGGAACGCTGGTCCGCCGACAAACACACCCCGAACACCGCGCCAGGGGAGCCGGCGCCGAGCGGCCCGGCCTCCGCCCGCCGGCGTACGGCCTCGGCCACATGGCAAGCGGTGCTGGTCGTCGAGCATGGCGACGATGCGGTGGCGGCCGCGTACATCGCGGCGGCCGGGGAGGTCCTGGACGCGCTGGCGAAGACCTCTGCCGCCCACACCCGCCGCGAACTGCGCGAAGCGGCCTGGGCGTTCGAGCGGGCCTGCCGCTCTCACGTGAGGGCCGAGCGCGGGCACGACCAGGCGCTGCGGCAGGCCGCCCGCGACCTCGTCTACAGCGGTCCCGCGCTTGGCCGTGGCGAGGACGGCGCGACCACCGCCATGGCCATCGACATGCTGTTCTTCCTCATCACCGCAGCCATCCACTGGCACGCGAAGAAGGGCCATGCGCAGCAGGCCGCCGCCGCCCGCCAGGCAGCCGAGCACCTGCGCGCCGCCTACCAGGCCGCCGCAGCCCAGCCCCTCGGCGCCCTCTACCAGCGCGGCCGACGCCTCAACCGTCCCCTGCAGCAACGGCAGACGGCCCTACTGCGCGAGGCGCTGCCGGAGCTAGCCGAGCAGATCCTGGCCGAACCCGGCTGGTACGCCCTCGCCGCCACCCTCGCCGACGCCGAGAGCGCCGGCCACGACCCAGCCGGCCTCCTCACCGAAGCAGCTGGGCGACGGGAACTGGACAGTGCGGAGTCGATCAGTGACGTGCTCGTGTGGCGGCTACGCCGCGCCGCCAGCCTCCCCGCAGACACCACCGACATGGCACTCGCCGATCACCCAGCAGACCGGGGCACGCACCACGCGAAGCGGTCCGAACAGGGGCGGTCCGGATCCCGTAGCCGCAGGCAATAACTACAGACTTTTTGAATGGAAGCTGGTCCGGCCGTTGCGAGACGATCAACGTGTGTGCAGGACGAGACGAGGGAGGACCACGGTTGTTCCACCGGATACGGCGCCGTCGCGCGGAGGCAGAGATGGCCGAGATGCTGCGCAAGCACGCGGAGTTCGAGGCGCGGATTATCGCGAACCAGAGGCCACCGCATCCCGCGACCATCGCCCCAGAGTCGGTCGCTGAGCCGGCGCCGGTGGTGGACGACTTCCTGCCGGCGGATTTGCGGGTGCCTAGCCACGACCAGGTCGAGGGACGGATGATGCCGTGGCCCTGGCCGATCGTCATCGACAATGAGGTCGTCGCCTGCGCCGAGTGCGCCACGTACCGGGACTGGCTCATCATCTCCACCCGGGGCCAGGTGTGGCTGCGCTGCCGCGCCGGACACCAGCAGCTCGAACCACGGCTCGATACCGCTTGGTTCAACCGGCACTCCGGCCCCTCGGACGCGACGCACGCGACGTTCGAGGAGTGCCTGCGCCATCTCGGCCACTGACCCCCTCCCCTGCGACCCCTCCGGGCCCACGGGCCCGCACTGCCCAACCGTCACCTAGCACAAGGGGTCTCTCCGTGCGTGTTCGCGTCGCCACCACCGTCCTCGGCCTCACGGCCGTCACCGTCCTCGCCCTGCCGGCCTGCTCCACCCCCTCCAGCCAGACCAAGCCCACCGCCTCATCCGCCACCCTCACCGGCATTCCGGTGAACGGCGAGCGGCAGACGGCGCCGCTGTCGTCGGCCGCGCTGGAGCGTCTCCTGCTCGACGAGAGCGACCTCGGCAGCGGCTACACCCGCACGCCCCAGCGCCCCGCCCGGCACGACGACGTCACCGTCCTCGGCTGCCCCACCCTGGCCAAACTCGGCGGCGACGCGGTCACCGGAAGCTCGCTCGACTTCCCCCGCAAGGCGAAGGCATCCTTCACCTACACCGGCGACAGCAACTCGGGAGTGTCCGAGGAGCTGTACAGCGACACCGCAGGCAGGCTCTCCGACAGCACCGGCCGGATCTTCGCCGCGATAACCGGATGCCCGGAGTTCCAGCTCCTTTCCGGCAGCACCGCGATCGACATCACCACGCAGCGCATGTCCGCGCCCCAGCTCGGCGACGAGCGGTGGAGCATGCTCCTCACCTTCTCCGCCGACGGGCGGGACAGTGTGGTCAAACAGACCGCGATCCGCTCCGGGAACGTGCTACTGACCGTCTCGGGAGCGCCGGCCCTCGTCGACCAACACCTCGACAAGGCTCTCGCCAAGGTGACAGCACCCCGCTGACGCCCTCCCACGCCACAGCGCCCCAGGCCAAGCGAACGGCCGGGGCGCTGTTGGTGTATCTGCGCCAGGACCCTTCAGGGGAAGAGGCTGCGGAGAGGTAGGAGCCAGCCGGTAACAGCAAACAGCCCGGCCTCCCGAATGACTCGGGAAACCGGACTGTCGGATGCAAACGGTGCGCCGGCACTCAGCTGGCCGGGGCGCGCAGGAGTCGGTCCCGCGTGCTCTCGGGCAGCACCCGGCGCAGGACCGGTGCGGTGGAACTGAGGGATGCGGCGAAGGCGGCGACGAGGTCGTGCGGCACGCTGGCGCTGAATGACACAGCCCACAGGCACGGCGCGCCCAGCACCGGCTCTGCCCATGCCTGCCATCCGACAGGCCCCGCCTCGTCCGCCTCGACGGTCAGGGCACGGGGGTCGCCATCCTGGATGAGGGGCGGCACCTCGCCGAGGCTGAGGTGGGAGGTGAAGGTCGGATCCGTCGCCCCGGCGTCGAGCTGGTCGACGTCGCGAAGCCAGCCGTGCGTGGTGACGGCGTCGAGAACCAGCTCTGGCCCGGTGAACGCGGCGGTGGGCTGATCGCGGGCATCGAGCGCCACGAGGAATTCGGCTAGGACCTCGCCTGGGACGTCGGGGGTGAAGTAGGCGGACCACTGCGCGAGCGGCGTGGTCACGTCCTGACGGGCACAGACCTGCCAGGCGATCGGCAGCCCGCCCAGGTGAAACGGCTCGTCCGGCAGCACCCATTGGGCCCACCGCAGGGTGTCGGGGCTGACGTGGAGCACGGTACTGCGCAGGACCTGGCGGTCCTCGAGTGCCTCGTCAGGCGCCTGGCGTCCGCGGACGATTGCCAGGCTCGTCCAATTCAGGCCCGCCAGCGTGTCGGCGACAGCGTCGTAGAGACGTCCGTCGTCACCGGCGAGGTGTCGAGGGCCGACCCAGTACGCGGGCTGAGCGCGGTTCGGGGTAGACGGGCCGAGCGAGTGGCTGGGGTTCAGGGGCGCCTCCTGGTGCTGGGTGCGGATCTACAGGCCGCGGGCGGTACGGCGGGGGCGGCGCGGTGGCGCCTGGACAGGGGCCTGCCAGGTCAGGGCCACGGCTACCTCGGGCGGCAGATGCCCGAGCTGGCTGTCCGCGTCCCGTCCCTCGGCCAGGTAGACGACGGCCCGTCCGGCCTCATCGCACGCTTCGACTACCTGCGCCGGGCGATGGGCCATGGGGAAGAACGGGTTCATCGCCAGCCGCAAGGGCGCGGTCCGGTCGCAGGCGGACAGGCGGTCGATGAGGTCACCGACGGTCATCTCCGAGGGCTCCACGGGAAGTCTCCTTACATACAGGCAGAGGGCGTACAGGACGGCGAAGGTCGCGCCGCTCAAGGTTGGGCAGAAGGAGCGCGGTACCGTGTGGAATCTCCTGACGCCAACTCGACTTTGTCCTTCACAGGGGCCGGGAGGCTCCAGCACGTGTGACACGACGGGGACGATATCGGCTGGCATCTCCGTGGCTCACGGGAGCCACAGCCATGGACAATCACCTCTCTGACCTGGTTGTTTCCGGGAAGGTCGTCTACGTTGACATAGTTCTACGCGCGTTGGCCAGTCTTTCCCGGCTCTTTCCTGTCTGCCCCGGGCGAACTGTCCCTTGTCATCCAATCGAGTCGTTCGACAGCCAGCCCAGGCGTTTCGGCTTCTTTGACAGCGAACCTAGTCGTGAGGAGTGCGCTGGCCGGGGGTGTGTGGCTGTACCGGTCGGCACTCACATGTCACGGACTGCAACGGCACGCCGTACGGGGAGGCAAGGTCACACCAAGAAACAGGACCGCACCGCACCCTCACCGTCACCCAGGACCTGACGCAGCTGCTGACCACGGCCCTCGCGGCAAAGCCCCGAACCCGCACGCGGATCCAGGGCCGTTGATCTGCCGCGTCAGTCAGGCCGTACGAGGCGCGACGGGGGTCAGCCTGGGGCACGGATTCGCGACGGTGTCGAACCCGGGAACCAACTTGATCCAGACGTGGAGGAAGTAGTCGAGCTTCTTGATCACTGCAGTCTGGAACAGTAGGTGCCATTCCTGGGGGTCCTCCACGGTTCCCAAGGCGTCCCAGTCCGGGGTGGAGACGAGGACCGTGACGAGACCAGAACGCAGGCTCACGGACAGGATGGGACACCGTGCGAGCTGGGAGTAATCCACCGGGTTGAGGATCACGTTGGCCCAGGGGTTCTCGCCCCGGGAGAACTCGGCCCAGGTCTCCTCGACGACGCTCTGCACGGTTTTGGGAGCGGGCGGGCGCCCCTCGCGCTGTGCCTCCAGCCACATAGCTTCGACGCGGGAGTCGACGTCGTCGAGGATGCGGTCACGATCGTCACTGCGGGCCGCGTCTGCCAGGACGAGAGCGATGGCCATCACCACGTGCAGATCAGGGAGTTCGGTTCCGGTGAGGGCCTTGTGTACGGTGCTGGGCGACCGCCGGGCGAGCTCTGCGATCGTCCGTACGGACAGCAGTCCGGCCAGCAAGTGCAGGTGATGCAGCAGGCTGATGAGATCCCGGTGCGAGCCTGGCGGCAGATTCGGCTTGGTGAGCTGACCGGGGCGTCCCATGCGCATGTGCTCCTTCGTATCTGGTCCTGGCAGCTCCGGCGGGTCTGTCGGCAAGCGGCGGCGTAACTGGCGGCCGCCCCACAGCATCAGCTCGATGACAACGCCTGCAAACACGGCCACGGCCCCGTCGCTCAGGTTCTCAGTGAGGCTCATACAAGGAGCGTCTCGCTCACCTGCCGCGCCATGGACAGCCGTGGACAGAGAGCGCAGCAGGGCCGTCACCCGTTCCTAGGTCACCGACCTGCCGCCCTACCCTCTGCTGCTGTTCAAGCACGCCACGCGCTTTCTCGCAACCCGCACGAAGCCCTCGCGGAACTCTCTCGGATCGGGCTTGGGCACAACGACATTCTTCCCACCGCACCACAGGGCAAGCCAGTTCAGATGTCGCCCGATCGCGCAGCAGACCCGTGCTCACCTCGCACGACTAGGTTCGCTGTCAAACGACTCGATTGGACGTCAGAGGACACGAACTGTTGTCCGTCGACATCGAAGTTGACCCAAAGGAAGACGCTGACCTGCAAGGACTAACTTCATTGGCAGATGATCGAGTAGGACCTCCCGCAGCGCCAGTACCGCGAGTATGGCGACTGAAAGGATGGCAGGGGCAGTTCCCCGGAGGGAGGACTCGTCGTCGACGGACGGCAGTTTGTCCTTGGGGGTGACGTTAGTCGCTGGAGTCCCGCTGACCTGCGCCGACCGGGATCGGTTGGCAAAAGAACTTGCCGGGTTTGCTTGGGATCTGACAGAGATTCAGTGCGTACGCTGGGATTGGTCAGGTCGAGCTGGCTCCTGTGCCTCACGGTGTTCAGGATCGGTCTCGGCGCACGTTCCTGCGCCGTCGTTCGAGTTGGGGGAGCCAGCGCTCGGGCGGCTGGGGATCCGTGGCCGCTACCGCCCACCCGTCTTCTTCTTGAGGGTTCCGGGGCGCCCAGCTGCGCGGTGGGTCTAGTGCGAGGACGTCCCTGATGAGTGTTCCCATGGCGTCGGGGATGTCCCGGTCAAGGTCGTTCAGCAGTAGAGGAATTCCCAGCGGGCCCCGTCGGATGGCTGCCGTCCGGTAGGTGACCTGGCAGAAGGCGTCCGCTTCGAAGACGACGCCGCGGGCGTCGGTCGGCCCCTCTTCGTCCGAGAACCAGATCAGCCGGTCGCCGGCGACCATGCGTTCCCGACCGTGGAGCATGCCGTTCCGTGCGGTTTTTTCCCTATTGAGGAATGGAACGGGGTCCTCGAATGCACCGGGATCGTTGTCGCTGATGCCGGCCACATGCCCGGGGTCGCGCGTGGCGTGAATTTCCAGTAGATCACCGTCCGCGTGGGCCTGCCAGAAGTCGAGGACCTCGGCGGACGAACTGAGCAGATGGGGGTATGCCGTGAGCGCGAACAACTGCCCGGCTCGCAGTGGCAGGACGACTCGGTCGTCCGCGCGCAGGCGATGAATGGCAGGTGTCGGCTCCCAGGTGGTGATCCCGGTTGCCTCACCCTGGCAATGGCGGATCGCCTCGATAGCCGTCTCAAGGGTGACGCGGAAGAATTCCCTGTCTGCGTTGACCCGTTGGGCAGTGAGGAGGCGATGGACAGCCCGTTCCACGTCTTCAGGGCGGGACGAGAGAGCCCTGAAGAGCACCTCGTAAGGGAAGGGGACCGATGTGCCGTACAGCTCCTTCGCGCGGTCCTCTGCGAGCCGGTCCGAGTAGCCGATCTTAAGCATGTCCGGGAAGGCAGGATTCCGCTGGACGTACACGAATCCAGTCGTCCGAGGGCGAGGCAGGGGGGTCCTGGTGCGCGTCTCCCGCGAGCCGCTGGATTGCTGGCGCTTCTTGGTGCCCCTGGAGAATCCAGAGAGCTCGACCGGCGGGTCGGCCTTCAGCGCTACGACCCCGCCTTCGAGGTCGCGATGGGACGATGCGGTGATGTGCCGTCCCGAGGAGAAGTACTGGACCCCCGCGGGAGGCAGACGCCGCAACGCCTCCACGAGCGGCTCAATCCCCTCATGCTCGTCGAGGTCACTGTCACGGGCGCCCGGCAAGGATCGTGTCAGTGCTTCGATGGCCCCTTCCGTGACCAGGCCAGCGAGTTCCGGGCCGATGGGCGCGTACAGCGTGCCCAGGTGGGTGGACTCAATGTCCCATTCGTCTTGCCCGTTGTGTGATTCGGCATAGAGGTCGATGGGGACGCCGGAGCTCTTCGCTATGAGGAGCAGCTCGCAGGCGTGGGCTGGGTTGTCCAGGTCGAAGACGAAGTGAGCGCGCATACCCAGGGACTTCGTTCTGGGCTTGCGGCAGATGAGCAGAAGTCGACTCGCGTGTCCGGGATCCCTCTCGAAACCGAGGGGCAACACTCCCTCGCTGAGTGCGGCGCGGGCGGCCTCCGTCTCCTCCCCGGTTCGTACGACGATGTTCCACCAGGGCAGAGGGCCGTATGTGCCGTGTACCGCCTGGGCGTCGGGGACACAAGAGCTAACGGGGTAGCTGTCTCGGAAGTGGAGCGACCGGTTCAGGAAGGTCAGGATGCAGGCGTCCCGGAAGCGCTCCTGCTGTGTACGGGGCCGTAGCAGGTCGCGCTCGGTGGCGCTAAGGCAACCTATCGCTTTGGCGAGCGCCTCGAGTTGCTCGTCGATCAGGTCCAAGGCGCGGGTGATGACCGACCGCTGAGCATAGTTCAGCCGGGGGTGGCGGATCGCCTCGCGAAAGTACCCTCTAGCTGCGGTGCAGCTGGCCGTCTGTGAGCCCAGCTCCCAGAGATGCCTGACACCGCGGGCTGGAAACTGCTTCATCAATAGCTCTTGAGCCTCGTGGCCTTTCCCGAATAGGACACGTGACACGACATGCTGGACACGAGTATCGGGCTCCGTTTTCAGCCGGGACCAGATGGTGTCGGAGCACGCCTCCAGGGGTGCGAGTGAGCGAGGCACCACAGCTTCTACGGTGCGAGAGGCTTCCACGCCCCAGTGCCGGGCCAGGTCTCTGACTACCTGGGCAGTGGTGGCCGCGCGGGAACGCCGACGGAACCAGTGGTCCAGGAGAAGGGCGTACGCGCTTTCCAAGTCCTCGGCACGCAGGCCGAGGCCGAACAGCAGGACGGAACCCGTTACTCCGTCGTATTCCACACGCTGGCGGACATGCTTGACCAGGCTGGCGAACTGATCTGTGTCGGGCTTGGGATCGGCGAAGACCGGGTGCTCGGCCAGGAGTCCGGTGATGTGCGCGGTAGATCGGCCACGCGCATCCAAGACGGCGATCTGCAGAACCAGAAGGGCCCGCATCAGATCCAGATCGCTCGTGTCGCCGACGATTCGCGCCGGATCTAGCAACGGGTGGCGGCCGCTGGAGGTGACGATCCTCGTGCAGATCTTCTGGATCCACTGCTCGCGCAAGTCAGTCAAGCCAGTAGCGGAAGGCACAGCTCTAATCCCCCTGTTGACACGGACGATAGTGGAACCCTCTCCGAGATCCGTAACGGAGACCGTCCCACCTCGCGGAAGCGCTTCTGGCGCATGGTGCCGTTGATCTACTGGATCTGCGGGCGACCTTGCAGACGCCGTACCCGAGAGCTCTGGTGTCTGGGAGGGCCAGGGCCAGGGTGCTCATCATCCTTGGCTGTCGCATCAGCGGAGTGTATGAGGTGCCACTGACAAGACCTGTGCCGACAGGACATGGTGCCGTTCCCCCTGACCTCTTCGGCGTGGTGTCGGCACGTGGCGGGCGGGGCAAGTGGCTCAGGGCTGACTTTTTGAAGGGGGTGCTCAGGAGTTCTCGGGTGCCCACGAGATATCCACAGGCGCCGGAAATCCCCTGGGGCGTTGTCGGTGCCGGCCTCTAGCGTCGTCCCATGAGTTACCGCGACGTCGCCTCGAGGCAGGTCCTGATCTGGTCCTGTACCACCGTCGGCGCCCGCATGCCGGTGGCCATGGCCCCGTTGGCCCTGGTCTTCCTGGTGCGCGAACGCCCCAGCGGCTACTCCCTGGGCGCGATCCTCGCGGCGGCCTACGTCATCGGCGAGATCATCGGCGCCCCCGTCCTCGGGATGCGCCTACGCCCCGACCGCGCCCGAGTTCACCTGGCCGTCGGGCTCGCAGTCGGAGCCGCCGCCTTCACGGGCCTCGGGGTGTTCCCCGACGCGCATCCGGCGGTCCTCGCCGGGTTTGCGTGTCTCGCCGGTGCCGCCCCGGCCGCTGCCACCGGTGGCCTGCGCACGCTGCTTACCGTGCTCGTCCCGGAGCGGGCGACAGCGCAGGCTCTGTCCGTCGAGTCGATACTGACGGCCGGCATCTGGGCCGTCTCCCCGGCCGCGGTTGCCGGTCTGGCCCTCGGTGCAGCATCTCCCGCCCCGCTGTTTCTCGGTGCCGCCCTGATGGCGTCGTCGGTCGCGAGCTTGTGGCTGCTTCCGGCCAGTTGGGGCGCGGACGACACGGGCGGCGAGGACCGGACGAGCGCGTCGCTGCTGCGGCTCCTGACCGGCGCCTGGCCGGTGTACGTCACGGGCGCAGCCAGTCTGGCCCTGCTCGGTCTGTCCGAACTCGTGCTGCCGGCCCTGCTCGAACAGCGCGGCGTCGGCGTCGGCTGGTCCGGTCCCCTGCTCACCGGAATGGCGGTGGGCGGGGGGCTCGGCGCCTTCGTCCACGGTCTTCGGTCCTGGCCCGGGCGGCTGCGCACCCGCAGCCTGGTGTTGATGGCCGGGACATCGGCGTGCGTGACCCTCGCGGCGCTAACGCCTCACCCGGCCGGGATCGCCGCCGCGCTGGTCGTGGGGGGCACACTCCAGTCGTGTGCGATGCTCACCCGCAACCTGTCCCTGCGCGAGGCGCTTCCGCCGGGCGCTCTGGCCGCAGGTTACTCCCTGATGTACGCGGCGGCGGGTGCAGGCTACGCGGCGACAGGGTCGCTCGCCGGTGCCCTCCTCAAGGCGGTGGCACCGTCCACGGCCATCCTGGCCGGAGTCGGCCTCACCCTGGTGCTGACGGGGGTCGGCTGGTGGGGCGAGGCGCGCCGAGCCGGCCGTTCAGCGCCGGCAGCCGACACCGCCGGAGCCCTCGGCTCCGCCGCTCGCAACCCCGTCGCCTCCGGCCCGCAAGGTCCGGCAATAGGCGGTCAGAGTGACGCCGAGCGCCTTTAGGTGCTGCCGCATCGACTGGGCCAGCCGTGCCGAACACCAGCAACCAGGCCCCCAACCTGAACACAGTCGAGGTTCCGTCGTGCGTGATCCCCGGTCGTACGGCCTGTGGGCCTACGAGTGTGGAGGGGCTCTCCGGGGGCGTCCGACGTGTCCAGCCGCGGTTGGTCACTCAGGACGGCCCTGCTTGGTCCGGTGGCGGAACAGGCAGGGGCCAGTACTCGGTGTCTCGCTTGCCCTCCAGCGCGGCAAGCAGGACGTCCTCGGACAACTGCAGGGCCGGGGCGCAGCGCAGGAGCTGGGAGGGTGTGACGGGGGCCCGTCGAGCCGGGCGATGACCAGAGGTTCGGGGAGGATGGCTTCATCGGCGAGCTGGGCGCTGCTCATGCCGAGGTTGCGGATGCGGTGGTGCAGCAGGCCGGCTGTAAGGAACACGCTGCGCCCACTCAGCGCTACGGAAACGTGCTTCCCCCAAGCCCCACGATTGGCGCAAGAGCATGGATGCGCGCCAGGCCCCCGGGACTCGGTCCCAAGGGCCTGGCATGAGGGAAGGCCGGTCAGTTCGTGTCGGCGTTCTCGTCCTGCTCGGGCTGGGAGCCCGTACGGCGACGCGCGGCGACAATCGCGCCGATGCCGCCGACGAGCATGAGTCCGGCACCGCCGAGGATCCACGGGGTGGCGTCGGCGCCGGTGTGGGCAAGGGAACCGACCGGAGTCTTCGGTGACGCGGGATCCGTCCCGTCCGCTGACGAGATGACCGAGGAGTCAGTGTCCGGTGTGCCAGTGGCCGGCGGATTGGACGTTGACCCGCCAGAAGTGCTCCCGGCCGGACTGTCCGTGGGCATCGACGGGGTAGCGGTCGGCTGGTCCGTCGGCTTCTCGGTGGGCTTGGGCGTGGTGGCCGTCTTGGTGTTGGTGACGGTCACGGTGACCGGGGCGCCGGGTCCGGCAGTAAAGGTCTTCACGGGCTTGGAGAGTTCGTAGCCCTTGGGGGCCTTGACCTGCTTGACCCAGAACTCGGCCTTGCGGCTGGGCACAGCGAGTTCGCCGGTAGCGGTGCCCTTCGGGCCGGTGGTGAGGGTGAGCAGGGTCTTCTCGCCGCTGCCGATGTTCACGGTGGCGCCGGGCAGGAGCTTGCCGGTCTCGTTGTCCTTGGCCTTCAGCAGGACCTGGGCGGGCTTGAACGGGTCGACGATCGTCAGGCGGGCGGTGGCGCCGGGGGTGACGATGACGTCCTGGTCAGCGACGACATCGTGGAGCGGGCTGCCTGAGGTCGTCTCCTTCAGCCGGTACACGCCGGGGGCGAGACCGATGAAGGTCAGCTGCCCCTCGGCGTCGGTGGTGCCGCTGCCGGCCTCCTGGCCGGCGGCGTCGAGGAGGAGGAAGGCGGCGCCTTCAAGGATGTCGCCGGCCGGATCCTTCTTGACAATGCCGATGCTGCCCGCGTCGGGCTGGGGCGTGTCGGTGACAGCAGCGGAGGGCGTCGGCTCGGTCGGCTGGGCAGTTGCGGTCGGGGCCCAGGTGAGGGTGCTGGTCACCGCCGCGGCGACGGCGGCGGCGGCGGCAACGGGAAGGCGGCGGGCAGGGGTGACGCGCAAGCAGGAACTCCTTAACGAAGAAGAGGATGACGAAGGGGCGGCAGCGCGGGGCTGCGACGGTTCAGCGGGAGCGAGCGCCGCTGCGGGCGGTCGGCGGTGACGGGGCCTTCCGGGCGGTGCGGCCCGAGGTACGTGACGGCGCGGGCGTCTTCCAGGCGCCGGGGAACCAGACGGAGACGTACTGCTCGATGGCGTTGCGCAGTCCGTCTGTGTGGGCGTGTTCCCAGGGCACCCAGTCGGGACGGTCGCGAAACTCCTGGAAGGTGCCGTACCCAGATTCCCTCGGACTGCGGTCCTGAGATGCGTCGCGGTGGTCGAAGGTCTTGTGGTCCTCGAACCGCAGCACCGCGGCGTCGAGTTCGCCTCTGTCCTGGTGGATGGTGGCCAGGCGCAGGCCGTTGTACTCGTCTGCGCGGATGGTCCGGGCGAAGTCGATTCGCAGCCTCAGCGGGCTACCGGGAACGGGGGTCGCGTAGTAGGTGCTGCCGACAACTCCTGCCTCGGTGAACGGGAGCTTCAGGTGCTCCATGAAGAACTCGCGGGCGTACAGGGCCAAGCGAATGCCTCCGTTCGGACGGTGAGGTGGCAGGTGGTCAACGGCCGGGGCCGGGCAGAGCGGGCCGGCTGGTGGTACTCCAGCGCGGGACGCTGGAAGCAGGAAGGGCGGCCGGGCGGCGGGCGGCGGCACGCTGGACGTCGAGCGGTGTCGGGGCCGAGGACCGGGGTGGGATGACCGGGGTGAGCTGGGCCATGCCCTTCACGTAGCTGTACGTTTCCTCCCGCCAGCGGGGCAGCGGCGCGGGATCGGACACGCACTCGGTGACGGCCTTGATCAGGGCCACGGGGGTGTCGGTGCTGGCGGTGGCGTACCAGGCCGGGCGGTCGATCGAGGTGCCGGCCCACAGCTGCCAGCGGGCGTCGCGGGTGGTCAACTCCGTCTGCGGGTTGAGGCGTCCGGTGGTGAACTCCAGCCCTGCGTAGCCGTCGGGCGAATGGATCGCGAAGACGCCCCACCGGGGGTGGTCGATCTGCCAGCCGCGGTTGATGAGTGGTACGGCGGCGAGGAACGGGTCGCGGTCCGTGCTGCCCGGCTTCGGCGTCGCGAGGTAGGCGGTCGGGCCCTGCTCGTACGCCTTGGCGAGCGCGGTGGTGAACGCGGTGACGAACTCCGTCGGGCAGGAGTCGTTGAAGCAGAGGCCCCAGGCCGGCGGGCCGAAGGGATCGCTGTAGGCGTTGATGCGCCACAGTCCGTCGTCCTCGCCTTCGGGCAGGTAGCCGAGGCGGACCTTGCGGTCGGGTGCGTGGACGTAGGCGTTGCCGAGGTCGTCGTTCTCCAGTTCCCAGCCGAGGTCGAGAAGGGGCGCGAGGGCGGGGTCGCCGATCCCGGTGGTGCCGGCGAGATAGCGCGGGGAGACGTAGACGTCCCCGTCGATGGTGTGTAGGTCGTCGTGGGTTGGCACGCGGGTCCTGAGATGTAGGTGTTCGGGGTCGGGTCAGCTGGTGCGGGGCAGCAGTGCTGCTTCCAGGTGGGCGGGCTGGCCGGTGTAGTGCTGCGTGCGCAGCCCGAGGCGTGCGGCGGCGCGGCAGTTGTCCGCCCGGTCATCGACGAACAGCACGCGCTGCGGGTCTGCGGCGCCGGTGGCGTCCAGGGCCTGTCGGTAGGCGGCCGGGTCCGGCTTGCACACCTGCAGCCGGGCTGAGTACAGGGCCTGGGTCATCAGCTCGCGGCACCAGTCGTGGGTGTCGAGGACATCGCTGAGCGGGTGCGGGGCGTTGGACAGCAGCACCATCGGCAGCCCGAGCTGGTGGGTGCGTCGTAGGACGGAGACAACGCGGTGGTCCACCGTGGTCCACATGGCCGTGTCGGCGGCGCGCAGTTCGCGCAGCATGCGCGGGCCGGGGTGGTAGCCGAGTACGCGGGCCCAGTACGCCAAGTCGCTGAGCTGGCCGGCGTCGTACGCCTCGCGGGCGTTCCAGAAGGCGTTCTGGAACGAGGCGATGTCGTCGGGCCGGTTGGCGAGGCGGGCGAGGTGACGCCACTGCTCGGTCTCGGGTTGGATGCCGATGACGCCGTTGTAGTCGAGGATCACAGCGTCGAGGGCGGGGTTCGCGGTGGTGGGGGTCAAGGGGTGGGTTTCTCCAGGGCTCGATGGGCCAGGGCTGCGACGGCGGCTGCGAGCAGGGCGGGCAGCAGCAGTGCGGTGGACAGGGTGGTGACGGTGGCGAGGGCGCCGATGAGGGCAGGTCCGGCGAGCAGGCCGAGGTAGCCGGTGACGGCGACCGTGGCCACGGCCCGTGGGCCGCCGACTCCGGCAGCCGTGATCAGGCAGGGAACGGTGATGGACAGGCCGAGCCCGAACAGGGCCCAGCCGGCCAGCGCCAGCGGCGTGTTAGCGGTGACGACGCCGGTGGCAAGCCCGGCCGCGGCAAGGAGTGCGCCGGCCCGTACGACCGAGGGGGCGCCGAAGGCTGTGGTGAGCCGGTCTCCGGTGAGTCGTCCGGTGGCCATGGCCGCGCTGTAGAGGGCGAACGCGGCTGCGCTCACGGCCGTTGAGGCATCCAGGCTGTGCAGGTGGACGGCGGCCCAGTCGGCTGCCGCTCCCTCCCCCAGCAGGCACGAGGCGGCCAGTGCGCCCAGCAGCCACAGCTTCCCGGAGGAGAGTGCTGGCCGCGCCTCGCTCTGCCCGGGGCCGGCGGGTGCATCTGGTTGATCCGTGCCGTTCAGGGATCGGGTTGCGGGGGCGGCAGCGAGCGCGGCGCATGTGAGGGCCAGGCCGGTGGCGAGGAAGAGGGTGTTGTGCGCAGTGTGGGCGGTGACGGCGGCCAGAACGGCTCCTACGAGGGCGCCGATGGAGTAGGCGGCGTGGAGCGAGGACATGATGGGTCTGCCGGCGGCGTTCTGGCAGCGCACCGCCGCGGAGTTGACGGCCACGTCCAGCACACCGTGCGCGATACCGAACGCAAGGGCGGCGGTGAGGAGGGACGGCAGGCTGTCGCACTGGCCCAGGAGGGCGAGGCATACGGCAAGGCCGGCGGCGCCCGAGGTGAGCAGGGCAGGAAAGAGCGCTGGCTGGGCGAGACGTCCTCCAGCCTGGAGTCCTGCGACCATGCCGAGCGCGGCGGCCAGCAGTACCAGGGCCAGGTGTGCGGTGCTCAGGTGGGCGGCCTGCTGAACGGCCGGCATCCGGGCGCCCCAGATGGCCATCACCACGCCGAGGCCGAGGAAGTAGCCGGTCAGCAGGCCACGGCTGCGGCGGGCCGTGAGGGGTGCCGTCTTCATGCGAGGAAGTCCGCCCCCGTGCCCTGGCCGTTCTGGTCGGGAGCCACGTGGAAGGTGAGGGCGCGCAGCGCCTCCTGGCCGCGGTGCCGGGCGTCTTCGGCGCAGGCGCCTGTGGTGATCAGGAAGCCGATCCGGGCAGAGAACATGTCTCCCTCGGGCGGGAGCAACAGCCGGTCGCCGACGCTGCGCTGGAAGGAGATCTGCTCCAGCCACGGCTGCCGGGGACCGTCGAAGCGCAGGGCGGTGAGGGTGCCGGAGGTCTCGGGGTAGATCAGATGGATCGCGGCGGCCGAGCGCTGGGTGGGGGTGAGGTCGGGGGTGCGGTCGCAGGCGATGTCGGCCGCCACACGGGGCAGGTCGATGCCGGTGGCGAGGCGCACCAGGTAGCCGATCAGGTCCCCTGCGATGCGGCCGTTGACCTCGATGAGCCGGGGCCGGCCGTGCACCAGGCGCATCTCGACGTGGCTGACGCCGTCGGTAATGCCGAGCGCGCAGAGCGTGGCCCGCGCCGCTGGGGCCACTACGTCGATCAGCGGGTCAGACGCGTCGACCGAGTGGGCGAGTTCTTCGAAGAACGGGGGTGCGCTGACAGTCTTGCGGGTGACCGCGACCACGGTGGTCTCGCCCCGGTAGGTGACGCACTCGACCGAGACCTCGGGTCCGTCGAGGTACTCCTCAACCAGCACGCTCGTGCTCTCCGTCCCCAGGCCGGCGGCCCGGGCGGCGAAGTCGTAGGCGGCGGCGACCTGTTCGGGGCGGTCCACGCGGATCACGCCCATGCTCGCCGCGTGCGCGGCGGGCTTCAGGACGACCGGGTAGCCGATCCGCTCAGCCACGACCTGCGCCTCCTGGCGGGTGCGCACGCTCACCGATGCTGTCGAGGGGACACCATGGCGGGCGAACAGGCTCCTCGCGGTGGCCTTGTTGCGGCATGCCTGCATCACCTCGGGCGCCGTGGTGGGCAGGCCGAGCTGGCGTGCGAGGCGGGCGACCGGGACGAGGTACCACTCGGTCCAGGTGAACACGCCGGCCAGTTCGTAGCGGTCGGCCAGGGTCCGGCCAGCGGCGGACAGCGCCGCCTGGTCGGTGGGGTCGGGCACAACCACGCAGTCCCGGATGAACGGCACCTCCCACGAGGGTTCATCGCTGGTGATCAGGACGACGTCGTAGGCGGCAGACACGGACTCAAGGCAGTAGCGGCGATACGCCTCGGCTTCCATGTCGGCCGCAGCCACGACCAGGACGACAGGACGGTCGGACAAGAAGGCTCCTCGGAGGATGTGGTGGCGGATGGGTTGTGCCGGTCGTTGGTCACGGGCTGCGCCGACGGCGGACCTCGATGGCGCAGGCCCACTCCGGGTGCGCGTCGAGCAGCCGTCTCGCGTAGAGCGCGGTGTAGTTGTTGTTGAGGCCCTTCACGCCGCGCGGGTGGCGCCAACGCAGGGCCTCGAACAGCGCCTTCATGCCGCCCCGTGTCGCGCCGGTCGCGAGGCGCTGGACGGCGAGCCGCTCCAGAGCCCGGTACACCCAGGGGCGGCCGGCATTGAGGGCGTGGAACTGCTCGCTGAACGACGGCCGCCCCTCCGTGATGGTGGACATGAGCGACGAAGGCGCCTCTCGTGCCCGGGAGGGTCAGGCCGGCGATGTGCGCAGCGCGGGGAGGGTGCGCAGGCGGGCGAAGGCGACCGCGAAGCCGAGGGCCTGCAGGACGGCGCCAACGGTGATGGCGTGCCCGAGCTGCGCGGGTGGCACGGCCGCGACGAGCAGGCCAGCGGCGGGGAAGGGCAGCAGGAGCAGAAGGACCGTCACGGCGAGGGTGCTGCCGAACACCTCGGGCGGGATCAGACGGGAGCGCAGGGTACGGAAGACGACCGTGAGGCTCCCCTCGCCGGCCATCACGACAGCGACCAGGAGCAGGTAGCCGCGGTAGGTGTCGGCCTGGGCGACGGCGAACGTCGCTGCGGCTGCGACCGTGGCGGCCACGGCGCCGACCGGCCACAGGCCCCAGCGGTCGATCGCGCGGCGGGATGCTGTGATGGCGAGCAGGGAAGCGACGGCTGCGGCGGACCAGATAAGTCCGGCATCCGCGCTGGAGTGGTCCAGCGCGGTGACGATGACAACCGGCACGGCTGCTTGCAGGAGGGCCAATGCTCCGTTGGAGACGACCAGGCCGCCCACCAGCCAGGCGAGGGCCGGCAGCGAACCCAGCGTTGCCCAACCCGCGCGCAGCCCTCGCTTGGCAGAAGCCACGCCAACCGGCGCCGTGCCCATGCGGGAGCTGAGTGCGGCAGCGAGGAGGGAAAGACTTGCGAGCGTGCCGAGCATGGCGGCCGGTCCGCCGTGCTCCAGCAACAGGCCGGAGACCGCTGGCCCGGCCAGAGTCGCGGTCTGGTCGATCCCCAGCAGGACGGACTGCACCCGGTGCGCCCTGTCGCCGGCCTTCCGGCTGGCCTCACTGCCGGCCGTTTCAGCCGCTACGAAACTGAACTCGGTGAGTACACCGGTTGAGGCGGCGAGCAGCATCACCGTGACCGTCGCAGCCGGGGTTCGGGCTTCAAGGACGGTGAGAATGACGGCGGCGGCGAGCACGGCCAAGGCCCGCGCGAGGCAGGTGACACGGAAGATGCGGGCCGTGCCGTAGCGGTCGACGAGGGTGCCGGCCACGGTGAACGCCCCGATCCTCGGGATCCACTCCAGCGCGAAGGCCAGCCCGGTCAGAGCCGCCGATCCGGTGGTGGCAAGGACGAGCAGGGGGATGCCGTAGGTGGTCATCGCGAAGGCGGCGGCATCCGCCCCGCGCGGCAGATAGATCCTGCGCCTGAGGCCGGCAGTGGAACGCCCCACGGCGTCCGGCGTCACGCGGCGACGCCGTGGTCGCCGCGGATCTGCGGGGGCTGGTGCGTGCAGACCCACTCGGCCAGCAGCCGGTGGACGCGGCCGAGTTCGGCGTCGGCCTCGCCCTCCGTGGGGCGAGGATTCGCGGCCGCCTCGCCCAGCAGGGCGAAAGTGTGGCGGATACGCCCGGCGAAGTCGCAGACCGACGCCGGGTAGTTGTTGCGCCGGGCCCAGCGGGCGGTCGCGTCGTAGAGGTCGGCAAGGTCCCCTCCGGCCGGGGTGAGCCCGAGGCCGGAATGCGAGCGGTCGAGGAGTCCGAGTGCGTCCGCCTGCTCGGTGGCCTGCCGGATCTGGTCCCTGGTGAGGTCCGTGAGGGTGCATGCCAGCGCGCGGGGCGGGATGGCCCCATGGTCGTCGATCTCGCTGACCAGGCGAATCAGGCCAGCCGAGGACAGCTTTGTACACGCGACCTGCAACTGCTGGGGAGAGAGGGCTGGCATCATCGGCGGACCCCTCCGGCCAACAGGGCGGGTATCGGGCGGGGCGCTGTGGCGTGGGAGAACAGGTCGCCGTTCTGCCAGGCCGGGCGATGGGCAGGCTGGGTCTGCACAGCGGGTGCCGGACGGGCGGAGGGGACCGGAAGCCGGGACGGGTGGCTGACCCACGTCCCAGGAGCGGTCATGGCCCTGCGATCCAGCCGGCCCCAGAGCGGGTGCCTCGCCGCGTGGTCCATCGGCCGTCCGGCAGCCCACATGGACAGCGCGCCGAAGACATGACCGAGTCCGTCACCGCCCGGCGAGAGGCGGTAGGGCTGGCCCTTGCCCGCGGTCACCACCAGGCCGTCGTCCATGAGCTGGCGCAGCGGCGGGTAGATGCTGGTCCAGTAGCCGTCGGGGATGACGATGCGGGCCAGGGCCCGGGCACTGACCTCATGACGGGCCTTGAGCACCCACAGGATTGCCGGAGCCTGCCGGCGGGTGAGGAGGGTGAGGCTGTCCTCGATCTGCTCGATCGCGGACAGCGACTGCTCCGGCTGCTCCAGGTGCTCCTCGGCCCAGGCGGCGATCGCCCCGAGCACCGGCAGGAGCTGTCGGCCGCGCTGGGTCAGGCCGTAGGTGACGTGGTGGGCGGAGTGCTCGGTGCGCTCGATGAGGCCGGCGTCGCACAGCGAGCGGATCTTCGGGTGCAGCTGACCGCTGTGGAGGTAGGGCAGCTTGTTCGCGATCTGCGTGTAGCGCTGCGGCGGCTCGTTCAGGGCCAGCAGGATTCGCACGTTCCAGCGCGGGGTGATCATGTGGAGGGCTTCGGTGACCCGGGCGACGTCGGCATCGACGGCGGGTGGCAGACCTGTGGTGGCCAAAGGGGGGGACTCCTGGGTGAGGAAGGGCTTGGGCCCGATCGGTCAGCGGCTCGGGGCAGCGCTCACGGTCGGCACGGGCGGAGCGGGAACAGCACAAGGCGTGGAAGCGGTGGGCGATGCCGGCGCGTCCGTGCGGCCGAGGCTCTGCAGGACCGCTTGGGTGGTGGCGGCCTGGGTGTCGCGGGCAGCGACGGCTTCGGCGAGGCGGCGCGCGCAGTCGAAGATGTGCGACACCTCGAAGGTGCCGATCTGCCGCTCGGGATGGACGAGCTGCTTGAGCCGCTCGCGGTAGAAGGTGATGGTCTGCTCGGCGAAAGCGAGCCGGTCGTGGCTGCCAAGGAGGGCGGCGAGCATGCCGGGCGGCTGGTCCTGGGCGTGGGCTTCGAGGTCGGTCAGCGAAGCGCCGTACAACTCCTCGATGCGTGAGCCGATCTGGGCGGACGTGGGGTGGGGCAAGCGGCGGGGTCTTTCACGGTCGGCGCTCCCGGGCTGCCCCGGCACGCTGGGGTGCCGGGGCGGCGGTGGCAGGGGGCAGGGTGGTGGTGATCGTCTGCTGGGTCATGCGGACCGGTCGGGTCTGCTGGCCCGGCGGCGGCATGGTGCGCAGCAGGTCGCCGAGGGCGGTGCGGTAGCCGTCGCGGGCGCTGAGCGCCGCCTCCAGCCACTGCGCGTCCATCCGCAGCTGGTCCGCGGACAGCTCGTCCATGTCGTGCTCGGGCGCCATCGCCTCGTGCACGCGCTGGCAGATCCGGGCGACCTGTTCCTCGGCCAGGGCCAGGAACGAGCGGATCTCAAGCGCCCGGGTCAGCGCGGCGGAGGCGTCCGGGCCGGCGGCCGTCTCGTACAGGTCGGCGACCGGGGCGCCGAAGACTTCCCGGAGCCTGCCGTCTTGAGTGCAGGGCTTGTCGCGGACGTTCACGGCAGGGCTCCTCGGCCGGTGGCGGGCGCCGTCGCGGGCCGGGCAACCGGCGCGCTGGTGGGCACAGCCGGGCCCGGGCGGGACCGACGATTGAGGCGGGCCAGACGCTCGGCAGCGAGGTCCTTCTTCCCCGGAGCGTCGGGGTCAAGGAGCCAGCGCACGACCAGGGCCCGCCCGTCACGCGTGGTCACGGCCGCATTGACGCGGTGAGCGAGGTCCAGCGTCGGGTCGTCTACCTCGCTGGGCTGCCTCTGAAGCGCGGCGAGGAGGTCGTCCTCGGCACGCCCGAGCGCCGCCTGGGCCTCGGTGAGGAGCCCGTGCCACTTGACGATGTCGGTGGCTTCGGGGTTCGCGTCCGGCGCTGCGGCGACCGCGGCGGTCAGTTCGTCCATGCTCATCTCGAAGCGGCGCTCGATCTGTTCGGTGAGCACGCCCACGACATCCTCTATGCCGTCGGACACAGAGAACTCCTTTTCAAAAGGCACGGGAAATGCTGGCCTTCCATGGAGAAGAGCAGCGAATGGGGACGGATCAACTCATCCATTTGTGCGCGGAGTTGAGGGCTTTGCTCAGTCGAGGCACATGCGGACGTCACGGTAGACGTAGGTGCCGGAAACCCAGCCCTTCACACCGGTGGTCTTGTCGGTGATGTAGTGCCAGTTCCCACTGGTCTTGTGGACGGTGAACTTGTGACCGCGGTAGAGGATGCCCAGGCTGGTGGACTTCACCGACGCCTTGGAGCGGATGGTCACGGCTTTCGTGTGGACCGTGTACGGGAGCGGCGGGAGGTTGTAGCAGCTGCTGGCTGTTGCCACGGTGGCCGCACTGGCGGTGGGGGCGGACAGCGACGGCAGAGCGAGTGCGCCGAGCATCGCGGCGGATATCGCTATTCGGGTGGAGCGCATGCGGAAGTAACCTCCGTGCAGGGAATGGGAATGCTGAGAGAGGCGGACAGGGCTTTCGCCCCGGCGGCGGTATAAGAGTCCACGGATTCGCCGGTTTGGCTAACCGGCGATCGTCGGCTATGTTTCGGCCCGTTCAGCGGATTTGAGGGTCAGCGGTTTCGGCCTGGCGGGCGCTGCGCAGGGGGTGCCGGCGCCGTGCCTGAGGGCCCGGTGGAGCGGGCCATGAGCCGGACGGGTGGCAAAGGGGCGACCTCTCCGCCCAGGCGCTTGTCGCACCACTGGAGGGCTTCGGCGACGGTGGCGAAGCCGCCCTCGCGCAGGGTGTGGGTCCCCGCGTCGGTGTCCGCTTCCTCGTGCAGCACACGGAACGGCGCGGGACTGCGCTGGTCGTCGAGGGCGCGCAGGACTACGACGGTGGTCATGTCGTCGGGGTCGTCCCGGGTGTAGCTGTGCAGGAGGGCGAAGTGATCTCCGTCGCCCATGAGCCGCTGCTCCAGCGCGCGGGTCGTCTCATCCGCAGGCGCGGTTCCCATGCCGCGCATGAGGCCGATGGCATCTGGTGGGCAGCCGCGGTGAATGAGCCAGGACTGCGCCATTGCGGGCAGGGGCAGTTGTGCGTGCTCGAAGCGGAACGTCCGTCGCTCCATGTCCCGCTGCAGGTGCAGTGCGACGAGCTGCGGTTCACCGGGGATGCCCCAGGTGACGGCGCCGTTGTGCAGGACGTAGTAGCTCTGCGACCCGTCGGGGGTGTGGTGCTCGGCGAGTGCGGTGAGCATGTCGTGCTCTATCCCGATCGTGTGCGAGAACGCCTCCTCGGTCCGCTCGTCGGCGGCCTCGAAGTCGTCCAGCCGAAAGTCCGGTTCGGGCGGGGACATAGGGCCTTTCGCTAGGTGGGCGGGGGTCAGCGGCGGCGGCTGGCGGCGGTCGGCCAGGCGCCGGGCCGGGCACTGGCCGGGGCAGCGGTCGAGGGCGGGCGGCGGCTGTCGGCCAGTGCGGCGCGGGCGGCGTCGGTCAAGGCGACCGGCTGCCCGGCGTGGACCGGATGGCTGGTGTCCCGGGAGACCAGCCCGGCCGCCTCGAGCCGCTGCAGGTGGGTGTACGGGACCCGGGTGCCGGAGGCAGTGGCCACGGACATCCGGCCGGACAGGAGATGCTCGTGCAGCTTGGCGCCGCCGGCGATGGCCAGCAGCGCCGCCTGGTCGGCTGCCGGAAGCGGTTCGTGACCGTCCGGCTGAGTGGTGCGGGCGACATCCTCGATCGGCTCCAGGGCTGCGATCGCTCGGGCCGTTGCAGCGTCGCGTTCACCGGCGGCCTCCTCCAGCTGATGCGCCGCGCGGTCGATCCGAGTGAGCAGGGCGGAGTCGACGGGAAACTCGCCGCTGGTGAGCCGGTTCAGGAGTTGTCGGTGGAAGGTCACGCTGGTCTCGGCCTTGGACAGCGCGCGGTGCCGGTCGACCAGGCGTGCGCGCGGCTCGTCGAGGACGCCGCGGTCGCGATAGGCCCAGAGGGTGTCTATGTCGTGGCCGGTCGCGGCCTCAACTCGGAGGTCGATTGGGGAGATGGCACGCCGGGCTGTTCCCGGCGCGGGATCAGGGGGCATAGGGGGTGCTCCTGGTGTCAGCGGGCGTGGTGCTGCGAGGAAGCGTGGGCCGGGCGGGGCAGGCCCGGCATCGCGGAGGGCAGCGGTCCCGGCTTCGGCACGGGCCCGCGAGCGGTGAGCTGCGGGGAGCGGGAGCGGGCAGCGTGGGTGCGGGCGCTCAGGGGCCGGCGGGTCATTCCCAGGCGTTGCCCGACGGTGTCGTAGACGTCGTTGCCCGCCCGTGGCCGGACGGCCACGACGTGGATGTCGTGGCGGTGCGCGGACGTCGGCGGTGCGGGGCGCACGGCGTAGACGACACGCCACTCCTTGCGGGAATCCACGAACAGCTTGCGGTAGCCCTCCAGGTCGCCGGTCAGCTTGATCCCGAACCGCTCGGCGTTCACCACGTCCTGCAGGTACGCGAGCGTCAGGTCGCGGATGTCGCTGGGGGCCTGGAGAAGGTCGGTCAGGGCCCGGGGATCGAAGCTGAGGCCGAAAGCCGGCTGCCCCGCGCTCATGACGTCGGCTCGTCCGGCTCGCCGGAGCCAGGTGTGCCGGTCGCGGGCGTGTCCGTCTTCTCCGTGCGGGCCGAGGGCGGCGGGCCGGGCAGGATCCGGTGCGCGGGCCGCTCCGGAGAGGTCATGCACGCCGACAGCGGACCGCCCGGTGCCCGGATCGCCGCGATGGCGTGGGTGAGGAAGTCCCGGTGCCATACGAACAGCCCGCTCAGGCCGGCTTCGGGATCCTTGTACTGCTGGTAGGCGAGCCAGAGCGCGTGGAGCCAGGCCACGACGTCGTCGTGCTCCTGCCACTGCAGGCACCAGGGCGCCGCCGTCGTGACCTCGGCCCCATACACCGGCATCAGGAAGTCGTCGACCCAGTCGCTCAGGGCGTCCAGTTCGTCCTCGTACTCCTCGCCCTCCAGCTCCAGAATCGGGCGCGGCTCGGGCGGAGCGGCCGGGGCGGGTCCGCCGAGCCCCGGCATTCCGAACGCGGCGAACGGTGATGGGCCTGGCGTCGGCCCGGTGGCGAGGTGGTCGAGCTGCTGGGCCTGCTGGGCGGACTGCTCCATGAGCTTGCGGACGCGGGCCTCGATTCCTTCGAGGTGGGGATCCGGAATCCTTATCGGATCCAACTCCCCATCGCCGTGGGGTTCTACGGATTCAGGCATGAAGAAGACGGGCCTCCTTGAAGCCGGGAAGAAGGGAAAGATGGGCCCTCGACAATGTGCGGACGGCCGTTGGGGGGCACCCCTGCGACATCTGGGCGAGGGACCCACATTCACTTCAGGGGAACGGCTTTGATGACTCAGGCGGTCAGGACGACGTCATCCTGGGTGAGGGTGTGACGGACGGTCTCGGTGAGCCGGTCCGTCGCGATGGTGGCGTAGTGCTTGGTCTTCTCCACGCCGATGAAGTCGCGGCCTTCCAGTAGCGCGGCGACGCCCGTGGAGCCGGAGCCAGCGCAGAAGTCGAGCACGGTTCCGCCCGGCGGGGCGATCTTGACCAGTTCGCGCATCACCTCGACGGGCTTTTGCGTGATGTGCTGGCGCTTGGCGCCCGAGGGCTGCGAAGCCGAGTACAGGCCGGGCAGATAGACGGCGTTACGGGAGGCGTCGATCGGCCCGTTGGACGCCCAGACGATGAACTCACAGTTCTGCGTGAACCGGCCCTTCTGGGGTCGGGCCTGCGGCTTGTGCCAGGCCAGCACTCCGCGCCACAGCCAGCCGGCTGCCTGGATCGCGTCAGTGGTGATGGGCAGCTGACGCCAGTCGGTGAACAGCAGTGCCGTCCCGCCGCTCTTCGTCAGCCGATGGGCCTCGGTCATGATCTGCGTGAGCCAGAAGCCGTAACTGCGCTGGTCCATGTTCTCGCCGGTGAAGTCGGCCAGGCCGTGGCCGGCGTCGGCGGATGTGTACTTTTCCTTCGCGCTGCGGGAGGTGCGCTCCTTCGCGGTCCGACCGCCGGAGTTGTACGGCGGGTCGGTGATGACCGAGTCGACGCAGTCATCCGGCAGGGTGGCGAGAACGCTCAGCGCGTCGCCGTGGTGCAGGGAAAAAGGCAAAGAGGTACCCCGATTCGGGTGGGAGAGTGCGGGAAATCCCCCGTCGCGCAAGCGGAACCCCGCGGGCGGAAATCGGGCATGCAGAAGCCCAAGGCCACAGACCAGGGAAGAGCGAAGGGAGTCCAAAAACTGTAGGCGCATAACGCCGGTCAACCAAAAAGTGCACTGCCGAGGGGTCGGATTCCGACCCCTCACGCCTGCTTTTTGGTCGACCGGCGATCCGGGCCTACAGTTTTTCAACCGCCCGGCGCACACCGCCGCTGGCCCATCCCCACCACGCCTCGCGGAGGTTTCCCCTGCCCCGGCATACCTAGCTCACGGCCCGGCCCGTTCAGCGAGCGGCAACTCGCCCGTACCGGCCCGCCCCTATCGCCCACCGCCGGCCTGCCGCGTTCCCTTCCACCACGCTTCGCGTACGCGGCAGTCCGGCACCGCACCCCGAAGGACACGTCCATGACGCCTCGTTCCCCGTCCCTGCCCCGCAACGGCGCCCCGCGAGCGGGCCGCACCGGTTGAAGGCGCTCGCCGCCGGTATCGGCGTCGTCTTCCTCTCCCCCTTCCTCCTCGGCGGCGCGGCCATGATGATGGCCTCCTCCAGCGAAGCCGCCCAGGCCAGCAGCAGCGCGTACCAGTGCATGACCGGCATGGACACCGACGCTGTCGCCGATCAGGTCACCAAGATCCTCGACGGCGCCTCCGCCAAGGACGTCCACATCGAGGGCCTCACCCTGCCCGCTGAGCAGATCCCCAACGCTCAGACCATCGTCGCCACCGGCATCAGCCTCGACGTGCCGAAGAAGGGCCAGATCATCGCGCTCGCCACCGCGATGCAGGAATCCCGGCTGCGCAACCTCGGTGCCGGGGACCGCGATTCGCTGGGTCTGTTCCAGCAACGCCCCAGCCAGGGGTGGGGCACCGCTGAGGAGATCCACGACCCGGTCTACGCCTCCGAGCAGTTCTACAAGCACTTGCTGAAGGTCGACGGCTGGCAGCAGATGACCCTCACGCAGGCGGCCCAGGCCGTGCAGAGGTCCGGCTATCCGGACGCGTACGCGCAGTGGGAACCGCTGGCGACCGCGCTGCAGAAGGCCATCGCCGCAACCTTCCCCGGCGCCGGCAAGGACAGTGCTGGCAAGAGCACTGAGGCCACCCCCTCGACGTCCGGCTGCAGCACCGACGACGGTTCCTCGTTCGGTCCGATCCCCGAAGGCGCCGTCCCGAAGGGCTACAAGATCCCCGCGGGGACCGACCCGCGGGCCCGCAAGGCGATCGTCTGGGCGATGCAGCAGCTCGGCACGATGTATCAGTGGGGCGGCAGCTGCACTGCGCCCCACGGACCCGACCCGATGGGCCGCTGTGACTGCAGCTCGCTGATGCAGCAGGCATACGCGCACGCCGGCATCCAGCTCACCCGGACCACGTACACGCAGGTCAACGAGGGCAAGGCCGTCTCCGCGAAGGCTCTCAAGCCCGGTGACCTGCTCTTCAGCCGCGGCAGTGCCGCGCGCCCCGAGCACGTCGGGATGTACCTCGGTGAGGGCCTCGTCATCGAGGCCCCGCGTACCGGCAAGCCCGTCCGGATCACCGCGATCAAGGACTGGGACGTCCTCGCCGCGCGCCGCGTCGTCTGACGCCCGCCCCTCTCGCGCCCGTCGCGCCCTCCCTCTTCTTCTCTCTTCCCCTCTGCCGGGCCCTTTGGCCTGCGCACGCAAGGAGCCTCGTCATACCCATGACCCCATTCGCCGACCGTTTCATCCAGCTCGCCTACGACCCGGGCATCTCCCCCAAGGGAGGCGGCCTGCCGGGCCTGTCGGTGCTGAAGAACGTCGTCAACAGCATCAACCTCTTCGGCATCGTGGCCGTCGTCGGCGCGCTCGCCGTCTCCCTCGGCGTCTGGGCATGGGGCCACCACTCCGGTGGTCACCAGGCCGAGGCGAACGGGAAGAAGGGCGCCGTCGTCGCGGCCGGCGCCGCACTCGGCCTCGGTGCCGCCAACGGCATCGTCGCGTTCTTCTCCGCCCTCGGCTCTCAGGTCCACTGATGCGCACCCGACTCTTCTCCCCGTCGGGATACGGCGTCGGCTGGTCTGCACGCCGCCGCCTCACCCTGGTCGCGATCGCCCTGGTCTGCCTGCTTGCCATCGCCGGCGCGACCGCTTACTTCACCGGCCACGGCGGACAGCAACACCCCTCCTCCAGCAGCCCCGCAGCGTCCTCATCACCGAGCACGGCGCCGTCGGTCGGTACGCAGAATCCGCAAGCCAAGACAGGGTCGGTTCCCCAGCCGCCGCGGATCTCCGATCCCCTCGCGTTCGCCCAGGCCGCCGCGGCGATGCTCTGGTCCTACGACACCCGCACCACCAGCCACGAGCAGCAGCTCGCCGGCATGGAGGCGTGGATGACGAAGGAGAGCGAGTACGGCGACTGGGCGTCGGTCTCCGCGCAGATGCCGGATCCGACGCTGTGGTCGCGGATGGCCGATCAGAAGCAGTACGCCACCGCGACCATCGCCGAGGGCCATTACCCGGCCGCGTTCAAGCAGGCCCTGGCCGATGATCCTTCGGCGATCACCAAGGCGTACATCTATGCGGTGACCGTCACCGGCACGCAGCAGATCGCCTGGGCCAAGGGCGGCCAAGGGGCGGAGGACCGCTCCATCACCCTCGCCGTGCAGTGCCGCCCCTCGGCCGACTGCTCACTCGTCGCCATCGCCCCGCGCGTCGCGCCCTGACCGAAAGGAGTCCTCCATGGGGTTTTGTGACCTCCCCCTCGCGGACACCGTCTGCACGGTCGGCGAAGCCGTGGATTTCGCCTCCGACCCCGGCAAGGCGATCGGCGACTGGATGGCCAAAAGCGCCGGCGAACTCGCCGCCGCCACCGCCGACCTCGCCTCCAAGGCCGTCGACGTCACCACCCGCGTCGACCTCAACGCGAGCTGGTTCCGCGACAACTACGAGACCATCCTCCCGATCGGCCTGGTTGTTCTCGTAGCCACGTTCTGCGCCCAGCTCGTCCGCGCCGCGATCAGACGCGACGGGCAGGCCCTGAGGCAGGCGTTCACCGGCACCGCATCCGGCGTGATCTTCGCCTTCGCCGCCATCGCCCTGACCACCGTCGCGATCGAAGTGGTCGACGCCCTGTCCGCCGGCCTGTTCCAGGCCGCGAACACCGACATCGCCTCCGCGGTCCGCCGCATGGTCAAGGTCAACCAGCTTCCCGGACTCGCCGGACTCGGCTGGCTCGTCGCCGTGTTCGCCGCCCTGGGAGCATCCATCGGCGCCGTCCTGTACTGGTGCGTGATGATGGTGCGCAAGGTCGGCATTCTCGTGCTCGTCACCCTGGCCGTCTTCGCCGGGGCCGGCGGCGGCTGGGAAGTCGCACGCCGCTGGCGCAAGGGCTGGGTCGAGGCCACCGCCACCCTCGTCGTCTCGAAGCTGTTGATGACGATCATCTTCG
The DNA here is from genome assembly GCF_014257025.1 of Streptomyces cupreus. GTDB lineage: Bacteria > Actinomycetota > Actinomycetes > Streptomycetales > Streptomycetaceae > Streptomyces > Streptomyces cupreus. Next base: position 257,640 of record NZ_JACMSF010000004.1, read on the forward strand.
TGCTCGGGATCGCCGCCATGGGCAAGACCGAGGCGAAGGACGGTCTGGGCGCGCTCGCCGACGTCCTCGCAGGCATCGTGATCATGATTCTGGTGTTGCTGTGCCCGTACGCGACCTTCAAGTTCGTCCACTGGGCGGCCGAAGGGTCCGACGGAGAAACGCTTCACCGTGCCGGTGGCGCCGGTGCCCAGCTCGCCAAGCAGCACGCCCAGAACGTCGGCAAGAAGGCAGCCGCGATGGCGGCCACCGCAGGAACCGGCGGCGCTGCCGCAGGAGTCGGCGCCGCCCCGCAGGGTCCGGACACGATTCCAGGTGGCGGCGGTTTCCCTGGCGACATCGCATCCAGCCCGGCAGGCCAGGAGGGTTCCCAGAGCGGCGGGACCGGTGCCTCGCCCGGTGGCGACGCCGTCAAGTCCGGCCTGGAGAAGGCTGTACAGCCGCCGCCGACCAGCGTCACCGACGACACCAGCGGCCAGGTGGGCGGCAACCCGGGTACGGCCGGCCCCGGATCGGGCGCCGCAGCAGACCAAGCCGGCGGATGGCGGTCAGCCCCGCCGACCACGAGCCCGCCGCCGCAGGGGGCCCCGCCGTCCTCCGGAACGCAGAGCGCCGGGAGCAGCGGCACGGGATCCCCGCCGCCGCCCCCGACCGGCCTCTGACCATCTGACCGAATCCCCGGGGGCGGGCCGTGCCCATCGCCTTCTCGCCCCCGGGCTCCCCGCGCCCTCCAGGACCAGCCCCTTGTCTGCTCTCTCCGTCGCCCCGGTCACGGTGAAATTCCCGCACCGCTCCCGCCGCGGCATCCTCCTCGGCCTCTCCCTCTCCCAACTCATCCTCGTATCAGGCGCGTTGGCGCTTGCGCTGGTGACCGTCGTCTCCACGGGTCTCCTCGGCGTCATCGCGCTGACCCCGCTGTGGGCGGCGGTCGCCGCGCTCGTCGCGATCCGCCGGCACGGCCGCTCTCTCATCGACTGGGCGCCGATCGTCGCCCGCTACGCGCACCGCCGCCGCACCGGGCAGACCCTTTATCTTGGCCGGCCCGTCACCCGGCCGCGCCAGGACGGCCTCCTCCACCTGCCCGGCACCGCCGCCTCCCTCAAAGTCGTCACCCCCGGCGACTCCGCCAACGGCGCCGCCGCCGTCCACGACCCGCACCAACAGACCCTCACCGCCATCGCCCGCGTCACCAGCCGGGCCTTCGCCCTGCTCGACCCCGCAACCCAGAACCACAACGTGAACGGCTGGGGGCGTGCGCTGGCGGGCATCGCCCGCACCGGGCACGTCGCCACCGTGCAGGTCCTGGAACGCACCGTCCCCGATTCCGGCGACACCCTCACCCGCCACTGGGCCCAGCACGGCCAGCCGCAGACACCCGTCGCCGGGCAGATCTACTCCGAACTCGTCGCCTCCGCCGGCCCCGCCGCCGCCCCGCACGAGACCTACCTCGCTATCTCCCTCGACCTCAAAGCCGCCAAGCGGCTGATCTCGCAGGCCGGAGGCGGGCTTCCGGGCGCATTCACCGTCATGGAGCAGACCACCGCCTCCATCGCCCAGGCCGCCCGCAACGCCGGCCTCATGGTCACCGGATGGCTGAGCGCCCGGGAGATCGCCGCCGTCATCCGCACCGCCTACGACCCCAGGGCTCTCGCCGCGCTCCAGCAGTGGTCCCAGACTGGCCGCGCCGAAGCGGACCCCGCAGCCGCCGGGCCCGTCGTCCAGGTCGAGGAGTACGACCGGCTCGCCACCGACACCGCCCGCCACGCCACGTACTGGGTGGAGAACTGGCCGCGGACCGAGATGGGGGCCGGGTTCCTGCACGGGATCATGTTCACCGCCGGCGTCCGCCGCAGCCTGTCCCTTATCTACGTGCCGCAGGGGCTGGAGTCCGCGCTGCGGGACGTCCAGCGCAAGAAGGCCGCAATCATCGCCGACGCCAACGAACGCGCCCGCCGCGGCCAGGTCGACAGCGAGGAAGACTCCGTCGAGTACGCCGACGTCAAACAGCGCGAGCGCCAGCTCATCGCCGGGCACGCCGACGTCGCCCTGACCGGCCTGGTCACCGTCACCGCCGCCACCGACGCCCTCCTGGACGCGGCCTGCGCGCAGATCGAGACCGCCGCCGTCACCGCCGGCGTCGACCTGCGCCGTCTCAACTACCAGCAGCCAGACGCTTTCGCCCTCTCCGCGCTGCCCCTCGCCCGAACCGCTCTGTGAGGCGCACTCACAGCCCGCCCCTGTCCCCACACGGCGACAGGAAGGAACACAACCCCTTTGACCTCTCGTACGCGTCCGGACGACGCGCACCCCTACCTCCGGGCCGCAAGCGCCGGCATCCGCCATCACACCCGTGCCCTGGCCCGCTCAGCACCTACCGCTCCCGCGGTGGTGGACCGCGTGCACCTCGACGTGCTGCACGCCCACCTCACCGCCCTGCATCAACTCCTCGACCAGCTCGCCGAATCCGCCCGCCCGCCGCATCCCGCCGCAGGTCGGCACCTCGCCACTGCGCACGCCCGGCTGTGGCAGGCGACCGCCGAGGTGCACTCGGCCTTCCACCTCCTGCCCGCCTCCACCTCGGATGCGAGCGAGTGTCATCCGGAACGGCTCCCGGAGGGACCGCCGGTCCTCACGATCTGCCAGCGCCATCTGGCCGCCGGACACATCGTCCGCCGCAAGACCACCCCCACCGATCTCAACCGCACGCACACCACTGCATGCGTGCGATGAACACCACCCGCCGAATCGAGGGCTTCTGATGAGCCACCGGCCCGACCGTCGCGCCCGCCGCGCCTCCGCCAGCCCGGTGTTCACCCCCCACGGCACCGACCGCGCCGCCCGCCGCGCGGCCCGTCGGCAGCTCGCGGAGGCCGCGGCCAAGGCCCGAGCCGAAGCCAGCTCCCACCCGGCAAGCCCGAGCGCGGCCGAGCACGACATGCCCAGCGCCCTCTACCCGCCGACCGGGCGGCCCGGACCTGCCTCCGCCCGCGGCAACCGGCTGAAACTGCCGGCCCACCGTATGACCACCGCCATTGCCGCGGGCGCGTATCCCTTCCTCGCCGAAGGAGGGCTCGGCGCCGAGGGCATCTACATCGGCCGCGACGTTCACGCCGAAGCCTCCTTCGTGTTCGACCCGTTCGCCCTGTACGGCAAGGTCGAGGGCTTCACCAACCCCAACCTCCTGCTCGCCGGCGTCATCGGCCAGGGCAAGAGCGCACTGGCCAAGAGCTTCGCCCTCCGGTCGGTCGCCTTCGGCTACCGCGTCTACGTCCCTTGCGACCCCAAGGGCGAGTGGACGCCGGTCGCCGACGCACTGGGCGGCACCTCCGTCGCCCTCGGCCCCGGCCTGCCCGGCAGGCTCAACCCGCTGGACGCAGCCCCCCGGCCCGCCTCGGTCGCCGAAGCCGACTGGGTAGGAGAGATCCGCAAGCGCCGCCTGCTACTGCTGGGGTCGCTGGCCCGGACCATTCTGGGCCGGGACCTGCTGCCGATGGAGCACACGGCTCTCGACGTCGCCCTGGACGTCGTCGTCACCCGCGCCGCCGACACAAGCCGCACACCGCTCCTCGGCGACGTCGCCTCCGCGCTCAACAACCCCGAGCAGCTCGACGAGGCGGCCGGGATGATGTCGGGGCGGCTCGGTGAGGCGGCCCGCGACCTCGCCCACGCCATGCGCCGCCTGGTCCACGGTGACCTCGCCGGCATGTTCGACGCCCCCTCCACCGTCGCCTTCGACCCAGGCAGCCCGATGCTCACCATCGACCTGTCCCGGCTCGGCGGGTCCGGCGACGACACCGCCCTCGTCCTCGCCATGACCTGTGCCTCCGCGTGGATGGAGTCCGCACTCACCGACCCGAACGGCGGCCGGCGCTGGATCGTCTACGACGAAGCCTGGCGTCTGATGCGCCACCCCGGCCTGCTGCAGCGCATGCAGGCCCAGTGGAAGCTCTCCCGCGGCCTGGGCATCGCGAACCTGATGGTCATCCACCGGCTGTCCGACCTGCTCACCGCCGGCGATGCCGGCTCCCAGGGCCGCGCCCTGGCCGAGGGACTGCTGGCCGACTGCTCCACCCGCATCATCTACCGGCAGGAGACCGACCAACTCCACGCCGCAGCCTCCCTGCTGGGACTTACCTCGGTCGAGACCGACGCCATCTCCCACCTCAACCGAGGACGGGGCCTGTGGAAGGTCGCCGGCCGGTCCTTCATCGTCCAGCACCTCCTCCACCCGCACGAGCTGCAGCTGTTCGACACCGACGCCCGCATGCACTGAAACTCCCGCGAGTTCGGGCAGCCGACCACCCAACACGATCAATCCGTTAGGAGCACACCATCCAGTTCCATCCGACCATCCTGCTCTTCCCCGCACTCGACGAGGACGACCTCAACGCCCTCGCCGACGACATCAAGGAGCAGGGCCTGCTGTACCCGGTCGTGCTGGACCGCAGCGGCCGAGTCATCGACGGACGCAACCGTCTGAAGGCATGCGAGATCGCCGGCGTCGAACCCGCGTACACCACATACGCCGGTGACGACCCCGACCGCTACGCCCTGTCGGCAAACGTCCACCGACGCAATCTGACCAAGGGCCAGATTGCGATGATCACAGCCAAAGCCTGTTCACTGAGTGAACAGAGCGGCCGTTCACCGAGTGAACAGTCCTCCCGTTCACTGAGTGAACAGCTGGGAATCTCGCTGGGCACCGTAGGCAAGGCGAATGTCGTGCTCCAGCACGCGCCCGACCTCGTGGACCCGGTCATCAGCGGCGCCACCGGGCTGAACGAGGCGTACGCCGTCGCCCAGGAGAACAAGGCCAAGGCCAACAGCGCCGAGGTCCAGCTCGCCCGGCTGCGGGAGGAGGATCCCGAACTGGCCGACCGGGTCGTCGAGGGCGACCTGACCCTGGCCGGCGCGCGGGCGGAGCGCACCGAACGCGTGGAGGAGGACAAGCGGCAGCGCCGGGTGGCCACCCGGCTGCTGGACGAGGTCGTGCCGCCGCTCGCCCAGGCCCGCGGGACCCGGACGTTCAGCCGATACGACCCCGAGTACGCCAGCGGAACACCCATCACCCGCGAAACCATCGCCCACGCCATGACGGCGCTGACCGAGATGGACCAGGTCTGGCAGGAGCGTGACCTGCCGTGACGACCACCGCCGAGATGCGGCTGCGGCACATCGTTGAGCAGACCGCGCTCAAGCTCACCGACGCCGACGGCCGTTTCCACAAGCGCCAGCTCACCGACGCGGTACGCGAGCAGATCGCGCGCGAGGACCTCGACCCGCACGTCAAGGCCGCCGCCCTGGACAAACTTGCCCAGAGCCTCGTCACCGGGTTCGGCGAACAGCGCAACCCCCGCCGCCACAGCCGAACCGGCCGCTTCTTCCACCCCGAGTACGTCTTCAAGCTGGGCAACGGCGTATGGGTCTGGATGAACCGCGCCACCGACTCCGACGTCGTGCAATGGCGCCGACTGTCGAGGAATAACCGGACGCGCATCGACCAGGCGGACAACGAGATACAGGACTACGCGGACGAAGTCCTCGACGCCTTCCGCGCCCATCGCGACGTCGTCTACCTCGGAGACCTGGAACGCGTGGTCTTCGGCTGGACCGAAGACGACGCCGACCAGGGCGACTTGTTTGGATCGTGATCCCCACGAACTGCGGGCCTGGGCGTCCCGCCTGGCCAGCAGCGAACCCACGACCCCACCGGCAAGACGTCCTGGACTGCCGCCGACGCGAACTGCGCCGTGCCTCCGAAGCCGTACACGCCGCCAAACGTCACCTGAAGACACACCGCACGTGCAGCGCTTCCTCGCCGGCCTGCTCACCCCGGCCCCTCGCACACCTCAGAACTCCGCATCCCGCACGACGCCACGCCCCTGACAGCTCCACCCCCGGGACGATCGCCGTCCCCACCGCCAGACAGGAGACCGCACTGCAGCACCCCGACTTCGAGCTGTACGACAACGTCGGCCGGACCGCCGAACAGATCCACGCCTACCACACACGGTCCGCCACCACCGACGACCTGTACCGCTGGGCGAAGCGAGACTCCGAAGGATTCCGCGCCCAACACCCTTTGCCCGAGCAGCCGTTGCTCGTGCCAGACCTGGACTGGTACCTGACGGCACTGGCCGCAGCCAAGACTCCCGCCGAGTTCAGTACGGTCACCAACGCCCTGCTGGACGCCGCCGAACCCCTCCTCAACACGGTCGTCGACTACCTGGCCGCCGCTGCGCAATGGCGCCGGCAGAACCGGGGAGCCGCCCCCGCCTCCCCGCCCAAGCTGCTCAGGGATGCCGCCAGCCGGATCAAGACCGCCGTGGCCATGGCCGCAGACGCCGACCTGCAGATCCTGCGCGCCCACTACGACCCGCCCCCGGGCCTCGACGCGCTCACCCAGCAGGCCCGCGCAGCCCACGACACGCCTCCGGCTCCGCCGCCGGGGCAGCAGCCAGGTCCGGGACGGCCACGGCGTTGACCCGAACCATCATCACCGACCGCTGCTGAAACCGGAGAAGCCCGCCTGCCACCCCAGCCCGAAACCTCTGCCAGCCGGCACTCCGCCGCCAGGGCCGTACGTGATCTCACCGACCGGCTGAACGCAGCCCGCTCCTACGACGAAGCCGCCCAGCTCCTCCACCAGGTCCTGGAGCCCACCGAGGGACTCCTCCACGATTTCGAAGGCTTCTTCGAAGCGGCAGCCAAGACGGCCAAGACATCCGAACGCCAGGACGGCTTCGACCTCTACCACGCCCTCCAGACCGCCGCACTAACGCTGCGCCGGCTCGGCGAAGACCTGCACGTCGCGGCCGAACGCATGCAGGCCCTCGCCCTCCCACAGCGCCGAAGCTGGCAGGAAGCCGTGGCCGACTACTACGCCACGGCCCACATCGCCCCCGCTCAGCCGCCGCCGTCTGCACGTCCCGCCGGCCGCACCCCCTGAAGACCACCGAGAGCCCATGCCTCAACCCCGCACCGACCTGCCCTCCTTCGCCACCACACTCGCCCAGCACCTGCCTGGACAGTGGTACCGCAAGTACGAAGGCTTCCCCGCTCCCCAAGACCACCGGCCGGTCGCCGACCGGGTCTGGGACTGCGGTACCACTCACTCGACCCTCCTCGACTTTCCCAATGCCCCCGTCGCCCTCCTCCACGGGCCGGACGACGAACAACTCTGCGTCACCGAACGCCCCCGTTACCCCCACCAGTACCTGGTCGCCCCACTCGAGCCCGAGGGGTTCAAGCCGCACCACTTCCGCTACGTGGACGAGCCGAACGGCATCGCCGTACCCAACGATCCAGTCCGTGCCGCCGCCGGGGTCGCACGCCGCGTGCTGCCCCGCTACCACCGGGCAGTGGACGCGGTCCGTCACAGCGCCCGCGTCCAGCCTGAGCCGCCGCACCGTCCCGCCGCACCAGAGGTCGCCGAGACCCTCACGCTGGTGTGGTACCCGGACGGCGTGGTGGGAGCGCCGTATAGGTCGGTGCCCGAAGACGCCCGCATGGTGCTGTACGGCTGCCGTTTCCAGTACAGCCCGCACGAGGCGGCATTCGTCCTACCCGCCTCCTACAGCACCAGCGACCGCGCCCTGCTCATCCAGAGCGCCGTCCGGCTGCTCACCGCCCAAGGCATCGGCGTCAACTTCCGCCACGCCACCCCCACCTCCGCAGGCCCAACAAGCCGCCCGCCCACGGCAGCGCCCGCCACGCGGCCAACAGCGGGCACGCCGTCCTCAGCACGACGGTAGACGCCCCCGTACATCCTGGAGTTGCCTCTGGTGTCTGATCTCGACCAGCGGATGCTGCTGCACGACGTGGCCGACCGGCTCAACACCGTGGCCGACCACCTCCCGCTCCCCGACCAGATCCAACCGGACCCGGCCCTGAGCGAGATCCTGGACGACGAAGTCCGCCATCTGGCCCGCCTGCTGGGCTACCTGGCCGGGGAGAGCGCCTTCCGCCACCGGGCCGCCACCCGCTACCCCCACCAGGTCACAGCCACCGACCGCCGCACTACCCTCGCGCTGGCGAGCGCCGCCCAGCCCGCCGGTGCCGCGCTCGCCGCCCTCGGCGCCGCCGTCCACCAGCTTGGGCTCCTGGCCCACCTTGCCCACCAGCAGTCCGGCCCCGCCCGCGACCGGTCGATCGCGGCCGCACACCAGCACCTCGTGGACCGCCTCGGCGACGCCCGTACGCACCTCGCCCACGCCGCGAAGCAGCTGCGCGCTACCGCGGACACCCAGGTGACACCCGCCGTGACCGTGCCGCGACCGCCCGCAGCTTCCGCTGCCGCATCACGCAACCGCTGACCCATCCGCATTCTTCGGAGAACCGTCATCCCCCTGCACACTTCCGCCCGCCGTTCCGCTCTCCTGCTCACCGCCGCCGCGTCCGTCGCGTTGACCGTGTCCGCCTGCGGCGCTCCCGGTAGCACCGACAACCGCGCCACGGCTCGGGTCACACGCACCGCTTCCCCCGCGCCGACCGCCGAGCCGGCTCTGACACAGAAGGAGGCCCTCGCCCAGATCGCCCACTACTCCAAGATCAACAACCAGGCCAACGCGCACAACAACCGCAAGCTCCTCGACACCATCGAGGACGGCCCGCTGTACGCGATGTCGGTCGCGGACTACAAGCACGACGAGGGCCTGCCCAAGGCCGACCGCGAGAAGTACAAGCCGTGGTCGTACAACCTTGGCTCCACCGACGTCTACATCCCCCGCTTCACCACCGGACAGCCCAAGTGGTTCGCCGCCGTCACCTACAGCGGCAAGAACAACAAGTACGCCCGCGTCCTGATCATGGCCGAGCAGGCCAAGACGCAGCGGTGGGCGATGGTCGCCGCCGTCGACCTCGACGACGAGAAGCAGGTCCCGAAGATCGCTCTCGACGCGGACGGCTACGCCACCGCGGTCGACGCCACCTCCACCAAGAACGTGGCCGCCCCGGTCGACGTCCTGCGTGACGCTGTCCTGGACAACTTCGCCACCGGAGGCGACCTGGCCGGCAAAAAGGTCTTCACCACGACGAAGACGTCCACCCGGCAGATCAAGGTGCACGACGACACGATCCACAAGTTCGGCAGCCGCGGCACCACCCAGTTCTCCGCCGCCGCCACCGAGTTCACCGGCAGCTACGCTCTCAGGACCGCCGCCGGTGGAGCCCTGGTCGTCTTCGCGCACACGCACATCCAGCGCGATGCTGTCGCCCATTCCGGGCTGCAGATCGTGCCGGACAAGGACGACCGGGCCTGGCTGGGGGACAAGCCTAGTCCGTACTTCACCTACACCTTCACTTGCTCCGACGTCGCCAGTGTCCCGACGACGCCGGACAAGTCGAAGCTGATCAGCTACACCTGCCGCCGCACCGATGCCGAGGGCCTGTCCACTTCCTCGGCAGCGTGAGCATGAGCCACGCGCATCAGCAACCGCCCCCGCCCGTGTCAGGCTTCGCCGCCTCGCTCGCCGAGCACCTGCCCGGCCGCTGGCAGGCTGGAGAACCCACCAGCCTCGTGGCGCAGGAGGCCGGCAGCCACCGGATCTGGCACAGCGGCCCGCTGGCGTACGCCGCTTTCGACGCGGCCGATGTCCAGCGGTGCGTGCTCACCTCCCTGTATGGCCTGCAGCTGTACGTCCTGCCCCGGCCGCATCGAGCCGAACAGTTCCTCGTGCTGCCGCTGCTGCCCGCCGGCTGCCAACAGGAGCACGTGAAGGACCTACCCGGTCCCCCTGGCATCGCGGTATCGGCCGATCCCGTCCGGGCCGCGGCGGCGGTGCGCCGGCGGATGCTGCTGGAGTACCGCTTCGCCTCACTGCCCGCACTGCGTGCGGCCAGCCAGGGCCACCTTCAGGTGCAGGTCACCTTCGATGCCGAGCGCAGTCCGCGCATTCGCACCACTTACATCCGCGCCCTGATCGAGCTGCTCGCGCGGGACGGCTTCCTGCTCGATGCCGCCACGGGCGAATGCCACCTGCCGGACACCCTCACCGAGGCGCAGACCCGCCGCCAGCTCATCAAGAGCCTCGAACGCCTCCGGCACCTGGGCTTCCACGTATCCGTACGGTCCAGCCTCGCCCTCGGCGCCCCCTCGACCGAGCCCGTCCCGACGGCGAATCTGCCAAAGGGGCCGAGCCGATGAGCCGTCCCCACGCCGACTTCGCGTCCGCACGCCTGCGTCTGTGGCAGCGCCGTGTAAAGGAGACTGCGGGGCTTATGGTCCTGCCGGAGGTGGGCACTGCCCAGGCGGACTTGGTGCCCGTGCTCGACCAGCTCGTCGCCGTGCACAACCTGACGTCCGGTCTCGTCTCCGACCTGCGCCAGACTGCCGAGAGTTCCCTCGCCGGCACCGACGTCGGAGTCAGTACCTGTCCCGTCTGGCCGCCGCGCTTGCGCACAGCAGCCTCGCCGCCACGCACCTTGGCACGGCCGTGACCGGTCTTGCCGACGCCCACCGGCTCACCTCCCACGCCAGGGGAGGCGAACCGGTGGAGAACCGGCTGAACGCGACACTCGGCCACGCCGCCGCCCTGCGCAGCCTCAACCGGGCCCTGCACGCCGTCACCACACCCGACGCCCCCCTGGCCGGCGCGGTACCCCTGCCAGTGCTGGCAGCCGAGCACGGCCGCGCCCCCGACACCGGTGGTCCGCACCCCACCCGTCAGCGTCCCTGAGTCTCAGCGAACACCCCGCCGCATCCGCCCGTGCCCACTGGGAGACCCGCCTTTGTCGACCCGCTCTTTCGTCGCCCGCCCCACCGAAGGGGGCTACGGCGGCATCTACGTCCATCTCGACGGCGTGCCGAGCCACCACCTGCCCCTGCTCCTGACCGTGTTCCAGCACCGCTTCCGCCGCGACCTGGAAGCCATGTCCCGGTTTCTCGTGGACGATGTCGCCGTCGGCTGGGAGGAGCTGGGCACCGATCTCCTCGACGGCGCCCCGCCCGCGCTCGTCGCCGCGCTGACCGGCGGCGAACACTGGCCCAGCCGCACCCTGGACCACCTGATCACCCCGGACGGCTCCCCGCCGGTACGGATGACGGTCACTGATGCGACCGCCATCGAGCAGGACCTGCAGTGGGGCTACATCCTGCGCCCGCACGGGATCGAAGTGATCAGCCTGCTCCACGAGGACGCAGGTCCGGTCGTGGACTGGAACACCGACCCGCGCACTGTCTTCAGCGACAGCCCCGCCCACTGGTCCTCCACCGCACCAGCCCCCGTCCTCACGCCCGTGCGCGCCGCCCCGCCCCAGGCCACCCCCACCACGCGCCCAGCGATCGGCTCCCCGGCCCGCCCCGCCGCGCGCCGCTAAACGCTCCTCGCCCGCCTTCCCGGAGGAATTGCCCTGCCCACTCCCGCACCGCCCCTGATCACGGTCGTCATCGCCACCCGCCTGCGCGAGGACCGGCTCGGCTACCTGGAAGCCATGCACGCCAGCCTCACCCGGCAGAGCGTGCCCTGGGAAGCCGTGATCGCCATCGACGGGGCCGACCCTAAGCTCCTGCCCGCGCCGCTCGCGGGTGACCCGCGTGTCCGCACCCTCGTGCTGCCCCGCCAGGTCGGCGCGGCCTGCGCCCGCAACCTCGCCCTGAACGACGTCCGCACCCGTTACGTCAACTGGGCCGATGACGACGACGAGTTCACCGACGACGCCATGGCCGTACGGCTGCACACCCTGGAAGCGACCGGGGTGGGCTGGTGTGCCGGCTACAGCCAGGACCTCCACCCCGAAGGAACGACAACGCTGTGGCGCTGCCCGACGCCGCCCGGCCGGCACGAGGCCGGCGACGTGTGGACGTACTGGAAGTCCCCGTCCGACACCATCCCCATCGGGCCGACCACCCTCCTCGCCCGCACCGACCTCGTGCGCGCGGCGCCGATGGGTGGCCTGGTCCAGGGCGAGGACTACATGGCCGCCGTCGGCGTCACCAGCCTCGCCCCCGGGATCCTGCTGCGCCTGCCGGTCTACCGGTACCGCAAACACCCCGGCCAGATGACCCGCCAGGACGCCTATGACGTCCTGGAGCCGCAGGCTCGGCGGCATGCGTGGAACTACGGACGCAGCCTGCGAGCCACCCTCTGCGGCCGAGAGACGAGAGATGCGGCCGGGGTGGTCTGATGTCGTCCTCCGTCACCCCGGCCACGCTCGATTACCTGGCCCGGCGTCTGGACGAGCTGGCCGCCCAATTCCCCACCAGCCCCGACGCCGTCGACCTGGTCACGCTCACCGACGACATCGGCGTGCTGGCCCACCATCTGCAGCACGCCATCGAACGCGCGCAGGAACGGTTCATCACACCGCAGACGGTCTACCCGCCCGAACGCGCCGCTCTGACCCGGCTCGCCCGGGCCGCCGCAGGTATCGCGCGAGCTCTGGACACACTCGCCGAGGCCCTGACCTACGCCACGACCGGCTTCCAGCGCGAGGCCGTGGAGGACCTCGCCCACTCGCCTCTGCGCAACGACCCTGAGGTCCTGCGGATCATGACGGCCGAGAAATACGTCGCGGCCCGCGCCCGTCTGCGGCACACCGCCGCCGCCCTGCGCGCGACCTCCACACCGGCACCGCCTGGGCCGTCCACACCGCGAACGACCGGCCTGCGAACCCAGCCGGCTGCCGTCCCGCAGACACGGCAGCCGAACCGCCACTGACCGATAAGGATCCCTCTGTCCGACCACTTCCACTTCCGCGCCCATCCCGAACACGGCTTCGTCGCCTCCGCCGACGCGAACTTCACCCCCCACCTCGCCGAATGGTTCCTCCTCCGCGAGCAGTTCGAGCCCATCCCCTTCTCTCCGGGCCTGTACCGGCTCACCGAGCCGGAACGCGACGGGCTGCGCCGTACCCGCCAAGCCGTCCACGACCTGCGCAGCCTCGGCTACCGCGTGCAGGACGACAGCGCGCTCGACCCCGCCCGTGCATCGGCTCCTGCCCGGCCGACGACCAGCAACAGCCTGGCTGAACGGCGCTCCCGCATCGCGCAGGCCGCCACCGTTCGCCCCTCCCGCATCTCCGCCCTGGCCAACACCGCGCCGGCGGCACCGCCTGCCGCCGCCAGCCACGCCCCGACTGCTGGGCAAGGACGGCGCCAGTGAACATGACCAGCGAGCCGATCCGCATCACCCGGGGCGAAGGCGGCGAGGTCGAAGTCGAAGGACGGTGCGACGCGTTCGCCGCGAGCATCCTGGCCCGCGCCGGATTCGAGACCTATCCGACGCTGCGCGGGCAGTGGATCCGGCTGCCCTTCGACCTCGGCCGCACCTGGGAGAACGAACACGCCAGCTGGGCCGCCGAGATGCTGGTGGCCGCCCGCTACTCGGTTCACCTCGACCCCGACCTGCGCGTTTCGCGCCCCGGCCAGTCCACCCCGTCCGCCCCGAAGCACCGGCCGGCGATGACCGCACAGGCACCGTCGACAGGACGCCGGACACGCCACTGACCACAACCGCCAGGAGCAACCGATCCCCAACCCGCCCACTCCCACCGCGAGCGAACTGGCCTGGAAAGCACGGGACTTCCGAATTCGCATGATTCGCATCGGCCGTGAGGTCGAGACCGCGCTCGATGCCACCCGGGACCGCCACGGGCGGACCGTCCACCACAATGCCGAAGCAGCAGCCCGCGCCCACCGCGACCAGGCAGCCCTCCAGGCGTACGCCACCTACCTGGTCCCGCACGCAGGCGAACTGCTCGCCGCGGCCCGCCGCGCCCTCGACGTGCTGCCGCCCGCCCGCCACACCGCCGCGTGGCGGAGCCTGCTCGACAGCCTCGCCGCCTCCCACACCGAGATCGCGAAAGTCCTCGACCAGCCCGCCTCACCCGGCTCTACCGCCGAGCGTGAGCAGCACACGGCCGTGTGGCCGCACCTCGCCTTCTGGGCGGACCACAGCTACCTCGCCACCGAACTCGCCGACCAGCACCAGCAGCGCGAAATCCCGCTGACCGACGAGGAACAGCAGATGTGGACCGCCATGGCCCACGCGGCGCAGCGGCGGGGCGAGCTGGATCTGATCGAGTCGTGGTACGCCGTCGACGGCCGACTCATCACCATCGCCCACCTGATCGAGGACGACACCTCGACCGTGATCGCACTGTCCGGCGATCCGGATGCGCCGGGTTGGCAGGTGATCGGGCACTACGCCAACGAATACATCGCCGGGCAGGCACTGCCGTCCGCGGTCCCGCCCGGCGTGCTGCGGCCGGGCGTCTCCCCGTTCAACCGCCCGGAGGCCGCGCCCGAGGTTTCCCTGCAGGAACTGATCCGGGACGTCATCGAAGCCCGAGCGGCAGGTGACGTTGCCGAGGTCCTGCTCACCGCAACCCAGCACGGCTACAACGCGGGCCCGCTGGTCCGCCTCCAGGAACTCCTGGAGATCGCAGGCCAGTTCGCCCACGCCCTGGAAACCGTGCGGGGCCAGCAGGTCGCCGCCCGGCTCGCCGCGCTCGGCCGATACCTCGACTTCCTCACCCGCGAAGTACACGAGACGGCCGAGGACCTCGGCGCGAGTGTCGCCGTCCTGCCGCCCCATCGCACTCCCAGGCCACACGTCCGCCCGCGCCCGGTCCTGGACACAACGCCGCCAGCGCCTCCCGCCCGTGGCCCGTCGCCCGCGCGCCACCGCTAGAGCCACGACCCCAACCCGGCCGCACACCCACCTACTGAGGAGATCCAAACCATGTCAGTCCGTACCAGATGGACGATCGAGCATGTTCCATGCGGCCATGAGGCCGTCCATGACCTGTCCGACCGCCCGGCCGACCGGCGAGCGGGGTTCGCCCGCTGGCTCGCCGGACGGGAATGCTCTGACTGCTGGAAGGCCGCCCGCGACGCTGACACCGAGTCCAAGGAGCAGTGGCTCGCGGCCAAGCGCGCCGAGGAGCAGCAGGCCGCGGCCGAGTGGGCCGAGAAGTTCGACATGCCGCCGCTGGAAGGACCCGAGAGGGCGCTGGACTGGGGCGAGCGCTCCCGCCACCAGCTGATGACCGCCGCGCACACCGCCCTCGTCGCCGAAGGCACCTGGGGCGAGGCGGACTGGGCGGTGCTGGAAGAGAAGGCCCGCACCATCACGAGGGCAGGCTGGTGGATCGACCAGAGGGACGCAGAGGGCTCTGACCTGGTCGAACTCCTCGATGCCGCCAGCGAGTCCGACCGCGGGACGGAGAACCCGTACCGCTGACGACGGCGGGAACATAGCCGACGATCGCCGGTTAGCCAAACCGGCGATCCTGCGGACCATTGATCCTCCCACCGCCACCCGCACCGCGTGGAAGGACTTGCATGCTCCCGCCGTCTTGGACGCCTCCGCCGACTCCGGCCTTCGCGCCGACGCCCGATCCGCTCACTCCCGCCCGGGACATCACCCACCGGCACTTCGGCGCCGGTGACCAGGTCGTCGTCCTCAAGGGCGTGTCCGGCGGGGAACTGTGGGGAGACGCCATGCGCGTGGTCGCCTCCTCGTGGCACACCCCGACCGACGAGGACGGATGGCGGCTGCGCGATGCGACCGGCGGCCAGCAGTCCTACCTCACCGCCCACCCCCGCTACCTGGTCCACCTGAAGCGCCGGTGCCCGGACTGCCTGATCTACCTGCGCGCCATGGAGGACTACCTCCTGCCGAAGTACGCCTCCCGCAACGAGCTGATCGACTGCGGCTGGTACACCACCACGGCCCTCGGCCAGCTCGTGCACGTCAACGACGCCCGGGACGGCCGGTGAGTCTTCCCGTCCGCCGGCCCGGCCGCGCCCTGGCCCTCGCGTACGCCCGCACCCGGGCCACCCTCACGCCGGCAGACGCACGCTGGCCCGCCCGTCTGGCAGCCGATCTGCGCGAACTCGACGCCGACTGGCGGGAATCGGCCGAGGTGTGCGCGGATGCCGCCTGGGCGGCCCGCGCTGCAGGACACAGCGCCCTTGGTCTGCTGCGGCCCGAGCAGGTCACCGCCGCCGACCCCGACCCGGTCACCGCCCGCACGTACCGGCACCTGTACCTGAGCGGCCTGCGCTACGACTTCCGATGCCCCAGCCTGCAGTCGCTCGTCGAGCGACTCCCCGCAGCCGCACGCGCGGGGCTGGACTGCTACAGCCGCGCGCTGTACGCCTTCTCGCTGCTGGGCCAGTCACGGCCCGAGGGCCTGGCCCTCATGGACGAGGTCCTCGACCAGGCCGGCGAGCACGCCAAGACCCTGCACGTGCTGCTGCACGGCCTGTGGCTCGGCCAGCACCTGCCCCAGCGCGCCGAGCGCATTCTCGACCTCGCCGCCCGGCCGCCGTTCGCCGCACGGACCGATCCGATCGTGCTCTTCAGAAAGGCCGGCGCGTTGCGTCAGCTCGGCCGGCACGAGGAGGGGCTTGCGGCGATCGACCGCGCGCTGGACCTGCTGCCGCCGGGTGATGTGTCGGTGCACGCGGATCTGGTGCGCGAGCGTTCCCTGATCGCCGCCGCCAGCGAGGTGTCGCTGTCCGCACGAACCAGCGGAGGCACACAGACGTGATCCCACGCCTCAACGAGCGCAGCATCTCCGCCCAGCACCCGCTCAGCCAGGCGCTGGACCGGAACGTGTCGGCGGAGGAGGGCCTGACCGAGCACACTGTCGTCGCCTACTGGCCGGGCCTGGACTTTTACACTCTGGACGACGAGCAGGCGATCTGGACGTCCGCCCAGTGGGCCGAGCACATCGACGACCCGCTGGTGGAGCACCCGTTCGCTGCCGGCCCGCGGGGCGATCGGCGGGCGATCTTCCACCTCGACGTCCGTCTCCACCCCGATGACCGTGATCTGACCGGTCCGGAGTGGGCTGAGGCCGCCCACCGCCTCGCCCGTGCCGCCGGGATCGAGATCCCCGGCGACGAAGGCGGCTGCCGCTGGATCGGCGTCCAGGCCCAGCCCGGCCGCCTCGACCTGATCGCCAACCTGATCCGGCTCGACGGCACCTGGCAGCCGCAGCCCACCAGCCTGCTCCGACGGCTCTCGGATGAAGCCCGCCGCATCGAGAACGAGCTGCACCTCACCCCCGTACGCACAGCCCCTGAGCGCCAGGCCGTCGCCCGGCCCGTCCCGAGCGCGTCGACTCAGCTCGCGACGGTCCTGGCGCAGCTCACCGACGAGCAGTCCGGGCCGCTGGCCACCGTGCGCGGCCTCATCGAGCACACCGCCTATCGGGTCGCACGCCAGCCGGGTGCCGGCAGCCCCGGCACGGCGCACCGCCTGGAGCTGATCGCTCACCGGCTTTACGACATCCAGCAGGACCTCGACGCCACCACCGCCCACCTCGCGGCTCGCCCACCGGGCGCCGTCTCTCGGCACGGCATCGCCACCGCACCGCCGGATGGGCGGCACACACGACGATCACCGTAGTAAGCCCCCGCTCTTGCTGCGTGCCGACCGCTTCCTGGGTTTCCGCCGAATCCCCACTCCGGTGAGGTCCTCACTCGCGGCGCAGACCCCGAAGCCCACAGCATCCTGCAGCGCTGCGGCTTCGGGCCCGTCGTCCGCGTCCACGAGACCTGCCACCAACGCCGTGGCCCGGCTGTGGCCGTCGGCTATCACATCGACTGCGACGAGGCATTCGATACCGACCAGCACCTGCCCCGCTCGGTGCCCAGGTCGCCCAGCTCGCCGACCGGCCCGCCCGCACCCCGCCCGCAGCACCTGCACCGGGCAGGTGCCCGGCGCAGAGCGCGAAGCGTCCGCTGGATGCGTCCACCCGCCACGGCAGCGCAGGTGCCGACCCCGCCTCCGGCATCGCGGGCCTGCGCCCCTCACCCCCGCCCGCTCCATTACTAAGGAAGACATTGCACGACCACGACTCCGATCCCGGCCGCCTCGCCTCGTTCGCCGACGTCCTCGCCGGCGAACTGCCCGGCACCTGGAGCAGTACTTACCACCCGCCCGAGCGCAAGGACGATCTCGCCGAACTGGCCGACCACATCTGGGACATGGACCTCGTCGCCGAATCCCTCGCCGCGCACCCGATCCGGCACGCGGCCGTGCTGACCCGCAAGGACGGCGCCCAGCTGGTTGTCATCGACCGGCACGACGAGCGGGACGGCTTCCTCATCGCCGCCGTCGCCCCCCGTGACATCCCCGGGCAGGCGTTTGGCGGGATGCGCGAGCCGGACGGCATCGCGCTGAGCGACGACCCGTTCCTGAGCGCCGAGACGGTCGCCGGTGACCTTCTGGCCCGCTACGACGCCGCGCTCGCCCAGGTCCGGCACAACTCCATTGGCCTGGCCCGCCAGCCCGACGCTACCCAGCCGTCCCAGGCGGAGCGGGTCGTGCTCACCTGGCAGGCCGACGGCAGCCTCGCCACGGCCCCCACCAGCAACATGGTCGCCGCCGTCCTGGTCGCCAACGGCTTCGTCCATGACGAGCAGACCGGCTCCTACCGGCTGAGCGGGGACGACACCGCCGTGCAGGCCCGAGCCGTCCGCAAGATGGGCGAGCAGCTCGCCGCCCAGGGCATCACCACCGCGCTCCAGCACCCTGCGGCGCGGTCCGCGCCCACGTCCACCGCGCCGGCGGCCCCGCCGCCCCAGGCGCGCAACTCGACCACGCGGACCCGGTGATGGGCAATCGCGCCGACGACGAAGGTACCGACGTCGAGATCTACTGCAAGCCCTTGACCGACACCGTTCACGCCGACACCCCCACCGGTGCGCCCGAGGAGCTCCTGGCCCTGCTCGACGGTCTCGGTTTCGAGCGCAGGACCGCGGTGACGGCCGGTCCCGTCTACATCTGGCACGAGGCGCCGGCGCACCTCACCGAGGACGAGAAGAAGCAGCTCGCAACCCGAGCCGTCCCCGCACTGATCACGGCGGGATACGAGGTCTTCCTTCCTGACTACCTCTTCGATCCCGTCGTTTATCAGCAGGCCGTGCACGACATACGCACCCGCCAGGTACGACCCCAGCCCCCGAAACCTGCTCCAGCAGCCGCAGTCACCGCTTCGCCTCGGCGTGCCCCCTAATAAGCCCGAACGGCGGCCCTGGCACGTGCCGGGGCCGCCCCGGGGCCGCCGCAGCACCGACCGGAGAAGCCCGTAGCACCCCGCACACCACCGCCGATGTCCCGCCGCCTCACACCCCGCCTCGCCACCGCCCTGTTCCGCCGCTATCTGCGCGCCTGCATTCCCACCGGCCCCCACCGGATCGTTCCGCCGACCGGCGCACACCCCGAGGCCAGCCTCGACGAAGCCCGGCGGATCGGCCACCGCCACCACCACTGACCCTCAATCCCGCCCCGGAGGGCTATGCCCCACCCCGCCCCGAACCCGGACCGGCTGGCCGACGAGATCGCCCGTCAGCTCGGCCAACTCTCCGACCACCTCGTACTACTCCCGGCAGGTGAGGCCACCCGCGTCATCGCACGCGTCCTTAACCCCGAAGACGGAGTCCTCGGCCGTTTCACCCACCTCGTGGCCACCGGCAGCGTCTTCGCCAAAACCCAGGCCGAACGCGGCTCCCTGCCCGCGGAGGTGTGGCTCGCCCTCGGCCGGGCCGCCAACGAACTGCATGACATCGGCCTGGATCTCGACGAGCACACCGACACCCTCCAGCGCCTCCACGCCCGCCCCGCCGTGACGGCCAAGCCCCCGACCGCTGCGCCGCTCGTCGTACGGCGGCGCCGGTGAAGCGAAAACAGTGGCAGGGCTGGGGGCCGGGCGAGCAAGCAGAGCAGCACTACCTCGTCCAGCCCCGTGCCCTCGCCGGGGGCGGCGACCTCAGGCACGTCTCGGAGTTCCTGAGCGCCTGCGGGTGGCAGGACAAGTCCAAGCGCAACGGCCCGCTCGTTCTCGACAGCCCCGACCGCACGATCCGGATCGGCTACAACCCCTACATGCTGCCAGGCGGTTGGACGATCCACAGCAAGGCCACCGCTCACCAGGACGAATGGACGGTGTCCTTGGGCCGGCAGACGCCGGTGGAGATCGTCGCCGGACTCACCGACGCCCTCACCCGCCCCCGCAGCGCGCACGCCCCCAACGTCTGGGCGCCGCTCCAGGAGCAACACTGGAAGACCGACCGCGGCGACGAACACTTCATCGCCACGAGCCCCGACGGGGCAGCGTGGATGCAGTTCCACCACGACCGCAGCGGCCAGGCCATCTGGTGGTCTGGGGCACAGGATGAGCAGGGCAACGGCTGGACCGCCAGCTTCACCGCCTCCACCCCCATGCATCTGGTCCAAGCCTTCTCCGAAGCGCTCGCCAGCCCCGACCCCGTGATGCGCCCGCGGGGCCGTGTCCCGCACAGCACGCGGATCCGCACCACCTCCGTCTCCGTTCTCCCCTCCCAGCTCAGCGCCTGGCAGCAGGCCCGCGTCCACGCCGCCCGCGCCGCCACCTGGGCCCGCAACTCCTGGGCTGCCAGCCAGCCCCGCACCACGACCCGCCCCCACGCCACCGCCGGCCGCCCCCGCGCCCGCCGCTGACCGGCCCCCTTCTCCCTTTTCAAGGAGCCCTGTGCCCGCACTCACCCCGGACGACATCCACACCGCCACCGAAACCCTGTCCCGGCTCACCGAGTACCTGCACGACGCCCCCAACCCCGCCGAGGCACTCGCCCTTGTCGAGCCGCTGCTGGATGAGTACACCGGCATCCCCGTCCAGCTCGGCGACACCCTGCGCGCCCTCGCCCGCGCCGTACTCGACCACCCGAACACCCCGCGCACACCCGAGACGCACCTCCTGATCGCAGAGCTGCGCACCGCCGCGTGGGAGCAGACCGACCAGCACACCCTCCACTACGTCCTCGACGACCTGCGCACCCTGCTCGACAACGACTCCCCGAACACGCCGGAGTGCAGCTGATGCCGGTGAGCGAGCGGCAGCTCGCCGAGTTCGCCGACAAGCGCGCCTGGCAGATCCCTTTCGACACCAGTCCACGCCACCTCGCCGGCCCCGGCGACGCCCGCCACGTCACCCACGGCCTCGCAGCCGTCGGATGGACCCGCACATCCGACCCGCTGAGCGCGGAAATCGTCCTGCGCAGCCCCGATGGCCGTCACAGCCTGCAGCTCGACCCGCAGTCCGCCACCTCCGCCTGGTGGCGGCTGCGGGCCGAGCCCACCGACACCGAACCGGACTGGTACGCCGAGTTCGGCGAACTCGTCCCCGCCGAGATCCTGGCCAGCGTCACCGACGCCCTCCTCTGCCCGCCGCGCGCCGAGCCCCCGGGCCCCTGGCAGGCACTGTCCTCGGCCGCCTGGAAGCTCGACCAACAGAACAGCGCCCACTCGCCGGACGGCATGTGCCACATCGAGCTGCGTCCCCTCGGCGACCGCGATACGCCGTCCTGGCACATCGAGACGCGTGAGCACGGACACGGCCATCCCGTGGGCCCTCGGATCTGGCACGCCTGGTTCGACCATCACACGCCCTCCCACCTGGTCAGCGCGTTTGTCACCACGCTCACCGACACCGCCCCGCTCCAGCGCGGCATGTTCGAGCGCACCGCCCACTACAGCGCCGTCAAGGAGCTGAGCCCGCTCAGCCCGCAGCAGGTGGTCGACGCGCACACCGCCCGCCTCGATGCCCTGCGCATCCAGGCACGCGCCGCGCGCCGCCGCCAGCGGCCGGCCACTACCCAGCCCCTCGGGCCGCCACCCAAGGCCGCAGCACCTCCCGTCCGGCGCTGACCCACCGGCCGTACTCGGCCGAACTCCATCGCCTACCCAAGGAAACCGCCATTCCCGCACCCTCCGATGCCCACCGCGCGTTGCTCAAACAGCTCGGCCGCTTCCTGCGCGACAGCCAGAAGATCCTCGACTCCTGGGACGCGTACTCCGACGAGCACACCGACCTCGACGGCTGGCCCTACGACGAGGACGCCTACGGCCGGCGCGCGAGCCTGCGCGACGCAGCGACCGCCGAGGCGTTCGAGAGCGTCCGCGACGGCGCGCACTATCTCCTGGCCACCGCCCAGATCCAGCTCACGCACCTGCCTGCCCGTACGGTGCAAAGCCGCTGGGTGTGGCAACTCGGTGTTCTGCACGAAGCGCTAGACCGCCTCGATGCCCTGCACGAGAAGTGGCTGGAGACCCGCGACAGCCTCCCCGCCGACGCCCACCCTGGCACCCCGGTGTTCGATGACGTCCTCGCCGCTCACTACGCCGAAGCGTGGAGCTCCCTCGACGACTGGGCCACCCACGGCCACGCCATCGGCGACATCAACACCGCCGCCCGGCACGCCCCCTCCACCTTGGCCCCGCCGCCGACCACGACCGCGGCCCCCGCAACCGGCCACGCCGGCACCGTGCGCAGGTGACCGTGCCTAATACGCCCGAGACTGTGGAGGTCGACTTCGTCGCCCCGCGTCACCTGGCCGGCGCCGGCGATCCCGCATGGGTCACCGCCCCCCCTGCACCACGCCTGTGGCTGGAGCTACGGCCACGACCCCCTGCAGCCGCGCGTGATCCTCTCCAGCCCCGGCCAGAAGGCCCGCTTGCGTCTGGAGCCCGATCCCGACGGGCAGTGGTGGACCCTGCATCACGCGCCCGAGCGGGACCGGCCGGCCTGGTACGCCAGCTTCGGGGCCCGTACCCCGGTCGAAATCATCGCGGCCCTGACCGACGCCCTGACCGACCCGGCCACAGACGCTGCCGTCGACGTCGACCCCTCCGAACCGCTCACGAAGGCCGACTGGACGCCCCTTCCCGACAAGGACGGGCTCGTCTCGCCCGACGGCAAGGCCTACGTCGAGCACTACGTCAGCGCAACGTCCAACTGCTGGTGGGCCACCACCCTACTCAGTGAGAGCCAGGGACCGGTGTGGCAAGCCCACTTCGGCGAGCACACCCCACCGCACCTGATCACCACGTTCACCCGCGCACTCGCCGACCCCAGCCCCCTCCCACGCACCGGCAACCCACTCAGCATCCCCGGCTACGGCACCAAGCTCATCACCCGCACGTACCGGGAACTGCCTGCCGTCCAGGTCGCCTTGGCCCTGGAGGACCGGGTGCACGCCCTAGCCGCCCGACGTGCCGCCCCGCCGACGGCACCGCCTGCCCCGCGACGTCCTCCGACCAACCCGGGCCACACCCGCTGATCGCCGTCACCGCCTCCCGGAAGCGCTCATTCCCTTTGCCTTCTCCCGCCAACAGCTCCTCCACCGACGGGTACGACGTCGCCTTCCGCCTCCTTCTGGGAGTGCTCGGCGTCGTCGTACCCCTGTCTCACCTCGCCTGGCTCAGCGGCAACATCACCGCCTGGGTCACCGGACACGACTGGGCGCCCTACCAGCCGACCACGGCCCTCCTCCATCCCGACCAGCTCTGGCCGCAGGCCGGAGAAACGTCCCTGTTGATCGGCGCTCGCATCGTCCCGATCACAGCCCTGCTCGCGCTCGGTGCCGTGGCCGGCGTGCTGTTCTCCCGCCACAAGAACCGCGGTGGCGGCCGGAAGAAGAAGATCGCCGGGATGGCGAAGCCGAAGGACATCGAGCCCCTGATGGCCAAAGCGATCACCGCCAAGGCCCGCTCCCTGCGTCCGAGTCTGAAGACCGCCAAGCACATCGATGCGAAGGACACCGGCATCCTCCTCGGCAACCTGCAGGGCACACGGCACGAGGTCCGCATGGGGTACGAGGACGTCGCGGTGGCGATCATGGCGCCGCGCTCCGGCAAGACGACCAGTCTCGCGATCCCGTCCATCCTGGCCGCCCCAGGACCGGTTCTGCTGACCTCCAACAAGGCCGCCGGCGACGCGTATACCGCCACCCTCGACGCCCGCGCCGGAGTGGGCCGGGTCTGGTCGATGGATCCGCAGCACATCGCACACGCCGCACGCCAGATGTGGTGGAACCCCCTCGCCGATGCCAAGACACTGGACGGCGCCGGACGCCTGGCCGGCCACTTCCTCGCCGCGTCCATCGACGCGAGCCAGCAGGGCGACTTCTGGTCCAAGGCCGGATCGAACATCCTGTCCCAGCTCTTCCTCGCTGCCGCGCTCGACGACCGCCCGATCACGGACGTGATGCAGTGGTTGGCGTTCCCCGCTGACCGCACGCCGCTGGACATCCTCCGGGACCACCGCTTCACGGCCGTCGCCGCGCAGCTCAAGGGCACCGTGGAAGGCCCGCCGGAGACCAGGGACGGCATCTATGAGACGGCCCGCCAGTACGCCGCCGCGCTGCTGAACAGCGAGATCGCCGCGTGGGTGACCCCACAGAAAGATCTTCCGGAGTTCCGCCCGTCGGAGTTCGTCACGTCCACCGGCACGCTCTACCTGCTGTCGAAGGACGGCGGAGGGGGAGCGTCAGCGTTGATCGCCGCGTGCGCGGACTCCGTGATGCGGGCGGCGACCGCGCAGGCCGAACGCGCCGGCGGGCGTCTCGACCCGCCGATGCTCGCGATCCTCGACGAGGCCGCCAACGTCTGCAAGATCAGCGATCTCCCCGACCTGTACAGCCACTTGGGCTCGCGCGGCATCATCCCGATCACCATCCTCCAGTCCTACCGACAGGGCCAGAAAGTCTGGGGAGACGCCGGCATGGACGCCATGTGGTCCGCCTCCACCGTCAAGGTCATCGGCTCCGGCATCGACGACCCGGACTTCGCCGACAAGCTGAGTCGGCTGATCGGTGACCACGACGTGGAGACCACCTCCACCTCCCGCTCCGAGTCCGGCACGTCGACCTCCGTGTCGATGCGGCAGGAGCGGATCCTGCCCGCCGACGCGATCCGCGCCCTGCCCAAGGGCACCGCCCTGTGCTTCGCCACCGGCATGCGCGCCGCCATGCTCGACCTGCGCCCCTGGTACCTGGAGCCCGGCGCCGACGAGCTGGCCGCCGCCTCCGCCCGCGCCTCAAAGGCCATCACCGCCCGCGCCGTAGCCAAGGCAGCGCCGAAACAGAGCGACTTCGGGCCCGCGGCCTAGGAGCCCGGTCCTGAGCGTCCTGTTCTTCCGCAACTTCCGCCAGGAGACGGCTCATCGCCCCGTATGAACCCGGCGATCTCGACGATCTGACTGTCCACGCTGCGCTCGACGCGGTCATCGCCGACATCCGCGAACACCGAATCGCTGGCGGCCCCGGTGGGTTCTTCACCGCCCTGCGCCACATCGAGCTGCTCGGCCACCTCGCCATCCGCCTCGCCGGAGACGCCCACCACCACCTCAACGAGGACCAGGAGATCTCCTCCGCCCGGCATCCGGCCGAGACCCTCAGCCAGACCGCAGGACATGTCGGCCGTGCTGTGGCCCACTACACCCTGGCCCTCACCCCGCTCGCCGCACGCGCCAAGCCCGGCGCCCGAGCCTCCCTCGACTGGCAACTCGACGCGATCGACCGCCACAGGGGCCTGCACGTACACCTGAGCCACGCCCACCAGGCCCTGGACGAGGCCCGCGCCTCACTGACCGGCCTCAACCCCGCACCTGAATCCAACGTTCCACTCCACCACCGCCCACCACAGCGGCGCGCACCACCCCGCGCCCGCCTCGCCGCTGACCCGACCACCCGGACTGCCATGGCCATCACCGACCACCACGACGTCTTCATCGGCTCGACCGACGACGGATGGACCTTCGTCATCGTCAACCGCCCTATCCGCAACGCCGCCCGCATGCTGACCGGGGCGGGGTTCACCGCCCGCGAGCACCAGGGCCGCACGCTCTACCTCCTGCCACCCCAGACGGGCGAGGACGCGCACGAACGCGCCGGTGTCGCGGCCTACGGGCTCATGGCCCACACCCTGGACCTCGTCGACCTCGCCTGGACCACGCGCCACCCCAGCGCCAACGGTGCCGAACCCGAGGCGACCATCCGCTTCCGCGACGGCACAGTCACCGCCACCGCCCTCACGGACCGCGCCGGCGATGTCCTCGCCCAGAACGGCTTCACGCCCACCAAGGCATCGCAGGAGTACACACTCCCTGCCGGGATGAGCGAATCCGACGCCGTGAATGCGGTCATCCGCGCAGAGACCCACCTCTACTCCTACGGCGTCGGCGTGCGCGTCGACCTCGGGATCCCGACCCTCCAGGGCATCCCGCCCGCGCCCTCTCGCCCTCCGTCCGCGCCGGCGCTGCCCTCCCCGGACCAGGCCCAGCGGCGCCGCCGCTGACCACCACTTCCCCCGGAACAGCACCATGCAACAGATCGATCTGAACGCCGAGATCGCCCGCCTGCGGCAGCTCGGCAGCGATTTCGAGGACCTGCACAGCGAGATCCGCTCACTCACCCTCACACCCGGCACCGACGCCCGGCAGCAGCTCACGGCGAAGATCGTGGCCACCCACGAGCTGGCCCAAAAGGCCATGGAACGCCTCGGCGCCCTGGACGGCAGCCAGTACACCGCTGTCCCCGGCAGCCGCCCGACCCTGGATGCGCTGGCCTCCGTCGTCTTGGCTGCCAGCATCGCCGCATCCGACCTGGCCTGCGCGCTGGAGGCCAATCCGCTGGAGGGCGCCGCGTTTCCCGGCCCGCCGGTCGATGAAGCGGCCGTGCGCCAGGCACGGCACGCGGAGGCGGTCCCGGCCATGGCGGGGCACCTCGCGGATGCCGCCCACCAGCTCGACTTGGCCCACACCGGCTGCTACTACCTCGCCAGCGGCATCACCCGGGACCTGAAGCAGCACGCCGAACAGAACCAGAGCCAGGCGGCCCCGCCGCCGAAGATCACGGACAGCCAGCACGCCGTCCTCGCCCGGCTGTCCGCAGGCGGCGGCACCCGCTACGTGATCAGCCGATACGGCGTGCTCAAGGCCATCGACAAGGACCGGGCCACCGTGAACGTCACCACCCTCAACGCCCTGGTCAAGCGAGAACTCGTCGCTGTGGACACCACGACGCCTTTGCACCAGGGCCAGCGCCTCCGCGTCACCGCCGAAGGCCACCGTGCCCTCGCCCATCACAAGCCCACCACGGCCCCCACCCGAGCAGCGGTCGTGATGCCTCCAGCAGCGAAGCAGGCAGCGGGACGCACGCGATGACCAGCACCAACCCACCCGGCCCGCCATCTCCTTCCACCGGGCACAGCGACACCCGGCCCCGCGGTCCTGCCGAACCGCCCCTCTCCGCCGCAGAGCTGTCCGGCATCGCACGCCGTATGACGTGGCAGCAGCGCGCCGCCCTGCGGGTTCTCGCCAGGACTCCCAGTCGAGTCCGGCAGCGGAACAACGGCTCACCGTACGTGGACACCCAGACCTCATCGCACATCGCGATCACCACGTGGCACGCCCTGGAACGCAAGGGCCTGGCCTACCGCGATCACACCGCCCACCCCGCGTCCCTCCTCGGCCAGCGCCTGGCCCTGACCGGCAAGGGACTGGCCGTCCTCAACCACCTCGCCCAGGCCACCTTCCCGTCCTCGGTAACCCAGCTCTGGCCACCCACTCCGCCGCGGCATTTCACCGCGCACCCCAGCGCTCAGGACGGCAGTGCACCGAGTACCCGCCGCCGCTGAGCGCCCGGGCCCCGCGAAGCCCGCTTCTCCGTCCCGCCCGTTTCACGTGACCAGCCGCCATGCGGGCCGGACGACTTCCCAAACCAGCGCCGCGTGGACGGCGCACGGCTGTTCCCAATCGCCCTTCCCGGAGTCCCTCTGTGCTCAATCCGCATTCTGCAACGGAGGTGTTGTCGGTCTCCGCCGCTGACGGCACTGCGCTGTCTGTCTACCGTGACACCCCAGCCCGCCCGCGGTCCGACGGCGCGACGATCGTGCTGGTGCACGGCGCGTCGGTCACCGCCGACCTGTGGCGCCTCCACACCCGGCACCTGACCAGCCTGGGCTTCAACGTGCTGCGCTACGACCAGCGCGCTCACGGCCGCACCCCGCGCGGCCAAGCACCGCTGACCATCGCGCAGCTCGCCGACGACCTGCACCACATCCTGCGCGCCCTCGCCCCCACCGGACCGCTGGTGCTTGCCGGCCACTCCCTGGGCGCCCTCATTCTGCAGGAAATCGCCGCCCTGCACTCCCAGCTCCTGCCCCGGATCCGGGGCATGGTGCTGCTGTCGGCCACCGCCCACGGCGCGAGCGTTACACCCGGCCGGAGCCCGCGCGCCCTGCTGCTGGCCGCCGGACGCAGCCTGTTCGCCCTGACCTGCACCCACGCACCCCAGGCCGTGGACCGGTTGCGACGCCTGCTGCCCGACACCAACCGCTACACCCTCACACCCCGCCCCGGCACCGCGCTTGATGGACCGCCGCCGTGCCGCCACGGCGTACGCCACACCCCCACGGCCGATCTCGCCGCGCTCTGGCAGTCCCTGCGCCGCTATCGGGCCCGCCACCTGCTCGCGCTGGAGCAGCTCGGCGGTCGGCTGCTGCTGATGGCCGGCGCGGACGACCAGCACATCCCCGCCGCCCACACCGCACAGCTGGCCGACCGCCTGTCCGGCGCCCGCCTGGAGATCCTGCCCCGCACCACGCATGCCCTGCCCATCCGCCACCCGGCACTCATCAGCGCCCGCATCGCCCAGCTCGCCGCCGGGCCGCACTCTGGCTCTCACCTCCCGAAGGACCCGTCATTTCCGAACTTCCCGCTTTCCGAGCAATTTCACTAGGCGCAGGGATTCAGTCCAGCGCTATGCTCGCTCTGTCAGCCGAAGGCGTTCTCCCGAAGGTCGACTACGCGATTTTCGCCGACACGGGCTGGGAACCCAAGGCTGTCTATGCGCACCTGGACCGCCTGCAACGCGAAATAGCCGAGCCCGCAGGCATACCCGTCCTGCGCGTCTCCTCGGGAAACATTCGCAAGGACGCCCTGGACCCGGACCACCGCTTCGCCTCCATGCCGCTCTACGTCCTCAATAAGGACGGCAGGCCCGGTATGACCAGGCGCCAATGTACCGGGGAATACAAAATAAAGCCGATCAAGAAGAAGGTCCGGGAACTCCTCGGCTACCCCTATCCGGCACGCATTCCCAAGGGCCTGTTCGTCGAGCAGTGGGTCGGCATTTCCACCGATGAATTCCATCGGGCCAAAGACTCCGATGTCAAGTACATGCGCAACCGGCACCCGCTCATCGACATGGGCTGGTCGCGCTCCGACTGCGTGCGCTACCTGACGTCGCTCGGACTGGCTGACACGCCGAAGTCGAGCTGCCTCGGGTGCCCGTTCCACGGAAACGCCCAATGGCGACACATCCGCGACAACTCCCCTGAGGAATGGGAGGACGTGGTGGAGTTCGACGCGGCCATCCGCAAGGGGAACGCCCGCGCCAACGCCACCGGCAACAGGCTGCTCGGGGAGGCGTTTCTCCACCGCTCCCGCGTCCCGCTCAGCGAAGCCCCGATCGACCACGTCACCGCCGCCGAATGGGCGGCGATGCAGCAGGAACTCACCGACACCGGACCGGACCTGGAGGAACTGGAGCAGGGCGTCATCGACGGCTGTTCCCCGTGGGCCTGCCGCGGTGAAGTCGAGCCGGTGCAGGACGACTTCGGACTGGCCTCTTGATCACCCTGGACCTGTTTGCGGGACCGGGTGGATGGAGCCACGCGCTGAACGTCCTCGGCGTACGGGACGTGGGCCTGGAATGGGACGAGTGGGCCTGCAAGACCCGTACGGCAGCAGGGCAGTTGACGATTCGCACGGACGTGGCCATGTATCCCGTCTGGCCGTTCCTCGGACGGACCGTCGGGCTCATCGCGAGCCCTCCGTGTCAGGCGTGGTCGATGGCCGGCAAACGCCTCGGCCTGGTGGACCAACCGCTGGTGCACCAGGCCGTCGCGGATCTCGCCGCCGGCCGCGACACCCGAGCCAAGCTGCTCGCCTCCTGCCAGGACGAGCGCAGCCTGCTGGCCGCCGAGCCCATGCGCTACCTAAACGCCCTCAACACGGTGGGCCAGCCGGAGTGGGTCGCCATGGAGGAGGTCCCCGACGTGCTGCCGCTGTGGCGCCAGTACGCGGCCATCCTCCGCCGCTGGGGATTCTCCGTATGGACCGGCATCCTCAACGCCGCCGACTACGGCGTACCCCAGACGCGAAAGCGCGCCATCCTGCTCGCCTCCCGCGTCCGTACGGCCGAACCACCCACGCCCACCCACGCCCAAGTCGCCGAGCCCGAGTCGCTGTTCGGGCCGGGCCGCGCCCGCTGGGTGTCCATGGCCGAAGCCCTCGGCTGGGGCGCCACCGACCGCCCCGTCCCCACGGTGTGTGCCGGCGGTGGACCAGGAGGCGGCCCCGAGCCCTTCCCCTCCGGCTCGCGCAAGACCCTCTCCGACGCCCGCGACCGGGGCACCTGGGCACCCCGCGCCGACGGGATCGTCCTGCAGTCCCGCCGGGAAGGAGCAGGCTGGGCCGCCCGGCACGGAGTCCGCGACAACCGGCTGGCCGACGCCCCCGCTCCGACCTTCACCGCGGAGGCGCACCGCTGGTCCTGGTCGCTGCGCAGCAACAACCAGGCCAACGCCACTGTCAGATCGATCGAGGAGCCGGCCGGGACGCTGTTCTTCGGGCACCGCGCGAACGAGTGCACCTGGATCGCCGAGCCTGTCGGCACCCCGCCGGAGAACGAGACGGAGGCCACGCCGCCCGCGCCGGAGCCGATCCGGATCACCGCACGCGAAGCCGGCCTCCTCCAGACCTTCCCCACCGACTACCCGTGGCAAGGAAACAAGGGCCAGCAGTTCTCCCAGATCGGCAACGCCGTGCCCCCGCTGCTCGCCGGCCACCTCCTCGCCCCGCACCTGCGCGTACCCCTCAACCCCGACGACTTCACCCTGGCTGCCTGATGCCCCGCACCCCCGCCCCTGACGAACCCGAGGACGACCTCGACGACCTGCCCGACACGCATCCGCCCCAGCCCGTGTACTACGCCGAGCAGGCCCTCCTCGGCGCCCTCCTCCTCGAACCCCACCGCCTCACTGACATCGCCGGGATCGAGCCCGCCTCGTTCTCTACCTACGCGCACGGCGCCCTGTTCGCCGCAATCCGCGCCCTGCCGGCCCCCGACCCGAACCACCACGCCAAGGACACCACCTGGCTGAACGCAGTACTCACCGCCGCCCGCGAGCACGCCCGCGGGCTGACCGCCTCCTACCTGCACACGCTCATCCAGATCTGCCCGTTGCCCCGGCACGCGTCCGCGTACGCCCGGATGGTCGAGACCGAGCATGCCCGCGGTACCCTGCGCGACCACGCCGAGCGCCTCGCGCATACCGCGACGGACGGCACGCTCCCGCACCCGGTGCCCACTACCCTCGCCGAAGCCGACGCCCTCGCCCGCGCCGTGGACGACATTGCCGCCAGGTTCCCGTCGCACTCCGGCTCCCTGCCCCGCACCCCCGCACCCCCGTCGGCGACCAACTCCGACAACGATGAGGAAGCGGTCGAGGAGGAGCGGCTGCTGCTCGCGACCGCGACGGCGCACCCTGCTGACGTCGAGCAGATGCGGTGGCTGACCGCCGACGATTTCGCCCACCCTCTGCACGCCGGGCTGTGGCAGTGCCTGACCGCTCTGGCCCGGCGCCGTGCCCCCGTTGACCCGGTCACCGTCCTGTGGGAGGCCCAGCAGCGCGGTCTCCTCGCATCTGGGGCCGAACCGGCAGAGCTGCTCGACCTCCTCGGCGCACCGGCCGGTTCCGCTGAGTACTGGGGCGAGCGGATCCTCCAGCGCTCCGTCCTCGCGACCGCGCGTCACGTGGGCCTGCGCATCGAGGCGTTCACCGATGACCCGGCGATGACGCCGTACCAGCTCATCCTCGGCAGCCGCCGCGCGCTCGCCGAACTGTCCGCCGCACGCGCCCGCTGGCACCACGCCACCTCACCCGCACCCACGACCACGCTCGCTCCCGCGCCCACCAGGGCCGCCGTGCCGCCCCGGGCCGGCCCGCCACGAACGACGGCGCCACCCGCCCGTATCTCCCGCTGACCCCGAACCCGCTGGTGGCTGGCCCTTCAACAATCCGGCCACCGGCAGAAGCGAGCACCCCTTCGTGACAACCTCCTCCGCCGAGACGCACGTCCGCCTCGACACGCACCCCACCCACACCAGCGCCGTAACCGCCACAATCACCGGCCCCCAACGAGAGCCGGCCCGCGCTGCGCTGATCGCCCGCGGGTTCGAGGGTCTCGACGACGAAATCCTGGTCATGGCCCGCATCGACCACGAGGAGCCCTACTGGGCCGAGAAGGCCGTACAGGCCCTGGCCGCAGACGGCTTCATCACCGAGATCACCCCCCGGCTCCGTGAAGCGATCGATGAGGAGTGGACCTGGGCCAACCACTCGATGCCCTGGTACACCCGAGCGGAAATCCGAGAGATCTCCAACGAAGCCCAGAAGATCCACGACGACATCCGCCACGGCCGGCTCATCATCCACGCCCACGCCCACGACAACGGCACCACCGTCGCCGTCGCCACCTACCGCGACAACGGCAAGAGCGTCTACCTCCACGGCGAGAACCACCTGCGACAGATCGCCGACACCTTCGACTCGCCCGCCCAGGCCCTCACCGCCTTCGAACGCCTCCACCACGACACCATGCGCCCCGGCCCCGCGCCCATGACCGACACCGAACGCGCCGCCGCCGAAGCCCACACCACGCTCGACACACCGACCACAACAGCCGAACCGCCCGCCCAGAAACCGGAGATCGTGCCGGCCTATGCCGCCGATGCCGGCGACCACGACGTCCTCCTCGACCAGTTCCTCGCCGCACACGGCGACTGGGAAAAGTGGCGCACCTGGACCGACGACACCAGCCACGCGATCCACGAATCACAGACTCTGCGCATCGAACGCGTCCACGAAACCGATCCGCGTGAGGCCGCCTGGACCGTGGCCGCATACGAGACACCCGTCTCCGACCGGATGTGGCACCTCACCGCGACCGGCACCACCCCCGCCCCCGTGCTCCAGGCCCTGCTGCACCACCTCGCCGAAGGCGACGCATGGGACACCGCCATCGGCAGCCCCGTCGACGAGAAGACCGTCACCGCCGCCACCAAACCCCTCACCGACGCCGGATGGAAGCACACCGTCGACGGACGCTGGATCCGCTGGACAACCCCGTCCGGGGACGTCGGTATCCAGTTCGACGCCTTCGCCGCCCAGACGCCGCACAGCATGCTCGCCACCTGGACCATCTGGGCCGGCCCCAGCATCGACCACCCCAACTGGACCGTCACGGCATCCCGCTACACCCCCAGCGTGCTGCTGGCCGACCTCGCCGAGAACCTCGCCCACGGCACCGGGCATCGGACGTACACCCCCGTGGAGGTGAAGCACCCCGCGCACCTCACCACCGCCCCCACAGGACCGCCCCACAGAGTAACAACAGCGCAGTCGAGCCGATCCCGCTGAGGGAGTTTGACCCGTGCCCAGCCCTCGGTCATTGCGCACAGTTGGCCGGGCATCGGTCATCGAAAACCGACGGGCAGGGGATCGGGCTTCGGGAGCGAGACTATGGTGAGACCGGTGGCGGCGCGACGGCGTCACCGCAGAATGATGGGAGGCAGGAGTTGACAGGTGGCAAACGCTGACCGGCTGCCGTTGCCGCTCAGACCGGACGCGCGGCTTTGGATGACCGTCTCGCCGCAGCGGAGGGTTCTCGGTGTTGTGCACAACATCACGTCAGCCACCCGGCTCCTGGACCTTCTTGCGGTCTTCGACGGCGACGATCGGATTCAGGTTGTCTTCTCCTGCACAGATTCCTCCGCCTTGGACGGAGGCGTATCCGATTTCTTGCTCCGCCGGGGAATGCTGACGATTCCTTGGCAGGTCGCCGTCGCGGAGAATTTCGACCTCGCTCTCGCTACAAATCGAGGCGGAGACTTGCACAAGCTTCGTTTTCCGCTGATTGGCGCACCCCATGGGGCAGGATATAATAAATACTTGAGCCGGGAGCCGGGAGCCGGGAGCCGGGAG
>NZ_JACMSF010000040.1 GCF_014257025.1 Streptomyces cupreus
CCCCCGGTGACACGCCATCGCTCCGCCCCGTCGCAGCCGCCCGACCTCGCACTCCCGTCATGGAGTCGGCGTACGGCCCGACTGGGAACGCGCCCTGGCGGCCACAGTCCTGCACACGCTCAGAACATCGCCGGTAGTCCCGCACGCGAGAGTGGCGTGCCGGCAGCCGTTACCTGGTGGCCGACAAGCCGGCCGTGTCCCATGCGGCGCTTGCTGGATCAGGGACGTACGTCGACGTAGTCGCCCGTGGCCCTGGCCGGGCCGGTGGTCGTGGAGCCGGTGAAGTTCCAGCGCCAATAGCCGTCCTTGACCGCCTTGACCGTGGCGCGCAGGTTGCCGGTGTTGTTGGTGTTCACGGTGCCCACCGTGGTGTAGGAACTGCTGTCCTTCGGGCGGAACTGCAGTTTGACGGCTCGGCCCGCGTATCCCGCGTACCGGTAGGTGTCCCAGTCGGCACGCACGAGTTTGCCGGTGACGGTGACAGGAGCGCCCTTGGCCACCGGCTCCGGTGAGGCGTTGACCGTGAGCCGCGCGGCACGCTTGAGGCCGAACGACCCTACGCCGGGGGCGAAAACGGAATCGCCGTCGTTGGCGTCGACCAGGGCGTCGACCGACCAGGTCCCCGCGTTGGCGTTGGCCAGGTCCACCGGATCGTCGCTGCCCGGGGCCGGGTGGGCGTTGACGGTGAACACCGTCGTGCATGCCGTTGCGCTCTCGCAGAACGCGTCGGTGGTGTAGAAGCCGCCATGCGGCCCCTTCAGATCGACATCGACGAAAGACAGGCCGGAGTCATCCGCCCCGGTGACCGTGACCGGGAACGCCACGTTCTGCGTGATACCCACGATGACGTCATGTCCGGAGTTGACGGTGACACCGCTGACCACCGGGTCGCTGGACGCGGCATCGGCCGAGCCCGGGGCCCCTGCCAGCAGAACGGCGACGGCCCCTACCACCGCACCGCGGCTTGTCGCCCGAGCGACGGGCTTGCGCCGTAGGGCATGAGCGGCGGCGATGGGCGCGGCGATGCGGCGCCCGCCGCGCTGTCTGTCGTTGGGCCGTGCGGCGAAGCGGCTCATGAACCCTCCAGGGATGACCGACCTTGTGGCCAACCACCGCACGAGCGACGGAGGTTGGTGGCGAGCACGGGAGACGTATGCGGGTCACTCCCTACGACTGCCGAGCCGTCCCGAGCGTTGCCCCGGCCAGGGCGGGAAAACGACCGCCACTGGCAAGGACTGCCCAACTGCGAGGTCCACCAGCGGCTCCTCGCCGGAAAGGTCGTTCGAGAATGTGAACCAGATTCCGCCCACAGTCTTGTCAGCCTGTCGTGCGACCCTTATCGTCTGCCGCCAGAAAGCGCTTTCCCAAAGCGTCTCCAACCGCCCCGGGAAAGCCGAACGACCGTCGCGGTGGGCCGCCGTGGCGTGTGCACGAGCCGCCGACGATCCGGCATGACGGTACTTCACGGTGCCGGCATGCCGTGGAACGAAGGGTGCACATCATGACGCGCACGAGTGGCACCACCCGCCGTGCCCCCGGAGGCGACGGCTCCTCCTGAGGGGCGCCGGTCACGGCAACGGGAGCGGGCGAACACCGTTCCAGCGAAGGGCCGTTGGGACGGCGATCGGAGCGGACCGCGAGTCCGCGCCCCGCCGCCCGACGCTTCCAGCTCCACCCATCACAGGCCCGCGCCGCACTGAACTCCGCACCGACAACGAACAGCCTGTAGCCGTCCGGAGTCCGCCAGAAAGCGCGGGGCCGTGCGAGCGCGCCGACCTGCCCAAGTGCTTCAAGACGCACGACACACAGCACAAGAACCACGCCGAATTGAGGAGACGAGCATGAGAAGACCTGTCGCACTACGACTGTCCGCGGCCACAGCCGCGCTGGCCCTGGCGACCGCGGCCGGTGTGGCCCTGGCGATGCCCGAGGCATCGGCGGCGATCGGCAGCGCCACCGGCTACGCGACGCAGAACGGCGGAACCACCGGTGGGGCCGGCGGGCAGACGGTCCGGGCCACCACGGGCACCGCGATCCACGCGGCACTGTGCGGCCGGGCCAGCAGCAGTACGCCGATCGTCATCGAGGTCGAGGGGACCATCAACCACGGCAACACCGCGAAGGTGTCGGGCGAGAGCTGCAACACGGCCGACGGTGTGATCGAACTCAAGCAGATCAGCAACGTCACGATCATCGGAGTCGGCAGCGGAGCCGTCTTCGACCAACTGGGCATCCACATCCGTGAATCCAGCAACATCATCATCCAGAACGTGACGGTCCGGAACGTGAAGAAGTCAGGCTCGCCCACATCCAACGGCGGCGACGCCATCGGCATGGAGAGCGACGTGCGCAACGTCTGGGTCGATCACGCCACCCTGGAGGCGTCGGGCGGCGAGTCGGAAGGGTACGACGGCCTCTTCGACATGAAGGACAACACCCAGTACGTGACGCTGTCCTACAGCATCCTGCGCAACTCCGGCCGCGGCGGCCTCATCGGATCCAGCGAAAGCGACCTCACCAACGGATACGTCACCTTCCACCACAACCGCTACGAGAACATCGACTCCCGTACGCCCTTGCTGCGCGGCGGCACCGCCCACATCTACAACAACCACTACACGAGCCTGAACGAGTCCGGCATCAACTCCCGCGCCGGAGCCAAGGCCAAGGTGGACAACAACTACTTCGAGGACTCCAAGGACGTCCTGGGCACCTTCTACACCGACGAACTCGGCTACTGGCAGGTGAGCGGCAACGTGTTCGACAACGTCACCTGGTCCAGCGCCGGCACCGAGAACCACCCCGCGGGCCCCAACCCCCAGTCCAACACCACGGTGAGCATCCCCTACGCCTACACACTCGACGCCGCCGCGTGCGTGCCCGACGTCGTGAGCCGAACGGCGGGCGCCGGCACGGGCCTTCAGGTGTCGGACGGCAACTGCACAGCACAGACACCGAGCCCGACCCCGACCCCGACTCCCACTCCCACTGCCACGCCGAGCCCGACCCAGCCCACCGGCACCAACCTCAGCATCGGGGCAGGTTCCGACGGCTCCAGCAAGGCCGACGGCACGAGCTATGGCAATGTCCGCGACGGCGACATGAACACGTACTGGTCGCCCACCGGCTCGACCGGATCCATCTCCATCAAGTGGGGCTCCGCCACCACGGTTTCCAGCGTCAACATCCGCGAGGCCGCCGGATCCCAGGGAGCCATCGGCTCCTGGAGGCTCCTCAACGCCGACACAGGAGCCGTCCTGACCTCCGGCAGCGGCGCGGGTGTCATCACCTTCCCGCAGACTTCACTCAACAAGATCACCTTCGAGATCACCGGTTCGACCAGCACACCCAAGGTGGCAGAGTTCGAGACCTACGGCTCGTAGGAACCCCCGCCGCCTCTCCGGCACGGCGCGACACACCAGGGTCCCCAGAGCAGATCCACGACATGTCCGCCCAGCCCTCAATTGCCTTTCGTGCGCTGCCGACCGACGGCTAGTGTTCGCGTAGAAAGTGACTCAGGAGGAGCGTAGACATGGTCGGTCGCCCGAGCACGCGTTGACGTTGTGGCCGTGAACGGCCTGTCATCGCGTGCTGCCCTTGATGCGCGGCACAGCGAGCCTTCCTTTGCCGCTGCCTGACATGGTCGGTGCCCATGGCGTGCGCCGGTCGGCGGGTCTCGTCTTCGGTCATCCGAGGGGCCCCTGTGCCGTTTTGTTCCTCCGCTGTATCCGATTCCGGTCGACCTGTTCCGTCGAGCCTGTGGCGGGACGGCGACTTCCGCCGGCTCTGGGTGGGCCAGACGGCCTCCCAACTGGGCGAACATGCAAGTCTGGTGGTTCTGCCGCTCTTCGCCGTCCTGACGCTCAACGCCGGTGCCGGCCAGTTGGGCGCCCTGCGGGCGGTGGGGCAGGCGCCGATCCTGCTGCTCTCGCTCTTCGTCGGCGCGTGGGTGGACAGGTGGCGGACCCGTACGGTGATGGTGCTGACGGACGCCGGCCGGGCCCTGGCACTGGGCGCCGCCGCCGTGGCCGGCCTCCTCGGCGGGCTCGGCCTGCCGGCGCTGCTCGTGGTTGCCTTCGCCGTCGGGGCCCTGTCCGTGTTCTTCGACGTGGCATACCAGGCATCTCTGGTACGGCTGGTGAAACGCGATCAGTTGGTGCGGGGCAACAGCGCGCTTGAGGGCAGTCGGTCCGTGGCGCAGATCGGCGGTTCCGCCCTCGGCGGCGCGCTGGTGTCCGTGCTGTCGGCGCCGATCGCTGCCGCCTCCAGCGCAGCGCTGTTCGCGCTGTCGTTCCTGTCGATCCGACGGATGCGTCGCCGCGAGTCGATCCCGGAACGCTCGGAACGTCCTCCTCGCGTCTGGCGGCGGATCCATGAGGGCCTCCGCTTTGTCGTCGGCGACACCGCGCTGCGGACCGTGTGCCTCGCGTCAGCCGCCTTCCAGTTCTTCTTCGCGGCAGTGATGACCATCTATCTGCTGTTTCTGCCACGGGACCTGCACCTATCGGGTACCGCCGTCGGGCTGGCACTCGCGGCGACGGGGCCGGGCGCGCTCCTGGGCTCGCTGCTGGCCGCCCGCCTGCCGAACCGCTTCGGATATGGCGCCGTGCTCGTGTCCGCGGCAGCACTCGGCGACGGCATGTTCCTGTTCGTGCCCGCACTGCACGGCCCCTCAACGGTGACGGTTCCCGCGCTCCTCGCGGTCAACTTCGTGTTCGGGACCTTCAGTCAGCTGGTGAATGTCACGGTCATGGCCGTCCGGCAGACCGTCACTCCGTACGGTATGCAAGGCCGCGCGGCCGCGACGATCACCTTCGTCGGCATGGGGCTGACCCCGCTCGGCTCGCTGCTCGGCGGCCTCCTCGCGGAAGGGTGGGGGACACGCACCAGCCTCCTGGTAACAGCCGCAGGCATGCTGCTGTCGCCGACACTGATGGCCCTGTCCCCACTCGCCCGCCTGGGACGAACGCTTCCCGCCCCACCGCAGAGTCCGCCCCCGTCTGTGTGACTCACGTGTCGGGGAGTCGACAAGGCTCCGCGTCAGGACTGGCGAGGACGCAGAACTCGTGGCCCTCCGGGTCGGCCAGGCACGTCCACGGGACGTCGCACTGGCCGAGGTCGAGGTCGGCGGCGCCGAGGGCCCGAGATTCTCGCGGACGAAGACCCTTCGCCCGGACCATCGACGCGGCCAAGAAGTACGTCGTGTCGAGCACCCTGGACCGGGTCGATTGGAACGCGGAGCTCGTGCGCGGGGATCTGGCGAAGGCCGTTCAGCAGCTCAAGCGGGAGTCGGGTAAGGGACGGTTCGTGGGAGGCGTGCAGCTCCCTCTCGCGTTGGCGGAGCTGGGATTGATCGATGAGTACGAGTTCGTGGTGCAGCCCAGGCTGGTGGGCCACGGGCCGACATTGTTCGCGGGGCTGTCGAAGCCGAAAAGGTAGCCACCGGTTTCACGGACAGTGAATTCAAGACCCTTGGTCCGATGCACGCGTCGCCTCGGGACGCTCTGCCGTCAGTCGGTGATCACCGCGTCGCCCTCATGCGCTTCCCTTGGCGGGGCCGTTGGTCAGCGCGGTCGGGTAGACCAGCGTCCAAGCGGGGTGGACCTGCAACTGTCCGGACACACCCACGGCGGACAGCTGTGGCCGATGAACTACGTGGCCGAGCTAGGAGCAGTCGTACACGAACTGAACGGCGACCGTTCTGTGGGTCGGCGACAGGAGTTGAAGCTCTGCCCGCGCCGTGCGGTGACCCTCGCCCTGGAAGGTCCACATCAGGTGCAGGCGTGCGTGTTTCTGGCCGCGGACCACCACTTCACGCAGTACGTCGGAGACGGTGCCGTCGCTTCTGGTCCAGCGGTAGGAGAGCGTGCCGGGACTGCCGTTCGTCCTGACCAGGCCGATGACGTCCGCCGTCTGGTCGCACCCCAGCACTGTCGGCCGGGCCGTGACCGCCACCGTGTTCACCTCGACGGACGGCCCGAGGCGCTGCCAGGCGAGGAACGCGAGGACGCAGATCAAGACCACGGCAGGCAGAGCGTGTCTGCGCAACCGCCGACGAGGGGGTGCCGGGGGCGTCGCCACCGCGGGGAGTGTCCCGTGCGTGCGGTGCGCGACGGCGGCGGCGGTGACGCCCGGGCCGAAACGCAATACGGTGCCTTCGACGCGGTCGGGCGGGGGCGACGACGGTGTCTGTGCAGGGGTCTCCTCGACGAGCGTGTCGTGCGGTGTCGGTCTCTGTATCCAGTGGCTGGCCAGCACGGTGGCGCTGTACTCGGAGTCGACAGAGCCGGGTCCGTCGCTGTGGACTTGCGTCGGTTCGCGATCTTCGGCGGGTGGGGGAGTGCGGTCGTTCTGAGCGGTCATCGAATGTCACACTGCCTGGTCAGGAGCTGCTGAGAGGCATCACCGCCGGCGGCGCCCGGGTCGGTTGTGGCATGAACCGACCAGTAGCAGCCGATGTTCTGGAACGTGTGGTCGACGGTGATCGAGTACGTGGTGGCTCCGCTGCGCGTGAACGTCTGAGGCGCACCGTCGGCAGCGCCGAGCTGTCCACTGGCATTGCTCGTGAACCACGAGACGGTGATGGAGACCGGCCCGGTGCCGTCCGTGGTGACGTCGATGGTTGCCGTGGCGGTCGTAGGACCTGTCTGGCCGAAGCCCGACACCGCAACGGCCTTGACGGCGGGCGCGGCCGGCGACGGGGGAGAGGTGGTCGTCGGCGTCTCCGTGGTCTCCGTGCCTGCGGGCGTTGTTGTCGTCCCCTCACCGGGGTCAGCGGGTTCCGCGGAACCGGTGGTTGCCGAGCCTGTGGGCGACTGGCTGGATGACGACGACGGGCTTCCCGACGAGGTGGACGTAGGGGACGGGGCAGCCGACGAAGTCGGCGCTGTGGTCCCGGCCGGCTCCGCGTCGGGCGGGGCGCTGGTCGTGGCCAGGGCCTCCTGCCCCGTCTGCTGCGCCGCGGTCCCTGGGTTCAACGGGGTTCCGTAGGTCAGGAGCACTCCGAGAATGACGGCCGCGATCGATACCAGCATTCCGGGTCGGCCGGGCAGCCATGCTCGGGCCGGGGCAGGGCCCGGCCCGTGAGGCAGGACAGTGCGTGCGATGTCCGTGGTGGTCCGGGGGGTGCTGCGGGTCGAGGGCAGCAGCAGGGGCAGCAGCGCCACCAGCGCGGCGAGCCGGCCTCGGCCCCGTTCCTCCCAGTCGTGCCCGTAGGCGGTGCCGGCGACCGCCTCCAGTTCCGTGACGAACTCCTCTGCCTGCGCGGGCCGTTGTGCCGGGTCCTTGGCCAGACCGCGGCGGACGAGTTCGCGTACGGCTTCGGGAGCCTCCTCGGCAGGGACGGGCGCTTCGACGTGCTGCAACGCCAGCTCCGCGAAGTTGTCGCCCGAATAGGGCTTGTGACCAGTCAGGCACTCGAAGAAGGTCGCCGTGGCCGCGTACACGTCGGCGGCTGGTGAGGCGGGCGCGCCCGTCCACTGCTCCGGGGACATGTAGGACGGGGTTCCCGCCACACCGGCGCTGGTGCCCGAGTCCACCGCGATCCCGAAGTCGACGAGCTTGGACGATCCGTCCGGCACGACCAGGACGTTCTCCGGCTTGTAGTCACGGTGGACGACGCCGACGCGGTGGGCGTCGGCCAGGCCGAGCAGTGATCCCTTGAGGATGACGAGGCCGGCTTCAGGGGTGAGCGGGCCATGACGGGTCAGCAGGGTCCGCAGGGAGACGCCGTCCACCAGCTCCATCACGATGGCAGCTCCGTGCGGGCTCTCCACGTACTCGTACAAACCGGTGACGTACGGGCTCGCAAGGCCGCCGAGCAGCCGTGCTTCCGCTCGGAAGTCGTACAGGAAGCCGGGCCGGGTGCGCAGTGACTCGCTGAGGTACTTCACCGCGACCGCGACGCCGGTCTCCTCGTGGACGGCCAGGACGACCCGCCCGCTCGCTCCCGAGCCGAGTTCGAGTGACTCGGTGTATCCGGGCACTTCCCATGTGCTCATCGCATCCCCCAAAGTGGCGGAGCCCTCACCCACTCCGGCGCGGCCATGCCACGCGCTCAGAGACACATTTTCGGCCACTGCGGTTGCGGGGCCAGAAGTATTGGTGAGGCGTACCCGGACCGTGACACGGTGAGTGCGGGATCGGGGATCGGGGATCGGGGATCGGGGATCGGAGATCGGGGATCGGGGGTCCGCTGTCATGCCCGACAGCGGCGGAGTCGTGCGCGCCCGGCCGGTGAGGGGCGAGTTCATCGAGGTGTCTCTGTGTTACATGGTGGTGGGCCGTACTGCGCTGGTCAGCGTGCGGCCCGGGGCGGAGTGGTGTCGCGGACGAAGACGGCTTCAGGTGCTTTTCCGGCAGCGCGTCGGGGAGTTGCTCCCAGTCGAGGACACAGGAGACGACGCGTTCGGGTGCGACGGAGCCGGAGGCGGCGAGGTCGAGGGCGTCGGGGATGTGGTTGCGGACGTTGTCGCGGGCGATGCGGAGGGTGACGCCGGTGAGGTACATGTCGAGGAGCGGGAGTTCGCCGGAGCGGAAGTGGTTGCCGGCCGACTCGCAGATGCCCTCGGGGGCGACGGACTTGACGGCGAGGGCGAGTTGATCGACGCGGCCGGTGGCCTCGAGGGCCAGGTCGAAGCCGTGATGGATCGGTTCGGTCGCCTCGGCGGTGCGGGCGCCGAAGCCTTCGGCGAGCTTGCGGTGCTCGGGGTCGGGGTCGACGTAGAGGATGTCGCAGGCGCCGAGGGCGCGGGCGATGTCGCAGACGTACAGGCCGATGCTGCCCCTGGCCAGGACCAGCACGCGCGCGCCGGGGCGGGCTTTGAGGTGGGGCGCGACCAGGCGCCAGGACAGTGACCAGTTGTCGCTCGCCGAAGCCATCGCGACCGGGTCGAGACCGGCCGGCAGCGGGACCAGTATGGCGTCCGCGTAGGGGACGCGGACCAGGTCGGAGAAGAGGCCGCCCCAACTGCCGCCGACCGGTGCGCCGTACATGGCCATGTGCGGGACCGAGGTGCAGTGGGCGGTCAGTCCGGTGCGGCAGTGGTCGCACGCGCCGCAGCTGATGGACCAGGGCACGACGACGAGGTCGCCTGGAGCCACGGTGGTCACGGCGTCGCCGATGTCGGTGACGCGGGCGATGCACTCGTGCCCGAGGGCGAACGGCGTGTCGATGCTGTGTTCGATATGCGGCTGCCGCCGCGTGGCCCATCGGGACGGCGGACGGACCGGCTCAGCCGGGATACGCGCTGGTGGTCGAGGCGATCGAGGCTCTCCTCGCCGCCAATCACAAGGCCGGCACCATTCGTCCAGGGGTGACTGCCGACGACTTCGTCCTGGCCATCGCCGGTATCTGGCAGATCGATTCCCGCGGGGACTGGCAAGCCCAGAGCGCTTGGCTTTTGGATCTCGTCATGGACGGGTTGCGCGCGGGAGCGCCCACGCGAGGCTGATCATCCTCTGCGCCGACCCGGGTGACTGCGTACCCCCCAGCCGCCGAGCGCCAAAAATGGCGACGAGATGGACTGTTCCGGCATGAACGGATCGGGCCGGCGCGCCGTATCCTTACCCGATCGAGGTTCGCATTCGGCAGAATTCCTCGGTCTTCATGGGGTTTGTGCACATGGGCCGTGAGCATGTGGCCCGGGGGATGGGGGGCGACCATGATGGCTGCGAGCAGCACGGTGCGGACACGCACCGTGCTTCCGGTGGATGCGGCGCGCTGGGCGATGTGGACATTTGTCCTCGTCAACGTGGCGGTCGTCGAGGCATTGTTCCTCAGCGTCGGTGAGGGCAAGAACGAGGTGCTCACGGTCGCGAAGTTCTTCGGACTGCACGCAGCCCTGCTGATGCTGTTTCAACTGCTGCTGGTGGCCCGGCTGCCGTGGCTGGACCGGCGCATCGGGATGGACCGGCTCACGGTGTGGCATCGCTGGGTCGGTTTCTCTCTGCTGTGGACCGTCCTTACCCACGCCACTTTGGTGGTGCTCGGCTACGCGACACTCGACGACGCGTCCATGGGCAAGACGTTCGTTGCACTGAGCGGGGTTCCGGCCTCCCTGCTGGGCATGCTCGCCGCGGCCGTTATCGTCGTGATCGCCGTGATCTCCACCCGGTCCTTGCGGCGTCGGCTGCAGTACGAGGTGTGGCACGGTCTGCACCTGCTGCTCTACGTGGCCCTGGGGCTGGCGTTCGTCCACCAGTTGCAGGAGACGACGACGTTCACGTCCTCCGCGTTCGCCACGGCCTACTGGTGGAGCCTGTGGCTGTTCGCGTTCGGTGCGCTGCTGACCGGGCGTGTCGCCCTGCCGCTGTGGCGCAACGCCTACCACCAATTCCGCGTTGTGGCCGTCGTACCGGAGTCGCTGAACGTGGTCTCCGTGTACGTGACCGGACAGCACCTCGACAAGTTCCCCGCCCGGGCCGGCCAGTTCTGCATCTGGCGATTTCCCGGGCACAACCACTGGTGGATTGCCAATCCCTTCTCCCTGTCGGCGGCGCCGGGCGGACAGGAGCTGCGTCTGACGGCAAAGGCGGTGGGCGGCTCCAGCGCCGGCCTGCGGAACGTGCCGGTCGGCAGCCGCGCCTTCGTCGAAGGGCCGTACGGGGCCTTTACGTCGTTGCACCGGACCCG
Source organism: Streptomyces cupreus (assembly GCF_014257025.1). Taxonomy (GTDB): domain Bacteria; phylum Actinomycetota; class Actinomycetes; order Streptomycetales; family Streptomycetaceae; genus Streptomyces; species Streptomyces cupreus. The sequence continues at coordinate 10,634 of NZ_JACMSF010000040.1, forward strand.
GCCCGGCGCCCTGCTGATCGCCGGCGGCGTGGGGATCACGCCCGTGCGGGCCATGCTGGAGGAGCAGACGACGGGCGACGTCGTCGTGCTGTACCGGGTGCGCAGCGAGGCCGATGCCGTGCTGCTGAACGAGGTGCGCCACCTGGTCGCGCAACAGGGCGGGCGGCTGCACTTGCTCACCGGCAGGACCGGCCAGGACGGCGTCCCGCCGCTCGGCCCGAGCACCCTGCACCAGCTGGTCCCCGACATCATCGAACGTGACGTGTACGTCTGCGGCCCGCCCGCCATGAACTCGGCCGTGCTCTCCGCCTTGCGCGACTTGCAGGTCCCCGTGCGGCAGGTGCACGCCGAGCGGTTCGGCATGGCCTGACCTGGAAAGGCGGCCCGCTCGTGCAGCAGAGCGGGCCGCTACGGCTGTGGTCGGCGCTGGAACGCGTCCGCAACCGGCTCCACCGCGTCTGGCGCCGGCTCGTCCGGGACCCGATGCACCAGGTGGCAGCGCCCAGCCGTGGATCACTGGTTGACGCGGATGGGTTCGCGCTCGTGCTGCCGCGTACGCGACCGCAACGGGCGTTGCCGTACCTGCCTCAGACGGTGGCAGGCTTCCCCGGGCCGGGGACGGTGCGGAAGCGGAACGGTTCCGGTTCGCGGCCCGGCTGGACGAACCAGCACTCCCCAGCACCGTCGCCGGTGACGATCCGCAGCACCGTGTCCGCCACGACCTCGGCCGGGATGATCGGCATTTCCTGCTCGGACAGCATGCCGCGCAGCGGATCGATGATCCGCGACTCGGCGTACCCCGGGCAGACGGCGTTGAAGCGCACGTTGTCCGGCGCCAGAGCCGGCCCCAGCGAGCGCGCCAGCCCCACCACCGCATGCTTGTTGGCCCCATACAGCGGATCCAGCGGCACCGCCGCCAGGCCCGCCAGGGACGCGGTCGCCACGATCGCCCCGCCACCGCGGGCCCGCAGCGCCGGCAGCACCGCATGCGTACCGAACACCACACCGTCGAGATTGGCGCCCATCGCCCGACGGTAGCGCGCCAGGTCGAAGTCCTCACCCACCCCGCAACCGGTCATCACGCCCGCGTTGAGGAATGCGATGTCGACACCGCCGTACTGCTCCCGGGCGAAATCCACCAGCGCACGGTTGGCGTCGAGGTCGGAGACGTCACAGGCGCGGAAGGCGCCGCCGACCAGGTCGGCCACCTCACGCCCGCCCCGTGCGTCGAGATCCGCGACCACCACCCGCGCCCCCGCCTGGGCCAGCGCCAGCGCCGTGGCCCGGCCGAGCCCGCTGGCACCGCCGGTGACGATCGCCACCTGGCCCTGGAGCACGGCCCCGCTCTCGGCCGCGCTCATGCCAGCTCCAGCACGAGCTTGCCGACGTTCTCGCCGCGGAAGAGCATCTGCAGCGTCTCGGGGAAGTCGTCCACGGTGCCTCTCACCACGTGTTCCTTGACCTTGACGCGGCCGTCCGCGATCCAGGCGGAGATCTCCTGCGCGGCCCTGGCGTACTGCTTGGCGTAGTCGAAGACGACGAAGCCCTCCATGCGGGCCCGACGCACCAGCAGCGTCAGGTAGTTGGAGGGGCCCTTGACGGGGGTGGCGTTGTTGTACTGGCTGATCGCGCCGCAGACCACCACGCGCGCGTGCATCGCCAGCCGGGTCAGGGCGGCGTCGAGGATGTCCCCTCCGACGTTGTCGAAGTAGACGTCGATGCCGTCGGGGGCTTCCCGGCGCAGCGCCTTCCGCACATCCTCGGCGCGGTAGTCGATCGCCGCGTCGAAGCCCAGTTCGTCGGTGAGCAGCGCGCACTTCTCCGGTCCTCCGGCGATGCCCACGACCCGGCAGCCCTTGGCCTTCGCGATCTGCCCCACCATGGTGCCGACCGCGCCCGCCGCCCCGGACACCACGACGGTCTCGCCGTCCTTCAGCGCCCCGACGTCGAGGAGGCCGAAGTAGGCGGTCATGCCGGGCATGCCGAGCGCGCCGAGGTAGGTGGAGGGCGGGGCGAGGGAGGTGTCGATCTTCATCGTGCCCTTGCCGTCGGAGACCACGTACTCCTGGACGCCGAACGTGCCGACCACGTGATCGCCCGGCCGGTAGTCGGGGTGGTTCGAGGCCGTGACCTCGATGACCGACCCGGCGCGCATGACCTCGCCGATGCCGACCGGAGGGAGGTAGGAGGGGCGGTCGTCCAGCCAGCCGCGCATGGCCGGGTCGAGGGAGATGACGCGCGTCCGGCCCGCGAACCGGCCCGGGCCCGGATCCTGGACGGGCTCTGAACGGTGCTCCCAGTCCTCGGGTTTCACATCGCCGAGGGGACGGGCTGCCAGACGGATCTGACGGTTGGTCGCGGACATCACGGCTCCTGTCGTTCGCGGTCTACCGGGAGGGTACCGACCGGTAGGTATGTCATGGGTAGTGACGTGCATCACACGCCGCGGACGGGCCCTGCCCCTCAGCGGTAGGTCAGCAGTTCCCGGAGCTCCCCGGTGAAGTGGGAGTGGTCGTTGAAGGCCGGCAGACTGATGCCGGATCCGCCGGCTACGAGCGTGGTGACGGCGGCGTTGACCGCGACCCGGTCGAGGCCGACGGTCCCCGCAGCCGATGTGCCGAGGAGCCTGCCGCACAGCGCGGCCAGGACTCCTCCGGACGTGACCACCACGGCGTCGCGGCCGGGACCGAGAGAGGCGACCAGATCGCCCAGGGACGCGAAGGCTCCTTGGGAGACGGCAGTCCAGCCGTCGTCGTCCGGGTCGCTCACCCACGCCTGAAGCGCCTGGTCCAGCAGGTGCTGTGCGGCACGGGAATCCGCGTGGGCCCCAGGGGCCGGCGGGCCGTGGCGGTCGAGGAGGCGGAGGTGGTCGTATTCGTTCCAGTGCGGGTCCCGGGCAGGGGTGCCGCTGAGTCCGGCTGCCTTCATCAGCAGCTCGGCCGTGTCGTACTGGCGGTGCAGCGTGCCGCAGACGACGAGCGGATCGCGCAGCCCGCGCCGCGCCAACTCGGCTCCCACTACGGCCGCTTGCCGCCGCCCGAGTTCCGAGAGCACGTCGTACTCCGGTAAACCGAACGACGCCTGGCCGTGCCGTACGAGGTGGATGACCGGCATGCGGGACCTTTCGAGGGGTGGCGGAGGGCGGCCGTGCGCAACGGGCGCACGGCGAGCGGGACGGCCATGGCTACGGGGTGATGATGTGCCCGGTGCGCGGCGAGGTCCGCCCCGACTGGACCTCGTGCCAGACCTGCTTCAGGCTCTGCGGGCCGTCGCTGTGCGCGATGTCGACCCACCCCTCGGCCACGGGCAGGAATTCCTTCCACGCCTCGGCGAAACGGTGGTCCAGCCCTTCCCGCCCCCAGTCGCCGATCCGCTTGCGCATCTGGTCGGGGGCGAAGAACATGGCCGGCCCCGTCTCCGCGAGGGTGCCGGCGGGCGCGGGTTCCTGGTTGGTGATGCCGACGACCACCTGGTGCACCAGCAAGTCGCCGAGGTGGGCACCCAGCCGGGCGGACAGCTGCTCGTCGCCCGCGAAGTCGGCGTACAGCGTCTGTGTGCGCGGGAGCACGGAGACGTCCTCGTAGGTCAGCACCCGGTCGTAGCAGCCGAGGCCCTCGGTGAAGGCGAGATTGCGCGGGGAGGTCAGGCCGACCACCTCGCACCCCTGCCCCTTCAACAGGTGGGCGGCGCCGTAGGCCGTCTTGCTCGACGCGGAGGACAGGACGACGGTCTTCGCGCCCAGCCAGGTGTTGTCGACGAGCCAGTCGGCCAGCATGAAAGAGGTCCAGAACAACGGGCGGAACAGAACGTGAAGGTCCTCCCGGCCGACCTCGTAGGCAAGATCGCCGGTGGTGAGGGCGTAGGCGTTGTAGGGCCGGGGGAGTGGCCGGCGATGGGGACTGGCCTCGCGGAAGCCACGCTCGTCGACTCGGTCGGGGCGGACCAGCAGGTGGCTCGCCGACGGGAAGTAGCCGTAGTAGCGGCTGCCGGTCTCGATTCCCTCGACCCGGGAGGCGACGACATCGGCGAAGCCCCACAGGGGGACGATGCCCCAGCCGGCCCGGGGGGCGGGGAAGAACTCCCAGTAGCGGAACGAGTCGCCGAGCGCTGCGTAGGTGACGTTGTTGGCGGTCAGGCCGACCCGATCGACGCGCAGCAACGCCTCGCCGTCCCGCACCTGGGGGACGGGGATGTCGGCCAGCTCTGCGGTGGACAGGTCGTCGCGGCGGACGAGCAGATTCCAGGACGTGGCGGCGGTGGTGTTGTCCATGACCGGAACGTACTTGAATCCGGATTCGGATTCAATACTGAGCTACGATGCACACATGCTCTCCCCCGACCCTGGAACCGGACAGCCCGCGCAGCCCCAGCCGGCTGGGACGCGTACCCGGCGCGGCATGCGCACCCGTGACGCCCTGGTGGCTGCGGCCCGGCGGATCTTCGAGCGGGACGGCTATCTGGACGCCCGCATCGTCGACATCGCAGCCGAGGCGAAAGTGGCCACCGGCAGCTTCTACACACACTTCTCATCCAAGGAGGACGTGTTCGCCGCCGTCCTTGAGCGGCTGCAGGACGAGATGCTGCACGCGGGAGTCAGCGACGACCGCGGCGACGGCGACGGCGAGCGCAAGGACCTGTGGCGAGGAGTCGAGGACGCCAACCGCGCCTATCTGGAGTCCTATCGCCGCAACGCAGGCCTGATGGCCGCCATGGAACAGGCCGCCGCCGTCGACCCGCAGTTCGTGCGACTGCGGCTGGAACGCTCGCGCGTGTTCATCGACCGCAGCGCCGCCGCCATCGCCCGCCTTCAGCAGTCGGGCCTCGCCGACCCGGAGCTCGACCCGGAGGTCACCGCCCGAGCCTTGAGCGCGATGGTCAGCCGCCTGGCGTACGCGACCTTCGCCCTGGGCGAATCCGTGCCCTTCGACGCGCTGGTCGAGACCGTCACCCGGCTGTGGACGAACGCGCTGCGCATGCCGCGAAACTGAGCCCGGCACCGGCACTGGCTGCAACGCGGCCCGGCTCGCCCCCGGATCATCGCCATGGCCGGGGTGCGGCAGATTCCCGCCCCATGGATCCGTGACACCACGCCCGGCGGGCTCATCCTCGTGCCGTGAGGGACCCACCGAGGATGCCCTCATACGGCTGACAGTGACCGAGGACGAGGCGCTGGGCGCGGGCCGGTTCACGGTCACGCGGTTCGCCGTCGGGTGCTGTGGGTGGTCAGTCGGACTGCTGCGGGCTGTCTTCTCCGGCCGGGACCGGAGTGGCGTCCGGGCCGGTGTAGAAGACGGAGTTGCCCTGCTTGCTGCGCTGGGCCTGGCTCTTGGCCACAAGCCCTTCCAGCGTCGTGCGCACGACCGTTGTCTTGACGGTGCGCTCAGGGTGCTGCTGGCCGAGCGCGGCAGCGATTTCGGCAGCGGAACGAGGCTCGCCCTGGTCTGCCAGGTGTTCGCGCACAAGCTCGACGAGCGTGGGCGAGGCGGGCGACGCGGCCGCGGCCGTGGCGGCGCTCTTTGTGCTGCTCCGCTTCCGGGCGGCCGTAGCGGTCTTCTTGTCCTTCGCCCGCTTGGCTGCGCCCGATCCCCGCTTGCGCGGCGCGGGCACCGTCGAGGCGGGCTCGGCCTCGGGCGCTGGGGGCGTGGCCGATGCGCCGAGCGCCTGCTGAATGTTCACCAGGACCGTGTGATCGTGGAGCAAGGCGGCCAACTGAGCCTGCAGCGCCGCGATTTCGCCGCCGATACGTTCTTGCTCCTTGAGGTTACGCTCAAGATCGCCAGCCACTTGGGCGCTGTACTGCGAGGTCAACTCGGTGGGTTCGGCGGTGGTTTCGGACATGTTGCTCACACCCTTGCTCGGCGCCGGGGCTGCGAGAGGCAGGGAGCCCTCGGCGTATGCGAAATCTAACGCGTGCGTCTGTTCTGCCTGGTCTCGTGTCAGCAGGAGGAGTTACGGCCGCACAGCGGTGTCGTAGCGATAGTACGGAAGACACCTGTGTTCGTCTCTGCTGCGTCGCTGAGTTACCTCGCTGGATCTGTCCACTTCGCGTTCATCGCTGACGGGGGCGGTGTCCCGGCGGCTGTGTCCGAGCCCTGCTCAGCCGCTTCCCACAGCCATGCCTGTTCTGGTGAATTGCCCGCGAAATTAGCTAAGTTGCGGGCACCTCACCCGACGTCCACGTGGGAGCGACAGGCATGAGCCAGCAGCAAAAGACCTTCCGTGCCATCGAGGTCGGGGACGGCAGCGACGGGCGATGGGCCACCCATACACAGGCCCTGTGGCCGCTCGCGGAGGGGTGGATGACCGAAGAGAGCCGGACTCCAGAGGGCGCGGACCGTGCTCGGAAGTTGTTCGAGACGCACATGCCCGAGCTGGTCCCGGTGCTCGACCGGCTCGCCCGTCAGCTCGACCGGCCCGAAGGGGAAACCTTCCTCACCCTCGCAACCTTGCGACCGTTCTTCTCAGGCTGCACCCAGATCGGCGGCGACGGCACCCTGCTGCGCAACTACGACTTCAGCCCCGACGACTGCGAGGGCACCGTTGTCCTCTCCCACTTCCTCCGACCGGTGATCGGAATGCAGGATGCGGCCTGGGGCCTGCTGGACGGGATGAACGATGCCGGGCTCGCGGTCTCGCTCACCTTCGGTGGCCGATTCGTCCATGGCCACGGCTTCGCCATCCTCATTGTGCTGCGCTACCTGCTGGAGACGTGTACCACCGTTGATGAGGCAATCGGCAAGCTGAAGTCCATACCGATCGCTATCCCGCAGAACGTCACCCTTGTCGATTCCGAGAAGGCAGTGACGGTGTTCGTGGGGCCGGACATCTCACTGACTGAGGGCGCCGGACGCCTGCGCTGCCAACCATCAGCACATGCCGGTGCCTGACGAGCAGGAGCAGTTCTCCCGGACCCAAGAGCGACTGAGCGCCATTCGTGCAGCGGGCACCGACGTGGCGGCGATGCTGAAGCCGCCGCTGTATCAATCCGGGTACGACGACGGATTGGGCACCGTCTACACCGCCCATTACCAGGCCTCCGAGCGCCGTGTGACCTATTACTGGCCAGGCGAGTCCTGGGAACAGTCCTTTGCTGACTTCGCTCCCGGATCCCGCACCGTGACCATCGGCCAAGCTGGCTGAGAGCTCGTCGAGGGTGAAGGCGACGGCGGTGTTCTGGTGCTCCTGCGTCTGCGCGACAGCCGCTGACCCTGGCCGGTCCGTGTGGTCATTGATGCCCGGACGGTGTGGGGCGCGGTCCGGACTCGGTCTGCGTGGGTGTGTTCACGGCGCTGCCGAGGGCGAGTCCACAGGTGCCGGTACTGGTGGCCCCGTCCCGTCCGGTCAGCTCCACGAGCACTTGGCCGTCGGCGGCCTGGCTGTAGGCGATCGTGCAGGTCAGCTGACGTAGAGCGGTGCTGTCGAGGTCCTCCAGGGCCAGGGGCAGGCGGGTGGTGACCCTGCCCGGGAGGATCTCGACCTCGATGGTCCCGCCGCGGGGGGCGGGGGGAAGGGAGGTGTCCAGGCCGGCGGCCAGGTCTTCCTCCCGCGGACCGCTGAGCAACGCGGCGACGACCTTCTCCGTCGGTACCGCTCCAGCCGTGTCGCCGGGCTCCTGGCCTGCGGAGCCCGACTCGACATAGTCGGCGCCGAACCCGTCCGAGCTCCCGGTCGTGAAGATCACGGGGCTCAGTCCTCCGTCGGGGGAACGGAAGAAGAGCAGGATGTCGTAGTCGCGGTTGAGGAAGGCCTGGAAGCTGGCGGGACCGCCCGCCTCGATGACGTCGGTCTCCTGGATACCGCAGCCGCCCAGCAGCGATACGGCAGCCGTGACAACGACCACGACGGCCGCCGTTCTTCGGCGCTTGCGCGCACGCCTCATCCCGCGGCCCCCTCCGCGTGCAGCGGTATCTCGACGGTGAAGACGGCACCGCCCTCGGGCACGTTCCCGGCGTGGATCGTGCCGCCGTGCAGCTTCACGTTCTCCAGGGTGATCGCCAGTCCCAGTCCGCTGCCCGCCGAACGGGTACGGGCCGCGTCGGCCTTGTAGAAACGATCGAAGATGTGCGGGAGCGTCTCGGGGCGGATGCCGGGGCCGCTGTCCATCACCTCGATGATCAGCACTGGCGGGCCCGCGGGGCATGCCGCGGTGCGCAGCCGTACCGCGACGGGCGCGGCACCGTGCCGCAGGGCGTTGCCGATGAGGTTGGCGATCACCAGGTCGAAGCGGCGCGGGTCGAGGCGGGCGCGGATGCCGTCGGGGAGTTCGCCGCGGAACCGGTCGTCGGTCCAGTGCCGGCTCTGCATGGTCTGGCGGATGGCCTCGGCGACGTCGACCTCGTCGGTGTTCAACTCGGCCGCGCGCGCGTCGAAGCGGGAGATCTCCATCAGGTCCTCGACGAGCACCGCGAGCTTTCCGGTCTCCGCGCTGACCAGCCGGACCGCCCGCGCGGTGTCGGCGTCCAGGCGGTCCGCGTCCTCGTCGAGGACCTCGGTGACGGCGAGCATTCCGGCGAGGGGGGTGCGCAGTTCGTGCGAGACGTCGGAGGCGAAGCGGCGGGCGCGTTCCCCGGCCTCGCGCAATTCCTTTATGGAGCATTCCAGTTGGCCCGCCGACTCGTTGAAGGTACCTGCCAGGTCAGCCAGTTCGTCGCTGCCGCGCACCCGGATCCGGGTGTCGAGCTGTCCGCTGCCCATGCTGTGAGCCGCCTGGCGCAGCTCCCGCACCGGGCGCAGCACGCTGCGCGCGGCGATCAGGCCGGGGATCAGCGCGATGGCGAGGCCGGGCAGGGCGCCGTCCCGGGCGGCCATGAGGAGGGCGTCGACGTTGATCTGCTCCTCGGTCATCGGCATGACGGCGTACAGGACGAGTCCGCTGGGCAGCAGGCTGTCCGGGCTAGGCTTGAAGACCATGGGCATGGCGATCGTCAGGTAGGGCACGCCGTCCTTGACGACCCGCTCGAAGCTGCCGTGGGGGTTGGCCCGCGCGGCGCGGCGCAGTTCGGGTGTGATGACGGAGGAGACGGGGTTCTCGCCCGAGGAGGCGCGCAACGAGCCGTACTCGGCGAACACCACCCAGGGGTGCGGCTTGCCCTTGCGGGCGACGTCCCGCAGGACTTCCTCCAGGCCCGGTCCGTTGCGCAGGGGCAGGCCGAAGGCCGTCTGCTGGACCTGGTCACGGAACGACGAGACGGCCGTGTCCTGGGCGGTCTCCAGCAGCGCGTTGCGGGCCTCGCGGTAGGTCAGCGCGGCCGTCGTGCCCGCGCTGACCGCGGCGACCAGCAGGAAGGCGAGCAACAGCCGCGTCCGCAGCCCGAACGCCCGGATCCGACGGCGACGAGGGCCGGTGCTCACAGCGGCCCGAAGCGGTAGCCGAAGCCCCGCAGTGTCTGCACGTAGCGGGGGCTGCCGGCCTCGTCCTCGATCTTGCCGCGCAGCCGGGCCACGCAGGCGTCGACCAGCCGGGCGTCGGCGTGGAAGCTGTGCTCCTAGACGTGCTCCAGCAGTTGCTGCCTGCTGAAGACCTGTTCAGGGGCAGCGGAGAGGTGCAGCAGGAGCTTGAGCTCCGAGGGTGCGAGCGTGAGCCGCCGGCCGGCTTTGGTGACGGTCAGTCCGACTCGGTCGATGGTGAGTTCGCCGTAGACCTCGATGGCCGGGCGGCCGGTGCCGCTGTCGTCCAGGCGGCGCAGTACGGCACGGATCCGGGCCTCGATCACCTCGGGGCGGGCGGGCTTGACGATGTAGTCGTCGGCACCGGCTTCCAGGCCGACGACCACGTCGAAGTCGTCGCCGCGCGCGGTGAGCATGATGATCGGCAGTTGGCTGTGCTCGCGGACCTGCCGGCAGACCTGTACGCCGTTCATGCCGGGCAGCATCAGGTCCAACAGCAGCAGATCGGGGCGGAATTCGGCCAGCGCGGCGAGACCGGCCTCACCGGTCGCGGCCGCCCGCACCTCGTGGCCGCGGCGGCGCAGACCGAGTTCGACCCCCTCGCGTACGGAAGGGTCGTCCTCGATGAGAAGCACGCGGGACATCGGCGGTTCTCCCTCGGTGATGGTCAGGTCCGGGTCGATCTGCGGCGTATGCCGGAGAGCAGTGCGTCGAGTTCGGCGAGCCGCAGTGGACGGGCGAGCAGGGCGAAGGTGAGGACGACGGCGGCCGCGCCGGCAACCGTGGAGACCACCGACCCCGCCGGTGCGGTTCCCAGGGCCGCGAGGTGGCCCAGCGCTGAGGCGGGGACGGCGGCGAGCAGCAGCCGCGCGTGTGCGCCGAGGGCAGTCGAGCGCAGGGGGCGTTCGACGGCGAGCCGGCGGCTCAGCACCCGGGCGGTCAGCGCCCAGCCCGCGCACAGCGCCAGGGAGTACGCCGCCGCCATGCCCGTCACGGCCCAGCGCGCCGGCAGCAGGTGGGCGGCGGCCAGGGACAGTCCCGCGTTGAGGGCGACGATCAGGAGGTTGAGCAGGAACGGCGTACGGGTGTTGGAGAGCGCGTAGAAGGCGCGGGACAGGACGTACTGGCCCGACAGGGCGACAAGGCCCGGCGCGAAGGCCATCAGGATTCCGGCCATGGCGGCCGTGTCGGCGGCGCTGGTCCTGCCGTATCCGAAGACGAGGGCCATCACCGGCTGGGCGAGGGCCAACAGCGCGCAGGCGGCGGGTACGACGGCGGAGGCGCTGACGCGCAGGGCGTGGGAGACGTCGCGCCGCACGGCGGCGGTGTCCCCGTCCGCGGCGGCGGCGCTCATCCGGGGCATCAGCGCGGTCACCACGGAGACCGTGATGATGCCGTGTGGTACGACCCACAGGGCATAGGCGTTGTTGTACGCGCCGTATCCGGGGCCGCCGTCGAGGCCCGCGGTCGTGGCCAGCCGGGTGGTGACCCAGTACGCGGCCTGGTTGGCCAGGACCAGCAGCACCAGCCAGCCGGCCGAGCGCAGGGGACGGGTCAGTCCGCTGCCGCGCCAGTCGAAGCGGGGCCGCCAGCGGAAGCGGGCCGCGCGCAGCGCGGGGACGAGGGCGAGCGCCTGGACGGCGATACCGGCGGTCGTGCCCCAGCCGAGCACGGCGGTCTCGGTCGCGGTGAGCGTGGCCCCACCGTCCCCGCCGCCCATGGCCAGCGCCAGGTACAGACCGAAGACGGTCATGACGACGAGGTTGTTCAGGACCGGCGCCCACATCATCGCGCCGAACCGGCCGCGTGCGTTGAGGACTTGACCGAGCAGCGTGAAAAGTCCGAGGAAGAAGATCTGGGGCAGGCAGTAGCGGGCGAACGCGGTGGTCATGTCCGCCTGTTCGCCGGTGTAGTCGGTGTACGCGTCGATGATCGCGGGAGCCGCCCAGATCGCGGTCGCGGTGATCGCCAGCAGGGCGACGACGCAGACGGTGACGAGCCGGTCGGTGTACGCGGCGCCCCCGTCGTCGTGCTCCTTGGCGGCCTTGACCAGCTCGGGCACGAACACGGCGTTCAACGCGCCGCCGAGGAGCAGCATGTAGACGATGGTGGGCAGGGCGTTGCCGACCGCGTAGCCGTCGGCGACCGGCCCGATGGTGCCCAGCGCCGCCGCGACCACGGCGGAGCGGGCGAAACCGGTGGCGCGGGAGACGATGGACCCGGCGGCCATGACGGCACTGCCGCGCGCGGCGGAGGCTGTCTTCGTGCCGGTCGGCGTCGTGAGCGTGGCCGGCGTCATCGGCGGTTCAGGTACGCCTGGAAGGCGCGGTAAAGCGTGTGGTTGGCGCTGCCGCCCAACGGTCTCTCCCATTCCCCCAACGTCTCGACGACCTGTCCTCCGGTGCCGAGCTTCCACCGCAGCAGTCCGTACGCACGTTCCTGTGGATCAAGAGTGGAGGGTACCCCGCGCATGTCGTAGACGTCGGCGCCCAGGGCGTGTGCGTCCAGCAGCATCCGCCACTGCAGGGCGTTGGAGGGCCGGACCTCGCGGCGGTGGTCGGCGGAGGCGCCGGTCTGGTACCAGGACCGGCGGCCCACCGTGATCATCGTGTGGGCGGCCAGGATCTCGCCTCGGTGCCGGGCGAGGTACAGCTTCATCCGGCCCGGTTCCTCGGCGTTGAGCGCCGCGTACTGACGCTCGTAGTAGGCGAGGGAGCGGCCGAGCCGGAAGCCGTCGCGGCGCTCGGTGATGCCCAGCAGCCGGTAGAACTCGGGCAGTTCGGCGGCGCTGCCCACCACGACCTCCACGCCTTCCTTCTCGGCTCGGCGGACATTGCGCCGCCACTCCTGGTTGAGCCCGGACCACAGGTCCTCAGGTGTGCGTCCGGCGAGCGGCACATGGAAGACGTGCCGGGGCTGGGCGTCCCGGTCCCCTCCGGTGCCGTCACCACCGCAGCGCCGCCAGCCCCGGGCCCGCAGCCGCTCGGCGACGGCGGTGCCGAGCGGGTCCACCTCACTGGCGAGGACGTCGCCGAGGCGCCGGCCCGGTCCGGTGAGCGGCTTGAGGAGCGCGGCGTCCCAGCCGGTAGGCGGGCGACGGGCCGATGCGCACGGCGAAGGCGCCCGCGCGGCGCAGGTGTTCCAGCAGCGGACCGAGCCAGCCGTCGACCTCGGGGTCGCTCCACTCGGCGACGGGTCCTTCGGGAAGATAGGCGAAGTACCTGCGGGTGCCGGGGAACTGCCGCAGCAGCACCAGGGCCACGCCTGTCAGTTCACCCGTCTCCGGATCCGGCCCCCAGCCGAGCAGTTGGGCCCGCCAGCCCTCCTTGACCTCGGCCCAGGACGGGCATTGCAGGAAACCGGCGCCGAGGGCCGCGCCGTCGGGGGACGCGAGGAAGGCGCGGTAGGTGCCCGCGGTGATGGCGCGCAGGGCGAAGCCCCGGTTCTGTGCTCGGGACGAGCGGCTGGGCGGAACGAGCAGCGCTGACACAGTGTGAGCCTCTCCTTCTCCCCGGACCTGTCGCGTGGACACACAGGAGGCTCACAGCGGCCCATGACCGTTCCGTCCGGCGAATGTGACCGGACCATGACCGTTCCTCACCAGTCGCCGTCACATTGCTCCACAGCGGCTGACCTCGGGTTTTCCGCCTCTACAGTCACGACATCCACCATCTTGTCGCCCATTGCGGAGGCACTGTTGTCGCGCATACGTGTACTCGCCCATGCCCGGGCCGCTGTTGTGGCCGCCCTGCTGGCACCGCTCGCCGCCTGTTCGTCGAGCGGCTCCCCGAACTCTTCGGACGGCAAGGGAACTTCAGGCGCCGCCTACCGCCCGGTCACGGTCACTGTCACACCCAAGGGAGATCAGGTTCCGGCGGCGAGCCCGTGAGGGTCACGGCCGAGGGTGGCAGACTCACCTCGGTGACCGTCACCGACGGCGAGGGCCACAAGCTCGCCGGGAAGGTCGCCGCCGACGGCCGGTCGTGGGTCTCCGACCGCAAGGCCGTACGCGGCGCGGCGTACACGGTGACGGCGAAGACCCGGACCGAGGGCGGAACCGCCAAGAGCACCAAGGCCTCCTTCACCACGGCCCCGGCCGACAAGGTCAACAAGGTCGACTGGCGGCCGGGCGCCGAAGCCACCGTCGGCATCGCCCAGCCGATCTCCCTGGTCTTCGACCATCCGGTCAAGAACAAGGCCGAGGTCGAGAAGCAGCTCAAGATCACCACCTCGAACGACACCGAGGGCTCCTGGGGCTGGATACAGGACTGGTCGGGCAAGGACCGGGTCGACTGGCGGCCCAGGACGTACTGGAAGCCCGGAACCAAGGTCATGCTGAACGCCGAACTGAACGGCACCGACTCGGGCCCGGACGGCGGCTGGTTCGTACGCGACTACACGACCACCTTCACCATCGGCGCCGAACAAATCGTCAAGGTCAACCTCGACAGCCACCAGCTCACCCTCGTACGCGACGGCGAGACGGTGCGGCGCATACCGGTCTCCGGGGGCACACCCGGCGGTGACAAGCGCTCCTGGCGCGGAACAGCCGTGCTCATGGCCAAGGAGGGCACGATCAACATGAACTCCGGGACAGTGGGCCTGGGTGACGCCTACGACAAGATGGTCGACTTCTCGATGCGGCTGACCTGGTCGGGCATGTACGCGCACGCCGCCCCGTGGAACGCCCGCTGGTTCGGCAACTCCAACCAGAGTTCCGGCTGCATAGAGATGAGCGACGCGAACGCGGCCTGGTTCTACGGGCAGGTGCGGCCGGGCGACCCCTTCGAGATCACCGGCAAGGACACCAAGGGCGTCGTGGCGCCCGGGAACGGCTTCGGCGCCTGGAACCTGTCGTGGAGCGAGTGGCAGCAGAAGAGCGCGGAGCGGGGATAGCCACGTGAGTTGTCCGGGATCTCTCCGGGAATTGTCCGTGATCGGTAACGGACGGATCCTCTGGCCGCCGTTTCTCGTCCTGCCAGGTGGTCGCGAGGTAGCTCGGGATCGATGGGGAACTACGGGAGAGCGGGGCGGACATGGCACGGCACGGTGCTGGGCGGGGCTGGTACGTCAAGGTGGTCGGGGCGGCGCTCGGGGTGACGGTGCTCGCAACCGGGGCCTCGGTGTGGGCCGCGCAGGCCGGTGCCGTGGGCGGCTCGTCGCCGAAGCCGAGCGCGTCGGCCACGCCGGGCGGTGACGTCGAGCCGGTCGCGAAGACCATCGCCCACGCCTCGGACGCGGGGGCTCGCGGCGTCAACATCACCATCGACGACGGACCCGACCCCGTCTGGACCCCTCAAGTCCTGGACGTGCTGCGGGAGTACGGGGTGAAGGCCACGTTCTGCATGGTGGGTACGCAGGCTCAGGCCCACCCGGATCTGGTGAAGAAGGTGGTGGCCGCCGGGCACCGGCTGTGCGACCACTCGGTGTCGCACGACACCACCATGGACAGGCAGCCCCAGGCCTACCAGTCGGAGCAGATACTCGACGCCGAGCGCATGATCACCGAGGCGTCCGGGGGCGTACGGCCGATGTACTACCGGGCGCCGGGCGGGGCCTTCACCCCCTACAGCCGTACGCTCGCCGCCTCCCGGGGCATGCGTCCGCTGGGCTGGAACGTGGACACCAAGGACTTCGAGCGGCCGGGCACGGACGCCATCGTCGCCACCGTCGAACGGGAGCTGCCCAACGGGCCGACACTCCTCTTCCACGACGCGGGAGGCGACCGCTCCCAGACCGTCGAGGCCCTGCGCCGGATCCTGCCCTGGCTCAAGGACCAGGGCTACTCCTTCGGCTTCCCGGTGCGCTGAGCTGGATGTACGGCGCGACGGTGCGGCCGCTGCGGCTCCTGTAGCCCGCGGCTGGGCCGGGCCGTGAGCCGTGTCTGGTGCAACCGCGCGGGGCTCGCCGAGACAGCCCGCCACTGCGGCGGCGGCTCGACCTGCAGATCCCCTCTTTGCGGGCACCAGTGGCATGCTGGTGGGCCCGGGCGATGGTCGAGTCGAGACATCCCAGGTGATCAGTCCTTCGGCGTCGGCCTGAGCCTGCAACTGCTCGAAGACGCGGTGCCAAGTGCCATCCCGCTGCCAACGCCGGAACAGGCCGACCGGGAGCAAGGGCTCCAGCTTCGCCCGCTGCGCATCGTCAGATCATGCCGCCCCACGAAGTGGATCTTGACACTTCAAGATCCACTTCTGAAACGCACCCCACCACCGGCCGCTGGCCCCATGGGCGGGCTCCGTATGGCTCACAGTGATCGCTACGGGAGACGCCGCAGCGACATGGATCGCGGCCGGCGCGCCGGGCCGCCCGGCCTCGGCGTAGCGCCCTGGGCGTGTGCACCGCAGGCTTGGACAAGCGGCGGATAAGACGCACGAGTGTGGACCGGCTCGCCCGGACGGCTGGCGGCATGCGCCAGACGGGTCCCGCGCAACCGGCCAGCATCACCGCCAGCAAGCGCGTTGGCCACAGCGAAAGCGCCGGACCTGTAACCGGATCGCCACCGGGCGACCGCGTTGCCAAGATCCCTCAGACGAGGAGCTCGGAGCGACGGACGATGAGCTGGGCCTTCGCCACGTCACCGCCTCTGACCAGCCGGGTTCGTCCGACAGCCAGGATGAAAGAGGTTCAGTCACATTGGGCCGGCGCCTGTCCTGCGTCGATGAGCGCAGGGCCCAAGGCTTACGCTCGGTGCCTGCCGCCGCGATGATCGCGCCAGATGGGATGCAACGGGGGAGTGTGCGGTGCGCGCGGGGTGGATCAGGCTGTGGCGGTGGACGGCGTGGGGCGGGATCGGGCTGAGCGTGTACGCGGGCTGGCTGACGGTCGATGACGCACGAGACCGCGCGTCCAGCGAGCGGGAGATCAGTGCGGCGTGCGGTCGGCTCGTGTCGCCGGCCACGGTGATGGACCTGCGCGGTGGGACGGTCCGAGCCAAGGCCAGCGACTACGACCGGCTCGACGCACGTGAGCTGCCCAGTTCCTGCACCATCTACAAGGTGCCCGGTCCGGGCAAGACGATAGGCCTGTTCACGCTGGTCGTGCAGGGCACCGACACCTCCACGCCGTTGCACTGGATCGGTGATGACAGCGGACACGAGCCGTTCTACGGCCTTGACACGAACGGCCGTCAGAAGTCGGACGTCACCGCTGTCGCCGATCGGCGCCCTGAACCGCAGCCTATGGGCGATGGCACCTTGGGCTGGTACGGGAACTGGTACACCACGGTCCGCGCCGAGTGCGGACCCGGCAGCAGCGCGACAGCCCCTGAACTGCTGAACGTCACCGCCCGCGCCGATTACGACGACGTCTCCGCAGCAGACCGTCAGCGCCTGGCCCGCATCGCCCGCTCGGCCGCCGAGAAACTCACCGACCGGATCGGCTGCCGGACCCGACTGCCCGCCCTGGCCGACCACCCGTTGGCCAACGCGCCGTCCGCCCTTCGCCCCGCGCAGGCGGTCAACGGTTCCTGCCGTTGGTTCGCCCGGCACATCAAGCAGCAGGGGCAAGGCCGCCTACCCGACCGCGCCCTCGCGACGCCCGCCCGAGACGCGAACCCCGTACAGAGCTGCCTTCTGGCGGTCGGCCCCGATCAGGTGGGACATATCGCCGATGGCATGCCCGAGGGCAAGCGTAGTTACGCCCGCAGCGCACTCACCCACTCGCCCTGGTGGCTGCGCACCGTCTCCTACTTCGGCCCAGAGGCACGCACGGTGGGATACGACAGCCTCGGAAGTAGGGACGAGATCATCAAGACGGGAACGACCGGGCACACCAACGGCGCCTGGTGGGCCTCCTCCATCTGCAACGGCAAGCCCGCCCTGCACACCCTCAGCTCCAGTTACGCCTACGACAACGTGCTCGACTCCCAAAGCCTGTCCGCTCTGTTCCGCGCGTACGTCGACGACATCACCGAGCGGCGCGGCTGCACCCACGTGACCTACCCGGATTCAGAGGACTTCCGCAGCCCATGAGTCCATGAGCACTGGTGCGTCTGTGTGATGGCGGGTCAGATGGCATGATTGATCCATCGTCGGAGTGCTGCGTTTGTGGTGTCGTCCAGCTGGCACAGAGCCTCGATGGCGTCGAGGTCGCCCGGCAGCGGTGCGATAGCCGCGGTGGTGAGAGCGGCATGCAGTTCCAGACGGCGACGGTCGGCCGGTTCGAGAGAGAGGGACAGGCGGCTCGCCGGGTCGGGTGCGGGCAGAACGTAGTCGCCGAGATCCGTGACGCCGAGGGGCGTCGGCGTCTGCTCCGGCTGGTCGTCGATGCGCGCGGCGGGGAAGCGGTAGGGGTCGAGATCCTGAAGTGCAGCGGTGTCCGTGGTGAAAGCCTGAAGTCGGGTCACGATTGCCTCCTCAGTTGTGACGTCGTTGGAGAAGACGACGGGAAGGGGAGTGAGGGCAGTTGCGGCGCACGGGGTAGTCCACCCGAATGTCCCCTACGGCATCTCGTCACAAGACAGATGAACCAACAGGTCCAGGACCGGAGCCGGTCTTCACCGAGACCGCACAGTGCGCATGGGGTGCCGGACGCGGGCGGGATCCTCGCCGGCCTTCGGGGCGGCGGAGTCGGCGTGCGCCACCCCGAAGGCTTCGGCGTACGCTCCGCGCCTGGCGTGCTCGGCGAGCGCCCGGCTCCGGTGCTGCGCCTGGTCAGTGCGACGTAGCCGGTCACCCGCCGTTCCCGCGCGGGGCGCAGGGTCAGCTCGACTGCCGTGTGGCGCGGTAGCGCTCGGCGAGCCGGGCCAGGGCGACGGCGCCGAGCAGGAGGCCGAAGTCGCGTAGGGCGATGTCGTAGTGATCGGGGATGGTCAGCAGGTTGACGATGATGCCGGCGAGCCAGCCGGCTACCAGCCAGCCTCCGAACCGCGGGGCCACGGCGACGGTGATGCCGGCGATGATCTCAATGACGCCGACGGCATACATGGCGTCCTGGGCGCTGCCCGGAACCACGTCGTTGATCCACGGCGCGAGGTAGGTCGGCCAGTCCACGAGCAGATTGGCGAACTTGTCCAGGCCGAACAGGATCGGCGCAACGGTGAATCCCGTCCGCAGGATCCAGAACGCCTGGTAGGCCGGGTCGGCAGCCAGGCTGCGCCGGGGTGCGGCCGGCGCGGGGGCGGTGGACGACATGACACCCTCCTCCTGTATCAACAACTTTCACTATCAATAGAAGCGCGCCCCGTCTCTTTAGTCAATGGCTGTTGGTTTTACACTGGTGTGCGTGGACCACTCGAAGGAACCGACAGACGCTGATGTCTCCGCCGTCGCGGCTCTGGACGAGCCGACGCGTCGGCGGCTGTACGAGCACGTGGTGCGCCAGCCCGAGCCGGTCGGCCGGGACGACGCCGCCCAGGCCCTCGGGCTGGCGCGGCAGACGGCCGCCTTCCACCTGGACCGGCTGGCCGATCAGGGGCTGCTGGAGGCGGTGTACGAACGGCGCAGCGGACGCAGCGGCCCCGGCGCGGGCCGGCCCGCGAAGCTCTACCGGCGCTCGGGCCGACAGGTCAGCGTCAGCCTGCCCGAGCGGCGCTACGAGCTGGCGGGCCGGCTGCTGGCGCAGGCGGTGGAGGAGTCCGACGCGACAGGCGAACCGGTCCGCACCGTGCTGCACCGCAAGGCGGGGGAGCTGGGCGAGCAGCTGGGCGTGCAGGAAGCCGCCGGCGTGACGGACCTGTTGGAGCGGTACGGGTTCGAGCCGCGCCACGACGGGGAGGCCATCGTGCTGGGCAACTGCCCTTTCCATGTGCTGGCGCGCGAGCACACCGAGACAGTGTGCGGGATGAACCTGCATCTGCTGCGCGGGGTGCTCAGGGCGTTGGGCGAAAGCGGCCTTGAGGCGTGCCTGGCGCCGGCGCCGGGACGGTGCTGCGTCCGCCTGCAGCCGGCCGCCTGACCGGCGCCCCATCTTGCGACGTCAACCACGTATAGGGCGGCGGGAGTTGCACCGGGGCGACGAGGCCTTCACAACGTCGCTCGCTCCCTAGGATGGTTCTTCGTCGCTTTGGGTGTGGTCACGGACCCAGTTCTTGTGGGCGTTCGACCCCTCACGTCCGGGAGAGATTTTCAGCACGGCTTCGTTGTCGATCTGTTCGAGGCTCGTGATCACGTAGGGAGACCCGGTCTTCACCGCGATCCGGAGGCTGCCGTTGCTGAACTCCGTCACCCTCAGCGTGCGATTGCCCGCCAGCGGGATGTCCCGTCTGCCGACCTCGGTCGGTCTCTCATCTGCGCCAGCCATGCTCGACTCCCTACTACGCCATGAACTGGAAAGGCGTCACCCTATCTGCTGACGCGTCACGCCGGTTCTGGGGTGAAGGGATACAACCCGTCGGCTCCGGCATGTACGACGCCGTAACTGCTCTCGGGTACCTCGTTCCAGGCACCCGGCAGGTCGCCGAGGGGTTCGGACACGATGAGGCGGGTCTCGTCGGACACTTCCTGCAGGAACGCCATATCGGGGTGCAGCTTGCGCAGTGCGTCCACGCGGGTGCTGTAGAACAACGACCGCGAAGCGCCCTGGCTGGAGTAGCGGAAGGCCCATACGCGTTCGCCGTCGGTCACGGCGATCGTCATCTGGAGCGGGAACTCCACGCCGTGGTCCCTGCCGCTGCGCTCCACCACTCCCGCCATCCGGGCCACGGCTCCCGGCGGGTCCTCGTCCAGGCCGAAGGTGACCGCCAGGTAGAACATCATCTCCGAGTCCGTCGTTCCCTCGATGTCCGAGTACAGCCCGGGGTCGACGAGCAGGGACAGCTCGCGGCGCATGAGAGGGAAGCCTGCAATGGCACCGTTGTGCATCCACATCCAACGGCCGTGCCGGAACGGGTGGCAATTCGTCTGCTGCACCGCTGTGCCGGTCGACGCCCGTATGTGGGCGAAGAACAACGGGGAGCGGACATGATCCGCGATCTCCCTCAGGTTGCGGTTGTTCCAGGCGGGGCCGATGTCCTTGAGCAAGGCCGGGGTGTCGATGCTTTCCTGCGCGTACCACCCGATGCCGAAACCGTCGCCGTTCGTGGTCTCGACACCCAGTCTGGAGTGGAGGCTCTGATCGATCAGCGAGTGGGCCGGCTTGTAGAGGATGGTGTCGAGAAGCAGGGGTGTTCCCGAGTAGGCGAGCCATCGGCACATGAGCGATCACCTGGCACTGATCGGGTGGCCCTTATTCGGTTGGTCTCATTTTCGCCTCCTTCGCCGCGCATCGCCATGCGGGCGCGGATCGGACGGCCACCCGGGCGGGCAGCTGCGGCCCGCCCGGCCGCCATTGCCGTCGTGTGTATCTACGGCCGCCTACGACGTCCCTGGAGGAGGGACGTCGTAGGCGGGGCGTTCCCGTCAGCTGAAGACCACCGTCCGGTTGCCGTGGATCAGGACCCTGCCCTGGCAGTGCCAGTTGACGGCGCGGGCCAGCGCCAGGCGTTCGGCGTCACGGCCGACGGTGACGAGTCGGTCGGGACCGGCTCGGTGGTCGACGCGGATGATCTCCTGCTCGATGATCGGCCCTTCGTCCAGGTCGGCCGTGACGTAGTGAGCGGTCGCGCCGACGAGTTTCACCCCACGGCGGTGAGCCTGGTGATACGGCTTGGCTCCGGCGAAGCTCGGCAGGAAGGAGTGGTGGATGTTGATGGCCCGGCCTTCGAGCCTCTTGCACAGATCGTCGGAGAGCACCTGCATGTAGCGGGCGAGGACGACGAGGTCGGCCCGATGGTCTCCAAGGCCCACTTCGAACGGGTCACCGGGTACCTGGAGCGCGCGAAGAAGGAAGGCGTACGGGTGGCCGTCGGAGGCGCATCCGTCGACGGACCGGGCTACTTCATCGCCCCGACCGTTCTGGTCGACGTACCCGAAGGCGCCGAGGCCGCCCGCGAGGAGATCTTCGGCCCCGTCATCACGGTCGAGACCTTCACCGACGAGGAGGAGGCGGTACGACGGGCCAACGACGTCCCCCTCGGCCTCTCGGCATCGGTGTGGACCGAGAACGCCCGCCGCAGCCACGCCGTCGCCGCGCGCCTCGACTTCGGCACCGTCTGGGTCAACTCGCATCTGGTGCTGTCCAGCGAGGTCCCCTGGGGCGGTTTCAAGGGCTCCGGCTATGGCCGTGACCTGTCGATCTACGCGCTGGACGACTACTCGCGCACCAAGCACGTCATGCACAACCACGGCCGCTGAGAACCCCTGGGAGGTGTGGGACGAGCGTCAACGATCCCCTGATGAGCCCGCCCTGCGACGCCTGCACCGATCCGGTCGAGGAGCTCTGTTCCGGATCGGCGACGCGGTGGCGAGCCGGAACGTCCATGCTGCGATGCTGGACGCGGCCCGTCTCTGCCGGACGATCTGACTGCACGGAGCGACGTGCCATGGCCGGGCTCACTCAGCCGGCGAACTCCTGCACGATGCGGGTGAACAGCTGTGGCTGTTGCAGGTTCCAGATGTGCCCGGCGTCGGCGATCAGCCGTAGTCGGGCCCGGGGCATTCCCTCGGCGAGTTCCTCGGCGAAGGGGATGTTGGCGCGGTCCTTGCTTCCGCACAGCACCAGCGTCGGTGCTTCGACCTCGGTCAGCCGCGGGCGCAGATCCAGTCGTCCCAACTCCCGTAGCCCCGCGAGGAAATCACCTTTGCCGAGCCTGCGCAGGTCCTCCTCCGCCTGCTGTCGGTGAGCCGCCATCCCTCCGGAGTACATCGGTGCCAGGGCCCGGACCAGGAGGGGCTGAGGCAGCAGCCCCAGCACGAGCCGCTGCACCGCCGCTCCTGCCCCGCCCGTATGTGCGGCCCCGCCGGAGAGCACCAGGCCCGCGACCTTCTCCGGCTCGGCCAGTGCGGTCAGCAGGGCCACGCTGACTCCGCCGGAAACGGCCACGAGGTAGGCGGGTTCCTCAGCCTCCGTCAGTACCTGCCGCACGGTGGCGACGGCTCGGTCCAGGGTCAGAGGCCCGGGGGCCGAGCCGTGCCCGGGGAGATCGGGGGTGTGGACGCGGTACTCCTCGCCGAGGGCGGTGGTCTGGGCCTGGAAGGCACGGCCACTGGAGCCGAAGGCGTGGATGAAGATCAATGCGGGCATGCTCGACCTCAGTCTTTCGGGCGGGTTCGGATCAGTCGGTGCGCGGGC
The DNA here is from genome assembly GCF_014257025.1 of Streptomyces cupreus. Lineage (GTDB taxonomy): Bacteria > Actinomycetota > Actinomycetes > Streptomycetales > Streptomycetaceae > Streptomyces > Streptomyces cupreus. The sequence continues at coordinate 33,131 of NZ_JACMSF010000040.1, forward strand.
CCAGGGCCGCCGCCAGTTGGCCGACCAGGGTGGCGAAGGGCATGTCGAGTGTGCCGTAGACCTCGCCGGCGAGTGGGTCCGCGTTGTCGGCGAGGATCTGGACCATCAGGGAGGAGTAGTCGGTGACGACCACGCCGGCCTGGTGCAGGCGCAGCAGGCCGGTCTCGCGCTTGGTGGCCCAGAAGGTGCCGGAGGCGTCGACGGCGACGTAGGTGTCGTACCCGGCGGCGGTGGCGGAGAGCGCGGGGAACGCGGCGCACACCTCCAGCGAGACGCCGGCGATGACGAGCTTGGAGCGGCCCGTGGCCTCGACCGCTTCGCGGACGCGCGCGTCGTCCCACGCGTTGACGGTGCTGCGATCGATGATTTTGTGTCCGGCGGGGAGGGCGGCGGAGAGTTCGGGGATCAGTGGGCCCCACATGCTGTCCGCCGCGGTGGTGGTGGCGACGATGGGCAGCCCCAGGACGGCGGCGGCTCGGGCGAGGCCTGTGACGTTGTGCTTGAGGTCCTGCACGGTGATGTCGCGCACCCCGGTGAACAGGCCGATTTGATGGTCGACCAGCAGGACGGCGGTGTTGTCGCGGGTCGGGAAGTCGTCGTACCGGGTGCTGGGGTTTGTGCGCATGGGTGTGCCTCTCGATGGCTTGGAAATGTGTGGTGGGTGTGGTCCGGAGTGGTCCGGCGGAGCCCGGGCCGCGCTGTGGCGGCTCACGCGGCCGTGGCCGATGGCCATGCGGCCTTCCCGGGTGCTGTGGCGTGCTGCCGTGTGCGCTGCGCGAGGCCGACCGCGAGGCGTGTCAGGACGGACAGGAGCAGAAAGTAGAGTCCGGCGAGCGCCCAGCCCGTGCTGCCGAGTGCGACGACCGCGGTCGCCATCGCCGGGCCGACGAGGTCGGACAGGGCGCGCCCCAGGCCGTAGACGCCCTGGTAGTCGCCGGCGGCCCGGGGGTCCGCAAGGGCGTAGCCGAAGTTCCAGGCGGCCGCAGCCGTCCACATCTCGCCGCAGGTGAGTACTGCCGTCGCCAGTAGCAGCGTGGCGGCAGCGAGCCATGGGGGCAGTCCGGCGCCCGCGCCGAGGAGCAGGCAGCCCAGCATCAGTGCGATGCCGCCTCGGGTGTTGACGCCGACGGCCCCGCGGGTCGTGTCCGTGCCGCGGGCGGCGGACACCTGGAGGCAGACCACCAGTACGGAGTTGGCCGTGAGCAGCAGGGAGGCGGTCGTGTGCGGGGCGTCGGTGTGGCCGATGACCCACAGCGGCGCGGCGATGGTCAGCAGTTGGTTGTGGACGGTCGTCAGGCCGGTGAGGACGGCGACGGACAGGTAGGGCAGGTCGCGCAGCGCGCCGAGGCGCAGCGCCGGGCGGCGGGCGTGCGACGGAGGGACGCGGGGCAGCAGCCAGGCGAAGGGTGCGGAGGCGGCGGTCACCAGGGCGCTCGCGGCGATGAACCAGAGGTACGCCGAGCGCGTACCGGCCTGGAGGGGAATCGCCATGGCCAGCACCCCGAGCGCGAAGCCGAGATTGTGTACGGCGCTCAGCCGGGCCCGGGAGCGGACCAGGCTCTGCGGGTCCAGGAGCTGCTGGATCAGGGTTGCCTCGGCGACCCGGGTCGCCGACAGGCAGGCCGCGGCCGCGCTGCCGGCCAGCAGGAACGCGGGGAGGGAGTGAACGAGGGCGTAGGAGCAGAAGACCCCTGCGGCGGCGAGGGGCAGGCAGATCAGTACCCGCCGGGCCCCGATGCGGTCCACCAGACGGCCGGCCGGAACGGCGGCGACGAGCCCGAAGACACTCGCGAACGACATGCCGAGGCCGACCTCTGCGCCGCTGAGCCCGCCGGAGTGGACGAAGAACACGGCGACGGTGGGCAGGATGCCGCCCAGGCCCATCGCCCGGGCGAGGACGCCTGCGGTCAGCAGCCGGTGGGGGCCGCGCGGCGGGAGCAACTGCTTGCCCGCCGCGGCGATTTCCTTGATCCTGTGTGCCGTCATGACGCCGAAGCTAGGACGGGCACGTCACGGGACGAATCCGTAGCGCTTCAGTAGAGCCTACGTAGGCCGGAACGGGGATCGCTGTGCTGTACGGGCGAGAGGACGAGTTGGTCCAACTCGCGGGCCTCACCGACCAGGTGCGCGGCGGCATGAGTGCGGCGCTGGTGCTGCGCGGTGAGGCGGGCATCGGCAAGAGCAGTCTGCTGGCGCACCTGGAGCGGACGGCGCAGGACATGACCGTGCTGCGGGCCGTCGGAGTGGAGCCGGAGTCCGAGCTGGCCTTCGCCGCACTGCTTCAGCTGCTGCGTCCCGTCGCACACCACGTCGACGCACTCCCCGAGCCTCAGGCGCGGGCGCTTGAGGCGGCGTTGGGGCACGGCGGCACCTGGCAGGGGGACCGTTTCCTCACCGGTCTCGCCGTGCTGTCCTTGCTGGCCGAGGCGGCGGCGGAGCGCCCCGTGCTCTGTCTGCTGGACGACGCCCACTGGATGGACACGCCGTCGGCGCAGGCGCTGCTCTTCGCGGCCCGCCGACTGGCCGCGGAGGGCGTGGCTTTGGTGTTCGCCGCCCGTGACGAGGGGTTCGACGCCGCGGGGCTGCGCGAGCTGCGGCCCGGCCACCTGGGGCGCGCGGAGGCCGGGCTGCTGCTCGATGCCCTGGGCGTGGACCCGGCCCGGCGGCAGCGGATCATCGAGGGGGCGGGCGGAAATCCCCTGGCGCTCACGGAGTTTGCGGCGGGGGACGACATCGCGCTCGCGCCGGTTGTGCCACTCGCCGCCCCCGACCGGGTCCTTGCCTCCTTTCGTACGAGGATCTCCGCGCTGCCCGACCGCACCCGGACTATGCTGCTGCTCGCCGCGGCGGATGCGCAGGCCGGCCTCGCCCAGCTGCTGGCGGCCGCACAGCAACTGCACGTCGGGCCCGGGGACCTGACGGAGGCGGAGAGCCGGCGGCTGATCGAGGTCACCGGGGAGTCGGTCCGCTTCCGGCATCCGTTGATCCGCTCTGCGGTGTACCAGAGCGCGCCGTTGGCGAGCAGGGTCGCCGTGCACCGGGCACTGGCGGAGACCGCCCCGACGGCGGACGGCGGCGCCTTGCACCGGGCGGCGGCGACGCTGGGGCCGGACGAGACGGTGGCGGTTGCCGTGGAAGCGGTGGGCGACCGCGCCCGCGCCCGGGGCGGCTTCGCGGCGGCGGCGAACCTCTACCGCCAGGCCGCCCGGTTGACGCCGACGCCGACCGCTCGCGCAGTACGCCTGATCTCGGCGGCCTGGTCCGCCCACCGGGCGGGGACGGCCGCCCTGGCCGGCGAACTCGCCGAGGAGGCAGGCCACTTGGCCGCCGCCGACCGTGAGGGCCGGATCGGCCGGGCGGAGGCGGCACATGTCCGCGCCCTGGCCCTCTTCGAGCAGGACGGGACCTCCGAGGCCGTCCGGCTGCTGATCGATGCCGCACCCGATGCGCCCGCGCAGGGCCCGCAGATGATGCGCAGCGCCGCGTTCTACGCCTGGCACAGCAATGACCTGGGCATGCTGCACCACTGCGCCGCCGTGCTGGCCCGGCAGCGCGACCGGCATCCCATTGGGCGGGCGGTCCAGGGGCTGGACCGGGTGGCGGCCGGTGACTTCGGGCAGGGACTGCCCCTGTTGTCCGGCCTGTTGGACGACACGGAGCGGGTGGATCAGCACCGCCGCCTGAGTGAGACGGACCGGGACGATCACGACAGCCGTACCCATGCCATCACCGGCGGTCTGCTGCTGGGTGACGACATGCTCCTGCGCCGGGTGACCGAGGCCGAGGCGGCGCGCTGTCGGCAGCAGGGCGTCGTCGGACGGCTGCCCTTCCTGCTGAGCGTGCTCGGCCGCCTGCAGGTGTACGCCGGAGAGCACCAGGAGGCTGTGGCCACCATTGCGGAGGCGAAGGAACTCGCCCGCGCCGCGGGCCTGCACAAGCGGCTGACCCAGCTGAACCACGTCGTCGCCCGTATCGCGGCGATCGAGGGCGACGAGATCCGCGTAGGTGCGCTCGCCCGGCCCGGCCCGGCCGTCGACGGCAGCCACGGCCTGGCCGCCCTGATCCTCCTCGACCTCGGCCTCGGCCGCTACGAGGAGGTGCTCCGCAGGATCCACGAGGCCGAACGCCAGGGCGCCTGGCACTCCATGGCGCTCATCCTCGCCTGCACGGACGCAGTCGAGGCGGCCGTCCGGCTGGGCGACAAGGACCGGGCCGAGCGCGCGGCGCAGCGGTTCGCCTCCTGGGCGGCGGCGAGCGGCCGGCCATGGGCCCGGGCCACCGCGCTGCGCGTCGAGGCCCTGCTGACCCAGGACCTGTCCCTCTTCGAGCGGGCCGTGCAGACGCATCACGATGACGCCTCACACGGCGGCCGACCCTTCGAGCAGGCCCGCACCCAGCTGGTCTACGGGGAGGCGCTGCGCCGCAGCCGGCGCAGCGCCCAGGCAGGAGTGCAACTCCGCGCCGCCGCCGCGACCTTCGACCGTCTCGGCGCCACCCCCTGGGCTGAGCGAGCCCGCGGCGAACTGCGGGCCACCGGCACCAGCCCGGCCGCGGCGCAGGCCGACGCCTGCCCACCCGCGACGATCCTCCTCACCCCGCAAGAGCTTCAGGTAGTCCGCCTCGCCGCCACGGGCTTGCCCAGTCGTGAGATCGCCGCGCAACTGTTCCTGAGCCCGCGCACCGTGGAGTACCACCTCTACAAGGCGTATCCCAAGCTGGGCGTGACTTCACGAAGGGAACTGGCGGAGCTGGACCTCCACGACTGAGAGTCCGCCAGGCACGCCACGTTGCGGGCGCCCTCCGCTCGGTGCCCGCTTCGGGCAGGGGGAACTCCGTGACCGCGCCCGGAGTTCGACCGTGGTTCCCCACCGGCGGGTCGGGTGTGGCTCGCGGAGGGCGGCGTTAGAACGGGGGTTCGGTGACGAGTGCGCCTGTCCACACGGGTATGAACGGCTTGGATTCGCGCTGCTGAAGGAGTGCCACGGCGTCCTTGACTCGCGCTCCCCGACCGCTGCGTACGGCCGGGCCAGCGCGATCGCCTCCTCTGCACCCCCCAACTGAGCGAGCACCTCTAACGCCTGCTCCTGCAGACCCCGGTCACCGAGCAGCCGCGCCCACTCCCGCGCGCAGAACCATTCCCCCTGGCCGGCCTGGAATTCCACCTCCTCCCCATGGCCGAGCTCAAGTAGCCGGGAGACGAGGAGCGGAGGTATGCAGCCGGACGACGTCGGGACCTCGGGCCCCGGCTCAGCCCCGGCAGCGGGCGGCGGGGTCGCGCTGGGCGACGTGCCGGGCGACCGCGTCGACCCCGGGGCGGGCGTACCGCTCCAGGGGCCGGGCGGAGGCGTGCCGGGAGCAGCACCGGGGCGGAGGTGCTGTCCTCCGCATCGTGCCTGAGGGCGCTGTGGCGGAGCCGGTGCGGCGTCCAATGGTCCAGGGCTGAGCTGTGCCATGGCCGATCGTCGTCGTCGGCGCACGGGGGCGGGCCCGCCCCGGTTCAGGGTCGGTGCTGCCCGAGGCTGATGTAGGCGTAGGCGAATCCTTCGCCGGCGGGTGGCGCCTGCGTCCAGGACCGGGTGGTGAAGGTGGGGAGCCTGCCGTGGGTCAGCGCGAAGCGGGGGAGTGAGAGCCCGAGTTCGGTGTGCAGGGCTTCCAGCACACGCCGTTCGCCGTCCCGTTCAGTGTTCTGCGGGCGGAACAGCCGTGCGGGGTCCAGGGCGTCGGGTATCGCTCCGGAGCGCTGGATCTTCGTGCCCCGCACGGTGAACGCGTAGAGTTCCTTGCCCTGTTCGGCCACCGACAGGTGGAACGCGGCCGGGTGGTCACCCGGGGACGATGGCCTCGGGTCGCGCCACACCACCACCGCGCGGCCGGACGAGGACGCGGCCGCAGCGGGGGACATGAACAGCTTGTTCAGGTGGCGGTGGGAGTGGCCGTCGAAGGCGAAGGCCCACGCTTCGGCGGTGCGGCCGACGGCGACCACGGCCCGATCCTCCCAAAGTTCCACGCCCTCCCGCTCGTGGGGCTTGGGTGCCTGCCAGGACGCCTCGCGCGGATGGGCGGGCGCGCTCAGTTCGGCGCCTTCCTCGCCGATCAGAGCGGGTAGGCGGGCGGGGTCGATCCCCTCGACCCAGACACAGCGGTATCCGTCCAGCGGTAGCCGGTTCGCCGCAGGCTCCGTCAGCCAGGCGAGGCCCGGCGGGTCGAGATCGGGCACCGGCTCGGGGGCGGGTCCCGTCTGACCGGCCCGCGGTGTCGCGAGGATTTCCCGCCCACGCTCGGGGGTGATCAGCGGACCCAGGACCGGATCGGCGAGCAGGCCGATCGGGGCGATCAGTGAGGGCCCGGGCGTCTCCCACAGCGCAAGCGCGTCCCGCAGCACCCGCCACGCGGCGTCGGTCGCCCCCCAGCGGGCCGACTCCCGGGCCTCGGCGACGGCCCCACCCCATGGGCCGGGAGGCGCGTAGCGATGGGTGCCGTCCCGCACCGCGCCAAGTACGGCCTCGGCGGTCTGCCGGGCGGCCCCGCGGGCGGTCATCATCCCGAGCCAGTGGTCGTCCCCGCCCAGCCGCCATTCGCCGCGTGCCGGCGTCATGGCCTGCACGGGCAGCAGCTCGGGCAGGTAGCGCGGGTCGGCCACCAGGGTGCCGTAGTCCTGGGAGCTGTGCGGAGCCAGCAGATGCCGTAGCTGGTTGAGCAGGACAGCGCTCCGTGGCCGTCCGAAGGACAGCGCCTCCTCCAGCAGAGGCAGTGCCTCCTCGTACCGTCCGCCCAGGGCCAGCCGGTAGGCGTCGTCCACATGGGCGTCCTGAGCGCGCGTGGTCGCGTTCACGAAGTCGGATCTGTCCACCCGGTCACAGTGGAAACCGCGGTACATGGCCTCCATGTAGGCGCGGAACGAGGGGTAACGGTCCGGCAGTTCACCGCCCCAGCCCTTGTAGACGTAGAGCGCCCACTCGCCGTCCTGGTCGATGTCGCCCGGGTCGAGCAGCGCGTACGACATGTCGGAGTCGGTCTCCAGCCGGAGCGCTCGTTGCCACATCCCGGCCAGCAGGACGTCCTCCTCGGGCGGGTTGTCGCCCAGATTCTCCTCGTACAGCGGTGTCATGCCGTACGGATCCCGGAACCTGTCGATGTCCGCGGCGCCGCCGAGCTGATAGACCCCGGCCGTCTCGTCCACGTGCCACCCGTCGCTCACGGCCAGGAACTCCCGGTACGAGGGCGGCAGCCGCCGCCCCAGCCGCTCCTCGGCCGCGGCGATCACCGCCTCGTGGGCCCCGGGCCTGCCCGGGCCCGCGACGGTCTGCCCGCCGTCCTCGTCCTCGTCCTCGTCCGCGCGCGGAACCCACTCCTGCTGCCAACGTCCCAGGAACTCATGCCAGTTGAAAGACTCGCCACTCATGGCCGGATGATGTCACCCGGCACTGACAACGTGTCGGCCCCTGCCTCGCATGCCTACGACCAAGTGGCGTCTGCGGCCATCCGCTCTGATCAACTCGTCGGCCTGCCGGACTGACGCGAGTCTTTGGGGCGGGCCCGGGCGACAGTCGTCGGGTCTCGTCCAAGTTTGAGTGAGTACCCCCTGCACGTGAGTACGCGTACTCACGTGCAGCAGGCGGCTTGATCGGAGACTTGGCGCATGAGACGAACCTCTGCACTGACCAGCACGGTTGGCAGCTCCCCGCACCGCCCGCGGCTCACGCTCGCGATAGCGGCTGGTGCTGCTCTGGCGCTCGCCGCCTGCGGCACCGAGAAGACAGGCGCCGACGGACCGCAAAGCAAGCCTGCTGACACTGCTGAGGTCCGCCCTGGCGCGGCCTTCACGGCGATGCTGGACAAGGTCGCGCAGTCATGTCCCACCAGCGCCCCGCCAGAGGCGCCGCCGACCGGTCCGGCGCAGACACCGCCGCCCGGTTCGGTGGAGACACCGCCGGACATGGAGCCCATCGCCCCCACGGCGGGTCCGGAGGTGGAGTTGAACGCTCACGACTGGTGCGCCAGCGCCCTCCACGAAGAGCGCATTGCCCAGGCGCTCTGGGATCTGGCGGATCCCACCCCAACCAGGGTCCGGACGATTCTGAACGACCTCGGCTACGTCGACGAGCGCATACACGACCTCAGGCAGTCCGGTGCGACCACGCGATTCCTCCTCGACCTGCGTGACAAGGGCGGACGGCTCTGCTTGGAGGGCTCGGCGGCCGGCGAGAACACCGTCGTCGACAAATGCGTAGCCCCCGCAACCGGCCCGTTCACGCCTGGAGAGCGGAAGCAGTGAACACCGGCTTGGCGTGATCGGAACCCGGCACCGTCCCGGCTTCTTGGCGGTGGGAGGGCGTCGTTGCGTTACTCGCGGACCTGAGTGTTCACGGTGGGATGCGCGACACCGCGCTGGCCGTGCCCAGGCCCGCGAGCAGGCACAGCCCGTCCTCGGCGGAGCTGCCGGGAGCTGCGGACAGTACGAGCAGCTCCATGCCTGATTCGTCCGGGAGTGCGAAGTTCTCCTGGTGCAGCTCCAGCAGTCCGACCAGCGGGTGACGGTACGCCTTGCGCCCATGCGTGCGGGCGCGCACGTCCGCACGGGCCCACAGGCGGCGGAAACGCTCGCTGCCCATCGCCAGCTCGCCGATGAGCGAGGCCAGACGGGGATCCTCGGGGAATTTGCCGGCGGCCAGGCGCAGGTGCCCGACCACGTCGAGGGTGCAGTTCTCCCAGTCCGCGTACAGGCCGCGCTCGGCCTCCTCAAGGAAGATGTGCCGGGCGGTGTTCAGGCCCGGCATCGGCCGCCCGTAGAGGAGGTGGGCGAGGCGGTTCCCGGCGAGCACGTCCAGGCGGTGATTCATGATCAGCGCGGGTGCGTCGGCGACCAGTTCGAGAATGCGCAGCAGCTCCGGCCGGACCCGCCCGCCCGGCGCATTCGCGCGGCGGCGGCGCTGCCGGGCGAGCCGGTAGAGATGCCCGCGCTCGGTCTCGTCGAGAGCGAGGACCCGGGCGAGCGCGTCGAGGACCTGCTCGGAAGGCTGGGTCGCGCGGCCCTGCTCCAGGCGCACGTAGTAGTCGACGCTGACTCCGGACAGATGCGCGACCTCTTCGCGACGCAGCCCCTTGACCCGGCGGCGGCTGTCGGCGGGGATGCCGACGGCTGCCGGGTCTACCCGGGAACGCCGGGTCCGCAGGAAGCCCGCAAGATCGTCCATGCCCCCAGTATGGCCTCGATGGTGGCCGTGAAGGTGGTCCTGCCGTTACCAGGAAGTCCCGTCCGACGGAAGAGGAGCCCCTGAACGCCGGGCGCGGCGGCGCCCAGGATCGAAGGCACCCGATCCGAAGGAGTTCCCATGAAGACGCTGATCGTCTACGCCCATCCGGAGCCGAAGTCGCTCAACAGCTCGCTGAAGGACCTCGCGGTGTCCACGCTGCAGAGCGCCGGGCACGAGGTACGGGTGAGCGATCTGTACGCGATGAACTGGAAGGCGGTCGTGGACGCCGCGGACTACGGCCCGAACGCCTCAAGTCCTCTGAAGGTCGCGGCGGACTCGGGCCGGGCCTTCGATGCAGGGACGCTCACCGAGGACGTCCTGGCCGAGCAGGAGAAGCTGCTGTGGGCCGACACGATCATCTTCCAGTTCCCGCTGTGGTGGTACACCATGCCCGCGATCCTCAAAGGCTGGGTGGACCGCGTGTTCACCTACCACTTCGCGTACGGCGTCGGCGAGCACAGCGACACCAAGTACGGCGAGCGCTTCGGTGAAGGCACCCTCGCGGGCAGGAGGGCTCTGCTGTCGGTGACCGCCGGCGGCCCGGAGTCGCATTACGCCGCTCGCGGGATCAACGGTCCCATCGACGATCTGCTGTTCCCGATCCACCACGGCATCCTCTACTACCCGGGCATCGAGGTGCTGCCGCCGTTCGTGCTGTACGGCACCGACCGGATGACCGACGAGGACTACTCGGACATCGCCAAAGCCTGGGAACAGCGCCTGCTCGCCCTGGAGTCGACGGAGCCGATCCCGTTCCGGCGGCAGAACTTCGGCGACTACGAGATCCCCTCGCTGCACCTGAAGGAGGGACTGGAGTCCGCGGGCCGCACGGGTTTCGGGCTGCACCTGCGCGGCTGACCGCCGGCGATGAACAGGAGAAGCTCAGGCAGCGAACCCGGGGAGCAGCCATGAGGGCCGCGGCGGTGCACTGAGGTACACCGACTGGCGATCGCCGCACATGTGTCCGGCCGAGCCAACGCCATGACAAGCGCGGAACGGCTGGCTCTGCCCCATCAGGCAGCCCAGCAGAGGTTCGCGGTGTCCCATCCGATCGCCTGCGTATTGCGCGGCTGACCCGGGCAGCCCCCACAGCCCGCCGCGATCACGCTCGACGAAGCCGTGACGGACGCCGTCGAGAGCGAGTTGCCTCTGCCGCAACAGCTCCTGGCCCGCGAGATCATCCAGGATTGCGGTCCTGCCTGACCCGGCCGGCAGTTCTACGCGGGATGGGCGCCCCACTGAGTGGTGTGCATCGTGACGTTGCAGGTCACGGACCTGGTGGGCGCGCGGGGTCCGGGATGCTCGGGCTGGTCAGTGGCGGATGACCTCGGTGAAGATCGTCGGTCGCCGGGCGGAGTGAGGACTCACTCATTGACGGAGTGAGTCCTCACTCCGTACCCTCGCAGTCATGACAGCACCTAAGGAGAACCAGACCCCCCGCCGCCGCGCCCCCGCCATGTCGCCGGAGCAGCGCCGCGCAATGATCATCCAGACCGCGATCCCGCTGATCGCCGAGTACGGCGCCGCGGTGACGACCGCGAAGATCGCCCGCGCCGCGGGCATCGGCGAGGGCACGATCTTCCGGGTCTTCGCCGACAAGGACGAGCTGCTGCAGGCCTGCGTGGCCGAGGCGCTCTCCCCCGAGCACGCGGTCCGCGAGCTCGACGCGATCGACGTGTCCCAGCCGCTGCCCGACCGGCTCGCGGAGGCGGCCGAGGCGCTGCAGGCGCACCTGTCCAGGATGGGCGCGATCGCCGGCTCGCTGGGGCATCGCGGCGGCAAGCACCCCGGCACCGTGCGCGGCGCGGGCCGCGACGAGTCGACGACCCGTATCCGCGCGGCCCTCGCGGAGCTGCTGGAGCCCGACAAGGCCGCCCTGCGCCGGCCGCCGGAGCAGATCGCGGCGCTCTTCTTCGGGCTGCTCTTCACCCAGCCGCGTACGGAGGACGAGCCCGACCTGACCCCGCAGGAGCTGGTGGAGGTCTTCCTGCACGGGGCACTCTCGGGGGGCGCCAAGTGAGCGCGTGGAGAAGGCGCCTGGGGGTTACGGCCCTGGCCGTCCTGGCCCCCGTCCTGGTATGGCTGGTCGCGGACCCACTACTGGGTCACCGGCTGCGGATCGCCGACGGCGAGCAGACGCTCGACATCGGCGCCGTGCCCGTGGCGGTCGTCGCAACTCTCGCGTCGCTCTCCGGCTGGGGACTGCTGGCCGCCCTGGAGCGGTTCGGGACGCGGCGCGCCCGCGCCATCTGGACCGGGGTGGCCGGTGCCGTACTGGCCGTGTCCTTCCTGCCGTTCATCGGCGACGGCATGGACGGCGGCACCCGGGTCTCCCTCGCTCTGATGCACCTGGCCGTGGCGGCGGTACTGATCCCGGGGCTGGGCGGCAGGTCCCCCGGGGCGGGAGCCGGTGCCGCAAGGGGGTGACCGCCGGCACCAAGTGCGCCGCGAACAGCGCCAGATGGAGGCAGCCCTGCTAGAGCGTCGCGCGGCCGGGGATGACCGTCACAGCGCCCACCACGATCGAGAGGAAGAGCGATACCTGGTGGGTGGGGCCGAGGCCCAGCAAGAGCGGACCCTCGTGCCAGATCGCTGCGATGGCCACCGCCCGGGACGGTCAGACCGATGCTGGCGATGTCGGAGCCGTAAGCGACGTCGGGGGAGGTCTGGGGTGCGGTCGGAGACCCACTCTCGCGGGGGCGTCATAGCCTTCGACATGCTTGGCGGCCGTGCGCCCCATCCACGACGAGAGCAGGGCTCTGGTCGAGGGGCTGATCGCCGAGATCGCCCCCCTGACTACTCCGGGTTGCACTGGGCGAGGACCGTGCCCGGATAGCTGACCCGGGCGATGAGTAGTCGGAGGGCTGGGCCCGCATCCAGTTGGTGGGCGTGATCTGCAGCGTCCACTTGGAGACGGCGTGCACCCAGACCCACCTGGCGCCCTGGATCAGGCTGTCGTATTCGATGCGGCAGTCGGTGGGCATCGCCCGGCCGGCGGCGTTCCTGGCCCACAGCGTCTCGATCCCGCCCACCGGCGTGCCGCAGGCGTCCAGCACAGCGATGCTGCTGTACGTACGCTCGAACATGACCGGCGCCTCCCGTAATTGTGGCGCTCCTGCCACGCACAGTGACGGTGGCGGCAACCCGCGCCGACTTACGAGCGAGGCGCTGGACCGTGCGTCCATGCCCGCCGCGCCGTCGTGAACCAGGCGACGCCGGCACGCGCCAGGCGGTCGCGCACCCGCTCCCACTCCAGCGGACCCGCGCCCTTCTCGCCGTAGCGCGCGTCGTGCTCCGCCACCGGATCCGTCACTGGAGCAGCCATACCGACCGACCTGGTGATGAGTTTTCGCGCCCGCACCCGTCACACCTACGACGGGACACGACGAGGCGGAAGGATGACGTGATGAGTGCGGACACGCGGCTGGAGGAGCTGGGCGTGAGCGGTCTGGGCGAGGTCGACGAGCCGGCGTTCTCGGGGCTGGCGGAGCGGCACCGGCGGGAGCTGCACGTGCACTGCTACCGGATGCTCGGGTCGTTCGAGGACGCCGAGGACACCGTGCAGGAGACGTTCCTCCGAGCCTGGCGGCGGCGGGAGACCTTCGAGGGGCGGTCGACATTCCGGGCCTGGCTGTACGGGATCGCCACCAACGCCTGCCTGGACCTGCTCGCCAAGTGCCGCCCGGAGCCTGCGACCGGCGGCGAGGTGCTGTGGCTGCAGCCCTACCCGGACCGGCTGCTCGACGAGCTGCCCGCGGGTGACGCGGACGAGCCGGAGACCGTCGCCGTCGCGCGGGAGACGATCGAGCTGGCATACCTGGTCGCAGTCCAGCACCTCGCGCCGCGCCCGCGGGCCGTGCTGATCCTGCGGGACGCGCTCGGCTGGCCGGCCAAGGACGTCGCGAAGCTCCTCGGGGACTCCGTCAACTCCGTGAACAGCGCGCTGCAGCGGGCCCGCGCCGGCATGCGGGAGCACCTGCCCGCCGAGCGGCAGGACTGGACCGGCGGCGAGGAGGACGCCAGGACGCGCGAGCTGGTGCGCCGCTTCACCGACGCCAGCGTGGCCACGGACATCCCGGCGCTCGCGGCGATGCTGCGGGACGACGTCCGCTGCTCGATGCCGCCCACGCCGGGCCTGTACGTCGGCCGCGACACGGTCGTGAACAGCTGGGTCGAGGATGGCTTCGAGGGCATGAAGGGCCTGCGCGGCGTCCCCACCTCGGTGAACCGGCAGCCCGCCGTCGCCTTCTACCTCTGGCGGAAGCAGGAGGACGCGTACCTGCCGCTGACGATCGACGTCCTGCGCGTCACCGGCGGTGCGATCACCGAGATCGTCACGTTCCACGACGACCAGTTCCCGCGGCTGGGGCTGCCGGAGCGCCTGCCGGCGGACGGCACGGAGTAGGTCCCGGTGTGGACGCTCACGCGGCGAGGGCGCGCATCGTCACCCCCATGGGCCAGGACCTTTACATGCCGGTCAACACAGCCCGTACGCCAGTTACCGAATGAGGGAGGAACGACATGAACAGGATGAATGACACCGGGGTTGTCGCAGGCCAGGCATCGGGCCGGACCAGCCACACCCACCCACTTCGCGGGCTCGCCGGCACCGGTTTCATTGCCACGCTCGCAGCGATGGTGGCCACCACTCTCGCCGCTGCGCTTGCCCAGGCCGTTGGCGTCGACTTCGAGGTCCCCGATGGGGGCGAGACGATCCCGTTGTCAGGGTTCGCCGTGGTGACCGGCTTCTTCTCGGTCGTGGGCATCGTCATTGCCGTCGCTCTTCTTCGGTGGAGCGCTCGCCCCGCCGAGCGATTCGTGAGGACGGCAGTGTCGCTCACCGCGATCTCGTTGGTTCCGCCCCTCCTCTCCGGGGCGAACACCGCCACCACCACCGCCCTCCTCGGGCTGCACCTCGTCCCTGCGACGGTGATGATCCCCACCCTGGCGCGGAGCCTCCGCACCCGGACCGATAGGTGACTGAAGGCCACCTGGCCGAGGCGGTGGAAGAGGCTGGCTTTTCCTCTGGACGCTGGGCCTGGCTGGGTCAGGGTTTTCCGGCGCCTGGTGCGGGGGCTGGGAACGCCACGACCCGTCCGCTGGGTTGCCGCGGCTCGGGTCCGTTCCAGGTCTGGCCGACGACGAAGAGGCGGGGGTTGTCGCCGCGGCTGAGTGCGCAGGCGAAGGCGCCGCGGTCCAGATCGAGGGTGGCGAGTACCTCACCGCCTTCGCGGACGCGGACGCAGCGCTGGTTGCCGACGTCGGCGTACCAGGCCGCGCCTTCGACATCCATGCAAATGCCGTCCGGGTGGTCGTCGGGTGTCTGCGCCCACACACGGCGGTTGCCGAGGCGGCCGTGGCTGTCGATGCCGTAGGCGGTGAGCCGGTTCGCATACGACTCGGCAACGATCAGCGTGGCGCCATCCGGGCTGATCGCCATGCCGTTGGGGAACGCGAGGTCGTCGGCAACTTGATGGACGTTGCCGTCCGGCGTGACGAGCACGATCAAGCCCGGCGCGAACTCACCGCCGGGAAAGGGGAAACCGATGGTGTTGACATAGGCGTTGCCCCGGTCGTCGACCACGATGTCGTTCCACGGCTTCTCCGAGACCTTGGAAAGGTCGGCATGCTGGACGAGTGATCCGTCGGGTTCATGACGCAGCAGCCGTCGTTGTGCCGAATCCACGACGAGCAGTCGCCCGTCGGGGAGGAAGTCGATGCACATCGGGAACGACGGAACGGTTACTACCACCTCATGGTGGCCGTCGGCGTCAAGTGCGATTACCTGGTGCGCGCCCCAGTCGGAGAACCAGAGTTGCTCGTTGTGCCAGCGGGGTGACTCGCCGAACACGATGCCTTCCATCAGTACTTCGGGTGTGCTCATTACTTCGGGTGCGCTCATGTGCTTCTCTCCTCGCTTGGTAGAGGGATAGACCTGCCCGGGCACGGGAACTCATCGCGGTCTGCACCGTGATTCGGAGCCAGGCTGTTGCGTCTCAGGCCGCGAGATGCAGCAGGGAGGCGGCCCCAGGGTGGGCGGTCTTGCCACGGGTGGGGCGTTGTCGCTGCCGAGGCCGCGCCAGCGCAAGGTCCGCGTTGAGTTGTTCGCGTGCCTGGCGGCAGCTTGTTAGCACCTGGTCTTGTGCGTACCGCGGTCGGCGCCTGCTCACGGCCCAGCCGGCGACAGTGGCCCAGGCCGGCCCGGCGGCGATCAGTCCGGCGAAGGCTGCCTGGGTGCGTGCGGGGAGGGGCTGCGGCTCGGTCGCCCACATCAGGGCGATGAGCAGCGCTGCGCACCCTCCCGCAAGACCCACGGCCACGTACCGCATCCGGGAACGCAGTGAGACTTCCGCCGCCAGCGCGCTCTCCAGCTCGGCGGGCACGCCTCGGTGCGCTCCGTAGTCCTGCTCAGTCATGTCTCGTAGCCCTTTCGGTGAGGACGTCGCGCAGAATGCGACGCGCGCGGTGCAGCCTGCTCCCGCAGATGGCCGGCCACCGTGCGCCGGGCGATGGTGAACAACCAGGGAGCGTCGGTCCGGCTCTCGCAGCCGTGGCAGCCCGCGCATAACGGAACCCACACATCCTGCGCAAGATCGTCCGCGACATGCGGTGAGCCGAGCATGCACCGCAGATAACGCCACAGAGGCAGCTTGGAGCGATCGTCCTTGCTCACTGCACCTCCCTGTCCCGCGTCCCACCTCACCGGAACAGTCGGCATCAGCTTCAGAAAGGTTCACAGCCTCGGAGTCATCCGGAACATGACCGCCTTTGGCGGGCAACTTCTTCGGACTCGGACTTCGCACGGGATGGCGTACGCCGAGTGGTGCTCACGTACGGGTGGGTAGGCCCTTGGCGTGGTCAGCGGAGCCCGTACGGGCCCGTCCTGAGCCGGGCGGTGGCCATCCGGGTGGCTCCTGCGACAGCCCTGGTTGCCGTCGCGCGGTTACCCGATCAGACCCGTCTGGCCTCTTACGCGGATTCCGCCAGCGCGGAACGGGATTTGTCAGCGTCGCGGCCGACTTACGGGATCGGCGCCGGCTCGCCGCCACTGTGCGGGGCTCATTCCGTGCACCTTGCCGAAGGTGCGGGCGAAGTAGCCGGCGTCCGGGAAGCCCACTTGCCTGCCTATCTCGCTGATCGGCAGTTGGGTCGCGGCCAGCAGGCGCCGGGCTTGCACCATCCGCCGCTCGGTGATCCACTCCTGCACGGTACGTCCGGTCCGTCGGCGTACCGTCGAGGTGAGGTGGCCCGGGGAAACGCTGACCGCGGCGGCCACGTCGCGCAGTGACAGAGGCTGTGGGTAGCGCTGCTCGATGACCTCGAACACCTCGGCGAGCAATGGTTCCCGGTTCTCGCGCAGGTCGCCCACGACATCGGCGGCGAGCCGGGACACTCCGACCAGCAGCAGCGTCAGATGGGCCGACACGGCCTCCCGGTAGCCGTCCCGGCGTTGCGCCAATTCGCCGTGCAGGGCCTGGATCCGGGCGGCCCACTCGGGCCGGTCCGGTTCGGGCACCCGCAACCGCAGGGCGCCGATCGCGCCGCCGCGCACGAACGGGAACAGAAGTGGGTGCGTGCGCCAGGCCAGGTGGGCTCCGGGGACGTCCGGGCCGAGCGCGTCGGCGGTGAAGAACACGCCCCAGCCGTGGGCGTGGGCCAGGTCGGTGGCGTGGATGTGGCCCATCACGTCGCCGGGCGCGATCACGAACAGGTCGCCGGCCTCGATCGGCCAGGCCCGCCGGCCAGTGCGCAGCAGCCCGCCGGTGGTCTGGAAGTACGCCAGGCCGGGGAAGTCGTGTGCGTGCTCCTCGAAGGTGCCGGTGCTCTCCCAGCCGTGCTCCAGTCGCCAGGTCGCCACGGGCAGCTCTCCGGGTGCCGGCAGCATCGAGTAGGTCGCCGGCCGGTCCCGGCTGGGCGCCTTACGCACGGTCTTCACCGTCGAATCGTCCCACTGGAGCCGTAAATCGGTACAGGCCCGCAGCTCCAGGCGCGGTCAGAATGAATCCATGGCCGAAAAAACTTCTCAGCCGCTCACCGAGCGGGAGTACATCCCGGGTTTGGGCAAGCACTTCCTGACGCCGCTCTACGACGTGGTGCACCACGTGTTCGGGCTGCGCCCGATTCACCAGGAGATGATCAGGCTGGCCGGGTTGCGGGACGGGCACCGGGTGCTGGACGTCGGCTGCGGCACCGGGAACCTGCTGCGGGCGACCGGTCAGCGATACCGGAACGTGGACCTCGTCGGCCTGGACCCTGACCCCAAGGCGCTGGCCCGCGCCGGTCGCAAGGCCCGGCGGGTCGGCCTCACCGTGCGGCTGGACCGCGGGTTCGCCCAGGAACTGCCTTATGGCGACGGTTCGTTCGACCGGGTCTTCTCCAGCTTGATGCTGCACCACCTGGACAGTACGTCGAAGGACGCGCTGCTTGCCGAAGTGCGCCGGGTGCTGCGGCCCGAGGGGCTGCTGGTCCTGGCCGACGCGGTGTTCGACGAGCACGGGCATGACCACTGGCACGGCCGAGGGCACCGGCAGGCCGGGATGCGCGGTCGGGTGGGCGAACAGTTGCGCGACAATGTCGGTGACGCCGTGTCGCAGCGGATCGCCGCAGCCGGCTTCACTGTGGAGCCGACCCGCACCATGGCCCTGCGGATTGGTGGAAAAGTCGGCATCGAACTGGCCCGCCCGACCGGGCCGGGCCAGAAATAGTCCCGGGTCAGACGGCTTGGCGCCGAGCATGGCCAACACGGTTGACAGGGGACAAAGCCACCGCGGCGATTCACGGCCCCCTCACCGTGGCTTCCGCACCCCTGACACACCACCGGGGCAGGAAAGCGCCGGTGGACGGTGGGCCGGCTCGGTCCGATCACCGAGAGAGGCGCTCAACAAGAGCCGCCATGCCCAGCGCGCAGCATGGCCGTACTCCTCGTTTCCGCGCCGGTGTGGGAGGCTCTCGGTAGTCCTCTGCCTGGCGCGTTATGGATGTTCGCGTGCCGGACTCATTGGACGGTGCTCACGGTTCGCCCCGGCCAGGATGCGGCAGATGTCGGAGTCGGTGCAGTCGGACGGGTCCGTCGCGGCGGCGCGCTCGGCGAGGCCGCGCAGGGCGGCGCGGGTCGTGCGCAGTTCGTCCAGACGGCGCTCGATGTCGGCGAGGTGCTGGTCGATGAGTGCCGTGACGTGGGCGCAGGGGGCGGCTCCGGCGTCGCGCAGGGCGAGGACGGAGCGGATCTCGGCGAGGGTGAGCCCGGCGCCCTGGGCGACGCGGATGAACGCCAGACGCTGTGCCGTCCGCTCCGGGTAGTCGCGGTAGCCGCCCGGGGTGCGGGGCGGCTCCGGCACGAGTCCGGCGTGCTCGTAGAAGCGGATGGTCTTGGTGGTCAGCCCGCTGACGGCGGCGAGGTCACCGATGCGCATGCCTCCAGGCTAGCCCTTGACCTTCCAGTCCACTGGAAGGTCTACGTTCCTCGGAAGAGAAGCAGGAGATGAGACAGGAGGGCGTGTCATGGAACAGCGCGCGGGTGTGAGGATCTCGGTCCTGGCGGTGCCCGGCTGCCCGAACGCTCCGCTCGTATGTGAGCGGATCGCGGCCGTGCTCGCGGGGCGCGCCGTGCCGGTGGAGGTGGTTGAGGTGCCCGACGAGACCGCAGCCGCGCGGTGGGACATGAAGGGTTCCCCCACCGTTCTGCTCAACGGTGCCGATCCGTTCGCCGTCCCGGGCGCCCGGCCCAGCATCTCGTGCCGCCTGTACCGCAATGTCGACGGTACGAGCGAAGGCGCCCCGAGTGTCACGGACCTGCGCCGGGCCCTGGCGGCTGCCGGTCTGTCTGAGGTGGCTGGTTAGAGCTGAGGCGGTTCGGACCGGGGCGGTGGCACGCTGCGGCGGATCCTCCGGAGGGGTGGGACGAGTAGCTTTTGTCCTAGGTGGTCTCTGCTTCGCCGGCATTCCGCCCGGAGGTCGTCATGGACGTCTTGGTACTTATCGGCCGCATCCTCTTCGCGGCACTCTTCCTCGCCTCGGCCGCCGGCCACCTCACCAGGACCAGGGCGATGGCCGGGTACGCGGCATCCAGAGGAGTCCCTCTCGCCGTGCCCGCCACGATCGGCAGCGGCTTGCTCATTCTCGTCGGCGGATTGAGCGTCTTGCTCGGCATCTGGGCTGACCTGGGCGCGCTGTTGCTGGTCGTCTTCCTGGTGCCCGCCGCGGTGTTGATGCACAGGTTCTGGAGGGAGCGCGACCCACAGGCCAGGCAAGGGGAGTTGGTCCACTTCCAGAAGGACCTGGCTTTGGCCGGCGCGTCCTTGATGTTGCTCGCGCTCATCGCACATGCCGGCACCGACCTGGGCCTGACGATCACGGGCCCTCTCTTTGACCTGCGCTGAGGCCACGACCGCACCGGCCGCGTGGGTCGGTGTCCCGCCCCCTGGGGCGGCCCTCTCCGGCGACGTCGTCACCAACGGACGTCGCCTACTGGGACCCTGGCCAGGCGATCTTGACGTTGCAGCCCTTGACGTCAAGCGAGTGGAGGGTGCTCCGGTGGCGGAGTCGGATCAGTCGGCTTCGGACGGTCCTGGCGGCGGGTGAGGTGGCGGAGCGCGACGACGACCTGCAGGGCGGCGGCCGGCCGCAGCAGCGTGGGGCGGGGCCCGCTTGGGCATGGTGCCGCGGCGCAGCGCGAGTGCGGTGACGGTGACGACGGGAAGCGCCCAGGCGGCGACGGCGGCCGTCCGCAGGGTGCGGCTGGGTTCGTGGCGCAGGGTGAGCCACGTCCAGTAGGCGGCGTCGGCGAAGGTGTCGGCGTAGTCGCCGAAGGGGGATGCGGTGTCCTGGTGGCGGGCCAGACGGCCGTCGGCGAGGTCGAGGGCGATGGCCAGCGGTCCGGACCAGGGTTTGCCTCGGCCGGGGAGACCGAGTCGTTCCAGCTCCTGGAGCACGGGCGGAGGACGCGGCTGGAGTACACCGGTGAGCTGGGCACGGACCTGTGGGCGCTCGGGCAGTGGTGGGGCAACGCGGTAGCCCCGCGGTGGGAGGCGACCGTCGCGGCCTCGCTGTCAGCGGTCAATCAGGAGGCAGAGCGCCGCGCGGCGCTCAGCTGACGAGGTCGCCCGCCCAGGGCGCCCTCCACGCCGCGGTGGAACGTGGGACAGGCGTAGATCATGTGCCGGAGCCGGTCGACCGGGACTTCGGTCTGGACGGCGACGGCGAGCCCGTAGAGGACCTCGCCGCCGGACGGGCCTGTGGGGGTGGCACCGACCAGGACGCCCCGCTCGGCGTCCTCGACGAGCTTGATCAGCCCTTCGTTGCCGACCTTGTGCATCCAGCCGTGTGCCGAGGAGGGCACCCGCGAGGCGCTTGTCCGCAGCCGGTGCCCCTGCTCCCTGGCCGCTTGCTGGGTCAGCCCCGCGGAGCCGACTTCCGGGGCGGTGAAGGTGATCCGTGGCAGGGGCACGGTGGTCGGCCTGTGGACCGGGCTCTCGCAGAATGTCCCGCACGGCGACCTCGGCCCGGTACATCGCGGCATGGGTGAACAGACCGCGCCCGGTGACGTCGCCGACGCCCCACACGCTGTCCGTGGCTCGCATCCGGCCATCCATGTCGAGGACGCGGGCGTCGGGGTCGAGGCCGACGCTTTCTGATCTGCGGTGCCCCGGGGACCGGAGCACCGCGTACCCGGGGCTTGCGGGGATCTCCCGGATGCGGAGCCATCGGAGGTGCGGACGACTGCGGTGGATCGGCCGGCGCCGACGCACCCCAGGCCCAGGAGTGAAACGTCACTGGCCCGAGGGTGTATCACGGTCCCCGACCCCGAACGGCTCAAGGGACACGGCAGGCTGACGTCACCAAACCGTAAGACCCCGCCCGGCTGCCCGCTCGAGCCTCCACAGCTACCTTCGCCACCAGTACCGACAACCCCAGGAGTCCTCCTTGCGCCCCCGCACCCTCCTCCCGGCCACCCTGACCGCCGCTCTCCTCACCGCCACCGGATGCGGCTCAGGCGGAGGCTCCGCCTCCGTCGGCGACGCGGGAGCCTCCCCATCGCAGGCGTCATCCCCAGTCCAGCCGTCCCCGACCGGGGACGGCAGCGGCAGCGAGGCGGAGGACACGAGCGTCCCTGAGACGCTGAACTTCACCGCCACCACGGTGGACGGCAGACCGTTCGACGCGAAAACCCTCGCGGGCAAGCCCACCGTGCTGTGGTTCTGGGCGCCGTGGTGCCCCACGTGCAAGGGCCAGGCCGCCGAGACCGCCAAGGTGGCCGCCGACTACCAGGGCAAGGCGAACGTCGTCGGCGTCGCGGGCCTGGACAAGAACGCCGCCATGCGCGACTTCGTCTCCGACACCGGCACCGACTCCTTCCCCACCTGTCCGACGAGAAGGGAGAGGTGTGGAAGAGGTTCGAGATCATCCAGCAGAGCAACTACGTGATCCTCGACCGGACCGGAAAGACCGTCTACGAGGGCGTGCTCCCCGGCGGCAAGGGGCTGGCCGAGAAGCTCGCCACGCTCACCGGCTGAAGCCATGGCCGACCTTCCCCTCGCCCTCGCGCTCGGCGCCGGCATGCTCGCCGCCGTCAACCCGTGCGGCTTCGCCCTGCTCCCCGCCTACCTCTCCCTGCTCGTCCTCGGCGACGACAGCCCCAGCCGTGCCGTCGCCGTGGGCCGGGCGCTGGCCGCGACCGCCGCGATGACCGCCGGATTCGCCGCCCTCTTCGGTATCTTCGGCCTCGCCATCCAGCCCATGGCCGGACAGATCCAGCAGCACCTGCCCTGGTTCACCATCGGCTTCGGCCTGCTCATCGTCGCCGCCGGAGTATGGCTGCTCGTCGGCCGCCAACTGCCCACCCTGACCCCGAAACTCCGCCGCGCCCCCACCCTCACGCGCTCCCTGCCCTCGATGGCGCTGTTCGGCATGGCGTACGCCACCGCGTCCCTCGGCTGCACCATCGCCCCGTTCCTCGCCATCGTCGTCTCCGCCTTCCGCAGCGGCTCCACCGGCGAGGGCATCGCCCTGTTCGCGGCCTACGCCGCCGGGATGGGCCTGATCGTCGGCGCGGCCTCTCTGACCGTCGCACTCACCCGCACCACCGCCGTCACCCGTCTGCGCCGCCTCGGTGTGATCGCCCCGCGCCTCGGAGGCGGACTGCTCCTCCTCGTCGGCGCGTACGTCGCCTACTACGGCTGGTACGAGATCCGCGTCCGGCGCGACCCTGCCACCGAGGACCCCGTCATCGACACGGCGGCCACCATCCAGCGTGCCGTCGCCGACGGCGTGGACACCATCGGTCCCACAGCACTGGCCACCCTCTTCGCCGTCCTGCTGACCGCGGCCCTGGTCATCCGTCGCCGCACGCGCACACGTCGGCCCACCCATACCGACCCCAGTCCTTCCTCGGCACCCAAGCACCCGGCCTGAGCCGCCGTGAGCCGGGCGTGGCCCGGCTGAAGCGCAGCGCGCATGGGCGCAGTACGCCGACGCCGCCCGGGGAGTGGAGTTCGCGCCTCCGCCCGTCGTGGCGGCGACGCAGGAGAGCACCCCGGTGCTTGGCTGGCCGGGCCGGTCGCACCCCGCGATCGTGCTCGACGGTCAGGAGGGACATCATGGCGGCGCCGCGCGAGCTGGACGAGGCGAAGGTCGAAGCCTTCATGGAGAAAGCGCTCGGGGACCTCAGCGGGACGATGACCATCGGTCTCTGCCACCTGGGAGACCGGCTGGGCCTGTTCAAGGACCTCGCGGCCAACGGCCCCGCCGACAGCCAGGAACTCGCGGACCGTCTGGAGCTGAACGAGCGTTACGTACGTGAGTGGCTGCGGGGTATGACAGCCACGGGGTATCTGGCGGAACCCGAGCCCGGGCGCTTCACGCTGCCCGCCGAGCACGCCCCCGCCCTGGCCGAGGAATCAGGGCCCATGTTCCTCGGCGGCGTGTACCAGATGATGCCCGCCGCCCTGGCGCCGTACGAACGACTGATCGAGGCGTTCCGGAGCGGGGGAGGCGTGCGGCAGAGCGACTACCCGGACATCCTGTGGGACGGCATGAGCCGTTTCACCGGCAGTTGGTTCGAGAGCGTGATGGTCGACGACTGGCTGAGCACCTTCCCGCACGTCGTCGAGAAGCTGGGGCGCGGCATCGACGTCGCGGACGTGGGATGCGGCGCGGGCCGCGCCCTGATCGTGCTCGCCGAGAAGTTTCCCCACTCGCGTTTCACGGGGTTCGACAACTTCCCGGCCCAGGTGGAACGCGCCCGGGCGAATGCGGAGAAGGCCGGTGTCGCCGACCGCGTGACCTTTGAGACGGTCGATGCCGCCCAGGGGCTTCCCGGACGCTATGACCTTGTCACCACCTTCGACGTCATCCACGACGCGGCGGACCCGAAGCGGCTGCTTGCCGCCGTCAGGGCCGCGGTCAAGGATGACGGCGACTACCTGATGCTCGAGATCAACTGCCAGGACCGCCCCCAGGACAATGTGGGCCCCGTGGCCTCGATGTTCTACGGGTTCAGCTTGTTCTACTGCATGACCACGTCCCTCGCGAGCGGCGGAGCCGCTCTCGGCACGTGCGGTATGCCCGAGGCAGTCGTACGCGATCTGTGCGCCGAGGCGGGCTTCAGCGACGTGGCCCGGTCCACCGCGGACGACCCCTTCAACGTCCTCTACGACATCAAGCCGTAGGCCGGCCCGAAGAGTTGTGGCAGAAGGGGACGCCTCGTCGGGGGTGACCGCATCACTGTGTCTTGGCGCGGGGATCCCTTCAACGCCAACAAATTTCACCTGGACAACTTCGATGCGCTGGGGCGCGACGAAGCCGAGAAGAGGATGAGGCATACGGGGATCTGACGTCGAGTGGCTCTTTCGCCGTCGACCATGGCCGGGTGCCACCGCCGGCGCCACGCTAGGTTTCGCGCTGATCCGAACGGGTGGTGGTTTCCTCCTTGCCGCCCCTCACCGCGAGGACGAGCACGGTTCGGGCGGCGCCTGCCAGGAAGCCGAAGGGCAGTGCGAAACCGGTCCAGACTGCGATTTCGATGGGCAGGAGTGCCAGGGCGAGCGGTCTGGCGCTGCGGCGACTTTGCCAGAGCGCCCGTCCCACGGCCAGTTCTCCCACGCAGACCAGGAGGAAAAGGCAGAGCAGAGGAATGGTCGTCGTGAGACCGATGTCCTCAAAGGGGCCGTCGCCGTAGGTGGGAAAGCCCAGGAAGGTCCAGACGCTGCCGTGGTCGGCGAGATACCAGATGGCTACGCGCACGGCAGCCCGAAGCCTAGTCCCGCAAGCCACGCGCAGCATGCGGCCGCTTTCCACATGACCGCGTGTTTGCTGATCGAGCCGACAGTGCGTCCAGGGCCGCCCATACCCGGATCAGATCGGCGGGCACGCAGGTTGGCCACTGCGCGACTTAGGTTCGCCCCTTGGGCGATCGGAGTTGTTCTGTCGCATGTCCGTCGGGGGTCCCGTGGCCCACCTCCAGGACCCGCCGCGGGACCTGCTCGACGCCGTCGCCGCCACGGTCGCAAGCGCGGTCGGCGCCACCGCAGTTGTCGTATGGGTGGGCGAGGAGCATCATCTGATCCCGCGGGGGCGGTGGCCGGCCACGACCGTCGAGGCGGGCCCGGCAACCCTCGCCGGGCTGGGCGGGCCGCGCCGGCTGGTCCGGCCCGTTGTCCACCGCGGCAGCGTGCGCGGCGCGGTCACCGTCCGCGAGCCGGCCGGCGGATCGCTCAGCGCCACGGAGGCCCGCCTGCTCGCGGACCTGGTCGCGCAGACCGGACTGGTCATCGTGCAGCAGCAACAGGGCCAGGAGATCGAGGCGGCGGCCCGCCGGATCGTCACCGCCGAGGACGCGGCCCGACGGCGCATCGAGCGCGACCTCCACGACGGTGCGCAGCAACGCCTGGTCACCCTTGCTCTGGAGCTCGGCGCCCTGGCCAAGCAGGCGCGGGCCGACGGCGCGGCAATGGCCGATGGCGTCGAACTGGCGCGGACGTACCTGCTGGAGGCCACCGCCGAGCTGCGCGAACTGGCCCGTGGTCTGCACCCGATGGTCCTGGCCCAGTCGGGTCTGGAGCCCGCGCTCGCGGCGCTCGGGGACCGGTCGGCGATCCCGGTGCGACTGCATGTGGCCGACGCCGGTCGCCTGCCGCGTGACCTCGAGGCGACGGCGTACGACGTGGTCAGCGAGGCGCTCACCAACGCCGCACGGCATTCGGGCGCAGGCGTGGTCGTCGTCGACGTGGCCCCGGTCGAAGGCGGCCTGTGCGTGGAGGTCACCGACGACGGTTGCGGCGGAGCACGCCCAGGGCCGGGAACGGGGCTGCGAGGGCTGGCGGATCGCCTCGCCGCGCTGGGTGGTGACCTCCGGGTCGACAGCCCCTCGGGCGGGGGCACGAGGGTCAGGGCGGTGCTGCCGTGCGAGTGATCGTCGCCGACGACGCGGTCCTCTTCCGCGAGGGCATGGCTCGTATCCTCGCCGAGGAGGGCTTCGACGTGATGGCCCAGGCCCGGAACAGTGCCGAGTTGGTCGGCCTCGTCTGCCGCTACGCACCGGACGTGGTCATCACCGATCTGCGGATGCCGCCGGGCTTCGCCGACGAGGGCATCGAGGCCGCGGCCGAGATCCGCTCCTTCGCGCCGCAGGTCGGGCTGATGCTGTTGTCGCAGTACGTCGAGGTGCATCACGCGCTACGGCTCATGGAAGAGTTCGACGGCGCGGTCGGCTACCTGCTCAAGGACCGGGTGTCCGACCTCGGTGCGTTCGCGGTCGACGTTCGACGCGTCGCCGGTGGCGAGGTCGTGATGGACGCCGAATTCGTGTCCAGGCTGGTCGGCCGGCGACGGGAACATGACCCGCTGGCCGAACTCACCGACCGCGAGCGGGAGGTGCTGTCGCTGATGGCCCAGGGGCTGACCAACGCCGCATTGTCCGAGGAACTGGTCCTGAGCCCCAAGACGATCGAGGGCTATGTACGCAGTGTCTTCACCAAGCTCGGCCTGGAGCAGAGCGAGCGCGGCCACCGGCGGGTGCAGGCGGTGCTGCGGTTCCTGCGTTGGCAGTGAACCGCGTCCGGACTGCTGTTGGTGCACTGCTGCTTCAGACATCGACTGCTGCGGGGTCGCTTCGAGCGCCCCAGCGCGACCAGAGCGGATGTGGCCGACGAGCCCCGCGACGGGCAGCACAGCACGCTGCCGGCCAGCAGGAACGGGAAGATCCCCAACTGGTCGAGGGTGGTGCGGGGAACGACCCCGAGGACAAACCCTTGGGTGTGCGGGAGGGGAGCAGCGACCGAAACAGGTCGGTGCTCCCCGTCCATGCACGTGCGGCGTGCTCAGGCGCGGACCAGCGGGGTGTCGACCAGATGCTCGGCCAGGAACCAGGCCTGCGACTCGCCGGTGCGGATGATCTGCGAGACCAGGAGGTCATTCGTGCCGTCGTCGCCGAGCTCGGCGACGCGGGTGGCCGCGTCGTGGGCCTCGGTCAGGATGGTCTCGTGGGCTTCGAGCAGCCGGGACAGCATGGCCGGCACCTCCTCGACACCGTCCGGCGGGCGCGGGATCGACGTGAGCTCGGCGACGTGCCGGGAATCGCCCACGGCGACGCCGCCCAGGGTCTGGACGCGCTCGGCGAGGGTGTCGACGAGCTCCAACTGCTCTCCGGCGTGCTTGTCCAGGAGCAGGTGGAGCTGGTAGAAGGTCGCGCCCCGCATGATCCAGTGGTGCTTCTTGTAGAGGCCGTAGAGGATCTGGGTGTCCGCCAGTACCTTGTTCACCCGCTGGCAGGAGTACATGCGCGCCTCGTAGGACAGCGCGAGGGGGAACTGCTTGACTGTGCCGAACTCCTGGATGACCTCGCCCTTCTGATGCAGCCACGGCTGACTGCTCATGGGCCGGGAACCTGTGGTCATGACGTACCTCCCGCGATGCGTGCTGGATTACGGGGCCGACGCTATGGGCCGCATGGGCATGTGTGTTGTCCCAGAACGCTCGCATCGGTGCCCGTCAGTGCACCGACCGGTTCTGCCCCTCGGGTAAGGCCGGGCCCGACGAGGTGTCGAAGGCGTGGGTCACCTCCGGCGCCGTTCCCGGTGCGAGGAGTTCACGCGCCCGCTCCTCATGGGCGCGGTCGGTCGCCGTCAGGCGGACGTCGTGCTGGGCCAGGTGTTCCGCCCAGGAGGCGACCAGGTAGGTCTCGATGAAGCGTTCCGGTTCATTGCCGTCCTGGAAGAGGCCCCAGGTCAGGGCGCCGGTGCGGCGTCTGGAACCCTGGACGTGGCGCATGCGGTCGACGAACTCGGCGCGGTGGTGCGCCGGGACGCGGTGGACGACGCAGACGAGGACCGGGCCGTCTGCCTCTCCCGGGTCGAACACCAGGGGAGGAGCGGGCCAGTGCGCGGACGGCGCGGGGTTGATGCGGTCGGCGTCGTGCAGCGGCCAGCGGCGTACGCTGGCGGCGCTCAGCAGCATCAGGGCCGCCGCGATCAGCAGGCAGGCGCGCTGCCCGAGCCCGTCGGCGACGGCGCCCCACAGCGGTGCCGCCAGCGCCTGGCCGCCCTGGAAGACCAGAAGGTAGACGGCCAGGCCACGGGCCCTGGCCCAGGCAGGCAGCCGGGTCTGCACGGCCGCGTTGAGCGTGGACAGCACCCCGATCCAGGCGAGTCCGGCAGCCAGGAGAGCGATCACGGCCGGCCACGGAGTGCGCACCGTGGCCAGCGCCGCGAGGACCCCCGCGAACAGCGACGCGCCCGCGGCGAGCGTGGCGTTGGCGCCCAGCAGGCGACGTATGCGGGGGAGTGCGAAGGCCCCGGCCACCGCACCCGCGCCCACGGCCGCCAGCAGCAGTCCGTAGCCGCCGGAGCCGAGGGCGAGGGTGCGGCTCGCGGTCAGGGGCAGCAGGGCCCACAGCGCGGCGCCGCCCGGGATGAACAGGAGCGTACGCAGCAGGACTCGGCGTACCCCCGGCGCGTTCCACACATAACGTCGGCCCGCGTGCAGGGCGGCCATCAGCCCTTCGTGCCCCGCGGCCGGGATGGCCGCACGCGGGCGCCGCCACACCAGGAGGACGGCCGCGGTGCCCAGGTAGGACGCCGCGTTGAAGGCGAAGACCCATCCCGCGCCCGCCGCGGCGACCACGGCCCCGCCGAGCGCCGGCCCGACGGCGCGGGCCAGGTTCATGTTCACCGCACCCAGCGCCGCCGCCTGGCCGAGCTGACCGCGCTCCACCAGCTCCGGCTGGATCGCCTGCCAGGCCGGGCCCATCAGCGCGGTGCCGCAGCCCAGGAGGAAGGTCAGCGCGAGCAGCACCGCCGGTGTCAGGGCCCCCGTGAACGCCAGCACCGCCAGCGCGCCGGAGGCCGCGACCATGGCGAACTGCGCCACCAGCAGCACCGAGCGCCGGTCGAAGCGGTCGGCGATCACTCCGGAGGGCAGGGCAAGCAGCACGACCGGAAGGCTGGAGGCGGTCTGTACGAGCGTCACCAGCGCGGCGCTGTCCCCGAGGAGCAGCCACTGGGCGCCGACGGTCTGCATCCAGCTGCCGACGTTCGACACCAACTGGGCGATCCACAGCGCTCGGAAGACACGCGCAGCGAGCGGTGCCCACGGAGAGTCGGGTGGTTTTGAGGGCATGTCCGTCCAGACCGGGTGCGGGGCGTCTACTGGACCGGCGGTCTGATCCACACGGCCTCGGGCGTGGCAAGGCGGTGCGTGGCCACGGAGGTGAGTGCCAGGAGCAGCAGGGACAGGCCGAGGGCGAGCGCGAGGTGTCCGTGCAGCAGGAGCGCGGTTCCGGCGAGGGCGCCGAGGAGCATGGCCAGTACGGACAGGATCCGGCGGCCGCTCCTCGGTGCCTTTCCGCCCGCCGTGGTGGAGTCCGCGGCCAGCCCCGTGAGGGTCAGCGTCAGGACGGTCGTGGTGAGGTCGGGGACGCCGAGGCGCCGGGCGACGGCGTTCTGCATCCCCATGGCCAGCCCGAGGGACACGATCAGCGTGTACTGGACGCCGGTGGTGACCCGGCCGTCGGAGACCACAGCGACGACGACGGTGACGGCGACCAGCACCGTCTCCACGGCCGCCGCGGTCTTCAACAGGTTCCCGCGGTGCGCGCTGAACCGCGTTCCCAGACTGCCGCCCGCCAGCGCGCCGAGCAGGAAGGAGACCAGCGCGACCACGGAGGCGAGCGCGGACAGGTCCGGGGCACCCGCCAGCGCGAAGCCGAGGAAGACCACATTGCCGGTCATGTTGGCGACGAACACGTGGCCCAGCGACAGATAGCTCACCGCGTCGACCACCCCGGTGACCACTGTCAGCGCGAGCAGCAGCGGAGGCAGCGGGCCGTGGGCATCCCCCCTGGGCGGGGCCAGGGTGCGGAGCGCGTCAGTCAGCAGCCTGTGCATGGGCCTTCCTCTCCGGTGCTGTGGGCTCGCGGTGGAGCACCACACGGGTCAGCAGCCCACTGACGGGGCCGATCACGAGTGCGGCGACGGCGACGCACACCGGCCACGGAGTGACGGCCAGAGCGTGGTCCAGGGACCACCGGCCGGGCCCGGTCAGGGCCAGCGCCGCACAGATGACAACGAGGACGAGGGGGTACTCGTAGCCGTCGTTCTGCACCCAGAGGCCCTTGGGCCACTTCACCGTGGCCGCGACCGTCATCACACCCATGGCGGCCATCGCCGCCAGAGGCGTGAGCAGTCCCGCGGCCAGGAACAGGCCGGCACCGATCTGACTGGCTCCCGCGACGACCGCGGTGAGCCGGCCGCCGCGGAACCCGTCATTACGGAACTCCGCCGTTCCGCCCGCGAGGCCGTGCCCCCCGAGCCGGAAGCTCACCTTCTGCACTCCGTGACCGGCGACAAGGAGCCCCGCGACCAGCCGTAGGACCAGCAGTCCCGTATCCATCTCTTCCTGCCTGTTCCTGACTCAGTTCTGCACTGCTGTGAGGGTGGAAAGGATCAGCCGGCCGCGTGCTCGCCGATGAAGGCCTGGGCATAGACGATGCCAAGGCCGTAGGCGCCCGCGTGCTCCTTGACCACCTCGGTGACCGGCACGTACGTGTCGGCGCGGGCCCAGTCGCGCTGGAGTTCCAGCAGCACCTGCACCCAGGTCACCGGGACGGACCCGGCCTGGATCATCCGCTGGACGGCGTGCTCGTGCGCCTGCGGGCTGACGCCGCCGGACGCGTCGGTGACGACGTAGACCTCGTAGCCCTGGGAGAGTGCCGACAGCGTGGGCAGGACCACGCAGACCTCGGTCCACAGACCCGCGATGACGAGCTTCTTACGGCCGGTCGCCTTGACGGCCTCGACGAATGCAGGGTCCTCCCAGGCGTTCATCGTCGTACGGTCGATGACCTTGTGCTCGGGGAAGACCGCGGGCAGCTGCGGCATGATCGGGCCCGAGAAGGACTCGGCGGCCACGGTGCTGAGCACGACGGGGACGTCGAAGACCTTGGCCGCCTTGGCCAGGCCCACCGTGGAGTTGATGATCGCGGTACGGTCGCCGCTGCCGGTGCCGAAGAACATCTGCGGCTGGTGGTCCACGAACAGCACCGCACAGTTGTCGGGCGTCAGCAGGTCGGGGCCGGCGGACGCGGTGACCTCGGAGATGTTCACGATGAACTGCCTTTCCATGAGTAGCGGCGCGGACGAACCGTCCGCGTCGGAGCAACAGCCGCCCAGTGGACGGGGTCTGTTGGGCTTCGGCCGGACCGGAATACGGCGCAGTCAGAGGACGAAGCAGGGATCGAAGGGCGCGTCGACGGCGCTCGGGGCCAGGCCGCGCGCGACACGCCAGGCACGGTGCTGCTCGGACTCCGCGACGGCCTCGCCGAGCGACTCCGCCTGACGCACGCCCGCAAGGCACTGCCTGGACGACTGGTAGCCGCCGAAGTGCGCCACGGGGCTCCAGGCGGGGGAGACGGGCGGCAGCTCCTCGTCCAGGCCCTCGTACTCGCCTGCGGCGTAGACGATCCGGCCGCCGGTGACCGTGAGCAGCGACTCGATCCGCGCGATGTCCGGCTCGGGCACGGTGAAGTAGTCCTCGGACAGCACCGCGAGGTCCGCGTAACAGCCCGGCCGCAGCACGCCCTTGACCTCTTCCTCACCGGTGAGTTCGGCGCCCGCGCGGGTGAACATCCGCAGCGCGGTCTGCCGGTCGACACGATTGGTCCGCGGGCGCAGCAGCAGATCACCGACGCTACGGCCGCTCACCAGCCAGTGCAGCGCGACCCAGGGGTTGTACGTCGACACCCGGGTGGCGTCCGTGCCGGCGGCCACGGTCAGACCGCGGTCCAGCATGGCCCGGATCGGCGGGGCGTCGGCGGCGGCTCCGGAGCCGTAGCGGCGTACGAACGCCTCGCCCTGGAAGGACAGCCGGTTCTGCACGGACAAGGCGCCGCCGAGCGCGGCGACGCGGTCGAGGCTCTCCGCGGACACGGTCTCCGCGTGGTCGAACAGCCAGCGGTTCCCGGCCGGGAAGAGTCCCTCGGCGGCCAGCTTCTCGAACACGGCGAGGTCCCGGCGGATGGTCTCGTCGTACGTGGCGTGCAGCCGGAATCCCCAGCCGTTCTCCATGAGAAGACGGACCGCCTTCTCGAACTCCGGCTCGAAGTCGCCGAGTTCGGGGCGCGGCTGGGTGAAGTTCTCGAAGTCCGCCGCCGCCCAGGTGAGATTCTCGCCCGCGCCGTTGAGACGCAGCCACGCGTCCCCGTCCTCGGGGCGGGCCATCTCGATCCAGCGGGTGAGGTCGGCTATCCCCTGCCCCGCGGTCTGCGGAAAGAGGTGGTAGGCGATGCGCAGCGACAACTGGCCCGCCTTCGCCAACTCGACGACGGTGCTGTAGTTGTCGGGGAAGTTCTGGAACCCGCCGGCGGCGTCGATCGCCGAGGTCAGGCCGAACCGGTTCAGTTCCCGCAGAAAGTGACGGGTCGAGACCAACTTGTCCTCGCCCTCCAGCACCGGGGCCTTGGCGAGGGTCGAGTAGAGGATGAGGGCGCTGGGCGCCGCCAGCAGCATGCCCGTCGGTTCCCCGTCCCGACCGCGCACGATCTGCCCGCCTTTGGGGTCGGGGGTGTCCTTGTCGAATCCGGCGGCATTGAGCGCCGCCCGGTTGAGGACGGCCGACTGGTACAGGTGCAGCACGAACACCGGGGTGTCCGGGGCGGCGGCGTTCAGCTCCGCGACGGTCGGCAGCCGCCGCTCGGCGAACTGCTCGGCGGACCAGCCGCCCACGATCCGCACCCACTGACCCTTGGGGGTACGCGCGGCCTGCTCCCGCAGCATCGCCAGGCCCTGGCGCAGCGTGGGAACCCCGTCCCAGCGCAACTCAAGTACGTAGTTGAGGCCGCCGCGAATCACATGCAGATGGGCGTCGTTGAGGCCGGGGATCACGCGCCTGCCGAGCGCGTCCACCACCTTCGTGTCCGCCCCGATGTGCGGGGCGACGTCCTTGTCGTCACCGACGACCGTGATGACCCCGTCCTTCACGGCGAGCGCCTCGGCCTGCGGACGGCTCGCGTCCCCGGTGTGAATGCTCGCGTTGCGGACGACGAGCTCTGCGGCGTCGTCGACGGCCCGGGGAACCAGTCCGCCGACCGGCATTGGAGACACGTGCGGGACCCCCTCGTATAAACGTTCTCGATGCCCGTCGCATGCGCGATCTGCTGACGGGTGACGCGGTGAAGGCGTGAATGCTCGCCGCCGAATGCGGGGCGACCCCTCACCGCCGAGCCGCAACGCTAGGCCTGCCGCGCGCCCGTGGATGTTCTCTCCGTGCAGCGCTCCATTTCTCACAGTGCACTGCCGGGATGCGGAACGGATTCGGTGCGCTGCGCGGACGCCGGACGTGCACTCATGGGCAACTGCGGGGCGCACAGCGCTTCTACGGTGAAATCAGGCGCCGGAGGCTCCAGACCCACGACTCGGTTCGAGTGTTGGCCGGGACTGGCGGCGCATGCAGCGAGTTGAGGAGATCCCCTTGTCCGATGAGTTCGTGCCGGTCGAACCGGTGCTGGAGCCCGCGGCAGCGGCGTTCGCGGAAGCGACCGCCAACCCGCCCTACCTTTTCGAACTGCCTCCGGCGGAGGGCCGCAAGGCAGTCGACGAGGTGCAGGCCGGCGAGATCGACAAGCCGGCGGTAGACGAGGAATGGATCACCGTCCCGGGAGGTCCCACGGGCAGCGTCCGGGCTCGTGTCGTCAAGCCGACCGGCACCGAGGGCACCTTGCCGGTGATCCTCTACATCCACGGGGCGGGCTGGGTGTTCGGCAACGCCCACACGCACGACCGCCTGGTGCGTGAACTGGCCGTCGGCGCGAAGGCCGCGGTCGTCTTCCCCGAGTACGACCTCTCACCGGAGGTCCGTTACCCGGTCGCGATCGAGCAGAACTACACCGTCGCCCAGTGGGTCGTGGAACAGGGCGCGTCCAAGGGCCTGGACGGCGGCCGACTGGCCGTGGCCGGTGACTCGGTCGGCGGCAACATGACGGCCGCGTTGACGCTGATGGCCAAGGAGCGCGGTGATGTGCCCCTGGTCCAGCAGGTGCTGTTCTACCCGGTGACGGACGCGAACTTCGACACGGCCTCCTACCACCAGTTCGCGACCGGCTACTTCCTGCGCCGGGACGGCATGCAGTGGTTCTGGGACCAGTACACGACGGACGAGGCCGAGCGCGCCCGGATCACCGCCTCGCCGCTGCGGGCCACCGTCGAGCAACTCGGCGGGCTGCCCCCGGCGTTGGTCATCACCGGTGAGGCCGACGTGCTGCGGGACGAGGGCGAGGCCTACGCCAACAAGCTGCGCGCGGCGGGCGTCCCGGTTACGGCCGTCCGCTTCCAGGGCATCATCCACGACTTCGTGATGCTCAACGCCCTGCGGGAGACCCAGGCGGCCCGGTCCGCCATCGCGATGGCCGTGCACACCCTGCACACGGCGCTGCACTCGGCCTGAGCGCAACCGCCTCAGTTCGACTTTCCGAGTTCAAGGAGACAACACACCATGACGACTTCCACGCCCACGGTGGTGCTCATCCACGGCGCGTTCGCGGACGCCACCAGCTGGTCCGGGGTCATCGCCGAGTTGCAGGGCAGCGGCATCCCCGTGATCGCCCCGCCGAACCCGCTGCGCGGCCTGGCCTCGGACGCCGCGTACGTCGCCTCGATCGCCTCCCAGATCGACGGCCCGGTCATTCTGGTCGGCCACTCCTACGGCGGTGCGCTCATCACCGTGGCCGGCACCACCGAGAACGTCGTCGGGCTCGTCTACGTGGCCGCCTACGTCCTCGAGGAGGGCGAGAGCCTCGGTGAACTACAGGGACGCTTCCCCGCATCGCCGCTGGTGAGCAACCTCAAGCAGTGGACGTACCCGGTCGCGGGCGGTGACCCGGCGGTCGAGGTCACCATCGCCGAGGACGCGTTCCCGTCCGTCTTCGCCGCGGACGTCCCGGCGGACGTCACCAAGGTCCTCGCGGCGGCACAGCGCCCGCTCGCCGCCGCGGCCTTCGAGGAGACGGCGTCCGCGGCCGCGTGGAAGACCAAGCCGTCCTGGGCCCTGATCGCCGGTGCGGACAACGCGATCAACCCGGAGGTGGAGCGCTTCGCGGCGAAGCGGGCCGGGGCGACCGTCGTCGAGGTCGAGGGCGCGTCCCACGCGATCGCCGTCTCCGAGCCGAGGCAGGTCGCTGACCTGATCCGCGAGGCGGTACGCGCCACCAGCTGACCCGACCCACGAACGACCCGCGCGGACACCCTCCGATCCGATGTCCGCGCGGCGCGACTGGGGCCACAGGAAAAAGGACCGAGCCGTGCTCGGCGAATCCGCTCCTGTTCCCTCGCCGCGAGGAACTTCTCCACGGCGGAGTTGGACGCGGCCGGGTTCTCCAGGAACGGAAAGTCTGAGGAGGCCACGACGGCCGGGAAGACCGGACACGCTAACAGGTGGTCAATCCAACCGAACGGGAATCGCTTTGCTCCCCGCCCTACGGCGCCGGCGGGCGGACTCACCATCCACCTGCACTTCCCGTGACCTCCACGTGTGAGTGGGTGGTGGGTGGCTGCGGAGTGCGCGGTCTCGTTCCAGTCACCGAACGTTTTGCCGGCCGGGAAGCCGGCCTGCTTGCGGCGGGTCGCGACCGGCGGCCTCCTCGGCCAGCAGCACCCGGACGGCCTCGGCGGGATCCCAGCGTTGAGCCTTGGCGGTGGGGATCGGGTCGGTCAACGCCAGCCGGATGTACGGGAGTTTGAGCCTGCGGGTCAGCTCGATCGCCTCGGCCAGCGGGTCACCGTTGGAGCCCGAAACGGTGCGGAGAGGGGTGGCCATCTGTGTTCGTCTTGCTGCGAAAATGCCAATTTCAGTTCAGTCAACAGCTCGACATCACCGGCTGGACGCAAGACGAGATCGATACCGGCGTCAGTCTCCAGACCGACCTCGGACAATTCGGTGTCGGCGGGCGCGCGATGTACGACCGACGCGGCCTCGCCGGTCACGGCCACGAAGCCGACCAGGACTCCGACCATGAGGCCGGCCACGGCAGGTCAGCGCGCTGCCGGCCTGCCGCCCACGACAGATCGGCCTGCGGCGGTGCCCGGCCCGCCGGCCGATCTTCCGAATCGTGCGGTGCGTGTCAGCAGACGGCCGTGCGCGCGTATGTGCCCTTGTAGAAGAACGGCGCTGCGGTGTAGCCCTTCGCCAGGGTGAAACACGGGCCGTCGGGACCGTCGTTCACGATGACCTGAATGGTCATGGATCGGAGGCAGGTGTTCTCCAGGTACACCCAGAAACCTTGGTCGGTGTAGGTCACATCGCGTTTGATGCACGCGGGTGCGGTCCCACCGGCCGCAGGGGCCGCTTGGGCTGGGACAGCCAGGGAGCCGAGCGCGAGAGCGGTCCCGGCAAGCGCGCCGACAAGTGCGTGACGAATGCGCATATTTGATCCTGTCTTCTGTGCACACGCCTGGAGCGTCCAGTGTGTGGTCGTTGATTGCGCCGAGCAGCCTTCTGAGTTGGCCGTGGGAGATCGGCCGGCCGGGCCGGGCACCGCCGCAGGCCGATTGCCCGACCTGTCGGCGACGCCCTTCCTCCCACCGGGGTGTACGACTCGCACACCCCGGTGGGAGGAGAGGTCACCAGACGCGGCTGCAGCCGGAGGGGGCCCTCTCCGGGTAGTAGTTGCAGACGTTGATCTGTACACCGTCCACGTTGTGCAGCGGGATGTCGTACGTTCCGTTGACCTTGACCCGTTTCTGAGAGATCCAGCTCCACTGGCCGTTCTGGTACTTCCAGTAGCTCAGGTAGAGGCCGCCTGCCCAGCCGTCGCCCGGGCACTTGTCCCGGACAGTGATGTTGAAGTAGGCGCTGTAGGTGTCACGCCCCTGGGCATTGCCGGTCCAGGTGTAGCTGTAGGTGCCCCCGGCGGCAGCGCAGCCGTTGGTGCTCTCGCCGTACACACTGGCTGCCTGCGCCGTGCCCGAAAAGGCGACGGTAGCCACGGCGGCCAGGGCCACGCCTATACCCGCCTTTCCCAGCCGGGACGTCAAACCCGTCTTCTCCACTGATGCTCCCTCGTGTGAGCCGTGCGCTGTGGTGTGAGCGCTTGGACGGGGAACAGGCTTGCGGACGCCGGAGCAGCAGCACAGTGAAACCGCTTGTCCCGGACAGGCGCGGGCTGTCCGGGCTGGTCGGAGCCTTGTCCGAACTCCGGCCCGGACAGCAGGACATGGCGGAATGCGTCGTTGTCTCGTTGGCAGGGACGACGCAAGATGACACGCATGGGGAACCTGGGGGAGTTGCCGCCGTACGAAGACGTGTCTCCGCACGAAGTCCGGGACGATGCCGGCTTCATCGCGTCGATGCAGCGGCTCAAGGAGCGTTCGGGGCTGACGTATCGCGAGCTGGAGGAGCGAGCCGCCCGCAGCGGTGACGTCCTGGCGCGCAGCACGCTCGCCGACGTACTGCGCCGGACGAGCCTGCCGCGCCCCGAGGTCCTGGCCGCGTTCGTCCGCGCCTGCGGGGACGGTGAGCGGGTCGACGCCTGGCTGGCCGCCAGAGACCGGCTCGCCGCCGCACGCACAAGTGCGGCGCCCCTCCCGACGCGCGACTTTGCAACCGATGCTCGACCGCGGGCTGAAGCGGCCACGATCGCGCGGCCCCGCCGACCCAAGGGCTTCACATTTGCCGGCGCGAGCACGCTCGCGGTTCCCCTGCTGGCCCTGGTCGCCTGGGGGCTGCTCTCTGGCGACTCCGCCGAGCCAGGGGCACCGGCTTCTCCCACCGACGGCTGGGTCACCCTCCGCCCCGCCCGCACGGCCGACCTCTGCCTGACCGACGGACGCGACCGCGACGGCGCCTACGACAGCGCCGTAGCCGTCCAACTCCCCTGTGCCCAGGCATCCGTGCCGCGCACCTACCTCGAACCGATGGGTGAGGGGCTCTACCGCATCCAGTGGCACCATCCCCAGATGGGAAAGGGATGTCTGACGGTCATGGGCGAGGACCAGATCAAGGGCATGCTCGAACCCCGCCAGAATTGCGCGCAGGGCACCCTCTTCCGCCTGGAACCCACTGCCGGGGCCTTCCGGCTGCGCCCGGCCACCAGCACCGGGTGCATCGGCATCGTCGACAACGACACCACCGTAGGCGCCGAGGCGATCGAGGAACGCTGCTCCGGTGCGGCAGATCAGCGGTTCCTCGTCCGGGCGGGCTGACGGCCCCCGTGCACCTGACGCCGGTCGCGCGACGGCCGCGTTCTCCCGTCACACCGGGAACCTGTGCAGCGGCCCGTCCAGCCTGCCCTGACCCACGTCAACAGGCCTGTGGCGTGGTCGGCTGTTGATGCCGACGGCCGCCCCAGCACTCCGAAGCCCATCTGAACTGGGCACTCATCCCCATGATGACCCGGCGCCTGACCCGCAAAAGTCCCGGAACGAGCCAGTGGACGCGGAAGGCTCCCGCAACCGGATGACGTTTCGGTTCTACTCGGCGCCGGCGCCGGCGTCGGGCTAGTCGTCCGCGCCGCCTCTTGCTCACCCTGTCGTGCATGGCCTTGATGAGCGCGTCGGAAGGCGTGCGCCCCTCGGCCTCGCCGAGCGCTTCGAACTCGTGACGCAGCGGCTTGGGCGGGCGGAAGCCCATGACCTTGGTCTGCCTCAAGGCCGGGCATGCCTCTTTAAGCCCACGCCCCGCAGTGATCAGCGCCGCGCCTCACAGAAGGCCACGGCTTCCCAGATGGCCCTCCACTCACAGCATCACGGTTCGTCGGGCGCATCATCGGCCACGCAACCCGGCCCCGCAGTCGCCCTGCCTGCGGCAGCAGAATTCGCTGCGGGGAGGCGCAGGGGCTTGCGTAGTCAGCGTCCATCAGGCCATCCCGATCGCCTGCCTGCTGGGGCTCAGTGGGGGGTGAAGATCTTGGAGACGAATTCGGCGATCTGCTCGTCGGAGACATTCCGGGCGAGGTCGGACTCGCTGATCATGCCGACCAGTCTCTTGTCGTTCTTCACGTCGATCACAGGGAGACGTTTGACCCGGTTCCGTTCCATCGCGTCGAGAACGTCGCGGACGTCGGCATCAGCGTCGATCCACTTCGGGGTGCCCTCGGCCAGTTCTCCCGCAGTGACCTTGGACGGGTCGTGCCCCGACGCCACGCACTTGAGCACGATGTCGCGATCAGTGATCATGCCGGTGAGCATGTCACCTTCGCCACAGATGGGCAGGACGCCTACGTCGAGTTCGCGCATCCGCTGCGCTGCCCGGTCCAGGGTCTCGTGGGCAGGGATGCATTCCACGCCCGTGTGCATGATGTCCCGCGCCTTCATCGCAGTCCTCCTCCGTCTAACTGACCGGACCGCCCGAGCCGGGCGGCACCCTTGATCCGCAGCATTGCTCCCACCACGCGCGATGCGGCGAAACGGCGCACCCGCCATATGGCTCCGTCCGGCACTTCCAGGGCTGCGAGGGCCGAGGCGCGGCAGAGGGTGGGCTCACACGCGACCCCAATGTCGATCAGCTCGCCGTGGTCCGTTGGGCTGCTTGCCGACA
Organism: Streptomyces cupreus; assembly: GCF_014257025.1. Taxonomy (GTDB): domain Bacteria; phylum Actinomycetota; class Actinomycetes; order Streptomycetales; family Streptomycetaceae; genus Streptomyces; species Streptomyces cupreus. The sequence continues at coordinate 72,400 of NZ_JACMSF010000040.1, forward strand.
TACCGCCACCAGCCCGGCCGGCTGTCTGTTCTACCTGGCGTGCCTGTTGGTCGCACGAGGTTCGGCGAGAGCCCGGGATCGGCAGCACCCGCTCGTGGTGGTGTCCTGGTCAGCCCGCGGCTGTGATCCCCGGGCGGAATCCGCCCGTCGGCCATGTGGGGGATTCACGCTGGTTGTTGCGTGGCCCCACGACGTGATCCGCTGCATATGTCCTGTCGGCGGGGAGGCGCCGGGGCCGTGGGCGAGGGAGCGGCCGGGGCTGCTCCGCCCAGATGGTCTTTCCTGTCGGCGTGTGACGGGTGCCCCAGCGGTCGGCGAGCTGCCCGACCAGGAACAGGCCACGGCCGCCCTCGTCCAGAGCACGGGCGCGGCGCGGATGCGGAGCGGTGCTGCTGGCGTCGGAGACCTCACAGATCAGCGCGGTGTTGCGGATGAGCCGCAGCTGGATGGGGGCCCGGGCGTGCCGGATGGCGTTGGTGACCAGCTCGCTGACGATCAGCTCGGTGGTCGGGACGATGTCCTGCAGACCCCAGGTCGTGAGCTGGTCGGCGGCCCGCCGGCGCGCGTCGGCGACGATGACGGGCGCCGCGGGCAGATCCCAGCTGGCCACGTGCGAAGGGCCCAGGGCGTGGGTGCGGGCCACGAGCAGGGCGACGTCGTCCTCCGGACACTCGGGCAGGAGTGCCGTGATGAGGTTGTCGCAGGTGGCCTCCAGCGAGGGGGTGGGTACGGTCAGGGCGTGCAGGAGTTCCTGCATTCCGGTGCCGATGTCGCGGTCGTGGGCTTCGACCAGTCCGTCCGTGTACAGCACGAGCAGGCTGCCTTCGGGCAGGCGGACGTCGGTGGCCTCGAAGGGGAGACCGCCCACCCCCAGAGGGGGGCCGGGAACCATGGGGATGAAGTCCACGGAGCCGTCCGGCAGGACTGCGGCCGGGGCGAGGTGGCCTGCGCTGGCCAGGGTGCAGTGGCGCGACACCGGGTCGTAGACCACGTACAGGCACGTCGCCCCGACCTCCCCGGCAGATTCGATGCCCTCTTCGATCTCTTCGAGGATCAGGTCGTCGAGCTGGGTCAGCAGTTCGTCCGGGGGAAGGTCGACATCGGCCAAGGTGCGCATCGCGCTGCGCAGCTGGCCCATGGTGGCCGAGGCGTTGATGCCGTGGCCGACGACATCGCCGACGACCAGAGCCACGCGGGCACCGGAGAGAGGGATGACGTCGAACCAGTCGCCGCCCACACCGGCGTGCGGGTCCGCGGGCAGGTAGCGCATGGCCGTCTCCACTGCCGGCTGCGCGGGCCGGTGATACAGCAGCAGGCGGCGCTGCAGGGCCAGATCCGCGCCGTCGGTCTCCTGTCGTACGGCGTGAACGAACCACACGACGTGGTCATCGGCACCCACCAACGGGTAAGCCCGCACATCGGCATCCACCCGGTGGCCGTCCCGGTCGCGCAGCGTGACCCGTCCGGTCCACGCCTCCTGCTGCGAGAGGCTCCGCCAGGCCGACCCCGGAAGGCGAGCGGCAAGAAGATCAGACGCCGGACGCCCGATCACCTCACCCGGCTCATACCCGAGAAGCAGTCGGGCACCCCGGCTCCACGCCGCTACGACGCCCCGCGCGTCCACTGCGGCCGCTGCGTTCTCCACCGCCAGGGGGTTGCCGTACATACTTTCCACCCACCACTTCCATTGTGCTCCTGAACGCGACTCATCCAGGCACTCCAATCGTGATCTCCGGTGTGGGTGGCGCCCCGATACCCGCCCGGCGGCGGGACTGCTTCGTCCCGGGGGTGCCTGCCCGGTCCATCGGTACTTCGGCCGGGCTGCCCTCATCCGTGGCCGACCCGCCTGACACCCTTCCGGTCTGTCTCGGCGCGGCCACGATTGAATTCGGTCGTTCCGGGTCACGCACATGGCCCCGCGGCGCTTGCGCAGTCCGCGCCACGGGCGACAGGCTCGTGGTGGTCCGGCGAGACATCGGTCCCGCATGTCCGGGAAGCGGATGGAGTGATCTTCCATGGCGGTGTGCGAAGTCTGCGGTAATGACTACGAGCTGGCATTCGAGGTTCGAGCCGCCGGCGCGGTCCACATCTTCGACAGTCTGGAGTGCGCGGCCCAGCGCATGGCCCCCATCTGCGACAACTGCAGCTGCAGGATTCTGGGCCATGGCTTGCAGGCGGACGGGGAGTTCTACTGCTGCGCCCACTGCGCACGGCAGAAGGGCCGGGCCGAACTGGTGGACCACGCCTGAGCGACAGCGCGGAGCCACGCCGCGCCGCGCTGGCTGGCGGCGGCGTCATCCGCCGTGCGGTCCGAACAGGAGCTGCACCTGCGCTGCGTCGACGGTGAGCGCGTCCGGCGAGCCGGGGTCGACGGCCGGCGAGACGTCGTCACCCGACCACAGGGCGGCGAGGATGCCCAGCCGCACCCGCTGGTAGGGCGTCGTGTACGTGAACACGGGGAGGAATGCCCCTTCCTCCCGGTGCCGAACGACAGGCACAGGAAACGCTGCGCCGGTCCGCGCATCTGCGGCATCGTCCGCCTGCGCACCAGCACCTTGCTTCGCCGAGGGCCTGCACGCACGGTGCCGCCGTACGGCGCTGCGGTCCTGCTGCCCCTCTCTTCCCGTGTCGGCTGCGACGACGGAGGTTTCTACCTGCGGTGGACCTGCTCCGCCTGTGGTCCTTTGGGCCCCTGGGTGACTTGGTATTCGACCTTGTCACCCTCCAGCAGCTCCTTGAAACCCTCGGCCTGAATGGCGGAGAAGTGAACGAATACGTCCGGGCCGCCGCCGTCCGGTTGGATGAAGCCGAACCCCTTGTCGGCGTTGAACCACTTGACCGTGCCTGTTGCCATCAGTCCGATTCCTTGTTCCAGACCGCGACATCGCCGTCCCGCAGCCCGTCGCGGCTACCGTCTACGACCCTGCCATTCTGACCTGCCTGTCCCCGGTGGACACGCTGTCCAGGCCGTCGACCAGGCCTGTGTCGGACGGCGCCCGGACCGCCGTTCCACAGTAGCCCGCCGAGGCGGGGGCCCTGGCAGCACCGTGGGTGGGGCCTGCGGCCTCGTTCTGCACCGGTCGGCCGGCGAGGGCCGCGACGGCCTCCGGCATGAAGTGAGGCACGGTTAAGAGAGCGTTGGGCGCCCGTGCCGGCCGATCAGGTCGTACGACAAGCCGACGAGACCGTCCGTGTATCCGAAGTTTCGACCACGTCGTGACGCATGATGGCCCCGGCTGTCCATTGGCAGCCGACCGACGCACACGACACGAGAGCGGAGGCGGCGGTGACGGAGCATCCAGTGATCGGCTATCTCGTCTGGGCGGTGCTGTTCGGCGCCCTGTTCGCCTGGGAGGGCTTGGCCCTCGTCCGGACAGGTGACGGCTTCCCCACCCTCAGCGATGCCGTGCGCGCGGTGATGCGCTACCCGTTCGGGCGATGGGCACTGTTCGCTCTGTGGCTGTGGTTCGGCTGGCACACCTTCGTCCGCGGCTGGCACTTCCTGCTCCGGGACGCATCATGACGGCGTTCCGCCGGATGTAGCGCCGTACCGTGCTGCCCCTCGCTCTGAACATCGGGATCATGCTGACCGGCTACATGCTGGTCATGGGCTACCTCGCCCTTGGCCTGCGGCTCCTTCACCGACAGAGGCCCGGCCCGGACAAGGCGGCCGGCAGGCCGGAGCACCTACTCGCGAAACAACTCGCTCCCGGCGCGCCCGGACCCGGGTGGCCCGGCCTGATCCGCCAGGTGCTCGGCACCGCCGTCGGGGGATACGTGCTGCTGATGGCCGTGGTGGTCGGCTACTACCACGGGGTGGTGCGCGTGGCGGGCCACTTTCTGGCAAGCGCGTTCACCGGCTCCGCGCTGCTGGTGGGGATCGCTCTGCCGGTGTTCTTCACCGCCTCATGGCTCACGGAGCGACAACGGCGTAAGCGCGCTTCTGAGTGACGCATATCGGGGCGGCGACGGCGCGGTGGCGCAGCAGCAGCCGTACCGGCCCCCAGAACGCGACCGCTGATCACCAACGGCAGCTGCGCCCGCGTTCGGACGGCGAGCCCGACTTGCCCCTGGCGCCGGTGTGGGCGGCGCGAGAGGCGGAGAGGAAGGACGCTGGGTCGTTACCCGCGCCACGCTCAGTGACTCACGACGACTTCTCGTCACCGATCGGCCATGGTGAGGGCTGATCGCCGATCCTTGGAGTGAACGACGTAATGACGGCGCTGGTGACCGGGGCGACAGGGAATGTCGGTTCGAGGGCCGTCACGGAGCTGCGTGCTCTCGGCGTCCGAGTGGGTGCTTTCGTCAGGGATCCGGGCCGGGCGGCCGCCCTGATCGGCGGTGAGACCGAGCTGGCGGTGGGGGATTTCGGTGAGCCGTCGACGATCCGGCGCGCGCTCGAAGGTGTCGATCGGGTGGTCCTGATCTGCCCGAACGACCTCCGGCAGGCCGAGTACGGGACGAGGGCGATCGACGCGTCGGTGGCTGCCGGGGTGGCGCAGGTGGTCTTCCTGTCGACGGTCGGGGCGCAGATTGGTTCGCCGCTGGTCTTCTTCGACCAACACGGCCGGATCGAGGAACATCTGCATGACTCGGGGATCCCAGGCGTGGTGCTGCGGGCCGGCCACCTGATGTCGAACGTGATCGGTTCGGCCGCGACCATCGCGCAGACCGGTCGCTTCTTCCTTCCGGCCCGGGACGCCCCGATCGCGATGGTCGATCCGAGCGACGTGGCCTCGACCTCCGCCGTGGTGCTGACCACCGCGGGACACACCGGCCGGACGTACGAGCTCACCGGCCCGGAGGCGATCAGCTACGCCGATGTCGCGCGGCGCCTGTCGAGCGTCCTGGGCCGATCCGTGGAGTACGTGGACGTACCCGACGTGGCGGCCGTCTTCGGCGCGCTGCGGGCCGGAGTGAACGCGTCCACCACCGGCACCGTGGGGGAGCTGACCGGCCGTGAGCCACGTCGCTTCGAGGAGTTCGCGCGGTCGGTGGCGCCGCTGCTGCTCGGCGGGCAGCGCGACTGACACGGTGCGGCGGGTGCGCGAGCGCGGCACGATCGCCCGGGCAGCGCGGGAGTTCCCCGTCAATGTGGCCCCCACGGGCCCGTAGTCCCGCCAGACCACAGGCATGGCCGCCATGCAGATCACCTCACCTCACCATCGGCGGGCACCGTGCCGGTGGGTGGGTTGTACGGATCAGTTGTCGTTGCCTCGGGCATCAGGTCATCACCCCTTCGGCGCCCCTGCGGGCCGCATGCCCTGCCTCGGGTTTCTGCATGTCACGACGAAGGGCGGACCAGATGACGGCACCCGCACGGTGGGGCCCGTGGGCCCGACTCCACGCTGGCGGCTCCGCTCCTGGCGGGTATTGCCAGTGGTGTTCCTCAGCCCCGTGATGTCCCGCTGCGGCGCGGCTGCCAATGGGTTCCGCCCGCCCTAGCATGGAGCCAAGGGCAGGACAGAGAAGTCACCGCGTGCACCTCGTGCGGCGCATGCGGTACGCCGCCGGGCAGGTGCCACCCGCGCCTCGCCACTTCTGATCAAGCCGACCGTTCCCAGTGCCGAACACCGCCCGCCCGGAGGCACGGCAATCCCGCGAACGCATGGGCGCGGTGGAAGACCGGAAGGGCAAGATCGATGGCTCCCACACATCCACCCGACTTCGAGCACGCCATCCACACCGCCAACATCTGGCTCAAAGCGGTGTCGGAAGCCCTGGGTACCGAGGACCGCCACCTAGCCCACCGCGTACTGCGCACCTGGCTGCACACGCTCCGCGACCGGGTCACCATCGACGTGGCCGCCCACTTCGCCGCGCAGCTCCCCGACCTGCTGCGCGGCGCCTACTACGACGGCTGGGACCCCAGCACCGTACCGATCAAGTACGACCGCGAAGGCTACGTGAACCGCTTCGCCCGGGAAGCGAAGATCTCTGCCGACGACGTGCTCCGGATCACTCCCGCCGTCACCGCCGTCGTACGCGAACACGTCTCGCCCGGGCAACTGGAGGCGGCACTGGAGCAACTTCCGCACGACATCCGCGCACTCCTCCTCCAGCCGACTGCCTGACCGAGCTCCACGCAACCAGTCCGGCGACGCCCCACGCATGTGGGTCAGGACCTGACGGCCGCTCAGGTCACCGGCCGCTCACCACCTCGTAAGGGAGCACGACATGGCGCAGAACCGTTCCACTGAACCCGATGCCGCGCTCGGGCCGGAGGCCCGGCTGAGCCGGCTGGAAGCACAGGTCGCGACCCTGGCCGAGGCCCTCCGGGTACTCGCGCGTGGCCTGGAGAACATCCCGTCGAAGGACGTTCCGCCCGAGGAAGCGGAACGCGGCGCGCGACTCGCCCACGAACTCCTGCTCTCCCAGGGCCTGTAGACACACCGTCGCGTCGGAAGAGAGACAACTGGGAGTCGGCGATGACGCACGCACAGGGACGTAAACCGATCGTGGCCGGAGTCGACCCCGATTCCGGCAAACGCATGGTGCTCGGCTGGGCTGCCGACGAGGCACACCGGCGCGGCCTGCCCCTGCTGCTGGTCCTCGCGCAGAACGTACCGACCCCCGGGTACCGGCCGACGGGCGGGCGGCCGTCCTGGGTGGAGTGGAACGAGGCGCTGCACGCGACGGGGGATCGGCTGCTGAAGGAGGCGGTCGCCTTCGTCGAGTCCCGCCATGCGCACGTATCGGTGTCCGGGCTGTTGGCGGAGGGGCATCCGGCGTGGGTGCTGGGTGAGCAGGCGCAGAACGCCACGGAGGTCGTGCTCGGTTCCTGGCACCTGAGTGCTGTCCAGGAGCTGTTCACGTCCGCCGCCGTCGCTCTGCCGCTCATCGCCCACGCGTCCTGCCCCGTGGTGGTCGTACCGGAGCCGGAACACATCGCCCAGCCGCAGCCGTACTTCGTGGTCGGGGTCGACGGCAGCCCTCAGTCCGCTGCGGCCGTCGACTTCGCCTTCGAGGAGGCCGCCCTGCGCGGCGCGGCACTGCGGGCCCTGTATGTGTGGCACCCTCCGCGGCTCGGAACACTGGACGAGGAGGCAGCCGTCCAGGAGTGCCGCAGGCTCCTGACGGAGACGGTTACGGTGCGTGCCGCCGCTCGTCCCCAGGTGGAACTGCACCAGGAGGTCGTGCGGGGCCACCCGGTAGAGGTCCTCGCCAAGGCGTCCGAGCACGCCCTCGGCCTGGTAGTGGGCACACGCGGGCACGGCGGCTTCACCGGCATGCTGCTGGGCTCCGTCAGTCAGGGCGTACTGCACCACGCACGCTGCCCGGTCATCACCGTCCCGCATGCGCACGACCAGTAGCCCGCACGCGCACAACGACGCAACGGCAGAACGGCCCAAGTCGACAGGAGGGAGAGGAGGAGAGGTGACATGCTGCATCGAACGGTCGGCGACCTCATGACCGCGGCGGTTGTGAGCGTGCGGCGGGACACGGGCTTCAAGGACATCGTCGAGCACCTCGCTGAGCACGGCATCGCGGCGGTACCGGTCGTCGACGACCAGGGCCGCCCGATCGGCGTCGTGTCGGAGGCGGACCTGCTGCGCAAACAGGAGAGTCAGGAGGATCCGGGCGGACATCTGGCAGGGCCGCACCTGCTGCCCGCGGAGCACGCCAAGGCCCACGCGCTGACCGCCGAGGGGCTGATGACCAGTCCGCCCGTCACGGCACGACCGCAGTGGTCGGTCGTGGAGGCTGCCCGTGCCATGGCCCGCCACCACGTCAAACACTTGCCCGTCGTGGACGACGCCGGACATTTGGTGGGCATCGTCAGCCGTGGTGACCTGCTGCACGTCTTCCTGCGGCGAGACCCGACGATCCGCGAGGAGATCATGACGGATGTCCTGACCCGGACGCTCGGCCTGGACCCTGGCGCGGTCACCGTCGAGGTCACCGATGGACGGGTGATGCTCAGCGGCACGGTGCCGGAAGGCAGCCTCATCCCCATCGCGGTACGTCTGTCCGAGAGCGTCGATGGCGTCGTCGATGTCACCCATCACCTCCGCGCCGAGACAGAGGCTACAGCCGGTACGCGACAGTGACCCACGTCCCTGCCGCGGACGGGGTCACCGACGTGATCAAGTCGTGTTCGAGAGGAAGTTGCCGCTTCGGCCCTGGCGCCGCAGAACCTCCTGACCCACCGCCGGCCCGCGGGACCGCCGCGCCGCCGACGGCCCGACGAGCCACAGCTGGTCATCGACCTCGGCCGGTCCGACGAGCTCACCCCGCCCGCCGAGGATGTCCGCACACTCATCGCGGGTGCGCCGACGCTTGCGTGGTCTCCTCGAGCTCATGCGCGGCCTTGCGCAGCAGCCGCCGGGCCAGGTCGTTGAGCGCCCGGGCGGTGACGAGCTCCTCGCCGACCCGGGTCTGTGCCGGATCACTCGGACTGCGCCGGGAACGTCCGCGGGGCGACGTCGTCGTGTGCCACGCAAGACCCCTGGGTAGTCGTACCGGTGATACGACTCCCTCCTTGAGGAGGTGACTCGGATGCTGTTCCTCGGACTGCTCCTCCTCGCGGCCACCGGCGCCTTCACCGGCCTGGCGATCGCCGACAACCTGTCCGGCGGCCCCGAGTACACCGTGACGGTACTCGACCGCGACATCGCCACCATGAACACGCTCGCCGTCTTCAGCTCCGGCATCGTCCTGGCGCTGATCTTCTGCCTGGGTCTGGCCATGATGGTGAACGGGGCGGTGCGCCGCCGTCGCAGGAGCCTGCAGAGGTACCCGGAGCAGGACGGCACGACCCGGCTGGACGAGATGATGGGGCCGGACACCCGGGCCTGAGCAACGGGTGGCGGGGAGACGCGACGGCGCGGGCACACGCTGATCGTGCTGGTACCGGCGGGATCAGCTGCTGTGCAGGCCGAACAGGAGCTGTACGTCCGCGGCGTCGACGGTGAGCGCGTCCGGCGAGCCGGGGTCGACGGCCAGCGACACGTCCTCGCCCGGCCACACAGCGGCGAGGACGCCCAGCCGTACCCGCTGGCAGGGCGTCGTGTACGACAGCGCGGCCGCCACGGTCGCCTCTGAGGTGAACACTGGAACGAACGGGCCGTCCTCCCGGTGCCGGACGACGGGCACGGGAACTGCGGCACTGGGCCGCCACCGGCCGGCCTCGTCCGCCTGCGGCACCAGCACTTCACCCTCGGCGAGGGCGTGCACCCAGGCGGGGACCGGTGCGTGGCGGTCATCGGCCAGGGCGTCGAGCGCCCTCCGGATGCGTGCGGCGATCGGTTCGGGCGACGAGTCGGTCATACGGCGCTCTCCCACTCCGCCGGTTCACGGCCAGTAGGCCGCGAGCAGCGCCTTCGGCACCCGCCGGTAGCCGGTGAGGCAGGTGTCGTTCAAGGGAGTGTCCATGATCATTCCCATTGCTGGGGGCCTCCGCGGTAATGGTCGAGGCTGCATCCGGGTTCCCGGCGTCCCCCGGCCTATACCGTCACGTACGTACCTGTTGAGGCGAGCGCAGTCGGTGGACAGCGGTGTAACCGACGATGACGCCGCATCCGCTGAAGAACGGCCGACCGACATCGCGCACATCAGCGCTCGTACAGGCCCACCAGAGTTCCTTCGGCCAGTTCCCGTCCCGTCACGGCTTCATGGACCTGCTCCGCGGTGGGCGCATCACGCAGGACGCACGGCTCCGCCAGGGCGTAGAGATGGAAGACGTAGCGGTGCGGTAGTTCCCCGGGCGGCGGATGCGGCCCGCTCCAGCCCGGTCGGCCGAAGCCGTTGACCAGTTCCGTGCCGCCCGGTGGGGGCCGGCCCGCTGCCACGCTCTCGCTGCGGGGGTCGATGCCGACGACCGCCCAGTGCACGACGCTGCCGGACGGCGCGTCGACGTCCTCGCACAGCAGCACCAGCTCCGTCGCCCCGTCCGGCACGCCGGACCAGGTCAGCGGCGCTGAGACATCCCCCGCGTCCTCGGTGTACCGGGGCGGGATACGGTGATGATCTTCGAAGACGGGGCTTGCGAGCTCGAGTGCGGTCGAGCGGCCCTGGTGCGCCCGTTGCGGCACGGCACGGTCCCCGGTCGATGAACTGGCTGGCTTGGCTGACGCAGGCCGCGTGGGCTGGTGGCCGCCGACGGGCGTACGGGCGTGAGTACCGGCGGTCTCGCGGTGTGCCGTGGTGTCGGTGCTGCCGGCGAAGAGTCTCGCGGCCAGCTCGTCGTCCAGGGAGTCACACACCTTCTCGGCCACGCTGCCCTGGACGGCCTTCCCCACCACCTCGATCACCGAGCGGGCGTCATGGACCGCCTTCGGGAACCCCTTTCCTTCGCGCCCGGCCACCCGCTCGAAGAACTCGTGTTCACTCATGTGCACCCCGGTGCCGGAAACTTCCGCTGCCTTCTCGCCACGTCGCAGATGCTCCGCGATCTCCTGCGGCAACTGCGCGGCCAGTTTCTCGGCCAGCCCGGCGGGGATGCGTTCGCCGAGGGTCTCCAGCGTCGCACGGGTCGCCCTTTCCGCCGCGCTCCGGCTGTCCAGCCGCGCCCGCGACTGCACCTGACCGATGAACTCCTCGTGGCGCATGGGACCTCACCTTCCAGTCAATCGGGTAGCCAGGGCGGCGTGCAGCAATCACCGTGACGCACGGAATCAGCCTGTCAGGACTCGACCGGGGACGGGCTTGGCAACCCCGGGGCCCCTTTCCAGGATCCCGGCGACGTGCTGTGGCGGGAGATGTGGCCGTTCCGGCAGCGGCGGAGTCCTATGCCAGTGCGTTCACTGCTGCTGCGAAGAGGCGCGGCAGGCGTTCGGCCGTAGGCATGATGTGGGGGGCGAGCGCGGGCTGCTGACGGGCCCTCACCAGGAGTTCCGTCAGGAGCCGGTGGCGGCGGGTCGCGCGGGTCCACTCGGTCTCGTAGCGGCCCGGTGTGCCCCGCCGCACGTTGGCGACCAGGGCTTCGGCGCCGGCAAGGGCGAGGGAAACGCCTTCACCGGTCAGCGCATCGATGTATCCGGCAGCGTCGCCGACGAGCAGTACCCGCCCGTGGACGCGGGTACGGGCATGCCGGCGCAGCGGTCCAGCGCCTCGCACCGCAGTGACGGCCGCTTCCGCAGGAAGGCGGGCCGCCAGTTCGGGGAAGCCCTCCAGCTGGGCGGTGAAGGGGGCTCGCCGGGCCGTGAGCAGGGCGACGCCGACGAGTGCGGGGCCGAGCGGGGTGACGTACGCCTCGGCGTGCGCTCCCCAGTGCACCTCGACGTAGGGCGACCAGGGGGGCACCGCGTAGTGCCGGCGCAGCCCGTATCGGGGTGCCCCGCGGGTCTTCACCTCCAGGCCGAGGCAGCGGCGCACGGGTGAGTGCAGGCCGTCCGCGGCGACCAGCCACCGGGCGCGCAGCCCCGTGCCGGGGATGGTCACGCCTGTGCTGTCCTGCCGTACGTCCTCGACCCGTAGGGGCAGTACGGGCACCCCGGCGTCCAGGACGGCCCCGTGCAGGGCGCTGTGCAAGTGGGTGCGGCGCGCGCCGAGGCCCAGGCCGTGCCGGAACGCGGCCTGGACCTGGCGGGGGCCCTGGATGTAGCGGATGCCGGTGATGGGGTGGCCGGGGATCTCCAGGCCGAGGGTGGTGAGGGCGCGGACGGCGCCGGGCATCAGGCCCTCACCGCATGCCTTGTCGACCGGCGCCGGGCGTGGCTCGGCGATGACGGTGTCCAGGCCGGCGCGGGCGGCGTGCAGGGCGGTGGCGAGGCCGGCGGGTCCGCCTCCGGCGATCAGCAGGTCGTGGCCGGTGCTCACGCGGGCACCGCCTGGGTGAGGGCCGCGTTCTCGCAGCGGACCCGGACGGCGAGCAGCATCGCGTTGGCGACGGTGAACACCGTCGCGGTCAGCCATGCGGAGTGCGCCAGCGGCAGGGCGGCGACCTCCACGACGACCGCGAGGTAGTTGGGGTGGCGCAGGAAGAGGTAGGGGCCGGCACCGACCAGGCGCGCGCCGGGGACGACGATGACCCGGGTGTTCCAGTACGGCCCCAGGGTGGTGATGCACCACCAGCGCAGGGCCTGGGCCAGGACGGCGAGCGCCAGCATGGGCCATCCCAGGGCGGGCAGGAAGGGCCGGTCGGCGAGCACGGGTTCGAGCAGACAGCAGGCGAGCAGGCCCGTGTGCAGGGCGACCATGACCGGGTAGTGGCCACGGCCGTGCTCCACTCCGGCGCGGGCGCGGGTCCAGGCCGCGTTGCGCCGGGCGACGAGGAGTTCGGCGACGCGTTCGGCGGCGACGGCCAGGATGAGAAGCGTGTACCACGGCATGAGGACCACTCACCAGCGCAGCAGGACGAGTTCGGAGCAGAATCCCGGGCCCATCGCCATCAGCAGCCCCCATGTACCGGGCTCGGGCCGACGGGATTCCCGGATGCTCTGCAGGATGTGCAGCACGGAGACGGAGGACATGTTTCCCACCGTCGCCAGTGAGCGCCAGGCGGAGTCCAGGGCGTCGTCGGGCAGGCCGAGGGAGTCGGTCACGGCGGCAAGGACCCTTGGGCCTCCCGGATGGCACACCCAGGTCCCGATGTCGTCGGTGGTGAGGCCGTGTTCGGCCAGGAAGGCACGCAAGTGCCGGCCGAAGTGGTCCCGCACGATGCCGGGAACGCCGGCATCGATCACGACCCGGAATCCGCTGGCGCGGATGTCCCACCCCAGGAGCCGTTCGGTGTCCGGATACAGGCGGCTGCGCGTGGCGACCACCGAGGGCCCGGCCGCGTCCGGCCCGGCCCTGCCGCCGCCCCGTGCGACGAGCGCTGCCGCACCGTCACCGAACAGGGCGCCGGCGACGAGGTTGGCGCGGGAGTCGTCGCGCTGCTGGAGCGTCAGCGAGCACAGTTCGACGGTGAGCAGTACCGCGGTGTCGTCGGGGTGCCCGCGCAGGTAGTCGTGTACCCGGGCGAGACCGGCGGCGCCCGCCACGCAGCCCAGGCCGAAGACCGGAAGCCTCTTGACGTCGGGCCGCAGCCCCACGCGACCGGCCAACCGGGCGTCCAGTGACGGGGCGGCGACGCCGGTGATGGAGACGCACACCAGCAGGTCGACATCGGCCGGTTGGAGCCCCGCGTCCTCCAGTGCGCCAGTGAGGGCTTCGTCGCCCAGTTCCAGGCCCACCGCCAGCCACGCGTCATTGCTCCGCCCGAAGTCGCCCAGACCGGCGTACCGCTCGATCGGCAGGGCGAGATGACGCGTGCGCACACCGGCGGACGCGTGCAGGCGGCGTAGCACGGCGCGATCCGCGCCCGGGGGCAGGCACAGGTCGCCGATCGGCTCGGTCAGCTCGTCCTGGGCGTAACGGTACGGCGGCAGCGCCGTGCGAACGGCGGCGATCGTGGTCGCCGTGGCGGGCACGCTCGTCCAGCTCGGCGCGGTGGGCGGGGAAGGGGCATGGTCGACGATCACGGGAACACGCATGTCAGTAATACCTTCCGCATCCTGGATGCCCAATTACCTTGCTGACGTGTCTCTCCACCCGTCTGGGGTTCTCTCGCGCACCACACACCGTGTCCCGGTGCTGCTGCGCTCCTGCCATCCGGAGCCGGCGCTCGCCGTGACGGTGTTCGTGACCGCCCTGGCCGTAGCGGCGGGCCGCGGGGTGGCCGGGTCGGCGGCCGTGGCCGCAGCCGCTCTGGCCGGCCAGCTCTCGATCGGCTGGTGCAACGACGCCGCCGACGCACAGCGCGACACGGCCTGCGGTCGCCCCGACAAGCCGGTGGCCACCGGCGAACTCCCATCCCGGGCGGCGGCAGTCGCGGCCGGGACGGCACTGGGACTGTGCGTACCGCTGTCGCTGCTGAGCGGCGCCGCCGCGGGAGCGGCACACCTGGCGGGCGTGGCCGCGGGCTGGACCTACAACCTGCGGCTGAAGCACACGGTGCTCTCACCGCTGCCCTATGCCGTGGGTTTCGGCTCGCTTCCCGCCTTTGTCACCCTCGGACTGCCGTCGCCGTCCTGGCCCGCCTGGTGGGCGGTGGGAGCAGGGGCTTTGCTGGGCGTGGGAGCGCACCTGGTGAACGTCCTTCCGGACATCGAGGACGATCTCGCGACCGGTGTGCGCGGGCTGCCGCAGCGGCTGAGCCGTCCGGTCTGCCGGTGGCTGGCCCCACTCGTGATGCTGACGGCTGTGGGCGTGGTCGTCGCAGGTCCCCCTGGGGCGGCGAAGACCTCGGACTGGGTATTGGCGGCCGCCGCGGGGATCGTCGCGGTCGCAGGTACGGCTCTGCCGTCGAGGGCCCGGAGCCGGTGGCCTTTCCGGGCGGCGATCGTGGTGGCCGGCATGGCTGTGGCACAGCTCCTGCTGCGGGGCTCGGACATGGCCTGACCCCGAGCCCGTCGCGTGCCGCGTGCCGCGCCGCACGTCGCGGTGCTGGGGTGGGTCGTTCGTTCAGCGGACCTGCGCTCGGCCGTGCGCAGGCGTTCCGGTATACGGCCGGGTGCCAGGCGGCGATACGGGCCGCTGCTGTTCGGCGAGGTGGAGAGCTTGATCAGCCGGCGCTGCCGCTTCTCGCGCCATGTCCGCTGACGGTCTGTCGGGCTGCGGTGCCGAACGAGTCGCCAGAAGAGCTCACACATCGATCCCACTACGACCGCCTGCTGCCGCCTCGCCAGGCGTCCTGGGCCCAGGCCATGATCCCGGCGCCCGGCTCATACCAACGGTGGCGCCGCTGAGGCGCGCACACCGTCGCTGCGAGGCACGTAATCGCGCTCGTTGTACGCCGTCCTGACCTGCATACGGTCTGCCGTCGGTCGACTACGGTCTGTGTCTGAGGTGGAGCGGTACTCGGGCTTCAGTGAATCTGCACAGCGAATGCGCAACTGCGGTGCGGTGCACGAAGGTTCTGCACAGGGCCTTCCGTATGACGCTGTGTTGGGGCGGCTTTCGGGACCAGTCGGGTCCCGGTGTCGCGCAGCACGTGGAGAAGCTGCCCCCAAGTCGTGTGCGTTCCTGCACGGATGCGTCGACTGTTCGTTCAACTTTCCGGGTGTGCATTCCGGTTGATTGGTTGCCCGGCGTGCTCCGTGCTTTGATCCTTTGCGCCGAGGGGGCCGTGCGAATTTCTCCGGAAACGGGTGTCGCACGCCTGCGGCCGAGCCCCGCTCTCAGTGCCCGGCGGGGCCACCCCCCTTGTGGATCACCAAACGAAGGGAAGTTTCACCATGAACTCCGCTCCCCAGGTTGCGACCGTTGAGATCTCCGACGCCGCGCTCGACAACGTCTCCGGCGGCCTGCACGCCGGCCTCGTCGTCGGCCCCACGGCGATCAGCGACGCGGATGTCCTGGCCCAGGCCGACGCCGTCAAGAACGAGGTCCTGAGCTCCGCCGGCCAGTACAACCACGTCGGCTTCCACGCCTCCCTCTGATCCGCGGCCGTAACTCCCGCCGATGAGCCCCCTCCAACCTGACGGTGTGGTTGGGGTTTGGCGGACGCAGGCCGCATGGACAGGCAAAGCTCCTGGCAGCAGTGGGTTCTTGACCGAGATCACCCGTGTCTGTCAGGAGCTTCGCGTGCTTACGAGAACGGGGCACGGGAGTGGCGCCGGCACAATGAGCCTTCGCCATCTTCGAACGTGCAGGTCGGAGGCTCTGGCGTGACCGTCCTTCGGCGGGCTCGTGCTGGTCGTGGGCGGGAGTCTGCGGTCTTGACCGTCTGTCAGCGGTTGACTTCAAGATCGGTCAGGAAACCGGCAGAGGCGCACCGGCAACCTCGTCGCATCCGACGT
>NZ_JACMSF010000041.1 GCF_014257025.1 Streptomyces cupreus
GCGGACCGGCTCCCCGTCGCCCCCAGCACACTCCCGCAGCCGACCCAGGCCTCCCCCGCCGCCCTCCCGCCCCGAGAGGCCCTCCGCCTGCGCATCCGCTGGGTGCAGGAGCTCCAGATACGGCTGGTCAGGGACGTGGCCAGGCGGGCCGGGGCCGACCCCGAGCGCATGGGTCTCCTCCGCTGGCCGGAGCTGGTCACCGCCCTGCGGGGGGATGGGCTCCCCGCCGACCTTCACCTGCGCGGAGCGCCCTCCGCCACACCCCCGCTCCCCGACTCCTTCCGCCTGGCGGACGGCGGCGTCGTCGTCGCCGAGCGGACCCGCGGCCGGGGCGACAGCCTGCGCGGTGTCTCCGCCGGACGCGCGGTCGGCACGGCCTGGGACGGCCTGGGGAAGCGACCGCCGGACGCCGTGCTCGTCGTACGGACCCTGGACCCCGCTCTCGCCCCGCTGCTGCCGGGGCTGACCGGGCTGGTCGCCCAGACCGGCAGCCCGCTGTCCCATCTGGCCGTGCTGGCAAGGGAGTTCCACCTCCCCGCGGTCGTCGGGGCGCCGGACGCGGTACGCCGGTTCCCGGTCGGGGCCCGCCTCACCGTCGACGGGACGGCGGGTGACGTACAGCTGGGGGACGGATCATGAGGAAGATCGCGTATGTCTTCGGAGGGCTCGCCGCCGCCGGGGCGGGGACCTACCTCGTGATCTATCTGTACCGCTGGCAGTGGCAGCGGGCCATGATCTGCGGGGTACTGCTGCTGGTGGTCGAGGTCATGCTGTTCGGTCTGGTGCTGCTGGGACGCCTGGCGCGGATCGAGGAGCGGCTGCGCGACTCCGACCGCAGGCAGCGCGAGCTGGCCGCACGGCAGGACGATGCCCTCGCCCGGCTGCGTTCGGCGCCCGAGCCGGAGCACAGCGGCGGCGGCCGGTTCCGCTGGCTGGACGAGCCGACCGAGCGGACGTACGTCTTCGTGCCGGTGCTCATGGTCGCCGGGGTGGCGCTGTCCGGGATCGCCTGGATCGTCCAGCGGATCGCCTCGGCCACGGCGAAACCCGCCGAGCGGCACCTCGCCGGGCGGCTGGCCGTGCTCACCGCGCCCGATCCGGCCGCGCCCGGCGATCTGGAGGAACTGCCACCGGTCGGCGCCCCGCCCTCCCGGGGCCGTACCGCACGGGCCGTGGCCGCCGGCGTGGTGGGCGCCGCGCTGCTCGCGGCGATGGTCGTGGCGCTCGCCGATCTGACCCAGACCAGGGAGGAGCGGGCGGACGAGAGCGAGGCGACCTCGGTGCTCGTCCAGGTCGATCTGCGGGGCGCCGACCTGACCGAGGCGCGCAGGTCGCTGGCGGCGCAGCAGGTCTGGGAGCGGTGCCGGGACTCCACGTCCGTGCCGCTGCACCACGCGAGCCTGGGCGATCTCGGGGACGGCCTGTACGCGGGAGTGGTGCGGCCGGCCCTCACCGATCACGACCGGATGCGGCTGCGCGGCTGCCTGGAGGACGCGACGCTGGAGCGCGCCAACCTCACCGTCGTGGGCATCGGGGACGCCGAACCGGCCAAGGAGTGAGGCTCTACGACCACTGGTCATGACAAATGAGACATGGCACACAAAACGGACGTAAAACGTAGACGATCACGAACCCGGGGTACGCTGCCTAAGCGCCCATCGTCCCCTAGTCCCCCGGGTCGCCCATGGCTGTCCTCACCGCAACTCTGCCTCGCCCTGCCCTCCGCAAGCGCCCGCTGTCACAGCGCGCCATGCGGGCCCTCGCCGGCGTCATCATCGGTTACCTCATTCTGTGGGCCGTCGGCGCGGGAGGCATTCTCGGCCTCTCGTACTGGGCCAAGGCGGAGACCTCGGCGCCCGCCGGCACCCGCACTGTCCAGGGTGTGCACAACTTCCAGCCGGTCAGCTCGGACGGAAAGCTGTGGCGCGGCGCCGCCCCCTCGCCCGCCGGATACCGCGAGCTGGAGAGCATGGGCTTCGCCACCGTCGTCGACCTGCGCGCCGAGGATCTGAGCGCGAAGCAGCTCGCCGAAGCCGGCGAGGCCGGTCTGGACTACGTACGCCTGCCCATCCGGGACGGCCAGACGCCGACGCCCAAGCAGGTCCAGCAGCTGCTGGCCGTGGTCAAGAACGCGTCAGGGCCGGTGTTCGTGCACTGCGGTGCGGGAGTCGGCCGTACGGGCACGATGGCCGCCGCCTATCTCGTGCAGACCGGCGAGGAGTCGTCCGCCCAGGCGGTCCGGCGCAACCTCGCGGTCGGACCGCCGTCGATCGAGCAGATCTACTACGGGCTGAACCTCAGCCCCAGCAAGGCCGAGCAGCCTCCGCTGCCGGTGGTGGTCGTCAGCCGCGTGGTGGACGCCCCGCGCCGGATCATGTCCTGGTTCTGACACCTGCCCAAGTCGGCTTCCACCAGCGGTCGTTCATCAACTCAGTGTCGTAGTGGGGCAATTGAAAAGGGCACAGGCCTCAGGAGAGCAGGAAGTCCGCCACACCCGCCTTGGCGCCTTCGATGAAGGCCGTCATCTCGTCGGTGGTGTAGATCAGCGCCGGCCCGTCCGGGTCGGTCGACTGGCGGACGGCGATCCGGCCGTCGGCAAGCTTCATCGCCTCCAGGCAGTTGCCGCCGTTGCCGCCGCTCCACGGCTTGTGCCAGCCCTCGCTGCCCAACTCCCGCGCGGGCATGCCGTTGTAGACGGGTATGCGCGGCTTGATGCGATCCATTCACAGCTCCTTGCGGAGATCCCGGAGGATCTCCTTCGTGCGATGTGCCGTAGCGGCCTGCGCCGCCATGCGGTCCATGACCTCCAGGTGGGTCGCCACCTCGGGGCGCGCGTCGAGGTAGACGGCGCCGGTCAGGTACTCGCTGTAGACCATGTCCGGCAGTTCCGACATGGCAAATCGGAACAGCACGAAGGGCCCGTACGTGCCGGGATGCGGTCCGCTCTCGAACGGGGCGACCTGCAACGTCACATTGGGCAGCTTCGTCAGTTCGAGCAGCCGGTCGATCTGGGCACGCATCACCTCCGGGCCGCCGACCCGGCGGCGCAGCACGGTCTCCTCCATGACGACCCAGAAGCGGGGGGCGTCGGGACGCGTGAGCAGTTCCTGGCGCTGCATGCGCAGGGCCACATGGCGCTCGATGTCGTCGGGCTTGGTCTGGCCGATGGCGCCCGATCGCAGCACCCCGCGCGCGTAGTCCTCGGTCTGCATCAGGCCGGGCACGAAGTGGGGCTCGTAGGACCGGATGAGGCTCGCGGCCCCCTCCAGGCTGACGTACATCGAGAACCAGCCCGGCAGGATGTCGTGGAACCGCTGCCACCAGCCGGGCTTGTTGGCGTCCTCGGCGAGCGACACGAAGGCCTCGGCCTCCTCGTCGCCGACCCCGTAGGCCTTCAGCAGCAGTTGGAGGTACGGGATCTTGAGGGCGACCTCGGCCATCTCCATCCGGCGGACGGTGGCGGGGGCGACACGCAGGACGCGGGCGGCCTCCTCACGCTTGAGCCCGGCGCGTTCCCGCAGGTCCAGCAGGCGCCGGCCGAGGACGACCTGGCCGACCGTCGGCGCGGACCGCGGCTCGCTCACGCTCCCACCTCCCAATGAATCCCGACAGCCCTGCGGCGCCATTCGAAGACCTATTCGAAGATCTGGGCAGACCTCCGGCGATCCCAATTGGCGCCGCTCGACATGCTGTTGCGAGCAGTGTGCCACGGCCATCCACCGCGTCACACAGCACTCTGCAATTTTCAGAGTGACACTTGCCAAGTGTTCACGGCGGGGCGATAGTGGCAACCGTGATTCCGTCCGCGCCCTTAGGAACAGACGCTGCCGCAGGCCTGCTCGGCCTCGGTGCCGCCACGGCGGTAGGCCCTCAGCGGGGTCCCGCCGAGCGCCGGTTTCGCTTCGAGCTGGCCGCACATCCGGGCTCCCCGGCACAGGCCAGACGCCTGACGAGGGACCGGCTGACCGGCTGGTCGGTCTGCCAGGACACCTGCGACACGGCGGTCCTGGTGGTCTCCGAACTCGTCACCAACGCCATCGTGCACACCGCGAGCAGGCACATCGTCTGCGAGCTGCACGACGGCGACGAACGGGTGCGAATAGCCGTGCGCGACCAAGGGTGCGCACCGGGCGAGCCCCACCCCGCGGCGCAGCGCGCCGACGAGGAGCACGGGAGGGGATTGCTCCTGGTCGACGCCCTCTGTCACTCCTGGGGCGCCCATGAGCACGGGCCCGGGCTGCTGGTCTGGGCCGAACTGCCGCGCAAGGCGGACACCCCTCGCGAGGACACCAGGCCGCGCAACGACCTGGGCTGGGGAGCCAGGCCCAAGCCCGGCGGCCCGGCCGGCGGATCCGACGGCGACGACGAACACGGGGGGCCTGCGTGAGCGTCACGTCCGGCGGCGGTCAGGTGCTGAGCCTTGACTCACTGGTCCGACTTCGCCGTGGGTTCGCTCCGCGGGCCGAGCCGCCGAAATTGGCGGTGCCGGAAGGTATGACTGCGCCGCTGGGGTTTGATGCAGTGGCCGTACCTGCTCGTCTTGGGCCACTCATTCTGCCTCGACTGCCTCAGGCGGGGTGTGTCTACACCGATGACGCGTACTGGTGGTGGATCGTTCCTGCTGACTCCGACTACGCGCTGGAGTGGCCTTCATCGACCCGGTATGTGACGGGGGCAGTGGTTCCGGATGCGGTGCGGTTGATTCATCGGCCGGACGGGACGGTGCCGTATACGCCGCCGATTCCCTTCTACTTGGTTCTCTGTCGACTTACGGGGACCACGCCTTCCTGGTCTCGGCAGGTCAGCGCGTAGCGCTCCGCGGGTGCGCGGTAAATCAGCTGCGGGCCGGTGGGGGCTGCTCCCAGTACTCCCTGTTTGCGCCCTGGCCGTCGGTCCTCCGCGCCGCCATAGTGTCCCTCCGGCGATCGGGGGAGGCGACGTGGGGAAGAAGGACGCGGCCGAGGTGTCCGAGTCCGAGCAGCTGCTCTTCGGTGGACCGCTGCGGTACGACATGGGCTGGAACCAGCACCGTGACGCGTTTCTGGAGTTGAACTTCCGCTCCATGGTCACCCGCCTGCCCGGGCTGCTGACCTCCAGTTTCCGGCTCGCCTGGCAGGCCGACCGGACGGCAGCGCGGACCGTGCTGGCGGCCGAGGTCGGGCGGGGGCTGACCCAGGCCGTGAGTCTGCTCGCCGTGAACAGCGTGCTGGCGCGGCTGATCGGCGACGGGGCGATCGAGGACCGGCTGCGGCAGGCCGTGCCGGCGCTGGTCACGATGGCCGCCGTGATGCTGGTCGGCGCGCTGCTGCGGGCCGCGTCCACGTACGCCACCGGGCGTCTTGAGCCGAAGGTGGAGCGCGTGGCCACCGAGCTCTACCTGGAGCGGGCCGCCGCCGTGGAGCTGGCCGCGATCGAGGACCACGCCTTCCACAAGCTGCTGGACACCGCCCAGTACGGCGCCTCCTCGGCCCGGCGCATGATCTCCTACAGCGCCCGAGTGGTGAACGCGATGATCTCCCTGATCGCGGCCGCCGGTGTGCTGACCGTGCTGCACCCGGCCCTGCTCCCGCTGCTCGCCACGATGACCCTGCCCAGCGCCTGGAGCGCCCTGACGAACGCCCGGCGCCGCTACGAGTCGTTCCACACCTGGGTGCAGCACGCCCGCGCCGGCCATCTGATCAGCGGACTGCTCACCGAACCGGCCGCCGCCCCGGAGATCCGGGTGCACGGAGTCGGCCCGTTCCTGCTGCGCCACTACCGGGCCATGTCGGAGACCGCGGAGGCGGAACAGGCACGGCTGGCCCGGCTCGCGGCCCGCACCGGCCTGATCGCGGCGGCCTGGACCGGCCTCGCCACGGTGGCGACGTACGCGACGCTCGGCGCCCTGCTGCTGGCCGGGGCGATGGCGCTGTCCGTGGCGGGCACCGCGGTGATCGCCATCCGGACCGGCTCGGCGAGCCTGGACAGCCTGGTGCTGGAGATCAACCAGTTGCACGAGGAGGCCCTGTTCGTGGGCGATCTGCAACGGCTGTACGCCGAGGCGGCCGAACGGGCGATCCCGGTCGGCGGTGAGCCGCTGCCGGAGGACCCGCGGGAGATCCGCTTCGAGAACGTCACCTTCAGCTACCCGGGTGAGTCCACCCACCCGGCCCTGGACGATGTCACGCTCACGCTGCCGCTGGGCCGGATCGTGGCGCTGGTCGGCGAGAACGGCTCCGGCAAGACCACCCTGGTCAAGCTGCTCGCGGGCCTGTACACCCCGGACCGCGGCCGGATCCTGTGGGACGACGTCGACGCGGCCGGGGCCGACCGGCACCAGCTCGCCGAGCGCATCGCGATGGTGGCCCAGGACTTCAAGCGGTGGCCGTTCACCGCGCGGGTCAATGTCGCCGTAGGCCGGTCGGCGGCGCCGTTGACCGAGGAGCGGCTGGCGGACGCGGTGGCCGCGGCCGGGGCCGAGGAGGTGGTGGCCGATCTGCCGCGCGGCCTGGACACCCTGCTGGCCCGGCAGTTCAACGGCGGGCATGAGCTGTCCGGCGGGCAGTGGCAGCGGCTGGGGATCGCGCGGGCCGCCTATCGGCGCGGCCGGATCCTGATCGTGGACGAACCCACGGCCGCCCTGGACGCCCGGGCCGAGCTGGAGGTCTTCGACAAGATCCGCGCCCTGGCCTCGGCCGGGCAGACGGTCGTCCTGATCACCCACCGGCTGGCGTCCGTGCGCCACGCCGATCTGGTGCATGTCCTCGACCAGGGCCGGCTGGTGGAGTCCGGCGCACCCGACGAGCTGCTGGCCGAGGGCGGTCTCTACGCGGAACTGTACGCCCTCCAGGCGGAACAGTTCACGCTACGGGTGCCCGCCCCGAACGCCCGGAACGCCCCGAAGGCGGGCTGAGCTCTTCGAAGACATGCTCATGCGGCCGCGTCGATGGCCACGTCACTGCGCACGATCACCAGGAAGGTGTCGGTCGCCAGGTCCATCACGACCTCGGCGTCCAGGCCTTCCCGACGCCGCGCCTGCGCGAACTCCTCCGCCGGCCACGAGCCTCGCGGACCGCCGGCGGGAAAGCGTTCGAGCACTGTTCGCCCGTTCACCCTGCACCTCCATCTAGCGCTGTACTCGAAGAGTTAAACGCCAACAGCGGGGTGAACGCCTCGCGAAGTGACGGGACTGAGACATAGTTGACACTCGTCCACCGCAGAGTGTGAGGCGGATCGCGGCTTTGTGCCGTTTTCGGTAACTTTCCGCGTCGGTCCTCGTACTCATCGTGATACCGGACGCGTTCCCTCGGTCCCAGGATTCTTTCCGTACGTCACCTCAAGCGCGCGCAGACCCCGGGCGCGCAGGGAGGGGCGCCACCGTACGTCGGTCTCGGCGAGGGCGAGTCGTGGGAACCGTTCGAGGAGCGCGGCGAGGGCGATCTCGGTCTCGGCGCGGGCCAGCGGGGCGCCGAGGCAGTAATGGATGCCGTGTCCCAGGGCGAGATGGCCGGAGGCGTCGCGGCCGAGGTCGAGGCGGTCGGGGTCCGGGAAGCGGGCGGGGTCGCGGTTGGCGGCGGCCAGGGAGAGCAGGACGGTCTCACCGGCGGGGACGGTGACGCCCCCGAGCGTGACGTCCTCGGTGGTGAACCGCCGGATGGCGAGCAGGGCGGGGCCTTCGTGGCGGACGAACTCCTCGACGGCGGCCGGGATCCGGGACGGGTCCTCGCGGAGCACGGCGAGCTGGTCCGGGTGGCGCAGGAGTCCGAGGACCGCGTTGCCGATGAGCTGCACGGTGTTCTCGTAGCCGGCGAAGAGGATGAGGAAGGCGAGCGACATCAACTCGTCCTCGGTGAGTCGGTCGCCCTCGTCGCGCACCGCGATCAGGTCGGAGAGCAGATCGTCGGCGGGCCGCTCGCGCTTGTCCGCGAGGAGCCCGGTGAAGAAGGCGAGCATGGCCGCCACGGCTTCCTTCGCGGCGCCGGGCCGTGCCGGGTCCGGGGCGACGAGGACGTCGGTCCAGGTCCGGAAGTCCCGTCGCTGTCCGTCCGGGACGCCGAGGAGGTCGCAGATGACGGTGATGGGGAGCGGGGCGGCGTAGGAGGCGATGAGGTCGGTGGTGCCGCTCTCGCCGAGGGCGTCGAGGAGCCGGTCGGCGGTCTGTCGTAGGGGCGCGCGGAGTTGCTCGACTCGGCGTGGGGTGAACGCGCGGACGACCAGTCGGCGGATACGGGTGTGGTCCGGTGGGTCCATGTTGAGGAGGTTGGCGTCGAGGGCGGGCGGCAGCGCGAAGCCACGGTAATTCCCGGGCGCCGCATGCCTCTTGTCGAGCGACAGCCGGGGATCGGCGAGCCCCGCGCGGACGTCCTCGTACCGGGTGACGATCCAGGCGGGGTTCCCGTCGGTCCCGGCGATCCGATGCACGGGCGCGCTCTCGCGCAGGCGCCGGTGGACGTCGTGGGGGCGGTCGATGAGGCCGTCGGCGAGGTCGGTCATAGGGGTCAGCCTATGTGCCGTACTCCTGGATGCGTTTGCCGTGGCTCCGGTCGAGGAGGCCGGGCATCCGCTCTGTCAACTCCCCTACCACGGCGGCGACATCGAGGGTCAGCAGCTCGCGGTCGCGCATCAGGACACGGCCGTCGACGATCGTGGTGCGTACGTCGCAGGAGTGGGCGCTGTGGACGAGGGTCGCGGCGAGGTCATGGACGGGTTGGGTGTGCGGGCCGGTCAGGTCGACGAGGATGATGTCCGCCCGTCGGCCGGGGGCGATGCTGCCGATGCGGTCGCCGAGCCCAACAGCCTGCGCGCTTTGGAGCGTTGCGTGGTGCAGGGCTTGACGGGACGTCAGCCAGCGCGGATCACCGGTCGTCGACTTCTGGATGAGCGCGGTGAGCGCCATCGACTCCCAGACGTCGAGGGAGTTGTTGGACGCGGCGCCGTCCGTGGCGAGTCCGACGGGGATTCCGATCTCACGCAGGGCGCGCACCGGAGTGGTGGTGGGCCAGGCGAACTTGAGGTAGCCGCGGGGCGCGGTGGCGACGGAGACACGGCCGCCCGCTTCTGCGAGGAGAGGCAGGTCGGTGTCCAGGATCCCGGTGCCGTGGGCGATCAGGACATCGGTGTCGAGGATCCCGGTGCGCTTCAGGACCCCGATGGGTGTGACGCCGTGCCGGGCGAGGCTCGCCTCGGCCTGGTCGCGGTTCTCGGAGGCGTGGAGGTGGACGGGGAGTCCGTGCTCGCGGGCGAGTTCGGCGGTGGCGGTGAGGTCGGCGTCGGTGACGGTGTAGGGGGCGTGCGGGGCGAGGGCGGTGGTGATACGGCCGCTTCGGTGACGGAGCGCGAACTCCAGTGACCGCTCCCGGCCTTGAGGACCCTGCGAGGAGAAGAAGGCCTCGCCGAGATGAGCCCGCATTCCGCACTCCTCGACGACGGCGCCAACGGCGTCCATGGAGAAGTAGTGGTCGGCGAAGCAGGTGACCCCCGCCCGGATCATCTCGGCGCAGGCGAGCCGCGCCCCCAACTCCACATCCCTTTCCGTGAGGTTGGACTCGATGGGCCAGACGACGTCGTTGAACCACTCCTCGGTGGGCAGATCCTCGGCGACCCCGCGCAACGCGACCATCGGGGCGTGGGTATGGCAGTTGATCAGCCCGGGAAGGGCTACCTGCCCACCCGCGTCGAGCCGCTCCACGGCAGGCAGATCCACCACCTGTGCGGCGCCCGTGACGGACTCGACGGCCCCCTCCCGTACGACGATCGCGGCGTCCTCCTCGAACCGGATCCGCTCTTGATCGTCGTGCAGAAGGACGGTGCATCCGGTGATGATGAGATCGGCGACGGTTGGCGTCATGCGGCCAACGTACGACGGCGTACACGCGTGGTGTGAGCCGAACCGCGCATGTCGTCATCGCTCTGTCGCGGCCCCCGGCGGGCGAGCACTGTGGCCTCACCACAGCCCGCCACAACGGCTTCGGAAAGGGGCCCGGCATGCTCCTCGGCACCTGGAACCTGGAGAACCTCTTCCTGCCCGGCGGCCCGTCGGGCCCCAAGGACAAGGCCGCCTACGAGACGAAGCTGGCCGCTCTGGCCGCCGTGATCGCGGAGCTCGACCCGACGCTGCTCGGCGTGCAGGAGGTCGGCGATCCGGCGGCACTGCGGGACCTGGTCGCCATGCTGGGCGGCGACTGGCACACGGCGCTCTCCGAACACCCCGACGGCCGGGAGATACGGGTCGGGTTCATCAGCAGGGTGCCGTTGCGGGTGCTGGCCGACACGACGGCGTTCCCGCCGAAGGTGCGGCCCGTGCAGGTGGACGACACGGGCGGGGAGACGCGGGAGGCGGGCCGGGGGTTCCTGGCGGTGGAGGCGGGGTCGTTGCGCGTGGCGGTCTGCCACCTGAAGTCGAAGCTGCTGAGCTACCCCGGGGACCGTTTCCAGCCACGGGACGAGGGCGAGCGGGCCCGGTTCGGGGCGTATGCGCTCTACCGGCGGGCGGCGGAGGCAGCGGCGCTGCGCGCACTCGCGGACGAGCTGCTGGAGGGTGCGGGCCGTGAGCGGGAGGTGGCGGTCCTGGGCGATCTGAACGACGAGGTCCAGGCGGCCACGACCCAGATCCTGCTGGGCCCGCCCGGCTCGGAGATCGGCACACCGGGTTTCGAGACCCCGGACAAGGGCGACGGGGCACGCCTGTGGAACACAGCGCCCCTGATCCCGGCCGGGCAGCGCTTCTCCCGTATCAACTCCGGACGACGCGAGCTGATCGACCACGTCCTGCTGAGCCATCGCCTGGTCCACCGCGTGACGGAGGCCGGCACGGGCCTGCCCGGCGCGGACGCCCCGCACCTGCCGTCGATCGGCCCGGACCCGGAGCAGCGCCGCGGGGAGCCGGGGTCGGACCACGCGCCGGTGTGGGTGCGGTTCAACTGACGCGCCGCAGCACGGCCAGTTCGTCCACCGCCCCGGCGAGCTGCTGGGCGTACCGGGGTGTGAGCCGGCCGGAGTCGTCGAGGTGGACGGCGCAGGCGGTCGTGGTGTCCACGAGGCGTTCGAGAGCGCCGGCCACCTCCTCCGTGCCCTCCGAGTGCCGGGCGAGCGGCGGGAGTTCGGCGGCGGCGAGAGCGATGGCGGCACGGGCCTCGGCGAGCGTGCGGTAGGCCTCGCGGCGGAGGGTCCAGCGGGTGGCACGGCTGTCGGCACCGTGACTGTCGGCGCCTTGGCTGTCGGCACCGTGGCTGTCGGCCTCCCGCAACACATGCGTGAGATACGCCTGCGCCGCATGCTCCGCCGCCCCGAGCCGCGCCCGCACTCCCCCACCCCGCTGCCCGGGCATCGGCAGATGTCCTACGACGAGCACGATCGCACAGGCCAGCAGGGTCTCCCCGATCCGGCTGACGGAGGCCTCCGGCTCACCCCCGACCATGACCAGCGCGAGGACGAGCAGCGTGACGACGGCGGTCTGGGCGGCGAAGTGCCGAGTGGCGACGGGAATGAGCGCACCGCACACGGCGACCAGCGCGACGAGCCCCTCGGGCCGGGGCAGCACGGCGGCGAACCCGGCGAAGAGCAGAGCCCCGAGCACAGTCCCGGCGGCCCGGCACAGCACCCGGGACACCAGCGGCCCGAGATCGGGCTTGACGAGGAAGACGGCGGTGGCGGGCAGCCAGTACCAGTGCGTGTGCTGCCCGTACCAGTGGGAGTGGTACAGGCCCTGCGCCACGGCGGAGCTTGCCCCGAAGCAGAGGGCGACCCGAAGCCCGTACTCCCGCCCTCCGGCGCCGAGGACGGTGCGGACAAGGGAGGACAGGGACCGTCGCCGGGTATGCAGATCGTTCCCGCCCTCGGCCCGGTCGAAGGCCTCGGCGGCACGCAGCAGGGCATCGTCGAGGGCACGCAGGGCGGGCACGCTCCGGGAGGGCGCGGGCAGTGGCCCGGTAGGCGTGTTGGCGCGTACGGCGGAGGCGAGCCGCCGTGGCCCTTCGGCGGCTCGCGCCGGGACCGCCGCCCCGGCCCAGGCCAGCGCGGTGGCGGCCTCGGCGAGCGGAAGTGCGGCGGCGTACTGCGCATGCAGCCGCCGCTCGGCGGAGGAGGAGGCGTACCGCCGCAGCCGGGGTCCGGCGAGGGCGTCCTGAGCGTGATCGAGGGCGGCGGTGAGCGAGGCTCGCCGGGCGTGGGCGTGGGCGGTCCCGGCGCCGTCGAGCAGTTCGGCGATGGCGTCATAGACGGACGCGACGGCGTCCCGCTCCCCGTCGAACCGGAAGTCACCGACGAAGGACCCGGGACTCGGCAGCGCGAGCCGCAGCACCAGCAGCCACCCGGCCCCGGCAAGATAGGCAACCGCCCGCTCCCACCCCGTCTCCGGCAAGGGCATCCCGGCGCCGATCGCAGAAGCGACGAGCAACTGAGTACCGGCACCGGAGGCAACGGGCCCGACGGCGCTGACACTGCCGGCGAGCAACCCGACGAGGGTGAGCAGAAGCGTGAGCCCTACGGCCCCCAGGCGCTCCCCGCCATAGGTCCCGACGGCCAACCCGACAGCCCCCGCGACCGCAGGCACCCCCATCCGCCTGACGGCCGCCCGCCGACTGCCGGGCCGGTCATTGATCCCGGCGAGCATGGCAGCGATGGCGGCAACGACCCCGACGGAAGCCTGCCCGGCGAGCACGGCGACCAGCAGCAACGGCCCCGCCGCCAGCCCACCCCGCACCACCGCACTCCACGGAACGGGCCCCCGCTGAGCACGAAAAGCATGACCGAGCCAGGGCGGCAGAACAAACACGCGGCGCGACACAGGGCTCCTGTCAGAACGAGGGCGGGGCATGCCTTCGGGCGACGGTGGCCGGGCTTTCTGGTGTGAGTCCGACGGTAGATCACGCACTTGGAGATTCAGGAACGGGCGTATTACCCGCGTGTGACAATGCTTGCCGGGGCCACGTTCTTTATGAACGCAATGCCGTCGCGCCCTCCATCGCCCTCTCGAACAGCCGCCCCGCTTCGACAGCCGCCCGTCTCAAGGACTCGCGCCCCTCCCCCAGAGCCCCGATGACATCGTCGACACCTCGCAGCCCCGCACGCTCCAGCAGCCGCTTCTCGTTCGTCACCCACTCCCCGCGCGCCGCCAGCACCGCGTGTCCGGTCTGCGCGGCAGCGGTGGCGATGGCACCCGCGAGCTCGGTACGACGGCCTGCCTCGGCATGGTTGGCCTCGGCGTAGGCGAGCGTGGCACGCGCAGTCCCGTACCACCGGTCACTCGCCGTATGTCGCAGCTTCTCCGGATAGACCGTCGGTCGCGGCAGCTGTCCCCGCAGTACCCGGTTGATCGCCAGCTCGGCCACCACCAAGTAGCTCGGGATCCCAGCCAGATGGAAGAGCAGCGGCTCCACCCGGAAGCGGCCCTGCTCCGCCTCCGCGAGCTCGTGTTCCACGACGTCCAGGTCGCGGTAGTGGACGTCCACGCGGTGGCCCTCGATCGTCAGCCAGGCGCCGCCGTTGAAGACGCCGCCGCCCCAGGCGCCGAGTTCCGACACCTCGCCCTCCCAGCCCACCGCGCGCAGGTCGGCCGGATCGAAGGCGCCTCGGTAGTAGATCGCCAAGTCCCAGTCGCTGTCGGGGCGGTGGGTGTGCTGGGCCCGGGAGCCGCCGAGGGCCACCGCCTGCACGGTGGGGAGGGCGGCCAGACGGTCCACCGTCGTATCGAGGAAGTCGGACATGGTGGCTCAGGGCCTCCCAGAGGTCGCGGTGGCGATGGCGGGTGGGTGGGTCACAGGGTTGCGGGGTGGGCCACCGCGTGTCGAATGGTTATCCGTCGGAACAGGAAATCGGGACGGAAAATCGGATGCGCCACCGGCCCCCGAGCCCGAAGATCGGTGGGTTGTCCGCACTCCGTCGCACCGTCCGGGAGCCGCCGTGATCCAGCGCGTCATCAGCCCCGCACTCTTCCCTCCCCCGACCTACTCCCACGCCTCCGTCGTCGAGGCCGGGACGAAGGTCGCCTTCCTCGCCGGGTCCGTTCCGCTCGACGCCGAGGGGAAGATCGTCGGTGAGGGGGATCCCGTACGACAGGCCGAGCAGGTGATCGCCAATCTTCGGGAGCAACTGGCCGCCATCGGCAGCGACTTGGCGCATGTGCTGTCGACCGAGGTGTACGTCGTGAGCAGTGAGACCTCCGTGCTCTCCTCCGTGTGGGAGGTCGTCGAGGCGTCGGGGCTGAGTATCGGGCCGCACTCGTCCACGCTCATCGGGGTGGCATGCCTCGGCTACACCGGGCAGTTGGTGGAGATCACGGCCACCGCGGCCGTACCGGAGGAAGCCCCGTGATCACCCTGCGCAGGGCCACCGCCGCCGACGCCTCCGCCGTCGCCGACGTCTGGCTGCGCTCCTTCGACGCCGCTCTGCCGAGCGTCGTACGGCCGCGCTCCGATGACGAAGTACGCGACTACTTCCGGGAGTTCGTCGTCCCGCGGCAGGACACCTGGGTGGCCGATGCCGACGGCACGCTCGTCGGGGTCATGGTCCTGCACGGCGAACTCCTCTCCCAGCTCTACCTCGAACCCGACTGGCGCGGCCGCGGCCTCGGCGACCGGTTCGTCCAGCTCGCCAAGGAGCGCAGCCCTCAGGGGCTGAACCTGTGGACCTTCCAGATCAACAAGCCCGCCCACCGCTTCTACGAACGCCATGGCTTCGTCGCCGTCGAGCGCACCGACGGCAGCGACAACGAGGAGCGCGAGCCGGACGTACGGTACGTCTGGCGGCCCTAGTCACACGGCCGCCCCCACGCCCTCCGCTTCGGCAGCGGCCGCGCGTACGCCCCCGCCCTGCTCGTCGTCAGCCCCAGCGCGACCAGCGACTCCGCCAGCCGTACCGCCGCCCCGACCCCGTCCACCACCGGCAGCCCCAGCTTCTCCCCCACCGCCCGCTGCAGCCCCGTCATCCCGGCGCACCCCAGCACCAGCACCTCGGCCCCGGCCCCGCGCACCCGCTCGGCCGCCGTCAGGAAGGCGGCCTCGGTGCGCTCGGCGTCCTCCAGTTCCAGGACCCCGAGGCCCGTCCCCACCACGCCCACGCAGTTCCGCCCGACCCCGGCCAGCTCCAGACTGTCCTGGATCTGGCCGCACGACCGTTCCAGCGTGGTGACCACCCCGTACCGCCGCCCCAGCAGACACGCCAGATGCGCCGCCGCCTCCGTGATGTCCACGACGGGGACGTCCACCAACTCCCGTACGCCTTCGCGCCCGTGCTCGCCGAACCCGGCCATGACCACGGCGTCATAGCGAGTTTCGTACGTCCGCAGCGCGTCCAGCACCGCCGCCGCCGACAGATAGCTGTCCAGCCAGCCCTCCGCGGACTCCGGTCCCCAGGACGGGGTGAGGCCGGTCACGGTGGTGCCCGGGCCTGCGGCGGCCCGGGCACCTCGTACGATCTCCTCGGTCATCTCCTGCGTGGTGTTGCAGTTGGTGACGACGATCCGCACCCGCTCAGCCCTCCACTCCGGCACGCTCACCGCGGCACAGCACCAGATACAGGCCCGCCGCCAGCGCCGTACCGATGAACCAGGAGTACGGCGCCACATCACTGAAGGTCGTCACCAGCGCCAGCACCGCCGCGACCCCGGCCGCCGGCAGGAACGCCCACAGTGCCTTGGGGTTGACGCCCTTGCGGTAGTAGTAGCGGGAGCCCGGCTCGGCGGAGAACAGCTCGTCCACGTCCACGCGACCGCGCTTGATCAGGTAGTAGTCGACCATGATCACGCCGAACAGCGGGCCCAGGAAGGCGCCGAGGCCGCCCAGGAAGTAGTTCACGACCGTCGGGTTCGAGAAGAGGTTCCACGGCGTCACCAGCAGCGCGGCGACCGTGCTGATCAGGCCGCCGACCTTGAAGGTGATCTTCTGGGGCCAGACGTTGGCCAGGTCGTAGGCCGGTGAGACGAAGTTGGCGACGATATTGACGCCCATGGTGGCGATGGCGAAGGTGAGCGCCGCCACGACCAGGACCCAGGTGTTGCCGACCTTCGCCACCAGCTCCGCCGGATCCGTGATGGCCTCGCCGAACACCTCCAGCGAACCGGCAGTCACGATCACCGAAACCACCACGAACGCCGTGGAGTTGATCGGCAGACCCCAGAAGTTGCCCCGCTTCACGGTCCGGTAGTCGGGTGCGAACCGCGAGAAGTCGCAGAAGTTGAGCATCAGCGTGCCGTACGTGGCGAGGACAAGACCGATCGCGCCGAACCACTGACGCCACTGCTCCCCCACGGAGACCGGGTGCGGGGTGGAGGTCAGCGAGATCGTCCAGCCCGCCTTGGCGAGGATCCACACCGCCAGCGCGATCATCACCAGCCAGATCGCGGGACCGCAGAAGTCTTGGAACTTCCTTACGGACTCCATCCCCTGACTGATGATCAGCGCCTGGATCAGCCAGAGGGAGACGAAGGAGACCCAGCCGAGCGCGTCCAGGCCGAGGAAGGAGCTGTGGGTCCATGACTCCAGTCCTGGCCACGCGGCCAGCAGCATCACATTGACGGCGACCGACGCGAGGTAGGTCTGGATGCCGTACCACATGATGGCGATCACGGCCCTGATCAGCGCGGGGATGTTGGCGCCCCAGACACCGAAGCTGATCCGGCTGACGACGGGGAAGGGCACGCCGTGGCGCTGGCCGATCTTCCCCATCCAGTTCATGCCGATGTAGATCAGCACGAAGCCGATGAGCAGGGAGGTGAAGATCTGCCACACGTTCATGCCGAGGACCAGCAGGCCCGCGGCGAAGGTGTAGTTGCCGAGGTTGTGGACGTCGGACATCCACAGGGCGAACAGATCGAAGACCTTCCAGTTGCGCTTGCCGGCGGGCGCGAGGTCTTCGTTGGTGAGCCGGGGGTCGGGGACGAACGCTGTTGTGCCGGTGGCTTCGGCACGGTCGGCGAGGGACACGGGGCCTCCAGGAAGGGGACGGAGGAGGACGTACAAGAACCGAGCGCGTTTGGTATACCAAACAACCGACATAGTCCCGCCGTCAACCGTTCCGACGGATATCGCTGCTGTTAACGCTCCGTAAAACACCCCCGGAGTCGGCGAAGATGGGCCCATGACGAAGATCGAACCCCTCGGCGCGGTACGCGAACGCGTCCTGGCCACGCTGCGGCAGGAGATCATCTCGGGCCGCCTCCGCCCCGGCGACCGGCTGGTCGAGCGGGAGCTGGCCGAGCGGTTCGGGGTGTCCCGGGTGCCGGTCCGGGAGGCGATCCGGGCGCTGGTCGCCGAGGGCTTCGTCCTGTTCGAGTCCGCGCGCCGCACGGTCGTACGGCGGCTGACCCCGACCGACGTCAAGGAACTCTTCGAACTGCGCGAGGCGTTGGAGGTGTACGCGGCGGGCCTGGCCGCGTCACGGGCGACACCTCAGGCACTGGCGGAACTGCGGGAGCTGCTGGACAGTGCGGCCGCCGCAACCGAGGCCGGGGACGCCGAGACGATCACCGACGTCAACACCCGTTTCCACGACCGCATCCTCGCCCTGGCCGGCAACAGCCTGCTGATCTCGGTCATGGAACCGGTCGACGGCCGCCTGCGCTGGCTCACCCGGCGCAACGAGGAGTGGCCCCAACTCCTCACCGAGCACCGCGAGTTGTACGAGGCCATCGCCTCCGGCAACCCGGACCGCGCCCGAGCGCACGCCCTCAGCCACGTCCGCGCCAACTACGAGTCGACGGTCCGGCACCTCTTCGGCGACGACGCCTAGAGTCCCGCTTCCTGCGCCGCCGTCCGCAGCACCTCCCGCAGCATCGCGGGGGTGAGCCGGCCGGTGAAGGTGTTGCGCTGGCTGACGTGGAAGCAGCCGAAGAGGGTGAGGCCGTCGAGCGGCACCCGCACCCCGTGTCCGAAGACCGGCCTCGGCCGAGGCACCGGCAGACCCGCCTCCGCCAGCGCGGGCAGCGTCGCCTGCCAGCCGAACGCGCCGAGCACCACCACAGAGCGCAGCGTGGGCCGCAGCAACCGCAGCTCCCGCACCAGCCAGGGCCTGCAGGTGTCGCGCTCCCTGGGTGTGGGCTTGTTGGCGGGCGGCGCGCAGTGCACGGGTGAGGTGACGCGGACGCCGTACAGCTCAAGGCCGTCGTCGGCGGCGACCGCGGTGGGCTGCGAGGCGAGGCCTACGTCGTACAGCGCCTGGTACAGCACGTCCCCGGAGCGGTCGCCGGTGAACATCCGACCGGTGCGGTTTCCGCCGTGCGCGGCCGGGGCGAGGCCGACGATCAGCAGCCGGGCGTCCGGCGGGCCGAATCCCGGCACCGGGCGCCCCCAGTACGTCTGGTCGGCGAAGGCCGCCCGCTTGGTCCGGGCAACCTCCTCCCGCCAGGCGACCAGCCGAGGACAGGCCCGACAGCCCGCGATCCGCCGGTCCAGTGCGACGAGGGCGTCCATGGCTCCACCGTAAGCCCACCGAAATGGCCAGGTCGGTCCTGCGGCTCAGCGACTAAGGTCGGAGACATGGCTTCCGAGGGTGACGAGGACAAGAGCGGCGGGCCCAGCGATGCCGCCGCCGTGGCCGCCGCCGAGGCGGCCGGCCCGCAGGCCGGTGAGAGCGTGCGGGTCGACAGCTGGATCTGGGCGGTACGGCTGATCAAGACACGTTCGGCGGGCGCCGCCGCCTGCAAGGGCGGGCATGTGCGGGTGAACGGCGAGCGGGTCAAGCCCGCTCACTCGGTGCGTGTCGGCGACGAGGTGCGGCTGCGGCACGAGGGCCGGGAGCGGATCGTCGTGGTCAAGCGCCTGATCCGCAAGCGGGTCGGCGCCCCGGTCGCGGTCCAGTGCTACGTCGACAACTCCCCGCCGCCCCCGCCCCGCGAGGCCGTCGCCCCGGCCGGCATCCGCGACCGCGGCGCCGGCCGCCCGACCAAGCGGGACCGCCGCGACCTGGAACGCCTGCGCGCCCTGGAGAAGGGCAGCCGCCCCGGAGCGCGCTGACGGGGACGTACGTACGGCAGCGGCCACGTCCGACCCGGGCCCGGGGCCCGTCGGACGCAGCCGTCACCGTAGGTACGTCGTAGGTCACGCCCGGCGCACCAGCCGCAGCAGCTCCGCGTTGTGGCTGCGCCGCGCCCAGGCGATGAGGGCGAGCGGGATGATCAGGATGAGTGGTGTGGCGGCGTTCTCCCCGTCGAAGGCGGTGACCGAGACCACGAACGCACCGACCATCAGCGCGCTGAGCGCGATTCCCGCCACCGACTGGAGGACCGGGATCAACAGGGCGACGGCTCCGGCGAGTTCGAGGGCGCCGATGGTGTACATGCCCGCGCTGCCCCAGCCCAGCTCGTCGAAGGCCTCGACGGCCGTGGAGTGCGCGATCAGCTTCGGCAGAGCGCTCGCGAGGCCGAAGAACAGCGCGAGCAGGATCTGCAGCCCGCGCAGGGCGATCCGGGCGCGGCGCCCACGGGCGGTCGCGGACTCGGCGATGACGGGGGCAGGAGCGGTGGTCTCGGACATCGGGGTCTCCTGTGTACGGCGGTTGGTGTCGCTGTCACAGAGACAGACCGCCGCCCGCCGCGAAACTCATCGCCGCCCGGCGGAAGTTGACCCTTCCAGTGGGAACCAGCCGTGCCCGATGTACCAGTGACCGCCCGCCCGCAGATGATCCCCCACCGCCCGCTCGACCGCCGTCCGCCGAGGCAGCCCCTCGACCGGCAGTTCCGGGTCCCCGAACACGAACTGCACCGGCTCGGTGTCTGCCTCCTCGACGTCGTCACGGCCGATCCGGAACCGCTCCTGGAAGCGCACGATGTTGGAATCGGCCGGCAGATACTCCTTGAGCTGCGGATCGAGCAGCCAGGAGTGGCACAGCGCGGCCGAGTACCGCTCCTCGGGGAAGTGCCGGGCGAAGAACTCCCGGGCCAGCGCCAGGGACCGGTCGCAGGCGGCCGGGGACAGCGGTCCGTGGAAGTCGGGGATATGGAGGTTCAGGCAGAGTGTGTCAGGGTCCGGCCCGTCCGCGGCAGACATCTGCCCCGTACGCGTCCGCTCGAACTGGAGCCGCCCCAGCTGGTACAGCTCCCCGCGGAAGTGATGGGTGAGCCACCTCGGAGCCTGTACGCCCGCCCGGCCGTGCCGTCTGCGGTGCACGGCCATGTTCCGGCCGAGGTCGGCCAGGGTGCGCCGAGTCACCTCGGCGGGGACACCGCGCTCGCGGTGGTACGCGCGCGTGTGGGGCAGCGCCGCGACGAAGACGTACACGGGGAAACAGCGCTGCAAGGGCCCGGCGGGCCAGTCCAGCTCGGGCAGCTCGACCCTGGCGCCCAGCGTCCCCATGTCCCGGACAAGCTCCTCGACCGACGCCTCCAGGAACCGCCTGAGCTCGGGATCGTCGACGACTCTTCGGCGCATGCGGACCAGGGCCTCGATATCCTCGTGAGGCACGGCGAGGTCGATCAGGATCTCGGGCAGATCATCGGCATCCGGCAGCGGCACGACACAGACCCCCTTTTTGTGAACGGCCCTTCGAAGAGTACGTTCCGAAGGAGGAGTAGTGATCCCGATGCGTACGGGCAGTGAACCCACGACCGCGCGCAGTGCTTTGCGCACGCGGTTCTGGCTGAGTGTGTGGGGGCTGGTCTGGGCGGTCTTCGGTACGGCCGCCTTCGCGCTGGCCGGCCGTACCGGCTGGGCCGTGGCCTGCGGGGTCCTGGCGCTGGTCGCCGCCTTGGACATGTTCTTCATCGTCCGGCACATCCGTCAGGGCCCGCACTACCAGCCGGGCCCGGACGTCCCGCCGTACAACCCGCCCGACAGGCGCTGACGCTCAGGTCTCGAACCGCGCCGCCTTCATGTACTGCGGGTTGGGGTCCAGCGCGGCCGCCAGACGGAAGTGCCGTACGGCCTGGTCGCGTCGCCCCTGTCGCTCATAGGTGCGGGCGAGCGCGAAGTGCGCGAACGCGTTGTCCGGCTCGCGCTCCAGGACGATGGTGAACTCCAGCTCGGCGGGCCGCAGTTGGGCGGCGGCGAAGAAGGCACGCGCGCGCAGCAGGCGTGCGGCGGTGTTCTCGGGGTGCGCGGCGATGACACCGTCGAGCAGCTTCACCGCGCCCCTCGGGTCCCGCGCGGCGAGCAGATGCTCGGCGGCACGGAAATCGATGACATGCGTCTCCGGAGTACGTCCGGTCGAACCGCTGGTCTCGGGCACGGCAGAGTCCTTCCCTCACTGAAGGGCTTCAACGCCCCGACGAGGGGCCGCTATTCCTGAGGAGGCGTCCGGGACGCGTGCGCTCGGCGCTCCAGCTCGGCCCAGACCTCCCGCACCCGCCGCTGAAGCTGCTCCAGCGGTACGTCGTTGTCAATGACGATGTCCGCGATCTCCAGGCGCTTCTCCCGCGTCGCCTGGGCGGCCATCCGGGCGCGGGCGTCCTCCTCGGTCATCCCGCGCAGCCGGACGAGCCGGTCGAGCTGTGTCTCGGGGCTGGCGTCGACGACGACCACGAGGTCGTACAGCGGCGCCAGGCCGTTCTCCGTCAGCAGCGGGACGTCATGAATCACGACCGCGTCCTCGGCGGCGGCCTGCTCCAACTCGCGGGAGCGGGCGCCGACCAGGGGGTGCACGATCGAGTTCAGTACGGCGAGCTTGTCGGGGTCGGCGAAGACGATGGAGCCCAGCTTGGGGCGGTCCAGGCTCCCGTCCTCGGCCAGCACGCCCTCGCCGAAGGCCTCCACGACCGCGGTGAGCCCGGGCGTTCCGGGCGCCACGACCTCCCGCGCGATACGGTCCGCGTCGATCAACACGGCACCGCAGTCCACGAGCAGCCGTGACACCTCGCTCTTGCCGGCACCGATGCCGCCGGTCAGACCAACTTTCAGCATGGCCCAGAGCTTAGGGCCTGCTGTTCCGGCGTCAGTTGTCGCCTTCCCGCTCGGCCAGGAACCGCTCGAACTCGCGCCCGATCTCGTCCGCCGACGGAATCTCCACCGGCTCGGCCAGCATGTTGCCCCGCGTCTCGGCCCCCGCCGCCGCGTCGTACTGGTGCTCAAGGCCCTGGACCAGCGCCACCAGTTCCTCGTCGCCCTCCTGGATCTGGCGGTCGATCTCGGTCTGGGTGCGGTGGGCGTCCGTGCGCAGGGCGTGCGCGATGCCGGGGAGGACCAGGCCGGTCGCGGCCGTGATGGCCTCCAGGACGGTCAGGGCGGCGTCCGGGTACGGGGAACGCGCGATGTAGTGCGGGACGTGCGCGGCGACACCGAGGACCTCATGGCCCGCCTCCATCAGGCGGTACTCCAGCAGCGACTCGGCGCTGCCCGGTACCTGCGCCTCCTCGAAGGGGCTGCGATGGCCCGGGACGAGGTCGGTGCGGTTGCCGTGCGGGGTGAGGCCGACGGGCCGCGTGTGCGGGACACCCATGGGGATGCCGTGGAAGTTCACGGACAGCCGGACGCCGAGCCGCTCCACGATCTGCTGCACGGCGGCGGCGAAGCGCTCCCACTCCACGTCCGGCTCGGGCCCGGACAGCAGCAGGAAGGGCGCTCCGGTGGCGTCCTGGACGAGCCGTACCTCGATGGCCGGCACTTCGTATTCGGTCCAGCGGTCGCGCTTGAACGTCAGCAGCGGGCGGCGGGCGCGATAGTCCACGAGCCGGTCATGGTCGAACCGGGCCACGAGCTGGTGGGGCAGCGAGTCGAGCAGCCGGTCGACGATCTGGTCGCCGGTCTCGCCCGCGTCGATGTATCCGTCGAAGTGGTAGAGCATGACAAGGCCGGCCGACTCCTGCGCCAGCGCCATGTCGACGACAGCCAGGCCCTTCGGCTCCCATGCGTACAAACCCTGCGGATCAAGCACAGTGACCGCTCCTCCTCGTGTTCATACGGAACAACGCGGAGTAGGGCAGGGCCATTCCCCTGATCATGAAACTCAGGGGACAGCAACTCCCGTAAGGGGCGCAGGGAACTGCGCGACAAGCCCCCCCCCGGCCCGCAGCCGACGTACTGGCACGCCAAAGGGGCCGCACCCCGAAAGGTACGGCCCCTCAGTCAGGAGCTACTGCTCAGTGGGCGTCAGCTCTGCCCACCCGCCAGCTTCTCTCGCAGAGCGGCCAGCGCCTCGTCCGAGGCAAGCGCGCCGGAGTTGTCCGGGCCCTCGGAGGAGTACGAGCCACCGGACGCGGCCGGAGCCGCACCCGCCGCGTCGCCACCCTCGGCAGCGGCGGCAGCGTCGGCCTCACGGCTCTTGATGACCTGCTGCTGGTGCTGCTCGAAGCGCTGCTGCGCCTCGGCGTACTGGCGCTCCCACTCCTCGCGCTGCTTCTCGTACCCTTCGAGCCAGTCGTTGGTCTCGGGGTCGAAGCCCTCGGGGTAGATGTAGTTGCCCTGGTCGTCGTAGGACGCGGCCATGCCGTACAGCGTCGGGTCGAACTCGACCGAGGCCGGGTCGGCACCGAAGGACTCGTTGGCCTGCTTCAGGGACAGCGAGATCCGGCGACGCTCAAGGTCGATGTCGATGACCTTGACGAAGATCTCGTCGTTGACCTGGACGACCTGCTCCGGGATCTCCACGTGGCGCTCGGCCAGCTCGGAGATGTGGACCAGACCCTCGATGCCCTCGTCCACGCGGACGAACGCACCGAACGGAACCAGCTTCGTGACCTTGCCGGGCACGACCTGGCCGATCTGGTGGGTGCGGGCGAACTGCTGCCACGGGTCTTCCTGGGTCGCCTTCAGCGACAGGGAGACACGCTCGCGGTCCATGTCGACGTCGAGAACCTCGACGGTGACCTCCTGGCCGACCTCGACAACCTCGGACGGGTGGTCGATGTGCTTCCAGGACAGCTCGGAGACGTGGACCAGACCGTCGACGCCACCCAGGTCCACGAAGGCACCGAAGTTGACGATCGAGGAGACGACGCCGGAACGGACCTGACCCTTCTGGAGGGTGGTGAGGAACGTCTGGCGGACCTCGGACTGGGTCTGCTCCAGCCAGGCACGGCGGGACAGGACCACGTTGTTGCGGTTCTTGTCCAGCTCGATGATCTTGGCCTCGAGCTCCTTGCCCACGTAGGGCTGGAGGTCGCGGACGCGGCGCATCTCGACCAGGGAGGCCGGGAGGAAGCCACGGAGGCCGATGTCGAGGATGAGACCACCCTTGACGACCTCGATGACGGTACCGGTGACGATCCCGTCCTCTTCCTTGATCTTCTCGATCGTGCCCCAGGCACGCTCGTACTGAGCGCGCTTCTTGGACAGGATGAGGCGGCCTTCCTTGTCCTCCTTCTGGAGAACCAGGGCCTCGATCTCATCGCCCACGGCGACGACCTCGTTCGGGTCGACGTCGTGCTTGATGGAGAGCTCACGGCTCGGGATAACGCCTTCGGTCTTGTAACCGATGTCGAGCAGGACCTCGTCCCGGTCGACCTTCACGATGACGCCGTCGACGATGTCGCCGTCGTTGAAGTACTTGATCGTCTCGTCGATCGCGGCGAGGAAGGCTTCCTCGTTACCGATGTCGTTGACCGCTACCTGCGGGGTGGTGGCGGTGGTCTCGGTGCTGCTCGTCATGTGGGAAAGGGCTCCGGTACGGACATTGAAGTCGTAGGTACTGCTACGC
Source organism: Streptomyces cupreus (assembly GCF_014257025.1). Classification (GTDB taxonomy): domain Bacteria; phylum Actinomycetota; class Actinomycetes; order Streptomycetales; family Streptomycetaceae; genus Streptomyces; species Streptomyces cupreus. The sequence continues at coordinate 24,538 of NZ_JACMSF010000041.1, forward strand.
CGGGAGCCCGTATCGCTCTGAAGAAGCCGGACAGCCAAGGAAGCGCCCCACCAGCCAAAACCGGTGATGCGCCTCGAAAACCGAGGGGACATACAACAGATGCGAGCGCAGCCTGCTACGTCTGAGGTGCGCAGGCCCGCAGCGCAACTTGTAGCATACGGGGGCAGCCGGGCAGGGTCAATGCGCGAAGGCGCACACCCGGGGCGGATCGCCGCATACCCGGCACAAGACCTGTCTCCTGAGGCCACGCAGGGCCCACTGCGCCCCTTTCGTGACGCCGCCGGGGGGCCGCGCCGTCCAGGTGACGGAAGAGTACGACGAGGGAGCCGATCATCCAAGAGCCCGTATCCATCGAGACCGCGCCCGGGTCCGAAGCCGAACCCGAGGCCACTCGGCGTGTCGCCGGGGTCGCGGAGAGTTCCCGCGCCAACCGGGGCTGGTGGGACCGCAACGCGGACGAGTACCAGATCGAGCACGGCACCTTCCTCGGCGACGACCGCTTCGTCTGGGGCCCCGAGGGCCTGGACGAGGTGGAGGCGGAGCTGCTCGGCCCGCCGGAGCAGCTGAAGGGCAAGGACGTCCTGGAGATCGGCGCCGGCGCGGCCCAGTGCTCGCGCTGGCTTGCCGCGCAGGGCGCCCGCCCGGTCGCCCTGGACCTGTCCCACCGTCAGCTCCAGCACGCGCTGCGGATCGGCGGCTCCTTCCCGCTGGTCTGCGCCGACGCGGGCGCCCTCCCCTTCGCCAACGGCACCTTCGACCTGGCCTGCTCGGCGTACGGGGCGCTGCCCTTCGTCGCCGATCCGGTGCTGGTGCTGCGCGAGGTGCGCCGGGTGCTGCGCCCGGGCGGCCGGTTCGTCTTCTCGGTCACCCACCCCATCCGCTGGGCGTTCCCGGACGAGCCGGGCCCCGAGGGCCTTTCGGTGTCCGCCTCGTACTTCGACCGCACGCCGTACGTCGAGCAGGACGAGGCGGGCCGCGCGGTGTACGTCGAGCACCACCGGACGATCGGCGACCGCGTCCGGGACATCGTGGCGGCGGACCTCCGCCTGGTCGACCTGGTGGAGCCGGAGTGGCCGGCCTGGAACTCCTCGGAGTGGGGCGGCTGGTCCCCGCTGCGCGGCAATCTGATCCCGGGGACGGCGATCTTCGTCTGCGTACGAGACTGAGCGTGTGATCCGCTACGACGCTCTGGACGCCCTTCCCGTACGCGGTGCCCTTCCCGGCCTGACCGACGCCCTGGAGGCGCACGGCACCGCGGTCCTGGTCGCCCCGCCCGGCACCGGCAAGACGACCCTCGTCCCGCTGGCGCTGGCGGGGCTCCTCGGCGAGGGGCCCGCCCGACGGGTCGTCGTCGCGGAGCCCCGCCGTATCGCCGCCCGCGCCGCGGCCCGGCGGATGGCGTGGCTGCTGGGCGAGAAGGTCGGCGAGAGCGTCGGGTACACCGTGCGCGGCGAGCGGGTCGTCGGACGGCACGCACGCGTGGAGGTCGTCACGACGGGTGTGCTCCTGCAGCGCCTCCAGCGCGACCAGGAGCTCGCGGGCGTGGACGTCGTGGTCCTGGACGAGTGCCATGAGCGGCATCTGGACGCGGACACGACGGCGGCCTTTCTGTGGGACGTACGGCAGGCGCTGCGGCCGGAGCTGCGGCTGGTGGCCGCGTCGGCGACGACGGACGCGGAGGGCTGGGCCCGGCTGCTGGGCGGCGCGCCGGTGGTCGAGGCGGACGGCGTCTCGTATCCGGTGGAGGTCGTGTGGGCACCGCCGGCGCGTCCGGTACGGCCGCCGCACGGCATGCGCGTCGACCCGGCGCTGCTGACGCATGTGGCCTCGGTGGTACGGCGGGCACTGGCGGAGCGGCAGGGGGACGTGCTGTGTTTCCTGCCGGGCGTCGGGGAGATCGCGCGGGTGGCCGGACAACTGGGTGACCTGGGCGATGCGGAGGTGCTCCAGGTGCACGGCCGCGCTCCGGCGGCGGTGCAGGACGCGGTGCTGTCGGGCGGGGAGCGGCGCCGGGTGGTGCTGGCGACCTCCGTGGCCGAGTCCTCGCTGACGGTTCCCGGGGTCCGGGTGGTCGTCGACTGCGGTCTCGCGCGGGAGCCGCGTGTCGACCACGCGCGTGGACTGAGCGCGCTGACGACGGTACGGGCCTCGCAGGCGGCGGGACGGCAGCGGGCGGGCCGGGCCGGGCGTGAGGCGCCGGGTGCGGTGTACCGCTGCTGGGCGGAGGCGGAGGACGCGCGTCTGCCGCGGTTCCCCTCCCCCGAGATCAAGGTGGCGGACCTGACGGCGTTCGCGTTGCAGGCGGCGTGCTGGGGAGATCCGTCGGCCGCCGCTCTGGCCCTGCTGGACCCGCCTCCGGCGGGCGCGATGGCGGCGGCACGGGACGCCTTGGCGGCGGTGGGAGCCGTGGATTCCCGGGGCCGGGCCACGGAGCGCGGGCTGAGGCTGGCCCGGCTCGGGCTGCATCCGCGTCTGGGGCGGGCTCTGCTGGACACCTCCGGTGCGGGCGCCGAGGTGGTGGCTCTGCTGTCGGAGGAGGCGCCGCGGGAGTACGGCGATGATCTGGCGGCGGCTTGGCGGGCCGCCCGGCGTGGGGGTGACGCCTACTCGGGGCGGTGGCGTGCCGAAGTCCGGCGGCTGCGGGCCGTCGCCGGGGAGGTTTCCCCGCCGCCCGCCCATGACCGCCGGTCACCGGCAGCCGCCGAGGCCGGACCGGGCGCCCCCGATCAGGACGCGGCCCTCTTCGCCGACCGGCTCGCCGGGGTCGTCGCCGCCCTCGCCTTCCCGGAGCGCGTCGCCAAGCTCGACGGCCGCTCGTACCTCATGGCATCCGGGACCAGGGCCGACCTGCCCGACGGCTCACCCCTGCACGGCGCCCCCTGGATCGCCGTCGCCGCGGCGGACCGGCCCGTCGGCAAGGGGCACGCACGCGTGCAGCTCGCCGCCGTGGTGGACGAGGAGACGGCTCGCTCGGCAGCCGCTCCTCTGTATACGGAGGGCGAGGAAGTCCACTGGGCCGACGGGGACGTGGTCGCACGGCAGGTGGAGCGGTTGGGGGCGATCGAGCTGACGGTGCGTCCGTTGCGCGACGCCGACCCCGCGCTCGTACGCGACGCCCTGTTGGAGGGGTTGCGTCAGGAGGGGCTGGGCCTGTTGCGATGGTCGCCGGAGGCGGTCGTACTGCGGCAGCGGCTGGCGTTTCTGCGGCTGCGGGTGGGCGACCCGTGGCCCGATGTGTCCGAGGATGCGCTGCACGCGCGCGTGGAGGAGTGGCTGGAGCCGGAGCTGAGCCGTGCCCGGCGACGGGCGGACCTTGCGCGGATCGATGCGGGGGCGGGCCTGGGCCGACTGCTGCCCTGGGCCTCGGGCGAGGCGGCACGGCTGGACGAGCTGGCGCCCGAGCGCCTCACCGTCCCCAGTGGGTCCAGAATCCGGATCGACTACACGAACCCCGAACAGCCCGTCCTCGCCGTGAAGTTGCAGGAGATGTTCGGCCTGCACGAATCGCCGACGGTCGCCGGGGTGCCGGTCCTCGTCCATCTCCTCTCCCCCGCCGGCCGTCCCGCCGCCGTCACCGCCGACCTCGCCTCCTTCTGGAAGGACGGCTACAAGGGCGTACGAGCGGAGCTGCGGGGACGGTACCCGAAGCATCCGTGGCCCGAGGATCCGGCGACGGCCGAGCCGACGCGGCATACCGCGGCTCGGGCTCGGCGTCAGGCGGGCGGGAGCTGAAGGGCGAACAAGGCGTTGGCCGTGGCTACGCCGATGAGCCGGTCGTCGACAGGGGCGACGGACCAGATGTCGGCGCCTACGTGGACATTCGCGATGGGTTGGGCAGAGCCCGGCGCATAGAAGTGAAGAGGCCGTCGGAGGTGGGGTTGTGGAGGCGGTCGCCGTCCTCGTAGCCGAGCTCGCGGAACACCTCGGCGATGGTGTCCATGTCCAGCTCCGCGCAGGGCAGCGGGGGCAGCTCGTGGTCGTAGGAGTCCGTGCCGCTGACGACGACCGTACGGCGGGTCATGGCAGAAGTCCGGCGGCTACGGCCGCTCCCGTCTCGGCGGCGGTGAGGTGGGGGACGAGGTCGTGGGCCTGGCGGCCGTTGTCGATCAGGATGTCCGTGACGGCGAGGCCGTCCGGGGACTTGAACAGCGGCGCCAGTTCCTTGGCGAGGGCCACCACGTCTCCTCGGTCGCAGATGTTCGTCCACTCCCGTAAGCCGGCGGGCCAGGTGCCCGGCGCGGGGCGCAGCCGGTCGTAGACCAGGCGCGGGATGCCGAGCGGGGACCCGAGGCTCACCAGTGTGCACACCGGCCACTCGGGACGCGCGCACAGGGCCTCGTACGCGATCACGCTGCCCAGGGAGTGCGCCACGAGCACCTGGGTGTCGTCGGTGACGGTGTCCGCGATGCTCCGCTGGACCCGCTCGCGGGTGTCGTCGTCCGTCAGGTAGAGGCGCACCTGCTTGAGGACACCGATCAGGAAGCGGTCGGTGAAGCGGGACGGCAGCAGGGCGCTGAGCGCGTGCAGGGCGCGCTGCACGGTATGGGGGGTGGTGGCCTTGGCGGTCTCGGCGGGGGCGGGCGGTGGCACGCGGTCGGGGGCGATACGGGCCGCCTCCTGCCACAGCGCCATCAGCAGCTCGGTCTCGAAGCCCTCGGTCACATCGCGGTGGGTCCAGGCGTAGCCGTCGCTCTTCACCGGAGCGCCCGGAGGCCGGAACCAGTGGCCATAGAAGGCCACTTCGATGTCCCGGGGCGTCAGGTCGAAGGCGCGCCCGTCGCCCTCAGGCCGTCCAACAGCGCTGGTGCCACTCCCCCGTGCAGGGTGTGCGGTCCGAGGTACTGCTTCCCGATCCCGTGTACGACGACGACCCTGGCCATGACAGCGGCCTCCCCCGATGCTGCGTACGTCATGCCGGATCGTACAACTCGGGCCCTCCGCTCAGGCGTTGACCGGCTCCGGTTCCGTGGTCTGTGCCGGTGCCGGGTCCTCGGGGCGGCGGCTGCGGGCCTCCAGGTAGAGGGACAGGGAGAGCAGGAGGATGCCCAGGGTCAGGAAGCCCCAGGGCAGGTAGGACGTCATCAGGAGGACCAGGGTGCGGTTCGATTTGACCAGGTCGACCGTGTAGTCGATGTAGTCCTCGCGCATCTTCACATGGCCTGCGAACGCCGTGACCTTGTCACGGTCGCCGAGCAGGGTGCCGCCGCGCAGCTCCTCCTTGTGGATCTCCTCGCCGTAGACGGGGGCGCCGGTGAGGGGTTCGACCCAGAACTTGCGGACGGTGGTGTACCAGCGGGTGGTGCCGGTGTCGGCGAGTGACTCCGGTGTGACTCCGTCGACGGGCATCGTCCTGGGGTACGGCACCTTCGTCCACGGGATGGTCTGCTCGAAGTAGTAGACCTCGACGCCGCGGAAGTCCTCGGTGCCCTTGTAGTGGATGGGCGCGGCGGTGCGGGTCTGGGCGTCGAAGTACTCGTAGTCCCGTTTCTCGGTCAGGAAGGGCCACTTGAACTCGATGCCCTCGCGGTGCACGGGGTCGCCGTCGACCATCTCGCCGGTGGCGTGGACGGGTTCCTGGGTGTGGGCGTCGAAGATGTAGCGCTCGGGGATCCGGGAGACCATCTTGCCGTCGGGGCCCTGGACATAGGAGAGGCCGTCCCAGACCACCACGTCCCGGCCCGCCGTCTTCTCGATCCGTTCCGAGGCCTCCACGTTGCCCTTGAGGGTCTGCACGATGGTGACCTCGGAGACCTTCCTCGCCTTCATGGTGCCGTAGTCGAGAAGGGTGGCGTCCTTCGCCTCCAGGACCATGTCCTGGTACTGGTTCGCGGGGATCTTGGCCAGGCGCGGGAAGGCGTACCAGCGCAGCATCGGGGACAGCGCGGCGAAGAACACGGCGAAGGCGAGCAGGATCAGACTGGCCTTGCGGCGCATCTCGGCCTCCCTCCCGGGCGGTTACGGGTGTGCGGGCACCGTCGTCAGCAGCGGCTTGGGGGAGGTCTCGCCGGCCGGGGAGCCGAGCGCGGTGAGCGTGAAGACCAGGGCGAGCGCGACGGCGAGACCGGTCGCGGCGGCGATCAGGGCGCGCACGGTGCCTCCCCACGGGCCGGAGCTGATACATCGTCAGGTTCCGGCACCGTAGCAACGGGCGGGCGAGATGAGAACACGTCGCACACGACGACGGCGCCCCTCCGGGCTGGAGGGGCGCCGCTCGGGCCGTGCTTATGCGCTGGGGCTCGCCGACGGGGTGGGCGACGGCGACTCGGCCGCCGCGACGGTCAGTTCGATCGTCAGCGTCGCGCCGCCCGCGGTGTTGATACGGAGCAGGAAGGTGCCGGTGGTGTCGTCGGCGTACAGCTTCGGCAGCTTCAACAGGCCGTCGGCGTCCGTCTCCAGGCCGGTCAGGGTCCGTACGGCCTTGCCCTCGGCGTCCTTGAAGTAGGGGCCCTTGTCGTTCTCGGTCGGGTCGTCCGCCGACTTGATCAGGGTGGCGGTGGCCGCGACTCCGTCCGCGACGGCGCCCTTGTAGGTGGCCTTCACCTCGACCTGTTCCGCGAACTCGCCGCCCGGGGTGCAGGTCAGCGCGGTCTCGGTGGTACGGGCGAGGGTGTCGGCGGCGCGTTCGGTGACCGTGGCCGTGTAGTCGAGCCCGCTGATCGAGCGGCCCACGACGGTCGCCCGGACGATGAACTCGCCGGTCTCCTCGCCCGCCTGGAGCGCGGGCGCCACGGCCGTACCGCTGCTGTTCGTGAGGGCTGTGGCGTACTTCTCGCCGCCGGTGAAGGTGGTGTCGGTGTCGCCGACGATGGTGAAGCGGATCCGCACCTTGCCGACGCCCTTGCCGGCCGAGGTCTCGGCACGGGTGCTGATCTTCTCGCCGAAGGCGTCGCCCGCCATCGCGGTGAGCTTGGCGGTGTCGGCGTCCTCCAGGTGGTGCACCGTGTCGGTGGGGGTCCCCGGAGGCGTCGTGGGCGGGGGTGCAGAAGGCGGCGCGGACGGGGGCGGCGTCGTCTGTGGGGGCGTAGTAGGCGGCGGCGTGCTCGGCGGCTGCGAGGCCGGAGGCGACGGCTGGGTCCTGGCCCCGTCGTTGTCGTCGCTGCGGTCCTGGGGGATCGTGCCGGTGCCGTCGGGGATCTCGTCGACGCCCTTGCGGTAGTGCTCCAGCCACGCCAGGACCGTGTTCAGGTAGTCCGTGGAGTTGTTGTAGCTGAGGATCGCGCTCTTGAGGTCGGACGGGTCGGACAGGTCCCAGTCGAAGCGGCACAGATAGTGGCCTGCGGCGAGGGCGGCGTCGTAGACGTTGTTGGGGTCCTTCTCGCCGTCGCCGTTGCCGTCGCGGCCCGCCCACGCCCAGGTGGACGGGATGAACTGCATCGGGCCCACGGCACGGTCGTAGGAGCTGTCGCCGTCGTAGGCGCCGCCGTCGGTGTCGCTGATGTTCGCGAAGCCGTTGCCGTTGAGCTGCGGGCCGAGGATCGGGGAGGTCGTGGTGCCGTCGGCGCTCACCCGGCCGCCGCGGGCGTGGCCCGACTCGACATGGCCGATGGCGGCGAGCAGTTCCCAGGGCAGGTTGCAGCCGGGCTTGGAATCCTGGAGCGAGGCGGCGGCCTGCTTGTAGGCGTCCAGGACGGTCGCGGGTATGTCGGACTCGGTGTCCGTGATGTCCGTCCCGCCCGCGCTCGGCGAGGGCTGGGGGCTGTCGAGGGGCGGCAGGTCCGTGTAGTACGGGGAGTTACCGGTCGCGCTGTCGTCGGCGTCGGGGGTCGGCTGGGTGTCGGAAGTCGTCCGTCTGCCCTGGTCGTCGACCGTCACTCCGGGAGCCTGGGAGCCGGACAGCGCCGCGACCGCCAGTGCGGCCACGGCGGCGGTGGCCGCACCCTTGTACAGCCTCCTGCCGAATTGCGCCGACATAGAGTGAACCCCTCCCGTGGACGCCCGAGCGCCCGTCTCTGTCTGTCCCGTCGCCCTGTTGTGACGAACGACCCGCCGTGGGGGTTGCGCTCGTGGGGCCGTTCGGTGGTGCGCCCGCGAGCATCCGTCCGTTTTTGTCCGTACGTCGGCCACGCTCCCCGCGCGCCAACCCAAGTGACCCTACGACAACTTCAGTGCCACGGGCACCCGTTCGGGTCCGATATTCACCAGTTGGCCATGCGTGATACTGGCCGGGTCGATCACATCCCCCAGTAAGGAGCGTCGGTGCCGTTCACCCTGAGCCATGCGGCGGCGGTGCTGCCCGCCGTGCGCACCGACGGAACGGGCCGGAGCCGCCTGGTTCCCGCCGTCCTCGTGGCGGGGTCCTTCGGGCCCGACATGACCTACTACGCGGCCGGCGCCGTCCCCGGCGCGATGGAGTTCGGCGACGTCACGCACTCCTTCGCGGGCGTGTTCACGGTGGATGTGGCCATCGCCTGGGCGCTGGTGGGGCTGTGGCTGCTCATGCGCGAGCCCTTGGTGGCCCTGCTGCCGCCGGCCCGGCAGGGGCGGGTGGCCGCGCTGCTGCGCTGCGGTGCGCCACGCGCGCGCGTGGGGCCGGAACTGGTGGTGTGGTGGTACGTCTCCGCGGTCCTCGGTGCGCTCACCCATGTCGTCTGGGACGCGTTCACGCATCTCGACCGGTGGGGGATGTGGCTGTTCCCCGTCCTCGGGGAGGAGTTCGCGGGGTCCCCTTTGTACTGGTATCTCCAGTACGGCGGTTCGGCGGTGGCGGCGGTCGTCATCGCCGGGTTCCTGTCGGTGGCGCTACGGCGGGTTCCGGCCGGCGTCCTGCCGGTCGGGGTGCCGGTGCTGTCCTCGCGGGACCGGTGGGTGGCCGGGGTGGTGCTCCTCGGCTGCGCGGTGGTGTTCGCGGTGCAGCGGGCGGTGCGCTGGTGGGCGTACTGGGGGTCGGTCGCGAAGCCCTGGGAGCTGATTCCGACGGTGTGCTTCGGGGCGGGCTCGGGACTGGTGCTGGGGGTGCTGGTGTACGCCGTGGCGGTCAGGGTGTGGCGTCCTGTCGAGGCGCTCGCACCGCGGACGCCACAAATACGGTGACTCTGCGCAGGGGGCGTGGCCCTACGGGCCGGGTGAGCTCCGCCCAGAGAAGGAGCGTTGCCCTCAGGTCGGTGGGGATGCGGGGGGTGCTGGCGTCAGCCGCGTGTGCCGTCCGGCGGTGGCGTGTGCGTATACCCATGCCCGCATCCTGACGGTGTCCGGGGCCCGGGGGCGTCTTCGCGGGGGCCACGTGGGTGACGGTCCCTTCGGGGGTGGGGCCGCGTCCTTCGCGTCTGCGTGGTTACGGTTGTTTGGGGGGCGCGGGTGGTTTGTGGCTGGTCGCGCCCACGCGGCGGAGCCGCACATCGACACAGCCCCGCGCCCCTTTCCGGAGCTGCAGTGCCCCTCGTTTTAATGCGCCGCCGATTCCCAGTCCGCGCCCGAGCCCACCGAGACTCCCAGGGGCACGTCCAAGGTGACCGCGTTGGACATCTGCTCGCGGACCAGTTCCTCTGCCCGTTCCCGCTCGCCCGGGGCGATCTCCAGGACGATTTCGTCGTGGACCTGGAGGAGCATGCGGGACTTGAGGTCGGCCTCTCGCAGGGCCTTGTCGACCTTGAGCATGGCGATCTTGACGATGTCGGCCGCCGTGCCCTGGATCGGGGCGTTGAGGGCCATGCGCTCGGCCGCCTCCCGGCGCTGGCGGTTGTCGCTGTTGAGATCGGGCAGGTAGCGGCGGCGGCCGAAGAGGGTCGCCGTGTAGCCCGTCGCGCGGGCCTCGTCGACCGCTCGGCGCAGATAGTCCCGTACGCCGCCGAAGCGCTCGAAGTAGGCGTCCATCAGGGCGCGGGCCTCGGCCGCCTCGATGTTCAGCTGCTGGGAGAGGCCGAAGGCCGAGAGGCCGTACGCCAGGCCGTAGGACATCGCCTTGATCTTGCGGCGCATCTCCGCGTCCACCGCGCCGGGCTCGACGGCGAAGACCTGGGAGGCGGCCGTGGTGTGCAGGTCCTCCCCCGAGGTGAACGCCTCGATCAGGCCCTCGTCGGCGGACAGGTGGGCCATCACACGCAGCTCGATCTGGCTGTAGTCCGCGGTCATCAGGGACTCGAAGCCCTCGCCGACCACGAAGCCGCGGCGGATCGCGCGGCCCTCGTCGGTGCGGACCGGGATGTTCTGGAGGTTCGGGTCCGTCGAGGAGAGCCGACCGGTCGCGGCGACCGTCTGGTTGAAGGTGGTGTGGATCCGGCCGTCCGCCGCGATCGTCTTGATCAGACCCTCGACCGTGACCCGCAGTTTCGCCTGCTCACGGTGGCGGAGCATGATCACCGGGAGTTCGTTGTCCGTCTGGGTCGCGAGCCAGGCCAGGGCGTCGGCGTCGGTGGTGTAGCCGGTCTTGGTCTTCTTCGTCCTGGGCAGGCCGAGCTCGCCGAAGAGGACCTCCTGGAGCTGCTTGGGCGAACCGAGGTTGAACTCGTGTCCGGCCGCGGCGTGCGCCTCCTTCACCACCTGCTGCACGGCGCCCGCGAACATCTGTTCCATTGCTTCCAGGTGGGCCCGGTCGGCGGCGATGCCGTGCCGCTCCATACGGGCCAGCAGCGCGGAGGTGGGCAGCTCCATGTCGCGCAGGAGGTCGGCCGCGCCGACCTCCTGGAGCCGGCCCTCGAAGGCCTCGCCCAGGTCGAGGACCGCGCGGGCCTGGACCATGAGCGCCTCGGCCTCGGCGCCGTCGTCCGCGCCGAAGGCGAGCTGGCCGTCGGCCGCGGCGGCGGGGGCCAGCTCGCGGTGGAGGTACTCCAGGGAGAGCGCGTCCAGGTCGAAGGAGCGGCGGCCGGGCTTGACCAGGTAGGCGGCGAGGGCGGTGTCCATGGTCACGCCGTCCACGGTCCAGCCGTGCTCGGCGAAGACCCGCATCGCGCCCTTGGCGTTGTGGAAGACCTTGGGGCGCTCGGCGTCGGCCAGCCAGGCCGCGAACGCCGTCTCGTCGGCCTCGTCCAGCTGGGACGGGTCGAACCAGGCCGCCGGTCCGCCGGCCGTGGCCAGCGCGACCTCGGCGACCGAGCCGGTGCCGAGTGCCCAGGTGTCGACGGTGGCGATGCCGAGGGGCGCGGTGCCGTGCCCGGCCAGCCACGGGGCAAGATCGCCGGTGCCGAGCACCTTGCCGTCCAGCTCCACGCCGTCCGCGACGACCGGGGTCTCCTCGGCCTCCTCGGCGCCCGGGTCGACCGCCAGCAGTCGCTCCCGGAGGGAGGGGTTACGGATCTCCAGGGTGTCGAGGACCATCGCGACGGCCTTGCGGTCGTACGCGGCCCGCTCCAGGTCGGCGACCGTCTTGGGCAGCTCGACGGTGCGGACCATCTCGGTCAGCCGGCGGTTGAGCTTGACCGCCTCCAGGTGGTCGCGGAGGTTCTGACCCGCCTTGCCCTTGACCTCCTCGACCCGCTCGACCAGCTCCGCGAACGAACCGAACTGGTTGATCCACTTCGCGGCGGTCTTCTCGCCGACGCCGGGGATGCCCGGCAGGTTGTCGGACGGGTCGCCGCGCAGGGCCGCGAAGTCGGGGTACTGGGCGGGCGTCAACCCGTACTTCTCGATGACCTTCTCCGGCGTGAACCGGGTCAGCTCGGAGACGCCCTTCGTCGGGTACAGCACGGTGACGTTCTCGGTGATCAACTGGAAGTTGTCCCGGTCGCCGGTGACGATCAGCACCTCGAAGCCCTCGGCCTCGGCCTGGGTGGCGAGGGTGGCGATGACGTCGTCCGCCTCGTACCCCTCGACCGCGAAGCGCTCGGCGTGCATCGCGTCGAGCAGCTCGCCGATCAGCTCGACCTGGCCCTTGAACTCGTCCGGGGTCTTGGAGCGGTTCGCCTTGTACTCCGTGAACTCCTCGGAGCGCCAGGTCTTGCGGGACACGTCGAAGGCGACCGCGAAGTGCGTGGGCGCCTCGTCGCGCAGCGTGTTGGCCAGCATCGACGCGAAGCCGTAGATCGCGTTCGTCGGCTGGCCCGTCGCGGTCGTGAAGTTCTCCGCGGGCAGCGCGAAGAACGCGCGGTAGGCCAGGGAATGCCCGTCCATGAGCATCAGCCGCGGACGGCTGCCGCCGGGGTTCGTTTCGGTCTTCTTCGATGCTGTCTCTGCCACGTCCCCGATCCTGCCACGCCGCACTGACAGTCGGGGCCCACGGCCGGATCGGCGGTGCCCGAGGGGTTCCCGCACCCATTGCTCGCGCCCGGCGGTGAACCCGGGCGCGGGCGTTGTCGGTGACACGTGCGAGGATCGGAGACGTACCTCACATACGCAGTCGTAAGGAGAGCGTGCGATGGCGACGAAGCCGCCCAAGGGTGATCCGGTTCAGGACGCGCCGCAGGTCGCCGAGCCGAAGCACGCGGCGGCGGGGCTGCCCGCCATCGGGCACACCCTGCGCGTCGCCCAGCAGCAGATGGGCGTGAAGCGGACCGCGCTGACGCTGCTGCGGGTCAATCAGAAGGACGGGTTCGACTGCCCGGGCTGCGCCTGGCCGGAGCCGGAGCACCGGCACACCGCGGAGTTCTGTGAGAACGGCGCGAAGGCGGTCGCCGAGGAGGCCACCCTGCGCCGGGTGACCCCGGAGTTCTTCGCCGCGCACTCCGTCGCCGACCTGGCGACCCGCAGCGGCTACTGGCTGGGACAGCAGGGACGGCTGACCCACCCCATGTATCTCCCCGAGGGCGGCGACCACTACGAGCCGGTCACCTGGGAGCGCGCCTTCGACATCGTCGCCGAGGAGCTGGCGGCCCTCGGCTCCCCCGACGAGGCCCTCTTCTACACCTCCGGGCGGACCAGCAACGAGGCGGCGTTCCTCTACCAGCTGTTCGCCCGCGAGTTCGGCACCAACAATCTGCCGGACTGCTCGAACATGTGCCATGAGTCGTCGGGTTCCGCGCTGAACGAGACCATCGGCATCGGCAAGGGCAGCGTGCTGCTGGAGGACCTCTACAAGGCCGATCTGATCATCGTGGCCGGACAGAACCCGGGCACGAACCACCCCCGGATGCTCTCCGCGCTGGAGAAGGCCAAGGCGAACGGCGCCAAGGTGATCAGCGTCAACCCGCTGCCCGAGGCCGGTCTGGAGCGGTTCAAGAACCCGCAGACCCCGCAGGGCATGCTCAAGGGCGCCGCGCTCACCGATCTGTTCCTGCAGATCCGCATCGGCGGCGACCAGGCGCTGTTCCGGCTGCTCAACAAGCTGATCCTGGAGAGTGAGGGCGCGGTCGACGAGGAGTTCGTCCGCGAACACACTCACGGGTACGAGGAGTTCGCGGCCGCCGCGCGCGCCGCCGACTGGGACGAGACGCTCACCGCGACCGGGCTGTCCCAGGAGGAGATCGAGCGGGCCCTCGGCATGATCCTCGCCTCCGAGCGGACGATCGTCTGCTGGGCGATGGGCCTGACCCAGCACAAGCACTCCGTGCCGACCATCCGCGAGGTGGTCAACTTCCTGCTTCTGCGCGGCAACATCGGGCGCCCGGGCGCGGGCGTGTGCCCGGTGCGCGGGCACTCCAATGTGCAGGGCGACCGCACGATGGGCATCTTCGAGCGGCCCGCCCCGGCCTTCCTGGACGCCCTGGAGAAGGAGTTCGGGTTCGCGCCGCCGCGCGAGCACGGCTATGACGTCGTACGGGCCATCCGCGCGATGCGGGACGACAAGGCGAAGGTGTTCTTCGCGATGGGCGGCAACTTCGTGTCGGCGTCGCCCGACACGGAGGTGACCGAGGCGGCGATGCGGCGGGCGCGGCTGACGGTGCATGTGTCGACCAAACTGAACCGTTCGCACGCGGTCACGGGTGCGCGGGCGCTGATCCTGCCGACGCTGGGGCGGACCGAGCGCGATCTTCAGGGCAGTGGCGAGCAGTTCGTGACCGTCGAGGACTCCATGGGCATGGTGCACGCCTCGCGCGGGCGGCTGGAACCGGCGAGTGCGCAGTTGCTGTCGGAGCCGGCGATCGTGTGCAGGCTGGCGCGTCGGGTGCTCGGCTCGGACAGCCGGGTGCCGTGGGAGGAGTTCGAGAAGGACTACGCGACGATCCGTGATCGCATCGCGCGGGTGATCCCCGGTTTCGAGGACTTCAACGCGCGCGTGGCGCGTCCCGGCGGGTTCGCCCTGCCGCACGCTCCGCGTGACGAGCGGCGGTTCCCGACGGCGACGGGCAAGGCGAACTTCACGGCGGCGCCGGTGGAGTATCCGGAGCTGCCCGAGGGGCGGCTGCTGTTGCAGACGCTGCGGTCGCACGACCAGTACAACACCACGATCTACGGCCTCGACGACCGTTATCGGGGGATCAGGAACGGTCGGCGGGTGGTGCTGGTGAACCCCGAGGACGCGCGGGGGCTCGGGGTCGCGGACGGGTCGTACGTCGATCTGGTCAGTGAGTGGAAGGACGGGGTCGAGCGGAGGGCTCCCGGGTTCCGGGTCGTGCTCTATCCGACGGCTCGGGGGTGTGCGGCGGCGTACTACCCCGAGACCAATGTGCTGGTGCCGCTGGACGCCACGGCGGACACCAGTAACACCCCGGCCAGCAAGTCCGTCGTCGTGCGTCTGGAACAATCGGCGACCGACTGAGCGTTTGCTCAGGTGCCGGCGAACGCTGGACCGGATCGACGACGAACGGAGTCTGGCCCCATGGGCGAGCAGCAGCAGGTGAGGTTCCCGCAAGAGGTCATAGACGAGTACGCCGCGCTCGGGGTGGATCTGCCGGCGCTGTTCTCGGCGGGGCATCTGGGGACGCGGATGGGGGTGCAGATCCTGGAGGCGTCGGCGGAGCGGGTAGTCGGGACGATGCCGGTGGAGGGGAACACGCAGCCGTACGGGTTGCTGCACGGGGGTGCGTCCGCGGTGCTGGCGGAGACGCTGGGGTCTGTGGGGTCGATGTTGCACGGGGGGTCTTCGAAGATCGCCGTGGGTGTCGATCTCAACTGCACGCACCATCGGGGGGTGCGGTCGGGATTGGTGACCGGGGTTGCTACACCGGTGCACCGGGGGCGCTCTACGGCGACGTACGAGATCGTGATCAGTGACGAGGACGACAAGCGGGTGTGTACGGCGCGGCTGACCTGCCTGCTTCGGGATGTGCGGCCGGGGGACGGGGCGCATGTGGGTGCCGCCGGCTGATCGACTGACCGCGCACTGGGGCTGAGCGGGAGGTGGGAGGCGCGGCCCGTCGCTGACAGGGTGCCGCCGCTTTGGCGGCGGGCGCCTCCCCAGCGGCGCGGCTGCCCCAGCTGTGCCGGCCATTCAGCGGCGACCGTCCCCGGCTTCCGCGGTACCGTTCCCTCATGACCGGCACCGGCCCCGTCGAGCCCGTCAACGCCCCTGATGCTGACGGGAGTTTCGAGGTCATCGGGGCCGATGCACCGCGCCTCACCGACCGGGTCGCTCAGCGATGGGGCGCGCTCCCTCCCCGCGCGCGGAAGAGCGCCGTCGCCGCGGGTCTCGCGCTCCTCACCGCCGTCGGAGCCCTCCTTCTCGCCCCCGACGACCCCGAGACCCGCGAACCCCTCGACCTCTCCGCCTGGCCTGCCGACGTCACCAGATGGGACTACCTCGGCCTCGCCGAGCACCCCAACTCCCCCACCACCAGGGGAAGTTACCGATTCGCCGTATCGGTGCTCCGGGGGCCTGACGTCACCTTGCGGGTCACCGGGGCCGCCTTCGACGGGCTCCGTGCCCAGAGCACCCCTCGTCCCGAGTTCACCGTCCCGGGTGGCGCAACTCGGCGCATCACGGTGGAGATTTCCGTATCCGACTGTTCGGAACTGCCCCTGGATGCGGGATTTCACTATCTCGACGTAACGCTGCGTAACACCCACGCAATACAGCGCCACAGCTTCATCTTCGGTGGCGCATTCTCGCGGGACCTTTCCGATCTTCTTCACGAGGCCTGCGACCCCATACCCCCTGGACCGGGCCCACGGCCAATCGGAAGTGCAAGTTCTCAGAATGCGGACTGAGTGGAAATTCTGCCAAAACGGCTGAGAGCGCCCTCAGGCGAGGCCTGCCCTCCACCACGTCATAACAAGAAAGTCACAAGGAAGCTCACGACGATGCTCATCCGCACATACCGGGCTTAGAGTCACGGCCAGTCACCGCTCCATCGGGAGTTCGGTACCAGCGCGGCACCCGCCGTCCCTACCCGGGACGGGCGTGACTGCGGAAAGGACTGATTGTGCGACGTTCCTTGGTGATACTTACCTCCGTCCTCGCGACCGGAGCTCTGACGCTCACCGCCTGCGGCTCCCGAGACGACAACGGCGGCAGCGACAACAGCGACGGAGACACCACCACCCTGACCATCGGCGTGGACGCCCCGCTGTCCGGTGAGAACTCCACCACCGGCCTCGGCATCCAGTACGGCGCCCAGATCGCCGTCGACGACGCCAACAAGAACAAGCTCGTCCCGGGCGTGACCTTCAAGCTGAAGGCCTACGACGACAAGGCGCAGCCCGCCACCGGCCAGTCGAACGCCACGGCGATCACCGGCGACAAGACCGCCGTCGGCGCCGTCGGCCCGCTGAACTCCGGCGTCGCCCAGACGATGCAGCAGGTCTTCGCCTCGGCCAAGATGGTCCAGATCTCGCCGTCCAACACCAACCCCGAGCTCACCCAGGGCAAGGACTGGCAGACGTCGAAGAAGCGGCCGTACGACACATACTTCCGCACCGCCACCACCGACGAGCTCCAGGGCAGCTTCGCCGCCGACTACGCCTACAACGGCCTCAAGAAGAAGAGCGTCTTCGTCGTCGACGACAAGCAGACCTACGGCGCCGGTCTGGCGAAGATCTTCAGCGAGCAGTTCAAGAAGCTCGGCGGCAAGGTCGTCCAGACCGACCACGTCAACACCGGTGACAAGGACTTCGGCTCACTGGTCACCAAGATCAAGAACTCCAAGGCCGACCTGCTCTACTACGGCGGCCAGTACGACGAGTCGGCGCTGCTCACCAAGCAGATGAAGGACGGCGGCGCCAACATCCCGCTGTTCGGCGGTGACGGCATGTTCGCCACCACCTACATCGAGGCCGGCGGCGCGGCCACCGAGGGCGACCTCGCCACCGCGATCGGCGTCCCCGCGGACACCCTGCCCGCCGCGAAGTCGTTCATCGAGACCTACAAGGCCAAGGGCTACAAGGGTGACTACGGCGCCTACGGTGCCTACTCCTACGACGCCACCACCGCCATCATCAAGGCTGTGAAGGCGGTCGTGGACGCCAACGACGGCAAGGTCCCGAGCGACATCAACGACCTGCGTGCCAAGGTCGTCGAAGAGGTCCAGAAGTCGGACTTCGAGGGCCTCAGCGGCAAGGTCGCGTTCGACGAGTACGGCGACACCACCAACAAGCAGCTGACGGTTTACCAGGTCGAAAAGGGTGCGTGGAAGGCTGTGAAGACCGGCACCGCCGACCTCGGCTGACCCAGGCAGCCCACCAGCAACGCGGGCCGCGCGGGCGGGGACCCCGACCGCGCGGCCCGTTCTCACACCCAGACCCTGCACACGTTCAGTGCACCCACGACCTTGCACGCGACCAGTGCACAAGACATCCAGCGACATGGAGGCCATGCGGTGAACACCCTGCCGCAGCAGCTGGCCAACGGGCTGCTTCTAGGCTCGATGTACGGGCTGATCGCCATCGGCTACACGATGGTGTACGGCATCGTCCAGCTCATCAACTTCGCGCACGGCGAAATCTTCATGACCGGGGCCTTCGGCGCCTTCACGGTCTACTTCTACATCCTTCCCGACGGCACCTCGATGGCCGTCGCCGTCCCGCTGATGCTGATAGGCGGTGGCCTCGTGGCCATCCTCATCGCCGTCGGCGCGGAGCGGTTCGCCTACCGACCACTGCGCGGAGCACCACGACTGGCGCCACTCATCACCGCGATCGGCCTCTCCCTGGCTCTCCAGGAAGTCGTCCGCAACTTCTACCCCGGCGCCGACCGCGCCATCGCCTTCCCGGGCCTGGACACCACGCATGACATCGGCTCCATCACCATCAAGGACGCCGACATCTTCCTGATCCTCTCCGCGATCGTGTGCATGGCGGCGCTGGCGTACTTCGTCCGCAAGAGCCGTACCGGCCGCGCCATGCAGGCCACCGCGCAGGACCCGGACACCGCCCAGCTGATGGGCATCGACACCAACCGCATCATCGTGATCGCCTTCGCGATCGGTGGCTTCTTCGCCGCCGTCGCCGCGGTCGCCTACGGCCTGAAGTACGGCAACATCGACTACCGCATGGGCTTCCTGATGGGCCTCAAGGCCTTCACCGCGGCCGTCCTCGGCGGCATCGGCAACATCTACGGCGCCATGCTCGGTGGTCTGGTCCTCGGCATCGCCGAGACCCTGGCCTCCGCCTACATCGACGAGATCCCCGGCATGCAGCAGCTCGGCGGTCAGAGCTGGGCCAACGTCTGGGCCTTCTGCCTCCTCATCCTCGTACTCCTGGTCAGGCCACAGGGTCTGCTCGGCGAGCGCGTCGCGGACAGGGCGTGATCACGTGACCGAGATCGAGAAGACCACCCCTGACACGCCGGCCGCCCCCACCCCGGCCGCCCGCGGTCTGATCGCGCTGCCGCTCGCCGCGGCCCGCGCGCTCCTGCTGGCCGGCGGTATAGCCACCGCCGCCTCCGCCTTCCTCGCCTGGACCTGGACCGACGAGTTCCCCGGCGACCTCACCATCACCGGCTACCCGGGCGGCCTGCAGTGGCTGACCTTCATCGCCGGTGCGCTCACCGCCCTGTTCGCGCTGTCCTCGTACGGCATCCGCGGCCTCGGCTGGCTGCTGCCCGCCGGGAACAACGCCCCGCTGGCACTCACCGCGCTCGGCGGCTTCGCCACCACCTGGTTCACCGTCATCGCCATCTGCACGGAACTCGGCGGTGTGGTCAACCTGGAGCCCGGCGGCTGGATCGCGGCCATCGCCTCCCTGCTGCCCGTGCTCGGCGCCCTCGCCCTGCCCGAGCAGCTCGGGGAGGACACCAAGGAGAACCTGAAGGCGTACGTCGCCAAGCCCGACCGCATCCCCGCCCCGAAGGCGCTCGCGCCCTGGGTCGAGAGGGCGATCATCACAATCGTCACCGCGATCGGCCTGGCCGTCTTCACGTACGGCATCGACACGGAATACGGCGAGCTGTTCATCGGCTACCTGATCCTGATCGCCTTCTCCCTGTGGGCCCTGCACACCGCGGGCCTGATGGACCGTTTCTCCCGGATCGTCGCCCACAACCGCAGCTTCACGCTGGCCATGGGCTTCGTCGCCGCGATCGCGTTCCCCTTCACCCAGACCGACGACCACTACGCCAACATCGGCGTGAACATCCTGATCTTCGGTACGGTCGCCCTCGGTCTGAACATCGTCGTCGGCCTCGCCGGCCTGCTGGACCTCGGTTACGTCGCCTTCCTCGGCGTCGGCGCCTACACCGCCGCGCTGGTCTCGGGCTCCGAGTTCTCCCGGTTCTCCGGTGTGCAGTTCCCGTTCTGGGCCTCGGCACTGACCGGCGCCGCCGCCTCGCTGCTGTTCGGTGTGCTCATCGGTGCCCCGACCCTGCGACTGCGCGGCGACTACCTCGCCATCGTCACCCTGGGCTTCGGTGAGATCTTCCGTATCGCCGTGAACAACATGGACGGCGACTCGGGTCCGGACATCACCAACGGCCCCAACGGCATCCCGTCCATCCCGGACCTGAGCTTCTTCGGGTTCAACCTGGGCGAGTCGCACGACATCGGCGGCTTCACCCTCGGCCGGTTCGCCAACTACTACCTGCTGATGGTCCTGATCATGGCCATCGTGGTCCTCGTCTACACGCGTGCCGCGGACTCCCGCATCGGCCGATCCTGGATCGCCATCCGGGAGGACGAGACCGCCGCCACCGCCATGGGCATCAACGGCTTCAGGGTCAAGCTCGTCGCCTTCGCGCTCGGCGCGGCCCTCGCGGGTCTGGCCGGCACGGTCAGCGCCCACGTGACCTACTCCGTCGTGCCGACGCCGTACCAGTTCGCCGGTTCCACGCCGCCCAACTCGGCGTTCCTCCTGGCGGCCGTCGTCCTCGGCGGCATGGGCACGGTCGCGGGTCCGCTGCTCGGTGCGGCGCTGCTGTACCTGCTCCCGGAGAAGCTGAACTTCCTCCAGGACAAGTCGCTGCTGGCCTTCGGTATCGCGCTGGTGCTGCTGATGCGCTTCCGCCCGGAGGGCATCATCGCCAACCGCCGCCGCCAGCTCGAATTCCACGAGACCGGCCAACTCGACGTACCAGAACAAGCGACGCTGACCGACGAACCGGCCGTCACCAAGGCAGGGGCGTAACGAACCATGACGACACCTGTACTCGAAGCCCGCGACGTCACCATGCGCTTCGGTGGCCTGACCGCCGTCCGCTCGGTCGACTTCACGGTCAACGCCGGCGAGATCGTCGGCCTGATCGGCCCCAACGGCGCCGGCAAGACGACCTTCTTCAACTGCCTGACGGGCCTGTACATCCCCACCGAGGGCACGGTCTCCTACAAGGGCACGGTGCTGCCGCCCAAGCCGCACCTGGTGACCAAGGCGGGCATCGCCCGTACCTTCCAGAACATCCGGCTGTTCGCCAACATGACGGTGCTGGAGAACGTCCTCGTCGGCCGTCACACGCGCACCAAGGAAGGCCTGTGGTCGGCACTGCTGCGCGGACCCGGCTTCAAGAAGGCGGAGAAGGCCAGCGAGGAACGGGCCATGGAACTCCTGGAGTTCATCGGCCTCGCCCACAAGCGCGACCACCTCGCCCGCAACCTCCCCTACGGCGAGCAGCGCAAGCTGGAAATCGCGCGCGCCCTCGCCTCCGACCCCGGCCTGCTGCTCCTCGACGAGCCGACGGCCGGTATGAACCCGCAGGAGACGCGGGCGACGGAGGACCTGGTCTTCGCCATCCGCGACAAGGGCATCGCCGTCCTCCTCATCGAGCACGACATGCGCTTCGTCTTCAACCTCTGCGACCGCGTCGCCGTCCTGGTCCAGGGCGAGAAGCTCGTCGAGGGCACCTCCGAGGTCGTCCAGGCCGACGAGCGGGTCATCGCCGCCTATCTCGGTGAGCCCTTCGAGGGCGAGCCCGGCGAGGCGGAGGCCGCCGAGGTCGCGGCCGCCGAGGCCGGGTCCACCAACGCCGCGGCCGAGGAGCGGAGCACCACCAGCACCAAGGGAGAGTCCCAGTGACCGCACTGCTAGAGGTCGAGGACCTCAGGGTCGCCTACGGCAAGATCGAGGCCGTCAAGGGCATCTCCTTCAGCGTCGAGGCCGGCCAGGTCGTGACCCTGATCGGCACCAACGGCGCCGGCAAGACCACGACCCTGCGCACCCTGTCGGGTCTGCTGAAGCCCACCTCCGGGAAGATCCTGTTCGAGGGCAAGCCGCTCACCGGCGTCCCCGCCCACAAGATCGTCGCGCTGGGCCTGGCCCACTCCCCCGAGGGCCGGCACATCTTCCCGCGCCTGACCATCTTCGAGAACCTCCAGCTCGGCGCGTTCCTCCGGAACGACAAGGAGGGCATCGCGAAGGACATCCAGAAGGCGTACGACCTGTTCCCCATCCTCGGAGAGCGCCGCAACCAGGCGGCCGGCACCCTCTCCGGCGGTGAGCAGCAGATGCTGGCGATGGGCCGCGCCCTGATGTCCCAGCCGAAGCTGCTGATGCTCGACGAGCCCTCCATGGGTCTGTCGCCGATCATGATGCAGAAGATCATGGCGACGATCGCCGAGCTGAAGTCGCAGGGCACGACGATCCTGCTGGTCGAGCAGAACGCCCAGGCGGCGCTCTCGCTCGCCGACCAGGGCCACGTCATGGAGGTCGGCAACATCGTCCTGTCGGGCACCGGCCAGGACCTGCTGCACGACGAGTCGGTCCGCAAGGCCTACCTCGGCGAGGACTGATCCCCTATGACGAAGGCCCGCGCCCCCAGCCGGGGGTGCGGGCCTTCGTCAT
The DNA here is from genome assembly GCF_014257025.1 of Streptomyces cupreus. Classification (GTDB taxonomy): domain Bacteria; phylum Actinomycetota; class Actinomycetes; order Streptomycetales; family Streptomycetaceae; genus Streptomyces; species Streptomyces cupreus. The sequence goes on from NZ_JACMSF010000041.1 coordinate 46,486, forward strand.
ACCGGCTGAAGGGCTCAGCCCTTGGCGGCCTTCTTCTCCTCGGCGTCCTGGATGACGGCCTCGGCGACCTGCTGCATGGACATCCGCCGGTCCATCGAGGTCTTCTGGATCCACCGGAAGGCGGCCGGCTCGGTCAGGCCGTACACGGTCTGAAGGATCGACTTGGCGCGGTCGACGAGCTTGCGGGTCTCCAGGCGCTGGGTGAGGTCGGCGACCTCCTTCTCCAGCTCCCTCAGCTCGGTGAACCGCGAGACGGCCATCTCGATCGCGGGCACGACATCGCTCTTGCTGAACGGCTTGACGAGGTACGCCATCGCTCCGGCGTCCCGAGCCCGCTCCACCAGATCGCGCTGCGAGAACGCGGTGAGCATGAGAACCGGGGCGATGCTCTCCTCGGCGATCTTCTCGGCGGCCGAGATGCCGTCGAGCTTCGGCATCTTCACATCGAGGATGACGAGGTCGGGCCGGTGCTCCCGGGCCAGCTCGATGGCCTGCTCGCCATCGCCCGCCTCACCGACGACGGAGTAGCCCTCTTCTTCGAGCATCTCTTTGAGGTCGAGCCGAATCAACGCCTCGTCCTCGGCGATGACGACACGGGTCGTCAGCGGAGGCACGTGCGACTTGTCGTCGTCGGGCGCGTCTACGGGCTGGGGCGACTCGGGGGCGGTCACGGGGGCTCCTCGTTCAGGGGCAGGGGTGCTGCTCCCAAGAGCCTACCTAGCTACGGTATGGTGGACGGGCAGCGGGTCGAGGTGAACCTTCGATTCATGAGCCCCGGTAGCCCAATCGGCAGCAGGCGATGCTCTCAAACAGCATACAGTGTGGGTTCGAATCCCACCCGGGGCACTTTTCCTTCGATTCCAAGGTTGCCACCCATAAGCGGATGTTCCCGTTCTCGTGAACATCCGCTTTTTTGACCCGCGGACGTTTGCGCGTAGACCGGGAAGGTCCGTCCCGGTATCGGCGTCTACACCCTTCAGAAGCAGGGACCTCAAGGACTGAAGAGGGGCCCTCCGCCTTCTACTTGGGACTGTCGTCCTCCCCGATGTGATGCACCCGCACCATGTTCGTCGAGCCCGACACCCCCGGAGGCGAGCCCGCCGTGATGACCACCGTGTCGCCCTTCTGGCAGCGCCCGTACTTCAGGAGCAGCTCATCCACCTGGTCGACCATCGCGTCCGTGGACTCCACATGCGGGCCCAGGAACGTCTCCACACCCCACGTCAGGTTCAGCTGCGAGCGGGTGGCCGGCTCCGGGGTGAACGCCAGCAGGGGGATCGGGGAGCGGTAGCGGGAGAGGCGGCGGGCCGTGTCGCCGGACTGGGTGAAGGCGACCAGGAACTTGGCTCCCAGGAAGTCGCCCATTTCCGCTGCCGCACGGGCGACCGCTCCGCCCTGCGTCCTCGGCTTGTTGCGTTCCGTCAGGGGCGGGAGGCCCTTCGCGAGGAGGTCCTCCTCCGCCGCCTCGACAATCTTCGCCATCGTCCTGACCGTCTCGATCGCGTATTTGCCGACGCTCGTCTCGCCGGACAGCATCACCGCGTCCGTGCCATCGATCACCGCGTTCGCCACGTCCGACGCCTCCGCCCTCGTCGGACGGGAATTGTCGATCATCGAGTCCAGCATCTGCGTCGCCACAATCACCGGCTTGGCGTTGCGCTTCGCCAGCTTGATCGCGCGCTTCTGGACGATCGGGACCTGTTCCAGCGGCATCTCCACGCCGAGGTCCCCTCGCGCGACCATGATGCCGTCGAAGGCGGCCACGATGTCGTCGATGGCCTCTACGGCCTGTGGCTTCTCCACCTTGGCGATGACAGGGAGTCGGCGGCCCTCCTCGTCCATGATCCGGTGGACGTCCTCGATGTCCCGGCCGCTGCGCACGAAGGACAGGGCGATCACGTCGAAGCCGGTCCGCAACGCCCAGCGGAGGTCGGCCTCGTCCTTCTCGGAGAGAGCGGGGACGGAGACGGCTACGCCCGGCAGGTTCAGGCCCTTGTTGTCGGAGACCATGCCGCCCTCGACCACCGTGGTGCGGACGCGGGGGCCGTCGACGGCCGTGACCTCCAGGCAGACCTTGCCGTCGTCGACGAGGATGCGCTCGCCCGGGGTGACATCGCCGGCGAGGCCCGCGTAGGTGGTGCCGCACTGCTCGCGGTCGCCGTCGGCGCCCTCTTCCACGGTGATGGTGAAGGAGTCGCCACGTTCAAGGAGTACGGGTCCTTCGGTGAAGCGGCCGAGGCGGATCTTCGGGCCTTGAAGGTCGGCGAGCAGGCCGACGCTGTGGCCGGTCTCGTCGGAGGCCTTTCGTACGCGCTGGTAGCGCTCCTCGTGTTCGGCGTAGCTGCCGTGGCTGAGGTTGAATCGGGCTACGTCCATTCCGGCGTCGACCAGTTCCTTGATCTGGTCGTACGAGTCGGTGGCGGGGCCCAGGGTGCAGACGATTTTCGCTCGGCGCATGTTTCGAGCCTAGGCCTTACCGACGGGTAGCGAATTGGCCCTGCATGACTACTCAACAACCTTTGCGTGAAGGGCTATTGACAAGTGTTGAATTGTGCGGCCGGTCGCTCCGATGAGCGAAATTCGGAGACTTGCACTACAACTGCGGCGGCCTCATGGTGAATCGCGCATTCACCTGGGCGTAGACCTGCTGGCGCTGGGGTTCGAGATCGAGGGCGGCCACGGTGTCCTCGGCGGCCTCGGCGAAGGCCATGGAGCGCATGCGGCCCGCCGCCATCGGGCGGGGGCCGCCGTCCTCGGCGCCGATGTCGGCGATCTCCACCAGGGCCGCCAGTGAGGTGCCCAGCGCCTCGGCGTACTCGCGGGCCCGCTGGACCGCCTCGCTGACGGCCTGCTCGCGGGCCCGGCGGTGGGCGGGCGAGTCGGGGCGCAGGTCCCACCAGGGGCCGTCGACGCGGGTGAGCTCCAAGTCGGCCAGGCGTGTGGTGAGTTCACCGAGAGCGGTGAAGTCGGTGAGTTCGGCGGTGAGATGGACGGTGCCGTGGTAGGTGCGCACACGCTCGCCGCGTCCGTGCTTGGTGAGTTCGGGCCGCACGGAGAAGGCGCCGGTCTCCAGCCGTTCCACCGCCTCGCCGTACGACTTGATCAGGTCGAGGGCGGTGGCGTTGCGCCGGGTGAGGTCTTCGAGGGCGGAGCGTCGGTCCTTGCCTCGGGAGGCGACCGTGATGCCGATCCGGCCGATCTCGGGGTCGACTTCGAGGTGGGCCTCGCCACGGACGGCGATGCGTGGGGCGTCGGGGGTGCCGTAGGGGACGGCGGGCGTGGTCATACGCCCCACTCTGTCACTCCTTGACGGGTTGTGGATCCGCCAACTCACAGCTTTGGACATCAGATCGCAACCTGCGGGGCCTATTGCCGGTCGCCATGTCCGGGACAGAATCTACGCGCGTCGGTCCGTCTTCATGTCCGGGATCTACGCGCGTCATTGACCATCCCGAGGAGAACCGAGACATGCCCCTGAACCGTCGGAAGTTCCTGAAGAAGTCGGCCGTGACCGGAGCGGGGGTCGCGCTGGCCGGCGCGGCGGCGGCTCCCGCGGCCGAAGCCGCCGAGGCGACGAAGGGCCCGAGGCCCGCCAAGCGGTACTCCCTGACGGTGATGGGCACGACCGATCTGCACGGCAACATCTTCAACTGGGACTACTTCAAGGACGCGGAGTACACCGACGCCAAGGGCAACGCGAAGGGCCTCGCCCGTATCTCGACGCTCGTCGACCAGGTCCGCGCGGAGAAGGGCCGCCGTAACACGCTGCTGATCGACGCCGGCGACACGATCCAGGGTACGCCTCTGACGTACTACTACGCCAAGGTCGACCCGATCACGGCCCCCGGCGGGCCCGTCCACCCCATGGCGCAGGCCATGAACGCCATCGGATACGACGCGGTGGCGCTCGGCAACCACGAGTTCAACTACGGCATCGAGACGCTGCGCAAGTTCGAGGAGCAGTGCGACTTCCCGCTGCTCGGCGCGAACGCGCTGGACGCGAAGACGCTGAAGCCGGCCTTCCCGCCCTACTTCATCAAGAAGTTCCATGTGGAGGGCGTGCCGCCGGTCAAGGTCGCGGTCCTCGGTCTCACCAACCCCGGCATCGCGATCTGGGACAAGGCCTATGTGCAGGGCAAGATGACCTTCCCCGGCCTGGAGGAGCAGGCGGCGAAGTGGGTGCCGAAGCTGCGCTCGATGGGCGCGGACGTGGTCGTCGTATCGGCGCACTCGGGCTCCTCCGGCACTTCCTCCTACGGTGACCAGCTGCCGTACATCGAGAACTCCTCGGCGCTCGTCGCGCAGAAGGTGCCGGGCATCGACGCGATCCTGGTGGGCCACGCGCACACGGAGATCGCCGAGTTGAAGGTGACGAACGAGCAGACCGGCAAGACGGTGATCCTGTCCGAGCCGCTGGCCTACGCGGAGCGGCTGTCGCTGTTCGACATCGAGCTGGTCTTCGCCAAGGGCCGCTGGACCGTCGAGTCGGTCGCGGCGACGGTGCGTGACTCCAAGACGGTCGCCGACGACCCGGAGATCACCAAGCTGCTCCAGGACGAGCACGACCTCGTGGTGGCGTACGTCAACCAGGTCGTCGGCACCGCCACCGAGACGCTGACGACGGTGGACGCCCGCTACAAGGACGCCCCGATCATCGACCTGATCACCAAGGTCCAGGAGGACGTGGTCAAGGCGGCGCTGGCGGGCACCGAGTACGCCTCGCTGCCGGTGATCGCGCAGGCCTCGCCGTTCTCCCGGACCTCGGAGATCCCGGCGGGCAATGTGACCATCCGGGATCTGTCGAGCCTGTACGTCTACGACAACACGCTGGTCGCCAAGTTGATGACGGGCGCGCAGCTCAAGGCGTACCTGGAGTATTCGGCGGGGTACTTCGTGCAGACGGCGGCCGGTGCGGCCGTGGACGTGGAGAAGCTGACGAACGCGGGCGGCCGCCCGGACTACAACTACGACTACGTGTCGGGTCTGTCGTACGACATCGACATCGCCCAGGCGGCGGGTTCGCGGATCAAGAACCTGACCTACAACGGTGCCGCGCTGGACGACGCGCAGCAGTTCGTGTTCGCGGTGAACAACTACCGTGCCAACGGCGGCGGCGCGTTCCCGCATGTCGCCTCGGCGCAGGAGCTGTGGTCGGAGTCGATCGAGATCCGCACCCGGATCGCCGAATGGGTCACCGCGAAGGGTGTGCTGGACCCGAAGGAGTTCGCCTCGGTGGACTGGAAGCTGACGCGGGACGGCACGCCGGTCTTCTGAGTCGTTGTTGATCGAGCCTCAGATCCCGTCCATGAGCGGTGTCAGTGCCTTCGGGCGGCGCGCGGGTGGGATCTGGGGCTGCCGTGTTTCCAGGCCGAAGGTGGTGAAGGCGGTGCGGGCGGGAAGGGGGTAGGGCTCCTTCTCCGTCACGGAGTTGAGGATGGTCGCGCTGCGCCAGGCGGCGAGGCCGAGGTCGGGGGTGCCGACGCCGTGGGTGTGGCGTTCGGCGTTCTGGACGTAGACATTGCAGCCCGAGCCGGTGACGGAGGGGTCGAGCACGAGCCGGAACCGCTCGTCCACGCGCGGGCGTTCGCTGTTGTCGCGGCGCAGGTAGGGGTCGAGACCGGCGAGGACGCGGTCGAGGGGGCGTTCGCGGTAGCCGGTGGCGAGGACGACGGCGTCGGTGGTGAGGCGGTCGCGGGTGTTCTGCTCGATGTGTTCCAGGTGGAGTTCGACCCGGGCGGTCGCGACCCGGCCGGCGGTGCGGACGCGCACGCCCGGGGTGAGCACGGTGTCCGGCCAACCGCCGTCCAGCGTACGGCGGTAGAGCTCGTCGTGGATGGCGGCGAGGGTGCCGCTGTCGATGCCCCTGTGGAGCTGCCACTGCGAGGTGACGAGCCGGTCGCGGACGGGTTCGGCGAGGGCGTGGAAGTAGCGGGTGTGGTCGGGGGTGAAGTGCTCCAGGCCGAGCTTGGAGTACTCCATGGGGGCGAAGGCCTCGGTACGGCCGATCCAGTGCAGCCTCTCGCGGCCGGCGGGGCGGGCGCGGAGCAGGTCGAGGAAGATCTCGGCGCCCGACTGTCCCGAGCCGACGACGGTGACGTGCTCGGCGGCCAGCAGTTCCGCGCGGTGGGTCAGGTAGTCGGCGGCGTGGAACACCGGTACGCCCGGGGCCTCGACGAGGGGCCGCAGCGGGTCGGGGACGTACGGCTCGGTGCCGATGCCGAGGACGACGTTCCGGGTGTACGTACGGCCCAGTGCCTCTGCCTCTCCTTCGGCGTCGAGCTGGGTGAAGTCGACCTCGAACACGTCCCGTTCGGGGTTGAAGCGCACGGCGTCGACCTGGTGGCCGAAGTGGAGCGCGAGGAGGTTCTCCGACACCCAGCGGCAGTAGGCGTCGTACTCGGCGCGCTGGATGTGGAAGCGCTCGGCGAAGTAGAAGGGGAAGAGCCGGTCGCGGCTTCTGAGGTAGTTGAGGAACGACCAGGGGCTCGCGGGGTCGACGAGGGTCACCAGGTCGGCGAGGAAGGGGACCTGGATGGTGGCGCCCTCGATCAGCAGGCCCGAGTGCCAGGCGAAGGCGGGGCGCTGGTCGTAGAAGACCGTGTCGAGTTCGGCGAGCGGTTGGGCGAGGGCGGCGAGGGAGAGGTTGAACGGGCCGATGCCGATGCCGACCAGGTCGCGGGGGGTGTCGGGGGTGGGGCTCATCGGGGGGTGGTTCCTTCCACGAGGTTCAGGAGGGCGGCCAGGTCGTCTTGGCGGGTGTGGGGGTTGAGGAGGGTGACCTTCAGCCACAGTCGGCCGTCCAGCCGGGCGCGGCCGATGACGGCGCGGCCTTCGGTGAGGAGCTTTCGGCGTACGGCGGCGACGGTGTCGTCGGTGGCTTTGGTGGGGCGGAAGACGACCGTGCTGATGGTGGGGCGGTCGTAGAGCTCGAAGCCGGGGTGCTTGTCGACGAGGTCGGCGAACTCGCTTGCCTGTTCGCAGACTTGGTCGACCAGTCGCCCCATCCCCTTGCGTCCGAGGGTCTTGAGGGTGACCGCGATCTTGAGGATGTCGGGGCGGCGGGTGGTGCGCAGGGAGCGGGCGAGGAGGTCGGGGAGGCCGGCCTCGGTGTCGTCGTCGGCGTTGAGGTAGTCGGCGTGCTGGTGCAGGGCGGTGAGGTCGTGGGGGTCCCTGACGACCAGGAGTCCTGCGGCTACGGGCTGCCAGCCGAGCTTGTGCAGATCGAGGGTGACGGTCGCGGCGGCGTCGAGGCCGGCGAGCTTGTGGCGGTGCCGGTCGCTGAAGAGAAGACCGCCGCCGTAGGCCGCGTCGATGTGGAGGCGGGCGTGGTGTGCGGCGGTGATGCGGGCGATCTCGGCGAGCGGGTCGATGAGGCCCGCGTCTGTGGTGCCGGCGGTCGCGGCTACGAGGTGGGGGCCGGGGAGGCGGGTGAGGGCCTCGTCGAGGGCGACGGGATCGAGGATGCCGGCGGGGGCGGGTACGACGACGGGGTCGGGGAGCCCGAGGAGCCAGGCGGCACGGGAGAGGGAGTGGTGGGCGTTGGCACCGTGGATCAGGCGGGCGCCGGGGTGAGCTTCGCGGGCGAGGAGGAGGGCGAGCTGGTTGGATTCGGTGCCGCCGGTGGTGACGAGGGCGTCTGGTGGAGTGCCGTGGATTGGGGCTGCCGTGGCGCGGGAGCCACTCGCCCGCGCATGCGGGGCGCCGCTTGCCGTTGGGCCGGGCACCGCCCCAACGGCGCAACTGCCCGCGACCGGAACGGTGGCCGCGGACCTCTTGGCGCCCGCGGCTGCGGCGGGGGCCGGGGTGCCGGCGGCCGGGGCGGGAGCCAGAGCATCGGCGCCCGCGCCCTGGGCGGGATCCGGGGTGCCAGCGCCCGCGGCTTGGGCGGGACCATCGGCCGCGGCCTGGGCGGGAGCCGGGGTGTCCGCCGCCGGGGCGGGGGCCAGAGCATCGGCGCCCGCGGCCCGGGCGGGAGCCATGGCGTCGGCGGCTGGGGCTGGAGCCAGAGCGTCGCCCGCGGCTGCGGCGGGGGCCGGGGTGTCGGCGGCCGGGACGGGGGCCAAAGCGTCGGCGCCCACGGCCCGGGCGGGAGCCATGGCGCCGGCGGCCGGGGCGGGGACCAGAGCATCGGCGCCCGCAGCTGCGGCGGGAGCCACGGCGCCGGCGGCCGGGGCCAGAGCATCGGCGCCCGCGCCCTGGGCGGGGGCCGGGGTGACGGCGCCCTGGGCGGGGGCCGGGGCGTTGGCGGTTGTGGTCAGCTTGGTGAGGGCTCGGGTTACCAGGGCTTCCAGTTCCGAGGCCGCCGGGGCCTGGTCCCAGGAGTCCAGGGAGGGGTTCAGGGTGCTTGCCGCCAGGTCGGCTGCCGTTGCTACCGCCAGGGGTGGGCAGTGGAGGTGGGCCGCGCACAGGGGGTGCGCGGGGTCCGAGGCGCCCTCTGCCAGGGCCCGGACCAGGGTGTACAGGGCGTCCGGGGTGCCCTCCTCCGGCAGTGCCTCGCCCAGCGCCTCCCGGACCCTCGCCGCCACCGCCTCCGGGCCTCCCGACGGCAGCGGGCCGCCGCGTGCCCTGGTGCCGTCGGTCAGTGCGTCGAGGACCGTGTCGAGCAACGGGCCCAGGGCTTGGGGGCCTTCTGGGCCCGATGCTGGAGACGACGTGCTCATGGCTTCCAGCTTGTACGCCGATGAGGCGTCGTGTCCGAAAAGCCCGGGGTTCGGAACCCGAAAGAGGGTACTTCCGTCCGCGGGCCGTCAGGCCTGCCGTACCCCCTGCCTCACCCGCAACGCCCTCCCCAGGTCGTCCAGTTGGTCCACCAGCTTGCGCCGCAGTGCCGGGATCGGATCCGCTTCGCTCAGACAGGTCTCGCCCAGGCCCAGGGTCTCCTCGTCCACCGCGTACACCGGGAACGCCCACCGGCCCACGACGTCCGCGATGGCCGGGCCCCGCCGGGCGGCGACGGCGACCGCGTCCTCGTAGAAGCGCGGCACGTACTGCCGTACGAGATCGGCCTGTTCGGGCTGCCAGAAGCCCTGGGCCGTGGCGGTGAAGAGGTAGTTGGAGAGGTCGTCCGTGGCGAACATCGCGTCCCACGCGCGTGCCTTGGCCTCCGCGTCCGGCAGGGCCGCACGGCAGCGGGCCGCGCCCTCCCGTCCGGTGGCGCTCGGGTCGCGCTCCAGCTCGGCGGCGATGGCGGCCTCGTCGGTGGCGCCGAGGACCGCGAGCCGGGACAGGATCCGCCAGCGCAGTTCGGGGTCGAGCTCGGGTCCGCCGGGCACGGTGCCGTCGGCGAGCCAGGCGGCGATCGTGTCGGGGTGCGCGGCGACGTCGATGGCGTGGCGTACGGCGATCAGGCGCAGGCCGGGGTGGTCGCCGTCCTCGGTGCGGCGGATGAGGTCGCGGCACAGGGAGGAGAGGGTGGCCAGGGCGGCGGGGCGCTCCTCGGGGGCGAGGTAGCGGTCGGCGACCTGCGCGGCGGCAAAGCCGAGGACACCTTGGACCAGGGCCAGGTCCGTCTCGTGCGGGAGATGCGTACGGGCCGTCTCCAGGTAGGCGGCGGCCGGGAGTTCGCCGTCGCGGACGGCGTCCCTGAGGGCGTTCCACACCACCGCGCGGGTCAGCGGCTCGGGCAGCCCGGACAGGGCCGTACGCACGCCCTCGAAGGACTCGGCGTCGAAGCGGACCTTGGCGTAGGAGAGGTCGCCGTCGTTGAGCAGGAGCAGGGTGGGGCGCTTGCCGATGGGCCGCGGCTCGGTCTGCGGGACGTCGAGGGCGAGGCGCTCGCGCAGGACCAGATGGCGGCCCTCGTCGGCGACGTCGAGGTCGTAGAGGCCGACGGCGATGTGGTGCGGGCGGCTGCCGGTGCGCTCGACCTGCAAGGTGTACGTGCCGTCGTCGCCGGGCGTCACGCGCGGGGTGAGGGTGTCGACGCCGGTGGTGCGCAGCCAGGAGTCGGCCCAGGCGTGCACATCGCGGTCGGTGTGGGCGGCGAGGGAGTCGATGAAGTCCGCGAGGGTGGCGTTGGCGAACTTGTGCCGCTTGAAGTGGGTGTTGATACCGGCGAGGAAGTCCTTCTCGCCGAGCCAGGCGACCAGCTGGCGCAGTGCGGAGGCGCCCTTGGCGTAGGAGATGCCGTCGAAGTTGAGCAGCGCGGAGGCGGTGTCGTCGACGGCCTCGGGGGCGACGGGGTGGGTGGAGGGGCGCTGGTCGGCGTCGTAGCCCCAGCCCTTGCGGACGACTCCGAAGTCGGTCCAGGTGTCGGTGAAGCGGGTCGCCTCGGTGAGGGTGTGGTAGCCCATGTACTCGGCGAAGGACTCGTTCAGCCAGATGTCGTCCCACCAGCGCAGGGTGACGAGGTCGCCGAACCACATGTGGGCCATCTCGTGGGCGATGACCATGGCGCGGGTCTGCCGCTCGGTGTCGGTGACGGCGGAGCGGTAGACGAACTCGTCACGGAAGGTGACGAGGCCCGGGTTCTCCATGGCGCCGGCGTTGAACTCGGGGACGAACGCCTGGTCGTAGGAGTCGAAGGGGTAGGGCTCGTCGAACTTCTCGTGGTAGCGGTCGTAGCACTGCTTGGTGATCTCGAAGAGCTCGTCGGCGTCCGCGTCCAGGTAGGGGGCGAGGGAGCGGCGGCAGTGGATGCCGAAGGGCAGTCCGCGGTGTTCGGTGGTGACCGAGTGCCAGGGTCCCGCGGCGACGGCGACGAGGTAGGTGGAGATCAGCGGGGTAGGCGCGGCCTTCCAGACGCCGTCGGTGTGCTCGGTGACGCCGTTGGCGAGCACGGTCCAGCCCTCGGGGGCCTTGACGGAGAGCTCGAAGACGGACTTGAGGTCGGGCTGGTCGAAGGCGGCGAAGACGCGCTGCACGTCGTCCATGAACAGCTGGGTGTAGACGTACGCCTCGCCGTCGGTGGGGTCCGTGAAGCGGTGCATGCCCTCGCCGGTGCGCGAGTAGCGCATGGCCGCGTCGACGCGCAGTTCGTGCTCTCCGGCGGTGAGGTTCTTCAGGGGCAGCCGGTTGCCGTCCAGGGTCTCCGGGTCGAGGGGCTGTCCGTCGAGCGTGACCGAGCGCAGTTCCGCAGGCTTGACCTCGACGAAGGTGTCCGCGTCCGCGCGCGTGACGAACCGGATGACGGTCAGGGAGTCGAAGGTCTCGTCCCCGGTGGTCAGATCGAGTTCGATCGTGTAGCGGCGGACGTCGAGGAGCTGGGCACGGGTCTGCGCTTCGTCGCGCGTCAGTACGGACATGCAGGACATGCTGCCTGATGGCACTGACAAGTCACAGAGGCGGATCGGTACGCGGCCTATGTCCGGTCCTGCGCCGGTCGGGCGCCGGAGGGGTCGCGCTGCGGCGGGACCTGGGCGTCGGGGTGGGGCAGGACGGGCTCGTCGGGCTCCGTCTGGCCCTTGACCAGGGCGCGCAGTTCGCGGACCTCCTGCTCCAGGGCGCGGTGGCGGCGGTGGGCGTCGTAGAGGTAGCGGACCTTGGTGCGCAACGCCCAGGGGTCGATGGGTTTCATCACGAGGTCGGCCACGCCCAACCCGAAGGCGGCCGAGGTCAGTTCCTGATCCTGACCGAAGCCGGTCAGTAAAATGACCGGAATGTGCTGGGTCTGTTCCAGGCGGCGCATGTAGCGCACCACGTCCAGACCGCTGACGCCGGGCATGCGCACATCGAGCAGAAGGAGCCCGACCTGCCCGCGCAGCACCTGCTTGAGCGCTTCGTCGCCGGTGGTGGCGCGGCTGAGCCGGTAGCCCAGGGGGGCGAGGGCGCTCTCCAGCGCGTACAGCGTGTCCTCATGGTCGTCGACGATGAGGATCTTGGCATCCGACGGCATGGCCCGACGTCCCTCCCGCATGGGACAACCAGCTTATGTCTGTGATGCTGACGGGTTGTGCCCGCCGGCTGACAAGAAGTGCACAGCGCAGCATGCCCCGCGCGGGCGGCCGTGTCACGCCCTCGGAGGGGTGGGAGGTGGTCAGTTCGCCGTGGGCGCAGCGCCGTTGACGGCATCCTCGGCGATGGACTCGTGGTGTCTGATCACCTCGGCGATGATGAAGTTCAGGAATTTCTCGGCGAAGGCCGGGTCGAGCTTGGCGTTCTCGGCGAGAGTGCGCAGCCGGGCGATCTGCCGGGCCTCGCGGGCCGGGTCGGCGGGCGGCAGCTGGTGGGCGGCCTTGAGGTGGCCGACCTGCTGGGTGCACTTGAAGCGCTCGGCGAGCATATGGACGACGGCCGCGTCGATGTTGTCGATGCTGTCGCGCAGCCGGGCGAGCTCCTCGCGGACGGCGGGGTCGACGTCACCGGTTCCGGTGTTGCTGGTGGTCATAAGCGACAACCCTACGGGGCTCAGGGGCGCTCGATCATCGGTGGATCATCCGGGTCCGGAATGCGGTCGCTCCAGCCACCGGGGACGGTCCGGCCCTGCTGGGCGCGGAAGCGTACGGGGGGCATGCCGACGCGGCGGGTGAACAGGCGGGAGAAGTAGGCCGGATCGTCGTAGCCGACGCGGCGGGCGACGGCCGCGACGGGCAGTTCGGTGGCGGCGAGGAGTTCCTTGGCGCGGCCGAGGCGGCTGCCGAGGAGGTAGTCCTTGGGGCTGTGTCCGGCGCCGCGGCGGACGGCGGTGCGCAGTTCGGCGACGGTCATGCCGTACCGGGCGGCGTGCTGCCGAGGGCCCGCTCCCCCGCCTGACCACCTGGGCGTCCCTGGCCGCCGTACTGTAGGCGCGTGGCGGTGCGGAGGTGTCCGGGCCCGTTCCGCCGACGTTCGAGGAGCTGGGCGTGGACCGGGGTGTGGTGCGCTACGAGGTGGGCGTGCCGGGGCCGCGGCAGCCGTATCCGCTGATCGCGCGGGGGCTGCGGGACATCGCGGTGGTGTACGCCGACGGGGAGCGGGCCGGGGGCAGCGGGGAGGCCAAGGGGATCACCGGGGGGATCCTGCACGAGCGGCAGTATCGGCACGGCGTACGCGCGCGTGGGCTGCGGCTCGACGACCTGGACGACGTGTCGGGCGTGCTTCGCTGCTGGAACTGTCGGGCTGGACACGCGGGTTCGTGTGGATGAACGGCTTCAACCTGGGCCGGTACTGGTCGGCGGGGCCGCAGCGGGCGCTGTTCGTTCCGGGACCGGTGCTGGGCGAGGGGGAGAACGAGGTGCGGGTGCTGGAGTTCGAGAGCGCCCCGGCGCAGGCGCCCGCCCTGAAGAGCGTGTGAGCCGCACCGGAACGCGTTGAGCCGTACGCCCTCCCTGACGGTGAGGGCGTACGGCTCACGCCGTCCGTGACCGCGTGCCCTACAGGGCCGACGCGGCCCGGGCTATGTCGGCGGCGAACGTGTTCACCTGGGTGTAGACGCCGGGCACGCCCGCGCGGGCGCAGCCGTCGCCCCAGCTGACGATGCCGACCTGGATCCACTTGCCGGCGTCGTCCTTGCGGAACATCGGGCCGCCGGAGTCGCCCTGGCAGGTGTCGACGCTGCCGCGCGTCCAGCCGGCGCAGATCTCCTCGTTGGCGACCAGACGGTTGCCGTAGTGGCGCTTGCAGACGCGGTCGGCGACGAACGGCACCGTGGCCTTGCGCAGCTTGGTGGTGCCGGTGCCCGCGCCCTCCTGGGTGTCGCCCCAGCCGGCGATCGTGAACATGCCGCGGTTGTAGCGGTCGGTGGTGGCGATCTTCAGCGTGGGCTTGTCGATCGGCTTGGCGAGCTTGATCAGCGCCCAGTCCTTGCCGGTGCCGTCATAGCCCGGGGCCACCTTCACCTTGGTCGACTTGACCTTGATCGCCGCGGAGGAGTTGAGGTCGTTGACACCCGCGGTGACGGTGATGCGGTTGTTGTTGCCGGAGCCGTCCATGCAGTGGGCGGCGGTCAGGACGATGTCCTTCTTGTAGAGCGCCCCGCCGCAGCCCATCGAGAGGTGGACCATGAAGGGGAACTCGTTCTGCGCCGCGGGCGTTCCACCCACGACGCGGGTGTCCGCGGCCTGGGCGTCGCTCACGGGCTGGAGGGAGGCGACGGCGAGGGCGACGGCACCGAGCGCCGCGGCTCTCTTGACCAGGGTCAGGCCGCCGCTTCTCTTGGGCGAGTTATGGGTCAACGCATGTCCTTTCGTGGGGGGTTGGGCGGCCCGCAGTATGGAGATCAAGGAGGGGGCATGACAAGGACGGATCTCACGTACCGGGGATGGAACCCGAGCGGGGAAATATCCCTCACATCCCCGTAGAGTGGAATCGGGTTCAGGCGTCTTGGGGGTTCGGACGTGGCGAACGGCGGACCGGTCGAGCACGGCTACCCACACCTGGAGAAGGTGCGGGCGGCGATCACCGCGCTGTACAAGCGGTTGTCGTACGACACCATCCAGACGTTCGCGAGCAGTGTGGTCCCGGCGGATATGGCGTTCTGCGACACCGATGATCTCTATCTGGGCACCCAGCGTGTGGCTCGGGAGCTGGTGCGGCACTATCGGCTGCCGGACGCCCGGATCATTGTGAGCTTCCGGGAGATGACGCATGCGGCGAATGTCGAACTCGCCGCGGGGCCCGAGTACTTCGTAGAGCTGAACGACCGGTTCCGGAAGCATCGGCGGGACATCGGGGCGGCGCTGGCGCACGAGATCATGCATGTGTATCTGCACCGGCTGGATCTGTCGTTCCCCGGGACGAGGGACAACGAGATCCTCACGGACACGGCGACGACATATCTGGGCGCGGGGTGGCTGCTGCTGGACGCGTACCGGGAGGACGGGGCGTCGTCGCAGAAGCTCGGGTATCTGACGCCGGAGGAGTTCGGCTATGTCCTCGCCAAGCGGGCGCTGGTCTTCGGGGAGGATCCCTCGGTGTGGTTCACCAGTCCGCAGGCGTATGTGGCATACGGCAAGGGCATGGCGGAGGCCCGCCACGACGAGCAGCAGCCTCCGCTGACGGCTGCGGGATGGGCGGGGCGGCGACGGTATGCGCGGGACCGGCGGTACGGGCGTGCCGGGCCGGCTCCGGGGGCGCCGTACACGTTCAGTCCGGATGGCGGGGGGCTGCGGGTGTCGTTTCCCTGTCCTACCTGTCATCAGCGGATTCGGGTGCCGGTGCGGGGGAGGGTACGGGCGCGGTGTGGGTTGTGCCGGACGGTTCTTGAGTGCGATACGTAGGATTTCGGCCCCGAAAGGGCCTCGGCCTCAAACACCGGGCGGCTGAACAGCCCTACGCCCCGTACACCGGCTCTGGCGCCTGTGCCTCCCCCAACAACTTCAGCACCGTCTCCCCCACCTCCCCCACATCCCACCGTGCCCCCTTGTCCGCGCTGGGCCCCCTCCGCCAGCCCTCCATCACCGTGATGCGCCCCGCCTCCGCCTCGAAGATCCGGCCCGTCACCCCCGCGCTCGCCGCCGACCCCAGCCACACGACCAGCGGGGACACGTTCTGCGGGGCCATGGCGTCGAAGCCCGATTCGGGGGGCGCCATCGTGTCGGCGAAGGTGCGTTCCGTCATCCTCGTTCGGGCCGCCGGGGCGATCGCGTTGACCTGGACGCCGTAACGACCGAGTTCGGCCGCCGCCACCAGGGTCAGCGCCACGATTCCCGCCTTCGCGGCGCTGTAGTTGCCCTGCCCCACCGCGCCCAACAGACCTGCCCCGCTGCTGGTGTTGACGATCCTGGCCGTTGGAGTGCGCCCCGCCTTCGCCTCCGTGCGCCAGTGCGCCGCCGCGTGTTTCAGGGGCAGGAAGTGGCCCTTCAGGTGGACGCGCACCACCGCGTCCCACTCCTCCTCGTCGAGGTTCACCAGCATCCGGTCACGCAGGAACCCGGCGTTGTTGACCAGGGTGTCGAGGCGGCCGTACGTCTCCAGGGCCGTCCCGATCAAGGATGCCGCGCCCCCCGACGTCGCTATGTCGCCTCCGTGTGCCACCGCCTCGCCGCCCGCCTCGCGGATCTCCGCCACCACCTGTGCCGCCGGGCTGTCGGGGTCCGGCGTGCCGTCGAGGCCGACGCCGAGGTCGTTCACCACCACCCGCGCGCCCTCCGCAGCAAAGGCGAGCGCGTGGGCGCGGCCGAGGCCCCGGCCCGCGCCGGTGACGACGACGACCCGTCCGTCGCAGATTCCGGTCATCTCAAGCCTCCTTGTGGGCAGTTGCCCGCGCCGGCGAAGGCGACGCGCTCTCCCTGTCCCGCACACACCCGCTCATCTCAGGCCTCCTTGCGGGCCGTTGCCGCATCCAGGAAGGCGGGCCGCTCCCCGCCGCCGTGCACATGCAGGCTCGCCCCGCTGACATACGCGGCCGCGTCCGAGGCGAGGAAGACCGCCGCCGCGCCCACGTCCGCCGGCTCGGCCAGGCGGCCCAGCGGGACCGTGCGAGACACCGCCGCGACGCCCTCCTCACCGCCGTAGTGCAGATGCGCCAGCTCGGTGCGGACCATCCCGACCACCAGCGTGTTGACCCGGACCTCCGGCGCCCACTCCACCGCCATCGAACGGGCGAGGCTCTCCAGTCCCGCCTTCGCCGCCCCGTACGCCGCCGAACCCGGCGAGGGCCGGCCGCCGCTCACGCTGCCGATCATCACCACGCTCCCCCTGGCCCGCCGCAACAGCTCGTACGCGGCGAGCGAGACCGTGAGCGGGGCGGTCAGGTTCAGCTCCAGCACGCGCGCGTGCCGCTCCGCGTCCGCCTCCGTCAGGAGCCGGTACGGCGTGCCGCCCGCGTTGTTCACGAGGACGTCGAGCCGGGGCAGACCGTCGAAGAACCGACGCACGGATCCGGGGTCCCGTACTTCCAGAGACCTGAACTCGGCGCCCTGGCACGGCACTTCCGGCGCCCGACGCGCGCCCACCACCACCTGCGCCCCCGCCTCCACGAAGGCCCTGGCGATACCGGCGCCGACGCCCCGCGTGCCGCCGGTGACGACGGCGAGCTTCCCGTTCAGCTCCATCCGCTGCTACCTTCCACCTAACAAACGTTAGGTGGAAGGTAGCTGATGCGCCCATGAGTGTCTCCACCTCGTCCCCGGAAAAGGGGATCCGTGTCGTCACGGTCGACCACCCGCCCGTCAACGCCCTCCCGGTGACCAGCTGGTTCGCCCTCGCCGACGCCCTGCGCACGGCGGGCCGCGACCCGGAAGTGCGGTGCGTGGTGCTGGCCGCGGCGGGGCGGGGCTTCAACGCGGGCGTGGACATCAAGGAGATCCAGGCCCACGGCCGGGCCGCGCTCATCGGCGCCAACCGGGGCTGCTACGAGGCCTTTTCGGCCGTGTACGAGTGCGAGGTCCCCGTGGTGGTGGCGGTGCAGGGGTTCTGCCTCGGCGGGGGCATCGGTCTTGTCGGGAACGCCGACGTGATCGTCGCGAGCGAGGACGCCACCTTCGGGCTCCCCGAGCTGGACCGGGGAGCGCTGGGCGCCGCCACCCATCTGGCCCGCCTCGTCCCCCAACACCTCATGCGCGCCCTGTACTTCACCTCCCGCACGGTCACGGCGGCCGAGCTGCACGCCCACGGCTCGGTGTGGCGAGTCGTGGCGCGGGAGCAACTCCAGCAGGAGGCCTTGGAGTTGGCCCGGGACATCGCCGCCAAGGACGGCGAGCTGCTGCGTCTCGCCAAGGCCGCCATCAACGGCATCGACCCCGTCGACGTCCGCCGCAGCTACCGCTTCGAGCAGGGCTTCACCTACGAGGCGAGCGTGAGCGGCGTCGGCGACCGGGTCCGGGACGCCTTCGGCGCCGAAGGCCCAGGACGGTGACCGGCATGACCGACAAGACGATGACCGCCGACGACGTGGCGTCCCGGCTGTCCGACGGCATGACCCTCGGCATCGGCGGCTGGGGCTCCCGCCGCAAGCCGATGGCCCTGGTGAGAGCACTGCTCCGCGCCGAGATCACCGATCTCACGATCGTCTCCTACGGCGGCCCCGACGTCGGCATGCTCGCCGCCGCCGGACGTATCCGAAGGCTCGTCGCCCCCTTTGTCACCCTCGACTCGATCCCCCTCGAACCCCACTACCGCGCGGCCCGCGAGCACGGCACCCTCGAACTCACCGAGATCGACGAGGCGATGTTCCTGTGGGGCCTGCGCGCCGCCGCCAGCCGGCTGCCCTTCCTCCCGGTGCGCGCCGGACTCGGCTCGGACGTGATGCGGGTCAACCCCGGCCTGCGCACGGTGACTTCGCCGTACGAGGACGGTGAGACCTTCGTGGCCATGCCCGCACTGCGGCTCGACGCGGCCCTCGTCCACGTCAACCGCGCCGACCGGCGGGGCAACGGCCAGTATCTGGGCCCCGACCCGTACTTCGACGATCTGTTCTGCGAGGCGGCCGACACCGCGTACGTCTCCTGTGAGCGGATCGTCGACACCGCCGAGCTGACGAAGGAGGCGACACCCCAGACCCTGCTGATCAAACGGCACACCGTCACCGGCGTGATCGAGGCCCCGTACGGCGCCCACTTCACCTCCTGCGCCCCCGACTACGGCCGCGACGAGGCCGTACAGCGGGAGTACGCGACCACGCCCTGGCCGGAGTTCGCCGAGCGGTACCTCAAGGACGGGAGGACGGCATGACCGCCACCCGCGCCGAGTACTGCGTCATCGCCTGCGCCGAGGCCTGGCGCGGCGCGGGCGAGATCCTCGCGAGCCCCATGGGCCTGATCCCCTCTGTCGGTGCCCGCCTCGCCCGGCTGACCTTCGCCCCCGACCTGCTGCTCACCGACGGCGAGGCGATGCTCGTCCGCCCGGACGGCACCGTCGAGGGCTGGCTGCCGTACCGGCAGCACCTCACCCTGGTCACCGGGGGACGGCGGCACGTGATGATGGGCGCGAGCCAGATCGACCGTTTCGGCAACCAGAACATCTCCTGCGTCGGGGAGTGGGCGAGGCCCAGGCGGCAGCTCCTCGGTGTGCGCGGGGCACCGGTGAACACCCTCAACAACCCCACCAGTTACTGGATCCCCCGCCACTCCCGGCGCGTCTTCGTCGAGCGCGTCGACATGGTCTGCGGAGTCGGCTACGACCATGCCGCCGGCGCCCGGTACCACCACATCCCGCGCGTCGTCTCCGACCTCGGCGTCTTCGACTTCGCCACCCCCGACCGCTCGATGCGGCTGGCCTCGCTGCACCCAGGGGTCAGCGTCGAGGAGGTCCGGGAGGCGACGGGCTTCGCGCTGACGGTCCCGGACGAGGTGCCGTACACCCGCGACCCCTCCCCCGGGGAACTACGCCTGATCCGCGAGGAGATCGACCCGGAGAACACCCGCGCGCGGGAGGTGGACCGCTGATGGAGACCGCGCTCACCCGGCTGGTCGGGGTCCGGCATCCGCTCGTGCAGACCGGCATGGGCTGGGTGGCGGGCCCTCGTCTCGTCTCCGCCACGGCCGACGCGGGCGCGCTCGGCATCCTCGCCTCCGCCACGATGACCGTCGACCGGCTGCGCGAGGCGATCCGCGAGGTCAGGTTCCGTACGGACGCGCCCTTCGGCGTCAATCTGCGCGCGGACGCCTCGGACGCCGGGGACCGTATCCAGGTGATCATCGGCGAGGGCGTCCGGGTCGCCTCCTTCGCCCTCGCGCCCTCCCCCGGCCTGATCGCCGAACTGAAGGAGGCAGGGGTGGTGGTGATCCCGACCGTCGGCGCCCGGCGGCATGCCGAGAAGGTCGCGGGCTGGGGCGCGGACGCGGTGATCGTGCAGGGCGGGGAGGGCGGCGGGCACACCGGCGAGGTGGCCACGACGGTGCTGTTGCCGCAGGTGGTGGACGCCGTGCGGATTCCGGTGGTGGCAGCGGGTGGGTTCTTCGACGGGCGGGGTCTGGTGGCCGCGCTCGCCTATGGGGCGGCGGGCGTCGCCATGGGCACCCGCTTCCTGCTGACCTCGGACTCGACGGTCCCGGACGCGGTGAAGGCGCGCTATCTGGCGGCGACGGTCCGGGACGTCACCGTCACCACGGCGGTCGACGGTCTGCCGCACCGCATGCTCCGTACGGAACTGGTCGAGTCCCTGGAGAACTCCGGCCGTGCGAAAGCCCTGTTCCAGGCCGTACGGCGGGCCGCGGGCTTCCGGCGGCTCTCGGGGCTGACCTGGCGCCGGATGATCCAGGACGGGCGGGCGCTGCGGCACGGCAAGGACCTCACCTGGAGCCAGGTGCTGCTCGCGGCCAACACACCGATGCTGCTCAAGGCCTCGATGGTGGACGGCCGTACGGATCTCGGGGTGATGGCGTCCGGACAGGTCGCCGGAGTCATCGACGACCTGCCGTCGTGCAAGGAACTGGTAGAGCGGATCATGGCCGAGGCCGCGCGAACCGTGGGCGCGCTCTCGGCGGGCGGTGCTTCAATGCGCGCATGACTGAGACGATCAAGGAGCCCTGGGGGCGAATGGGGGTACCGCCCGCGCGAGCGAAGCCGAGCGTGGGGGAGTGTTCGGCGCGGGCGAGGTGCGGGCGGAGCCCCAGCTGGTCCGTGTGAAGCTGGGCGTGGAGGTGCTGGAGCCCGCCCCGGAGCAGGCGTTCCACGAGGCGGGCGCGGCCGTGACCCGGCTGCGTGAGGTGCTGCGCGGGCATGGCATAGCCGACTCCTCGGTGTCGGGTTCCCGGCTGAGGCTCAGCTCGGAGTACGGCCATGCCAATGGCACGCGGAAGTTCCTCGGCTACTTCTGCCAGGCCCAGTACGTCATCGAGAGCGAGGCGCTGGACGACCTCCAGCAGCTCATGGTGGATGTGGTGGAGGCCGGTGCGCGCAGCATCGACAGCGTGGAGTTCGATGTGCACGACAAGCCCGCGCTGCGGGACGAGGCGCGCCGCAGGGCGGTGGCCGCCGCCCGCCGCAAGGCCGAGGTGTACGCGGAGGCGGCGGGCGTGCATCTGGGCCCTGTCGTGCACATCCAGGACGTGGACGCCGAGTCGTACGAGTTCCGTCAGTACCGTGGGCACGGTGGCGGTGGCGGCGGTGCCTCCGCCAATGACCTCGCACCGGGGATGGTGCAGGTGGCCGCCGGGGTGGTGCTCGGCTTCTCACTCGGCCACTGACAGCCTCTCGATGATCGTCACATTGGCCTGACCCCCGCCCTCGCACATGGTCTGGAGCCCGAACCGGCCGCCGGTGCGCTCCAGTTCGTGCAGCAGGGTCGTCATGAGCCGCACGCCTGTGGCTCCCAAGGGGTGCCCCAGGGCTATGGCGCCCCCGTTGACGTTGACCCTCTCGGGGTCCGCGCCGGTCTCCTTCAGCCAGGCCAGGACGACCGGCGCGAAGGCCTCGTTGATCTCGACGAGGTCGATGGCGTCGATGGTCATGCCGGTCTTCTTCAGGGCGTGCGCGGTGGCCGGGATCGGCGCGGTGAGCATCCGGATCGGGTCCTCGCCGCGCACCGAGAGGTGGTGCACGCGCGCGCGTGGCGTGAGCCCGTGTTCGCGCACCGCCCGCTCGGAGGCGAGCAGCATGGCCGCCGCGCCGTCGGAGACCTGCGAGGAGCAGGCGGCGGTGATCGTGCCGCCGTCCACGACCGGCTTCAGCGCGGCCATCTTCTCCAGCGAGGTGTCCCGGCGCGGGCCCTCGTCGGCCACGACGTCGCCGTGGGCCACCAGTTCCCGGTCGAAGCGCCCCTCGTCGATCGCCCGGACCGCCCGCTGATGGGAGCGCAGCGCGAACTCCTCCTGGTCGCGCCTGCTGATCCCCCACTTCGCGGCGATCATCTCGGCGCCGACGAACTGGTTCACCGGCTTCGAGCCGTACCGCGCCCGCCAGCCCTCGCTGCCCGCGAAGGGGCCCTGGGTCAGCCCGAGGGGCTCGGCGGCCTGCCGGGTGGCGTAGGCGATCGGGATCATCGACATGTTCTGCACGCCCCCGGCCACGACCAGGTCCTGGGTGCCGGAGAGCACGGCCTGCGCGGCGAAGTGCACGGCCTGCTGGGAGGATCCGCACTGCCGGTCGACGGTCACTCCCGGCACCTCCTCGGGCAGCCCGGCCGCCAGCCAGCAGGTCCGCGCGATGTCCCCGGCCTGCGGCCCCACGGCGTCCAGGCAGCCGAACACGACGTCCTCGACGGCCGCCGGATCGACGCCCGTACGCGCCACCAGCTCCTTCAGCACATGGGCACCGAGGTCGGCCGGATGCACCTGGCCGAGCCCTCCACCGCGCCGCCCCACGGGCGTACGGACCGCTTCGACGATATAGGCCTCGGCCATGGCAACTCCCCAGTGGTTTACGTGCGTACGGCGATCCCGTCCAGCACCATCGACAGGTACTGCCGGGCGATCTCCTCCGGGCTGTGGTGTCCGCCGGGCCGGTACCAGGACGCGGCGACCCACACCGTGTCCCGCACGAACCGGTAGGTGAGCCGGACGTCGAGGTCGGCCCGGAAGACCCGGGCGGCGACCCCGCGCTCCAGCGTGGACAGCCACGCCTTCTCGAACCGGCGCTGGGACTCGGCGAGGAACGCGAACCGCTCCTGCGCCACCAGCTGCCTGCTCTCCTTCTGGTAGATCGCGACGGCGGCGCGGTGCCGGTCGATCTCCCGGAACGACTCGGTGACCAGTGCTTCGAGGGTCTCCCGGGGCCCCAGCTCGGCGCCGAGGACGGTGTCGTAGCCGTCCCACAGCTCGTCGAGGAAGGTGCGCAGGATCTCCTCCAGCATCGACTCCTTGGAGTCGAAGTGGTAGTAGAGGCTGCCCGCGAGCATGCCCGCGTGGTCCGCGATCTTGCGTACGGTGGTGGCGTTGTAGCCCTGATCGGCGAAGACCTCGGCGGCGGTGTCGAGGAGTTCGCGGCGCCGGGCGGGGGCGGCGGTCACCTGGGGCTTCTTCTTGGTCGGCACGGATCCATTCTCGTCCTACGCGTGCTGGCTGCTGACGGAGACGACCTCTCCGGTCAGGTACGAGGAGTAGCCGGACGCCAGAAAGACGATCACGTTGGCCACCTCCCAGGGTTCGGCGTACCGCCCGAAGGCCTCGCGCGCGGTGAGTTCCTCCAGCAGTTCGGGCGAGGTCACCTTCGCCAGGTGCGGATGCATGGCGAGGCTCGGTGCGACGGCGTTGACCCGCACCCCGTACTCGACGGCCTCCAGCGCGGCGCACCGGGTCAGCGCCATGACGCCCGCCTTCGCGGCGGCGTAGTGCGCCTGCCCGGCCTGCGCGCGCCAGCCCAGCACGGAAGCGTTGTTGACGATCACCCCGCCGCTCTGCCGCATCCGGCGCAGGGCGGCCCGGGTGCACCGGAAGGTGCCGTTCAGCGTCACGTCGAGCACCCGCGACCACTGCTCGTCGGTCATGTCGACCAGGGCCGAAGTCCCGCCGAGCCCGGCGTTGTTGACGACGACGTCCAGCCGTCCGTGCTCCTCCAAAGCCGCGTCGAACAGCGCTCCGACCTGCCGCTCGTCGGTGACGTCACAGGGCACGGCGGCCACCGACTCCCCGCCGAACTCGCCGGTCAGCTCGGCCTCGCACTCCTTCAGCCGCCGGGCGTGCGCGTCGCTGATCAGCACCCGCGCGCCCTCCTCCAGGAACCGCCGCGCGGTGGCCCCGCCGATGCCCGCGCCCGCGGCCGCCGTGATGACGGCGGTACGGCTCTGCAGCAGCCCGTGCCCGGGTACGTACGCCGGGCTCTCGACGCCTGTCATAGGAGCACGCTAACCTACCAAACACTTGTTAGGGAAGGACTGGCGGCCGATGGATCTCACGTTCACCGCGGAGGAGACGGCCCTGCGCGACCAGGCCCGGGCCTGGCTGCGCGCGCATGTGCCGGCCGAGCCGCTGCCGTCCCTGGAGACCGAGGAGGGCTTCGCGGCGCATCGCGCGTGGGAGGCCGAACTGGCCGCGGACCGCTGGTCGGTGGTCAACTGGCCGACGGAGTACGGCGGCCGGGGCGCCTCGCTCGTCGACTGGCTGCTGTTCGAGGAGGAGTACCACGCGGCGGGCGCGCCGGGCAGGGTCGGCCAGAACGGCGTCAACCTGCTCGCGCCGACCCTGTTCGACTTCGGTACGGCTGAGCAGCGGGCGCGGGTGCTGCCGCCGATGGCCTCCGGCGAGGTGGTGTGGGCCCAGGCCTGGTCGGAGCCGGAGGCCGGCTCGGATCTGGCGTCCCTGAGGTCGAGGGCGACGCGCACGGACGGCGGCTGGCTGCTGTCGGGGCAGAAGACCTGGTCGTCCCGGGCGGCCTTCGCGGACCGCGCGTTCGGCCTGTTCCGCAGCGACCCCGACCCGGCGAAGCCCCATCAGGGGCTGACCTACCTGATGTTCGACCTGCGCGCACCCGGTGTCACGGTCCGCCCGATCCGCCGACTGGACGGAAAACCCGCCTTCGCCGAGCTGTTCCTGGACGAGGTGTTCGTGCCGGACGAGGACGTGATCGGCGAGCCGGGGCATGGCTGGCGGATCGCGATGTCCACGGCGGGGAACGAGCGGGGGCTGATGCTGCGTTCGCCGGGCCGGTTCCTGGCATCGGCGGAGCGGCTGCGTCGGCTGTGGGCGGAAAAGGGCAGCCCCGAGGGCACGAAGGCCCGCGTCGCCGACGCCCTCATCGGCGCCCGCGCCTACCAGCTCTTCACCTACGCCGCCGCCTCCCGCTTCCTCGACGGCGAGCGGATCGGCCCCGAGTCCAGCCTGAACAAGGTCTTCTGGTCGGAGTACGACATCGCGCTGCACGAGACGGCGCTCGATCTCCTCGGCGAGGACGGCGAGTCGGCGGACACGGACTGGGCCGAGCGCTATGTCTTCGCCCTCGCGGGCCCGATCTACGCCGGGACGAACGAGATACAGCGGGACATCATCGCCGAGCGGCTGCTGGGCCTGCCGAAGGGACGCCGCTGATGCGCTTCCTGCCCGACGTCGAACAGCGCGCGTTCGTCTCCTCCCTGGACGCCATGCTGGGCTCCGCGGACACGCCGACGGTCGTACGGGACTGGAGCCGGGGCCGGCACACGCGCGGGCGCGCGCTGTGGGGCCGTATCGCCGAGGCCGGGGTGTTCGGACTCGCCGTACCGGAGGAGTGCGACGGCCTCGGACTCCGTCCTGTGGAACTCGCCCTCGCCTTCGTGGAGTTGGGTCGGTATGCCGTCCCCGGTCCACTCGTCGAGACCGTCACGGCGGCCGTCCTGCTCGCTGAGCCCAAGCGGCTCGTCTCCGGAGAGGCCATGGCGACGGTGTCCTACGGCGGCCCGTACGCCCTGGACGCAGACGTGGCCGACATCCGCCTCGCGCTGACCCCCGACGGCCTGTTCCGCTCCCCCGGACACGGCCCGGTACGCCCGTCGATCGACCCCGCCCGCCGTCTCACCGCCCTGGAAGCAGGCGAACTCCTCACGCCCGCCCCGCCCACCGGACAGGCCCTCGCCCTCGCCCGTCTCACCACCGCCGCCCAGGCCCTCGGCGTAGGACTGACCCTCCTGGACAAGACCGTCACCCACGTCAAACGGCGGACCCAATTCGGCGCCCCCATAGGCTCGTTCCAGGCCGTCAAGCACCGCCTGGCCGACGCGAAGATCGCCCTGGAGTTCGCCCGCCCCCTGGTCCTCGGCGCCGCCCTCACCCTCACGCCCGCGGACATGGCCGCCGCCAAGACCGCGGCCTGCGAGGCGGCATACGCCACCGCCCGCACCGCCCTCCAGTTGCACGGCGCGATCGGCTACACGGCGGAGTGCGATCTGTCGCTCTGGCTGACCAAGGCCCGCGCCCTGCGCACCGCCTGGGGCAGTCCGGAGGAGTGCCGGGCCGTGGTCCTCAGTGGTGGTGGTCGCCGCTGGTGACCTCTCGGTACTCCTCGGCCGTCGGCTTCGGGATGTGTGTCCCGGGCCCGAACATGGCCCGCGCAAGCCTCGCCCGCACCCGCTGCGAGGGCTTCACCGGCCTGCGCACCCCGTTCGCGTCGACCAGCGGCCCGATCTCGTACGGCGGGTGCTGCTCGTGCGCGGTCAGGGTGTGCAACTGCGCCTGCGAGAGCGGTTCGTGGACCTCGACGTACTCGCCGTGCGGGAGTCGTTTGACGGTGCCGGTCTCCCTGCCGTGCAGCACCTTGTCCCGGTCCCGGCGCTGGAGGCCGAGACAGATCCGTTGGGTGACGATGAAGGCGAGGACGGGCGCGACGAAGACGGAGATCCGGACGAACCAGGTGATGGCGTTGATGGACAGATGCAGATGCGTGGCCACGATGTCGTTGCCGCCGCCGATCAGCAGCACCACGTACAGGGTCAGCCAGGCCACGCCGAGGCCGGTGCGCACGGGTACGTTGCGCGGCCGGTCCAGGATGTGGTGGTCGCGTTTGTCGCCGGTGATCCACGCCTCGATGAAGGGATAGACACCGAGGGCCAGCAGGATCAGCGGGAAGAGCGAGAAGGGGATGAACACGCCCAGCACCAGGGTGTGGCCCCAGGCGTTGATCTCCCATCCCGGCATCACCCGGATCAGGCCCTCGGAGAAGCCGAGGTACCAGTCCGGTTGGGCGCCGGTGGTGACCAGGTCGGGGCGGTAGGGGCCGAAGGCCCACACGGGGTTGATCTGGGCGAGCCCGCCCATGATCGCGAGCGCCCCGAAGACCAGGAAGAAGAAGCCGCCCGCCTTGGCCATGTACACCGGCAGCAGCGGCATGCCGGTGACCGTGCGCTGATCGCGTCCCGGACCCGGGAACTGCGTGTGCTTGTGGTACCAGACCAGGATCACATGGGCGACCACCAGGCCCAGCATGATCCCGGGCAGCAGCAGCACATGGATCGGGAAGAGCCGCGAGATGATGTCGTGCCCGGGGAACTCCCCGCCGAACAGGAAGAAGGACAGATACGTCCCGACGATCGGCACCGACAGGATGGCGCCCTGCGCGAACCGGATACCGGTGCCGGAGAGCAGGTCGTCGGGGAGCGAGTAGCCGGTCAGGCCTGTGATGATGCCGAGCATCAACAGGGTCCAGCCGAACACCCAGTTGAGCTCCCGGGGCTTGCGGTAGGCGCCGGTGAAGAACACCCGCATCATGTGCACGAGCATGCCGGTGACGAAGACCAGCGCGGCCCAGTGGTGCATCTGCCGGATCAGCAGACCGCCGCGCACATCGAAGCTGATGTCCAGCGTGGACTCGAACGCCCGGGTCATCATCACGCCGTTGAGCGGCTCGTACGAGCCGTGGTAGACGACCTCGACGCCGCTCGGCTCGAAGAACAGCGTGAGGTAGATGCCGGTCAGGATCAGCACGATGAAGCTGTAGAGACAGACCTCGCCCAGCATGAAGGACCAGTGGTCCGGAAAGACCTTCCGCATCCCCTTGCCGAGCGAGTAGATCCCGAGCCGCCCGTCGGCCCAGTCGGCAACCTTCTCGCCCTTGCCGGCCGCGCCCCTGCGGGCCGTCCGGTTGTCCGATCGTGCGCCGTCCATACGTCGTCGCCCTCCCCGTCGGATCAACCTCAGGGTGGCACGGCCGTACGGCTGAGCCAACGGGGCGAGCAGCGTTCAGGCGCGTGGCGGGATGATCCCCTGCGCCCTCGCCGCCACCAGCCACTTGGGGAACTCGCTCACCAGGCGGTCGTACAACTCGGCGTCGGACACCTTGCGCGGGTCCTGCCCGGCGTGGAAGAAGCCGGCGTTGTCGATCACCCGCTTGCCCGGCACCGACAGCTCGTCCAGCTTGCGCAGATAGTCGAACTGCTTGCTGGAGGGGTCCCCGAAGCCGATGAACTGCCAGAACAGCGGCAGCCTGGCCGCCTTGCACAGATAGCGTTCCGCGGCGAGCTTGTTGATCGGGCCGCCGTCGGTCTGGAAGACCACGAGGGCGGGTTCCCGGGAGCCGCTGTCGAGGTAGTGGTCGATCACGGCGTCCATGGCGAGGTGGTAGCTGGTCTTGCCCATGTGCCCGAGCCCGGCCACGATCCGCTCGATCCGCCCCTGATGGTCGGCGAGGGCGATATCGGTCTCGGCGTCTACGTCCGTGGAGAAGAACACCACCGGCACCCGGCCGTCGTCGTCGAGATGCGCGGAGAGCCCGAGCACCCGGTCGGCGAGCGCCTGCACACTGCCGTCCTTGTAGTACGGCTTCATGGAACCGGAGTAGTCGACGACCAGGTAGACCGCGGCCCGCAGCCCGTCCAGACCGTGCTTGGTGAGTGACACCCCGGCGCTCTTGTACAGGCTGACCAGCGCGGGCGCGGTCTCCTCCACCTTGCTGAGACTGATCGCCGCCATGCGGCTCCCCCCTTGACTCGACCCACCGGCAGCCGAGATTACGTCACACTTGACCCGCCTCTCCCGGCATCCACAGCTGTTCGTTATTTTGATCGCCGCCGTCCCCACCGGCTCACCGACCGTCCCAGCCTTTCGAGGAGCCGGCATGGAACCCGAGTCCACCGTCACGACTTGCTACCGCCATCCCGCGGTGGAGTCGTACGTCCGCTGCACCCGCTGCGAGCGGTTCATCTGCCCCGACTGCATGCGCGAGGCGGCCGTCGGCCACCAGTGCGTCGAGTGCGTACGGGAGGGCGCGAAGTCGGTGCGGCAGGCGCGCACGATCGTCGGCGGCCGGATATCGGGGACGCCGGTGGTGACGTATGTCCTGATATCGCTGAATGCGCTGGCGTATCTGGCGGAGCTGGTGCGTCCGGAGATCGTGGAGCGGTTCTCGATGGTCGCGGCGGGGATGGTGGGCCCGGACGGCGCCCACTACCTGTACCAGTCGCCCCTCCCGGCCGGTTTCGAGGCCGAGGGTCTGGTGGCCGGAGAGTGGGAGCGGCTGATCACCAGCGCGTTTCTGCACCAGGAGCCGACCGGGGGCATGTTCGGGCCGCTGCACATCGTGGTGAACATGTTCTCGCTGTGGATGCTGGGCCGGGCCGTGGAGGGAATGCTCGGGCGCACCCGCTATCTGACGCTGTATCTGCTCTCGGCTCTCGGCGGATCGGTCCTCGTGCTGCTGCTGGACGACCCCGCGTCCCCCACGCTGGGTGCGTCCGGCGCGATCTTCGGCCTGGGTGCCGCCTATTACGCGGTCGCCCGGCGGATCGGCGCCGACATGCGGGGCGTCAACCAGTTCATGGCCTTCCTGCTGCTCTGGCTGCTGGTCTCCGCGGGCCTGACCTCCTGGCAGGGCCACCTCGGCGGGCTGCTGACCGGCGGGGTGGTGGCGCTGGCGTACGCCTATGTGCCCCGGGGGCCGCGCCGGGTGCTGATCCAGGCGGTGGCCTGCGTGGCGGTGCTGGCGGTGCTGGTGCTGGCGGCCGTGGTGAAGGTCGGAGGACTGAAGTGAGACGTACCGGAATCCTGGCCTTCGCGGCCGTGCCCGTCGCCATCACGGCGGCGGTGTACTTCCTGATGCCCACCGACTCCGCGGAGAGTCCGGCCAAGCCGCCCGTCTCGGCCGCCCAGCTGGCCCGCGAGGAGGCCAAGGAGCGGGCCGAGACGGAACGCGCCGAGGACGAGAAGATGATCGCGAGCCTCCCGCCGGGTCTCGCCGACCCCGCGAAGAAGGAGCTCGCCCTCCAGATCACGGCCACGGCCGAGTTCTCCAGCCTGAACTGGCGCCTGGGCTACGGCAGCGTCGAGGACAACCACGACGGTTGCGGCTACACGGCCGGCATCATCGGCTTCTGCACCGGCACCCACGATCTGCTCGCCCTGGTCGAGCGGTACACGAAGGCCCACCCGGACAACGGCCTGGCCCGCTATCTGCCCGCCCTGCGCGAGGTGGACGGCACGGACTCGCACGAGGGCCTGGACCCCGGCTTCACGGCGGCCTGGAAGGCGGAGTCGAAGAAGCCGGCGTTCCGCGCGGCCCAGGACGAGGAGCGCGACCGCGTCTACTTCAACCCCGCGGTCCGGCTCGCCAAGCTCGACGGCCTGGGCACGCTGGGACAGTTCGTCTACTACGACGCGATGGTCCTGCACGGCCCCGACCCGAGCCCGAACGGCTTCTACGGCCTGCGTGAACGCGCCCTGCACGAGGCGGAGCTGCCGTCCCGTGGCGGCTCGGAGAAGGCGTACCTCGACATCTTCCTGGACATCCGCAAGCAGGCGATGCAGCGGAAGAAGTCGACCGCCGACACCAGCCGGGTGGACACGGCTCAGCGGGAGTGGCTGTACAACGGCAACCTCTCGCTGAGCACGCCGCTGCGTTGGCGGATGTACGGGGAGCCGTACCAGGTGTCCTAAGAAGCACCCCACTTCTCTCTCAGCACCTTCTCCGCCGGCTTCCCGTGCGGGGTGTACGCCAGCTTCGCCGGTGTCTCCCCGCTGTCGGGCCAGTCGTCCCACATCCACCAGCAGACGCCGGCCCACCAGCGGCGGCCGGTGAAGGTGTCCAGCAACGCCCGGTAGGCCGCCGCCTGTTCGGCGTCGCCGGGGCGGGTGCTGACCGTCCAGTCGTACGGGGCTGTCGTCGTCCCGCGCTGGCTGACGTAACCCGCCTCGGTGAACAGGATGCGGCGGTCCTGCTCGCGGGAGTAGGCGGCGAGCCGTTCGCTGATCGGCTTCCATGCCTTGCGGAGCCGTTCACCGGACTGGGTCGGGCGGTCCGACAGCGGCCAGTACGCGTCGATGCCGATCAGGTCGAGTTCGCGCCAGAAGCCGATCCGCCGGTACTCGTCGTAGTTGGCGGCGTAGGTGAGGGTGCCGTCGTAGTGGTCGCGGACGGCCTCGATCACCTCCGTCCAGGCGGCGCGGTCGCCGGAGACCCCGGCGAGTTCGGTGCCCACGGCGAACTGCTCGGCGTCGGTCGCCGCGGCGAGGTCGGCGTAGTGGGTGATGAAGTGCCGGTACGAGGTGAACCAGACGGCGCGGTCGCGGGGGCGGATCTCGGCGCGGTCGCCGTCGCCCGGCAGGTCGACATGGGGTTTGATCATCACCTTCAGGCCGTGTGCGTGCGCCCGCCGCACGATCCTGCGCAGGCCCGCGTCGCTCGCCGTCTCCTCGGTGGGCCGCATCACCGAGTCGCCCCGGCGCTTCTGGTACCAGGTCGGGGTGAAGGTGACCCAGCGCGCTCCGGTGGCCCTGATGTCCCGCAGATAGCGGTCGGCTGCGGGGCTGTCGTAGTCGGTGCGGTACCACGAGGGCAGGGTGATGCCCCGGATCACGGGCGCCTCCTCGCGCTCCGGCTGACAGCCGCCCACGGCGAGGAGGACCGCCGCCAGCACGGCGGCGGTCCTCCCCCTCACTGCCTCCTCACAGGCTCGCGGGGCTGACGAAGGTGTAGCCCAGGGCCTTGATGCCCTCCACCGTCTCCTGCAACGGCTGGACCGGGAAGTACGGGTGGTAGAAGAAGCTGGCGAAGCCGTCCCGTACCGCGAGATTGGCCTTGGCCGAGGCGATCAGATCGGCCGGCAGGCGTGGCGGATGATTGTTGTATGCCTCCGGCTCGTAATTCCCGATGTTTTCGGGAATCACCTTCGTCCCGTACACATCACGCACCACATACGGGAAGAACTGCCCGATGAATCGGTTCGGATCCGACGAGACCCCGCTGAGGGTTCCGGCGAAATAAAGCGACCGTTCGAGCCGGGCCGAGAAGTTCGAGCTGAAGACCTGGTAGTCGGTGGCCGAACCGGCGTAGTGCGGGGTCGTCCACAGCGTCGGCCTCGGCAGCCCCGCCGCCGCGAACTCGGCGAGCGCGCTGTCGACCCGTCCCTGCGCCCAGGCGGCGGAGTCCTCGGCCACCGGGCCGTCGTAGATCACGCTGTTCGCGGAGTCCACGTGCGCCCGGTAGAACTCGAAGTCGTCGCCGCTGACGCCGTTGTAGGGGTTGGCGACGGTGCCGTACTGATGGGTGTAGCCGTGGTTCATCAGCACCGCGCCCCTGGCCAGCATGTACTTCAGCGCGTTGACCAGCTGGGGCCGGTCGGTCAGCTTGACCGTCTCCGGGACACCGTTGTTGTAGGTGCCGTTCGGATCCGTGTAGACGGGGATCACATTGATGCCGTACGGGATCTGCTGCGCGTACAAGTAGTCCGCGATGGCCCGCAGTTCTGCCGGTTCGGAGTTGGGGCTGATGTCCTCAAGCCGTACGACCGCCCGGTGCCGCTCGGCGGTGGCCGGCGCGAGGGCGTCGAAGAGCAGGTCCTCGAAGACGATGACCCGGTCGCTCTCGGAGACGTAGGCGAAGGGGATCTCACCGATGTAGGTGAGGTTGGACGAGCGGATCGCCCAGCCGAAGGTGTGCCCGTTGGAGCTGTCGAGGCCCTCGGCGAGCCGGGTGACCTGCGGATATCCGGCGCCTGTCAGGACGTTGGGGCGCAGCACCCCGCCGTCCTGCCCGGCCGGGATCTTCCGGGTGAGCGTCTGGCCCTTGTACGTCACCTGTGTGACGGTGCCGATGGAGCCGCCGTCCTCGTAGTACGACGTCGTGGGGTCCCAGCCGTACTTCTGCGAGAACTGGGTGACACCCACGGCACCCGCCATGTTCCAGATGTTGGCGCCCATCCAGGTCACGGGCTTGGTCGTGGTCAGCGCGTCCTGGTAGAAGGCGGCCGGAACCGCGTCCGGGACGTCGCAGCAGTAGTAGGTCGACCCGATGTAGATCGTGGCCGTGTACGACTCGATCAGGCCCGCGGTGTACTGCGAGACCGGCCTGGTCGTGACGGTCCCGAAGTGCCCGGCCAGGTTGGCCGTGGCCATGGCGTACAGCTCGCCGAGGTGCCCGTAGGGCCCCGCGGTGTCGTAGAGGACGAGGGTGGTCGGTTCGGCGGCGGGGCCGACCTCGGCCGGGGAGATCAGCTCCGCCTGGCGGCTCACGGCGGAGGCGAGTGCGGACGCGGTCGTGCTCGCCGAGGTGACGGCGGCTGTGGTGGTCTTGGCGCGAGCTCGGTCGTGGCGCGCCTTATCGGCCTTGAGCTGGGCCTTCGCCCAGGCCGTCAGGTCGACCCGGTTGAGTCCAGAGCGGGTTCCGTTCGATTCGCCGTGGTGCGGGTCCGGGTTGCCGGCCGCGTTGGCTCCGGCGGCCAGGAAGGTTCCGCTGAACAGTGCGGCGACGAGCAACAGGACCAGGGAAAGCCTCGAAAATCCCCTTCTCCGAGGCCGGTTGAGTGGTCTCACGATCATTCCCCCCACTTTGCCAAGCTTTTGGCAAAGAGTTTTTCCGGCAAGAAGCCACCGATTGTTCTCGGCGATCAAGAAGGGTGTCAATGGGCCGAAGGGTGAATTCCTGTAGGACAGGTTGACCCCATCAGAAGATCGAACCTGTCCTTTTTCCTGATGCTCTTCTGAGGCGGCCCGGGGGTCTGCTACGTTCACCTTCGCGCGTTGGGGACGCGCTGTGAAATGTGGGGGGAAAATGTACGGACGACCCGCCCTGGGGGCACTCCTGCCCCTGGCAGGGGCCATGGCCGCGCCGGAAGCAATACCCGGGCTGCCCTTGGCCAGGACTCTGCAGGCCACGGCAGGCGCCGGATTCCTGCTCTACTGCTTGACCGCCTGTCTCATACTCGGGGCCCGGACGCGACTGCGCAGACAATCAAGGAAAGCGCGGGTCAGCGCCCGGGAGCAACCATGATCATCGAGCTGCTGCTGTGGGCCAGTGTCAGTCTGATCGTGCTGGCCGGCTGTTACAACACAAGTCTTTTCCTTCTCTCCCGACGCAGAATTCGGCGCGTCCGAACAGACCGGAGAGAACGGTTCTATGTATTCCTGCTCGCCTGTCTGAACGAGGAGCGAGTGCTTTCCGAAAGCCTGGCGCGTATCATCTCTCTGCCCGCCGGGAATTTCATGGCGCTGGTCATCGACGACGGCTCCGACGACCGCACCTCCGAGATCGCGCTGGCCGCCGACCCCGACCGGGTCCGGGTACACCGGCGCACACTGCCGAACGCACGCCGGGGCAAAGGCGCAGCGCTCAATGACGGAGTGCGCCACCTCCGGGAGTCCGGACTCCTCGTCGGCCACGATCCCGAGGACATCGTCCTGTGCGTGGTGGACGCCGACGGCCGCCTCGACCCGCATGTCGTGCAGTCGGTGGACCCCTACTTCGACGACCCCCGTACGGGCGCGGTTCAGGTCTGCGTCCGGATGTACAACCGCGGGCAGGGGCTGCTCGCCCGTATGCAGGACATGGAGTTCGTCGTCTACGGCGATGTCTTCCAGAGCGCGCGCCGCTTCATCGGCAGCGTGGGCATGGGCGGCAACGGACAGTTCATGCGGCTGTCCGCGCTGAACACCCTGGGCGGGGACGGCCCGTGGAGCGACAGCCTCACCGAGGATCTGGACCTCGGCGTCCGGCTGATCGCCAAGGGCTGGACCAACCAGCACTGCACCACCGCCTCCGTCTCCCAGCAGGCCGTGCTCAGTCTGCGTCGGCTGATCCGGCAGCGGTCGCGCTGGTTCCAGGGACACCTCCAGTCGGCGGGGCTCGTACCGCTCATCCTGCGGGACGTGCCGACCAGGCCGGCGCTGGATCTCCTCTACCACCTGTCCAGCCCGGTGTTGATCCTGCTCACCTCGCTGCTCCCGTTGTCCTTCCTCGTCGCCCTGGGCGCCACCACCGTGGCCTCGATCCAGGAGGGACAGCCGCTCGTGTCGCCCATGTGGCTGCTCGGCCCGTATCTGCTCTCGTTCACGGCCGCCTACGCCTACGGCTTCGTGTACGCCAGGCGTGAGCGGGACCTCGGCCTGGTGCGTTCGGTGCTGCTGGCGCATGTCTTCGTCTTCTACGGCTACATCTGGTTCGCCGCCGGCTGGTGGGGCTTCTGGCGGATGCTCACCGGCAAGCGGACCTGGCTGAAGACCGCGCGCACCTGACGTCTTCGACCCTCCGCCATCTCTCATCTCTCACCCTTTACGCGCGGCCCTACGACCGCGCGCGCCCAAGGGGGGCTTGCCATGTCCATACCTCCATCCGTGATGCCCGTACGCGCCATGCTGGTGCTCGGCACCCGGCCCGAAGCGATCAAACTGGCGCCGGTGGCCCGCTCCATGGCCGCCGGCACCCGGTTCGAACCCGTTGTCGTCACCACCGGCCAGCACCGCGAGATGCTCCACCAGATGCTCGGTCTGCTCGGCATCACCAGCCGGATCGCGCTCGACGTGATGCGCAGCCGCCAGCAGTTGTCCGACCTCACCGCCCGTCTGGTCGCCGAGCTCGGTGAGGTGATGCGGTTGGAGCGTCCGGACCTCGTCATGGTGCAGGGGGACACCACGACCGCGCTGGCCGGCGCCCTGGCCGCCTTCTACGAGAAGATCCCGGTCGCCCATGTCGAGGCAGGGCTGCGCACGGGCGTGCTGGACAACCCGTTCCCGGAGGAGCTCAACCGCATTCTGATCGGCCGTATGGCCCGCTGGCACTTCGCCCCGACCCCGCGCGCCGCCAGGCATCTCACCGACGAGGGGACGCCGAAGGAGCAGGTCTTCGTCACCGGCAACACCGTCATCGACAACCTGCTGTGGGTGCTGGCCGAGGGCAGCGGCAGCTCCGCGTTCCGCACTCCGGCCCGGCGGATCCTGGTCACCCTGCACCGGCGGGAGAACCAGGGCGAGCGGATGCGCGGCATGGGCCGGGCGCTGCGGCGGCTCGCCGGGCGGGGGGACGTGGAGATCGTGCTGCCGCTGCACAAGAGCCCGGCCGTGCGGGAGGTGCTGCTGCCCGAACTCGACGGCCACGACGGCATCTCGCTGGTCGAACCGCTCGACTATCTGGACTTCGCGGCGACACTCGCCGAGTGCGATCTGGTCCTCACCGACTCCGGCGGCATCCAGGAGGAGGCTCCGAGCCTGGGCAAGCCGGCGCTGGTGCTGCGGACCACCACCGAGCGCCCGGAGGCGGTGGAGGTGGGCGCGGCCCGGCTGATCGGCACGGATCCGGAGGTCATCGTGGAGTCCGCGACGGAACTTCTCGACGATCCGGCGCTGTACCGGCGGATGGCGGGCGCGGGCAATCCGTTCGGCGACGGACGGGCCGCGGACCGTGTACTGGCCCAACTGGCCGAGGACTTCGCCGCGGATGTTCCTGTCGACGCGACGGTCTGAGGGCCATACTCGACGGCATGACTCGCTCCCTCCTGCGTGGCGTCCTGTTGGCGGTGGCGCTCGCCGGGGTGCTGGCCATCACCTTGAGCCAGTGCGGGTCTGACGGGCCGTCACCGACGCCGACACCCTGGGCCGACGGTTCCACGCACGGCCGTTGGCTCTCGGTGTTCAACGGCCATGGCACCAACTCGGGCGACGACGACTCGCTGACGCTGTCGCCGATGCCCGCGGAGGATCCGGGGACCACGCATGCGGGACTCGTGGTGAGTACGGCGTCGTACACCGACGTGCGCTTCGAGGCCCGGATGCGGACGGTGGAGCAACTGCGCGAACCCGACCCGAATCCCTGGGAGGTGCCGTGGCTGGTGTGGGCGTACACCGATCCGGAGCACTTCTACTACGTCGCCCTGAAGCCCAACGGCTGGGAGCTCGGCAAGCGTGACCCGGCGTACCCGGGCGGACAGCGGTTCCTGGCCACCGGGCACGAGAGGTACGCCGTGGGCGACTGGTACGACGTGCGGGTGGAACAGCGCGGCGCCTCGGTCAACGTCACGGTGGAGGGGGAGCCGCTGGTGAAGTACACCGACGCCGAACGCCCTTACCTGGAAGGGAAGGTGGGGGCGTACACCGAGGACGCCACCGTGAGGTTCGAGGGGTTGGAAGCCCGGTAAAGGCGACGGCGCCTGCCCAATCGTCCGGTCGGGGACAAGGGGCAGGCGCCATCAGTGTTCCGTACGCCTTTGTACGGGACGTCTCTTGAGCGGTCCTCGGGGAACCGTCAGACCATCAGGGACCGGTCGGTCGGGCGGATCGGGGCCGGCAGGTCGCTGGCGCCGGTCAGGAAGCGGTCGGTGCCGCGGGCGGCCGAGCGGCCCTCCGCGATGGCCCACACGATCAGCGACTGACCGCGGCCCGCGTCACCGGCGACGAACACGCCCGGCACATTGGTCTGGAAGTCGGCGTCGCGGGCGATGTTGCCGCGCTCGTCGAGGTCCAGGCCGAACTGCTCGACCAGGCCGTTCTCCCGGTCGGTGCCGGTGAAGCCCATGGCGAGGGTGACCAGCTGGGCGGGGATCTTCCGCTCGGTGCCTGGCTTCGGGGTCAGCTTGCCGTCGATGAACTCCACCTCGGTCAGGTGCAGCCACTGGACGTTGCCGTCCTCGTCGCCCTCGAAGTGGGTCGTCGAGACGGAGTAGACCCGCTCGCCGCCCTCCTCGTGCGCGGAGGTGACCTTGTAGAGCATCGGGAAGGTCGGCCACGGCTGGGAGACGGTGTTCCGCTCGTCGTTAGGGCGGGGCATGATCTCCAGCTGCGTCACCGAGGCCGCGCCCTGACGGTGGGCGGTGCCCACGCAGTCGGCGCCGGTGTCGCCACCGCCGATGACGACGACGTGCTTGCCCTCGGCCGAGATCGGGGAGGTGACGTAGTCGCCCTCCTGGACCTTGTTGGCCAGCGGCAGGTACTCCATGGCCTGGTGGATGCCCTTCAACTCCCGCCCGGGGACGGGGAGATCACGGGCGGTGGTGGCACCGGCGGCGATGACGACGGCGTCGTACCGCTTCTTCAGGTCGGTCGCCTTGAGGTCGCGGCCGATCTCGATGCCGGTACGGAACCGGGTGCCCTCCGCGCGCATCTGCTCGATACGGCGGTTGATGTGCCGCTTCTCCATCTTGAACTCGGGGATGCCGTACCGGAGAAGGCCTCCGATGCGGTCCGCGCGCTCGTAGACGGCGACCGTGTGACCGGCCCGCGTGAGCTGCTGGGCGGCGGCCAGGCCGGCCGGGCCCGAGCCGATGACCGCGACGGTCTTGCCGGACAGCCGCTCGGGCGCCTGCGGGGCGACGTCACCGGTCTCCCACGCCTTGTCGATGATCGAGACCTCGACGTTCTTGATGGTGACGGCCGGCTGGTTGATGCCGAGCACACACGCCGACTCACAGGGCGCCGGGCAGAGGCGACCGGTGAACTCCGGGAAGTTGTTGGTCGCGTGCAGCCGCTCCTGCGCGGCCGACCAGTCCTCGCGGTAGGCGTAGTCGTTCCACTCCGGGATCAGGTTCCCGAGCGGACAGCCGTTGTGGCAGAACGGGATGCCGCAGTCCATGCAGCGGCTGGCCTGCTTGCTGATGATCGGCAGCAGGGAGCCGGGGACGTAGACCTCGTTCCAGTCCTTCAGCCGGACGTCGACGGGACGGGACTTGGCGACCTCGCGCCCGTGGTTGAGAAAGCCCTTGGGATCAGCCATTGGTCGCCGCCTCCATCATCTTCTCGGTGATCTCGGTCTCGGAGAGACCGGCTCGCTCGGCGGCGTCCTTGGCGGCGAGCACTGCCTTGTACGTGCTGGGGATGATCTTGCTGAAGCGCTCCACGGACGCGTCCCAGTCGGCGAGCAGCTTCTCGGCGACCGTCGAGCCGGTCTCCTCGGCGTGCCGGCGCACCACGTCGTGCAGCCACTTCCGGTCGTCGTCCGACAGGGCCTCGATCGCGTCGAGGTTGCCGACGTTGACGTTGTCGCGGTCGAGGTCGATGACGTAGGCGACACCGCCCGACATACCGGCCGCGAAGTTACGGCCCGTCTCACCGAGCACCACCGCGTGACCGCCGGTCATGTACTCGCAGCCGTGGTCGCCCACGCCCTCGGAGACGACGGTCGCGCCGGAGTTGCGGACGCAGAACCGCTCACCGGTACGACCGCGCAGGAACAGCTCGCCGCCGGTCGCGCCGTACGCGATGGTGTTGCCCGCGATCGTCGAGTACTCGGCGAGGTGGTCGGCGCCGCGGTCCGGGCGCACGATCACACGGCCGCCGGAGAGGCCCTTGCCGACGTAGTCGTTGGCGTCGCCCTCCAGGCGCAGCGTGACACCGCGCGGGAGGAAGGCGCCGAAGGACTGGCCGGCGGAGCCGGTGAAGGTGATGTCGATGGTGTCGTCGGGCAGGCCCGCGCCACCGAACTTCTTCGTCACCTCGTGGCCGAGCATGGTGCCGACCGTGCGGTTGATGTTGCGGACCTTGACCTGGGCGCGCACCGGCTGGGCGTCGGTCGCGGAGTCCGCGGCGAGGGCGTCGGCGGCGAGCTTGATCAGCTCGTTGTCGAGCGCCTTCTCCAGGCCGTGGTCCTGGGCGATCAGCTGGTGGCGGACGGCGCCCTCGGGCAGCTCGGGCACGTGGAACAGCGGGGCCAGGTCCAGGCCCTGCGCCTTCCAGTGGTTCACGGCGCGGGTCACGTCGAGCGCCTCGGCGTGGCCGACGGCCTCCTCGATGGAGCGGAAGCCCAGCTCGGCGAGGAGCTCGCGGACCTCTTCGGCGATGAACCGGAAGAAGTTCACGACGTACTCGGCCTTGCCGGAGAACCGGTCCCGCAGCGTCGGGTTCTGCGTGGCGATGCCGACCGGGCAGGTGTCCAGGTGGCAGACGCGCATCATGACGCAGCCGGAGACGACGAGCGGCGCGGTCGCGAAACCGAACTCCTCGGCGCCGAGCAGCGCGGCGATGACGACGTCACGGCCGGTCTTCAGCTGGCCGTCGGTCTGCACGACGATGCGGTCGCGCAGGCCGTTGAGCAGCAGGGTCTGCTGGGTCTCGGCGAGGCCGAGCTCCCAGGGACCACCGGCGTGCTTCAGGGAGGTCAGCGGGGAGGCACCCGTGCCACCGTCGTGACCGGAGATCAGGACCACGTCCGCGTGCGCCTTGGAGACACCCGCGGCGACCGTGCCGACGCCGACCTCGGAGACCAGCTTCACGTGAATCCGCGCCTGCGGGTTCGCGTTCTTCAGGTCGTGGATCAGCTGG
>NZ_JACMSF010000042.1 GCF_014257025.1 Streptomyces cupreus
AATTTTTGGGAAAACCCCGCTCCTTTCCGGTGCGGGGTTTTCTGCGTTTAGGCTCTTGGTCATGCGCTATGACCTCGTCATCTTCGACAACGACGGTGTGCTCGTCGACAGTGAGCCCATCTCCAACCGACTGCTCGCCGCCTATCTCACCGAGCTGGGGCACCCGACCTCCTACGAGGACTCCCTGCGCGACTACATGGGCGCGGCCATGCACCGCGTACACGATCTTGTCGAGGAGCGGACCGG
The DNA here is from genome assembly GCF_014257025.1 of Streptomyces cupreus. Taxonomy (GTDB): domain Bacteria; phylum Actinomycetota; class Actinomycetes; order Streptomycetales; family Streptomycetaceae; genus Streptomyces; species Streptomyces cupreus. The sequence continues at coordinate 247 of NZ_JACMSF010000042.1, forward strand.
GGAGCGGTTGCCGGTGGACTTCGATGATGTCTTTCATGCGCGGGTGTTCGCGGCCTTCGAGCGGGAGTTGAAGCCTGTGGACGGGGCTGTGGGGGTGCTGGAGAAGCTTGCCGCCGATGGGGTGCCGTACTGCGTGGCCTCGTCCGGGAGTCATGAGCGGATTCGGGTGGGGCATCGGACCACCGGGCTGGCTCGATGGTTCGAGGACGGGCGGATCTTCAGTTCGCAGGATGTCGGGCGGGGGAAGCCGGCGCCGGATCTGTTTCTCCATGCGGCCGAGCGGATGGGGGTCGCGCCGGAGCGGTGCGTCGTCGTGGAGGACAGTCCGCTGGGGGTGCGGGCTGCCGTCGCGGCCGGGATGGACGTGTACGGGTTCACGGCGATGACGCCGGCCTCGCGGCTGGAGGGTGCCACTGGACTCTTCGGTGACATGGGGGAGTTGGTCGGTCTGCTGGTCTGACCAAAGCTGAGGGAAATTCATCTTTGGCTGGATCTACCCACGAGTACGCCGGGGCCCTACGCTCGCCGCCATGACTGATGTGCTGCGGCGCGGCAGGGCCTCGCTGGCGTTCAGCTTCTTCGCCCAGGGCGTCGCCTTTGCGCTGTTGGTGACCCGGATCCCGGCCATTCAGGACCGGTACGGCGTCTCCGACGCGCTGTTGCCGGCCTTTCTCGCCGCCGTGCCGATCCTGGCCGGGGTCGGGAGCGTGGCGACCGAGCGGCTGGTGAAGCGGGTGCCGCCGAGTCGGGTGCTGCGGTGGTCCCAGCCGGTCGTGTTCCTGGCGCTGTTGGGCGTGGCGGCGGGGGACCGGATGGTCGAGCTGGGGGTGGCGCTCGGTGCGTTCGGGCTGTCCGTGGGGGCGTTGGACGCCTCGATGAACATGCTCGGGGTGAGTCTGCAGCGGTCGTACGGGCGCAGCATCATGCTCAGTTTTCACGCGGCGTACAGCCTGGGCGGGATTCTCGGGGCCTCGCTGGCGTGGGTGGGGGCGCACTGGGATCTCGCGCTGTTCGTCTCGTATCTGCCCGTCGTTGTGGCGCTGTTGCCGGGTGCGCTTGTGGGCAGTCGGTGGTACGTCGACGGGGAGCCGGTTGGTGTGAGGGACGAGGTGGTGAAGGGGTCGGCGGGCGGCGTCGGGTTCAAGGTGCTGTTGCCGCTGTGTCTGGTGATGACCTTCGCGTACATCGGGGATTCCACGGTCTCCAACTGGAGTGCGAAGTATCTCCAGGACGTGTTGGGGAGCAGTGAGCAGTTGGCGACTGTGCCGTACAACGTCTATATGGTGACGACCCTGTTGGGGCGGGCCATCGGGGACTTCGGGGTGCGGCGGTTCGGGGCCGTGGCCGTGGTGCGGGGTGGGGCGGTGGTCGCCGCGGGCGGGTTCGCCGTCGTGGCGGTGGCGGCTGGGGCCTGGGTGGGGATGCTCGGGTTCACCTTGCTGGGGCTGGGGTTGTGTGTGCTGGTGCCGCAGACCTTTGCCGCGGCGGGGCGGTTGTTCCCGGGGGCGTCCGATGCGGCCGTTGCTCGGCTGAATGTGTTCAACTATGTGGGCTTTTTGATCGGTTCGCCGTTGGTGGGGGCCTTGGGCGATGCGTGGAGTTATCGCGGGGCGATGCTTGTGCCGATGGTGTTGGTGCTGGTGACGCTCGTGTATGCCCGGTCGTTCGAGGCTCAACCGGACCGATACGGTGGCGGGCATGAGCGGCCGCGCACAGCTGATGTGGGACGAGGCAGTAACGGGGTATGACTTCGGTCCGGACCATCCGATGGATCCGGTCCGGCTTGCCCTGACCCGGCGACTGGTCGAGGCCTTCGGGCTCGACCAGGACGTGGATGTGGTCGCGGCGAAGGCGGCGGGGGACTCGACGTTGCGGCTCGTGCACCGGGAGGACTACATCGCGGCCGTGAAGGCGGCGTCGGCGGATCCCGGGGTGGCGGACGGGTCGTACGGTCTTGGGACGCTCGATGATCCCGCGTTCGCGGGGATGCATGAGGTCTCGGCGCTGATCGCGGGGCAGTCGGTGGGGGCCGCGGAGGCGGTGTGGCGCGGGGAGGCGCTGCACGCGGTGAACTTCGCGGGTGGGTTGCATCATGCGATGTCCGGGGGTGCTTCGGGGTTCTGCATCTACAACGACGCGTCGCTGGCCATCGCGCGGTTGCTGGAGCTGGGTGCTGAGCGGGTCGCGTATGTGGACGTGGATGTGCATCACGGGGACGGTGTGCAGGCGGCCTTCTGGGAGGATCCGCGGGTTCTGACGATCTCCCTGCATGAGCATCCTCGGACGTTGTTTCCGCAGACCGGGTGGCCTGAGGAGACCGGGGCGGCAGGGGTCGCGGAAGGGTCGGCGGTGAATGTGGCGTTGCCGGCGGGGACCGGGGACGCGGGGTGGTTGCGGGCGTTTCATGCTGTGGTGCCGGAGTTGATCGCTGATTTTCGGCCGCAGGTGTTGGTGACGCAGCATGGCGCGGATACGCACTTCGAGGATCCGTTGGCGCATTTGGCTGTGTCGCTCGATGCGCAGCGGGCTGTGCAGGTTGCCTGCCATTCGTTGGCACATGAGTACGCCGAGGGGCGGTGGGTGGCGCTCGGGGGTGGCGGGTACGCGGTGGTGGATGTGGTGCCGCGGTCGTGGACGCATCTGGTGGGGATTGCCGCGGGGCGGGAGATTGCTCCGGAGGCTTCGATTCCTGAGGAGTGGCGGCAGGAAGTGTTCGTTCGTACGCGGCAGTTGGCGCCGGTGCGGATGACTGACGGGCGGTGGCCTGTCAGGTGGGGGGACTGGGAGGCGGGGTACGACCCTGCGGACCGGTTGGACCAGGCGGTGCTGGCGGCTCGGCGGGCGGTGTTTCCGTTGCGGGGGCTGCTGGCGTAGGGGGTGGGGCTTTTCGCCCCCCCCAAGCGGCCCCCCGGTTACGCCAACCGTGTGCACTTCCCCCATTCCACCCCGCACCCTCGCCCCCCGCCCGTCAGCATCGCTCCCGTGTTGTCCATCGGTGCTCTGCGTGCTCATCTCGTTGCCGCTCGGTTGGCCGGGGTTGTGGCGACTTCGCGCGAGGAGAGTTTGCGGAGTTATCGGCTCTTCGCGGCTCGGGATCCTCGTGTGTTGATCGGGCTTGATCCTGAATCGTCCTGGGGGCAGCTGGAATTGATCGAGCTCATGGCCGACAGATGCGGGGTTTCCGGCGATCCGTTGCGCAGCGACGGGCATGATGTGATCGATCCCGCACGAACCCTGGTCGCGCTCGACGCCTTCGCCGAGCGGATCGGCGCTGCCGCCCAGCGCGGCGCCCCCGTCCTGCTCGGGACCGGACACCCGCATCGACTGCTCGGTTTCTACGTCGCCTTGGCGGACGCTCTCTCGGCGGCTGGATGTGCCGTACTCACACCGGCGCAGGGTCGCTGTATCGACATAACGACCCGGTTCGGTCTACGTACGTACAACCTTGACTACGTACGAGGAGTCGCGCTCGTACGCGAACCCGGTGCCCCGAGCTCCGGTGGTGAGCCCGGCGCACACACCCACTCGCCGCTCCCGGTTCGTACCGCGCTGGCCGCGGCCGCCGAGGCCGGCGGGCCGTTGCCGGAGCTGGTGATCGGGGATCACGGCTGGGTCTGCGGGGCAGGTCAGCTGGGGTTTGAGGCCATTGGGCTCGCCGATACCGATGACCCCGCGCTCTTCGTGGGGGAGGCCGAGGGGGTCGTGTCCGTCGTCGTTCCACTTGATGACGCTGTGCGGTCTGATTACTACCGGCCGCTTACCCGCTACGTACTCAATCGAGCGTGTCTGTCACAGTAGGCCGCCGATGGGTGCACCTCTTCCCCACTCGCATCACCCGCCCCTACATTGGGGAGTGAGCACGCAGCGACGAAGAGTCACCGGAAGGGGAAGCCGGTGGCCGTCGAGTGCGGAAGGTTCAGGTGTGTCATGGCTGCAGCTGGCGAGAGGCCTCTGAACGAGGTTCAGTTCCTTACCGTGGCGGAAGTCGCCTCGGTGATGCGAGTGTCGAAGATGACCGTGTACCGGCTGGTGCACAGCGGTCATCTGCCCGCGATCCGGGTGGGGCGGTCCTTCCGCGTCCCCGAGCAAGCGGTACACGAGTACCTCCGCGAGAGCTATGTGGGGGTGGAAACCGCCTGACGGCAAAGGGCGTGGGGGGATCCTCAGGGCACCAGCGGATCTCCCCCCGCCGCCTCGATTACGACCTCAGCGCTCGGGCGGGTAGGCTAGCCCCTCGTAGGTCGTGTGGGCCCATGGCGCCCAAACACCGAGTGATGAGAAGTGAGCGAGGGTAGTCGTGGGCTCTGTTATCAAGAAGCGGCGCAAGCGGATGGCCAAGAAGAAGCACCGCAAGCTGCTCAAGCGCACGCGCGTTCAGCGTCGCAACAAGAAGTAAGTTCGCGACGCGAGCCGCGAGAGCATGTGTGGCCCCCCACCGGATCAGGTGGGGGGCCACGCGCGTTCGCAGCCCAGTTGTGCGGTGGGCCGGACTCTGTGCGTATGTCTGGACACCGGCATGGCTTGGTCTGTTCGTACGTCTGTCGCTGTCGTCACTTCGTGCATTGGGTGGTCATCACAGCGCAACATCGACCCGCTAAGTTGGCCGCACACGGGGAACCCGGCAGGGTAACGAGCAGCGGTAGAGCAGGTCTGGACGATTCCTGGAAGGAAGGCGCTGATCTTGGGCAAGATCGTGCTCGTGACCGGAGTGGCCCGTCAACTGGGAGGCCGGTTCGTACGTCGGATCCAGCGTGACCCACAGGTGGACCGGGTCGTCGCCGTGGACGCGGTTGCGCCCGAGCACCATCTGGGCGGCGCGGACTTCATCCAGGCCGACATCCGGCAGCCCACCATCGCGCGGGTGCTGGCCGAGACGGCCGCCGACACGGTCGTACACATGGATGTGACGGGCACGGCGCTCGGCAGTGGCAGCCGGACCACGGTCAAGGAGACCAACGTCATCGGCACCATGCAGCTGCTCGGCGCGTGCCAGAAGTCGCCGACCGTGAAGCGGCTGGTGGTGAAGTCCAGTACGAACGTGTACGGGTCGGCGCCGCGCGATCCCGCAGTCTTCACCGAGACCACCCCGCCGAAGTCCCTGCCCAGTGGCGGGTTCGCCAAGGACACCGTCGAGGTCGAGGGGTATGTGCGCGGCTTCGCCCGGCGGCGGCCGGACGTCGCCGTGTGTGTGCTGCGGTTCGCCAACATCCTCGGCCCGACCGCTGACTCGCCGCTCGCCGCGTACTTCTCGCTGCCCGTGCTGCCGACCGTCTTCGGCTACGACCCGCGGTTGCAGTTCGTGCACGAGGACGATGTGATCGAGGTGCTGCGGATCGCCTCGCACGAGCCCGAGCGGGGCACCCTCAACAGCGGCACCTTCAATATCGCCGGCGACGGAGTCCTGCTGCTGTCGCAGTGTTCGCGACGGCTCGGCCGGCCCACCGTGCCCCTGCTGCTGCCCGCCGTCACCTGGGCCGGCTCGCTGGTGCGCACGCTCGGCATGACGGACTTCTCGCCCGAACAGATCCGGCTGCTCACCCACGGCCGGGTCGTGGCCACGGATCAGATGCGCGAGACCCTAGGCTTCCAGCCGAAGTACACGACCGCGGAGACCTTCGCGGAATTCGCGCGCAGCCGCGGACCCGGACTGCTCCCGCCGGAGGCCCTTGCGGGGGCCGTCGACCGGATCGCCGCGCTGTCCCTCCAGGGCAGCGGTCACCCCCCGACGCAGAGCGCCAACTGAGGAGCGCATCAACGATGGCGGACGCCAAGGTCATTCCGTTCGACGACGACCGGTCCCGCGCGGGCGCCGTACAGCGGCCGGCGCGGCGCCGGAGCGCGGGGAACCGGCGCAAGAGCGCGGAGCCCGCGCTGGTACGTGAGGTCAAGACCCTGCCCGACCGGGCTGCCTCGCAGGATGATGTTCCGGTGACACAGGAGAAGCGGGAGCCGCAGGACGGCGGCCTGGAGCGGCGCATCGCCGGCGGCCTGTCCTTTCTGCGCCGCCGTCTCACCGGGGACTACGAGGTCGACGACTTCGGCTACGACGAGGAGCTGACCGACCAGGTCCTGATGTCGCTGCTGCGCCCGGTGTACGAGAAGTACTTCCGGGTCGAGGTGAAGGGCGTGGAGAACATCCCGTCCGAGGGCGGCGCCCTGATCGTCGCCAACCACTCCGGCACCCTGCCGCTGGACGGCCTGATGATGCAGGTCGCCGTCCACGACAACCACCCGGCGGGGCGTCATCTGCGGCTGCTCGCGGCGGACCTGGTCTTCATGCTGCCGGTGGTCAACGAACTCGCGCGCAAGCTCGGCCACACCCTGGCCTGCGCGGAGGACGCCGAACGCCTTCTCGGCCAGGGCGAGCTGGTCGGGGTGATGCCGGAGGGCTTCAAGGGCATCGGCAAGCCCTTCAGCGAGCGCTACAAGCTCCAGCGCTTCGGCCGTGGCGGCTTCGTCTCGACCGCGCTGCGCCAGGGCGCGCCGATCATCCCGTGCTCGATCGTGGGCGCGGAGGAGATCTACCCGATGATCGGCAACGCCAGGACGCTGGCCCGGGTCCTCGGCTTCCCGTACTTCCCGCTGACCCCGACCTTCCCCTGGCTGGGCCCGCTGGGCGCGATCCCCCTCCCGACGAAGTGGACGATCCAGTTCGGCGAGCCGATCCGCACGGACGGCTATCCACCGGAGGCGGCCGAGGACCCGATGCTGATGTTCAACCTGACGGACCAGGTCAGGGAACAGATCCAGCACACCTTGTACAAGCTGCTGGTGCAGCGCAGATCGGTGTTCTTCTAGGCCATCCTTCGCGGACAGAAGAAACGTTTATACGGCATCGGGGGCGCCCTTCCGAAGAAGGGCGCCCCCGATACGCGTACTGCCTAGTTCGCGTCCTCGCCTTCGATGCCGAGCCCGGGGAGCAGGCCCGGGAGCAGCGGCGGGAGGGTCACATCCGGCTCCGGGAGCGGCATGTCGCCGGTCGACGGAGTCGTACTGTCGGTGCTGTTCAGGGGCGAGTCGAGCAGGCCTCCCGTGCTGCCACCGAGCAGGCCGTCGTCCTCGCTGCCGGAGCTCGCGGACTTGCTGGGGCTCCCGCTGCTGGACTGGCGGCCGTCGGAGGTGCTGATGCCGCTGCTGGGGGCGGTCGAGCGGTCCGTACCGGACGAGCCGGTGGAGGCCGCGCCGGAACCGCCCTGCCACATGCCGTCGCCGCCCTGGGCGGGGAGCTCGGGCAGCAGGGACTGCAGCGGGGCCACTTCTTCGTCTATGGCGTCGAAGACCGACGACACCTGCTCGCCGACGTCGCCGAGCTGGACGGGGAGCCGGTCGCGCAGGGCGCCCCAGGTGCCGCGGTGCGAGCGGGAGAAGGTGGACAGCGCCTGGATGGGGCCGAGGGAGTCCGGGTCGGCCGCATACGCCGCGGAGAGCAGGCGATGGCCCTCGGAGGCGTCGTGATGCATCCCGGACAGGGCGCGGCGGATCTCGCCGAGGGACTCGTGGTCGAGGTGGCCGCTGCGGCCGCGCTCCATCAGCCGACGCGCCTCGCTCAGCCGGGTGGAGGCCTGGTCGAGGAAGACCTGGCCGCGCTCGCTGTCGCCGTCGGCGAGGCCGCGCTTGAAGTCCTCTATGCCGCGCTTGAGGCCGTAGAGCGAGTCGCCGGGCAGGGCGTCACCGCTGGCGGCGGCGACTCCGCCGAAGGCGCCGGCGGCGACTCCGACGCTGAGGCCGCCCGCGGCGAGGCCCTTGGTGAGCCGGGACCGCGGTCGCAACTTGCCCAGCGGACTCGCCCGGTGGGCGCCCCGGGCCCGACGGGAACGCTGCTCGGGTACCGAAGAATCCGCCCCGCCTCCGGAGCCCTCCAGCAGCATGGCCTCCATCGCGGCCACGAGCTGAGCGCGCTGGACGACCTTGACCTCGGGATCCATCTCCGGCTTGGGCAGCTCGCCGAGACCCGACGCGAGGGCCAACAGGCGGCCCTGCTCGGTCTGTTCCGCAGCAGCCGGGGCCGGTGCCGGTCCTTCGGACTGCTCGGCCGCCGTACCCCGGTCGGACTGCTCCTGCAGGGCCTGGGCGAAGGCGTTCGCCCGCCGGTGCGCCGATACGTTCGCGATCACTGGCGGCACCTCCTCTCGTCATGACGGTCGACTCCCCAGGGGGTCCTGAGGGTTGCACGACCTGACCACATCCACACGATCGAGTGATCGGAGACGGCCGGGTAGTGACCACAGGGAGCCTGCATCCCGCACAACGAGCGGCTCGGCACTTGGGTTACGGACGGCGGATGATCGGATCGGGGAGTCAACGGACTTTCACCGAAAGCGAGTTGAGTACTACCGAGCGTATGCGATCAGCGGGCGTCGTCCGGCAGGAGCCGGGCGAGGGTGCGTACGGCGCGGTACTGGAGTGTCTTGATGGCGCCCTCGTTCTTGCCCATGGCGCGGGCGGTCTCGGCGACGGACAGCCCCTGGAGGAAGCGGAGCGTGACGCACTCCTGCTGCTGAGGATTGAGCCGCCGTACGGCGTCGAGCAGAGCCGCATTGGAGAGCGACTCCAGCACCGAATCCTCAGGGGACCGCTCGACCTCGTTGGCGTCGAGCATCTCGCCGGTGGTGACCTCCAGGCGGAAGCGGCTGGACTTGAAGTGGTCGGCGACGAGATTGCGGGCGATGGTGACGAGCCACGCGCCGAAGTCCCGCCCTTGCCAGGTGAAGGTGCCGATCCGCCTAAGCGCCCGGAGAAAGGTCTCACTCGTGAGGTCCTCGGCGGTGGCCTTCCCCCCGACCCGGTAATAGATGTACCGATAAACCGTGTCGCTGTACTGGTCGTAGAGCCGCCCGAAGGCTTCGGCCTCGCCGGCCTGGGCGCGTTCGACGAGATCCATCATGCGGGCGCTGTCGCTGTCAGCGGCCGGACGCCGGGCGGTCGTGGCACCGGCCGAACGCCCCCGTCTGCCGACGGCGGCGCTGCCGTCGGCGAGCGCGTAGCACGGGCCGACGGGGGCGGCGGCGACGGCGAGGGTGGGGACGGCGTACGCGGTGGGGACGAAGCCGCGCAACAGGTCTTGGACCGTTGCGCGCAGCGTAGCCAGGCCCGAGGCGTCAACCCCGACGTGTGGGTACACGGGACTCCCAGAGGCAGAGCTTCCATCACGTGCAGTGCGGGACCGTTCACCCGTCGTAGCGACGGAGAGGTACCGGTTTGCGTCTGAGGAGAATAACGCTTCGTGCAGGCACTGCTACACCCAGTTGCTCAAATCATCGATTACGTCGCTTCTGTAACCGAATGACGGTCAATCAAGTGCCGTATCGTGACCGGTTGTTGATCAGAGGGGGCGTATTTCGGTCGCGCCCGGGGCGTGTTGTGGCCGTGTGCGGCCAAGGGGACTGCACAGAGGGTTGTGGGGGTACGACGTCGGGATTGGCCGGGTTCGGTCGGCGCGGCCCGGGCGCTGCGCGTACCCCACCCGCGCGCGCAGGCCGCCGCAGGTACTACCGGCGACGGCGCGAGAGCGCGATCGCGGCCGCCGTGCCGCCGGCCACCGCGCCGACGCCCGCCGCTGCCGGGATGCCGACCTTTGCCGCCTTGCGGCCGGTGCGGTAGTCGCGCAGGCGCCAGTCCAGTTCGCGGGCGTGCTTGCGGAGCTTCGTGTCCGGGTTGATCGCGTAGGGGTGGCCCACCAGAGAGAGCATCGGGATGTCGTTGTGACTGTCGCTGTAGGCCGCGCAGCGCGACAGATCCAGGCCCTCCGCCGAGGCCAGCGCCCGTACCGCTTCCGCCTTCGCCGGCCCGTGCAGCGGCTCGCCCACCAGCTTGCCCGTGTACACGCCGTCCACCGACTCGGCCACCGTCCCCAGCGCCCCCGTCAGCCCCAGCCGGCGCGCGATCACCTGCGCGATCTCCACCGGCGCCGCCGTCACCAGCCACACCTTCTGCCCCGCGTCCAGGTGCGCCTGCGCCAGCGCCCGCGTCCCCGGCCAGATCCGCTCCGCCATGTACTCGTCGTAGATCTCCTCGCCGATCGACATCAGCTCGGAGACCCGGTGACCCTTCACGATCGACAGCGCCGAGTCCCGTGCGTCCTGCATGTGCTCCGGATCCTCGACCCCAGCCAGCCGGAACCACGCCTGCTGCCAGGCGAACCGGGCCAGATCGCGGGTCTCGAAGAACTTCCGCTTGTACAGGCCCCGCCCGAAGTGGAACAGCGCGGCACCCTGCATCACGGTGTTGTCCAGGTCGAAGAACGCCGCCGCCTGGTCGTCCCCGAGTACCGGGAACTCCGGTTCCTCCTCCGGTGCGGACTCCGGCACGGATTCGGGGACCGACTTGCGCGCTGCCTCCGCCGAGGCCTCGCCTGCCAACACGCTCCGCGCCGTGGCGGAGCGCCTACGGGGAGTGAGCCATCCGAGAGCGGCCATGACGTGAGCATAGCCAGTTTGTTCGGTGCCACCGGAGTCGAGAGGTTTGGAGGCTGTGAACTCTCCGCGACCGTGTCGTTAAAGAACTGATCTGGTCGGCGCGTTGTCCGACGGTTTCCCAGGGGTTCCGGGCGTCTGCCGACGAGCGAGAATGGCCGACATGAGTCCCATCTTTCGCCGCCGCCCGGCCAGGTCGCCCGAGGACCGGCTCGTCACCCTCATCCGCAAACCGGGCTGTCATCTGTGTGATGACGCACAGATCGTCATCGAGAAGGTCTGCGGAGACCTGGGCGTCCCCTGGGAGCAGAAGGACATCACCGAGGACCCCCAACTCCACGACGAATACTGGGAACAGATCCCCGTGGTGCTCGTCGACGGGGAGCAGCACACCTTCTGGCGCGTGAACGAGGACCGCCTCCGCAAGGCACTGACTGACTAGTCCAACTGGTCCGGCCCGTCGCTTAGGATCGATGGAGAGTTGGTCTTGGGGGCGGTATTGATGAGGGAAGTGTGCGGTTTTGCCTCCAGGAGAGATGCGCGTGACCCCGGTCACGTTGGCCGGGCAAATCGGACACCATCTTTGTGCACGCGTTCACAAAGACATAGCCTGCATTCGACGGGGCGGTCTGGGGACGCATGACCGCCTGCAGCCCCGCTCTACCCGCAGGAGCACCGTGGCAACTGGCCGAACTCACCGACCGGCGACCCGTAGCCGAGGGATTCCCGAGGCCACCGTCGCCCGGCTTCCGCTGTACCTCCGCGCGCTGACCGCACTGTCGGAGCGCTCGGTACCCACGGTCTCCTCCGAGGAGCTCGCCGCCGCGGCTGGGGTCAACTCCGCCAAGCTGCGCAAGGACTTCTCGTACCTGGGCTCCTACGGGACGCGTGGTGTGGGTTACGACGTCGAGTATCTCGTGTACCAGATCTCCCGCGAACTGGGGCTGACCCAGGACTGGCCGGTTGTGATCGTAGGTATTGGTAACCTCGGCGCCGCGCTGGCCAACTACGGCGGGTTCGCCTCGCGTGGATTCCGGGTCGCGGCGCTGATCGACGCCGATCCCGCAATGGCCGGAAAGCCCGTCGCCGGGATCCCGGTGCAGCACACCGACGACCTTGAGAAGATCATCGAGGACAACGGCGTCTCCATCGGTGTCATCGCCACCCCGGCCGGTGCCGCCCAGCAGGTGTGCGACCGTCTGGTCGCCGCCGGTGTCACCTCCATCCTGAACTTCGCGCCGACCGTGCTGAACGTCCCCGAGGGCGTCGATGTGCGCAAGGTCGACCTCTCCATCGAGCTGCAGATCCTCGCCTTCCACGAGCAGCGCAAGGCCGGCGAGGAAGCCGCGTCGACCGACGGCACCGGTCCGGTGACCGCCGTCCGCGGCGAGTCCGGCGACAAGGGGCCCGACGGGGACGTACCCGCCGTGATGCCGGCATGAGTCTTCTCGTCGTAGGACTGAGTCACCGCAGCGCTCCGGTCAGCGTGCTGGAGCGGGCCGCGCTGAGCACGGACGGCCAGATCAAGCTGCTCCAGGACACCGTCGCCGCCGAGCCGGCCACCGAGGCCGCGGTGCTCGCCACCTGCAACCGCATCGAGCTGTACGCCGATGTGGACAAGTTCCACGCGGGTGTCGCGGAGCTGTCCACGCTGCTCGCGCAGCACAGCGGGGTCGGGCTCGACGAGCTCACCCCCTACCTCTACGTGCACTACGAGGACCGGGCCGTCCACCACCTCTTCTCGGTGGCCTGTGGTCTGGACTCGATGGTCATCGGTGAGGGCCAGATCCTCGGGCAGATCAAGGACTCGCTGGCCCGGGCGCAGGACCTGCACACCGCGGGGCGCCTGCTGAACGATCTGTTCCAGCAGGCCCTGCGGGTCGGCAAGCGCGCCCACACCGAGACCGGCATCGACCGCGCCGGGCAGTCCCTGGTCACCTTCGGCCTGGAGCAGCTTTCCGGTGGTACGGCGGTGCAGGACTGGGTGCGTGGGAAGAAGGCCCTGGTCATCGGCGCCGGGTCGATGTCGTCGCTGGCCGCGGCGACGCTGGCGCGGGCCGGGGTCGCGGAGGTCGTGATCGCGAACCGTACGGCCGACCGGGCCGAGCGGCTTGCGGAGATATTGAACGAGGGTACGGCCGGGCCGGCTCGTGCGGTGCCGATGGACGCGGTGGCCGATGAACTGACACGTGCCGATGTTGCGGTGTCCTGTACCGGGGCTACGGGGTTGGTGCTCGGCGCCGAGGCTGTTGCTGCCGCTGTCGGAGGGCGGGTGCCGGAGGGGTCGGACGCGCAGCCCGGCGCGGACGGGGTGCCGCCTTCTTCGGCAGCGGGCGCCACCCTGGGCGGCGCGAATGCCCGCAGCCTGACGGGCCCCGTCACCGAAGAGAACTGCCCCCTCGACCTTGCCGCCATCCAGACCGGCTTCTCCGTGATGGGGGAAGCAGCCGTCGCCGGCATGGACGCGGCCACTCTGGAGCAGCACGCCGCCTGGGTGGACAACGGCATCCCGCGTCCGCACAGCCCCGCCGATGAGGCCGATGCCATTGCCGCGCTCGCGGCTGCCGCAGCGGCCGTCGGACGGATCCCCGAGCGTCGTAGGCCCGAGCCCGTCGTCGAGGCGCCGCGGCCCGAGCCCGTGCTGTATCTGCTCGATCTCGCCATGCCGCGGGACATCGACGCGGCCGTGCACCGGCTGGGCGGGGTGCGGCTGGTGGACATCGAGTCGCTGGCCGAGGCTTCGGCGGACGCTCCCATGGCGGCCGACGTCGACCAGGTGCGTCGTATCGTCTCCGACGAGGTCGCCGCATTCGGGGCGGCGCTGCGGGCCGCGCACATCACGCCGACCGTGGTCGCGTTGCGGACCATGGCCGCCGATGTGGTGGCTGGTGAGATCGCCCGGCTCGAAGGACGGCTGCCGGGGCTCGACGACAAGCACCGCAGCGAGATCACCCAGACCGTGAAGCGCGTCGTGGACAAGCTCCTGCACGCGCCGACCGTACGGGTCAAGCAGCTCGCGGCCGAACCCGGCGGCGCCGGGTACGCGGACGCGCTGCGGACCCTGTTCGACCTCGACCCCGAGACGGTGGCCGCCGTCTCCCGGGCCGAGGACAGCACCGAGAAGGACCGAGGGCCGGCATGAAAGACAAGGCACTGAGGCTCGGGACCCGGCGGAGCAAGCTCGCCATGGCCCAGTCCGGGCAGGTGGCGGACGCCGTGAGCCAGGTGACCGGGCGGCCCGTGGAGCTCGTCGAGATCACCACATACGGCGATGTCTCCCGTGAGGCGCTCGCCCAGATCGGCGGCACGGGTGTGTTCGTGACCGCCCTGCGCGAGGCGCTGCTCAAGGGCGAGGTCGACTTCGCGGTGCACTCCCTGAAGGACCTGCCGACCGGGCAGCCCGACGAGCTGGTGCTGGCCGCCATCCCGGTGCGCGAGGACCCGCGGGACGTGATCGTCGCCCGGGACGCGCTGAAGTTCACCGACCTGCCGCGTGGGGCGCGCATCGGTACGGGTTCGCCGCGCCGCATGGCGCAGCTGAACGCGTATGCGCGCGGCCACGGTCTGGACATCGAGACGGTCCCGATCCGGGGCAATGTCGACACGCGGATCGGGTATGTGCGGGACGGTGAGCTGGATGCCGTCGTGCTCGCCGCCGCCGGACTGAACCGCATCGGCCGGATCGACGAGGTGACCGACTTCCTGTCGGTCGACACGGTTTTGCCCGCCCCCGGCCAGGGGGCTCTGGCGATCGAGTGCGCCGCGGACAACGCGGACCTGATCGCCGCGCTCGGTGAGCTCGACGACCCGTTCACGCGGGTCGCCGTGACTGCCGAGCGGTCACTGCTCGCCGCCCTGGAGGCCGGTTGCAGCGCCCCTGTGGGCGCGCTGGCCGACCTTCTGGCCGACGGGCAGATTGTCAAGGAAATGCGCCTGCGGGGCGTCGTCGGCACGACCGACGGCACTCGTACGGTGCAGCTGTCCACCACCGGTCCCGTGCCCGAGACGCACGACCAGGCGCTGGCGCTCGGTCGCGAACTCGCCACCGAGATGCTTGCCCAGGGCGCGGCCGGTCTGATGGGGGAGCGAGCACATTGAGCCCCACCACCCTTCCCACCGGCCTCGAACACGGGCACGTCACCTTCCTCGGTGCCGGACCCGGGGATCCGGGACTACTGACTCTGCGCGCCGTGGAGGCGCTGGCGAACGCGGACGTTCTCGTCGCCGAGCACGAGGTGCTCGACGTCGTCCGCGTGCACGCCAGGTCGGGCGTCGCCGTAGTGAACCCGGATCCTTCCGCGGATCCAGGTCCGGACACAGGCACGCCTCAGCTAGCGGTTGTTGACGGCACGTCAACAACCGCTGGGGCACCCGCTGTGCGGGATGCCTCACATCTTGTCATGGAGGCCGCGCGGAGCGGCAGGCGGGTCGTGCGTGCGGTGTCCGGGGACCCCGGGCTCGACGCGTACGCCGCCGGGGAGATGCTGGCGTGCGCCGCGGCGGGGGTGCCCTTCGAGGTCGTCCCCGGTGTCGCGGCCGCGGTCGGTGTGCCCGCGTACGCCGGTGTGCCGCTGCGCGACGCGCAGGGCGCGGACGTGCGGTTCGTGGACGCGCGGACGGCGTCCGACCGGTGCTGGACGGAGGTGGGTGCCTCCGACGGCACGGTGGTCGTCTCGACGACCCTCGACTCCGTCGCCGCCGCTGCCGGTGAGCTGGTCGCCGCCGGGCGTAAGCCCGATACGCCCATGACGGTCACCGTCGCCGGTACCACCACCCGGCAGCGGACCTGGACGGCGACGCTGGGCACCATCGCGCAGACGCTGAAGCAGGCCAAGGTGCTGCCCTCGCCCGAGGGCGGGCGGCCGGTCATAGCCGTGGTCGGTGAGCGTTCCTCCGCCGCCCAGCGCGACCAGCTGTCGTGGTTCGAGTCCAAGCCGCTCTTCGGGTGGCGGGTGCTCGTGCCGCGCACGAAGGAGCAGGCGGCTTCGCTCTCCGACCAGCTTCGGTCGTACGGGGCCGTGCCGCACGAGGTGCCGACGATCGCCGTCGAGCCGCCGCGGACGCCTCAGCAGATGGAGCGCGCGGTCAAGGGCCTGGTGACCGGGCGGTACGAGTGGATCGCCTTCACGTCGGTCAACGCCGTGAAGGCCGTGCGGGAGAAGTTCGAGGAGTACGGGCTCGACGCTCGGGCGTTCGCCGGCATCAAGGTCGCCGCGGTGGGGGAGCAGACGGCGAAGGCGCTGATCGCCTTCGGCGTGAAGCCCGATCTGGTGCCCTCCGGGGAGCAGTCGGCCGCGGGCCTGCTGGAGGACTGGCCGCCGTACGACCCCGTCTTCGACCCGATCGACCGGGTGTTCCTGCCGCGGGCCGATATCGCCACCGAGACGCTGGTCGCGGGTCTGATCGAGCTCGGGTGGGAGGTGGACGACGTCACGGCCTATCGGACCGTGCGGGCGTCGCCGCCGCCGGCGGAGACCCGGGAGGCGATCAAGGGGGGTGGCTTCGACGCCGTT
Organism: Streptomyces cupreus; assembly: GCF_014257025.1. Lineage (GTDB taxonomy): Bacteria > Actinomycetota > Actinomycetes > Streptomycetales > Streptomycetaceae > Streptomyces > Streptomyces cupreus. The sequence goes on from NZ_JACMSF010000042.1 coordinate 16,172, forward strand.
CTCTTCACGTCGTCCTCCACCGTGCGGAACCTGGTGGGTATCGCCGGCAAACCGCACAACGTGACCGTGATCGCCTGTATCGGTCCGGCGACCGCGAAGACCGCCGAGGAGCACGGGCTGCGGGTGGATGTGATGGCTCCCGAGCCGTCCGTCCACAAGCTGGCCGAGGCGCTGGCCGACTTCGGTGCCAGGCGTCGGGCCGCGGCCGTGGAGGCGGGGGACGCGGTGACCCGGCCGAGCGAGCGGCGGCCGGGGGCGCGTCGGCGGCGTACGACGACCTGAGGGTGACGGTCGGCTGGGGCGGCAGGGTGTTGGTGCCTGGTGCCGCCCCAGTGGCATGTCCGCTTCCGGGTGCCGTGGATGTTGACCATCGGGGGTGTACGGAGGGACGGTGTGGGTTGGCCGCTGAGGGCCGACATCGCGTCGGCATCGGGGGTGTCGGGGCGGGCGTAGCGTAGGTGGTATGACGACGTATGGATCATTTCCGGGGACTCGGCCTCGGCGGTTGCGGGGTTCTGCTGTCATGCGGCGGATGGTTGCCGAGACTCGGTTGCATCCGGCCGATCTGATCCTTCCCGCCTTTGTCCGGGAAGGCGTCAGCGAGCCTGTTCCCATTGCCAGCATGCCCGGCGTTGTGCAGCACACTCGGGACAGTCTGAAGAAGGCTGCCGCCGAGGCCGTTGCCGCCGGGGTTTCCGGGATCATGTTGTTCGGGGTGCCGGAGGAGAACAAGAAGGACGCCTTCGGGACCCCGGGGACCGATCCTGAGGGGATTCTGCAGGTCGCCCTCCGGGATGTCCGTGCCGAGGTCGGGGATGAGCTTCTCGTCATGTCCGACCTGTGTCTTGATGAGACCACCGATCACGGGCACTGTGGCGTGCTCGACGATCAAGGGCGCGTCGACAATGACGCCACCCTTGAGCGGTACGCCGAGATGGCTCAGGTCCAGGCCGACGCCGGGGCCCATGTCGTCGGGCCCAGCGGGATGATGGACGGGCAGATCGGGGTCATCCGGGATGCCCTTGATCAGATCGGGCGGGAGGATGTCGCCATCCTCGCCTACACCGCCAAGTACGCGTCCGCGTTCTACGGGCCCTTCCGGGAAGCCGTTGCCTCCTCGCTGCAGGGCGACCGCAAGACCTATCAGCAGGACCCCGCCAACGTCCGGGAGTCCATGCGGGAGTTGGCCCTCGATCTGGAGGAAGGGGCCGACATGGTGATGGTCAAGCCTGCCGGGCCCTATCTCGACATCCTCGCGCGCGTCGCGGATGCCGTGGACGTTCCGGTCGCCGCCTATCAGATCTCCGGTGAGTACTCCATGATCGAGGCCGCCGCCGAGAAGGGGTGGATCGATCGGGATCGAGCCATTCTGGAGACGCTCACCGGGATCAAGCGGGCGGGTGCGCGGAACATCCTCACCTACTGGGCGACCGAAGTGGCCCAGAAGCTTCAGTAGGCCAGGGCGTCCTCCGCCTCCGACTGCCAGTACGTCACCGACAGCGTGCTGTCGTAGTACATGCCCTTCGCCGGCAGCGCCGGAGTCGCGGAGGCGCCGCCCGAGCTGTTCGGGGTCGTGCCCTGGAAGGCGACCGTCAGCTTCTTGCCGGTCATGCCGCCCTCGCCGCTGCCGTCGGCCGCGCTGAGCAGGACGCCCGCGTAGCCGGAGGCACCCGGGTCGAGGGTCGGTACGGCCTGCGGCTTGCTGTCCGCCATGGCCTGCGGAACCCACTGCATCTCGTCGAAGCGGAGCACCGGGTAGTACATCAGCGAGCACGGCTTCGCGCCGGTGTTGGTCACCGTCAGCAGCATGTGGTTGAGGGGGCGGGACACCGGCTGGGCGGTGACCTTCGTGTTCGAGCCGTTGCAGATGGCTACGTCCGACGCGGCCGGCTCGTCGGTCCGGCCCGACTGCTCGGTTCCGGAGGACGGCTGCTTCGTCTCGGTCGAGCCGGCCGGCTGCTCCCCGTTCGAGGGCTGCTGCGTGGTCGTAGAGGCCGTCGGCTTCGACGCACCCTCGTCCTGGGTGCCGGTGCCGTTCTCACATGCGGTGAGGGCGAGCGTCGCGAGGGTGGCGCCTGCGGCGGCGAGAAGGCGGGCGTGGCGGAAGGTGCGCATGTCTGGATTCCTTGTCCTTGTCAGCGGGTCGGCTGTGGATGAGGAGAGCTTGTGCGATCTTTTGTCCCGGGCGCAGTACCCACCGGGGGATACGGGACGCTGGAACGCCCGCAACGGGTCTGACCTGGGGAAACACCCTTCCCCTGGAACGGGGGAGCGGGATGACGGGGGATGGAGGAATGGTGTCCGAGGGCACTTCCGGTGAGGGATTCGCCGCGCTTCTGCGGGAGTTGAAGGACCGTTCCGGGCTCAGCTACGGGGTGCTCGCCAAGCGGCTGCACATGAGTACGTCGACGCTGCACCGGTACTGCAACGGGGACGCCGTACCGACGGACTACGCGCCCGTGGAGCGGCTCGCCCGCCTCTGCAAGGCCTCGCCGGAGGAGCTCGTGGAGCTGCATCGGCGGTGGGTGCTGGCGGATGCGGGGCGGGGCCGCAAGTCGGTGGAGGAAGCACCGGGCCCGGCGACCGAGGCGCCCGAGGACGAACTCCCGCCCACCGACCCCGAGTCCGTCGACTCCAAGCTCTCCGACCCCCCTTCCCGCCCCCGCCGCCGCACCGCCGGCCTCGTCGCCGGAGTCGCCGTGGCCGCCGTCCTCGGAGGCGTCGCCTTCGCGGTGAACCCCCTCTCGGACAGCGGCCACCAGAGCGACGACGGTCGCCGCGGTCCCGTAGGCGCCGCCGCCTCCGGCGAGGTCTCCTCCCCGCCGGAGGCCGAGACCTCGCCCTCCAAGTCCCCCACGAAGGAGGAGAAGGAGACCGCCCCTCCCGCCTCCCCCTCCGCCACGAGCCCTGCGAACGGCGGCGGGCAGGAGGCCGACGCCGATCCGCTGCTGACCGTGAACACCCGGCCGTACACCTGGGAAGACCCCTGCTCCCAGCACTACTTGATCGACGAGGAGCCGGCGAAGGTCCCTCCGCCGCCGTTCCAGCAGGACGCGCCCGCCTGGGTGGCCGCGGTCGGGGGTGTGTCGGCGAGGGAGCAGTTGGTGACGATGACCGTGCAGGGCACCGGTGAGGAGACCGTCGTCCTCGACAGTCTGACCGTGAAGGTGGTCTCCAAGGACACGCCCCTGGCCTGGAACGACTACACCATGGGCGTCGGCTGCGGCGGTGATGTGCCGACCCGCCCCTTCACCGTCGCCCTCGACGCGGCCCGTCCGGTCGTCGTGGCGGCGGCCGGGCAGCGGGACCTGCCGTTCAAGGTGAGCGAGTCCGATCCTGAGGTCTTCCGGATCACGGCCGACGCCTCGGCGTACGACGTGCGGTGGTATCTGGAGCTGGCCTGGTCCAGCGGCAGTCGGCACGGCAAGCTCGTCATCGACGACGGCGGCAAGCCGTTCCGTACGAGCGGCAACAACGGCCGAGCCGGGTACGAGTTCCCGCTCGGCGGCGAGAAGTGGATCCCGTCCGGCGGAGGCGGCGCCTAGGGCGTCTGCCGGACGCTTGTCGACGGGCCCTCGTCGCGCAGGCCCTCGCCGTCCTCGCATCCGGTGAGCGCGCCCAGCAGCCCGCCCATGAGCACGAGGGCGGCGAGCAGCCGGGCGGCGGGGCGGCGTGCGGACATGGGCGGGCCCTTTCGGTGGTGGGTTCCGGGGAGGGCTTCAGCCTGTGCGATGAGCGGCCGCGGCCGCCAGACCCAGCCGCGGATTCGGGACGTGGGACGTCTGGAACGGCCGTTGACCTGCGACGACTTCGGGTCCCGGGGGCCCGGGACGGGACATAGATCGCGGAGTTCGGCCGTCCGTATCGCGGAAAGCTGCTTGTAGGCGCCACTTAGTTCCCTAAGGTGCGGGCAAGAGTCGCCTTTGCCTTCTAGGAGCCGTCGTGACCGTCGTCGAGCCCGCGCCGTCCCGCCCAGCCCCCGTTCCGCCGCTCGCCGCGCGGGCCCGGTCCATCGGGGGTTCGCCGGTACGGGACATCCTGGCCGTCACCGCGCGGCCCGAGGTGATCAACTTCGCGGGCGGGCTGCCGGCGCCGGAGCTGTTCGACGTGGAGGGGATCGCGGCGGCCTACCGGGCGGTGCTCGCCGAAGTGCCCGCGCAGGCGCTCCAGTACTCCACGACCGAGGGCGAGCCGGAGCTGCGGGCCGCGCTCGCCGCGCGGATGTCCGTGCGGGGGCTCGCCACCGACGCCGACGACGTCCTCGTCACCACCGGCTCACAGCAGGCGCTGTCCCTGCTCGCCACCGCGCTGCTCGAACCCGGCGACACCGTGCTGGTCGAAAGCCCCTGCTACCTGGCGGCACTTCAGGCCTTCGGCTTCACCGGCGCACGCGTCGTCGCCGTGCCGGGCGACGAGGACGGCGTCGACCCCGCCGCGCTGGAGGCACTGGTGGTCCGCGAGCGGCCCAAGCTCCTCTACACCGTCCCCACCTTCCAGAACCCCACCGGCCGCACCATGCCCCCCGCCCGCCGGGCCTCCGTCGCCTCCGTCGCCGCCCGGCACGGACTGTGGATCGTCGAGGACGACCCGTACGGCGAACTGCGCTTCGAGGGCGAGCGCGTGCCGTGGATCGCCGCACACCCGGGCGCCGAGGACCGTACCGTCCTGCTCGGCTCCTTCTCCAAGGTCATGGCACCCGGACTGCGCCTGGGCTGGCTGCGCGCACCGGCCGAACTGCGCCGCGCCTGCGCCGTCGCCAAGCAGGCCGCCGATCTGCACACCCCGACCGTCAACCAGCTGGCGGCTGCCCGCTACTTGGCGGACCGGGACCTGGACGCCCACGTGGCCCGAGTGGCGCGCGTCTACGGCGAACGGCGCGATGCCATGCTCGCGGGCCTGGCCGAGGCTCTTCCGCCCGGCTCGACCTGGAACCGTCCAGAGGGCGGCATGTTCCTCTGGGTCCGGCTGCCTTCGTCGTACGACACGACCGAGCTGCTGCCGCAGGTTGTGCGGCAGGACGTCGCCTATGTGCCGGGGGCACCCTTCTACGCCGGTGAGCCCGACCGTTCGACGCTGCGGCTGTGCTTCGTCACGGAGACGCCGGAGCGGATCGGGGAGGGGCTGCGGTGGCTGAGTGCGGGGCTTTAGCGCAGGGAGGCGGTGAAGGCGGCCCAGGTGGTGGGGGTGAGGCGGAGGGTGGGGCCCGTTTCTTCGGGGTTCTTGGAGTCGCGGATGTGGATAGTGTGGGGGCAGACGGCGACTTCGAGGCATTCGCCGCCTTCGCTGCCGCTGTAGGTCGACTTGAACCACTGAAGTGCGGTGCTCATTGCTCTCCTAGCAGACGGTCCAGCAGGCTCCTCGACTCCAGTGGGGACAGGGCCTGTGCTCGCAGCATCGCATACTTGCGAGCGAGCCTGGACACCTCATCTGCGTCGGAAACCCACTGGCTGCCACGTTGCCCCTCGATGTAGGCGAGGTGCTGGTGGTCCGGGGTTTCCAGGAGGACGAAGGGGCCGTCCAACCCGGCGTGGGACCTGCTTGTCATCGGCAGGAACTGCAGTGACAGACACGAGAGTTCAGCGCACGCGTGCAAGTGGTGCAATTGTTCCGCCTGCACCGCGGGGCCGCCGAGTCCCATGTGTAGCACCGGCTCCCACACCACGAAGCTCAGTGTCGGCGGGTTCCTGGAGTTTAGGATCTCCTGGCGTTCCAGACGTCCCGCGACCCTGGCCTCGATCTCCTCCTCTGCGTAGGCCGGAATCCGTTCCCGGAGTACGGCTTCAGCGTAGGCACGCGTCTGAAGGAGGCCAGGCAACGCCTGATTGGCATAGAGGGACAGCGCGATCGCCTCCCGCTCATGCTCCATGTACAGCTCCGCCCACATCGGGAACTGGTCGATCTCCGGCAGGTTGGCCACCCCCACCGACAACATCCCCTTGGTCTGAAGCACCTCGTCCAACAGCGCCGCCAGATCCGGCTTCAGGCTGCGCCTCCCCTGCTCGATCGACGCGATCGTCTCCTCGTCGACCTTTACCAGCGCAGCCAGTTCGCTCTGCGTGTACCCGGCGCTGCGGCGAGCCGCGGCCAGTTGCTTGCCCAGCATCTTCATCGAGGTCAGGTTCTTCGGCCGCGGCGGCCTCTTCGCGCTCATGCTGGTCTCAATCCCCCGGAGCAGGCGTACGTCACCGGTGAGGAACCCGTACAAAATATCTGTACGGGTTCACTCGCTGATCCACGCTAGTGACTCTGCGCGACATTCGTGCCGTGAATACAGAAAGCCAACTCCCTTACCAGCGTGAGCAGCTCTATCGACGGGACCGTCGATCCGTCGCCGCAGCCAGGCGGTTGGCCTCGTGGTCGCTGCACTACTGGGGGCTCGGCGCATGGGCGCGGGCCCACGACGTGTCGCTGTGCGTGAGCGAGCTGGCCACCAACGCACTCCTGCACGGCGCGCCGCCCGGACGCGGGTTCCTGCTGCGCATCCGGTACGACGGCGACGTGCTGCGGGTGGAGGTGCACGATAGCGGGTCCGAGTGGCCGTTGGCCGCGGAGCGCGGTGACGAGGGCGGGCGGGGGCTGTTCGTCGTCGAAGCGCTGGCCGACAAATGGGGCGTGGGGCGGCGGGATCCCGGCAAGGTCGTGTGGTGCGAGTTCGGAATGCCAATTGGTGGGCCCGATCGCTGGTATAACTAATGGTATGGCGACCAGTAAGCTCACCGTGACGGTGCCGGACGAACTCCTTCAGGCGGCGCGTGAGGCGGCGGACGGCAACCTCTCGGCCTTCGTCGCGCGGGCCATAAGAGATCAGCTGTTGCGCGATGCCATGATCCTCTACGCCGAGGACAGTGCTCGCATCGGCGACGACCTGGACGACCTGTACAGCGCGGCGGAGGAAGACCTGTGCGACAACTGAGGCGTGGGCAGGTGTGGACGGTTCCCACCGTGGGACGGGACCGTATCGTGGTCGTCGTCCAGAACGACCATGTCGCCGAGCTGCATCCGGGCGCGGTTCTGTGCGCGCTCCTCGACACGTCGGGGGAGCGCCGGGAGTCGCTGGTCACCGTACGGGTCACGGCGCCGGTGCGGGGCGTGGTCCTTGCGCCGGACCTTTACAACTTCCGCCTTACGCGGTTTGAGCAGGGCAAGTACCACGGAGACGTACCCGACGAGCAGATGGAGCGCGTCGACATCGCTTTGCGGGCCGTGCTCAGCCTGTGACCGCGCAGTCAGCGGGAGCGTTCGGCCAGGGTCAGCAGGAGGTGGGCAGACTCCGGGTGGAGGAAGTCGGAATGGGCGCCGGAGGGGTGCAGGCGGGTGAGACGGCTGCCCTGGTAGAGCCAGTCGGCGTCGATGTTGACCAGACGGTGGTCCAAGACTTCCTGCGGGTAGACGGTGTCAGTCGGTAGCAGCCGGGTGGAGAACTGCGGGACCGGAGCCACGCCGACGCCCGAGTGTCCGATTCCAGCTGCTCCCTCGGCGCGCAGGTGCCAGAAGCCGGTGGCCCGGTCCCAGCGGGAATGGGTGAGAGCGATCGGGCCGCGGAGCGGGGCGCCGGGGTGGTCGGCCGTCGGGAAGAGGGTGCCGAAGCGGTGGACGAAGACATCGCGCGGCGCGGCCATCTGAAAGATCAGGGCGCTGTCCACGGTGAAGGGGCGCCGGGGGTCGCGGGCCATGCTCCAGCCGAGGACCGGAGGCCGCTCCGCTGCCCGTTGCATCGCCTCGCAGACGAACCGGCCGCCGAAGGAGTGAGCCATCAGGTGGAGGTACTTGCCGTCGCGGCCCGCCATGACCGGTGGGCCCTTCGGGGCGCCCCGCTCCTTGTCCAGGTAGCCGAGCAAGTGGCCGATGACATACGGGGCGTGGCCCCTGCCCTCCGCGCTCATCGCATGGGCGCGGTCCCTGATCATGCGGTAACCGCCGAGGGTGCGCTTGCTGGCGGATGGCCAGCGGACGACCACGCACCACGGGCGGTAACCGGCTTTGAGGCCGGGATAGCGCTCGGGCACGGCCTCGTACAGGTCGAGGGCCTGGCGCAGCAGTCGTAAGGCAGTCCTCGTCGCCGTATCGGGTGGGGTCTGCCATCCGTGGACGTACACATGAACGTCGGTCGCCCAGGACGGGATGCGCAGGCGGCGGGAGAGGTGGTCGGCGACACGGTTGACGGGGACGGGGGTGGCGGCGCCGGGGAGGACCAGGCGCCCTTGCTCGTCGAGTTCGATCTCGGCCGGGATCATGATTCGAGGTTCAGCCTGCTGTCGATGCCGCAGTGCAGGGCGTAGGCGAGGGCTAGGGGGTTGTGGTACTTGTCGGCGAACTGCTGGACCAGCTCCCTGGTGATCTCGCCTGCCGTGTGTTTGCCCGCGAGATACAGCTCCAGGAAGCAGTAGGCGTACTCGGTCGCGAAGACCTGCGGGATCTCGATCTGCGGGGCCAGTACGCCATCGGCGCCCATCGCGCGCAGTTCCTGACCCAGGTGCTTGAGGGAGCCCATGGCAGCACCCCGGCCAGTGTGGCAAGCGTTCAGCAGGACGAACGGGCGGAACCGGGCCTGGCGTGTGCGCGGAATGCCGTCGCGACGCCAGGACACGGCGGGGCCGTCGATCGGTTCCCCGTCGGAGAGACTTACCGAGAGACCGTGGCCTGAGCCGCCGTGGGAAGCGTCGACGCCGACATCGACATAGTGGCCATGGCACCAGAAGTACATGACGTCCTCGTCGAGGATGTGCCGGGACAGTGCCTCCAGCAGTTCGTCGCCCCGAGTGCGCACGACCAGCTCGGACCTGTCGTCCAGCAGCCGGTGCACCTCTGCGGCGCGGCCCACGCCGTCCAGGGCCGTGTCCTTATTGAGGCTGGTCGCCGCCCGGTCACGCTTGCCGAGCGGGGCGTGGTTCCAGCCGTCGTCGCCGCCCTGCTCTATCTGGTGCAGGCAGCCCAGAAACGCCTCCCAGGGCTCGGCGCACTCCGCCGGGTTCACGGCCAGCATCGACCACGGCAGATTGACGCAGGAGGCGAAACTGACCCGCATTGGCCCGCGATCTGTCAGCGCGGCCATCAAGAAGTCCCGGACCAGGCGCAGTTCGTCGCCGCCACCCTTCAACACCTTCTCCATCAACGCATGGCCCTGGTCGGCAAGCTGAGTGGTGATGGCGTCCGTCACCTGCGCGTAGTCGGTCAGGTCAGTCGCCTCGGCCAGCGGGAAGCTGCCCACCTGGCCGCCGTACTCCCCGTCGGGGCGCTGATAACGAACCAGCTTGTTCTGCCAGAGCGTGCGCAGCCGGCCGCCCAGCTCCCACAGCTGCCGCTCGGAAATCTCCAGTCTGGCGCTGTGCCACTCCCGGTCCCAGGGTGCGTGTGGCCGCGGGGCGTTCACCTCGATGTGCAGACCGTCGGACTCGGAGCGGATGGTCACCCTCAGTTGAGGGAGGAAGCCGCTCGGCGGGAGGGTCGGCTGGGTCGGCTCCTCAGTTCGCTGCGGTGGTATCCCCGTGAAGCCGCGGGACGGGTCCCTGACGATCTCCACGGCTATCTCCAGCGCCATTCTCGTTGCCCTCCCCCGTGCCGTGCGGCCTGTCCCCCAGCACCGGGAAGACCGCCCTGATCTCCTGCAACATGTGCCCTGACGCGTGGTCGTAGAGCGTGAAACGTACGTCGTGCTCGCCCGGTTCCCGCGCGGTGAAGGTGAACCGGGTCGGGTCGTCCGGCTCGTACTCGGCCATCGGAGGATCGACCGTGGCGGACGAGCGGCAGCCTGCGGTCACCACCACACGGCCCAGGTCCGTCGGCGGGACGCCCGGCACCCGCTCCAGTCGCACCTCCAGCCGTGCCGGGCTGCCGACCAACGGTGTCTCCTCCAGCAGGAGCAGCCGGGCCCGCCACGCCGGGCGCGCGGTGCGTAGCCGCCAGCGCAGGAGGGGGATGTCGGGGTGGTCCGGGCCGTACACCCGCTCCCAGGCCGCCAGCAGCTCGTCGTGCGCTGGTCCCAGGTCCGGGGTGCCGGCCTCTAGGCAGGCGAAGGCCAGCTCGGTGAGGCTCTCCAGGGTGTCCGGGTGGTCGGGGCCGAACAGGGTGGCGCGGGCTGCATGTACGGCGTTCAGGAGGTCTACGGCGGCTTCGGGGGTGCCGGTGGCGGAGAGGACGTGGGCGAGTTCGGTGGTGAAGGTGGGAAGGAACCCGGCGTGCCACGCGGCGAAGATCTCGACGACCACGCCCGCTTGAGTCCATTCCGGCTGATCCGTAGCCCAGCCCGGCTTCATCGGGGCCTCCGCCGCACGCCGGTGTGCCTCGGTGATGGCGTCGGGGGTTGTAGGGAGGCGGAGGTGCGGCACGAGTGCGGCGTACGAGCGGAGGCTGTGGCTCAGGACCTCCAGCGCCTCGTCCGGCTTGCCCGCCTGGAGCAGGGCGTGGGCCAGCACGTTCATCAGATCCAAGGTGACCCGGCTGCCCTGACCGTGGTGGCGGGCGGCGTCTGCGATCAGCCTTCGTGCGTCGCGCACCGCGCGGTCCGCCGGGCCGATGTCCGCCGTCAGCCAGATCAGGTGGGCGCGCGCTTCCAGCCGAGCGAGGTGTTCGTCGGGAAGGTCCTTCGCGTACTGCCGGCAGACCTCGTCCAGAAGGATCGCCGCCTGCCGGGTGTCGCCCGCCTCCCAGTGGGCGAACGCAAGCGAGACGCGGTATTCGGTCGTGTCCGGATGCCCCGGCCCCCATGCCCGATCGGCGGCCTCGATCAGAGCCGTGAGTTCCCTAATGGCACCCAGGCGCTCGCCCCGGCCCCGCAGCAACAGGGCCAGTAGGCGGCCGGTGGCCAGGACGACCCTGTGGTCGGTGCCCAGGAGGCCGCGGCGGTCCTCCAGCAGGGAAGCCGCCTCCGCAGTCGCGCGCCCGAGGAGGCCCGCCTCCCCAAGGGCACTTACGAGCCTGACACGGGCGTCCAGTGTCCTGGCGTCGAGCGGGCCGAACAGACGCGTGAGACGCCGTACCAATTCCTCGGCGACGGCCACCGCCCGGCCCGCGACCGCTGGACCCGAGCACACCCACGCGATGTCGTCCCACACGTCCAGGGTGTCCGGGTGGTCGGGGCCCAGCAGGCGCTCGAAGATCTCGCCCAGAGCCTCCAGGTCCCGCAGCGCGCGCACACGGTCGTCGGCCAACTCCCGCCTTCTGGCCAGCTCCAGACGGCAGGACAGGGTCGCGAAGTGCTCCGGGCCCTGGACCGCGGTGCGGTCCGCCACGAGTTGTTCGAGTACGGCGATGGCGCGGGCGTGGTCGCGCCGGTGGACGTGGGCGGCCGCCAGCAGGTCCCGGGTCCAGAAGGTCTCAGTGTCGTCCGAGTCCAGGATCCGCTCCTGGTCCGCGATCACCGACTCGTACCCGGCGATCGCCTCGCCGTAGCGGCCGTGTTGCAGCCGCACGTAGGCGAGCACCCGGCGGGAGGTCAGCGTCCTGGGGTGGTCGGGGCCGAGCACGCGCGTGTGCTGGGCGACCGTTTCATCCGCGAGGCTTACGGCCGCTTCGTGCTTGCCCAGCCTGCTGTACCCCTGGGCCATTTCCAGGCGTACGTACAGTACGGACGCGTGATCCGATCCGTGCAGGCGGATCCGGTCACGCAGCACGGATTCGAGATCACTGAGCGAGCTCTCGTGGTCGCCGTTCCTCCGCCTGGCCAGTGCCAGTTCCTCCCGGACCGACAGAGTGTCGGGGTGGCCGGCGCCGGAGATCCGGGTCCGAGCCGCCACGACTTCCTCGTACAGGGCGACGGCCTGCTCCGGAGCGCTGGCCATCCGATGGGCCCATGCCAGATTCTCGTGGACCAGGAGCGTGACGGGGGCATCGGCTCCGAAGAGCCGGCGGCGGTCGGCCAGCAGCTCGGACAGCTCCTTCAACGCCCGCTCGTGATCCCTGGCCGACGAGCGCGCCAGTGCCAGGTTGTTGCGGACGCCGAGGGTGTTGGTGGTCTCCGGGCCTTGGAGCCGGAGATGGTCGGCGAGGAGCTTCTCGTAGGACGCGACAGCATTGCTGTGCTCGCCCGCCAAACGCAGCGCCCAACAGTGCCGATGCCGGGCTCTCAGAGTCGTCTTGTGTTCGGGACCCTGGATCCGGGTGCGGTCGGCGACGAGCGTGTCGAACGCCCTGGCTGCCTCCCGGTACCGCCGGGCCTCGAGGAGGGCCAGCCCTCGCTGCTCGCGACTGCCCATTGTCCAGGGGTGTTCGTGGCCATACAGCCGTTCCTGCACGGCCACGAGTTCGTCGTACACCTCGATGGCCTGCGCGTGGCTGCCCGCCCCGGAGAACGCCTCGGCCAGGGTCCGCCGTAACTCCAGCACCCGTTGGTGGTCCTGCGGGTGCCCGAGCGTGGTGGTCAAGTCGCTTAACAGGCCTTTCAGTTCCGCGACCGCACTCTCGTGGTCGCCTGACGCCTGCCGGGCACGGGCCAGGTCCTCGCGCGTCGCCAGCACCTTGGGATGCCGCTCGCCCAGGACACTGCTCCGGTCCGGGACCAGAGCCTCGAAGATTCGGATTGCCTCGGCGCACTGACCCGCCGACCAGTGACCCAGAGCCAGATTGGCTCGCGCCGTCAGGGTCGTCGGGTGCAGCGGACCGTACAGGCGGGTGTGGACGGTGACGAGTTCCGTGAACTCCCGTACAGCACGGGTGTGGTCGCCCGCTCGGCGCCGGGTGCCCGCCCGGAAGGCCCTGATTCGCAGGGTGCTTGGATGGTCGTTGCCCAGTGCGCGCGCGTAGTCGGCGACGAGAGCCTCGTAGTCGGCCAAGGCCTGGGCGTAGTCGTCCCGGCTTCGCCGGACCCGCGCGACGTCGTCGCGATAGTCGAGCGTGGCCGGATCGTCCGGGCCCCGCACCCGGGCGCTGTGCTCCGCCAGCGCCTCAAACTCCGGCAGTACGGCGTCTGGGCCCACCACGTCCCAGCGTGCGTAAGTCAGGTGCTGGCGGCAGCGCAGGGTGTCCGCATGGTCCTCGCCCTGCACGCGTTCGCGGTCGGCGAGGAGTTCCTCGTACAGGCCGAGCGCCGTGACCGGGTCGCCCGCCGACGAGTGCGCCGAGGCCAGCTCGCCGCGGCTCTTCAGGGTCTCCGTATGGTCCGGTCCGTGTACGTGGGTCCGGTCCGTCACGGCGGCCTCGTACAGCCGCAGCGCCGTGCGGTGGTCCCCGGCCGCTTCGTGGGCCCTGGCTAGGCCGGTGCGGGCGGCCAGCGTGTCCTCGTGACGGTCGCCCAGCAGTCGCTCGCGGTCCGCATGGACAGACTCGAACTCGGCCACCGCCTCCTCGTGATGGCCCGCCTGCTGGAGGGCCTTCGCCAGGTCGGCGCGGGCGGTGAGGGTGTCCTCGTGCTCGGAACCCTGGACGCGGAGGCGGTCGGCGACCACGGTTCTGAGTTCCCGTACGGCCCGGATCGCCTCGCCCGCCTTGTGGTGTGCCAGGGCCAGGTCGTGGTGGCCGCGCAGGGTCTCCTGGGCGTCCGGGCCGTGCAGGCGGCGGCGGTCCAGGTACAGGTTGCGGTACAGCTCGACGGCCCGGGCCGGGTTGCCCGCCTGGGTGTGCAGGTCAGCCAGGCGGTCACGGTCGGCGAGGGCCTCGTCATCAGGGACATGGGTCTCGGCTTGGACCACCCGGTCCATGAGGGGTATGGCGAGGGACTGTTGCTCGCGGGAGATCAGTTCCTCGGCGCCCCGGCGGTACATCGCGAGGATGTCGTTGCTCGGCGTGGTGGGCGGCGGGCCCGGGGACGCCAGGGCCTGGATGTGGACGAGCAGTTGGCGCAGGCGCTCCTGTGTGGCGCCCGCGCACTCCGCCGCCAGGGCGCGTTCCGCACGGTCGCGGGCGTTGGGGGCCTCGGCGGGGGAGGCCTGGCGCAGGGTCTTCTGGACCAGGCGGTGCAGGGACAGACCGTCCGGGCCGGAGGTGACAAGGTGGTAGGCGGCGAGCGCGGCGAGCACCTCGTCCTTCGCTCCCGCCAAGCGACTCGCTACCTCGCGCGGGACCGGCTCGGCGGCGAACCACGCCAGCGCGTACAACGTGGGTACGGCCACCGGGTGGGCCCCGCGGATCGTCTCCAGACTCGTCCGCCAGATCTGTGTGATCGTCCGCCCCGAGCGGCTCGCCCCGTCAGTGAGGACCAACTCCGGAACCCGGGCGAGCCGCTCGCGATAGGTGTCGAGACGCATCCGAGTCTCCCGCAGATACGCCCCCGCCTGGGTGAGAGCCAGCGGCAGGTGGCCGAGGTCGGCGGCGAGCTGCGCGACCAACTCGTCGTGCGTTCCGCCACCCACGTGCCCGGCGGTGGCGCGCAGCAGTTCTACGGACTCCTCATCACCGAGCACGTCGAGGTCGACCAGATCCGCGCCCTCCGGCCAGCCGCCCCGGCTTCGGCTGGTCACCAGCTGGTGGCCGTGGCCCAGCAGGCGCCCCATTACCGGGGTCAGGTTCTGCGGGTGCTCGACGTTGTCGTAGACCAGCAGCCACCCGTGATGTCTCTCCAGCCAGGTCAGCGCCCACTCGGTACGCTCCCGGGCGGTGGCGTGGGCGGCCCAGGACGGGTACAGGCGCAGGGCCAGGTCGGCGAGGCCGGTGTCGATCTGCTCCTCGCTCTCACCGGTGATCCACCAGACCAGCGAGTACGTCTCCCGGGTGGCGTGGGCGTAGCGCAGCACCAGGGCCGTCTTGCCGATACCGCCCAGACCGCTCACCGCGGTGGCGGTCGCCGTGGCCTGGGTGACGATGCCGCGCCCTGCGGAGCGGGACAGGGACTGGCGTAAGCGGTCGAGGTCGACGCTCCGGCCGACGAACGGCTGCGCGGGCAGCGGGGGCAGATTGGTCAGGTCGGCAGGCGGGCGCACCCGGCCGGCGGCGGTCTTCACCTCCTCGCTCAGCACCGGCGGAGCCGGATCGGTGTGCGGATCGGGGTACGCGTCGGAACGAGGGCGCGGGCCGCCGCTGTCCCGGTCGGGCATCGTAGGATCGGCCCGCAGAGCGGTCGTACTGGTGGCCCTTGCCTGGTCGATGACGCTCATGTCCCCCCGTGCCTTTCCTGACGCCGTCTCCCGGCGCGGTCAATTCCCCTCGGGTGCACAGTAGTTACAGCAAGTCCATCAACGGTAGCGAGACGCTGGGGAGTTGTCAGCGGTCAGCGGGGCCAGCTCGCTGGCGCGCGTGATCCCGTCACCGTGGAGGTGCGCCTGAACGCTTGGCCAGTCTGGAAGTTGTGCCAGAGCGCTGCGGCCAGCGCGAGGACGCGCTGTGCGACGCGCACGGCCACGCCCCCGCATGTACGGCCACCATGTTGTTCCAGGTCAAGCCAGCCCTTGAGCGTGTCGTTCATCGACTTGATCAGCTGACAGACCTTCTTGAGCATCGGCTCTCCGGCCCGGACAGCCTCGCGTCATCGACGGACACAGCAGCGTGATGCCTTGCTGGGACGGTGACCGCTCGACGACCCCGGACGCGGTGCCCTTGTCCGTGATCAGCAGCAGGCCGGACGGCTCACGCCAGGGCCCTCAGAATCGGCATTCCGGTCGGGGTGCACACCAGGAACAGCCGTAGCCCCCAATGGAACCAGAGTGGGATGCGCAGGATGGTCAAGTTCGTCGTCACAAACGGATCTTGAGCACCCTCGTCTCATGCCCGAAGGCATTCGGAAGACTCGTCTAGGACCGAAGTCCCGGCGCCGTTGCGGCCGGGGACCGCCGACGGGGGCCCGGGTGGCTGCCTAGGGTTATGGGATGTCCGACACACTGGAGTTCGATCTCGACGTGTATCTCGGCCGTATTGGATGGGCCGGGGAGCGCAGGGCCGATCGGGGCACCTTGCGGGGGGTCCATCTCGCGCATTCCTGTGCCATTCCCTTTGAGAACCTGGACCCCGTCAGCGGTAGGGCGCCCTCGCTCGACCTCGGTGACCTGATGGCCAAGCTGGTCCACGGCCGTCGCGGCGGTTACTGCTACGAGCACAACACCCTCTTCCGGCACGCGCTGGAGGCCCTCGGTTTCCGGGTGACCGGACTTGCGGCACGCGTCGTCCTCGGCGCGGACCGGCCCGAGAGCCGGCCGCGCACCCACATGACGCTGCTCGTCCATGCCCCCGGCGACCAGCAGCCGTACCTCGCCGACGTCGGCTTCGGAGCCATCGGCGCGCTGCTGGAGCCGGTACCGCTGAAGACCGGCGGCGAGTTCCACGACGCGGGCCGCCGGCACCGGCTCGTCCACGCCCCGCACCACGGGCCGCTGGAGCTGTGGGTGTTGGAGGCGCATGACGGGAAGGGCTGGGAGCAGCAGTACGCCTTCACCCTGGACCCCTTCGAGAAGCCCGACTACGAGGTGTTCAACTGGCACGTCGGGACGAACCCACGCTCCCCGTTCACCCAGAGCCGCTACGTCCAGCGCGTCACCGCCGAACGCCATGTCCTCCTCCACGGCAACGTCCTCACGGAGACCCTCGCCGACGGCACGGTCAGCGCACGCGAGGTCGTGGACGAGGACATCGAGCGGCTGCTGAAGGAGGAGTTCGGGATCGAGCTCTGACGGGCGCGGGCGTCGACGCACTCCCGGCGGCCGTCCGCGGGCCGGAAACATGCCCGGACCGTGGTTCCGGGGCTCGTCGCGGTCATTGGTGTGTAGACGTACGACTCCGCGTCGATGTCGTCCTCGATCCTCCTGCTGCGGGTCGGGCCGCCCGCGTCCACCTCCAGACGGTCACCCACGCGCGTGCCCCACATCCGGCCCCAACTGGCCCCGCACGCCTCGCTGTAGCGCAGCGCCACCCAGGCCCCGGTGGCCGTGTGGTGCTCGGCGAGGGTGGCGGGGCCCTTGCCGCAGCCCATGTGCATGGGGTCCTGGCCCTCGCAGGCGGTTCCTCGGCAGCGGGGGCCGGTGGGGGCGGGGGAGGCGGTCGGTTCGCCGTCGTCGCCCGGCAGGATGAGCAGGGTCGCCGTCACCACCGCGGCCAGCAGTACGGCGCCCACGGCCACGAGCGGAGCGCGCCGCCGCCCGCGCCGCTCGCCGGGCGTCCCCGGGTCCTTCGCCCGCCCGCTCCACTCCGCCTCCGCGATCTCCCACAGCGCCAGAAACCGGCCCTCGGGCTCATGGGCGATCCGGCACAGATCCTGAACGGCCTGCCGGGGCGGCAGCGCCTTGCCGTTGAGATAGCGCTCCCAGGACGACTTGCTGTACGTCGTCCGGCCCGCCAGAGCCGCCATGCTCAGGCCCGTGCGCGCCCTCAACTCCCGCAGCTCGGCGGCCAGTCGGGTACGGGTCATCCGCGCAGAGCCTTCCAGGTGTGCGGCCCGATGATGCCGTCCACGACCAGACCCTCCCGCTCCTGGATCCGCTTGACCGCGCCCTGCGTCAACGGCCCGTAGATCCCGTCGATCTCACCCGGCCGGAACCCCGCCCGCCGTAGCAGACACTGCGCCTCCGCGACCTCGGGGCCCGCCTGGCCGTACGCCAGAATCGCGTCCTGCGTACGGCTGTTGCCCGCGTACCAGCGCCCGTCCCCGCTCCGCTCCACCCGGCACTCGTACGTCCGCTTCGACCCTGACGCCGACGGGGGCCGCGGGGGCGCCGACGCGCGATCCTCCCCGCCGTCCGTCAACCGCGCGATCAGCACGACGGACGTGGAGATGGCCACCACCAGGGCCACCGCCCCCGCCATGAACGCGATCCGCACCGAACGCCCCTGCGGTTGCTCGGACGTTGAGCGGCGCGCGGCCCAGGCCTCCGCGGCGACCTCGTGCAGCGCCAGCAGTCTCGTCGGGTCGTCGCCGCCGATGCGGGCCATCGCCTCCACGGCCTCCCGGGGCGGCAGCGAGCGGCCGCCCAGATACCGCTCCCAGGACTTCGCGCTGTACCCGGTCTTCGCGGCCAACTGCCGCACGCTGAGCCCGCTGTGATCCTTCAGCCGACGCAGACGTACCACCAACTGACGTACCTGAGGGCTCAGTTCGGCGGGCAGCTCTTTCCAACGCGACATGCCTGGAACCACGGCCGAGCACGACGTGCGGTTCCCCGGGCCGTACGGAACCGGCCATCGGGCGTCCCGCGGGACCGTCCCGGCGGACCAGGTCCCCGCAGGTCAGCGCGCGGGACGTCCCGGGACACCGTCACTTCCCCGGCGGTTGTGGCGCTCCCCTTCGCCCGCCCCGCAGTCTCGATGGCAACGCAACGCCGCCCACTCGAAGGGGGAAGAAGATGCGAGCAGTGACGAGGACCCTCGTCGGAGCCGGTACCGCGGTGGGGATCGCGGTCGGAAGCCTGGCCGCCGCGGGCACCGCCTCCGCGGCGACCGCGCCGGAGACCAGGCCGGCGGTCAGTGCCGAGGCCGTGGCCCCGCTCGCGGTGAACAACCTGGGCCTGAACACGACCCAGGCCAAGAACTGGCAGTGCTGGCTGCGCGACACGGGCTACAACCCCGGCGCCATCGACGGACAGCTGGGCACCAACAGCTGGAAGGCGGCGCAGAACAAATTCAACGACCTGGGCCTCAACGCCGGTGCCGTCGACGGAGTCGTCGGACCCAACACCATCAAGGCGCTCCAGCGCTACCTGAACATCTTCGACTACGGCCTCACCGTCGACGGGATCGCCGGATCGAAGACCAAGGCCGCGTTCGCCGACTTCAACTCCATCGGCTGCTGAGCCGGCCGCCCATGGAACGCCGCGGCCCGTCCTCCCGCGGGGGAGAGGACGGGCCGCGGTTCCTTGCTCCGCTACAGCCGCTCGGGCGTCCGGATGCCCAGCAGGGCCATGCCCTGGTGAAGCGTCTTCGCCGTCATGTCGCACAGGAACAGACGGTTCTCGACCTGCTCCGGCGTCTCGGCCTTCAGCACCGGGCACTTGTCGTAGAACGACGTGTACAGCGACGCCAACTGGTACAGATACGCGGCCAGCTTGTGCGGGGCGTACTCCGCCGCCGCCTCGAAGACCGTGTCACCGAACGCGTCCAGATGCAGGCCGAGCGCCCGCTCCGCCTCGTGCAGCGCCAGCTCCGGGTGCGCGGCCGGCTTCGTCTCGCCCGCCTTGCGCAGGATCGACTGGATCCGGGCGTACGCATACTGCAGGTACACGCTCGTGTCGCCGTTCAGCGACACCATCTGGTCCAGGTCGAACTTGTAGTCCCGGTTCGGCGACGTCGACAGGTCCGCGTACTTCACGGCGCCGATGCCGACCTGCGCGGCCCGCTCCTGGATCTCGTCCTCGGTGAGGTCCTGCGCCTTCTCCCGTACGACCTCGGCGGCCCGCTGCACGGCCTCGTCCAGCAGGTCCTCAAGCCGTACGGTCTCGCCCTCACGCGTCTTGAACGGCTTGCCGTCCGCGCCGAGCACGGTGCCGTAGCCCATGTTGTGCGCGGTGACGTGCTCGGTCAGCCAGCCCGCCCTGCGCGCGGTCTCGAAGACCATCTTGAAGTGCAGCGACTGACGGACGTCCACGACGTACAGCAGCGTCGTGGCGTGCAGGTCGAAGACACGGTTCCTGATCGCGGACAGATCGGAGGCCGCGTAGCCGAAGCCGCCGTCCGCCTTCTGCACGATCAGCGGCACCGGCTGGTCGTCCTTGCCGCGGATCTCGTCGAAGAAGACGACGAGCGCGCCCTCGGAGCGCACGGCGACACCGGTCTCCTCCAGCAGCCGCGCCGTCTCCGCCATCATGTCGTTGTACGCGGACTCGCCGACGATCTCGTCGTCCCGGATCTCCATGTCCAGCTTCTCGAAGACGGAGTAGAAGTAGACCTTCGACTCGTCCACGAACTGCTGCCACAGCTCCAGGGTCTCCTTGTCGCCGGACTGCAGGGCGACGACCCTCTTGCGCGCCCGCTCCTTGAACTCCTCGTCCGAGTCGAAGACCACACGCGAGGCCTTGTACACCCGGTTCAGGTTGCTCATCGCCTGCTCGCCGTCGACCTCGGACGCTGGGGCCAGCACGCCGGGGTTCTCGATCAGGTACTGGATGAGCATGCCGAACTGGGTGCCCCAGTCGCCGATGTGGTGCCGGCCGATCGTCTTCTCGCCGGTGAAGTCGATCATGCCGCGCAGGGCGTCACCGATCACCGCGGAGCGGAGGTGACCGACGTGCATCTCCTTCGCCACGTTCGGCTGGGCGTAGTCGATGACCGTGATGCCGGGGTTCTCGGCGAGGGGCACGCCGAGGCGGTCGCTGTCCGCGTAGCGCGCCGCGAGGTTGTCGGTGATCGCCTTGTCGCTGATCGTGACGTTCAGGAAGCCGGGCCCGGAGACCTCGACGTCCTTGATCACATCACCGGTGACGATGCCGCCGACGACCTGCGCCGCCAGCTCCCTCGGGTTCGCCTTCGCCTTCTTGGCGAGGGCCAGGATCCCGTTGGCCTGGAAATCGGCCCGGTCGCTTCGTCGCAGCAGCGGGTCGACTCCGTCGGCCTCCGGCAGGGCGGAAGCGAGGGCGTCGGCGAGGCGCTGGTTGACGAGATCGGTGAGCGACGTGACCGAGGTCATGGGGTGGGAGCCGTTCTCCTCGTGGGATGGATAGACCCGGCCAGTATCCCATGGGGGTAAAGCGGTTTTCCCGGGCGCGGTGCGGTCTGGGAGAATGTCCGCGTCAGCCGTTTGACCGTACTGGCTGCCCTGGAGAAAGAAGGACGTGCCGATCGTGGCTCAGAGCACCGAGACCACCGACTGGGTCTCCCGTTTCGCGGATGAGGTCATCGAGGAGTCGGAGCGTCGGGCCCCGGGCAAACCGGTCGTCGTCGCCTCCGGACTCTCCCCCTCCGGTCCCATTCACCTGGGCAACCTCCGCGAGGTCATGACGCCCCACCTCGTCGCCGACGAGATCCGGCGGCGCGGGTACCAGGTCCGGCACCTGATCTCCTGGGACGACTACGACCGCTACCGCAAGGTGCCCAAGGGCATCGCCGGGGTCGACGAGGACGCCTGGGCCGAGCACATCGGCAAGCCGCTCACCTCGGTGCCGGCGCCGAAGGGCTCGCCGTACCCGAACTGGGCCGAGCACTTCAAGGCCGCGATGATCGACTCGCTCGCCGAGCTGGGCGTCGAGTTCGACGGGATCAGCCAGACCGCGCAGTACACCTCCGGCGTGTACCGCGAGCAGATCCTGCACGCCATGAAGCACCGCGCCGACATCGATGCCGTGCTCGCGCAGTACCGGACCAAGAAGGGCCCGGCCAAGAAGTCGCAGAAGCCCGTCGACGAGGCCGAGCTGGAGGCCGCCGAGGGATCGGGCGCCGCGAGCGAGGACGACGGCTCCCTGGGCGCCGCCGGGTACTTCCCGTACAAGCCGTACTGCGGCAACTGCGAGAAGGACCTGACCACGGTCACCTCCTACGAGGACGAGACCACCGAGCTGTCGTACGCCTGCAACGAGTGCGGCTTCTCCGAGACCGTCCGGCTGAGCGAGTTCAACCGCGGCAAGCTCGTCTGGAAGGTCGACTGGCCCATGCGCTGGGCCTACGAGGGCGTCGTGTTCGAGCCGAGCGGTGTCGACCACTCCTCCCCGGGCTCCTCCTTCCAGGTCGGCGGGCAGATCGTCGGGATCTTCGGCGGCAAGCAGCCCATCGGGCCGATGTACGCCTTCGTCGGCATCTCCGGGATGGCGAAGATGTCGTCCTCGCGCGGCGGCGTGCCCACGCCCGCGGACGCCCTCCAGATCATGGAGCCCCAGCTGCTGCGCTGGCTGTACGCCCGCCGTCGGCCCAACCAGTCCTTCAAGATCGCCTTCGACCAGGAGATCCAGCGGCTGTACGACGAGTGGGACAAGCTCGACGCCAAGGTCGCCGACGGCTCTGCCCTCCCGGCGGACATCGCCGCGCACTCGCGTGCGGTGCGTACCGCGGACGGGGAGCTGCCTCGTACGGACCGGCCGATGCCGTACCGGACCCTCGCGTCCGTCGCCGACATCACCGCCGGGCACGAGGACCAGGCGCTGCGGATCCTGTCCGAGCTGGACCCGTCCAACCCGCTCGGCTCGCTGGACGAGGCCCGGCCGCGGTACGACAAGGCCGAGGCCTGGATCAACACGCATGTGCCCGCCGACCAGCGGACCATCGTGCGTTCCGAGCCCGACGTCGAGCTGCTGAAGTCTCTCGACGAGGCGTCCCGGCGGTCGCTACGGCTGCTGCTCGACGGGCTCGCCGATCACTGGTCGCTCGACGGGCTGACGCACCTGGTGTACGGCGTGCCCAAGGTGCAGGCCGGGTTCTCCGCCGACGCCACGCCCAAGGAACTGCCGCCCGAGATCAAGACGGCTCAGCGGACGTTCTTCGCGCTGCTGTACCACCTGCTCGTCGGGCGGGACACCGGGCCCCGGCTGCCTACGCTGCTGCTTGCGGTGGGGCAGGAGCGGGTGCGGGCCCTGCTCGGGGAGTAAGCGGCACGGTAAAGGGGGCCCTCGGCTTGGTCGAGGGCCCCCTTTCTTGTGCCTTCTAGGCGATGTGCTCGTCCGCCAGTTCCGCGTTGAGGCGGTTCGAGAAGCGGTTCACCATGCGCTTGGCCTCGGCCTCGGGGAGCGCGATGCCGTAGGTCGCCTCGACGTCGGCCATGAAGCCACGGGGGGTGGGCGCTCCGTTCCCGCTCTTTATCGACTCACGGAAGACCTGGTAGTAGGCGTCCTCGTCCGGTTCGGCGGGGAGGGTGCCGCCGCCCTCGCCGAGCTCGCGGGTGCGGCCGGGGGCCACCGGGATGGGGAAGCTTCCCGTCTCCTCCATGGAGGGTTCCGGGGCGGGGGGTGCTTCCTGGTACTGCTGCTCGGCGTTCTGCTGCTCGGCGTACTGCTGGTGGGCGTACCACTGGTCGTAGTCCGGGTCGAAGGTCGGGTCGTAGCCGCCTTGGTACTCGGTCTGCTCCGGGTGCCTGGCGTGCAGCCAGGGGCTTTCTTCCGGCTCAGGTTCGTACGCGAACTGCTCGGCGTTGTTGTTGCTGACCAGTTCGGGGCGCTGCTCGCTGCGAGGTGCCGCTTTCTGTGGGACGGGTGCCGCCCCATCGGCACGATTGCCCGCGGCTGCGCCGGGCCCGGGTATCAGTGCCGGTTCTATGCCCGCCGCCGCCAAGCCCGCCGGGGCCGTCTCCGCCAGGGGGACGCCGTACCTTGCCAGCCTCAACGGCATCAGGCTCTCCACCGGGGCCTTGCGGCGCCAGGCCTTGCCGTAGCGGGAGCGCAGGCGGGCCTGGTAGACCAGACGCTCCTGCTCCAGCTTGATGACCTGTTCGTACGAGCGGAGCTCCCAGAGCTTCATTCGGCGCCACAGGAGGAACGTCGGGACCGGGCTCAGGAGCCAGCGGGTCAGACGTACGCCCTCCATGTGCTTGTCGGCCGTGATGTCCGCGATACGGCCGATCGCGTGGCGGGCCGCTTCCACCGCGACCACGAACAGGATCGGGATCACCCCGTGCATGCCGACACCCAGCGGGTCCGGCCAGGCCGCCGCGCCGTTGAAGGCGATGGTGGCCGCCGTCAGCAGCCACGCCGTCTGGCGCAGCAGCGGGAACGGGATACGGATCCACGTCAACAGCAGATCCAGAGCCAGCAGGACGCAGATGCCCGCGTCGATGCCGATCGGGAAGACGTACGAGAAGTTCCCGAACCCCTTCTTGATGGCCAGTTCGCGGACGGCGGCGTACGACCCCGCGAAGCCGATGCCGGCGATGATCACTGCGCCGAACACGACCACGCCGATGAGAACGCGGTGCATCCGGGTCAGCTGTATTGGCGCGGCCACCCGCTACTCCCCTCCCCTTGCGTGTTGTTGCGCGCAACAGGGTGGCACATGTGTGCGGCGCACGGGTCGCCGGTCCGGAACGAGAGCGTCAGCTTTTCTTCGTCGGCGACTTGGACGACGATTTCGAGGCGGACGAAGTAGCCTTTTCCGAGGGCGACTTGGAGGCCGACGTGCCACCGCCGTTCGCCTTCGTCACCGCGGCCACCGCCTCCTTGGCGGCCTTCTTCGCCAGCGTGGTGAGGGTGTCCGCGCTCGGCGTCTTCTCACCGGCGAGACCGGCGCCGTTGTAGTCGACGGTGATGACGACGTTCTCGACGCGGGCCACGATCGTCTGCTGCTTGAAGGAGCCTTCCTTCTTCTTCAGGTCGTAGCGCACGGCCGTTGCCTCGTCGCCCGTCCCGGTCACCGGCTCGGACTTGACGTTCTTCGCGCCGTCCACCGCCTGGACGTCCTTGACCTGCTTCGCGTAGTACTCCTGCGCCAGCTTGTCGCCCTCACCGCGGGTGACATCCGAGTCGAAGCGCAGCAGCGAGACGTTCAGCCAGCGGAACTGCGAGCCCTCCACGCCGTTGTTGTCCAGGCTGTCCCAGGAGCAGCTGGCGCGCGCCGCGGTGTCGTTGGACGCGCCCTCCTTGCCCGACTTGCCGGCCTTCGGCACCAGATCGGACAGTGTGTCCTTCGACAACACATCGCATGCCTCGGGCAGCTTGCTGTACGCGGCCGCCTGCACCGTGGGCGACGGGCTCGCCGACGCCGAGGCGCTCGCTGAGGAGTCCTTGCCCGCGTCGTCCGAGCCGGAGTCCGAGGAGCAGCCGGCGGCGATCAGCATCACCGGGACGGCGGCCGCACCGACAACAGCGCGGGAAAGGCGCCTGGCTCGCTGATGGCTCGGGTCACGCTGGGCTGCTCGCTGCATGGTTCCTTCACTCATGAGACTCGTGGTTTCTGCCGTCGGATCGGGTCCGAGGGGCCACGGTACGCGGTGCGCAAGCCGTACGTTTCTGTTTCGCCGTCTTCACAAACGGTCGCGAACAAGCCTCAGCCGGCCAGCGCGTCCGCCAGCTCGGCCGCCAGTTTCCGCGCCCTGTCCTGCATTTCCTTGCTGTCCGGGACGGTGCCGACGGTGGCCGGCTGCTCCTCGTACTGGATGGTCACGATGACGTTGGACGTGCGGAACGCCACAGTCACCGTGCGCTGCTGGGCCGTCGAGCCGGCGCTGCTCAACACGTCGTTCAGGAACGCCTCGTCGCCCAGGTCGTCGAGGATGCGGGGCTGGAGGTCGGCGGGGGTGGTGGACGGCGAGGAGGAAGAGGAAGGGGAAGAGGAGGCGGAGGCGGAGTCCGAGGGGGTCACCGAGGCGGACGCGGAGTCGCTCGGGGTGGCCGTGGAGCTTTCGGTGGCGGATTCCGTGACGGTCGGCTCCGGGAGGTCGGCGGCCGCCTGCTGGGTGGAGAAGACCTGCTGGGCCTGGCTGTCGTCGCTGACGGCGTTGTCGTACGACACGACCCGCTCGAAGTCGATGAGGAGATGGTCGGTGGCGTCCGCCGACTCCACCTTCCAACGGCAGCCGACCTTGCGGTCGGTGTCGTAGGTGAGGGTCGCGGTGCCCTCGTAGGCCTTCTCGCGCTGGTTCTCGTCGGCGATCTGCGGGATGCCGGGGAGGAGGGTGTCGAGGGTGTCCTGGTCGACCGAGCTGCAGGGTTCCGGGAGTGTGCGGTAGCGACCGGGCTCGGCCGCCGCCGTGGCCGTACCGGAGTCGCCCAGGTTGGAATCGTCCGTCGGGCTGCCGTCCGTGGAGCTGCCGGTGCAGCCGGCCAGAAGTGCCGCGAGGAGCGCGACGGCGCCGGATACGTACGCCTTCCGCTGCACGGTCGGCTCCTCTCGCTGCGGCTTAATCGTTTGCGGGGTGGGGGCGGCCCCTGCAGACAATGTGTATCGCACGCACTGCCGTGAACGCCGGTCCGTTGTCCCTTTCGTTGACGTTGGCGCCGGTTTTGCGATTTGAGACTTGTGCTGTTTATCGGGGGAATGAGGACGAGATGTCGTACGTGGAAATATCCGGAGCGAAGGTTCCGATCCGTATGTGGACCGACCCCGCGTCGGTCGAGGACGTGGCCCTCCAGCAGTTGCGGAACGTGGCGACCCTGCCGTGGATCAAGGGCCTGGCGGTCATGCCGGACGTTCACTACGGCAAGGGTGCGACGGTGGGGTCCGTCATCGCGATGCAGGGGGCGGTGTGTCCTGCGGCGGTGGGGGTGGACATCGGTTGTGGGATGTCGGCGGTCAGGACGTCCCTCACGGTGAACGACC
The DNA here is from genome assembly GCF_014257025.1 of Streptomyces cupreus. Classification (GTDB taxonomy): domain Bacteria; phylum Actinomycetota; class Actinomycetes; order Streptomycetales; family Streptomycetaceae; genus Streptomyces; species Streptomyces cupreus. The sequence goes on from NZ_JACMSF010000042.1 coordinate 42,188, forward strand.
TTCCGGGGGATCTGTCCAGGCTGCGGTCGAAGATCGAGCAGGCGATTCCGGTGGGGCGGGGGATGCATGACGATCCCGTGGATCCGGGGCGGCTGCACGGCTTCGGTACGGCTGGGTGGGACGACTTCTGGGGGCGGTTCGACGGGGTTGCGGAGGCGGTGAAGTTCCGGGAGGAGCGGGCCCTCAGGCAGATGGGAACGCTCGGGGCCGGCAATCATCTAGTTGAATGTTGCACGGACTCGGAGGGTGTGGTTTGGCTCATGCTGCACTCCGGCTCCCGGAACATCGGCAAGGAGCTGGCCGAGCACCACATCGGCGTCGCCCAGAAACTCCCGCACAACCAGGGTCTGGTCGACCGTGACTTGGCGGTGTTCATCTCGGACACTCCGCAGATGGCTGCCTACCGCAATGACCTGTACTGGGCGCAGGAGTACGCCAAGTACAACCGCGCGATCATGATGGCGCTCCTGAAGGACGTGATCCGGAAGGAGTTCAAGAAGGCGAAGCCCACGTTTGAGCCGGAGATCTCCTGCCACCATAACTACGTGGCGGAGGAGCGGTACGAGGGGATGGACCTGCTGGTCACTCGGAAGGGCGCGATCCGCGCCGGCTCCGGTGAGTTCGGGATCATTCCGGGTTCGATGGGTACCAGCTCGTACATCGTGAAAGGGCTCGGTAACGAGAAGGCATTCAACTCTGCCTCGCACGGCGCCGGTCGGCGTATGAGCCGCAATGCGGCGAAGCGGCGCTTCACGGTGCGGGATCTGGAGGAGCAGACGCGGGGAGTCGAGTGTCGTAAGGACTCCGGCGTTCTGGACGAGATTCCGGGGGCTTACAAGAACATCGACCAGGTGATGGCACAGCAGCGCGATCTCGTTGAGGTCGTGGCGAAGCTGAAGCAGTTCATCTGTGTGAAGGGTTGAGCTGCAAGGCCCCCGGCGGGACCGGGGGCCTTCTTGCTACCGATCAGCCGGCGCGGGGATTTGACCGGTCCGCAGGCGCCAGAGGCGCATGTAACAGCTGTGCTTGGTCCGACCGAGTTCCTCGGCAGCTGCGGCGTCGTTGTTCAGCCGCAGTAGCACACGGTCCTCCTCCTTCGTCCAGCGGCGTCGCTCGGGCGCGATCTTCATGTCGGCCGGGCGGACCCAGGCGCTCAGTGAATCGACCGCAGCCTTCTTGCGGTCCAGGGCCAGACAGTCCTCGTAGTAGAGGTGGGTGGCCAGTTCCTGTGCGGCTTCCTTCGTGTAGAGGATGTTGTAGATGCCGTCTCGGGTGTTGCGCCTCAGGGTGCGCTCCATCCCTGTGATTTTCCCTGCGTAAAAGCACAGATAAGCGCCGATGTTTGTGCTGGCCGTGGTCAACCCGATGAAGGGAAAGCCCTGGGTCGTGTAGCCGACGGACCCATCTGCATCGACGACACCTCGCAGGTAGTCCCGGTGCGAGAAGTCCCCATGTGGTGGGGCAATCGTCTTCGACTTGCGTCCGTACGGCAGGCCGAGGCCGTTGAGCTTGGTCCTGGCTTCGAGGGAGCACAGGGTCCAGGTGACCGAGGTGTGCACGTCAGCGAAATTCGTGGACCGGGTGCGGCTGGTGATGCTGCTGTTGTACGGCGTCAGCTTCTGGAACATGCGTAGCACTTCGACGTCGCGGGCGTTGATTTCAACGGTCAGACGTCCCTTCCGGCCCACCCCCTTTGCCAGATGCCCGTCCGCTTGCAAGAAGCCGAACATGTAGGCGTACTCGGGGATCGTCAGGTCCATGAACTGGTGGGCGATAGGCTCGCAGTCAGCCATGAGGAAGCGTATTCCTTCCTTGCAGGTCAGGCCCTCGGCTGGGACCGGCATCCCGCCGGGGGTCGTCGATTTGATGTGGTGGTGCGAGCCTAGGTCGCCTGTTCAGCAGCCGTTCGAGTGATCGATGATGTTCACCCCTGTGGGTTATCCGAGCCGCTTCTCCAGCAGCGTCACCGCGTACGGGCTGCCCTTGCCGTCCTGCTTTGCGTGCTGTTCGCCGACCACTGTGTAGCCCGCGGACTCGTAGTACGTGCGCAGGCGGGGGTTGGAGGAGAGGCAGTCCAGGCGGGCGTAGGGGCGGCCGGTTGCGGCTATACGGGATTCGGCCTCTGTGAGCATCTGGCGGCCTGTGCCTGGCGGGGCCGTGTGGGGAGTTGTCATCAGGCGGTGGATGTAGCCCGCGTCCGGCGGGCGGGGGCCCCAGGCTGCTGGGTCGGTCCACCAGAGTTCCCAGGCGCCGGTCAGGCTTCCGGCCGCGTATGCCAGCCAGACCTCGCCGTCCCGCATGCGGTTGCGGAAGTGGGTTTCGTTCTTCTCGCCCGGCTTCCACTGGTCGATTCCGCGGGCCAGTTGCCACAGGGCAGCTGAGTCTCGGAGGTGGACCAGGGTGGGGGCCTCAGCCGCCGTTGCCTTGCGGTAGGTCAACTGGGGCCAGGTGGCCGGGGGTTGTTCCAGGAGGGCCGTTCGCAGGGTGTCGGTGAGGGCTTTCGTGTCCAGGGACAGGGCCTTTGTTACGTAGCCCTCTATCGAGCCGTATCGCTCCTTCAGCGCTTTCAGGAACAGGCGCATCACCGATTCCGGAGCCCTGGCGAAGTCCGGCCACTGCGGGGAGCGGCCGTCGTTCCTCGCCCGCCACTCCGACAGCAGGGCCTCGGTGGCCAGTTCCGTGAGGCTGAAGTCCTCGATGATCGTCTGCTCGTCCACGCCGAGCAATGACAGGACCAGAGCCGCCAGTTCGCCCGTGCGGTCCTTGCCCGAGGCGCAGTGGAAGACCAGGGGTTCGTTCGACTCCGCTGACTTCGCTATCAGTTCCAGGGCCTGGCGGATTTCCTCCGTGCCGTCCTCGGCGACCTCCAGGAAGCGCTCCGCCAAGTACGGGCCCGCGGCTACGTCGGCGGTCAGCGCCGCCTGGTCATAGGGGCGGTGCTCGATGCTGAGGTTGCGGTACGTGAAGGAGGCGTGGTCCGGGACTCGGCCTCGGGTCTCGATCTCCCACGGGTAGCGCAGGTCGATCACCGTGCGGACGCCCAGGGCCAGGAAGCGGGACCAGTCCTCGGTTCCCTCGGTGAGCTTGCCGAGGGAGTCCGCGCGGTAGAGGCGGCCGGGGCGGACACGGCGGCCGTCCGGCGTCCGGTAGCCGCCCAGGTCGCGGAAGTTGTGCAGGGCGTCGAAGCGTATGTGTCTGTCCACACCCTTGTTCTACGTCGGTGCTACTTCGGCGCGTGCGTTACCGCGTAGATCATGACGAACGCCACGATGTGGATGCCGAAGAGGAAGTAGCCGAGCCACCACCACATTTGGCGTTCGTTGTGGTGCTCCCGGGGTTCCTGGGGGTTCTTGGGGGCCTTGGGGGCCTTGTCCGTCATCACAGCTCCCTGTGGACCTTGGTGTTCGACGCCTGTGCGCGCGGGCGGACCACCAGCAGGTCGATGTTGACGTGGCTGGGGCGGGTCACCGCCCAGGTGATCGTGTCGGCCACGTCGTCCGCGGAGAGGGGTTCGGCCACACCCTCGTAGACCTTCCCCGCCTTCTCCTCGTCGCCGCCGAAGCGGGTGAGCGCGAACTCGTCGGTCTTGACCATGCCGGGTGCGATCTCGATGACGCGGACCGGGCGGCCGACGATCTCCAGGCGGAGGGTCTCCGCCAGGACGTGGGCGCCGTGCTTGGCGGCGACATAGCCCGCGCCGCCCTCGTAGGTGGCGTGGCCGGCGGTGGAGGAGACGACGACCACCGTGCCGTCGCCGCTCGCCTCCAGCTTGGGGAGGAGGGCCTGGGTGAGGTTGAGGGTGCCGATGACGTTGGTCTCGTACATCGTGCGCCAGTCGGCCGGGTCGCCGGTGGCGACCGGGTCGGCGCCGAGGGCTCCGCCGGCGTTGTTGACGAGGACGCCGATCGTCTTGAAGGCCGTGGCGAACTCGTCGACCGCGGCGCGGTCGGTGACGTCGAGCTGGTAGGCCGCCGCGGAGTGGCCGGCGGCGTTGATCTCCTCGGCCAGCGCCTCGATGCGGTCCTTGCGGCGGGCGGTCAGGACGACCCGGTATCCGGAGGCCGCGAGCTGCCGTGCGGTGGCGGCGCCGATTCCGCTGCTCGCACCGGTGACGACGGCGATGCGGGAGGCGGCGGATGGTGCGGCGGTGGCCATGGGGCTGCTCCTCGGGACGGGTCGGTCGAAGGTCGGGGGTCGAAAGCCTGTCCGGCCAGGATAGGCGGGCGGTGAGACAATGAGACGGGTGATCCTCCACTGCGGGAGGTGGATCATGGGACAGGCGCGTGAGGTCATGGACCGGCTCACGGAGGCGATCACTTCGGCGGATCAGAAGACCATCGGCGAGCTGTACGCGGAGGACGCGGTCGCCGTCACGCCCGACGGCGGGGAGCTCCACGGCCGGGAGGACATCGCCGCGTACTGGCGCCAGATGACGGAGGCGGTGCCCGAGGGCACGTACACGCCGGTGCACTCGTACGAGGTCGGCAACACGGCCATCGACGAGGGGTTCTTCAGCGGCCGGAACACGGGGCCGATCCAGCTGCCCACCGGGGAGATGCTGCCCCCGACGCAGAAGGAGATCAGGATCCGCGGAGTGGACCTCGCCACTGTCGACGACAGCGGACACATCGTCGACTACCGGCTCTACTTCGACGAGATGGAGTTCCTGGACCAGCTGGGGCTGCTGCCGCCGGCGTGACCCCTGAGCTCAGCTGCCTCGTGGGGCGTACATGATCACGGCCATCCCCGCGAGGCAGATCAACGCGCCCGCCACGTCCCACCGGTCGGGCCGGTAGCCGTCCGCCACCATGCCCCAGGCGAGGGAGCCGGCCACGAAGACCCCGCCGTACGCGGCGAGGATGCGCCCGAAGTTCGCGTCCGGCTGGAGGGTGGCCACGAATCCGTAGGCGCCGAGCGCCAGGACGCCGGCGCCGATCCACAGCCAGCCGCGGTGCTCCCGTACGCCCTGCCAGACCAGCCAGGCGCCGCCGATCTCGAACAGGGCGGCGACCACGAAGAGGGCTGCGGAGCGGGCGACGAGCATGCGCAGCAGCTTCGCACAGGGCGGTCCGCGGTCCGTCACCTGATGGACGGCGCCTGTGACGCGCTTCACGTGGGATACATCCGTACGACGGGATGACCGACTGTGTGTGATCACGGAGGAGTGGGCGGTATGCGGGGTGCGCGGGTGCTCGGGGCCGGGGTCGCGGCGGTGCTGCTGGTGGCGGGCGGGGCGGCGGGGGCCGGTGCCGCCGACGGCCCGGAGGCGGACCTCGCCTATCACGGGGCCGCGTCCCTGGCCTCCGGTGAGGTGGACCTGCTGTTCACTCCGCGCAACCACGGGCCGTCGGCGGTGCCGGACGCGACGGTCCGGCTGCGCTGGTCCGAGCCGCTCGCCGACCGGCAGGAGCTGCCGTACGGGTGTGCCCGGTCGGGGCCGGGGACGGTGCTGTGCGGGGTGGGGGCGCTGGAGGCGGACGAGGCGGGGGAGCGGATCGCGCTGCGCGTGCGGCTGCGGGAGGAGCCGTCCGAGGTGCTGCTGGAGATCGACACGGTGTGGAGCGGCGGGACGGTGGACCGTAATCCGGACAACGACCGGCTGCGGGTGCTGATCCTGGACACCGGGGACACGTACCACTTCTAGCAGTGCTGCTTCTGCAAGTGCGCGTCGTACGATCTCTGCACGGCGCAGGTGACGGGGAGTGGGCATGGCGGAGAGCGGATCCACGCGGGAGCGGCTGCTCGATGAGCTGTCCGCGGTCTCCCGCCGTTACATGGCCTCGTACGCGCTGTTCAACCAGGCCGTCGCCGACCGTATCGGCCTGCATCCGACCGACCTCCAGTGCCTGAACCTGCTGACGCTGGAGGGCGGCCCGGTGACCACGGGCCGGGTGGCGGAGCTGACGGGGCTGACCACGGGATCGGCGACGCGGCTGGTGGACCGGCTGGAGCGGGCCGGGTACGTGGTCCGGGAGCGGGACGCGGAGGACCGGCGGCGGGTGCTGGTGGCGACCGTGCCGGAGAAGGTCGCCGAGTTCGGGCGGATGTGGGAGCGGCTGAGCGGCGGCTGGTCGGCGCTCTTCGACGACCTGGACGAGTCCGAACTCGCCCTGATCATCGGGCACATGAGGCGCACGGTTCAGTTCAGCGGGGAGCAGGTCGCCCGACTGCGCGCCGAGAAGGCTTAGTTGTCGCCGTCGTAGCGCTCGCGCGCCTGGTGGACCTGCTCGATGTGGGTTTCCGCCCAGTCCTTCACCGCGGTCAGCAGCAGGGCCAGGCTGTGGCCGAGCGGGGTGAGTTCGTAGTCGACGCGGACCGGCACGGACGGGGTGACCGTGCGGCTGAGGATGCCGTCGCGCTCCAGTGAACGCAGCGTCTGCGTCAGCATCTTGGGGCTGACGCCCGCGATCTTGCGGCCGAGGTCGCTGTAGCGCATCGGTCCTGCCGCGAGGGCGGAGACGACCAGGCTGACCCACTTGTCGCTGATGCGGTCGAGGAGTTGGTTGGTCGGGCAGCCGCGCAGGAACGCGTCGTAATCCCTGCGTGCCTGTTCGCGCCGCTGGGCCGCGGTCTGCGTCGCCATGGCTCACCTCCGGGTGATGTACGCACCTTCAGGTAACTACTTACGAATAGATAGTAGCTCTTCCTAGGGTTGTTGAGGCCGAGGAGATACCGAGGCTCTCAGAACTGTTTTGAGGAGCTGTCAGACATGCGTGCTGTGGTGGTGACGACGTTCGGTGGGCCCGAGGCCGTGGAGGTCGTGGAGACCGAGGTGCCGGAGCCGGGGGCGCGGCAGGTGCGGATCAAGGTGGCGGCGGCCGCGCTGAACCCGGTGGACGCCGGGGTGCGCCAGGGCGTCTTCGGGGGCGCGGGCAAGCGGATCGGGCTTGGCTGGGATGTTGCCGGGACGGTGGACGCGACGGGGGTTGCGTCCGCCTGGACCGTCGGCGACGAGGTGGTGGCGCTCGACTACGGCATGGTGAAGCCGCTGGGCACCCACGCCGAGTACGTCGTCGTGGACACGGACGCGGTGGCCAAGGCGCCGGCGAGCGTGGACGCGGTGCACGCGGCCACCATTCCGCTGAACGCCCTGACCGCCGTACAGGCCCTGGATCTGCTGGAGGTGACGCCGGGCCAGTCGCTGCTGGTGACCGGCGCCGCGGGGGCGGTCGGCGGATACGCCGTCCAGCTCGCCGCCCACCGCGGGATCTCGGTGACCGCGCTGGCCCGGGAGGCGGACGGGGAGCTCGTACGGTCCCTGGGAGCCGCTCGCTTCACGAGCGGCGACGAGGGCGGCTTCGACGCCGTGCTCGACGCGGCCGTCCTCGGCGGGCCGGCACTGGCGAGGGTGCGCGACGGGGGCGCCTACGTCGGTGTCATCCCGGGGGCCGGGCCTGCGGCCGAGCGTGGGGTGCGGGTCGGCACGGTCGAGGTGAGCGCCGACGGTGCGCGGCTCGCCGAGCTGGTCCGGCTGGTCGACGAGGGCGTACTGACGCTCCGGGTGGCCGAGACCTACGCCCTGGACGACGCGGCGAAGGCCCACGCCCGGCTCGCGGAGGGCGGGGTGCGGGGACGGCTGGTCCTGCGGCCGTGACGCTCCGCTGGGAGTGGCGCTATGGTTCGTCGACCGTCTGCGGCGCGCCCCTTGGCGGCGCTGCCGAACCGCACTGGACTTCGCCCGACCTGCTCAGTGGCCCCCCTCCGGCGCCTTGCGCGGGAGCAGGGTCACGAGTGGCAGGCATACGGTGACGGCGGCGGCGACCGTGGTGAGGGTCAGTGTCGTGGCGTGGGCCTCGCCGCCGTCGGCCGCCTTGAAGTACACGGTCGTCACGGCCGCCGCCCCGATCGCGTTGGCCAGTTGCTGGACCGCGCTGAGCGAGCCGCTCGCGCTGCCCGACTCCTCCGGGGAGATGTCGCCGATGGTGATGTCGTAGACAGTGCCGAAGCAGGTGCCCATGCCGACGCCGATGACCAGCAGCGGTGGGACCAGGGTCCAGCCGTCGGCGCTGGACAGCGGGGCCAGCCAGACGCAGCCCGCCAGGATGATCAGCAGGCCGGCCAGGACCAGACGGCGGCCCAGAGTGTGGATCAGCCGGTAGCAGGCGATCGAGGCGATGACGATCCCCAGGGGCAGCGGGATCAGGCCCAGCGCGGTGCCCGCGGGGGAGCGGTGCAGCCCCTCCTGGAAGTGGAGGGAGATGACGTAGAGGAGTCCTGACGTCGAGGCGGAGACCACGATGCCGAGCGTCAGGCCGGAGGTGAAGCCGCGGTCCCGCAGGAGGGACGGCTTCAGGAGCGGGTTCGGTGCGGTGCGCTGGCGGTGGCAGAACCCGGCGAAGAGGACCGCGCCGAGCAGTAGGGCGACGAACGCCCGGGGCGTCCAGCCGTTGCCCGCGCCGTCGATCAGACCGCCGAGCAGACCGAGCAGCGCGCCGCCGAGCAGGGCCGAGCCGGGGCCGTCGACGCGGACGCTCCGGTCGCCGGTGTCGCGGGGCAGCAGGCGTACGGCGGCGAACAGGGCGGCGCCGCCGAGCAGCAGGTTGATCAGGAACATGGGGCGCCAGCCGAGGCCCGCGAGATCGGCGTCGACGAGGAACCCGGCGAGGATCGGGCCGCCCACGGCGGACAGGCCCATCACCGGCGCGAAGAGGCTGAACGCCTTGCCGATCTGCTCCCGGGGCCAGGTCGCGCCGATGATCCCGAAGCCCTGCGGGATGACGAGCGCCCCGAACGCGCCCTGGGCGAGCCGGGCGATCACCAGGAACACCGGACCCGGCGCGAGACCGCAGGCCAGGGACGCGACCACGAACCCGGTGAGGCCGATGAGGAACAGGCGCCGGCGGCCGTACTTGTCGCCGAGCCGCCCGCCGGGCACGAGCAGTACGCCGAGCGCGAGTGCGTAGGAGGCGCCGAGCCACTGGATCAGACCGGCGCCGCCGCCGAGGTCGGCCGTGATCGTGGGGGCGGCGATGTTGGTGATGGTGGCGTCGAGGAGGTCGAGGACGTCGGCGGCGAGGACGACCGCGAGGATCGCCCAGCGGGTGCACTGTGCCGGGGCGCCGTGCGGAGTGTCTCTTGCTTCATTTTCTTGTGCGTCATGCAGTGTCTGTGTCACGCAGATAAATATCCTGGCCCGGCCGGGGGGCGTCAATCGGATTGGAGGGAGGGGTGGAATACGGCGGACCCGCCGACCGTTCAGCGGTATAGTTGAACAGTCAACAACATGGAGGGTGAGCGACCATGCAGTTCGGGATCTTCAGCGTCGGCGACGTCACGCCGGACCCCACCACGGGCCGGACGCCGACCGAGCGGGAGCGCATCAAGGCCATGGTCGCCATCGCGCTGAAGGCCGAGGAGGTCGGCCTGGACGTCTTCGCGACCGGTGAGCACCACAACCCGCCGTTCGTACCGTCGTCCCCGACGACGATGCTCGGCTACATCGCGGCGCGGACGGAGCGGCTGATCCTCTCCACCTCGACCACGCTGATCACCACCAACGACCCGGTGAAGATCGCCGAGGACTTCGCGATGCTCCAGCACCTGGCCGACGGGCGCGTGGACCTGATGATGGGCCGCGGCAACACCGGCCCGGTCTACCCCTGGTTCGGGCAGGACATCCGGTAGGGCATCAACCTCGCCATCGAGAACTACGCACCGCTGCATAACAGTTGCGTGGCGTGATAATGTGGCTGTGCTCTGTGACGGGGTGTCGCGGCAGGGTCTGCCGGAGGGGTGACGTCGTGCAAGCGGCCGAGCGCCCGTGAACCTCAGCCCAGGCCCTTGGGGTTGGAATCCCTCGCTTCACGCGAGGGAGGAGGCCAAAACAACATCTTCTGGCCCGTTTTCTGGGCGTCTAAAGGGCAGTTGAGCCGGACCGGGGTGCACCTCGTGCCCCGGGCACGGCACCCCCGAGCAGGCGATCGTCGGGCTCGGCGGGCAGGTGTTCATGCGGAAGAACTCCCAGGACGCGGTGCGCGAGTTCCGTCCGTACTTCGACAACGCGCCGGTCTACGGGCACGGCCCCTCCCTGGAGGACTTCACCGAGCAGACCCCGCTGACCGTCGGCTCGCCGCAGCAGGTGATCGAGAAGACCCTGTCCTTCCGCGAGTACGCCGGTGACTACCAGCGCCAACTCTTCCTCATGGACCACGCGGGGCTGCCGTTGAGGACCGTGCTCGAGCAGCTCGACATGCTCGGCGAGGAGGTCGTGCCGGTGCTGCGCAAGGAGTTCGCCGCCGGGCGGCCGGAGAACGTGCCGGACGCCCCCACCCATCAGACCCTGCTGGCCGCCCAGGAGGTGACCGTCGCATGAAGCTCGTCGTCGTCTCGGCAGGGCTGAGCGTCCCGTCCTCCACCCGACTGCTCGGCGACCGTCTGGCCGCCGCGGCCGCCGGGCGGACCGGGGCCGAGATCGAGGTCGTGGAGCTGCGCGACCTCGCGGTGGAGATCGCGCACAACTTCACCAACGGCTTCCCCGGCCGCAAGCTGGCCGCCGCGCAGGCGGCGGTCACGGAGGCGGACGGGCTGATCGTGGTCACGCCGGTGTTCTCGGCGTCGTACAGCGGACTGTTCAAGTCGTTCTTCGACGTCCTGGAGCAGGACGCGCTCGCCGGGAAGCCGGTGCTCATCGCCGCGACCGGCGGCACCGCCCGGCACTCCCTCGTCCTGGAACACGCCCTGCGCCCCCTCTTCGCCTACCTGAAGGCCGTGATCGTCCCGACCGGCGTCTACGCGGCCTCGGAGGACTGGGGAGCGGAGGGTCTGGACGGGCGTATCGAGCGGGCGGCGGGTGAGCTGGCGGCGCTGGTGAGCGGGCTGGGTTCGGTGCGACCGGCGAAGGACGACCTCGCTGTGGTGCCGTTCGCAGAGCAGCTGGCGGCGATATCCAGCCCGTCCGGCGTTTGAGGACGAGGCCCGTTCAGGGCCGAAGCGGGGGGCGTGGGGGCGGCAGCCCCCGCGCGGCCGGGTGACAGTGAGAGCCCGGTAAGAAGGGTGACGGCAAGCTCGCTCGCACGGCTGAATGGCCGGAGGCCTTGGCAGACTTGCTGCGTGCCTCACACCGTGCTCCTCGCCGAAGACGACCGCGCCATCCGGCATGCCCTGGAGCGTGCCCTGACCCTGGAGGGCTACCGGGTCACCGCGGTCGCCGACGGCGTGGAGGCGCTGGCGCAGGCCCACACCGCACCGCCGGACGTGCTCGTCCTCGACGTGATGATGCCCGGCATCGACGGCCTCCAGGTCTGCCGGGTGCTGCGCGCCGAGGGCGACCGCACCCCGATCCTGATGCTGACGGCGCTCGTGGAGACCCAGGACCGTATCGCGGGCCTGGACGCGGGCGCCGACGACTACGTCGTCAAGCCCTTCGACGTCGAGGAGGTCTTCGCGAGGCTGCGCGCCCTGCTGCGCCGCACCGGCCAGGGCGGGACCGGCGGCGCCGCCGTCGACGTACCGAAGAAGCAGGAACCCGAGCAGGTGCCCGAGCGGTACATGGAGGCGGCCGGGCTGCGGATGGACCCGCAGGCGCGCCGGGCCTGGCGCGGCGAGCGGGAGCTGGAGCTGACCCGCACCGAGTTCGAGCTGCTGGAACTGCTCGTGCGCAACGCCGGGATCGTCCTCGACCACGCCACCATCTACGACCGCATCTGGGGCTACGACTTCGGCCCCGGCTCCAAGAACCTCGCCGTCTACGTCGGCTATCTGCGCCGCAAGCTCGACGAGCCCGGTGCCCCGCCGCTCATCCACACGGTGCGCGGAGTGGGTTACGTGCTCCGGGAGGACTGAGTGGGTCGCGTCGGGCGGCTGCTGCGGCGCCCGCGGCCCCGGCTGGTCTCCCTGCGCACCACGTTCGCGGTGTCCTTCGCCGCCGTCACCGCCGCGGTCACCGTGCTCGTCGGCATCCTGTCCTACAGCGCCGCCGCCCGGCTGGTGCGGGTGGACCAGCAGTCCGTGTTCGACGAGGTCGTGCAGGACGTGCGGAACGAGGTCAGCAACCGGCGGATGGACCCCGTGGACTTCTCCTCCACCGCGCCGGGCCACGATCTGGTACGCCCGGCCCGTACGGATGTGCAGGTGCTCGGCCCGGACGGCTCCGTCTACGACCCGGGGCGTCCCGGACTGCCCGTCACCGACGCCGACCGGCGCATCGCCGCCCAGCGGGTCTCCGGGCGCACGGTCGTGCACGCGGACGTCGATGTCGGCGACGACGTCTACCGCGTCGCCACCGTCTCCTTCGGCGGTGGGCGGGGGGCGGTGCAGATCGCGCAGGAGTTCAGCAACACCGAGGATCTGCTGCGGACACTCCAGCAGCGGACGTTGATCCTCATGTCGGCGGTCGTGGTCGGGGCCGGGCTGTTCGGCTGGTGGCTGGCCCGGCGGATCACCCGGCGCCTGATCGTCCTCACCTCCGCCGCGGAGGACGTCGCGCGGACGCGCCGGCTCGGCATCCAGGTGCCGGTCACCGGATACGACGAGGTGGGGCGGCTCGGCCGTGCCTTCGACCGTATGCTCGGGCGGCTCGCCCAGTCCGAGGAGGACCAGCGGCGGCTGGTGCAGGACGCGGGACATGAGCTGCGTACGCCGCTGACGTCATTGCGGACCAACATCTCCTTGCTGCGCCGTATCGACGAGTTCCCGCCGGAGACCCGGGACGAGCTGGTCGCCGACCTCGCGCAGGAGGCACGTGAACTGACCGACCTCGTCAACGAGTTGGTGGATCTGGCGGCCGGGCAGTCCGACACGGAACCGCCGCAACGGGTGGACCTCGCCGATATCGCGGAGGACGTGGCCGGGCTGGCACAGCGGCGCACCGGGCGCCGGATCGTGGTGCGGGCGAGCGGCGACACGACGACGGACGGACGGCCGGGGATGCTCCAGCGGGCCATGTCCAACCTGGTGGAGAACGCGGCGAAGTTCGACCGTGGCGGAACGGCTCCCATCGAGATCAACGTGGCCGGGCCCGCGGTGCACGGGACGGTCCGGGTGGAGGTGCTGGACCGGGGGCCCGGAATCACGGACGACGACCTCACGCACGTGTTCGACCGGTTCTACCGGGCCGCGGACGCTCGGTCGTTGCCCGGGTCGGGGCTCGGGCTGTCGATCGTGCGGGAGGTGGCGCTGGCGCATGGGGGCGCGACGTTCGCCGCGCGGCGGGCGGGAGGCGGGTCGGTGATCGGGTTCACGGTGGGGGGTGGGGTCTGAAGGTCCACTTCATTAGGCTCGGCCTTATGCTGAGCCGTGAAGAGGGCGCCGCGCTCGCCGCGATCGATGATGCCGACATCGCCCGTACGCTGCTGGAACTCATAGCCGTCCCCAGTGTCACCGGCAGCGCTGCCGAGTCCGAGATCCAGCATCTTCTGGCCCGGAGGCTTGAGCTTCTGGACCTCGACGTCGACCTGTGGTCCATGGACCTCGACGCACTCCGCGCCCACCCCGACTTCCCCGGCTCCGAAGCCCCCCGCGACGAGGCCTGGGGACTGGTCGGTACGACGGCCGGCGGTGACGGGCCGACCCTCGTCCTTCAGGGCCATGTCGATGTCGTACCCCCCGGAGACCTCGCCACCTGGGACGGTGACCCCTTCGCCCCCCGCGTCACCGGAGATCTCGTGCACGGCCGTGGCGCCTGTGACATGAAGGCCGGACTGGCCGCGCACCTCGCCGCGCTGGCCGCGATACGGGCGGCCGGGGTTCGGCTGCGGGGGCGGGTCGCCGTGCACTTCGTCGTCAGCGAGGAAGACGGCGGTCTCGGTGCCTTCGGGACTCTGCAGCGTGGGTATCGCGGTGACGCCTGTGTCATCACCGAGCCGACCGGGGCAGTGTCATCACCGCCAACGCCGGTGCGCTGACCTTCCGGATCGCGGTGCCGGGGAAGTCCGCGCACGGCAGTTCACGCGAGCAGGGCGTGAGCGCGATCGACGCCTATCTGCCGTTGCACCGGGCGCTGGCCCGCCTGGAGGCCGAGCGGAACAGGGATCCCGCGCCGCTGATGGCCGAGTACCCGATCCCGTACGGCCTCTCCGTCGGCACCCTGCGCGCCGGTGACTGGGCGAGCAGCGTGCCCGACCTGCTGGTGGCCGAGGGACGGCTCGGGGTGCGGCTGGGGGAGGAACCCGCCCATGCGCGGGCCGAGTTCGAGCGGTGCGTGGCCGAAGCCTGCGCCGAGGACCCGTGGTTGCGGGAGCATCCGGCGGTCGTGACCTGGCCGGGCGGACAGTTCGCGAGCGGTGCGCTGCCGGACGGACATCCCCTGGCGGACGTGGTGCGGGACGCGCGGGTCGACGCGGTCGGGGACGGGAAGCCGCGGGTGCGTGGGGCGACGTACGGGAGTGATCTGCGGTTGTACGCCGGTGCCGGGATCCCCACGCTCCAGTTCGGGCCCGGGGACATCGCGGTCGCCCACAGTGCGCGCGAGCAGGTCTCGGTGCGCGAAGTCGTCGACGCGGCACGGACGTTGGTGCCGGTGATCCTGCGGACCGTCGGGACGAGGTGAGCACCGGCGCCCGCGAGCGGGTCGGGCGCCGGTGCGGCCGAGGTTACGGCGTGACCACCGTGCCGCCGAACGTCACCACCAGGCGTCCGTCCGAGGCGAAGGACCAGCCGAGGGCGCCGTCGTAGGAGGAGCAGCGGGAGCCGTTCGTGCCGGACCAGAACTGGTTGGTGCTGTCGGAGTCGCCGATGATCCGGTCGTTCGTGCCGCTGCTGAAGCGGCAGGAGGTGTTGTTCCGGAACACCGAGGTGCCCGCGTCGAAGTTGAAGTTGCGCTCGGTGTTGTCGACGCTGACGTTGTTGGAGATCGTCATCGTGCCCGGGTTGCTGTTGTACGTGAACCCGTGCTTGCCGTTGTCGAAGGCGATGCTGCGCCGCACGATGTGGTTGATCGGCACATTCTCGCCGCCCAGCTTGTAGCCGTTGCGGTCGCCGTTGCCGGCCTGGGAGCCGTCGCTGAGGGTGCCGTTCTCGTAGGAGAGGGAGTCCTCGATGGTCACCGTGCCGATGGGGTCGTAGTCGGAGTAGGTGTAGAGGTCCCAGCCGTCGTCGATGTTGTTGTGCGCCACGGCGTACCGGAAGACGTTCCCGGCACCGACGGTCAGCTTCGCGGCGAAGCCGTCCGCGTCCTCGCCGTCGGAGTCGGCGTTGTCGTGCGACTCGGCGCTCAGGATCAGGTTGTTGGACGGCCACTGCGCGGTCGGCGTGGTGGAGGCCATCCGGCCGAGCTGGAGCCCGGTGTCACGGTTGAAGCGTGTCACCGTGCGCTCGATGACGTTGTTGCTGCCGCCTACGAAGATGCCGTTGTCCCCGGCCCGTTCGACGACCAGCCCCTTGATGTGCCAGTACGAGGCGTTGAGCTGGAGCCCGCGGTTGGACGAACTCTCGCTCTGCGCCGAGAAGTTGAGCACCGGCGTCTCGCCCGGGTAGGCGGCGAGCGTGGTGCGGGCACTGGAGGTGCCGTTGCTGCCGGCCGGGATGGTGACCGTCGAGGACTGGTTGTACGTCCCTCCGCGCAGGTAGATGGTTCCGCCCGCGGAGATCCGGCTGATCGCCGAGGTGAGGGTGGTCGGCGCCGACTGGGTGCCGGCGGCGCTGTCGGTGCCGTTCGGGGCGACGTAGAGGGCGCTGCCGGTCGGCGGCGTCGTGTCCGACGTGACGACGTCCAGGTAGTCGAGGTTGGGCAGTCCGGCCGCGGTGGTCGGGCTGAGGCGGATGGTGTTGCTGCCCGCGTTCAGCGTCACGGTCAGCGTCTTGGTGACCCAGGTCGACCAGGCGCCGGTGCCCTCGAAGGACGGGGTCTGCACGGTGGTGCCGTTGACGATCAGGCTCGCCGGACGGGCGGTGGTGGTGCCGTTGGCGAAGCGGACGTTCAGGGTCGCCGTGCCGGCGGTGGCCGCGTTCACGGTGAACTGGGCGTACGCGCCACTGGCGTTGGTGCCGTTGCAGAAACCGCTGCCGGAGTACCCGGTCCAGTCGGAGTCGATGGTGCCGGTGCAGACGGCGGCCTCGGCCTCGTACCGGGTGGTCGCGGCCTGTGCCGGGTTGCCGGACAGCGCGACCAGCGCACCGGCGAGCAGTGCGGCGCACGCGAGGGCGGGTCTCAGGTGCATCGGGTGCCTCCAGGAACCTTGGGGGGTAAGCGCTTTCTCCGGGAAGCTTGGGTGTGGTGTTGTGTGCGCGTCAATATCCGCGTACTTGATTCTTATTCATGGACATGAACAAGCGAGCCGGGTGAACCGATCACGGGTGAACCGATCAGGGTTGAACCGATCAGAGGTGAAAGCCGTACCCACGCCTGACGGTCCATGCCCGGATGCGAGGATGAGGCGCCATGACGGCAGGGTGGTGTACTCGCACGATCAGGGCCGCGGTGTTCGCGGCCGTGTGCGTGCTGCTCGCCGCCCTGGGTCACGTCCTGATGTCCGGCAGCCATGTGCCCGCGTGGGCGCTGGCCGCCGGTGTGGCCGCGACGAGCGCCGTCGGCTGGCTGCTGGCCGGACATGAGCGGGGGCTGCCGCTGATCGTGACGGTCGTGGTGGCCGCGCAGACGGGGTTGCACTCGGCCTTCTCGTGGGCGCAGTCGGCTTCCGGCCCGGCACACGAGCACTCCATGGACATGAGCCACATGGCGCACATGGACCACATGAGTGCCGATACGGCCGCCCCGGCGTCGTCCTCACCCGGCATGCTCGCCGCCCACCTGCTCGCCGCCCTGCTGTGCGGCCTGTGGCTGGCGTACGGCGAGAAGGCCGCGTTCCGCATCCTGCGGGCCGTGGCCGGCTGGCTGGCCGCACCGCTGCGCCTGCTGCTCGCCCTGCCCGCGCCGCCGGAGCGTCCACGCCTGCGCGTGGGCCGACGCCGCGCGGACCGCGTGCCCCGCCTCCTCCTCGCCCATGCGATCACCTCTCGGGGTCCACCAGTGGGGCTCGCTGTCGCCTGACGACAGCCGGCGCTGACGGCCGCCCTACGGCCGTATCCCCACTCACTTCACCGGGTCGCGGACCGCCGCGCCTGTCTGTGCCGTGTCCTCGCGTGCCCGCACGCCTGCGGTCCGGACTCCGGACGACCCGAAGGACATCAGGTGATCGCTCCTGCCGTGCCGAAACCGGCGGCGTCCCACGGATCCACCTCCCTCGACGAGTCGACGACCGCGTGGGCGCTCGCCGCCCGGGCCGGTGACACGGCCGCCGTCGAGCACTTCGTGCGCGCGCTCCACCGCGACGTGCTGCGCTATGTCGCCCACCTGTGCGCCGATCCCCAGGCTGTGGACGACCTCGCGCAGGACACCTTCCTGCGCGCGCTCGGCAGCCTGCACCGGTTCGAGGGCCGCTCCTCGGCCCGCTCCTGGCTGCTGGCCATCGCCCGTCGCGCGGTGATCGACGGCTACCGCCGCGCGTCGGCGCGCCCGCGTCTGTCCGACGTACCGGACTGGCAACTGGCCGTGGAGAACGCCCAGCCGCGAGGCCTGCCCGGGTTCGACGACGGTGTCGTCCTGCTCGACCTGCTGGGCTCCCTGCCCGACGAGCGCCGGGAGGCGTTCGTGCTCACCCAACTGCTCGGCCTGCCCTACGCGGAGGCCGCCGAGCTGAGCGACTGCCCTGTCGGCACCGTGCGTTCACGCGTGGCGCGGGCACGGGCGACGCTGCTGGATCTGCTCGACGAGAGTGAGGAGGGCACCCTTTCGTGCAGCCGTGCGCCTAATGCATAGATTTGCAGATAGTTGAATATGAAGGCGAAGTGCTAGAGGTGGGTAAGTGGTCCGCTCGAATGTTTCAACTGCCTGACAAGTGGCTGTACTTGGGCATGAGCGCCCCGATGATCTCGCATCCTGAGATGTTTCTCTGAGGCCCTTGATCGCGCATGTTCATTCATTCAGTCTGATCAGGCGGGGAGATCACCGCTGCCTGCCGGAGCGAGCCGTCCGGCAGTTCTGCGCAGTGGTTTGGGGCGGGGGGAATCCGAAAGCTACGACTGGCCTATTTGTCGTTCCACGGGAACGCTGTCAAGCAAAGCTGAGGGAGATTTTCAGGTATGACCAAGCCACGCAAAATCGTCCTGGCCTTCTCAGGGGGACTCGACACTTCAGTCATTCTGAAGTGGCTTCAGCTCGAATACGACGCGGAAATCGTCACGTTCACCGCTGATCTCGGCCAGGGCGAGGAGCTGGAAGCCGCCCGGCACCGGGCCCTGGCGCTGGGCGTCAAGCCTGAGAACATCTTCATCGAGGACCTCCGGCACGAGTTGGTGTCCGAGTACGCCTTCCCGGTGTTCCGCGCGAACGCCGCGTACGAGTGGAACTACCTGATGGGCACGCCGATCGCCCGGCCGCTCGTGGCGAAGCGGCAGATCGAGATCGCCCGGCAGGTCGGCGCCGACGCGGTGGCACACGGCGCGACCGGCAAGGGCAACGACCAACTCCGCTTCGAGCTGGGCTACTACGCGCTCGCGCCGGACATCCAGGTCATCGCGCCTTGGCGGGAGTGGGACATGGCCGGCCGTGCCCAGCTCGTCGACTTCGCCGACCTGCACGGCATCCCCGTCACCAAGGACAAGCGCGGCGGCGCCCCCTACTCGGCCGACGCCAACCTGCTGCACATCTCGTGCGAGGGCAAGGAGCTGGAGGACCCCTGGATCACGCCGGAGGACGGCGCCTGGGTGCGCACCAAGTCGCCGGAAGAGGCCCCCGACCGGCCGACCACGATCGAGATCGACTTCGTCAAGGGCGACCCCGTCGCGATCGACGGCGAGGCCCTGGACCCGGTAGCCCTGCTCACCCGCCTCAATGAACTCGGCTCGGAGAACGGCATCGGCCGGATCGACATCGTCGACACCCGGTACGTCGGAATGAAGTGCCGGGGACTTTTCGAAACGCCCGGCGGAACGATTTGGCTGCACGCGCACCGTGCCATCGAATCCATCACGCTCGACCGCGGCGAAGCGCATCTCAAGGACGAGTTGATGCCGCGCTATGCCGAACTCATCTACAACGGCTACTGGTTCGCCCCCGAGCGGGAAATGCTCCAGGCGCTCGTCGACAAGAGCCAGGAGCGGGTCACAGGCACCGTGCGCCTCAAGCTGTACAAGGGGAACGTGATTGTCGAGGGCCGTAAGAGCCCGAACTCCCTCTACAGCCAGGATCTGGTCACCTTCGAAGAAGGCGGCGGCTATCACCAGCGGGATGCGACGGGATTCATCCGCCTCAACGCCCTGCGGCTGCGGCAGCTCGGCAACGTCCTGAAGGACGTGCGCTGATGGCCGAGAAGAAGCAGTTGCTGACGATCGAGGACCTCAGCGCAACTGACGTACGGGACATCGTCGCGGTCGCCGACGCCCTGGAGCGGCACGTCCGGAAGTCCGGCCATCTGCCCGCCCTGCTGCGCGGCAAATGCCTGGGCATGATCTTTGACGAGACGTCCCTGCGCACCCGTACCGCCTTCGAGCGGGCCATCGGCGACCTCGGCGGCCAGGCGATCCACTACAACGGCGCTGAGGCCCGGGTCGGACGCCATGCCGCGAAGACCGAGCACCTGCCCGACTTCGTGAACGTGGCGGGCGGCTTCAACGACGTGCTCCTGAGCCGTATCTACGACTACGCGACCCAGGAACAGATCTGCGAGCTGTCCCCGGTCCCGTTCATCAACGGCATGTGCGACGAGCACCACCCGACGCAGGCGCTGTGCGACTTCCTCACCATCAAGCGGCAGTTCGGCGCCATGGAGGGCATCGACATCGCCTTCGTCGGCGACGGCACCAACATCGCCCTGTCGCTCGCGCAGACCGCCGCCAAGGTGGGCGCCCGCCTCACCTGCGCGACGCCCGAGAGAATGGCGCTGCCCGCCGAACGGACCGCGCACCTGGCCGGATTCACCGCCACCACCGACCCCGAGGCCGCCGTCAAGGACGCCCATGTGGTGGTCGCCGACGCGTGGATCCCGATGAACAAGGCGCACGAGGCCGAGCAGCGCCGCGAGATCCTCGCCCCGTATCGGGTCACGCCCGCACTCATGTCCCTGGCCCGCCCCGACGCCGTCTTCCTCCACAACCTCCCCGCGTACCGCGGCGACGAGGTCGTGCCCGAGGTCATCGACGGACCGCAGTCCGTGGTCTACCCGGAGGCCGTCGCCCGCCTGCACATCGCCCGCGCCCTGCTCCTGTTCTGCCTGCGACCCGACTGGGCGGAGCTGGTGGCGGCGACGGAGGCCGACTTCGACAGCCGGCTCGGTGAGCTCTCGTGACCGCCGACGAACTGGCGCTGGCCGCACGGCGCATGGACGCCATCGGCACCAGCGGGCACTACGACCGGCGCCTCGCCCGGTACGACATCGCCGTCTCGCGGGCGCACGTCACGATGCTACTGGAACAGGGGATCGTGCCGGCCGGGGCCGCGGCCGGTCTGCACCGCGGGCTCGACGAACTCGCCGAGGAGATCCGCTCGGGCGCCGACCCGCTCGACCCCGCCGCCGAGGACGTCCACACCGCGATCGAGCAGTACCTGGAGACCCGGATCGGCACCGACGCGGGCTGGCTCGGCACCGCGCGTGCGCGCAACGACCTCGCCGTCACCGCGCTCCGGCTCTGGATCCGCGACCAGGTGAGCGCGCTGACCGGGAAACTGCTGGAACTGGCGCGGGCGCTGGCCGCGCAGGCCGAGCGGCATGCCGCGACCGTCATGCCCGGGTTCTCGCACCTCCAGATCGCGCAGCCGGTCACCTTCGGGCATGTGTGCCTGGCGTACGCGGAGGCGTTCCTGCGCGATGCCGAGCGGCTGCGCTTCGTACGGGCCCTGCAGGACGACTGCCCCATGGGTTCCGGGGCGCTGGCCGGCACCGGCTTCCCGATCGACCGGGACTCCGTGGCGCGGAGACTCGGGTTCGGGCGTCCGACGGCCAACTCCCTGGAGAGCGTGGGCGATCGGGGCTTCGCGCTCGACTTCCTGAGCGCCGGTGCCTCCACAGCCCTCGATCTGTCGAGGTTCGGCGCCGAGCTCGTGTTCTGGTCGTCCCAGCCCGTAGGCCTGATCTCGCTGCCCGACGAACTGGTCAGCTCGTCCTCGGCGCTGCCGCACAAGCGGAACCCGGACGCGGCGGAGCTGGTGCGTGGCAAGACCGGCCGGGTCCTCGGCAATCTCCACGCGCTGCAAGCCGTGGTGAAGGGGCTGCCCCTGAGCTACTTCAGGGACCTCCAGGAGGACAAGGAGCCGCTGTTCGACACCGCCGACACGCTGGCGCTGTCCCTGGACGCCGCGATCTCTCTCGCGGCCCTGATGCGGCCGAACACCGACGCCATGCGGGGTGCCGCCGACCTCAACTTCATCACCTCCGGCGATCTGGCCGACCGGCTGACCCGCGAGCAGCGGATCCCTTTCCGTGAAGCCCACCATCTGGTCACGGAGCTGGTGCGCCTCGCCGAGAAGCAGGGCTGCTCGCTGGGCGAGCTGCCGCTCGCGGCGCGGCGCGAGATCGACCCCCGGCTGGCCTTGGAGGACTGGCCGGACATCACCGTCGAGGCATCGGTCGCCTCCCGCGACAGCCAGGGCGGCACGGCACCGAGCCGCGTGCGGGAGGCAGCCGTACAACTGCGCACGAGGATCGACGAGTTCAAGGACATCGAGTACGAGACGGGGGACGACCGATGATGGCCGCTGCGGAACTGGCGGAGAACACCGAGCAGTACTGGAAGAACGGCTACACCGTGCTGCGCGGCCTCTACAGCGCCGACGAGATCGCGGCCTTCCGCGCCGAGTGCGACCGTTTATGGAGCCTCGACGGTCTGGACGACGACCTCAACCTGCGCACGGAGTTCCGGCGCGGACCCGACGGCCGGTTTGTCTTCGACCGGCTCGACCCGGTCCTGGACATCTCACCGCCCCTCAACGGCGCCGCGACCCACCCGGCGCTCATGGATGCGCTGGGAACGATCCTCGGCGGCTCCGCGGAGATCCTCAAGGCCAAACTGATCCGCAAGGAGCCCGGGGTGAACGGCTATGCCGCGCACCAGGACTTCCTGTACTGGAAATGGCTCGACACCGACCCGGACGCCCTGTGCACGGTGGTCGTCAACCTCTTCCCCAGCGACGAGCAGTCCGGCGGCATCGGCTTCTACCGCGGAAGCCACCAGCGGCTGCTCCCCGGCCCGCCGGAGAATCCCGAGGGCGACTTCGACCCGGCCCAGCTGGACCCGTCGACCATCGAGGTCCCCGCACTGGACGCGGGCGACGTCCTGGTGTTCCACTCGCTGGCCCCGCACTTCAGCGGCCCGAACAACAGCGACCGCCCCCGCACCGTGCTGCTGCCGTCGTACTGCGTGACCGACGAGGCCGGCCTGTACCAGCGGTACTACAAGCGTGAAGTGGTGCGCCGGTGCAAGGAGATGGTGGGATTCGAGCGGTACTTCGCCACGCTCGACTCCGTAGAAAGTGCGTGACCATGCGTATTCTCCTGCTCCACCCGGTGGCGGGCTGGTCGCTGCGACGTGTCGCGGCGATCTGCGAGCGCGAGGGCTGGCAGCTGACCATCGCGACGATCGACAGCTCGACGGTCGGCGACGGGGTCGACTCACTGCACGAGTGGATCAGAGTCCCCGCCCTGACGGACGACCCCGTAGAGCTGCTCGCCCAGATCGGATCACGGCGCTTCGACGCGGTGGCCGCGGGCAACGAGTTCGCGGTGATCGCCGCGGATGTACTGGCACGCGAACTGGGCCTGCGCCACAACGACGTCGACCGCATCCGCGCGTCCCGCAACAAGGCGCTGATGCGCAAGCTGTTCGAGGAGTACGACGTCCCGCAGCCGCGCGTCGTCGCCACGCTGTCCTCGGCCGCGGAGAGCGATCGCGTCGACTGGGACGCGGTGACCTTCCCCGTGATCGTGAAGCCGGTCGACATGGCCATGAGCCTGTTCGTCCGCAAGTGCGACTCACGGGACGAGGTCGAGGACACACTGGCGAGGATGGCGGACTTCAAGCTGTCCCGGCTGACCAACTACGTCTTCAGCACAGGCGCGTTGATCGAGGAGTTCGTCGCCGGGCCCGAGTTCAGCCTCGAATGCGTCGTCCAGGACGGGCGGGTAGTCGCGCACGCCCTCACCCGGAAGTTCGTGTCACCGCTTCCGGCCTGCTACGAGGTCGGTCATGTCTCAGGCAGCGAGATTCCGGAGCAGCACCGGCAGGAACTGCCCGCGGCACTGGAGCGCATCGCGGCGGGCTGGGGCATGGCGCAGGGCGTGATGCATGTGGAGTTCAAGATGACTCCGGAGCGGTTCAGCGTCATCGAGGCCGCCGCCCGCCCCGCCGGCGGGCATGTGCCGGAACTGGTGGAGCTCCAGTACGGGCTGTCCCTGGAGGATGCCTACCTGCACGCCCGGGCAGGCCTGCCGTGGAAGGCAGCCCCGCGCACCGCGCGCGACGCCTGGCACGGCATCCGCTTCCACTTCGAGGAACGCCCGCACAAGGAGCTGCCCGAGAGCGTGGAAGTGGTGCGGGTGCACGACGGAGACAGCGTCCTGCCCGGCGCGGAGCCCTTTTCGGTGAATCGTCGTACCGGGTTCTCCGTACTGCGCAGCGGGTCGTTGAACGACCTGGACGGCTACATTCGGACCGCTTGATCGCCGAGGAGGGGGTGTGACGTGGGAGAGATGAGGCACGTCGTCGTCGTGGGCGGCGGCCCGGGGCTGTGCGACCGGCTGCGGCTGGCCGGCGCGGAGATCACGCTGGTGGACACACCGGCCCGCTACGACCAGGCGCTGTTCTCGGTCGCCCGGCGCACGGTGCTGACCGAGTACGACGATCCGGCGCTGATCCCGCAGTTGCGGGCGATCCACCGTGAGACCCCCTTCAGCGCCGTGCTGTCCCTGACGGAACAGGGCCTGCTCCCAGCGGCCCGCATCGCGGAGGGACTCGGGGTTCGGGGGCTGCCGTCGGAGGTGGTCGCCCGGACCCGCGACAAGTTCGCGATGCGGACCTGGCTGCGGGACAAGGGGTTCTCCGGCGTCCCGTGCGAGGTCGTCCGGGACGCCGGGGACATCCTGGGCTTCGGGACCGAGCACGGCTATCCGGTGATCGTGAAGCCACGGCACGGGCAGGGCAGCGAGCGCGTGTCGTGCTTCAGGCGGGCCGAGGACGTGGTCACGCCCCCGGCTTCCGCCGACGAGTACATCGCCGAGGTGTTCTTCCCCGGCGAGGAGTTCTCGGTCGAGGCGTTCAGCTGTGCCGGCAGCCACCATGTCCTGGCGATCACCGGCAAGTTCACCCAGGACGCGTTCGTGGAGATTGGGCACGTCGTCCCGGCACCGGTCGAACCGCACATGACAGCGGCCATCAAGGCGTACGTCGGCGAATTCCTCGACGCCATGGGAATTTCCGACGGTTGCAGTCATACGGAATTGCGACTGACCCCTTCGGGCCCGGAAGTCATCGAGACGCACACCCGGGTCGGCGGGGACTCCATTCCCACACTCGTCCGCCAGGCCACCGGACATGATCTGCTCGACCATGTCGTCCAGTGGTTCCTCGACGGGGTCGAGCCGCAGGAACCGGCACCGGCTCCATCCGGTGCCGCGGCGATCCGCTTCTTCACACCACCACCGGGCACGGTCGCCGCCATCAGCGGGGTGCAGCGGTGGCAAGGGCTGCCCGGTGTAGTGAAGTTGCACCTTCCGCTGAAGGCTGGGGACCGTGTCCCCGCAATCCAGGACTCCCGCACACGGGTCGGCTATGTGCTGACCGCATCCTCGACCGCTGAACAGGCGATCGATCTGTGCTGCCAGGTCATGTCGGGGGTCGAAATCGATGTCAGATAGGGTGCCTTGGTTTTGCCGGCACTATTCCCTCTCTTCTTTTCAGGAAGGCGGCGCAGATCGTGCAGAGCGATGCGAGCAACGGTAGCGGGCTGATTCGGGGTCGTTTCGGCGAAGGCATGTCCGAGGTGATGGAGCAGATCAACGCCTCCATCGGATTCGACCGGCGCATGGCCATGCAGGACATCGACGGCTCGGTCGCCCATGTCACGATGCTCAGCGAGCGGAACATCGTCTCCGAGGCGGACGCCGCCGCGATCAAGGACGGCCTGGAGACGATCCGGGGCGAGATCCAGTCCGGCACGTTCGAGTACTCCGTGGCGCTCGAAGACATCCATATGAACATCGAGGCCCGCCTCGGCGAGCTCATCGGCGCAGCGTCCGGCCGCCTCCACACCGCCCGCAGCCGCAACGACCAGGTCGCCACCAGCTTCCGGCTCTGGGTGCGTGACGCCCACGACCGCGCGCTCGCCCTGCTCCAGCAGCTCATCGAGGTGCTCGTCGAGCAGGCTGCACAGAACACCGCCACGATCATGCCGGGTTACACCCACCTCCAGAGCGCACAGCCCGTTTCGTTCGGCCACCATCTGATGGCGTACGTCGAGATGTTCGGGCGCGACCACGGCCGTCTGCGGGACTCCCGTGACCGTATGAACGAGGCGCCCCTGGGCGCGGCGGCGCTGGCCGGCACCTCCTTCCCCATCGACCGCGAACGCACCGCGGAACTCCTGGGATTCGCGCGGCCGATGCACAACTCGCTGGACGCCGTCTCGGACCGGGACTTCGCCCTTGAGTACCTCTCCGCCGCCGCTTTGTGCATGACGCATCTGTCGCGGCTGGCCGAGGAGATCGTGCTGTGGATGTCCCCGCAGTTCAACTTCATCGAGCTGTCCGACGCCTGGACGACCGGCTCCTCGATCATGCCGCAGAAGCGGAACCCGGACGCCGCCGAACTGGTCCGGGGCAAGACCGGCCGAGTGCACGGCTCCCTGTTCGGCCTGCTGACGGTGATGAAGGCGCTGCCGCTGACCTTCTCCAAGGACATGCAGGAGGACAAGGAGCGCACCTTCGACGGCGCCGACACCCTCGAACTCTGTCTGAAGGCCACCGTCGGCATGATCGGCGACATGACGGCGCGGCCGGCACAGATGCGCGCCGCGGCCGGCGCCGCCCATGCCACGGCGACCGACCTGGCCGACTGGCTCACCCGTGAACTCGGCATGCCGTTCCGGGAGGCCCACCACATCACGGGCCGACTGGTGCGCCTGGCCGACGAGCGCGGACGGGACCTCGCGGAGCTGACCCTCGACGAGATGAAGGAGGTCGACGAGCGCATCAACGAAGGCGTGCTCGCGGTCCTCGGCGTCGAGGACTCGGTGACCTCGCGCCGCAGCCTCGGCGGCACCTCGCCGGAGTGCGTGGCGCGGGAAGTCGAGGCGTGGCGGGCCCGGATCGAGCACCTGCACGTCAAATGACCACCTATCGCGAGCTGTTCGGGATAGGTGAGTTCCGGGTTCTGTTCGTGGTGCGGCTGTTCGCGATGACCGGGGTCGTCCTCTCCGGTCTCGCGCTCGGCACGGTGATGTTCCACGAGACGGGCTCGCCGCTGCTGACGGCGGCCTCGCTGTTCGGCGGGCCCCTCGTGCAGCTCGTCACCGCGCGCTACCTGCTGGCCTCCTCGGACCTGATGCGCCCGCGCACCGCGATGATCGTCATGGCGAGCATCTCGACGACCACGGCCACGTTGCAGATGCTCCCCGGTCTGAGCTGGTGGATGCGGTTCCTGATCCTCGCGGGCGGCTATGTGGCGATGGCCGCCACCTCCGGCACCGTGCTCGCGCTGCTGTCGGACATCGTGCCGAAGGACGCCTTCGTGCTGGCCCGTGCCACGATGAACATCACGGTCGGCGGTATGCAGATCATCGGCAATGGCGTGGGTGCCGTCCTGCTGGCCGTGATGTCGCCGTCCTGGCTGTTCGCCGTCGCCGCGACCGTCGGCCTCTGCTCGGGCCTCACCTCGCGGTACGGGCTGGCCGACCGCCCGGCGCGCGCCGCGGGAAAGGTCGTCGAGCGCAGCCGCCGTGTCAACCGTGAACTGCTCACCTCACCCGTCCTCAAGCCTCTCTACCTGATGATGTGGGTGCCCAACGGCCTGGTCGTCGGCTGTGAGGCCCTGTTCATCCCGTACGCCACCGACGACGCCGGATATCTGCTCGCGGCCGGCGCGGTCGGCATGCTCCTCGGCGACATCGTGGTCGGCCGATTCGTCCCGGAGGCCCTGCGGGACCGGCTGATCCTGCCGCTGCGCGCACTGCTGGCGGTGCCGTTCCTGGTGTTCCCGCTGGCACCGCCGGTGCCGTTCGCGGCGGTCCTGGTCGGGCTCTCCGCTGTCGGCTTCGCGGCCTCGCTGCCGTTGCAGGAGCGACTGGTCCGCAACACCCGCGAGGACGTCCGCGGGCAGGCCTTCGGGCTGTCCACCACCGGCCTGATGGCGGGCCAGGCCACGGGCGCGGTCCTGGCCGGCGGCATCGCCGAAGTGTTCCCCGGCGACCGTCCGGTGGGCTGGACGATGGCCACCATGGCGGTGCTGTCGCTGCTGGTCAGCGGGGTGCTGCGGCAGGGCCTGCGCCGGTCGGGCCAGCGGGACGCGCACGTGTAGCGGCAGCCGGTAGCCGCCCTCTTACTCGCACGACTTCACGCACTTCCCCACGCATTCAGCGCGGGCACGACCATGCCCGCTGCCGCTCGCGCATCGACCTGCGCAGGATCACCAGATACCAGGGGGTACGTTTCTGATGTCCCAAACCTCGATCTCCCCGCAACTGCTCTTTCAACGAGCGGCGGTTCGCGCCAAGGACGAAGCCGTCTTCGTCGGCAAACTGCTCGTGCTCGCCGCACTGATCGCCGTCGGCGTGCTGCTCGCTCTCCAGTCCTCGTACCTGGCCGCCGCCGCCGGAGTGGTGATCCTGGGAGCGGTGTACACCCACGCCGTGGAACTCCAGCACCAGTGCCTGCACCACTCGGCGTTCCGCAGTTCGCGGATGCACCGGGTCGTGGGGGTGCCGCTGGGGACCCCGATGCTGGTGTCGTACAGCCACTACCGGGTCAGACACCTCCAGCACCACCGCTACCTGGGCACGCCCCAGGACACGGAGTTCTTCGGTTTCGACACCCGTAAGCCGCTGACCCTGGGCGCTCTGGCCAAGGGGCTGTTCGATGTGTCGCGTCTGGTGGGGGTGGCGCGGGACATCGCCCAGTGCGTGCCGGGCCGCTGGCAGTACGACATGGGCCAGATAGCCCCGAAGAGTCGTAAGGCGATCATCAGCGAGTACCGGTGGTTCGGGCTGTTCCTGGCCCTGCTGGTGGCCGCGTCCGCGTTCGGCGGCGGATCCCTCGTGCTGCGCCTGTGGCTGCTGCCCTTCATCGTGGCGATGCCGATGCACTTCCTGGTGGAGCTGCCCGAGCACATCCTGTGCGACAGCGACAGCGTCGACGTACTGCGCAACACCCGGTCGATCACCGGCAGTTGGTTCACCACCTGGTTCACCAACGGCAACAACCTGCACATCGAGCACCATGCCGCGATGAATGTCCCGATCAACCGGCTCCGTGAACGGCACGGCGATACCCGGGAGTTCGCGCTGAACGTGCAGCGAACCTACGCAGAGTTCTTCACGATCGTGCTGCGCGAGGTCTGGAAGAACCGGTCAAGCACCGGTTGAGCGACGGCTCCTTCGCCACTACGGGGTGAAGGCGCGACCAGTCGGCTCGGCAGCTCGGGCAGGACGGGAAGGAGTTCCTCGGCACGGGCGCGCGGACGCTGGATCCGCGCCGCCCACGCCCTGCCGCATCCCTGTGGTGCGCCGCGCCGTCGAGCCCGCCCCGTTCAGTACCGCAGAGCCGTGCCGACCTCCGCCTTCACGCTCCCGGAGAGCTTGTGCGTGCTGCGTGCCGTCGCCGTGCCGGAGGCGCCCGCGGCCACGTCGGAGAGGGTCACCACGACCATGTCCTGCAGCTTCCCGTCCTCGTTGCGGAACTCGACCTGTACGGCGAAGGACTGCGTGTCGTCCGCCGTGTTCCGCGCCGTCACGGTGACCGTGGTGCGGCCGTCGTCGTCCGTGCCCGGCTTGCCCAGCTTCACCTCGTCCTTCGCGTCGATGCCCCCCTTGATCGACTCCAGCGCCTCCCCGGCCTCCGCCGTGGCCGAGGCGAGGGCGTCGGCGCCCCGGGAGGCCAGGGACTCGGCGGCGGAGGCCGCCCTGCTCGCGGCGTCCGACCCGACGCCGTTGTCGTCGTCCGCGCAGCCGCTCGCCCCGGCGGCGAGCACCGCCGCCAGCACCGCGGCCGTAGCTGCTCGCGTCACCTGTCCAGCCATGCCGAACCTCCTGCCTGTCCCGGGTCGGCCGTCACCTCAGTGAAGTACCGCGGGACAGCCCCCGCATGCCCAGGCGACCAGAGGTGCCGGTGATTCACACCAACAGCCCCGCGGCGCACATCACCCGAACGGCTCGGCCCTCATGGCCCCGCCCCCGGTGCGGCGCGGAAGGTCGAGACGTACCAGGTCCGCCGGACAGGGACCGGAAGGGGACACCATGCGGCGCTACCCGCCCATCGCCGACCACGGAATGATCGGCGACCTCCAGACCGCTGCTCTCGTCTCCTCCGACGGCGTCGTCGACTGGTTCTGCGCACCGCGCTTCGACTCGCCCAGCGTCTTCGCCTCCCTGCTCGACCACGACCGCGGCGGCCACTTCGCGATCACCGTGGAGCGCGCGGACGTGACCACACGCCAGCTCTACCTGGCCGACACCGCCGTACTCATCACCCGGTTCCTCACCCCCGACGGCGTCGGCGAGGTCGTCGACTTCATGCCCGTCGACCGCCCGGAGACGGCCACGGACCGCCACCGGCTGGTCAGGGTCATGCGGGTGACCCGGGGCCGGGTCCGCTTCTCGCTCACCTGCCGCCCCCGCTTCGACTACGCCCGCGCCGACCACCGCCTCACCCTGCACCAGGACACGGCACACTTCTCAGGCCCAGGCACCGAGGCCTTCCTCCAGACGGCGGGACCGGTGTCGCTGCAGCCGGACGGCCAGGACGTGCGCGCCTTCGTGGAACTGGACCCGGGGCATCTTGCTGCGGCCGTGCTGACGGTGTGCGCGGCGGGCGGCGAGCCGCCCCCACGACCGACGGCCGACGGCATCCGCACACAGTTCGAGGACACATACCGCTTCTGGCACCGCTGGATCCGACGCAGCCGCTACCGGGGCCGCTGGCTGGAGACGGTCAACCGGTCCGCGATCACACTGAAGCTGCTCACCTACGCCCCCACCGGCGCCCCCGTCGCCGCCGCGACCGCCGGCCTGCCCGAGCAGCTCGGCGGCGAACGCAACTGGGACTACCGCTACACCTGGGTCCGGGACGCCTCGCTCTCCCTTCAGGCCCTGTTCGGCCTGGGCTTCACCGAGGAGGCCCACGCCTTCCGGCACTGGGTCGGCGACCGGCTGCGCGAGGGCCGCACGGTCACCGGCGAGCCACTGCAGATCATGTACCGCATCGACGGCGACCCCCATCTCGCCGAGGAGACCCTCGGTCACCTGGAGGGCTACGGCGGCTCTGCCCCCGTCCGCATCGGCAACGGCGCCGCCGACCAGCTCCAGCTCGACATCTACGGCGAGGCGGTGCACGCCCTCACCCGAGCCGAGGACCTCGCCCACTTCATGGGGTACGAGGGCTGGCGGGCCCTGTCCGGTGTGCTCGACTGGCTGGCCGAGCACTGGGACCGCCCCGACGAGGGCATCTGGGAGACCCGGGGCGGCCGGCAGGACTTCACCTACAGCCGGCTGATGTGCTGGACCGCCTTCGACCGCGGCATCCGCGTCGCCCGTGACCTGGCCCGCCCCGCCGACCTGGTCGGCTGGACCACCGCCCGCGACGGCATCTTCGACCAGATCATGGAGCGCGGCTGGAGCGAGCGGCGCCGGGCGTTCGTCCAGCACTACGGCAGCGAGGTCCTGGACGCCTCACTGCTGCTGATGCCGGCGGTCGGCTTCATCACCCCCCACGACCCGCGCTGGCTGTCCACCCTCGACGCCATGGACACCGAACTGGTCTCCGACAGCCTGGTCTACCGCTACGACCCCGCCGCCTCCCCGGACGGCCTGCGCGGCAGCGAGGGCACCTTCTCGCTGTGCAGCTTCCTCTACGTCGATGCCCTCGCCCGCTCAGGCCGCCTCGAACAGGCCCGCTACGCCTTCGACAAGATGCTGACCTACGCCAACCATGTCGGCCTGTTCGCCGAGGAGATCGGCCCCACCGGCGAACAACTGGGCAACTTTCCCCAGGCGTTCACCCACCTCGCCCTCATCACGGCGGCCCTGGCCCTGGACGAGGAGCTGGACGCCTCTTAGGGCGTGGCCACCAGTGAGTAGTCGGTGGTGTACGCCTGCAGTTGGGAACTCGCGGCGCTGTAGAGGATCTTCGTGGCCGTCGAGGAGGCGTCGAGGACGACCTTGACGCCGAGGTTGGCGGTGATGTTGTTGGTGGCCAGGTAGTTACGGGCGCCGCCGGCGACCAGGACGATCGTCGGATCCGCCCCCGACGGGGTGATGTTCGCGGCCGGTACCGAGAAGGAGAACTGGTTCCCGGTCACGGCGTTGTCGTCGCCGCTGATGCGGACCAGGCCGTAGAGGTCGTCGAAGCGGGTGCTGGTGCCGTCGCCGTACACACGGCGGAAGTGGTTGCCGGAGACGAGGTTGCCGGAGCTGCCGTTCGACAGGGAGACCATGCTGGGGAAGTTGCTGAGCAGCTTGTTGGCGGAGACGGCGCAGCGGTTGGAGTTGGTGAGGGTGATGTTGCAGGCCCACAGGATCGTGTTGCCTGAGATGAGCATGCCCTCGGCGTTCTCCGCGAAGACCGAGTATCCCGCCCAGGCGCTGATCAGGTATTTGTTGGTGATCTTGGCGACCTGCGAGGCACCGGTGAGTTCGATGCAACTGCCGCACTCGGCTATGAAGTTGTTGGTGAAACTGGCGGCGTCCGCGCCCCTGACGACCATGGCGTGTTCGAGGTAGACGAACCCCATCCCCTCGAAGCGGAAGGAGTCGTTGTCCGACTGCACCGAGATACCGGTCTTGGAGTTCCCCGGTGTGTACGGCTTGGAGGACGTCACGCCGTCGATGCAGAAGTCCTGGAAGACGACACCGTTGAGCCGCCCGACGACGGAGGGCGACCCGGAACGCTGCACCAGGAACGCCTCGTTGTGGCCGTCGGTGTTCTTCACCCGGATGTGGCTGGCTCCGGGCTGGACCTCGATCCAGGAGCCGGTCGAGGACTCGTCGCGGATCGCGTTGGACATGAACCCGTGCCCCGAGCCCTTGATCTGCAGGAAGCTGATGTCCACGACGACCCGGGTGAGCAGGTCGTAGTGGCCCGGCGGGATGTAGATGACGGCGCCCGGTCTGGTGTTCTGGGTGGTCTGCTTCGACTTGATGTCCGCGATGATCTCGTTGATCACCTTGCCGATGTCGGTGTACGGGGAGACGGAGGCTCCGGGCCAGGTGGTGACGTCGTAGACGGTGTCCGCCATGGGCTTTCCCTTCGGGCAGAGGTCAGAGGGCAGAGGTCAGAGCAGGCCGACGATGGCCTCGTACGACGGATGCGGGGCGTTCTCCGGGACCGCCGGGGCGTTTTCGGCGGCCTGCGCGGGGCGCGCGCCCAGGACGGTCAGCGCGGCGAGTGCGGTGCCGCGCAGCACTGTGCGTCGGGACAGGGGGAGTTGGGTGTCGGAATCCATGGGGGCTCCTTGCGAGGTCGAGGTCAGCGCACGGCACCCGCGGTCATGCCCGCGATGACCTGCTTCTGGAAGGCCGCGTAGATCACCAGTTGCGGCAGCAGGACGAGCGTGGCGGACGCCATCATGGCGCCGTGGTCCACGCTGTAGACGCCCTGGAACTGGGAGACACCGAGGGACACGGTGGTCAGCGTCGGGTCGTTGATGAGCGTGACCGCGAAGGGGAACTCGTTCCAGACGTAGATGACGTTGAGGATCGCGAGCGTGGCGACGACCGGCCGCATGAGCGGGAAGACGACCTTCCAGGCCATGCGCCACAGCCCGACCCCGTCCATCACCGCCGCCTGCTCGATCTCCTCCGGGAAGTCCCGCAGAAACCCGGTCAGCAGCAGGATGTTGAAGGGGATCGTGACGGCGATGTACGGCAGGATCAGCGCGAAGTAGCTGCCGAACAGGCCGAAGGCGATGTCGAGCCGGTACACCGGGAACAGCAGGACGTACACGGGGATCGCGAGTCCGACGAGGAAGTAGTAGCGCAGGGCGTTCTGGGTACGTCCGCGGAAGACCATGCGGGTCAGCGCGAACGCCGCCATGTAGGAGATGACCAGTCCGACCGTGACCGAGACGACGGCCAGGATCAGCGTGTTCTTGTACATCACCAGCAGATTGAGGGTCTCCATGGCCCGCTGGTAGTTGGCCAGGGAGAGATCGGACAGCGAGAACGGGTGGTTCAGGATGTTGTCGTTGGTCTGGAACGACAGCAGCACGATCCACAGCAGCGGGAACAGGATCACGAAGGTGATCAGGTAGGCGACCGCGGTGGCGACGACCGCCCCGCGGCCCCGGCGCCGGGGCCGCGGCGGGTCCGTCTCGCGGACCGGCGGCGGTGCCGGACGAGTGCGCACGTCGGTGCTCAACTGGCTTCCTCCTTACGGCGGTTGCCGAGGAACGTGGCCGCGGAGGCGAGCGCGCCCACCACGAACACCACCACGGCCAGGGCCATGCCGTAGCCGTACTGCTGGGTGGTGAAGGTGATGTGGTACATGTAGCTGACCATGACCTCGGAGAGGTGGACGGGGCCCCCGCCGGTGAGGGCGTAGACGAGCTCGAAGACCTTGAAGACGCCGGTGACGACGAGTGCGGTGACGATGCCGAACGTCTCGCGCAGCATGGGGATCTGGATGTACCGCAGCTTCTGCCGGCGGCCCGCTCCGTCGAGGCTCGCGGCCTCCATCACATCGCGCGGCAGCATGCGCAGGCCCGCGTAGAAGATGGTCAGGACGAAGCCGATCTGCTGCCAGAGGTAGACCAGGCCGATCGAGTACGGGCTGAGCGTGGGACCGCCGATCCACTGTGGATGCGCGGGCACGCCGATCGCCAGCAGGAAGGCGTTCACCAGGCCGATCTCCGGGTCCAGGATGAAGATCCAGATCAGCCCGACGAGGATCGGGGCGATGACGGCCGGGGCGAAGACGAGCGCCCGCAGCACGCCGCTGCCCCGGACCCGGCCGCTGAGCAGCACGGCGAGCAGGAAGCCCAGCGGGATCAGCAGGAACAGGGCGATGCCGAGGATGATCCCGGTGTTGCGCAGGGAGGTCCAGAAGGCGTCGTCCTGTGCCATCTGCCGGTAGTTGTCGAGGCCGGTGAAGTCGGTGGCGGTGACGCCGTCGTAGTCGCTGAAGCTGTAGTAGAGCGAGTACAGGATCGGGTAGATCATGTACACGCTGTAGATGATCAGGGCCGGCGCGACCATGAGGGCGAAGTGCCGGCGCGTGCTGAGCCAGTTCATGAGGACGCCTGCTTACGCCTACTTGATTGTCTTCTGGACGTTCCCGGCTGCCTCTTCGGGGCTGAGGCTGCCGCCCATCACGCCGTAGAAGCTGTCGTACATGGCGCTCGCCGTGGCCGCGGAGACGACCAGGTCGGGCTGTGCCTTCGGGCTCGTCCAGCCGGGCTTGGCGGCTTCGGCCAGTACGGCGGCGAACACGGGGTTCTTCGTCGAGTCGACCTGCGGCCGGTACGTGGTCACCGGCGGCTGGGCGTTGTCGACGAGGATCTTCTGGCCCGCGTCGCTGTAGTAGAACTGGATGAACGCCTTCACCGCGGCGTACTTCTCCTTGTCCTCCTTGACCTTCGCGCTCACCACGAAGGGCGCCGAGGGGACGTTCATGACGAGCCTTTGCTCCCCGACACCGTCGGAGAAGGTCGGGCCGGCCCAGAAGCCGGTGCTCGGGCCCACCTCGCTCTGCTGGATCTTCGCCGCCTCCCAGACGCCCGCGTCGAGGAATGCCGCCTTGCCGGCCGTGTAGGACGCGACGGCCTGCGCGTAGGTCTGGGTGTTCATGTTGGCGGGGAAGGCGCCGGCCTCGGCGAGTTCGCGCACATGCTCGTACAGGCGCAGGAAGTCGGCGTTGTCGTAACGGGCCTCGCCGGAAAGGATCTTCGGGTACTCGGCCTCGTAGCCGAAGCGGTCGAGCATGGTGAGGAAGGCCCAGACGCTGAACGAGGAGTTGTTCGCGCCCTGCGCGATCGGCACCACGCCGGCGGCCTTGAGCTTCTTCACCGCGGCCAGCAGGTCCTCGAAGGTCTCGGGGACGGCGATCCGGTGCTCGTCGAGGATCGCCTTGTTGTAGTAGAAGCCGGTGATCAGCGCCTGGTACGGGACGCCGTACTGCATGCCGCCTTGCTGGAAGCCGGCGAGCATGCTCGGGGCGAACTTCGCCTTCAGGCCGTTCTCTTCGAGGATCGGGGTCAGGTCCAGCAGGTCCCCGCTCTTGACCATGGTCTTCGCGAGCGAGTCGTAGACCCAGAAGATCTCCGGCAGGGTGCCGCTCTGCGCCGCGATGGTCATCCGCTGTTCGTGCTGGTCGACCGGCTGGCCCTCCAGCTTGATCTTCATGTCGGGGTGCTCGGCGTTGAACTCCTGCACCAGCTGCCAGGTCGCCGGGTCCTGGGTCTTGCTGTCCGGGTTGTGCATGGACAGCGTGATCACGCCGTCCGACGAGGAGCCGTCCGCCGTGTTCACGGCGGAACCGCAGGCCGTGGCGGTGACGAACAGGGCGCTCGCGGTGGCGGTGAGCAGGAGCCGACGGGATAGGGACGCCATGGTGGTGCTGCCTTCCGGGAGTCGCTGAGGGCGAGTGGGTGAGGCGAGTCAGGGGCGAGGGAACGGGGCGGAATCCGCGTGGGGAACGGTTCTGCGACATCGGCGCGCAAACGTTTCGATGAAAGGTGGCCCAGGACGCTCCGGGTGTCAATACCGTGTGTCGGGGGAGTTTCCAGCGCTGTTTGTAGCGCCGCTGCTCACACCCATTGACTGACCTCGGTCCCGCGTGCCAAGGTCTGCGCAATCGTTTCGATCCAGCGGCCCGGTAGTGTGGAGCCGGCCCTACGACCCAGGAGGCGGCGAAACAGCAGTGGCCACGATCTCCGACGTTGCACGGTTGGCCGGCGTCTCCACGTCCACCGTGTCGCACGTCATCAACGGCACACGGCCCGTACGCGACGAGACCCGCACACGCGTCGAAGAGGCCGTCAAGGCCACGGGCTACCGGCGCGACAGCCTGGCCCGGGCGCTGCGCCGCTCACGCACCGACTCCATCGGGCTGATCCTGACGGACGTGTCCGAACCAGCCTTCGCGGCGATGGCCCGCGGGGTCGAACGGGAGGCCATGGACGCCGGTTTGACCGTGCTGCTCGCCAACTCCGGTGAGGACCCGGAACTTGAGGCCCGGACCCTGGAGGTGCTCGCCGAGCGCCGGGTCGACGGACTCATCGTCGCCCCGGTCGCCCGGTCCCACCGGGAGGCGATCACCGCGGTCATCGAACAGGGCACGCCCGTCGTCCTGATCGACCGGCTCGGCGGCGTCAAGGCCGATCAGGTCGGTGTCGAGAACACCGCACCCATGCGGGAGTTGGTGCTGCACATGGTGGCCCACGGCCACCGCAGGATCGCGCTGGCCGCGGGGGACACCGGCGTCTCCACCATCGCGGAGCGGCGGCGCGGCTATCTCGAAGCGCTCGACGAGGCCGGCATCCCGGCCGACGAGAGCCTCGTCGTCACCGGCAGCGGCCGCGCGGACGACACCCGTGAGCGCATGACGGGTGTCCTACGGCGGTCGCAGCCGCCCTCGGCGGTGGTCGCCGCCGGCACCGAGACGGCCGTGGGGGTGCTGGGAGCGGCGAAGGGGCTCGGCCTGAGCGTCCCGGAGGACTTCGCCTTCGCGACGTTCGACGGCTTCCCGCACACGGATCTGTTCCGCCCCGGCATCACCGCGGTCGCCCAGCCGGCCCATGAGATCGGGGCCACGGCGATGCAACTGCTGTTCAGTCGCATCGACGGCAGCCTGACGTCCCGCCCCCGGACCATCCGCCTGGAGCCGGAGATCACGTACCGCGAATCCTGCGGCTGCCCGGCCTGAGCCGCTTCTGAAGCGCGGCTGCCCGGCCTGAGCCATTTCTGAAGCAAGGGGGCGGCGGGAGAGGTCCATTCTCCCGCCGCCGGAGTTCAGCGAAACCATCACTGAAGGGGTCAGTTTCCCATGCCTTCATCTGCCCTCGACCACCTCACCCGCCCCACCCGGGCCCGCACCGCCCGCGTCTCCAGCTGGGACCAGCGCGGCCGTAACCAGGACTACTGGACGACGCCCGCTCACTCCACCCGCGTCCTCGCGGACCTCGAAGGCCCCGGCCGGATCACCCACATCTGGATGACCCAGTTCTGCCGCCGCACGCTCGGCCCCGGTCTGATCGACCCGTTGGAGGCCGACACCGTGGCCCCCGTGATGGAGATCCACAACGCGCTCGGCGTCAACTGGGAGGAGCCCGACCCGGATTACTACCGCAAGGTGCTCATCCGGATCACCTGGGACGACGAGGAGGAGCCCGCCGTCCTGGTCCCGCTCGGCGACTTCTTCGGCATCGGCCACTGCATGCCCAACAGCTACCAGTCGGCCCTGTTCACCGTGTCCGCCAAGCCGGAGGAGTCACTGATCTTCGGCGGCAGCGCGGCCCTGAACTGCTGGGCGCCGATGCCGTTCAACAAGCGCGCGCGGATCGAGCTGGTCAACGAGAACGACCTGCCGATCCAGCAGTACTTCTACATCGACTACGAGCTGTTCCCGGAGGACCTGCCCGAGGACACCCTCTACTTCCACGCCCGCTGGAACCGCAGCAACCCCTGCAACGGCTGGGCGCCCGACATCCAGACCAACAGCCCCGAGGCCAACATCGCCGACCTCACCGGCGAGGACAACTACGTCATCCTCGACACCGCGGGCCTGGGCCACTACGTCGGCTGCAACCTCTCCGTCCATCACCGGCAGGGCAGTTGGTGGGGCGAGGGCAACGACATGATCTGGATCGACGACGACTTCCTGCCCGACGGCTCCACCAGCTGGCCGCCCTCGCTGCACGGCACCGGCACCGAGGACTACTTCAACCACGCCTGGGGGATGCAGAAGAACGCCTACCTCTACCACGGCGCGATCCTCCACGAGGCCGATGTCCCCGGCTACTCCGTCAACTACCGCTTCCATGTGGCCGACCCGATCCGCTTCGAGGACCGCATCAGGGTCTCCATCGAACACGGCCACGGCAACCACCTCGCCGACGACTGGGCCTCGACGGCGTACTGGTACCAGACGCTGCCGTCCCCGAAGGCCACGATCCTGCCGCTGGAGCAGCGCCTCCCCGTACGGCCGCCCGGCCTGCCCATGCCGGTTCCCGCCGCGCGTTCCGGCGCGGTGGCCGAGGAGATCGCCGTGATGCGCGAGCGCTACGAGGCCCGCTACGAGCGCCACATGGAACGACTCGCCGAGCGCACCCGGCAGCGCGGCGAACGCTCGCTGCAGGAGTCCGAGGCCAACATCAAGCAGGCGGCGGCGGTTCGGCGGCGGTATGACGAGCGCGGCGATGTCTGAGGTCGCGGGCGTGGGGAGGTCTGGGACCGCGGCCGCGGCGATGTCTGAGGTCACGGGCGCTGCGATGTCCGAGCCCATGGCCGCGGCGATGTCCGAGCCCACGGCCGCGCTGGACACCCACTTCCCGGCGATCCACCTCCGCCCGCCGGCGCACTGGCTCAACGACCCCAACGGCCTGGTCTTCCACGACGGCCACTACCACGTCTACTTCCAGTACAACCCGAACAGCGCCCGCCACGCGGACATGCACTGGGGCCACTTCCGCAGCGCGGACCTCATCCACTGGGAGCTCATGCCGGTGGCCCTGGCGCCCACGCCCGGCGGCGACGACGAGGGCGGGGTGTGGTCGGGCAACGCCGTCTCGCACGAGGGTCGCCTCACCGCCTTCTACTCCGCCCGCCACCCCGGCCGCTGGCACCAGCCGGTGACCTCGGCGGTGTCGTACGACGGCGGTACGACCTTCACGAAACGCGGCCGGCTGCTGATCCCGGAGGCGCCCGAGGGCACGACGATGTTCCGGGACCCGTATGTGTGGCGGGACGGCGACGGCTGGCGGATGCTGGTCGGTGCGGCCCTGAAGGACGGGCGCGGAGCAGCCCTGGAGTACACC
Source organism: Streptomyces cupreus (assembly GCF_014257025.1). Taxonomy (GTDB): domain Bacteria; phylum Actinomycetota; class Actinomycetes; order Streptomycetales; family Streptomycetaceae; genus Streptomyces; species Streptomyces cupreus. The sequence goes on from NZ_JACMSF010000042.1 coordinate 81,287, forward strand.
TCCGACGATCTCGACCACTGGACGTACAAGGGCGTCTTCCTCGCCCGCCCGCCCCACCCCGTCCCCGATGGTCGCAACACCGAGGAAGGCTGGGAGTGCGCCCAGTACGCGGCCTTCCCCGACGGCACCGGCGCGGTCCTCGCGAGTGCCTGGGACCCGGAGGAGGGGGCGAGCTGCGCGATCTACTGGTCGGGCCGCGAGCAGGACGGCGGAGGATTCCGGGGATCCGGCGGCCGGTTCAGTACCGGCGCACCTCAACTCCTCGACCACGGTCCCGACTTCTACGCCCCCGCGCTGCTCCACGCCCCCGACGGCCGCTGGCTGATGTGGGCCTGGATCTGGGAAGCCCGGGACGAGGAACGCGTAGGTGCCGCAAGCGCCTGGACCGACGAGGCCGGCTGGGCCGGCATGCTCACGCTGCCCCGAGAACTGACACCGGGCACGGACGGCACCCTGATCCAACGCCCGGCCCGCGAACTGCTCGCGCTGCGCGGAGAACGCCGTATCGCCGCGCGGGGCGAGACAAGTGCCGACCACCCGACGGACCTCGGCGAGGTGTCCCGGTCAACCGACCTGACGGTCACCCTGGAACGAGGCGCCCGCCTCCGCCTGCTCACGTCACCGGACGGAACCGAGTACCTCGACATCGTCCACGAGGCGCTGACGGGCGACCTGCTCGTCGACCGCGACCACGCCTCACTCGACCCCCGAGCGAAGGGCGGCGTGTGGCGCCTCCCACCCGAGGGGCGCACGGCAACCCTGCGCATCCTGCTGGACCACTCGGTGGCCGAGATCTTCACGGCATCGGGCCGCGCCCTGACTGCCCGCTTCTACCCGGTCGGCGACGGCCCCTGGCGGGTACGGATGGAAGCCACGGGCGTTTCGCCCGCCACGTACACGGTCGAGGCGTGGGACCTCAGCGGCACATGACAAGGGCGGGGCCGGAAAGCCCCGCCCACTACCTAGGTGGAGGCACAGCACGCGGTCGACGGTGAGTTTGCGGTCGTGCTCTGCTCGGCGATTCGGCCTTGTCGGGGAGCTGGTACTCGACTCGTGAAACCGGAATCCGGAAGATCAAGTGGCTGATGCCGAGGGGTTGTTGTCCTCGTCCTCCAGGAGTCCGCTCGCGGTGCGGTGGAGCCCGGGATCGGCCGCTGCCGTCATCAGCCGTGCGGCCGTGGCCGCATCGGTTCCGGGTGGGACGACCAGCAGGTCCCAGCGGCCGACGCCGTAGGAGAACAGCCGGATCGCGTGCGGGTCGAACCCGGACGTGAGCCATGCGGCCTTCACCGTGTGACCGGCGACGGGCAGGTCGCACGGCGTCTGGGGCCAGGTGTCGCGGTGTGCGGTCACCCGGGTCACCCGGCCCCGCGAGGTGTCGAACGCCTTGATGAGCGCGGGCAGTTCTGCCGGCAGATCGTCGGAGCGGGGCCACCAGGCACCGCTCACCGGGCCGGGCGGGAAGGTCGGTGGGCGCAGGGTGAGCCGGGCGGAGGGACGGGTCCGGTCGGGTGAGGCGCGTTGACCGGTGGGCGCGTTCATGTCGCGGTCCCTGTCCCCGGGCAGCCGTGCGGCGGCCCGGTGTCGTGGTGCGCCGAGAACGACGCCGACGGGGCCGACGTACGGAGAACTCCCGGTCCGTTCCACGGTACTCCGGCCCGGCGGGTCGGCGGCCGGGTCGTCCGGGGGGTTCTCATCCGGGGGAATCGCACCTAAGCTTGCGGCGTTCGGCAGCCCTGACGGCTGCCCGTGCCCCGTGATCCCGGGCAAGGACCGATTCGCAGCCCCCGCACAGCCGTCGGCTTCCATGGCCCACTCCGGCCGGCCCTTGCCTTCGCCTCGTTGCCCTACCCATTACCTCCCCTTGTCGCGAGACCTGCGCGGTCGCTCCCGCACGCCGTCGTAGGGTCCGATGCGGGGCACCTGGCTCCGAACGCGCGCCCGAAGAGGGGGGAAACGGCCGCGCGGGGGAGCCCTCGACGGCCGCCGTCCGCGCTCGGACGAGCTGACGGCGGCCGTCGGAACGAGTGGCGCCGGGCGGGCACGACCCGGCAGTCGGCTACGCGCGCAGCAACCGCTGGGTGATCTCCCGGTACTGCCTCAGCGCGATCCGGAGTTCGGCGGAGTCCGTCTCGGGGTCCCGGTCCTGCCAGCCGGCGCGGAGCGCCTGCCGCTGTTCGGCAAGGGCGTTGACGAGCTGGCCGGCGGCTTCGTCGAAGGCGCCCTCGGCCTCTTCGAGCGCCTCGCGCGGGGTGTCCTCGAAGGTGTTGACGGCGTGTCCGAGACGCCGGACGATCTCGTCCCGACCGTCCGGAGGGAGCAGCGGCTTCGGACCCGAGGGCCGTCGTTCGGCGTCGCCCGGCTGCCGGCTCGCGGGCTGTTGGGCGCGTGTCTGGTCGTACATGGTCGTGTGTACCGCTTCCGTCGTGTCGGTGGCACCACCTGCGCCGTGCGGCCAGTCAACGTCCGGCCAGGGCCCGTGTCAACGCGGTGCCGGAGGGAGCGCGCCCTGCCGGAGGCGGGCGGTCTGCCTGGGTATTTCCGTCCGCGAGGGGAGTACGGTGGGGGGGAACGAGGGTGTTTCGTGCCTATCCGACAGGTCGTCCCCAGCACATCACCCATCCATCAGGGGCAGCCCGTGACCCCGGCCGCACCTCATCCCAGCGGCCTTCGCCCAGGTCAAGGAGCCTCTCCATGTCGCCCAGCCCCACCACGCCCACCGCCACGGCCGCGCCACCCCGGGGTCGCGACGGCGGTTACGACGGCACCTCCCCCTTCCCGCCGGACGCCCCGGCGTCCGCGCGCGACGGCGGTGAGCGGCTGTACGTCGGCATCACGGCCGTGATCGTCGTTCTGCCGTTCGTGGCGATCGGCCTGGCCGGCTGGTTGCTGTGGGGGAATCTCATCCATCCCGCC